>NZ_JAVTWP010000039.1:18570-199497 GCF_032229685.1 Rhizobacter sp. | reverse complement strand
GGGCGGGGGGGAAACTTGAGGCGGATAAGAGGGGGGAAGGGGGGGCAGTTCGGGGGCTGGGGCGCGGGGGGCGCGGGGTCGTAGTGAGCGACAATTCGCACGGGAGTCCCATCACTGGAGGTGTCGCCATACCATGAACTTGCGCGTGCTTAGCTGGGATGGCCCCACCAGATGGCTCGTAGCCGGCAATCTGATCCTGGCCGTGCTCCTGGGGTCGATTGCCGGTGTGGCGCTCTACTCGAGCAAGCAAGCTCACACCGAGAAGGCCCGGGATTCCGCGGAGTCCATGACCAACGGCTTGCGCCAGATGCTGGGTTCGGAGATCCGCCAGGTCGACATGGCGCTCTTGAATGTGCGGTCTGCCCGTGACCGGCACCCAGACGACAGGGCGGAAATCGAGGCCGTGCTCGCTGACCAGTTGGCTCTCCTCCCGTGGGCCGACAGTCTGAGAATCACCGACGCCAGCGGCATTGTTCGCCACGGGCCGGGCGTATCGGGCATGACGGTCGACCTGAGCGACAGGCCCTTCTTCAAGGCCGCGAAGGCTTCCACCAAGGATGAACTGATCTTCTCCGAGCCGCTGCAGGCGAGGATCAGCAAGAAGTGGGTCATTGCCTTTGCGCGACGCCTCCAGAAGAGCGACGGAACCTTCGATGGTGTGGTCTACGCCAATGTCGCGGCCGACGCCTTTCGCCAGCGCTTCGCCGAGGTCGACGTCGGGATCTATGGCGCGATCTCGTTGCGCACTGCGAACCGCCAGCTCGTCGCACGCCACGCCCCCGGAATTTCCGAGCCTCCTGCCATCGGCTCGTCGAAGGTGTCGAGTGAGCTCGAGCGCGCGCTGGTGCGGAACGCTCGAGCCGGCTTCTTCATCTCGGCCACGGCGCTCGACGGCGTCGAGCGGATGTCGGCCTACCAGGCCATCGATGACTACCCGTTCATCATCCTCGTCGGCTTGTCCACGGCCGACTATTTCGCAGCCTGGCGCCGCGAGGCCGCGCAGATCGGCGTGCTCCTCCTGCTGTCGTTTTCCACCCTGGTGGGCGCGTCGTACCTGGTGCTCCGCTCGAGGCGCCGCGAACGTGAGAGCGCACAACTGCTGATGGGGGAGGGCTTGCGTAATCGGGCCCTGCTCAGGGCGGCGAGCGATGGCGTCCAGGTGCTCGACAGGGAGGGCCACGTGAGCGAAGCGAGCGAGTCATTGGCCCGGATGCTGGGAACCGACCGCAAAAGCTTGGTGGGCCAGCATGTCAGTGCGTGGGACATGCGCTTTCCGGCAAAACACATCAACGAGTGGCTGAGGGCGGTGCCGCTGGGCGAGCAGAGGCAGTTCGAGTCGAGGTACCGCCGAAATGACGGTTCGATTTTCGACGTCGAAGTTCAAGCGTCCGTCGCCGAGGTCGATGGGCAAGAGTACGTGTACTGCTCGGTGCGCGATGTCTCCGAGCGCAAGCGATTGAATCAGCAACTCATCGCGGCAATCAACGAGGTTCGCGACCTCTATGACGAGGCGCCTTGCGCCTACTACTCGCTCGATGCAGACGGACGAATCGTTCGCATGAATACCACGGGGCTGCGGTGGCTGGGTGGCACTGCAGAGGAGGTCATCGGCCAAAGTCCGGGGCGCTTCCTGCAAGATGAGGGGCGGGCGCAGTTCAAGGCAATCTTTCCCCGCTTCATCTCCGAAGGACGCATCGAAGGCGTCGAGTTCGAGCTGGTGCCGTTGGTCGGGCAGACGAGACGGGTGCGCATGAGTTCGGTTGCAGTTCGAAACGAGGCGGGCGGGTTCCTGATGAGCCGATCGGTGATGCACGACGTGAGCGATGCATACCGAGCGCAGGAGGTTCGTTTGACTGCGGCCAGGCTCGAAGCGGAGAACCGACAGTTCCGCGAGGCGAACCGCGTCAAGCGCGCATTTCTTTCCAACGTTTCGCATGAGATGCGCACGCCGCTGAACGGCATTCTTGGCCTGACCAATCTGCTTCGCTCGGGAGCCATCGACCCGGGCTCCCCGAAGTTCGCCCAGTTCCTGGATCAGGTCGACGGCAGCGGGCAGAAGTTGCTGAAGCTGATCGAAGCGGTGCTGCAGATCGCGAACGCCGAATCCGGGCGTCTGGAAGTGGTTCCCGAACCGACGGACGTCCAGTACGTCGTTGCGACGGTCCTTTCCATGTTCGACCGCGAGCTGAAGGCGAAGTCGATCAAGGTGGAGGTGAGCGTCGAGCAAGGCGCAGAGCGTGCCGTGCTGGACCCGCTGCGGTTGGTGCAAGCTCTCGCGTCGTACGTCTCCAACGCGGTGAAGTTCAGCACGAAAGGCGGGCTTGTTCAGGTGATGGCATCGGTGGTGGAGGACAACTCGCTGCGCGTCGAGGTGACCGACTCCGGTATCGGCATTGCGCCAGAGCACATGTCTCGCCTCTTCGTCGATTTTCAGCAGCTCAGCGAGGGGCACACAAAGGCGTTTGAAGGCCTTGGTGTGGGGCTGGCGCTGACCAAGCGCATCGTGGAAGCCCAGAAGGGCAAGGTCTCCGCGCGGAGTGAAGTGGGCAGAGGGAGCTCGTTCGTCTTTCAGCTCCCGGGAGTGATTCTCGCGGTGGCCCAGTCCTGACACGCACGATGCACTGAGCAGTTGGGCACCAAGGCGGCTAACCACCCCCAAGCTTGGGCGGAAGCCAACGCCACCTCTGCCAAAAGCACGTCCGCGGAACACAAGACAGAATCTGCATTCCCCACCCTGTTGATCATCCGCATGACTACTCTCCCCGCTACCCCCACCCTCCGCATCGACTTCATCTCCGACGTGGCCTGCCCCTGGTGCGCCGTCGGCCTGAACTCGCTCGAACAGGCCTTGCGAACGGTGGCTGATGAGATCCCCGTCGAGCTGCACTTCCAGCCCTTCGAACTCAACCCCACCATGGCCGCCGAAGGCGCCGACGCGGGCGAGTACCTGAAGGCGAAGTACGGCATGGGCGACGAGCAGCTGGCGCGCAACCGGGCCAACATCCGCGAGCGGGGCGCGGCCGTGGGCTTCGCTTTCGGCGAGCGGGCGCGGGTCTGGAACACTTTCGACGCGCACCGCTTGCTGCACTGGGCCGGGCTGCAGGGTAGCGGTGCGCAGCGCTCGTTGAAGCACGCGATGCTGAAGGCCTATCACGGGCAGGGGCTGAACCCTTCCGACCCGCAGTTGCTCACGCAGCTGGCGGCCGAGGCCGGGCTCGACGTGGTGCAGGCCGCGGCGGTGCTGAGCGAAGGCCGCTATGCCGACGAGGTGCGCGCGGCCGAGGCCGAGTGGCAGCAGGCCGGCATCCAGTCGGTACCGGCCATCGTGATCAACCAGAAGCACCTGATCTCGGGTGGCCAGCCGCCCGAGATCTTCGAACGGGCCTTGCGGCAGATCGCGGGCAGTGCGGCGGCGTGATGCCAACCATGGCCCCGCTCAAGCACATCGAAGCCGGCGTGCTCGACATCGCCTACTTCGAGGCCGGCCCGAGCAGCGGGCCGCCGGTGTTCCTGATGCACGGCTTTCCGTACGACATCCACGCCTACGCCGAGGTGGCGCCGATGCTCGCGGCCGCGGGTTGCCGCGTGTTCGTGCCTTACCTGCGCGGCTACGGGGGCACGCGCTTTCTCGATGCTTCGACTCCCCGTTCCGGCGAACAGGCCGCGCTCGGCGCCGACCTGCTCGCGCTGATGGATGCGCTGCAGGTGCCACGCGCCGTGCTGGCGGGTTACGACTGGGGCGGCCGCGCCGCGTGCGTCGTGGCCGCGCTGTGGCCCGAACGCTGTGCCGGGCTGGTCTCGTTCAACAGCTACAACATCCAGAACATCGCGCGTGGCATGGAGCCTTCGAGCGCTGAAGACGAACACCGGCTCTGGTACCAGTACTACTTTCACAGCGAGCGCGGCCGGGCCGGGCTGGCGCAAGACCGGCGCGGCATCACGCGCTTGCTGTGGGCGCTGTGGTCGCCCACCTGGGCGTTCGACACGGCCACCTTCGAGCGCAGCGCAGCGGCGTTCGACCACCCCGATTTTGTGGACGTGGTGATCCACTCGTACAAACACCGTTTCGGCCTGGTGCCGGGCGACCCGGCGTATGCGCCCATCGAGCGCCGCCTCGCGCTGCAACCGGCCATTGCGGTGCCCACGATCACCTTCGACGGCATGGACGACGGCGTGCGCGGCCCGGCCGACGCATCGGCCCACGCAGCCCAATTCACCGGGCCGCGCTCGCACCGGCTGGTGCCGGGCGTGGGCCACAACATGCCGCAAGAAGTGCCGCGCGTGTTCGCCGACGCGGTGCTGGAGCTGGTCAGCGCTGGGCGCTGATCAACGCCCGGTCCTGATTCAGCACAAAGGCGATCGCCGCGTTCACCGCCGCGACCTGGGCCTCGTTGCATTGCGCCGGGGTGGCCAGCGGGCTGTCGGGGTAGACCTCGGTGGTCGTCACGAAGCGCGCGCCCGTCATGGCGCCGCACAGTCCGCTTGAAGCCTGGGCGAACTGGACCACGCCTTCCTGTTGCAGCGGCATGCCGATGATGAAGCCGCGTTCATCGGCCGCGGCAATGTGGGTCACACGGCGCACCGCGTCGATCAGCGCGCGCTGAAAGTCCGGCGCAGGCCGCGCGCTGTCGACCGCCAGGTAGAACCCGTCGGGGATCGGGTCCAGCACGAAGGGCTCACCGTCGCGTGCGGCCTTGGCGGGGCCGAATTCGCTGTTGTCGGTGTCGGTGGTCTCGTGCAGGTCGACATGCACGTCCACACGCTCGCCATTCGCAGCAACGCAGGCCATCGCCAGCGCCGCTTCGGCGGCCGGGCTGTTCGGCTTGAACTGGCGGTTCGGGTCGAGCGCCTCGGGGTTCCAGCGGTTGATGGTCTCGTAACCCCAGGGGCTGATGCAGGGCAGCACGAGTATGTTGACGGCCTCGGCATGGGCGTCGAAGTGCTCCTCGATCCAGCGCAACGCGCCCTGCACGCCGCTGGTCTCGTAACCATGCACACCGCCGGTGACCAGCACCACGGGGCGCTCGGGTTGCCAGCGGCGGCTGCGCACCGCACAGAGCGGGTAGCTGGCCAGACCCAGGCGGGTGTAGTCGAGAACGCCGTACTGAATGAGCTCGGCCTGTGCGGGCACCCCCGCACGCAGCGGCGCGAGCACCTCTTGCGCATAGCTGCGCCGCACCCGCTGGCGGCCGAGCCAGGTCGCCTTCTCGGCTGCGCCCCAGCGGGTGCCGGGTTGGCCGATCGGATAAGGGCTGTCTAGTGGCGCGGTGGTGGTCACCATGGCGTGGTCCGGTAGTCTTTCAGGAACTGGCCCCACACGTGCTCGCCGGTGTTGATGCCGCTGATGATGGGGTCGAGGATGCGTGCCGCGCCGTCCACGATGTCGAGCGGCGGGTGAAAGCGGTGCTCGGCGGTCTTGCGCGCGGCAATGTCCACGGGGTCTTCGTCGGTGACCCAGCCGGTGTCGACGCTGTTCATGTGGATGCCGTCGCCGTGGTAGTCGGCCGCGGCCGTGCGCGTCATCATGTTGAGCGCGGCCTTGGCCATGTTGGTGTGCGGGTGGCGCGTGGTCTTGAAGCTGCGGTAGAACTGCCCTTCGACCGCCGACACGTTCACGATGTGCTTGTCGCGCCCCGGCGTGCGCAGCATCAGCGGCTTGAGCCGCGCGTTGATGATGAAGGGCGCCACGGCGTTGACCAGTTGCACTTCGAGCAGTTCGACCGCCGGCACTTCGTCCATCAGCATGCGCCACGAATTGCGCTCGCGCAGGTCGACCTGCTGCAGGTCCTGGTCGAGCCGGCCTTCGGGGAACAAATGCTGTTGCGCCAGCAGCTCTTCGGGCAAGAGCGGTATCTGCGACAGCTCGGCCGCGCGCGTGAGGGCCGGCAGCGCGGCAGCCAGTGCCGTGGGCCCGCTGGCGCCCTGCGTCTCGGGCAGGATGTGGCTGCCGCGCAGGCCTTCGTAAGTGCCGATCAGCTGGCGCACCGCGGCGGGCGCGTGCTGCAGCGCCTGGGTTTCGCCGGCCATCATGTGGGCGTAGAAGTCGGGCGGGCGGCGCACCGTCTGGCAGGCGTTGTTGACGATGAAGTCGAGCCGCTCGCGCGTGCTCAGCAGTTCGTGGCAGAAGGCTTCCACGCTGGGCGTGTGGCGCAGGTCGAGGCCGAAGATCTCGAGGCGGTGGCCCCATTCGGCAAAGTCGGCCTCTTGCGCATAACGCGCCGCCGAGTCGCGCGGGAAGCGTGTGGTCACGATCAGGTGCGCGCCGGCACGCAGCAGCTTCAGCCCGGTCTGGTAGCCGATCTTCACGCGCCCGCCGGTGAGCAGGGCCACACGCCCGCGCAGGTCGGCCAACTCGGTGCGCTTGGTGAAGTTGAGCTGCGCGCAGGCCGGGCACAGCTGGTCGTAGAAGTGGTGGATGAGCTCGTACTTCGCCTTGCACACGTAGCAGTGTTTCGGCTCGGTGCGCGGCCCTTCGCGGCCGGCTTCGGCGTCTTCGAGCTTGCCCACGTCTTGGGCCGAAAAGCCCAGCGGCGGGAAGAACGCGGGCGCCGTGAACACCGGCTTGCGCCGCAGCGCGCGAATGCCGGTTTCGTGCAACACCGCGTCGTTCTCGCGGTGGTTCGTGGCACGGCGCTCGCGCGCGGCGGCGCGGCGCAACTGGCGGCGCTCGCGGTGGTCGGGGTGGTGAATGCGCGCAACGGCCTGGAACAGGCGCTCGCGCTCGGGCGCCGGCAAGGCGTCGACGAGCTTGAAGTCGGCGGCGATCTGTTCCAGCAGCAGCGTGGTGGCGCGCAGCCGGTCGAGCAGGTCGGGGTCGGGCGCCGGAGTGGCAGGGCGGGGATGGTTCATCCCCGGATTGTCGGGTACCGCCCCGGCGCCCAGTTCGAGCGCAGTCGGAACGAAGCGGCCATCGCGCCGCGGTGGCATGGCGTTGCGCGCAACAACCGAGTGCAAGCGCTGCGCCTTCCGCCGCGACGGGCGAGTGTCTATCTTCTTCACAAGCGTTCGAACAGCTTGTTGTGCGAACGAAACTCAAGGACACCACTCATGACGCGGAATACTTTCGACACCTCGATCGAGGGCATCCAATCGGTCTGGGGGCCGCTCGACACCGACGTGGTCGCCGGTTGCCGCCGGCACCTGGAACACCTGCTCGGAGCCCCTGCCACCGAGGGCTGGTTGGCGGCGTTGCGCAAGGAAGGCCCTGCGAGCAAAGAGCTCTACCGAGATCCTGAACGGGGCTTCGTGCTGCTGGCTCACACCGAATACGCAGGCTTGTACAGGCCGCCTCACGACCACGGCCGAGGCTGGGTCATCTATGCCGTTCAGCAGGGCGAAATCGAGATGGGGACGTACGCCCGAGTCGAAGACCCCGACGGCCGGGTCCGGTTGGTGAAACGGAACTCGACGCTGGTCGGGCCCGGCCAGGTTCAGGTGTACCTGCCCGGCGACATTCACGACACGCGCTGCATCACCGGGCCGGCGCTGTTGTTCCGCTTCACCGAGCGCGATTTGAAGAAGGAAGACCAGCAAGAACACCGCGTGACACGCTACGTCGAGCGGGGCGGCGTGTGGACCGTGGGCTCGCCATGATGGCGGTGGCCGCCGTGCTGGCGGCGGTGGTGCTGGCCGTTCTGGACACGGCCATCGCCAACGTGGCGCTACCCACGATCGCCCATACGCTGCATGTGACGCCAGGCGACTCGGTGTGGGTCATCACTGCGTACCAGGCCGCGCTGGTGATGGGCCTGTTGCCATGCGCCGCGCTGGGCGACAGCCTGGGCCATCGCCGCGTTTTCACGCTCGGCATCGGCCTGTTCACGGCCGCTTCGGTGTTGTGTGCGTTGTCACCCTCGCTGCCGTGGCTCGTGGCGTCGCGTTTCCTGCAGGGGCTTGGCGCCGCCGCCGTGATGGCGCTCGGCATGGCGCTGCTGCGCCTGATCGTTCCACGGGACCGGCTGGCCGCCGCCATCGGCTGGAACGCACTCACCGTGGCTTTGTCTTCTGCCGCGGGCCCGACGCTCGGCGCTCTGGTTCTTTCTGTCGCGGGCTGGCCCTGGCTCTTCGCATTGAATCTGCCGCTCGGCGCGGCGGTGCTCCTGGCAACGCGCGCCCTGCCGCAAGTGGCCGGCAGCGCGCGCCGGCTTGACGGGTTCAGCGTGGCATTGAATGGGGCGGCATTCGCTTCGCTGGTGGTCGGCGCCGAGATGCTGGTGGTGGAGCCAGCGGTCGGCGTGGCGCTGCTCACCCTCGCAGCCCTCTGCCTGGCTTCGCTGATTCGACGCGAGACCCAAAAGCAGGCCCCGTTGATCCCGCTCGATCTCTTGCGAGACGCCTCCTTCCGCATCTCTGTGATCGCGTCGGTTTGTTGCTTTGCCGGCGTGACCATCGGCTTGTTGTCACTGCCCTTTCTGTTGCAGCACGGTCTCGGCCAGAACACGCTGAGCACGGGCCTGCACATGACGCCGTGGCCGTTGACCGTGGCCGTGGCCGCGCCGGTGGCGGGTCGTCTTGCCGGCCGAATACCGACCGCATGGCTGTGTGCCGCAGGCGGCGCCCTGCTGGCGGTCGGCATGGCGTCGATGTCGCTCTGGCCGTTCCAGGGCGGCCCCACGCCGCTGGTGTGGCTCACCATGCTGTGCGGGTTGGGATTCGGCCTCTTTCAGGTGCCGAACAATCGCAACATGTTTCTCACGACACCGCATGAAAGAAGTGGCGCGGCCGGCGGCATGCAGGCCACCGCCAGATTGGCCGGCCAGACCGCCGGCGGGGTCGTGACAAGCCTGCTGTTCACGATGGCACCCGCCACCGATGCGCCGAAGGTCGGGCTCGGCATCGGCGCGTTGCTGACGGCGGCGGCCGGGCTCGTGAGCGCCTTGCGCTCAGGTCGGTAGAGAGCCGCGCAGGCCTTCGGCGCCGCAGGCATCGCGCACACAGCCACGGAGCCAGCGGTGCGCCATGTCGCCGTCGAGGCGCGGGTGCCACAACAGCGAAACCGTGAACGCCGGGATGGCCAGCGGCATCTCGAAACTGTGCATGCCGGCGTAAAGATTGCCCGTGTGCCGCTCGTGAACGCAGGCCACGAGGTCGGTGGCACGCACCAATGCCAGGGCCGCGGAAAAACCTCCGACGGTGGTGCTGACCTTTCGCTCCAGGCCCAGCGCCGACAGGGCGTTGTCGACAGGTTTCTTGTCGTTGTCCCGACGAGAAATGTGCACGTGCTCCGCAGCTGCAAACCGTGCCAGTGTCATCTTCCCTTTGCTGAGCGGGTGCCCTGCTCGAACCACGCCGATGTAGCGGTCCCGGAATAGCGCTTGCGTGCGCACTTCCGGGCCGATGGTGCTGTCCACCACACCGGTTTCTAGATCGACGAACCCGTCGCGCATCGGCCCGCTGTCCTTGTCGAGTTTGTGCAGGAAGTGCAAGCGAACGCCAGGCGCCTGTTTCGCCACGCGCGCCAGCAGAGCCGCGCCGAAGTTCTCGACAAATCCCTCGCTGGCGCGCACCGTGAAGGTTCGCTCGACCTGCCCGAGATCGAGCTTGTCGGCAGGCCGCAAAACAGCTTCGGCCTCATGAACGAGCCGGCCGACAGCATCGCGGAGCTCGTGTGCGCGGGGCGATGCGACCAAACCGCGGCCCGCCCTCACGAGCAGCGGGTCGCCTGTGGCTTCACGCAGCCGTGCGAGGGCCCGGCTCATGGCCGACGGGCTCAGGCGCAATCTGCGCGCAGCGCGCGCCACGTTGCCTTCGGCGAGCAGCACGTCGAGGGTGAACAGCAAATTGAGATCGGGTCGGGACACGTTGTCACTCCGGGTGCGGCAATCCACATGTGGCGCGGGATGCATGGACTCAGTGCAAATGATGCGCCTTCCGCCGCCGGGGGCATGTCCTTAAGCTCGGGCCACCGAACTGCAGCGCCCCGTTCACGGGGTTCAACCCCACGCACTCAAGGCTTGTCGATGACTTACCACTCAGCAGGCGCCGTTTGTTGCGCCACATTGGCCACGCTCTTTGCACATGCCCCAGCCAACGCGCAGGCCGCCGCAGACCACGCCGTGATCGGCCCGTACATCGGCGTGGCGTACGGCGCGGCCTTTGGCAACCGCGAGACCGACGACTCGAACCACGACAGCGACGAATCCATCGGGCACGCCATGAAGGTCTATGGCGGCTACCAGTGGAGTGAACACTTCGGCGTTCAGGCTGGATATGCAGGCATGAGACGGCTCAATCAGGACACCGGCAAGGGTGCGACGCTGGTCACACGATCGGCCAACGGCCGAAGCCTGTACCTGGCGGGCACTGCCCGGCTGCCCTTGGGGTCGTCGTTTGCGTTGACCGCCAAACTCGGTGCTTCTTTCGGCAAGGTCGGCAGTGCCCGCCCCTCCTCGGCCGCCACCGACGCACTGCTCGGCCACAAGACATCGCTCATGTTCGGCACGGGCGCTGAATACGTGCTCGACCACCACGTGGCGTTTTCGATCGAGCTCGACAGCTACGGAAAAATCTCCGACCGGGTCAAGGGCAACACCTTGACCCTGGGCACCCGCATCACGTTCTGAGCGGCGCCTTGTTGGCGAGATCAGGCACCCACCGAACACGAAGGTCCGATGTCCACGACCGACACTCCGCCTGCCGCTCAGCCCGCCGGTTCCGCCTCGGGCAAACCCTGGCGCAGGGCACTGCGCCACCCGCTCGCTCACATGCTGGGCGCGTCGCTGGCGATGTGTCTCGCGCTGGCACTCAGCTTCGCGCTGATGGAAGCGCTGCTGCCGAAGCCCATGCTCGTCACCTGGCCCAACCTCGTGGCCGCGCTCGCTGGCGCATCGGGCTACGGCGCGTGGGTGAAGTGGGTCGAACGGCGCGAGGTGACCGAACTGGGCACCGCTGGCGCGCCGGCCGAATGGGCGGGCGGCGCCGGGCTGGGCGTTCTGCTGGGGCTGCTCTCGCTGGCGCCGCTGTGGGGCCTGGGTGTCTACCGCATCGAGGGCATGAGCAACAGTCTTGCGCTGGTCAAGCTAGTCCCCGAAATGGCACTGGTCGCGGTATTCGAAGAGGTGTTGATCCGCGGCGTGATCTTTCGCATCGCCGAGCAGGCCTGGGGCAGCAGGCGTGCGCTGCTGCTCTCGACCGCGGTTTTCGCCGCGGCCCACTTGCCCGGCGAGATCGGCCTGATGGGCGTGCTCGTCACGGCAGCGGCATCCCTCGCCTTCACCGCAGCCTACCAACTCAGCCGGCGCCTGTGGCTGCCGATCGGCATGCACTTCGCGTGGAACTACCTGTTCTCGGCCGTGTTCTCGGTGCCGGTGTCGGGCCACGAGGCGAAGGGCTGGCTGCGCGGCTCGATGAATGGCCCCGACTGGCTCGGCGGTGGCGCTTACGGCGTCGAGGCATCGGCCCCGGCGCTGCTGGCCTGGGCAGTGGCCGCCGCGCTGTTGCTGCGCCGCGCCCACTCGCGCGGCATGTTCACGCCACGCCCTCTGCGCGACCACCCCGTCATCTCAACCGAAAGGCACCGTTCATGAAAACGCTCATGTCAACATTGTTGGTGGCAATCGCCGCCCTCGTCGCTGCGCTGGCCGGCTCCGGCGTTCATGCTGCGGGCTTTCAGCGCGACTTTGCGGCCGACCCCGCCGGCAAGCCTCTGGAGATCGGCATCTGGTACCCCAGCCAGGACACGGCACGGCCCATCACGATGGGGCCGACGACGATGAGCGTCGCCGTCAACGGCGCCCTGCAGGGCCAGGCGCTGCCGCTGGTGGTGATGTCGCACGGAAACGGCGGCTCTTTCCTCGGTCATTTCGACACGGCCATCGCCCTGGCCGACGCCGGTTTCGTCGTGGTGGCCGTCACCCACACCGGTGACAACCATGCCGACCACAGCCGCAGCGTCGAGGTCATGGACCGGCCGCGCCACGTCAGCCGTGTGATCGACCACATGCTGTCGACCTGGGTGCGGCATTCCATGCTCGACCCCGCACGCATCGGCATGTTCGGCTTCTCATCGGGCGGTTTCACGGCGCTGGTGAGCATCGGTGGCATTCCTGATTTTTCGAAGGTCGGACCGATGTGCCGCCAGTACCCCGGCGACTTTGCGTGCCAGCTCGTCGCACAGAGCGGCAGCCCGATCGTGGTGCCCTTGCCGGCCGCCACCGCCGGTGCTGCCGACCCCCGCATCAGAGCCGCGGTGGTGGCCGCACCGGCATTGGGATTCACCTTCTCGCCGGACGGGCTCAAGAACGTCAAAGTGCCCGTGCAGCTGTGGCGCGCCGAGAACGATGCCGTCGTTCCGCACCCGCGCTATGCAGAGGCCGTGCGGCTCGCGCTGCCGCAAGCGCCCGAGTACCACGTGGTTCCCCAAGCCGGGCACTTCGACTTTCTGGTGCCTTGCAGCAGTGCTCTGGCCTCGATCGCGCCGGCCATCTGCACCAGTGGCGCAGGCTTCGATCGCGCGGCGTTTCACGCGATCTTCGACGCAGCGGTCGTCAGCTTCCTGAGCAAGACGCTGGGGGCCGCGTCGACAAACTGATTCGGCCGATCGCCAGACGCAGACGTGAACGCTCCTCGGTGAGGCTCACGCATTCGCCCCCATCAGTCGAACGATTCCTTCTCGGGCACCGGCTTGTTGTGCGGGTCGAGTTCTGCCGGCACGTTGAGCTCGGGCAACGCAGCCGGCATCGGCACGTGGCCCTTCAGCGCGGCGCGCAGCTGGTACACGTAGGCCAGCACCTGCGCCACGGCGGCGAACAGCGCGGCCGGGATCTCGCGGTCGAGTTCGGCGTGGGCGTAGAGCGCACGCGCCAGCACCGGCGCCTGCAATACCGGCACCTTGGCGTCGGTGGCGGTGTCGCGGATCTTCATCGCCAGCAGGTCGGCGCCCTTGGCCACGACCCTGGGTGCGCCCATGCGGCCGTCGTCGTACTTCAGCGCCACGGCGTAGTGGGTCGGGTTCATCACGACCAGGTCGGCGGTGGGCACGGCGGCGATCATGCGGCGGTTGGCGGCCTGGCGCATCATCGCGCGCACCTTGGCCTTGACCTCCTGGTTGCCTTCGAGCTCGCGGTGTTCCTGCTTCAGCTCGGCGTGGCTCATTTTCAAACGCTGCGCATGCTGGTATTTCTGCAGCGGCACGTCGATCGCGGCGAAGGCGGCGAGCGCCAGCAGCAGCAAGGTCATGCCGCCCAGCACGGTGTGCGTGCCGTGCTCGATGGCGGCGCTGAGCGGCATCGCCAGCAGGCCCGAGAAGTCATCGACGTGGCTCCTGAAGTAGAGCGCGCCGATGGCGCCGAGGATCAGCGCCAGCGCACTGCCCTTGAGCGCGTCGATCAGCTTGTCTTTCGAGAGCAGCCCCACCACGCCGGTCAGCGGGTTGAGCTTGGAAAAGCGCGGCATCATCGCTTTCATTGACCAGTTCCAGCCGCTGATCGCCACGCTGCCGGCCATGGCGGTCGCTGCCATCACGCAGCCGAACGGGATCACGACCCAGAGCCACGAGATCGTGAGCTCCAGCAGGCGCGTGCCCATGAAGCCGGGGTTCTGCACCGCGGCGCTGTCGAAGCGCAGGCCCTGCATCAGCATGTTCTTCAGCCAGTCGGCGAGCAAGGGCGCAAAGCTGACGAGCAACGCACCACCGGCCGCGATGGCCACGAAGTGCCCGAGGTCGCGCGAACGTGCGATCTGCCCTTCTTCGCGCGCTTTCTGCAGCTTGCGGGGTGAGGCAGGTTGGGTGCGGTCTTGTGCGTCTTGGGAAGCCATGGCGGAAGCGGCGAACAGGGGTTCAGCGCCTCGCCATTGTTCCGGGGTGGGCCAAAAACCGGGGGCGGATCAGAGGGGTGAAGCCGGGGTTGTTTCGCGGTGTGACTGCAAAAAACTTTCGGGCCGGCGCATCTGTCGCGCAAAACGCCGCGTATCCCACCCCGCGCCGCTTCGCAGCGTCAACCCACTAACGCAGAAGGACTGAACCATGAAACAACTCAAACTCTCGACGATCGCCCTCGCCCTCGTGATGTCGGCCTCCACGATCACCGCGATCGCGCAGGTCACGGTCGGCGGTGCGCCGATGTATGCCAGCAAGGACATCATCGACAACGCCGTCAACTCGAAGGACCACACCACGCTCGTGGCTGCCGTGAAGGCCGCCGGCCTGGTCGAAACGCTGAAGGGCCCCGGCCCGTTCACCGTGTTCGCACCCACCAACGCCGCGTTCGCTGCATTGCCGGCCGGCACCGTCGACACCCTGCTCAAGCCCGAGAGCAAGCCCGCACTGACCAAGGTGCTCACCTACCACGTGGTCTCGGGCAAGATGGACGCGAAGGCGCTCATGGCCGCCGTGAAGGCCGGCAACGGCAAGGCGACACTCAAGACCGTGTCGGGCGGCACGCTCACCGCCACCAGCAACGGCAGCGCCGTGATGGTGATGGACGAAAGCGGTGGCACCGCCAACGTGACGATCGCCGACGTGACGCAATCGAACGGCGTGATCCACGTGGTCGACAAGGTGCTGCTGCCGAAGTAAGGCACTCGCCCCACCCGACCGAAAGAGGCGGCCCACGGGCCGCCTTTTCCGCTTTCGGGGCGTGCCGCGCGGCGCTCAAGCTGCCGGCGATCCTGCCGATAACAAGCCATCAACAGGCCCACCGGACAACCCCGGTGCGCCTCATGCTGCCTTGCCCCGAGGGATCCCGATGAGCGCCCTGCCCGCCTATGCCAACCCCGCTTCCCAGCGCTCGGAACCGGAATTCAGCTTCGATGCCACCGATTTCGAACGCATCCGCAAGCTGATCTACAAACGCGCCGGCATCAGCCTGCACGCGGGCAAGCAGGCCATGGTCTACAGCCGCCTGTCGCGACGTCTGCGCGACGCGAACTTCCAGTCGTTCGGCCAGTACCTTCAGAACCTGGAAAACGCCACCGGCGCGGCCGCCGAACAGGAATGGCAGGAGTTCGTGAACTGCCTGACCACCAACCTCACCTCGTTCTTCCGCGAAGAGCACCACTTTCCGGTGTTGCACGCCGAGCTCACCGCACGCAAGGCCAGCGCCGTGCGCATCTGGTGCAACGCCGCCTCGACCGGCGAAGAACCCTACTCGCTCGCGATGACGGTGAACGAAGCACTCGGTGCCAACGCCAACGCGAAGATATTCTGCAGCGACATCGACACCAAGGTGCTCGCCACCGCTGCGGCCGGCGTTTATGCCGCCGACGCGCGCGGCCTGAGCCCGGAGCGGCTGCGCCAGCACTTCATGCGGGGCACCGGCGCCAACAGCGGTTTCATCCGCATCAAGCCCGAACTCAAGAAGCTGGTCGAGTTTCGCGCCTTCAACCTGATGGACGAACGCTGGTCGCTCGGCGACCCGTTCGACATCGTGTTCTGCCGCAACGTGATGATCTACTTCGACGCGCCCACGCAGCGCCGCGTGCTCGAGCGCATGCACCGCACGATGCGCCCCGGCGGCCTGCTGTTCGCCGGGCATTCCGAAAACTTCGGCGATTCGAAAGACCTGTTTCGCCTGCGTGGCAAGACCGTCTACGAACGCGTCTGAGCACCCAGCGCACGCCATGGCCCTTCTCGCCCCCACCCGCAGCGCCCCCGCCGGCTCGGCCTCCTCGCGGCTCGAGCAGCTGAAGCGCCGCCCGCGCAAGCCCGGCGAAGCTTCGTTCTTCTGGTACGAACCGCAGTTCGCCAACGAGGCCGTGAAGGTCTTGCCCGGCGAGTACTTCGTGTACCACGAAGACATCCTCATCATGACCACGCTCGGCTCGTGCATCGCCGCCTGCCTGTGGGACCGCCAGGCCAAGGTCGGCGGCATGAACCACTTCATGCTGCCCGAAGGCGCCGGTGAATCTGGCCGCTACGGCTCGTTCGCGATGGAGTTGCTGATCAACGAGATGATCAAGCTCGGCGCCACCCGCTCGTCGATGGAGGCCAAGGTCTTCGGTGGCGGCCAGGTGATCTCGGGCATGAACTCGATGAACGTGGGCGAGCGCAACACCGCCTTCGTGCTCGACTACCTGAAGGCCGAGCACATCCAGGTGGTCTCGAAGGACGTGCTCGACATCTACCCGCGCAAGGTGTGCTTTCTGCCGGCCAGCGGCAAGGCCATGGTCAAACGCCTGGCCTCGGCCAACAACGAAGCGCTGCTGGCGCAGGAGCGCGCCGCCGCACAGAAGGTGGCCCCGGCAGCGAGCAGCGGCGGGTCGGTCGACCTGTTCTGAACGCCACGGCACCAGGAACGCAAGAACAAGGAGACAAGCACCATGGCCAAGACCCGCGTCGTCGTCGTCGACGATTCCGCCCTGGTTCGCAGCCTGCTCGCCGAGATCATCAACCGCGAGGCCGACATGGAATGTGTGGGCGCCGCCGCCGACCCGCTGGTGGCACGCGAAATGATCCGCGACCTGAACCCCGACGTGATCACGCTCGACGTGGAAATGCCGCGCATGGACGGCATCGACTTCCTGTCGAAGCTGATGCGCCTGCGCCCGATGCCGGTGCTGATGGTCTCCACGCTGACCGAGCGCGGTGCCGACGTGACGCTGCGCGCGCTCGAGCTCGGCGCGATCGACTTCGTGGCCAAGCCCAAGATCGGCGTGGCCGACGGCCTGCGCCTGCTGGCGCAAGACATCACCGAGAAGATCCGAATCGCCTCGCGCGCGCACGTGAAGCGGGCGCCCACCGTCGCACCTGGCGCGGCGCCGGCGAAGGCCAGCGCACCAGTCGCCAACCTGGGCCGGCTGTCGACCGAGAAGATCATCTTCATCGGCGCGTCCACCGGCGGCACCGAAGCGACGAAAGACGTGCTCGTCAACCTGCCGCACGACGCGCCTGCCGTGATGATCACGCAGCACATGCCGCCCGGTTTCACGAAGAGTTATGCGGCGCGGCTCAACGGCCTGTGCCGCATCGCCGTGGCCGAAGCGGTCGACGGCGAACGCGTGCTGCCCGGCCATGCCTACCTGGCGCCGGGTGGTTTTCACCTGAGCGTGGAACGCTCCGGCGCCAACTACGTGGCGCGTGTGCGCGACGGCGAGCCGGTGAACCGGCACAAACCCTCGGTCGAAGTGCTGTTCAAGTCGGCCGCGCGTGTGGTCGGCCCGAACGCGCTGGCCATCATGCTCACCGGCATGGGCGCCGACGGCGCCACGGCGATGAAAGAGATGCGCGACGCCGGCAGCTACAACCTGGTGCAGGACGAAGCCAGCTGCGTGGTCTTCGGCATGCCGCGTGAAGCCATCGCGGCCGGTGCGGCGCATGAAGTGCTGCCGCTGACGCAGATCACGCACCGCCTGCTCGAGCGCCTGCGTGGCTTTGGCGGGGCGGGCAGCAACCGGCTCTGAGCCGGTTTCTCGCTTGTTGAGGCCGCGGCGCGTGAGCGCCCGCAGCGTCTACGACCTGGAGCTCAAGACGAGCCGATCACCGAGCTCGTGTGGCGCAGCTTGCGAATCCAGTGGTCGATGACCTGGCGGACGTTCGCGGGCAGGCTGACCCAGAGGCCCCCCAGCCGATAGTCGTCACCCGAGAGCACCACGTTGACGACGCGCACCTTGCACTGCACCGCCAAAAGTTGCGGGCCGCCGTCGGCGTCGGGCACGCCCATCGTGATCGACAAGACCGTGCCCACGGCCACCATTTCGCCGGTGAGCAGGCCCAGGCCGTCACCGGAAATGTCGCTCAGCCGCGCATTGATCGTGCGCTCGCCGCTCAGGTGAAGGTTGGCACGCCAGTAGACGCGGTAGCGCTGCTCGCGCCGGCTCTCGACCTGGGGCGGTGAAGCGAAGTTCTCTTTCATGGCGGCGGCTGCAGTCGCGGTGCGGGGTCGGGTGCTGCTGCAGGCAGCTCGCGCGGGCTCAGAAGCTGGTCCACTCGTCGTCGGTGCCGGTCTTGCGGGCCGCGATGGGCGCCGCTGCCGGGCTCGCCGGGGCACTGACCTTCGGGCTCAGGCGCGCCACGTTCTTGGCGCGGTTCGGGCCACGGCGGTCCGCCGGCGTGCTCTCGGCCTGGAATGATGCTGCCGGGCTCGCCGCGTGGGCAGCGTCACCGTGAGTCAGCCGGAACACGGCCACGGTCTGCACCAGCGCATGCGACTGCGCCTTCAGGCTCTCGGCCGCAGCGGCACTTTCTTCGACCAGCGCGGCGTTCTGCTGCGTGGCCTGGTCCATCTGCGTGACCGCTTCACCCACCTGCGCCACACCCGCACTCTGCTCGGTGCTGGCGCTGCTGATCTCGCCCATGATGTCGGTCACGCGCTTGATGGCGGTGACGATCTCGGTCATGGTCTCGCCGGCCTGGTCGACCAGTGTGGTGCCTTGTTCGACGCGCTCGACGCTGGCACCGATCAGGCCCTTGATCTCCTTGGCCGCTTCGGCGCTGCGCTGCGCCAGGCTGCGCACTTCGCTGGCCACGACCGCGAAGCCTCGGCCTTGTTCGCCGGCACGCGCTGCTTCGACCGCCGCGTTCAGGGCCAGGATGTTGGTCTGGAAGGCGATGCCGTCGATCACGCCGATGATGTCGCTGATCTTCTTGCTGGCGTCGTTGATGCCTTTCATGGTCTGCACGACCTGGCCGACGACTTCACCACCCTTGATGGCCACGGTGCTCGCACCCATGGCCAGCTGGTTGGCCTGCTTGGCGTTGTCGGCGTTCTGGCGCACCGTGGAGCCGAGTTGCTCCATCGACGCGGCGGTCTCTTCCAGCGCGCTGGCTTGCTGCTCGGTGCGTGACGACAGGTCCTGGTTGCCGGAGGCAATTTCCGAGGAGCCGGTCGCGATCGAATCGCTCGCCATGCGCACGTTGCCGACGACCTTGACCAGGCTGTCGTTCATCTGCTTGAGCGCGGCCAGCAACTGACCGGCTTCGTCGCTGTTCTTCACTTCGATGCGCGCCGTGAGGTCGCCCGCAGCAACACGCTCGGCCACCGCCACCGCTTCGCCGATGGGGCGCACGATGGAGCGGGTGAGCCACCAGGCCACGAAGCCGCCGGCCAGCAGCGAAGCCAGACTGATCAGCAGGATCAGCCACTTCGCCTTCTGGTAGGCGACTTGCGCTGCCGCGCCGCTGTCGGCGGTCTGCTTCTTAAGCATGTCGTCGAAGGCGTTGATGTGAGCCAACACCTGCGTCAGCATGGGCATGCACTCCTGCGTCAGCGCCTTGACGGCCGCTTCGGTCTTCTGCGTGGCGGCCAGGTCGAGCACCTTGCCCGCGATGGGCAGGTAGCTGGCCTCCAGCGTGCGCAGCTGTTCGAGCATCTTGCGCTCTTCGGTGCTGGCGGTCGTGTCTTTCATCAACACCGCCAATTGCTCCATGCCCTTGTCGATGCCGGCCTGCGCGGTTTTTTCGCGTTCGAGGTCGGGCTTCTGCGCCGCCGCGTCGGTGATCAGCACCAGGTTGCGTGCCGAGATGGCGCGCGCGCTGACATTCATCTCGACGACGCTCAGCGCCTTCAGCTTGGCTTCACCCACGTCGGTGATGAACGCCACTCGCTCCGAGAGCGAAGCCATTTCGCGCAGGCCCAGGCCCGTGGTCACGAGCTGCATCACCAGCAGCGCTGCAAAACCCAAACCGAGACGAGCGCCGATCTTCATGTTTCCGATTGACATGTTCTTCTTTCGTTTTCAATCACTATTGAAACGGCGCCTCGACTTCTCGCCACGAGCTACTGCAGCACTCCTCAGAAAGTCTCCCAGTCGTCGGTGCCGGTTTTCGCCGGCTTCAGGCTGGCCGCCGGAACGGCGGCACTGAGCGTGGGGATCGCGGCCTTGTTGAACCCCGGCCGAACCACGTTCTTCGCGCGGTTCGGGCCGCGGCGCTCAACGCCGCTCGCGGCGGGGGCGGCCTTCGGCGCCCAGGCCTTGGTGGCCGGCGCTGCGGCGTCGCCTTGCGACAGCTTGAACAGCGCCACCACCTGCACCAGTTGCTGGGCCTGGACCTTCAGGCTCTCGGCCGCAGCGGCACTTTCTTCGACCAGCGCGGCGTTCTGCTGCGTGGCCTGGTCCATCTGCGTGACCGCTTCACCCACCTGCGCCACACCCGCACTCTGCTCGGTGCTGGCGCTGCTGATCTCGCCCATGATGTCGGTCACGCGCTTGATGGCGGTGACGATCTCGGTCATGGTCTCGCCGGCCTGGTCGACCAGTGTGGTGCCTTGTTCGACGCGCTCGACGCTGGCACCGATCAGGCCCTTGATCTCCTTGGCCGCTTCGGCGCTGCGCTGCGCCAGGCTGCGCACTTCGCTGGCCACGACCGCGAAGCCTCGGCCTTGTTCGCCGGCACGCGCTGCTTCGACCGCCGCGTTCAGGGCCAGGATGTTGGTCTGGAAGGCGATGCCGTCGATCACGCCGATGATGTCGCTGATCTTCTTGCTGGCGTCGTTGATGCCTTTCATGGTCTGCACGACCTGGCCGACGACTTCACCACCCTTGATGGCCACGGTGCTCGCACCCATGGCCAGCTGGTTGGCCTGCTTGGCGTTGTCGGCGTTCTGGCGCACCGTGGAGCCGAGTTGCTCCATCGACGCGGCGGTCTCTTCCAGCGCGCTGGCTTGCTGCTCGGTGCGCTGGCTCAAGTCCTGGTTGCCCGATGCGATCTCGGAGCTGGCCACCTCGATGCTCGCCGACGAGCGCTGCACTTCCAGCAGTGCCGAGTCGATGCGACCGAATGCCCGCTTCAGGGCCAGGCCGCCTTCGCTCTTCACCTCGACATGGTCGAGCTTGAGCGAGACACGGCCTTCGGTGTCGACGGCCTGCACCAGCTTCTGCAGTTCGTCGCCCTGCTCGGCAGCCCGGCGCATGCTCACCGCAACGAAGATTTCGAGCGCGGTCTGCACCACCACGTAGCCGGCGTGCATCATCACTTTCAGGAAGTTCGGCTCCGGCGTGCAGTACACGCCGACACCGGCCGCCTGCAGGCGATCGAACAGCACGTGGTGCACCGCGAAGAAGCCTGCCGACACGAGAATCGGGCGCCAGTCACGGTAGACGAGCAACAACGCCAGCGTGACGAACACACCGAAGTGGAACTCGATGGTGCCGCGGCCGAGGTGAATGTGCAGCGCGACCATCGACGACAGGCACACCGCCATCACGAGGCGCGAAGCCGTGCTGCCGCGCATCGTCATGTACGCCACGGCGCCCAGGCCCAGCAGGGCGCCCGCGGCCGCGATGGCCAACATGAGCGAGCCGTAGTAGGAACCGATGGCGACGGCGGCGGCAGCGGCGGTCACCAGCGTGACCAGCAGGATCGCATCGGCGGTCGCGCCCAGTGAAGAGGACGACGGTGTGGCAGTGTGGCTTGACATGGGCTTGTTCTGGTTGTTGTGCTGCGCCGGCCTTCAGACCCCGACCAGGCCCATTTCTTCGCTGGCCATCAGGCCTTCGATGTCCATCAGGATCAGCATGCGTTCACCGACGCTGCCGATGCCGGTGATGAAGCTCGCATCGACGGCCGAGGCCATTTCGGGTGCGGGCTTGATGGCGTCCTTGGCCAGTTCGAGCACATCGGAAACCGAGTCGACCACCGCGCCGACCACGCGGCCCTTCACGTTGAGCACGATCACGACGGTCAGCGCGCTGTAGTCGGCGCTCTCGCAACCCAGACGCAGTCGCAGGTCGACGATCGGCACGATCACGCCACGCAGGTTGACCACGCCCTTGATGAACGCCGGCGCATTGGCAATGCGGGTGGGCGGTTCGTAGGAGCGGATCTCCTGCACTTTCAGGATGTCGATTCCGTACTCTTCGCCACCGAGGCGAAAGGTCAGGAATTCGCCGCCCACGTGCTGGGCGGTGTGGCTGGCTTCGTGGCGTGCCACCACGGCGGCGTCGGTCATCGTGTTCATGGGGTTTCCTTGTGTCTTGCGGTTCGGGGAGTGAAGGGTTGACAGGGCTCAAGCCGCCGCGGCGAAAGAGCGACCGGCGTGGTCGGCGAGCCTGAAGTTGCCCACCACGGTGGCGAGCTTGCCGGCCTGGTCTTTCAGGCTTTCAGCGGCGGCGGCGCTCTGTTCGACCAGCGCCGCGTTCTGCTGCGTCATCTGGTCGAGCTGCACCACCGAGGTGTTGACCTGGCCGATGCCGTCGGACTGTTCGCTCGAGGTCGCAGTGATCTCGCCGATGATGTTGGAGACACGCTGCACGCTGCTGACGATCTCGTTCATCGTCTGGCCGGCATCGGCCACCAGGCGCGAGCCGCCTTCGACCTTGTCGACCGAAGCGCCGATCAGCACCTTGATCTCCTTGGCGGCCTGCGCACTGCGCTGCGCCAGCGAGCGCACTTCGCTCGCCACCACTGCGAAGCCGCGACCCTGCTCGCCCGCACGCGCCGCTTCCACGGCGGCGTTCAGCGCCAGGATGTTGGTCTGGAAGGCGATGCCATCGATCACGCCGATGATGTCGCCGATCTTCTTCGAGGCCACGTTGATCTCGGTCATGGTGCTGACCACCTGCGACACCACCTGGCCGCCGCGCGCCGCCACTTCGGCGGCGGTCGAGGCGAGCTGGTTGGCCTGGCGCGCCGAGTCGGCCGACTGCTTCACGGTGCCGTTGAGTTGTTCCATCGAGGCCGCGGCCTGCTGCAGGCTCGACGCCGTCTGTTCCGTGCGAACGCTCAGGTCGAGGTTGCCGGTGGCGATCTCGGCGCTCGCCGTGCGGATCGACTCCGAAGAGTCGAGCACCGTGCGCATCGAGTCGCCGAGCTGCTTGGTCATCGCGCCGAGTGCACGCACCAGGTCGCCCACCTCGTCGCGGCGTTCGCTGCTGGCCTTGACGGCCAGGTTGCCCGCCGCCACTTCGCCGGCAATGGCGGCAGCGCGCGCCAGTTCGGCCGTGAGCTTGCGCTGCATCAGCCACGAGAGAGTGACCGCCACCACCGCGCACAAGAGGCCGAGGGCGGTGAGCATCCAGCCGATGCGGCTCGAGCTCTTGTCGGCCGCGGCCATGGTCTCGCTCGAGGCGGTCTCGACCCGCTTGACCACGCCGCCCATCGATGTGGCGAGCGCGGTGAAGGTCGCGTCGGCGCCCTGCATCGCGGCGATGCCGGTGTTCGGGTCGACCGACGACAGGTCGATCGCCGAGTCGGCCTGCGCCAGGTATTTGTCGATCTGCTTGCCGAGCGCGGCGACACCGGCGGCCAGCGCTTCGTCGCCACTGCGCGACTCGGCGACGCCGGCCGCCACCCGCTTCACGCCCGCCAGTTGTTTGGCCAGGTCGGCCCGGTAGGCCTTGACCTTGGGCTCGTCGAGCGAACCGATCAGGGCCACCGTGCGGTACACGCCGGCGTGCACCTGGGCCACCTGCTCCTGCGCGCTGGCGAGGGTGCGAAAGTCGTCGAGCTGGGCCGCGAAGGTGGCGCGGTTGGCGGTGGCCGCGCGGCTTGCCACCAGCGAATCGACCTGCCCGGCACCGAAGACCACGACGGCCGTGAGCAGCGGAGCAGCGAGCAGTTTCAGAGCCAGTTTCATGGGAACGTCCTGTCGGGTGGGAAGCGCTTCGGGGCGGACGGGTTTACTTGTAGATGCCGCCGCACACCGCCGTGTCTTCGAGCTTCTCGCAGTACGCGGTCTTGGGCTCGATCTTCTTGTTGGTGGGGTTGGTGAACTTGTAGTCCTGCCAGAAGGTGCCCTTGCTCGCGGCCAGCTCGACGCGTTCTTTGACGAAGGCCTTGCCGTCCACGTCTTTCAGCTCGATCAGGTTCTTGCCGATCATCTTTTCGTTGGCGCCGTGCGCGCGCACCGTGCCGTCCAGGCCGTAGACCACGAGGTACAGGTCACGGTCCTTGAACTGGCTGGTCTTGCTGCTGATCTCGGCGTAGCCCTTGTCCTTGCCCTGGGCCTTGATGAAGGCGACGCCCTTCTTGACCATGGCGGTGGCTTCGGCGGCCGAAGCGCCTTCGTTGGCGTGGGCAATGCCGGCAAAGGCCAGGGTGGCGGCCAGGGTGGCGAGGCTGAAATGTCTGTTCATGGGGCAATCCTTGAAGTCGGTGCGCGTCGGGCGCTGCGGGTTGGGTGGCGGCCCTCGGTACTTCTGGCGGGGCTGCAACAGGTATCGGCCGTTTTCCCTTGCAAATGAAGGGTTGGCCGCAGATTCTTTGTGGCGCTGCGCACGGCGGACGCAAAAACGCCCGGCAGTCCGCAAGAACGGCCGGGCGTTGCGAAACGAGCGGTCAGGCGTGGGCGAGCTGGCCCGAGCCGAGCTTGAACACCGCCACCAGCGACGCGAGCTTCACCGTCTGGCCTTGCAGCGACTCGGCCGCAGCGGCGCTTTGTTCGACCAGCGCCGCGTTCTGCTGCGTCATCTGGTCGAGCTGGGTGACGGCCTGGTTCATCTGGCCGATGCCGTTGCTCTGCTCGGAGGCGGCGGTGGTGATCTCGCCCACGATGTCCGAAACGCGCCGCACCGAATCGACGATCTCGTGCATGGTCTGGCCGGCCGCAGCCACGAGGCGCGAACCGCTCTCGACCTTGTCGACCGAAGCGCCGATCAGCACCTTGATCTCTTTCGCGGCCTGCGCGCTGCGCTGGGCCAGCGAGCGCACTTCGCTCGCCACCACCGCGAAGCCGCGGCCCTGTTCGCCGGCACGGGCGGCTTCCACGGCCGCGTTCAAGGCCAGGATGTTGGTCTGGAACGCAATCCCGTCGATCACGCCGACGATGTCGGAGATCTGCTTCGAGCTGGCGTTGATCTCGTCCATGGTGCTGACCACCTGTGCGACCACCACGCCACCGCGGCCTGCCACTTCGGCGGCGCCGGCCGCCAGGCGGTTGGCCTGGGCTGCGGAGTCTGCCGACTGCGACACGGTGCCGGTGAGCTGCTCCATCGAGGCCGCCGCCTGCTGCAGGTTGCTGGCGGTCTGCTCGGTGCGTGCCGAGAGGTCCTGGTTGCCGGTCGCGATCTCGGCCGAGGCGGTCGAGATGCTGTCGGTGCTGGAACGCACCTGGCCGACAAGCTGGTGCAAGGCACCCTGCATCTGGCCAAGCGCCCGCAGCAGGTCACCGATCTCGTCGCGGCGTGTCGAGTTCAGGGTCTGCGACAAATCGCCACCGGCGATCAGCGCGGCCGTCTTGACGCCTTCCTGCAGCGGCGTGGTGACCGAGCGGGTGATGAAAAACGCCATCGTCGCGCCCACCGCCACGCTCAGCAACAGCAGGATCAGCAGCGCCTTGCTCGAGGTGCTGATGCCGGCGCTCAGGCGCGCAGCCTCGGCCCCGGCCAGCTCGATCTGGCGATCCTGCACCGCCGCCATCGCGGCGAGGTAGGCCTCGGAGGCCGGCAACATCTTGTTCGTGAGCAGGGCCTCGGCCGCGGGCGCGTCGGCCTGCTTGACGAGTTCGAGCAACTGGCCCCGCACCGCCACGTAGGCGGCGCGCTGGCTCGCCACCGTGGCCAGCAGCGCCTTGCTGCCTTCGTCGTCGGCGACCAGGGCCTCCATCGACTTCTGCAGCGTGCTGATCTCGGCCGAGGTGGCCTTGATCAGCGGGCCGAAATAATTTTCGATTCCGGGCTGGCCGTTCGCCTTGGCGATGGCCACGCTGCGGCTCACGTTGATCTGGGTCTTGCTCACCCATTCGCGGGCGACGCTCGCGCGCTCCTCCAGCTTCGCCAGCTCGGCCAGGCCGCCGTTGGCGCGGTTGAGCTGGGTCCAGGCGATGCCGACGATTACCAGCAGCAGCAAAAGCACGGCGCCGAAGCCGATGGCCAGGCGGGAGCCGATGCGGACGTTGTTCAGGTTCATGGCGTGGCTCGTTGGTTCAGGTTTTCGGAGATCAGTGGCGCGAACGGCGCACGAGGCTGCCCACGTCGAGAATGAGTGCCACACGGCCGTCGCCCATGATGGTCGCGCCCGACACGTCGTTGACCTTGCGGTAGTTGGCTTCGAGGTTCTTCACGACCACCTGCTGCTGCCCGAGCAGTTCGTCGACCAGCAGCGCCACGCGCCCGCCTTCGGCTTCGGCCACGACCATGATGCCGCTGGCGTTGTCGTAGTTGAAGCGGGGCACGCTGAAGATCTGTTCGAGTTCGAGCACCGGCATGAAGTCGCCGCGCACCTCGACCACGCGGCCGCTGCCGCCGATGGTCTTGATGACCCCCGGCTGCACCTGGAACGATTCGACCACCGAAGACAGCGGCAGGATGTAGACCTCGTCGCCCACGCCGACCGACATGCCGTCCATGATGGCCATCGTCAGCGGCAGGCGCACCTTCACGCTCATGCCGTAGCCCTCGGCCGAGTCGATCTCGACCGTGCCGCCGAGCGCGGTGATGTTCTTCTTCACCACGTCCATGCCGACACCACGCCCCGACACGTCGGTCACCACGTCGGCGGTGGAGAAGCCGGGCGCGAAGATCAGGCTCCAGACCTCGGCGTCGGTCATGCTGTCGGGCGCGTCGATGCCCCGCTCGCGCGCTTTCTTGATCAGCTTGTCGCGCGACAGGCCCTTGCCGTCGTCGCGCACCTCGATCACGATCGAGCCGCCCTGGTGCGAAGCGCTCAGTGTGATCGTGCCCTGCTCGGGCTTGCCCTTGGCCAGGCGCTCGGCCGGCAGCTCGATGCCGTGGTCGCAGCTGTTGCGCACCAGGTGCGTGAGCGGGTCGGTGATCTTCTCGACCATGCCCTTGTCGAGCTCGGTCGACTCGCCCTTGGTGACGAACTCGACCTTCTTGCCGAGCTTGCCCGCCAGGTCGCGCAGCATGCGCGGGAAGCGGCTGAACACCATCGACATCGGAATCATCCGGATCGACATCACCGACTCTTGCAGGTCGCGGGTGTTGCGGTCCAGGTCGGCCAGGCCGGCGGCCATCTGCTGGTAGAGCGTCGGGTCGACCTTGGCGCTGGTCTGCGCCAGCATCGCCTGCGTGATGACAAGTTCGCCGACGAGGTTGATGAGCTGGTCGACCTTCTCGATCGACACGCGCAGCGTGGCCGATTCGAGCGCGGCGGCGGGCGCCTTGTCGGTCTTGGGAACGACACGTGCCTTCGGTGCTTCGCTCTCGGCCACGGCCACCGGGGCGGCCGCATCGGCGCGCGGCGCGCCGGGCGCTTCGTCGAAGAAGCCGTAGCTCGCGTCGGCGGGGGCCGGTTCGGGCTCGGTGGGTGCGCCGGGCGAACCGGCGTGGAAGCCGTAACCACTGCCCAGCGGCAGCAGTTGCACCGCTTCGCGCGCCACGTGGAAGGTGAACAGGTCCAGCAGGTCGCTGTCGCTGCTGGAAGTGATGACCTTGAAGCGGCGCATGCCGTCGCTGGGCTGGCCGCCGTCGATCGGCTCGATGGTGCCGAGGTCGGGGATCTCGCTGAACAGCTCGACGATGTTGCCGGCCTGTTCGGGGTGTTCGAGCGGCCCGACACGCAGCTCGAGGCTGCGCACCGCCGAGGCTGTGGCTTCAGCCGCCGGCGCTGCAGGTTCGGGTTGGGGCTTGGCCACGGGCACCACCGGCTTGGGTGCAGCCACCGGTGCGGCCTGACCGCCCAGCATGGCGCCGATGCTCGCCAGCAGCTCGGTCGTGTCGACTTCGTCGCCGCCGGCGCCCTGGTGGCGCGCGAGTTGCGAACGCAGCGCATCACCCGACTGCAGCAGCACGTCGACCATCGGCGCGGTCGGCTCCAGCTCGTGGCGGCGCAGCTTGTCGAGCAGCGTTTCCATCTGGTGCGTGAGTTCGGCCACGTCCGAGAAGCCGAAGGTCGCGGCGCCGCCCTTGACCGAGTGCGCGCAGCGGAAGATCGAGTTCAGTTCTTCGTCGTCGGCCGCGGTGATGT
Source organism: Rhizobacter sp. (assembly GCF_032229685.1). Taxonomy (GTDB): domain Bacteria; phylum Pseudomonadota; class Gammaproteobacteria; order Burkholderiales; family Burkholderiaceae_C; genus LMDS01. The sequence goes on along the minus strand of NZ_JAVTWP010000039.1, from coordinate 171,758 downwards.
CGATCTCGAGCAGCTGCTGCTCCATGCGATCGAGGTTCTCACCGGCTTCTTCGAAGAAGACCTGGTAGAACTGCGTGAGGTCGATGCCGGCGCCGGCGCTGTCGGAAGTGATGTCACCCATGGTGGGTACTCCAGTCTTGGTTCTGCGGTTCGTGTGCTCGCGAGCCGAAGCTCAGCGCACGACTTTCTTGATCACTTCGATCAGCTTGGTGGGGTCGAAAGGTTTCACGAGCCAGCCGGTGGCACCGGCGCTGCGGCCGGCCTGCTTCATCTGGTCGCTCGACTCGGTGGTGAGGATCAGGATCGGCGTGGCCTTGAACTTCGGGTTGTCACGCAGCTTCTTCGTGAGGCCGATGCCGTCGAGGCGGGGCATGTTCTGGTCGGTGAGCACGAGGTCGAAGTCACGCGAGCCCGACTTCTCGAGCGCGTCTTGGCCGTCGACCGCCTCGACCACGTTGTAGCCCGCGTTCTTCAGCGTGAAAGAAACCATCTGGCGCATGGACGCCGAGTCGTCGACAGCAAGGATCGAGTGCATGTTGTTCTCCAGGAATTCTGTGGTTGGCGGGTGTCGGAGCGTCAGAAGAGCTCGACGAAACCGGTGTCCATTTCCGACTGCGTGACGGGGTTGGGCCGCAGCGGTTCTTCGGCGACCACGGCGTCGCCGTCTTCGTCGCCCTCGAACGCGTCGCGCGCCAGGCGGTCGGCGCAGTTGCGCAGGCGGCCTCGGGTGTGGTTGATAAGCTGTGAGGCCATGTCCTGGAACTGCAACGCCGTGACCGCCGCACCCAGGTGCGCGACGGCGCGCTCCACCGGCTGGGCATCGGGCAGCGCCGTGGCGCGCAGGTCGTTCAGGTGCTGCGAGGCGCCGAAGAAACCGGCCAGCAGCGTGTCGCAGGCGTCGGCCAGCAAGGTCTGCAGGCGGTCGAGATCGTTCGTCGCCGTCATGAGGTGGTCCTGCAGGTCGGCCGCGGCCATGAAGGCCAGGCCGTGGGCACCGGCGGCGCCGTCACTTGCGTGTTCGCTGTGCATCAGAACCCCAGGCTCGCGAGCAGGTCGTCGACCTGCTCCTGGTTGGTCACCACATCGCTGCGGCCTTCGGGGTTGACCACCGGGCCGTTCAGGAAGGCGTCTTCGACCTTGTGCACCTGGTCGGGCGGGATCACCTGCATCAGCAGTTTCAGCAGGCTGTCTTCGAGCTCGGTGGCGAGCTTCACGACCTTGGTGACCACCTGGCCGGTCAGGTCGTGAAAGTCCTGCGCCAGCATGATGTCGGTGAGGTGCTGGTCGATGCGTGCGGTGGAGGCTTCCACGTCGCCCACGAAGTTCATCACTGCGCCGCTGGCCACGGCCTTCACCGGGTCGGCGACGATGTCCTTGGCCATCTGGCGCGTCGCATCGGCGATCAGCTTGTGTTCGGCCTTGGCCTGGTCGACCGAGTTCAGCACCTTGTCGGCCGCGGCCGCGGTCTTCTCGGCGATGTAGTTCAGGCGGCTGCGCGCGTCGGGCAGGCCGTCGGCCGCCACCTGCAGCTTGGGCATCACGCCGACCTGGGCCAGCGTGTCGTGCAGCAGCCGTGTGATGCTGCCGACCTGCAGGAACACGTCGGCGGTCGAAGCGGCCTTGATCTCGCGTTCCGACAGGGTCTCGGGAGAATCGCTCTTCATGTTGTTCGGGCTCCGGGTTCAGACGCGGCCGCTCACGCCGTGGCGGCGAGCTTCTGCATGATCTTGTTGACCTTGTCTTCCAGCGTCGCCTTGGTGAAAGGCTTGACGATGTAGCCGGCCGCGCCGTCTTGGGCGGCGCGCACGATGTCTTCCTTGCGCGCTTCGGCGGTGACCATCAAGACCGGCAGGTGCTTGAGGCTGTCGTCCTTCTTGATCGCGCTGAGCAGGTCGAAGCCGTTCATGTTCGGCATGTTGATGTCGGAGACGACGAAGTCGAACTTCTGCGCCTTCAACATGGCCAGGGCGACCGCGCCGTCCTCGGCCTCGTCGGCGTTGGAGCAGCCCATCTCCTTGAGCAGGCCGCGCACGATGCGGCGCATGGTCGAGAAGTCGTCGACGATCAGGAACTTCAGGTCACTCGGGTTGCTCATGGTTGTCCTCTTGCAAATTCACGTTCGATCGCACGTTCTATCGGGTCACGGGGCCGGAAGTTGAGGACAACTTCTCGTCAGTTCCGGCGTTCGGGGTGGGTTCTTCGTCATCGCGTGTGATGTGACGCAATCGGTCTTCGGCTTCGCGGTTCATCACGATGATGCTGATGCGCCGGTTCACCGGGCTGTCGGGCGCGGCCGGGTCGAACAGCACGCTCGAGGCCAGGCCCTGCACCAGCAAGACACGGTCGACGGGCAGGCCACCGGCATTCATCTCGCGGCGCGAGGCGTTGGCGCGGTCACTCGAAAGCTCCCAGTTGCTGTAGCCGCGTTCGCCGGCACCGAACGGCGACGCGTCGGTGTGGCCTTCGAGCGTGAGCTTGTTCGGCACTTCGGCGAGCACGGCGCCGATCTCCTGCAGCAGCTCGCGCATGTACGGTTTGACGATGGCGCTGCCGCTGTCGAACATGGGGCGGTTCTGCTCGTCGACGATCTGGATGCGCAGACCGTCGCGCGTCATGTCGAGCCGGATCTGCGACTTCATCGCGGCCAGCTTCGGGCTGGCGGCAAGCGCTTCTTCGACGCGCTGCTTCAGCGATTCGAGGCGCGCTGCTTCGGCACGCTTCTGCTCGGCCTTCAGGGCCTTGAGCTGCAGGGTGCGGCGCTCGGCCTCCACGTCGCCGGCCTTCACCTGGCCCGAAGTGCGCGTGAGGTCCTTGCCGCCGCCCTTGACCACGCTCGAAGAATCGCCCGAGCCGGTGGCGCCGCCCATCAGCGAGAGCTTCAGCGGCGAGTTGAAGTAGTCGGCGATGCCCTTCTTGTCGCCTTCGGCGGTGGAGCCGAGCAGCCACATCAGCAAGAAGAACGCCATCATCGCGGTCACGAAGTCGGCGTAGGCGATCTTCCACGCGCCGCCATGGGCACCGTGGCCGCCCTTCTTCACCTTCTTGATGATGATGGGCTGGAGCTTTTTCGAGTCGCCAGACATCAGAGGTCTCTCTCAACGGTGGAGGCGGCGCGGGCCGAGCGCCGGGCCGACCCAAGCCGGCCCGCATCCCCTTGGGGGATCGACCGATGTACTCGTCGGGCGAGGGGCTCCATCACTTCTTGCCTTTGACATGGCCTTCGAGCTCGGCGAAGGTGGGGCGGTCACCCGAGTAGAGAACCTTGCGGCCGAACTCGACCGCCACCTGCGGCGCGTAACCCTGCATGCTGGCGAGCAGCGTGGTCTTGATGCACTGCAGTTCTTTCGAGCCGTCTTCCATCTTCTGTTCCATCAGGCCACCGAGCGGCTCCACGAAACCGTAGGCGAGCAAGATGCCGAGGAAGGTGCCGACCAGCGCCGAGCCGATCATGCCGCCCAGCACCGCCGGCGGCTGGCCGACCGAGCCCATGGTGTTCACCACGCCGAGCACGGCCGCCACGATGCCGAAGGCCGGCAGGCCACCGGCCAGGCGCCCGATGGCGGCCACGGCGGCGTGTTCTTCCTGGTGGTGCGTTTCGATCTCGCTGTCCATCAGGCTTTCGATCTCGTGGGCGTTCAGGTTGCCCGAGACCATCATGCGCAGGTAGTCGGTGATGAACTCGACCACGTGGTGGTCGTTGCCGACGGTGGCGTACTTCTGGAACAGCGGCGAGCTGTGCGGCTCCTCGACGTCCTTCTCGATGGACATCAGGCCTTCCTTGCGGGCCTTCTGCAGGATGTCGTACATCAGCGCCATGAGCTCCATGTAGCGCGCCTTGCTGTACTTGCTGCCTTTGAAGCACTTGCCCAGACCCGACAACGAGGCCTTGATGACCTTCATCTGGTTGTTCGCCAGGAACGCCCCCGCCGCGGCTCCGAAGATCGTGATCATCTCGAACGGCAGGGCGTGCAGGATCACGCCGATGTTGCCGCCGTGCGCGATGTACACCCCGAAGATGCAAACCAGGGCCAGGCCCCAGCCGACGAGAACGAACATGGTGTGAAGGTCCGAGAGTTGTTGGGCCGAGAGTCGAAGCCGGCCGCGCCTGCAGCTTTATCGGCCAATAACGGGCTGGCTTGAGTCTGGGGGCGGCCGGCATCTCACGATGCCCACAACAGCGGCGGTTTGCGGCCGCTACACGGGCGATGGGCCGCAAAAAAAGCGGGCCCCGAAGGGCCCGTTTGAAGACACATGAATCTGTGTCAGGAGGAGACAAGCAAGAGATCGGTACGTGACAAGCTTTTCGGCGCTTGTCGGCAAAACTGGAGGCCGGCTCGCACTCAGTGCATCTGGATGCCGCCCGCTGCCTTGCCCTTGCCGGCACGTGCCGGCGGGTTGCACAGGCCACACACGTAGTGTTTCGCGATTTCGTGCGGGTGTGTCACGAAGTGGCCGCCGCACTTCGAGCATTTGGTCATGGTCAGCATGCCGTTGTCGACGAATTTGACGAGGCGCCAGGCGCGGGTGACCGAGAGCAGCGCTTCCAGGCCCTGCGCCTGGGTCTGTTCCTGGTAGAGCTGGTAGGCCTTGATGACGGTGTCGATCTCGTCCATCTCGGCCACCTTGTTCAGGTATTCGTGGATGTTCAGGAACAGCGAGGCGTGGATGTTCGGCTGCCAGGTCATGAACCAGTCGGTCGAGAACGGCAGCTGGCCCTTGCTGGGGCTCTTGCCCGAGACTTCCTTGTACAGGCGCAGCAGGCGCTCGTAAGACAGGTCGGTCTCCGATTCGAGCACTTGCAGGCGGGCGCCGAGGTTGATCAGCGTGATCGCACGGCTGATCTGCTTGGCTTCGGTGAGGATGCTCTTGACGCGCATGGTGCTGTGTCCGGTGAACTGCTGGGGTGAATCAGGCGGCTTCTTGATGGCGGCCCGCCATCAGGATGGATGCATGAAGGCGCGAGGTGGTGTCGTTCGCGGCGCTCTTGCCGTGGTTGGTGAGCAGCGTCCAGACCAGTTCGTCGTCCATGCGGAACTTGCACAGCAGCGTGTTGCCGGAAGCGACCTTCATCATCTGGGCCGGCGTGAGCAGGCCGATCAGCGCGGCGCTTTCTTCAGAGATGCCGAGGCGGAACAGGGCTTGTTCGCGGTCAGCGCGGATCAGGCTTTGCGCCAGCATCAGGTAAGAGAGGTTGGCTTCGCGAATTTCGGTGAGGATCTGGTCGGCGTTCATGGGGTGGCTCCGGTGTGTGCTTTGTTCGTCTGCTTGTCGCGTTGCTCTGTGTCTCAACGTGAAGCGAATTGTGAAGATCGGGTTTCAACCCCGACATCAGGGCCTGGCTGTGGCTTGAGTCCATCTTTCGCCATGCGGCTTGTCGGGCAACTTCCTACAAGGGTTGGCCCTGTCGAGCCTGGCCTGCCGGGCGAAATGGGGCGGGAAGGCGCGTTTCCTCCGCGCTTCGCATGAGAGGTGCCGCACCGATGATCCGGGCATGAACACACCGCTGCCCGCCGCCCGGCCCGTGCGCCCTGCCCTCGTGGTGATCGGCAGCGCTGCGGCAGCACCGGCCCGCGTGCACGCCGACCACACGGCGCTGCTGAAAGCCTTGCCGGCGGCCGAACGGGTGCTGCACGTGGGTGCCGACGGCTCTGCCCTCGCACGCGCCTACGCCGGCAGGCACCCGGGGTGCCAGTGGCACGACGCACACGACACGCGCGACGCGCAAGACGCGAGCGGCCGGTTCGACCTGATCGTGCTCGGTGATGGCTGGCTCGCCCAAGGCGACCCGCCAGCCTTGCTGCTGGGCCTGCATGCACGTTGCGCGCCCGGGGGCCAACTCTTCGCAGAGATCGAGAACCAGGCGCAGTTCGCGATGCTGCAACGCTGGGTCGAAGCCGACCTGACCGACGCCCCCGACGGGCCGCTCGCCAGCCCGCAACTGCGTTACGAGTCGCCCGCCTCGCTCTACAAGCTGCTGCTCGACACCGGCTGGTCACCCACGCAGGCCGCCGAAACCGCGGCGCCACCGGCGAACCCGGCCTTCACCGAAGCGGCCGTGGCGCTGGCGCAATCGGTCGGTGTGCCGGCCGCCACGGCGCGCCGCCAGCTCGGCACAGGGCGGCTGATCGTGCAGGCCCAACGCAGTTTCGAGCCGTGCATCTTCGAGCCTGCGGCCGCCACGCCCGAACCCGCCCGCTTTTCAGTCGTGGTGCCGACCACGCGCGAGACCCAGCTGCGCCTGAACGTCGAACATTCGCCGGGGCTGCGCGAGGTCGACGCCCGCATCGTCTCTTACCGCCGCGCGGCCAGCCCGGCCGAAGCACTGGAAGCCTCGCTGCAGCACCTGAACACCGACTGGGTGCTGCTGTGCCACCAGGACGTGTACTTTCCCGCCGGCTTCGGCCAGCGCCTGAACGAACTGCTCGCCGGCATTTCGGCCGAAGAGCGGCCGCGCACGCTGATCGGCTTTGCCGGCATGGGCGTGAACGCGGCGCGCCAAGGCTACGAACCAGCGGGCTTCGTGATCGACCGCCGCCACCGCTTCGACCACCCGGCTTCGGAAGCGGCCGTCTCGATCGACGAGCTGGCGATCGTGCTCGCGCGCGACACGGTGCACCGCATCGACCCTGCGCTCGGCTGGCACCTGTGGGCCACCGACCTGTGCATCGAGGCGATCTGCACGCACAAGGTCTTTCCGCGCATCGTGCGGCTGCCGCTGTTCCACAACTCGAGCAACGACCACCAGTTGCCGGCGGCGTTCCACGCGTCGGCTCACCGGCTGGCCGCCAAGCACCCGGGCTTCGGGCCCATCGCCACCCTGTGCGGAACCATCGACGAACGGTTTCTGCAAACCCACCGGAGCCAGGCCGCATGACACCGATGATCACGCTCATCCCCGCCTACAAGCCCGACTACCTGGCCGAGCTGTTTCTCGGCCTGCGCAGCCAGAGCTTCAAGGACTTTCGCGTCGTGCTCTCCGACGACAGCCCCGGCGGCGCGGTCACCGCGCTCATCCGCAGCGGCGCGCTCGACAGCCTGATCTCATCAATCGACCTGCTGGTGGTGCCGGGCCCGCGCCAGGGCTCGCTGAAGAACATCCACCACCTGATCGACGGCTGGGCGGCGCAGGCGCCGCTCGTGCACGTGCTGATGGACGACGACATCGTCTACCCTGACTTCTACCGCCAGCACGCACTGGCCCACACGCGCGGCGCGCCGGGCGCTTCGGTGAGCCAACGCTGGCTCACGGCCGCCGACGGCAGGCCGGGCGCCATGCTGCCGCTGCCGAGCTTCTTCGACGACGTGCCCGAACGCCTGGTGTACCTGGACGCGCCAGCGCTGTTTGCCACGACCGCCCTGCACTGCCAGAACTGGCTCGGCGAGTTCTCGAACATGGTGCTGTCGCAAGACGCGGTGCGGCGGCTGCGCGGCTCGCAGATGAACGGCCTGTCGTACTACGGCCTGGCCGACATCGGCGTGCTGCTCGACGTGTCGACCCACGCGCCGGTCGTGTTCATTCGCGACCACCTCGGCGGCTTTCGCAGCCACCCGCAGCAGACCACGCACCAGCGCCAGTCGTTCGCGCTGAAGTGCGGCTACCTCGCCTGGGTGGCGCTGGCCCTGGCCGGCTGGCGCGGCGGCCACCTGAGCGCCGAGCAGACGCAGGCGTCGCTCGCAAAAAGCGTGGGCCAGTGCATGAACCACTTCGCCAGCGACGTGGCGCTGAGCGAGTTCTTCGGCATCGCGATCGCGCATGCGCGCAATCTGGCGTCGTTCGACGAGCACTTCGGCGCCTGGTGGGCACGCATGCTGTCGAGCGACAGCGACTCGCGGAGCGACGTGGCGCCAGTGGGCGAGTTGATGACCGCCTGACGGGGCACGCGACAGCGCGACCGACGGTTGCGTGACGGTTCGACGAGCGCCCGGTTACATTGACGGGGGCGGCATTTGCCGGTTGGTCGCGATTGGATCAGGGGGTTGTGCCACGCCATGAATTCGACGACTTGCCAATCCTCGCGTCGGCATTCACCTCCAAAGATGACGGCGGCGGAGTGGGCAAGCGCGTCGTCTGCAACACGTTAGGCGCACATGAGCTACACGTGAGCAGTTTCGTGGTTCATCGTGCTTCTCGGCATCCTTCCTGCTGTCTTGCTGGGCCGGCTCGTCGCACTGTCTGGCGCAAAGTCCAAGAAGGACTGAGTTGGCACATTGAATCAACAAACACCAAAAGCATTCATCTACAAGGCAAGCGCCTAACCCTTCCATCGAGCGGACTCGCTCATGTCAAACGTCAGGCGCCAAGTACGCGAGTTCGGAGCATGCCCATCAACCCAGACTCCTTGTCCTCGTTCGCGAGCGAGTACACAGATCGCATGTCCAGCATTCGCGGAAGGCGCGTCCAGCGCCTCATCAAGCGCGAATTCGGCGGAGCTGAGTTTGTGTTGCTTGCCAGGTCGAGCGCCGGTGAAGCAAGCGTTCTCGGTCTGTCTTCGAGCGGGGCCGCCATCTGCACAACCGACGGCAGAGGCAAGCAGGCGTGTGTCATCAAGTGGGCTCACGGAACGACTGTGGCCCATGAGACGCACTTTGATCTGCACAAAGACTCGTTGCCAGTTCTCGGCAGCGCCCAAGTCTCACTTGGTAGGCTCCGCGAGCAAACCCGTCTTCACGTGCCTGTCGAGTCGGTTCCGCCCGAAGCCGCGGCACTTTTGGCCAAGGTGGTCGAGGTCATGGCATGAGTGCGATGGCGGGCGCACAGCCAGACTGGTTGGCGCCCAAGCCTTCCATCGAGGTGGGCGTCCAAGGGCTATCGCCTTGGGCCGCCCCTCATGTGCAACGTTAGGCCCCAAAGTCATCGAATATGCCTCGCCAAGTTGTCTTCGCTTCCGCCCTTGTCTCTGCGCTTTGCATCTTGCTGGTCACGGTGCTCGCAGCCATCGCGACTCCGGGCTACAGTCATCTCTCTCAATTCATCAGTGAGCTCGGGGCATCGCAGGCAAGATACGAATTCCCCGTGCGTTTTGCAGGCTTCTTGCCGGCGGGCATCTCGCTCCTGGCCTTCAGCTGTCTCGCCTACAAGAGTCTTCCGAAGTCCAGTCTTGCAACCTCATCGCTTTTCGCGCTGGCCATCTACGCACTCGGCTATGTAGCGGCAGCCTTCTTTCCGTGCGATCCAGGCTGTCGACCGGAGCTCCCCAGTGTTTCGCAAAGAATCCACAACCTCGTGGGCGGCCTTGGCTATCTCCTGGCTCCCGGCTTCCTCTTTGCTCTGGCCCATTGCTCTCGTTCTTGGCCAGCGTCCGCACCACTTCCGGCCATGGGCTTCGCTGCTTCGGCGCTCTCGCTGTTTGGTCTTCTTTCCCTGTCAGCATCTTCGCCGTACGTTGGCCTCAGTCAGCGTGCCATTGAGGCCTCGGTGCTCGGTTGGGCCCTTGTGTGCGGGTGGTACATTCGCGCGCATTCGCGTGTTGCGGCCTAACCCTTCTATCGAGCGGACTCGCCCACGTCACGCCCAACTCTTCCATAGAGAGGGCTCGCGCCGGCAAGCCGGATCGAGGGTCTCATGTCAAAGGTCAGGCCGCACAACTCGCCGTCGAGGAGGGGACCACCATGGCCGTGAAGCTCGAAGACACCCGCAAGTTCGCCTTGGCGCTCCCGGACACAACAGAGGAGCCGCATCACAATTTCGGCTCGTTCCGCGTGCGCGGCAAGATCTTCGTCACCATTCCTCCAAGCGGCGAGTTGCTTCACATCTTCCTGCCAGAAGAACAACGGGAACTCGCACTGGCCATGAATCCGGAGTTCCTGGAGCCGGTGCACTGGGGAAGCAAGGTGCTCGGCGTGCGTGCAAAGCTGCCACTGGCACGAAAGGCAACGGTGCTGCGCCTCATCGAGCAAGCCTACGCGTTCAAGGCCGAGAAAGTTGCTCCCGGCAAGCGGCGTTCGCGCTCAAGCCCTTCCTTGGGGCGGGCAAAAAATGCGTGCTGACCCTTCGGTCGGACCGGCCCCCACCGGCACGCCAGACTTGGCCTTCATTTCATTCCGGGCCAGGCGCAGCCGTCTCCGCGAGCCGCTCATGTCAAAGGTTGCTCGGCATGAAGGACAAGCCCGTTGCTGACCCTCTACATCGCCAACAAGAACTACTCGTCGTGGTCGCTGCGGCCTTGGCTTTTGCTCAAGCAACTACAGATCCCATTCAATGAGCGGCTTGTGCCATTCGGATCGATTGCCGACCCGGGCGGCTTCAGAACGTTCTCGCCGTCGGGCCGGGTGCCGTGCCTGGTGCACGACGACTTGATCGTCTGGGACTCGCTTTCGATCGTTGAATACATCGCAGAGGTGGATCCTCTGGCTTGGCCTCAGACCCCACGGGCCAGGGCATGGGCGCGGTCGGCTTCAGCCGAGATGCACTCAGGCTTCTCGAACATCCGGAACATCTGCACCATGAACTGCGGATTGCGGGTTCGGTTGAAGCAGGTGACCCCAGCGCTTGAACGCGAGTGGTCGAGGGCCGATGAACTCTGGCGACAAGGCTTGAGCTCCTTCGGAGGCCCCTTCCTCAGTGGGCCGAGCTTCACGGCGGTCGATGCGTTCTTCGCCCCGTTGGCCTTCCGGGCCCAGACCTACTCGCCGAGCATCTCGCCAGAGGCGAGCGCATACGTTGATCGATTGCTCTCGCTGCCTCACATGGCCGACTGGTACCACGCTGCCTTGCAGGAGGTATGGCGCGACGACGAGCATGAACAAGAGGCCCGAGCCGCAGGTGAATGGCTCGTCGATCTCCGCGCCAAACAGCCAGATGCCGCCTAACGGGTCGTTCAACCGGAGCGCCAACGGCTGGCTTCCCGTCGTCGCCCGGTTGACTCTGCGCTAGGCCCCACACAGAAACACCGTGGCTCGCCTCGATCACATCTCAGTCGTCGCGCCAACGCTCGAAGTCGGCTCAGCGTATGTGGAAGCAGCGCTTGGAGTGAAACCGCGGCCGGGAAGAACACACCCGAGCATGGCCACCCACAACCTGCTCTTGGCGCTGGGCTCCGAGGTGTACTTGGAAGTCATCGCGGCCGATCCGGCAACGGCTCCGCCGACGCGGCCGCGATGGTTCGGTCTGGACCAGATATCGCCGGCTTCGACTCCACGGCTGGGAGCATGGGTCGCCAGCACCGCAGATATTGCGGGGGATCTCGTGCCCGAGCTTGGCGAAGTTGAGACCATGCGTCGCGAAACGCATACCTGGCTCATGGCGGTGCGGGCCGACGGCGCCGCCCCCTTTGATGGTGCGGCGCCTCTGCTGATCCAACGCGCGTCTGGTGCAAACCCGGTGGCCGCTCTTCCCCCAACCGATCTTCGTTTCAAGAGGCTGCTGATACGCCATCCAACTCCGGGTCAAGTTCTGGCAGTCTTCAAGCGCATCGGGCTCGAGCCTCACCCCTGCGTTTTGTTGATGTCGGGCACCCAGTGCAGTTTGGTCGCTGAAATCGAAACACCGTCCGGCACAAGGTGGCTTGGCGAGGCCTGACCCCTCGCTCAGCCGGCACCGGCGCCACACTTTTGCCCGCTCGGCCGCAGATTGCGCGTGACACAGATTCAGAATCCATGAAGCACTCCCCCCACGTCGGAAAGCAGTTCGCGTTCCATGCGGTCCTGGAAGACTGGGCCGAAGGCATGGACTACTGCGCCATTCCCGTGCCCGCCGAGATCACGGAGGCGCTAGGAACGAAGGGGCCGGTGCTCGTCATGGCCCGCGTCAACGAGTCCGAGCCGTTCGAGGTGAGTCTCTTCCCCGTCGGCGGTGGCCAGCACTACATTCGGATCAAGGCCAGGGTTCGCAAGGAAACGAGCACCAGGACGGGCGACAGCATTCGGATGCGGTTGACGGTCCTTGACCGCAATGCCGTGGACATTCCGGATGATCTGCTCCGCGCACTGCGCGCCGAGGGTCTCGCGCAAGCGTTTCAGTCGCTACCACCCGGCAAGCAGAACTTCATCATCCGGCGGCTCGACGAAGCGGCAAAGCCGCAAACGCGCGAACGGAGGATTCGCGAAGGGGTACTGGCCGCGCTCCAACGCAGAGAGAAGCTCAACGAGAAGGCCTAGGTCGTCGTTTTCGGGCTCGGCGCCTGACCGTCGTCGCCCGTTTGGCTCGAACGTCGGGCCGCACGAGCGGCACAGTCTCGCTTCGGCGTCTGCAAGGCATAGGCGCAATCGCTGCTTCTGGCAGACTGCAGCATCATCAACGAGAACCTGCAGCCATGTTGGACGCATCGAGCACGAAGGCCGCGTGGGCTCTTATCCTCTTGTCTGGCCTGTTAGAGATCGCTTTCGCAGCAGCGATCCAAGCTTCCAACGGTTTCACTCGGCTCGTTCCTGCCACGCTGGCCGTGGTGTCGGGTGGCCTGAGTGAGTATTTGATGAGCCTCACGCTTGCGGTCATTCCGATCGGAACCGCCTACTCAGTTTGGGGTGGCGTCGGCGCGGTCGGTACAGCGGCATTGGGGCTACTGGTCTACGGTGAGCCCGCGGCGCCTGCTCGCCTGTTCTGCATTGCGCTGGTCGTCGCGGGCATTGTCGGGCTGCAGTGGTTTGAGGGGTCGAGGAGTGCGGCCTGACCCTTGCGTCGAACACGGGGCATTGCAGAGCACAAACCTTGGCCATACGAGCTGTCCTGTTCGATTTCGACGGCGTCCTGACGACAGACAAGACGGGCTCGCTCACGACCGCGCGCTACTTGAGCCAGCGCACAGGCATCGACCTGCAAAGGGTTCAGTCTGCATTGCGTGTGTTCAACCATGACTTGACTCTCGGAAGAACCACGCATGCCGAGGTCTGGGAAGAACTTTGCCTGCTTCTTGGCCAGACGGTTCCCCTGGGCCTGCTCGAAGAGGCGTTCAAGAGCACGCCACTCAGCGAACGAATGATGAACACGGCAAGAGCTCTGCGGCCGCGCTACGCCGTTGGCATCGTCACGGACAACAAGAAAGACCGGCTCGACACTCTGAAGCGCCTTCATGACTTGCCGAGTCTGTTCGATCCGATCGTGGTTTCATCCGAGCTCGGGCTCAGCAAAGACGATCCCGAGATGTTTCTCTTTGCTTTACGACGCCTGCGTTTGAAGCCGGAAGAATGCATCTTCATCGACAACAACAGAGACAACCTGGCTGCTCCGGCGGCACTGGGCATGAAGACCATCTGCTTCGACGACGAGAAGCAGGATTTCAAGGCGCTGCTGACCGAGCTTCAGGCGCATGGCGCCATCGTCGGCGACGCCTAGACCTTGCATCGGGCTGGCCGCCCCGGCAGGCCGGGGCACGCAGCAGCGGGCACAATGGGCACCCCGAGTTGCGCGCCTTGACCATGCCCTACAGACTCACCTGGGAGCCTTCCGGTGTCTACCGCGAGTACTTCGGCGACGTCACAGTGACCGAGCGCCGTGATTCTCTCGAGCTCATCTGCGGTGACCGGCGCTTCGACGACATTCGCTACGCGCTCACCAACTACCTGGCCGCCGAGGCCTACGAGGTGACCAGTGCGGCCACGGCAGAGATCGCGGCCCTTCACATCGCACCGCTCGTGACCAACCCGAACATCGCCATCGCAGCGGTGGCCTTCCGCCCAGACATCGTGGCCGCGATCCAGGACTTCAAGAGCTACGCCTTCACCAGTGCCCCGTATCGCATCTTCCCGACGCTGGCCGAGGCCCGAGCGTGGTTGCGCGAGCGGCAGCGCTGAGTGCATGGCCATCGATGCATCACGATCCGGGCGCAGAGTTCGCGTTCGACAAGCTGGCGTTGTCACCCCTCGCCCTCTGGCCTGACCTGACGGAAGACGAACCATGAGCCGAGAGACAAAACCCAAGGGCAAACCCATCGAGCCCGGTGGCGTTTCCGAGTACATAGAACGGTGCCCCGAAGAGATACGGGGTCGCCTGGCGGAAGTGCGGGTCGCCGTGCAGCAGGCTGCGCCTGGCGCCGTCGAAACGGTCAGCTACTTCCAGATGCCCGGCTACAGCTACGAAGGTTATGACTACAGCGGCATGTTCGCCTGGTTCAGCTTCAAGGCACCTCACGTGCGTCTGCACGTTCGCCCGCCTGTGCTGGAAGACCACGCGGAAGAAGTTTCGGCCTACGCCACGACAAAGGCCATCGTCAGCTTTCCCATGCATGGGCCGATGCCGAAGTCCTTGATCAAGAAGCTCGTGAAAGCGAGTGTCCGCGTGATGAAGCAAAAGTAGCGCGGGATCGAACATGAGGCCTGGCCCGGCCGTGTGGATGCCTTGTCATGTATCGTCATTTCACCACCCGTTCGAACAGGAAGCCTCATGCGTCATCATCGTGTTCACATGGCCATCGCGGTCTGGTGCGCTTTTTCAGCCACCTCATCGCTCACCTTCGCAGCGGGTGCTCCCGACTCGGTTCAGCTGCTTTCCGCGCAGCGGCAATCGATGCAAGCGCTGAAAATCTTTGACGGCACGTGGCGTGGCCCCGCCAGGGTCATCCTGCCCGACGGCAAGGAGATTTTCATCACTCAAACTGAAAGAGTCGGCAGCTTCCTGGGTGAAACGGTCAAGGTGATCGAAGGCCGTGGCTATGCGCCGGATGGAAGCAGTCCGTTCAATGCCTTCGCCGTCATCTCCTTCTCTCCGCAAACCAGCAAGTACAACTTTCACTCGCACGCTCAGGGCTACTCGGGAGACTTTCCGCTGGAAGTGCGACCCGATGGCTTCACGTGGTCTGTCAAAGCGGGGCCCGCCACATTGCGGTACACAGCGACGGTGAAAGACGAGGTCTGGGTCGAGACAGGGGAACGCCTGGTCGACGGCCAAGCTCCGGTGAAAACATTCGAAATGACGCTCCGCCGCATCGGCAGCACCGACTGGCCAGCGGCTGGTGCCGTGCCGGCAAAATGAAGCGGGGCACCCGACCCTTCAATTTGAGCCACGACAAGGAGTTCGCATGAAGATCATCGTTTCAACAGTCGTCGTTGCCCCGATGCATGAGGTGTGGAGCGCGTACACCACGCCTGCAGACATCAAGCGCTGGAATGCAGCGTCTCCGGATTGGCACACCACTGCCGCCTCGGTCGATCTTCGGCCTGGCGGCAAGTTCTCGTCGCGCATGGAAGCGAAGGACGGCTCGTTCGGGTTCGACTTCGAAGGTGAGTACACCAAGGTCGTTCCGCATCAGCTGATCGAATACGCCTTCGGCGATCGACGGGCCGTGGTCGAGTTCACCGACAGCCCTCAGGGGGTGATCGTGAAGGTCGAATTCGATGCCGAGACGACACATCCGGAAGACCAGCAACGCACGGGCTGGCAAGCCATTCTGGACAATTTTTCGCGCCACGTGAAGGGCAAGCTGGCTTCCGAGTAGCCGGCCCGGAGCAGGCGGGGCAGACGGGCGCCCGACCCTTTCAACGAGTGGGCTCACCATGGATACCGACGAACCTCAAGACATGGGCTTCACCTACCGCGTCCGAAAGAGCGGGGACGTTCAGATATTCCATCGCGGTCGGCTGGCCTCGACGCTTCGTGGCGCAGATGCTGAAGACTTCAAGCAGGAAGCTGCGGCTGAATCCGGCGCGCCAGCTCAGCAACTCATGGCACGCATCACCGGGAACTACAAGCACGGAAACGAAAGGCTTGCCGGCGAACACCCCCGGAATCGCCGGTGACTGCTGGTCGAGAACACCGCCAAGTTGGGCGCATGGTCGCCCAACGGTGTGAAGTTCCTTCGCGTTCCCGCGAGCGGCGCGGCCTTTGACCCAGTGCTTCACCCAGACGTGGTCCCCTCAAATGAAACATCGAGGTGTACACGCCTTCTGTCCGCTCTCGCCCCAGGAGTGCGTTGAACCGCTTGTCTTCACACTCTTCTTCGCTCATGCAGATCGAACACCGCATCAAGGTTTCTGCCACCCCTGACGTCATCTTCCGCATCTACGAAGACGTCCGGAACTGGCACACCTGGGACCCTGACACCAAGGCCGCCACCCTCGATGGGCCTTTCGAGGTGGGAAGCCGCGGCCGGCTCACGCCGACCAAGGGCAACCCGTTGCCCATGGTCCTGACACTGGTTGCCCGAGACAAGTGCTTCACCGTCGAGTCGCAGATCCCGCTTTTTCGCATGGTGTTCGAGCACGAACTCGTGCCTGCGCGAGGGCTCACCGAGGTCATCCACAGGGTCACCTTGTCCGGGCCGCTGACGATGCTTCTGGGCAGAATGCTCGCCAGGCAGTTGCACTCGGGGCTTCCGGTCACACTGGCCAGGCTCAAGGCTCTGGCCGAGTTGCGAAGTTCCGCCTGATAGGCTCGAAGCTCAGGCGTTACGAGGCAGGCCCATGACACGCATCCGTCCAATGACCAGCGGCGAGTTCACGCACTGGCGAGCTCAGTCCACACCTGCGTATGCGGCAGACAAAGTCCGCACCGGGCGGTGGCCAGAACAGGGGGCACTGGCCGAGGCAGAAAAGGAGTTGTCGTCTCTTCTGCCGCAGGGCCTGGCGACCGCGGGCCACTGGCTGTTCACCATCGAGTCTGAATCGGAACATTCCGTGGGGGCGATCTGGCTTGCGCGCGCCGAGCGTCCGGCCGGCCCCGTCGGCTACATCTACGACCTGGTCATCTGGCCCGAGCACAGGCGCCATGGCCATGCCGCTCGGGCGATGCGAGCCCTCGAACAAGAAGCCATCAGGCTCGGGTTCGGCGGCTTGGCGCTTCACGTCTTCGGGCACAACGCGTCGGCACGCAGCCTGTACGTGAGCCTCGGCTACGAACCCACGAACATCAACATGTTCAAACCGCTTGCCGGTGCGCCATGACGTTGGCTCGCGCCTCGTGCGCAGCGGCCAGCTCTCTCACGGGTTCTGGCGCTTTCCGGATCGCGCAAGCGTAGAACCAGAGGCCATGCCGCAGCGAGTCATCCAGATCAAGGTCAAGCCCGGTTCACGTGCGAGTGAACTGGCGCAGAACGAAGACGGCACCTGGCTCGCTCAACTCAAATCGCCACCCGTCGACGGCAAGGCCAACGCAGAACTCATTGCGCTCGTTGCAAAACACTTCAAGTGTCGCAAGGCTGCCGTGTCGATCAAGAGCGGTGCTTCCGGCCGCATGAAGCTGGTGCTGATCGAGGACTCGCCATGAGTCTGCTCGTCCACTTCGCCGCCTGACCATTGCATCGAGAACAAGCCTGCCGGCACAGGCAAGCCCGGCGGCGAACCGACCGGCAGCACAGGGGCGCAGGCCTATCATGCTTGCTCTCGGCCAAAACACCTCGCCAGTGTTGGCCGCGCAGCCCAGACCCTGCGCGCAGCAGGCCACCACGGCGCATCCTCAACCGGGAAAGCACATGCAAAACGCCCTCGTCGGCAAGCGCGTTCTCATCACTCAATCGGGTGAGTTCATGGGGCCCGTGCTGTGCGGGTTGTTTGCCGAGCAAGGGGCCACCGTCATTGCCAGCACTGAAGCGCTCTCGGAGCCCGGTGCCGCCGAGCGGGTGGTTCGCAGCGCAGGTGAGTTCGACGTTCTGGTCGCCAACCTGGCCTGCACCGCGCCCACGACACCGGCCACCGAGGTCAGCGAAGAAGAGTGGCGCCGGGTGTTCGCAGCGCTGGTCGATCCCCTGCCCCGCCTGGTGGCGGCCACTGCGCCTGCGATGCTTGCCAGGCGCTCGGGCAAGATCCTGGTCATCGGCAGCGCGTCGGCTCTGCGCGGCATGAAAAGGGCTTCGACCTACAGCGCGGCACGTGGCGCTCAACTCGCCTACGTGCAGGCCGTGGGGGTCGAGCTGTCCCAGCACAACGTGCAGGTCAACGCCATCGCGCAGAACTTCGTCGACAACCCGACCTACTTTCCTGCCGAGGTTCAGGCGAACCCACGCTTCCAGGAACGCCTGGCGCGCGAAGTGCCGCTCGGCAGGCTTGTTTCGGCACGCGAGGATGCACTGTTCGCCGCCTACCTCTGCAGCAGTGCTGCCGACTGTTTTGTCGGCCAGGTGTTCCCCGTGAGCGGTGGCTGGGCCGTGCGTTGACGGCGAACGCTTCCCTGGCCGGGCTCGCTCAGGTAAAACCTCGGGCACCGAGAATGGGGCGCCATGTCTGTTGAAACGTCTGCCCGAACCGCCAACGCGCCTACCACCCCTGCTTTCCTGGGCTTTGCACTTTCAAGTGCTGCGGAGCAAACCTCGTGAACCTGGCCCCCACGCCTTTCAGCGCCGCACTGGCAGGCGCGTTCGCCGGCGCCGTCATGCCGATTCTCTGGTCTCGCATCGCCAGCGACAGCACGGTGCTGGTCATCGCCTTTCTGCTGGTCGTGGCGCTGCCGGCCCACGCTTTCGTCGTGGGCTTTCGGCGCCCGGAGGCTGCCGACCCGAAAAGCGTCGACGCCGCCTTGCTCAAGCGCGTGGGTGCATGGTTGCTCTGCGCGGCCGTGGCGGTGGCCGCCGGGCTTGCCCTGCGATGAAGATGATCCTCACGCCGGCCACCCCGCCGGACGAAGACATCGCCTGCCTGAACGGCACTCACCTTGCAAGGAACCGCCATGTCCAAGCTACGCGTTGAAAGTTTCACCATCTCGCTCGACGGCTTCGGTGCCGGCACCGACCAGGACATCAACAACCCGCTCGGGGTGGGCGGCACCGCCCTGCATGGCTGGGCCATGTCGACACGCACGTTCCAGAAGAACGTGTTCGGCAACGACGGCGGTGCCGACGGCGTGGACGAAGACTTTGCCGCGCGGGGATTTCAGAACGTGGGCGCCTGGATCCTCGGCAGGAACATGTTCGGTCCGGTGCGCGGGCCCTGGCCCGACGAGAGCTGGCGCGGTTGGTGGGGCGACAACCCCGTGTACCACGTGCCGGTGTTTGTGCTCACCCACCACCCGCGTGCGCCGCTGGTGATGGAAGGCGGAACGACCTTCCACTTCGTGACCGATGGCATTGCCTCTGCTTTGGCGCAGGCCCGCGCGGCGGCGAACGGCAAGGACGTGCGCCTGGGTGGCGGCGTGAGCGTGATCCAGCAGTACCTGCGCACGCGCCTGATCGACGAGATGCACATCGCGGTGTCGCCGGTGCTGCTCGGCGCGGGTGAGCGGCTGTTCGAAGGCGTGAACCTGCCGGCGCTGGGCTACGCTTGCACGCGGCACGAAAGCACGCCGCTGGCCACGCACCTGGTGATCGCGCGGCAGTGACCGTTGCGGGCACGGGCGGTCGACCTGCGCTTCGGCCGTCCGTCGATCGCGCCCTTCAATCGTTCTGCGCAAGCGACCGCGGCAGGAACTCTCGAACCTCTTGCGGGCACCGGCAGGCGGCCGCGATCTTCGCGGCCCAGGCCAGGGCTTCGGCGCGGCTGGCCACTTCGACCACCGTCATGCCGCCGATGAACTCGGCGCGGCCGGGGTTCGGTGCATCGGTCGTGGTGCCGTCGCGGGCGACCACGCTGGTTTGCAGCGGGTCGCCCACACCCCCCGCGAAGACGAGCACACCGGCCGCCCTGGCTTCGTGAACCACCGCCTGGGCGGCCTGCCCCACGGCGGGCAGGTCTTCGTCGGTGACGTTCATCGTGCCGTAGTTGAAAGAAATCAGGTAGCGGGCCATCTCGCCTCCGGTGGGTTCAGGGCAGCCGACAAAGCCGGCCTTCCATGACACGACGAACGGCTGAACCCGTCATCGACCGAATGGCCTCGGTGTGAACCCGAGTGACGGCTCAGGCCTGCAGCAGGCAGTCGCGCAAGGCTTCGGCCACCGAACCCACGTCGTGCGCCGACAGGTAAGGCGCGATCGGCACGCTGAGCAGTTCGCCGGCCAGGCGTTCGGCGATCGGTAGTGAAGGCCATGCTCCGGAAGCGTAGGCCCCCTGGCGGTGGCAAGCCGTGGGGTAATGAACCAGGTGGCCGATGCCGCATGACGTCAACGCGGCCTGCAGGCGCGCGCGCTGCGCACTGCGCAAGACCATCAGGTGCCACACCGGCTCGCTGCCGGGCAACACCGAGGGCAGTGTCAGTGGCAGGCCTTGCAGGCGCGCGAGGTAGGTCTCTGCCACCACACGCCGCGCGGCGTTCTCGGCGTCGAGCGCTTTGAGCTTGACACGCAGCACCGCCGCCTGAATCTCGTCGAGGCGTGAGTTCACGCCCTGCACGTCGTGTTTGTACTTCACGCTCGAGCCGTAGTTGCGCAGCTGGCGCAGGCGCGCGGCGAGTGCGGCGTCGTCGGTGGTGATGGCGCCGCCGTCGCCGAGCGCACCGAGGTTCTTGCCCGGGTAGAAGCTGAAGCCGGCGGCGTCGCCCAGGCTGCCGGTGCGGCGGCCCTGGTAACGCGCGCCGTGTGCTTGCGCGGCGTCTTCGACCACGCGCAGGCCGTGGCGCTCCGCGATCTCGCGGATCGGGTTCATGTCGGCCGGCTGGCCGTACAGGTGCACGGTGATGATCGCGCGTGTGTTCTTCGTGATGGCGGCTTCGATGCGCGCCGGGTCGATGTTGCAGCTGGCGGCGTCGGGTTCCACCGGCACGGGCTGCGCGCCTGTCTGGCTCACCGCGAGCCAGGTGGCGATGAAGGTGTGTGAAGGCACGATCACTTCGTCGCCGGCGCCGACGCCGTAGCCGCGAAGAATGAGCGTGAGCGCGTCCAGCCCGTTGGCCACGCCGATGCAATGCGCCACGCCGCAGTAGGCGGCGAACTCGCGCTCGAAAGCTTCGGTCTCTTCGCCGAGCACGTACCAGCCCGATGCAATGACCCGGGCGATCGCTTGCCGGATGGCGGTTTCGTGTGGCGCGTTGACCTGCTTCAGGTCGAGAAAGGGGATCACTGGCTCCACCGCGCCCGCATGAACTCGGGGTAGTCGCGGTAGTAGTCGCCTTCGTCGTAGCGCGACGAGGCCAGCACCATGCACACCGAGCCGGAAGAGAAGTTGTCGAGCTCGCGCCAGATCATCGGGCACAGGTACAGGCCGTTGTAAGAGCGGCTCAGGTGCACGCGCTTCTTGTCCTTGCCGTCGTCGAGCAGCACGTCGAAGCTGCCCGACATGGCCACGATGAACTGATGCAGGCCCTTGTGCGCGTGGCCGCCGCGGTCGGAGCCGCCCGGCACGTCGTAGAGGTAGTAGACGCGCTCGATCGAGAACGGCACGTGCTGGTTGCCTTCGATGAAGGTCAGGTTGCCGCGCGGATCGTGGATCTTCGGCAGGTCGAGCATGCGGCAGTCGGCAATCGTCATCACATTCACTCCAACCCGCCTCAGCGGTTCAGATCGATCTCGTAATACTCGTGCACCACGCCCCCGGCGCCGAATTCCGACTTGAAGCGGTGCAGGCCCTCGTTCAGGCTGCGGCCACCGTCTTCGTTGCTGATGCCGAAGTCGAAAAACCGGGCGCGCATGTCGCGGGCCTCTTGAATCTGCCGATCGAACACGAAGTCCAGCGCGCCGGTTTCGTGCCCGAGGGCATTCGATGCGATGTATTGTGTGTGGCACACCCCGCCGGCGATGAACAGAACAGTGCCGGCAATGGCCTGCTTTTCGAGCCGTGCCACGCAGATCCGGATGGCCTGCGGAAAGCGCTCCAGCAGCAGCTGAATCTCTGCGAGCGAGTGCACCGGTTTCTGGTCGTGGCGCTCGGCCAGGTTGGCTTCGAGCACCGGCCACAGGTCGGCGACCAGAGGCGCGCCGGCTTCGAGCGTCAGGCCGGCGCGCTGCGCCTTCTTCAGCGCGCGGCGGCGGCGCTCGCTCACCGGCAAGGGGTGCGCGAGGTCGATGCAGCTCGACAGGTCGCAGCGCACACGTTTCGCGTCGAGGCGGAACAGCGCGTAGAGATCGTCCTGCGCCGGCGCGCGCTGGTAGATGTGCGGCACGGGCTTGTACAGCAGCGAGTGGTGGCCGGCCGCGGCGTAGTGCTCGCGTGCCGCGTTCAGCGCGTCGAGCATGGCTTCGCCACGCAGCGCGCCGTGATGCAACACGCCGCCGTAGGTGATGCCGGGGTGCGAGACCACGAGCTCGGGCCGCGACGGGCTCTGCGCCGCCGGCAACACGCCGAGCCAGCGCTCGCCGTCATGAAAGATCAGGGAACGGTCGACGAAACGCTCGCCGTGGTACGACAGAAAGCGCCGCGTGTGCAGAAAGGTCGCGCCATGGGCTTCGGCGCAGAAGGCATCCCAGCGCTCGGCATCGGCCGGCGCACAAGCACGCAACTGCATCACGGTGCCAACTGCTCGGCCACGCCGAAGCCGGTGGCACCGAAGTCGTCGCCGTTGTAGAGCAACCAGGTGCGGCCGCCGGCTTCGATCTCGGCGCCGTATTCGACCGAGTCGCCGTCCCATTCGCCGGGGCTCACGTCGAGGCCGAGGCGTTCGTCGCTGCGTTGCCAGGCCAGGCCGTCGCGCGAATGCGCCAGGCCCAGCCGGTAACGCGCCGGGCTGCGGCGCCGCACCGAGTAGTGCATGCGGTAGCCGTCGCCATCGCGCACCACCCACGGGCGACCGAAGCCGTGTTCTTGTTGCGCCTGCACCGGCAGCACCAGTCGGCCGGTGTCGGGCCAGTGGATGCCGTCTTTCGACTCGATGTGGCGGATGTCGTAGACCGGCATCGCCTTGCC
Organism: Rhizobacter sp.; assembly: GCF_032229685.1. Lineage (GTDB taxonomy): Bacteria > Pseudomonadota > Gammaproteobacteria > Burkholderiales > Burkholderiaceae_C > LMDS01. The sequence continues at coordinate 149,189 of NZ_JAVTWP010000039.1, read as the reverse complement.
GGCGATGGTCTCCCAGTCGCTGCCGGCCACATACCACATGCGGAAGGTTTCACCGTCGTGCAGCACGAAAGGCCCGCAGCGAAAGTGCATCTCGGCCGAAGACCGTTCGAGAATCGGCGTGGCCTTCGCGCGCACGAAGCTGTCGCCGCCGTCTTCGCTGACCGCCAGGCCGGTGAGCAGCCGGTAGCGGATGTGGTGGCAGAGCTCGAAGCCCACGTAGTACATGAACAGGCGCCCGTCGGGCAGCGTGATCACCGAGGTCTGGAAGACGCCGTTGTCGTCGAAGCTGCCGGGCGCGCCGATGTCGAGCACCGGCCGTTTTGCCACGCCGACCACCCGCCGCGGGTCTTCGGGGTCGAGGTCGACAAAGCCGATGCGGCCGACGTTGTTCTCGTCACGGCTTTGCAGGTAGACGCGCAGGCTGCCGTCGGCGCGCCGCAGCGGCGTGGGGCAGGTGGCGTGCGAGCGCGCCCACGGCAGGCTGCCGTCGGGCTGCCACACCACGCCGTGCTTGCGCCACTGCATCGTCAGGCCGCCACCTTGAAGAACCGCGTGGCGCTCACGCGGGCCGGTTCGGGCTGCTCGGTCTTGAACAGCGAACCGTCGGGCGTGTCTTTCATCAACACCACATTCGGGCCGACCCAGTTGTCGCGGCCCACGGTCACGTTGTTGGCCAGCGTGGCATTCACGCCGAGAAAGCTGTATTCACCCACCGTGCAGAAGCCCGAAATCACCACGTGCGACGCGATGAAACAGTGTGCTTTCACGACCGAGTGGTGGCCGATGTGGTTGCCGCTCCAGAGCACCACGTTGTCGCCGATGCTCACGAAGGGCTGCACGGTGTTGTCTTCGAAGATGAAGCAGTGTTCGCCCAGCGTCACGTTGCGCCACACGAAGGCACGCGAGCTCACGTAAGAGGCCAGCTTGTAGCCCCGCGCCTTGGCCTGCGCCGACAGCCGCGCGCGCAGGCGGTTGAGCTGGGTGTAGGTGGTGGCGACGAAGACTTCGTGTTCGCCGGGTGCGAAGTGCTGTTCCAGCGTTTCGAAAGGCACCACCGGCAGGCCGTGCAGTTCGCTGCGCCTGAGGTAGGCCGCTTCGACCGAAAACCCGACCACGGTGTAGTCGGAATCGGCGTCGAAGTATTCGTGCGCGATCTCGGCGAAAGCCGAGTCACCGACGATGATCAGTTTGCGGGTCTTGTTCACACGCGGCTCCTCGAACGGTGAGGGTCAGGGCTTGCGGATCAGGATGTCTTCGCGCCGGTTGCCCATGGGCAGGTCGGCCGCCTGCGGCAGCACCCAGGCGTGAAAGCCCTGGGCGCGGGCGCGCATCAGGATGCCGAAGACGACGGCGTCGTCCATCTGGTCGGGCTCGGGCACGTTGAAGGCGACCACCGGCTTTTCATCGGTGCCGGTGTATGCGCGGTGGCTCGCAACGCCTGCAGCACTGGCGAAGAAGCGTTTGCGCATCGTCGTGTTCGGGATGTCGCCGAGAAAGAGCTCGCCGCCGTCGGCCAGCAGCGCAAAGCAGCGGTCGAGAAAGCGCCACAGATTGCCCTCGGCGAACACGTATTGCACGACGCTGTAGGCGACGATGGTGTCGATGCGGCCACGCAGCATGTCCTGCAACGGCACGAGCGCCTCCGGAAAAGCGCCGGCCACCTTGTGCACGTGCGGCGCGTCGGGCAGCAGCGCGAGCATCTCTGCACTGTCGACCAGCATCAGCCGGCCTTCCAGCGCTGCGCAGTGCCCGGCCAGCATCACCGGCAAGGCGCTGCAGCCCGGCCCGATCTCGATCACCTGGGCGCCCGGCTTCTGCAGCGAGGGCAGCTTGGCGAGCATGTCGGCAAAAATCGCTTCTTCCTTGCCATCGCGGTAGTCGTCGGGGAAGCCGACCTTCTCGTGCCGGCTCAGACCCGCTTCGCCGGCGAGCTGGCGAAAGGCCTCGAAGTCGAGCTTCGCAAAACGGTGGGCCTGCGACATGGCTGTTCTCAGGCGCGCAGCGCCACCGATTCGCGCTGCGGCTGGAAGGCCAGCGGCGCGTCGTCTTCGGGCAGTTCGAGCCGGGCCGCCATGGTGCGCGCGGTCGTGCGTTCGCGCAGCGTGGTCTCGACCTTGCGCAGGCACACGCGCATGAAGGCAGCCTTGTCGCGCGTGCATTCGCGCAACTCGATGTCGAGGTAGCCCGATTGTTCGACGTGAAAGCGGTGTTCGAACCAGCCGAGGTACCAGAACCAGTCGGCGTAGTAGATCCACGACTGCTCGTTCAATGCGCGCAGGTGGGTCGGGTCTTGCCAGGCCGTCTGCGCGTGTTCGTAGGGCACCTCGATGATGAACTGGCCGCCGGTCTTCAGGAGCTTCAGGCAGTTGCCCATCAGCCGCGGCAGGTCGGGCACGTGTTCGAGCACGTTGTTGGCGTAGATGGTGTCGACGCTGGCTTCTTCGAGCCGCACGGCGCCGGCCAGCGGGCTCTGTGCTTCGAGCGGCCAGGTGCAGGGCTGGCCGAGGTCGAGCACCAGGTCGGGTTCGGTGCGGTCGAGCACGTCGAGGTTCAGCCAGCCGCTCTGGTAGTCCTTGCCCGAGCCGAGGTTGATGCTCGTGGGCTGCCAGGCGTCTTTCGGGCGGCGCTCGTGGTGGGCGTGGCAAAAGCCGGTCGCGAATCCGACCAGATCGGCATAGGCCTCGATCGGGTCGGCCTGCTCGAAGCGTTGCAAGGCTTCGCGCGAGGCATTGAAAAATTCTGGCGTGCCGAAATCGTCGCTGAAGAACTGTTCGAGCTGCTCGCCTTCGAGCCACAGCACGCAGTCTTCGAATGCCGGGTGCGGCTCGGTGCGCGCGGTGCGCTCGGCGATCACCGGCGTGCCGAGCGACAGGCAATGCGCCACGCGTGCCTGCTCGAAGCGGCTGCTCTCGTAGAAGTGCGCGTTGACCACGGCCTTGGCCTGCAGGATGAACTGGTCACGCTCGGGGCCGTAGAGCGGGCCGTCGAACATGGCCACCGACAGGCCGAGCGCTTCGATGCGGTCGAGCCAGGCGCGGCGGCGTTCGTTCATGCTGCCGATGAAGAGCAGGTCGATCGACCGCTCTTCAAGCGGGATCGAGTGTTCAGGCTTCAGGTAGGGCGCGTGCAGCAGCGGCACGACCGGCACATCGTTCACGTCGGCGGCGTAGGCCGCGCGGTTGTCGTCGTTGTAGTCGACCACGGCGGAGGTGGCCAGCAGCTTCAGGTAGGCTGCCGAGACCTGGGCACCGCCCTCGCCCAGCTGTTCGAGGTTGACGAAGATGCAGGCATGGCGCTCGCGCTGTGCCGCGTTGAAGCCGAGGTGTGCGCCGAAGACAAAGTTGACAGCGTCGTGGCGCAGCCGGTTCTTCGCGAGCGTGACGTTCAGGCCGAGGCGCCGGAACTGGTAGCGGAAGTACCGCGCCTGGTCGAGCAGCCCGAGCGAATGCACGTAGCCCGCGGGTTGCTGGATGCAGAGGTGAATGGGAGGGTGCTGGCTCATCGGCGCGCCTTGTTCGACAGGAGCCGGGTCACAGTAGCCCGGTGCTGGGAGCTTAGGCGGGCGGGGTGATGGGCGAAGGCTTGAACAAGACGGGCATCGGGGCGCTATTGGGCGCTTTCTGCTGGTGCGTCGGACTGCTCGAGTTGGCGACTGGAGCGGCAAAGGCGCGTGCGGGCAGGCTTACGCGCTTCGCAGTGCAGTCGAGGCGCAGCCTCGACCGCCACAGCATGAGCCAGCGCCGGCTGCCGCCCGCCGCGACGCCCCGAACGTCGGATTCAGAGCCGAGGCCCCCGCGGCAAGCCGTTCTTGTCGTAGGCCAAGTGGTGAGCGCGCCAAGCCCAACCCACCACACCAAGCGGCACCAAAAACAAGGCCAGAAGCCAGGGCCAATACCCGACAGCGAATGCAGACGCCCTCTGCAACAACGTTGGCCCTTCCACGCCCGGCTCGACAGGCACAGCCAGCACAGCCGACGCCGCAGGTGGCGGTGGCGGTGGCGGTGGCGGTGGCGCAGATTCGACCACCCGCACCGGCTCGATCTCTTTCGAGGCAACGGGCTCGGCCTTCGCCGGCTCCGGCGCCACAGCTTGAACGGGCGCAGGCTTGGGGGCTGGCACCGGCACCGAGGCAGCCACAGCCACCGGAACATCCACTCTTGCAGGCGCTGTCTGCCGCTTCGGCGGCGGCTCCTGCGCCACAGCGGGTGCCGAGGCTGCGGCCGACGCGCCGCCGAAGCGCCGGTACAGCATCTTGCGCTCACCGCCTTCGCAGTTGCCGATGACCTTGGCGCCAGCCGGCACCGGCGTGGAAGCCGGCACGGCTTCGAGCGAATAGCCGCGCACGCCCGTGGCTTCGATGCGCGCCGCCAGCGTGGCCTTGAGTTGCTCGCAGGCGCTGCCCTGGGCCTGCGCGATCGAAGGGGACCACAGCACCGCGCTCGCCCACAGCAGCGCCGGCAGGCTGCGCGGCAGGGGCCAGCGGGTACGTGTGGTGGTGTTTGTCATGGGCGGCTCGCCGGGTTCGACCCGGTCTTGCGGACGAAGCGCCATGCTAACCGGCGAGCTGCGCGCAGCCCGCGCTCAGACCGCCGGCAGGTGCTCGGGCGGCAAGCCCGCGACGGCGCGCGCCCACATGCGCTGGAACAGGGCCTCGATGTCACGCGCGAACAGGGCGCCATCGAACAGGGGGCTGGTGCTGCGCTGCGCGTGCAGGTGCTCGCGCAGGGCGGCGCGCCGCGGCGCGTCGTGGGCCAGTGCGACCACCTGCTGCGCATAGGCCTGCACGTCGTCGCACACCAGTTCGTCGAGCCCCACGGTGTGCAGGGCGCTGGCGGCCACACGCTGGGCGAAGGTCGCGCCTTTGAGCGTCACCACCGGCACACCGCACCACAGGGCTTCGCTGGCGGTGGTGTGCGCGTTGCAGGGCCAGGCGTCGAGGTAGATGTCGGCGCAGGCCAGGCGGCTCAGGTGGCCTTGCGGGGTGACCATGGGCGCGAACAGCAGGCGATCGGGGCCGATGCCACGCTCGAGCGCGGCCTTCGTGAGCGTGGCCTGCACGTTGGTGTTCCATTGCAGCAGCCACAAGACCGAGCCGGGCAAGGCGTGCAGCAAGGCGCACCACTGGTCGAAGACGTCGGCCGAGATCTTGTACGGCTGGTGAAAGGCGCACAGCAGCAGCGCGTCTTCGGGCGCGTCCCAGTCAGCCCTGCTCATCGGCAGCGGCAGGCCACGCTGCGCGTCGTTGGGCTGATAGCAGTGCGGCATCTGCGCGATCTGTTCGCTGAAGTGGGCGGCGTCGGCCAGCGGCGTGACGACCCTGTCGCCGATGAAGTAGTCGATGAAGGGCGCGCCGCTCGTGCCCGGAAAGCCGAGCCAGCTCACCTGCAGCGGCGCGGCGCGGTGGGCGAGCACGGGCATCAGCGTGTCGTAGGTGGCGCCTTTCAGGTCGACGAGGATGTCGATGCCGAGCTCGCGCACACGCTGCGCCATGCTCTCGAAGCTGCGCCCGCGCAGTTCCTCGAAGTGTTCGCTCGACGCCCGCATGCGTTGGCGCATCCCGCTCTGGTCGTCGGGGCCGGCCGAGAGCAGCGTGATCTCGAAGGCGCTGCGGTCGTGGCTCTCGAGCATCTGCACCATCAGCTGGCTGGTGGCGTGGTTGTGGAAGTCGGCCGAAAGGTAGCCGATGCGCAGGCGCCCGCCGTGCTGGCGCGCCTGGCGGCGCGGCAGCGCTCGCACGCCGCGCGCCACGTGCAGCGCGTAGTGGCGTGCCACTTTCAGCTGTTCGAGCGGGTCGTTCACGAACACGGCGTGCGGGAAGGCGCCGGTCTCCAGCGGCGTGTCGGCCGGCACGGCGCGCACGGCGGGCCGCAGCGCCGCGAGTGCCTCGTCGGCGGCGGCCCAGTGGCAGGCTTCGCGTTCCAGGAACACGAGCTGTGCGCGGGCGGCGAGTTCGCTCGTGCCCAGGCCCAACAGCACGGCGGTGCGCACGCATTCGGCGGCTTCGGCCTTCATGCCGAGGTCCTTGAACGACATGCCCAGGCGAAAGTGCGAGACCGCGTCGTTCATCTTCAGCGCCAGGGCGTCGAAGAACGAGCGGACCGCTTCGTCGTGGCGGTGGCAGCGCTGCAGCGCCACCGCGAGCGACACGTGGTAGTCGTTGTCGCGCACCACGTCGGCGGGCAGTGCACGCAGGCATTCCACCGCGTCTTGGGCGCGGCCCAGGCCGAGCAAGGCGTGCGACTCGAGCGTGTAGGCCAGGCCGGCGCGGGGGTGGGTGCGGCGCAGGCCGCGCGTGCGCTCGACAGCGTCGGCAGCGCGGCCGGCCTTGATCAGCGCGTGCGCCGCAGCCAGTGCATAGGCTTCGTCGGCATGCAGGTTCGTGGCCTGCTCGAAGGCTTGCGCTGCCAGCGGCCAGTGCTCGCGCTCGGCGTGGCCCTGCCCTTCCTGCCAGCGGCGGTGGGCGCGGGCGTGTGCGGTCGATGACGCGTGCGGGCTGGCGGGGTGAGGCAGGGCGAGGGCCATGGTTCAGAAGCTCGGAGCAGAGTCGTGTGCGAGCGTAGGCGCGCGTGCCCCGGCCCGAAGGCCGGAAAAGCGGTGAGGCCGCCTGCCAGTTCGGCGAACGACGTGGATCAGCCCAGCGAGACGGCAGCGACCGCCTCGGTTCCGGCATGAGCGCGGAACGCCGCCTCGCGCGCGCGCCATTGCGCGGCCTGCTCTGTGTGGCCGAGGCTCGCGTGAAACACCGCCAGGTTGTGCGCGGCCAGAAAGCTGCCGCGGCCGCGCACCGTGTCGTGCAAACCCGGGCGTTCACCGATCTCGACGGCGCGCAACCAGGTCGACTCGATCATCGGCAGCAACTCGGCCGCACACGCCGGGGCACTCGCGGCCCAGTCGAGCAGCAGGTCGCCGAGCGTGAAGTGGAAGTCGGGCGACTCGCTCCAGCAGGGCATCTCTTCTGCAGCGAGCGACATCGCGTCTTCGAAACGGCCGAGCTTCTTCAGCGTGAAGAGCGTGCGCAACACGAGGTCGTGGCGCCAGGTGGCGCGCGCGTCCACACGCGCCAGCGCTTCAAGATAGTGCGGCGCGGCGGCCTCGAAGTCTTGGCGCACCTCGAAGTCCTTGCCGAGCTGGTAGTGCAGGTAGGCATCGTCGGGGCGCGCTGCCAGCGCCAGCCGCAGCAGGGTCTGGTTGCGGCCCTGCTTGTGCGCCATCTGTGCCGCCAAGTAGCCATCGTGGCCGACCAGCAGCGGCAGGCGCTGGCGCGGCAGTGTCGATTGCGGCTGCTCGTGCACACGCCCTTCGTAGCGCACGCCGCGCGGCAACACGCGGGGCAGCCAGCTCGGTGCTTCGCCCAGGCCGCCGTGGGCGGCGTCGAAGCTGCTCGCCACGCTGATCTGGCCGATGAAGTCGGGGTTTCGGGTTCGCAGTGCCGCGACGGCCTCGCCGCCGCGCACCACCCATTCGTCGGCGTCGAGCACCAGGCACCAGTCGGCTTCGGTCAGGGCCAGCGCGGCATTGCGTGCGGCAGAGAAGTCGTCGACCCAGGCGAAGTGCGCCACCTGTGCACCGCAGCGTGCAGCGATCTGTGCGGTGGCGTCGCTCGAGCCGGTGTCGAGCACCCACATCTCGTCGACCCAGGCGCGCGCGCTCACGAGGCAGCGCTCGATGCAGCGTGCTTCGTCGCGGGCGATCATCACGAGGGCGATGCGGTTCATGGTGGGCGCTTGCGTGCGCAGGTTTTGTGTCAACCCCGATGCGAACACGCCGATAACTGGGGAGATGGCGTGATCAGGCCCGCACCCGACCCGCTTTTCCGGCGATCACCCGGCTTCAGTTTCAGAGTGCGTTTTTCACAGCCGCGCAAATTTCGCCTCAAGTTCGCAAATGGGCGCTCCGATAACCCTCTCAACGCACCTGGAGTTTCGGGTTCGTGGTCCGGTTGGAAGGCAAGGCGAAAAGCAGCTTCAACACTGCGCAGAACCGAAGCCGACTGACGCGGGCGGTGCCGGTGAACAAGACACAACACATCGTCTCGTGCACGGGCATGCAACAGGTGAAGAGAAAGCAGGCTTTTGACGCACCTGCGTGTAACGCCGGCGGCCAGGCCGGGAATCCATCAACCGTTTAGGAGATTTTCATGTCCACGATCAACACCAACGTCGCTTCGCTCAATGCGCAGCGCAACCTGATGACTTCGCAAAGCTCGCTGTCGACCTCGATGCAGCGTCTTTCTTCCGGCCTGCGGGTCAACTCGGCCAAGGACGACGCCGCCGGCCTCGCCATCGCCGACCGCATGAACGCGCAGATTCGCGGCACCAACGTGGCGATCCGCAATGCCAACGACGGCATCTCGCTGGCGCAAACGGCTGAAGGCGCACTCGCCACCGTGACCGACGCGCTGCAACGCATGCGTGAACTGGCGGTGCAGGCACAGAACGGCTCGAACGGCACGTCCGACCGCGCCAACCTCGACACGGAATACCAGCAGCTGTCGGCTGAAGTGACCCGCATCGCAACGCAGACCAAGTTCAACGGCATCGCCATCGTCGGCGCCGGCGCCGGCGCGCAGACCTTCCAGGTCGGCGCCAACAACGGCGACACGCTGACGGTCACCACCACCGCCGTGACCACGGTCGGCGGCGGCGTGACCACGGCGGCGACTGCATCGACCGCGCTGGCGGCGATCGACACCGCGCTCGACACGATCACGACCAACCGCGCGACCTACGGTGCCGCGATGAGCCGCTTCGAATTCGCGATCTCGAACCTGCGCATCACCGGTGAAAACCAGTCGGCCGCCCGCGGCCGGATCATGGACGCCGACTTCGCTTCGGAAACCGCCAACCTGTCGCGTTCGCAGATCCTGCAACAGGCCGGTACGGCGATGGTGGCGCAAGCCAACCAGCTGCCGCAGGGCGTGCTCTCGCTGCTGCGCTGATCGACAAGCGCTCCTGCTGCGGTGCCTCGGCACCGCACACGCAAGCCGCCCCCCGGGGCGGCTTTTTCGTGGCTGCACGCCACACAAATGGCCGGTCGAAGCGCGTCTTTTCCGCCGACCGAAGCCGCCGGGGCTGCCGAGAATTCATCACACAGGCCGCACTTCACTGGCCTGACACGTCCGGCCTTTGTGCCGGGTGCCATTGAATCCAACCGGAGTGCCCGACATGCCCCAGACGATCAACACCAACATCAGTTCGCTGAACGCCCAACGCAACCTGACCACCTCGCAGTCGTCGCTTGCGACCTCGATGGAGCGCCTTTCTTCCGGCCTGCGGGTCAACTCGGCCAAGGACGACGCCGCCGGCCTCGCCATCGCCGACCGCATGAACGCGCAGATTCGCGGCACCAACGTGGCGATCCGCAATGCCAACGACGGCATCTCGCTGGCGCAAACGGCTGAAGGCGCACTCGCCACCGTGACCGACGCGCTGCAACGCATGCGTGAACTGGCGGTGCAGGCACAGAACGGCTCGAACGGCACGTCCGACCGCGCCAACCTCGACACGGAATACCAGCAGCTGTCGGCTGAAGTGACCCGCATCGCAACGCAGACCAAGTTCAACGGCATCGCCATCGTCGGCGCCGGCGCCGGCGCGCAGACCTTCCAGGTCGGCGCCAACAACGGCGACACGCTGACGGTCACCACCACCGCCGTGACCACGGTCGGCGGCGGCGTGACCACGGCGGCGACTGCATCGACCGCGCTGGCGGCGATCGACACCGCGCTCGACACGATCACGACCAACCGCGCGACCTACGGTGCCGCGATGAGCCGCTTCGAATTCGCGATCTCGAACCTGCGCATCACCGGTGAAAACCAGTCGGCCGCCCGCGGCCGGATCATGGACGCCGACTTCGCGGCCGAAACCGCGAACCTGTCGCGTTCGCAGATCCTGCAGCAGGCCGGCACGGCGATGGTGGCGCAGGCGAACCAGCTGCCGCAGGGCGTGCTGTCGCTGCTGCGCAACTGATCGATCCGCGCAAGACACGAACACCACCCGCCCCGGACACGGTCCCGGGCGGGTTTTTGTTTTCACAAACGCTCAAGTCCGTGCTGCGCCGGCCGATAGCCCGAAGACGTTAAGGAAGAACTTGCATGGCCACCATTTCATCGATCGGTCTCGGCAGCGGTCTCGATATCAACAGCATCATCACGCAGTTGGTGGCGGTTGAGCAGGTGCCGCTCAACAAGCTCAAGACCGAAGCGACGACGCTTCAGACCAAGCTGAGCACCTACGGCAAGGTGCAGTCCTACATGTCGGCCTTGCGCGAGTCGTCGTCGGCGCTCACGCGCACCGACACCTGGGGTGCCACCACGGGCACCAGCAGCGACCCCACGGCGGTGGCCGTGACCACGAGCGCCACCACCAAGACCGGCAACTACGCGCTCGAGGTGCAGAGCCTGGCCGCGTCGCAGTCGAACGCGACCGCCACCTTCGCCAGCGCCGACGCCATGGTCGGCGAAGGCACGTTGCGCATCGAGCTTGGCACCTGGGGCGCCGGGCAGACCAGCTTCACGCCGAAGACCGGCGCGACCGTGATCGACATCACGATCGCCGCGCCCGGCGCCTCGCTGGCCGAACTGCGTGACCAGATCAACAGCGCCGGTGCCGGGGTGACCGCCTCGGTGCTGAGCGACGCCAACGGCGCGCGGCTGGTGCTGCGCTCGACGGCCACCGGCGCGAGCAACGGCTTTCGGGTCGGCGTGACCGACACCGACGGCAACAACACCGATGGCGCCGGCCTCTCCGCGCTGGCTTTCGACCCGTCTGCCGGCGTCACGACGATGGCGCAAGCCCTGGCCGCCGCGAACGCGCAGGCCACGCTGAACAACCTGCCGATCACCTCGGAGAGCAACACGCTCTCGAACGTGCTCGACGGCATGACGCTGACCTTGAACAAGGTGACCACCGCGCCGGTGCAACTGACCGCGGCACAAGACAACACCTCGATCCGCAAGGCGCTCGACGCCTTCGTGACTGCCTACAACGACCTCAACAAGCTGCTCGCCGACCAGACCAAGTACGACGCCGGCACCAAGACCGCCGGCGGCTTGCAGGGCGACAGCGCGGCTGTCGGCATCCGCGCGCAGATGCGCGCGATGGTGGGGTCGACCGGCGGCGTCTCGACGATGTTCACCCGCCTGAGCGAGATCGGCTTCGACATCAAGCTCGACGGGTCGTTGACGCTCAACGACACCAAGGTCAACAACGCGCTGGCCAACCTGGCCGAGACGAAGAAGCTGTTCGCCAACACCGACCTGCTGGTGCCGGGCAACAACGGCATCGCCAACCAGATGCGCGCGCTGGCAGACCGCCTGATCGGCATCGACGGCACCGTGAGCACACGCAGCGAAGGCTTGCGCAAGCGCATCGACCTGAACCAGGACCGCCAGGACCTGCTCACCGACCGCATTGCGGCGGTCGAGAAGCGGCTGCGTGCGCAGTACACCGCGCTCGACAAGACCATGGGCCAGCTCACCGGCCTGTCGAGCTACATCACGCAGCAGTTCACCAGCACGAACAACAACAACGGTTGAGCGCCGGAACAGCGCGGTGTTTCGCGCCCTGAGCCCGGCCTGCAGTGGCTCAAGTCGCCTGAGGCGGCGCCGATATTCAAGGCAAGCCACTTCACTGAAAGCACCGTCCCATGTTTGCGACTGCTGCCCCGAACAACCCCGCGAGCGCCTTCACCAACACCTACCGCCAGGTCGGCGTGCAGACCGGTGTGGCCAGCGCCACGCCGCACCAGCTGGTGCAGATGCTGCTCGACGCCTGCCAGGACTCGCTGGCGCAAGCGCGCGGTGCGATCGCCGCCGGTGACATCGCCGCCAAGGGGCGCGCGATCGGGCGCGCGGCACGCATCGTCGAAGAAGGCCTGAAAGCCTGCCTGAATCTCGAGGCCGGTGGCTCACTCGCCGCCGACCTGAACGCGCTTTACGCCTACATCGGCGTGCGCCTGACCCACGCCAACCTGAGCAACGACGCGGCCACGCTCGAAGAGTGCGGCCGCCTGCTCGAACCGGTGCGCCTGGCCTGGGTCGCCATCGGCCCGCAAGTGGCTGCTGCCCGCCAATGACCACCCCAACGCCCCCGAACCTGCCAGACCCCGGAGCCGCCATGAACACCGCGCTGATCGACTACTACCAGGCCATCGAGAAGGCCAGCCAGGACATGCTGGAAGCCGCGCGCACCGGCAACTGGGACCAGGTTCTCAAGCTCGAAGGCGCGTGCGCGTTGCTGATCTCGCAGCTCAAGCAAAGCGCGGCCGGCCGCCCCCTGGGCGCCGACGAAGCGCAGTTCAAGTCGCGCATCATGCAGCGCATCCTCGTCAACGACGCGCAGATCCGGCGCCTGGCCGAGCCCTGGCTCGACGAACTCGACGAGCTGCTCGCCGGCCACACCAAGACCGTGCACTGAAAGGTACGGGCGTGACTCAACAGACCTTGCCGATGCCGCTGGACGCGCTGGGCGCTGCGCCCGGCGGTCTGGACGAATTCCGCATCACCACGCCGCGCGAGATCGGCGCCATGCTCAAGCTGTTGGTCGACGGCAGCGTGCAACTCAACCTGAACGGGAGCGACGGCAGCGTCGTCAGTGCCACGCTCTGGACCGCCGACCAAACCCGCGGCAGCATTGGTTTCTCCGTCAACCCCGACGACCCGGCCGTCGACGCGCTGGTGGAGTGCCAGGAAGCCGTGATCGTCGGCTACCTCGACAGCGTGAAGCTGCAGTTCGACGCCAACAACCTGGTGCTGGTGCGCGGCAACCGCACCAGCGTGTTGAACTGCGGATGGCCGCGCGAGATGTTCCGCTTTCAGCGCCGCGGCGCGTTCCGTGTGCGGCCCCTGCTGCGCAGCACGCCGACGGCGCGCTTCCGGTACGGTGCCGGCCCGGCCGAGCGCGAGTACGCCCTGCGGGTGCTCGACGTGAGCATCGGCGGCTGCGCGCTGTTCCTGCCCGACGAACTGCCGGCCATCACCCCCGGCGTGACCCTGCCCCGCGTGCAGATCGATCTCGACGCCGACACCCGCTTCGACGTCGACCTGCGCCTGCACCACGTGACCGCGATCAACGCCGACTCGAAGGGCGTGCGCCTCGGTTGCGAGCTCGTGCGCGCCGATGGCACCACGCAACGCACACTGCAGCGCTTCATCGACCTGACGCAAAAACGTGGAAAACTGCTCGCCCTGAGTTGACGCGCAGGCCGCGCCGAGATTTCTGCCGGAAGGGGCAAAAAAAACAGCTCAAGTCGCAAATCGGCGTGCCGATAGACGATTGATCTGCCACAGCCGTATCACGGCAAGGAGCGCCCCATGAGCGTCAACGGAGTCACCCCGAGCGGGCGAGTGTCGGCTCTGAACACCGACACCTCGACCCCGGCCAACTTCACGCGGACCGCCGTCAGCCAGTCCATCAGCGGCACGACCACCGAACCCGAGTCGTTGCACGAGACACCGCGCCCGGTGCGCTTCCCCTGGCTGACGCGCCTGTCGACGCAGCTCGAAGCGGCGGCGAACCAGCGTGCTGCCTTCGCTCCTGCCCCGGTGCTCGGAGACGTGGTCGACAAGTCGGCCTGACCATTGGCAGCACCTGCTGCTCGGTCGCGGGCATCGAGCCCGCTCCCTCGCCGAGCGCTGCGCTGGTCGATCCCCGCTGACGGGGCCCCTCGCCCTTCGCTTCGCGCTCAGACCTGCATCGACATGATGTCGGAGTAGGCCTGCACGAGCTTGTTGCGCACCTGCAGCGTGGCCTGGAACCCGATCTGCGCTTTCTGCATCGCGACCATGGTCTGCTCGAGGCTGACGGTCGGGTTGTCCATCTGCACTTCTCGCTGCAACGCGGTGGCATCGGTTTGACTCTTGCTCACCGCACCCAGCGCCTGGTTCAGCGCCTGCTGGAAGCCCGCGCCTTCGACGGTGCTGCCCTTGGCGATCGGCTGGCCGCTCGTGGTCAGGCCGGCGCGGGCCACGGCCTGGGCAAAGTCGAAAGGTTTCAGCGTCACGTTCATGGCAGGGCTCACGGAGTTCCGGCATGACCCGAATCGTAAAGAAGCGGCCACGCCACGATGGTGCGAACAGGCTGCTCTTTGGGCGGCTGTTCGGCGCATTCGCTGCCCTCAAGTTCTCGAACAATCACTTTCATTCGGGAACGGCCCTTCGGCTGTGCCCGCTCTGAAACGAGAGCTCGCCCATGGACAACGCCGTCGCCATCAACCCCAACCTGCCGCTGGTCGAGAGCGCGAGCTTTGGTGGCCGCATGGCCGCCCTGCCGCTGCGCAGCAAGCTCAGCGCCGTGCTCGGGTTGCTCGCCCTGGTAGGCGTGGTGATGGCGATGCTGATGTGGAACAGCAAGGGCGACTTCAAGGTGCTCTACGCCAACCTGTCCGACAAGGACGGCGGCGCCGTGATCGCACAGCTCTCGCAGATGAACGTGCCCTACCGCATGAGCGAAGGCGGCGCGGCGATCCTGGTGCCCGCGGCGCAAGTGCACGACCTGCGCCTGAAGCTCGCCACCGCCGGCCTGCCCAAGGGTTCGGTGTCGGGTTACGAGCTGATGGACAGCGCCCGCTTCGGCCAGACCCAGTTCCAGGAACGCCTGACCGCCCAGCGTGGCCTCGAAGGTGAACTCACCCGCTCGATCACCTCGATGGCCGCGGTGCAGAACGCCCGCGTGCACCTGGCGCTGCCGAACCAGAACGGCTTCTTCCGCGAACAGCAGAAGCCCAGCGCTTCGGTGATGCTGACGATGCACGCCGGCCGCACGCTCGACCAGGCGCAGGTGGCCGGCATCGTGCACCTCGTCTCGAGCAGCGTGCCCGAGCTCGACCCCAAGAACGTGAGCGTGCTCGACCAGAGCGGCGCGCTGCTCACCAGCGGCGGGGGCCGCACCCCGGCGGCCGGCCTCGACGCGCAGCAACTGCAGTACGTGAGCCAGATCGAAACCGGCTACGGCAAGCGCATCTTCGAACTGCTCGAGCCGATCGTCGGGCGCGACAACCTGCGCGCCACCGTGGCCGCCGACGTCGACTTCTCGCAGAGCGAAGCCACCTCCGAAGAATTCAAGCCGAACCAGGGCGCCGACGCCACCGTCGCGATCCGCAGCCAGCAAACGACCGAGCAGACCGGCTCGAGCGGCGGAGCGCCCAGCGGTGTGCCCGGCGCCGCCACGAACCAGCCCCCGGTGCCGGCGACCGCGCCCGTCACCGGAGCCTCCCAGCCGCTGCAGGCCGCACAAGGCGGCGGCGCCAACAGCAGCGGCCGGCGCGACGCCACCACCAACTACGAAGTCGACAAGACCGTGCGTGTGACGCGCAACGCCAGCGGCAACATCAAGCGCCTGAACGCCGCCGTGGTCGTGAACCACCGCAGCGTGACCGACGCCAAGGGCAAGACCACGCAGGTGCCGCTGACCAGCGACGAGATCGAGAAGCTGACCGCGCTGGTGAAAGAGAGCATCGGCTTCAAGCAGGACCGCGGCGACTCGGTGAAGGTGATCAACACGCCGTTCCGCGTCGAGACCATCAAGCAGGTCGAACTGCCGCTGTGGAAACAACCCGAGCTGATCGACATGCTGCGCGCCGCCGCGGTGCCTTCTGCCCTCGCGGTGGTGGCGCTGCTGCTGTTCTTCGGCATGGTCAGGCCGGCGTTGAAGGTGGCGCTGGCGCCGCCGGTGGCCGCACCCGGCACGCCCGGTGCGCCGGGCACGCCCGGCTCGAACCTGAACGCGGTCGTCGACGATGTGCAGAGCCTGCCCGCGCTGCCGGCGCCCAAGCGCTCGGAGCACCTCGAAGAGGCCCGCCTGCTGGCGAAGGAAAACCCGGCCGCGGTGGCGAGCATCGTGCGCGACTGGGTCAACGGCGAAGCCGCGCCGGCCAAGGCCAGCGGCACCCCGGCCTGACGGCCCCACTGAAAGAGCAGCACCGTGGACGATCAAGGTTTGGAGAACGCAGCGATCCTGCTGATGTCTCTCGGCGAGGAAGAAGCCGCCAACGTTTTCAAGCACCTGAGCCCGAAAGAGGTTCAGGGCCTGGGCGAGACCATCACGAAGATGAAGTCGATCTCGCGCGACCGCGTCGACGGCGTGCTCGAGAAGTTCGCCAGCACCGCTTCGGCCCAGAGCAACCTCGTGAGCGACACCGACGAGTACGTGAAGACCGTGCTGCGCCGCGCACTCGGCGACGACAAGGCCAACCTGCTGATCGACCGCATCTTGCAGGGCGGTGACACCGCCGGCATCGAAGGCCTGAAGTGGATGGACCCGGTGGCCGTGGGCGAGCTGCTGCGTGTGGAGCACCCGCAGATCGTGGCCGCAATCCTGGTGCACCTCGACTTCGACCACGCCGCCGAAGTGCTCAAGACCTTCACCGAGCGCCAGCGCAACGAAGTGCTGGTGCGCGTGGCCACGCTCGACGGCATCCAGCCTTCGGCGCTGAAAGACCTGAACGAAGTGATGAGCAAGGTGCTGGCCGGTGGCGAGCGCTCGCGCCGCGCTTCGCTGGGTGGCGTGAAAGCCGCCGCCGAGCTGATCAACCTGATGGGCACGAGCGCCGAGACCGCCGTGCTCGACTACATCCGCGAAGCCGACAACGAGCTGGCGCAGAAGATCCTCGACAACATGTTCAGCTTCGACGACCTGCAGAAGCTCGACGACAAGGGCATCCAGGCGATGCTGAAGGAAGTGCAGTCCGAGTCGCTGGTGATCGCGCTCAAGGGCGCCACGCCCGAGATGCGCGAGATGGTGTTCAAGAACATGTCGACGCGCGCTGCGGAAACGCTGCGCGAAGACCTCGAGTCGCGCGGCCCGGTGCGGGTCTCGGAAGTCGAGGCCGAGCAGAAAGAACTGCTGAAGGTGGTGCGGCGCCTCGCCGACGAAGGCCAGATCGTGCTCGGAGGTGGCGGCGGTGATGACTTCATCTAAGGTCAGGAACATTCCCTTGCCCGCCGACGGCGCACGCGCCGCGGCTTACGCACGCTTCATTCCGCGCGAGGAACTGACCGAGTTCGCCGCGTGGAACCCGGGAGCGCTGGGCGGTGGGCCCGAGGCAACGGCCAGTGCGCCACGTGCCGCGGCCGAACCGCCCAAACAAGACCCGGCAGAGCTGCTCGCGGCCCAGCTGCGCGCCGCGCGCCAGTCGGGTTACCAGGATGGCTACCGTGACGGGCTGGTCGCGCTCGAAGCCTTCAAGCAGAGTTTCGCGAGCCAGACCACTGCACAGATCGGCGCGTTGATGCAGTCGCTCACGACTGAAATGAACGGCCTGCAACAGGACATGGCGCGCACGCTCGCACTCTGCGCCACCCACCTGGCGCGCCAGATCGTGCGCAGCGAGCTCGCCACCGAACCGGCGCTGGTCGCGCAGGTGGCGCACGAGGCGCTCGACACCTTGCTGCTCAGCGCCCGCCACATCACGCTGCGCGTGCACCCCGACGACCACGCGCTGGTGGCACAGGGTGCAGCCGAAGTGCTGGCCGCGCGCGGCGCACGCTTGCTCTCCGACGCCGCGATGACCCGCGGCGGCTGCCTGGTCGAGTCCGACATCGGCGTGATCGACGCCAGCATCGAGACCCGCTGGCGTCGTGCTGCCGCCTCGCTCGGCAGCGACGAACCCTGGGAACCGACTTCGGAAGTGCCGGCCGACACGGGCGAAGAAGAATGAGCGTCGCTGCAACGCCACCGCGCCCGGTCGCACCCGACGCCTGGCCCCGTTATCTGGCCGACATGCGCAGCTTTGCGGCCGACAAGGTCGCGCTCGAAACGCAAGGCCTGCTGGTGCGCGTGACCGGCCTCGTGCTCGAAGCGGCCGGCATCCGCGTGCCGGTCGGCTCGGTCTGCGAAGTGCGCATGGAAGGCCAGCCCCCCGTGATCGCCGAAGTGGTCGGCTTCTCGGGCGACCGCGCCTACCTGATGCCCACCGGCGACGTGACCGGCCTGGCCAGTGGCGCCCGCGTGGTGCCGCGCCCCTCGCCGGTGGTGCCGATGCAGCTCGGTGCCAAGCGCCACCCGTGGCGCCGCAACGAAGACCGCACCTTGCACCTGCCGGTCGGCGACGGCCTGCTTGGCCGCGTGGTCGATTCGCACGGCCACCCGATGGACCGCAAGGGCCCGATCGACCACGTGCACAACGAGCCGCTGACCCGCCGCCCGATCAACGCGATGGACCGCGACCCGGTGCGCACACCGCTCGACACCGGCGTGCGCGCGATCAACGCGATGCTCACCGTCGGCCGCGGCCAGCGCATCGGCCTGTTCGCCGGCACTGGCGTGGGCAAGTCGGTGCTGCTGGGCATGATGGCGCGCTACACGGCCGCCGATGTGATCGTGGTCGGCCTGATCGGCGAGCGTGGCCGTGAAGTGAAAGAGTTCATCGAAGACATCCTCGGCGAGAGCGGCATGAAACGCTCCGTCGTGGTCGCCGCGCCGGCCGACTCGCCGCCGCTGGTGCGCATGCAGGGCGCAAGTTATGCGACTGTGATCGCCGAGCACTTTCGCGACCGCGGCATGAACGTGCTGCTGCTGATGGATTCGCTCACCCGCTACGCGATGGCACAGCGCGAGATCGCGCTGGCCATCGGCGAACCGCCCGCCACCAAAGGTTACCCGCCGAGCTGCTTTGCCAAGCTGCCGCAGCTCGTCGAACGCAGCGGCAACGGCGTGGCCGGGGGTGGCTCGATCACTGCCTTCTACACCGTGCTCAGCGAAGGCGACGATCAGCAGGACCCGATCGCCGACGCCGCACGCGGCATTCTCGACGGCCACATCGTGCTGTCACGCGAGTTGGCCGAAGCCGGCCACTACCCGGCGATCGACATCGAGAAGTCGGTCTCGCGCGTGATGGGCAGCGTGGCTTCGAGCGAACACATCGACGCCGCGCGGCGCTTCCGCCAGCTGCACGCGCGCCACAACAAGGCGCGCGACCTGATCCAGCTCGGCGCCTACGCGCCCGGCCACGACCAGGACCTCGACACCGCCGTGCGCCTGCACTCGCCGATGACGGCGCTGCTGCAACAGAACATGCACCAGCCCGCCACGCTCGACGCGAGCCTGGCGCAACTGCACAGCGCCATCGGCGCCTGACACCCGATTTCCCCTGTCACGGAAACCACCGACCCATGACCTCCCTGCACCCGCTCACCACCTTGCTGGCCCAGACCGAACGCGAGCGCGACCTGGCGCTGGCCGACCACCTGCGGGCCCAGAGCGCACACAGTGCGGCCGAAGCCCAGGCCGAACAGCTGCTCACCTACCGCAGCGAGTACGAACAGCGCTGGCAGAAGCAGTTCGCCAGCGACGGCAAGATCGAGCTCGTGCGTTGTTATCAGGGCTTCATGGAGCGCCTGAGCCAGGCCGTCGAGCAGCAGACCCGCACGGCGGAGCACACGGCCCAGCAGGCCGAACGGGCCGGCACCGAACTGCGCGCGGTCGAGGTGCGCTGCGCTTCGGTGCGGCGCCTGATCGAACGGCGCGTGCGTGACCTGCGCGTCGATGCCGATCGTCGCGAGCAGAAGCAGAGCGACGAACAAGCGGCCCGCGCCGCGTGGGGCCGCGCCGACGCCCACGGTGCGCCGCACGGCGCCTGAGCGGAGAAACACGATGCAGGTCACGAACGCCGTCTCTCCCGTCAGCAGCACCGCGCCGGTGGCGCCGCCCAAGCCCGTCGACAACGCGAGGAACGCTTTCGCGAGCCTGTTGCGCCAGAGCACGGCCCGGGCCGCCTCACCCGACAACCCGGCCTCCGGCGCGGACGCGGCAGCGGGCGACGAGAACAACCAGGCAGAGGCCCAGTCGAGCACACCTTCGAAGCCACGCCTGAAAGTGGCCGACAAGCCCGGCCCGCAACGCCCGCCCGAGCGCGGCCCGAAACCCGCCGAGAGCCAGGAAGCGACGACGCCTGCCACGAAGGAAGAACCACCGGAAGCCACGCGCGCCAAACGTGTCGACACGTCGGTGGCCGACCCGAGCGTTCCACCGTGGCTGGCGGCGGCACAGCACAGCCTTCGCACTGAAGCGGCGGCTCGGGGCGCCGGCGAGGGCGACGAGGCAGACGCCGGCGCCTTCGGTGAGCGGGTGGCAGGCTCGGCGCATGGCGACACCGCCGCGCAGGAGGCCAGGGCAGACGCCGACAAGCAGGCCCGGCTCGAAGGCGCGAGCGCCTCGCAAGACGCCCTGGCCCGCTGGGCTGCCGGCCAACGCGCCGAGAGCGCCAACCCCCAGCAGGCCGGCCAGATCCTCACCGAAGGCCACACCGGCCGCCAGGCCGCCGCCATCGACACCACGCCGGGCGCTGCCGCGCTCGGTGCCGCCGCGTTCAACACGCAGCTCGGCGCCGCGCGCGAAAGTGCCGCCCCGCTCACCGTCAACCTGCCCACGCCCCTGGCCGCGCCCGACTTCGCCCAGGCGCTGGGCGTGCAGATCAGCGTGCTTGCCGGCGACGGTGTGCAGCGCGCCGAACTGCAGCTGAACCCGGCCGAGATGGGGCCGGTGTCGGTGCAGATCGTGATCGACGGCAGCAACGCGCGCGTCGACTTCGGTGCCGACCTGGCCGCCACGCGACAGGTCATCGAGGCCGGCATGCCGGAGTTGGCAGGCGCCTTGCGCGACGCCGGCTTCACGCTGGCCGGCGGCGGTGTGTCGCAACACGCCGGCGGCCGCAGCGACTCGTCGGGCACGCCCGCCGACACCGGCCGCGGCAGCCACGGCAACGGCGAGGCCGACGGCCCGGCACCGCAGCATGTGACGCAGCGGCGCCGAGTCGCCGCTGGCGGCGTCGACCTGTACGCCTGAGCGGCACGCTCAGGGTGCGCCGGACTGGGCAGCAAAAGCACCGCTTATCCCGGCTTCGCACCGCGGCCTGCGTTTCCATAATTTCCTTCATGCCAGTGCCCGCGCGCAGCCTCATGCCGCGCGAGTGCGCGCCCTGCCGTTGAAGGAGAACCGATGTCTGCTGCCGCTGCCCCGCCCCCCGACGCCGGCGCCGCCGTGCCCGCGAAGAAGGGCAAGAAGAAGCTGATCATCATGATCGCGGCGGCGCTGCTGGTGGTGCTCGCCGGCGGTGGTGGCGCGGCCTTCTACATGAAGAAAAAGGCCGCAGCAGCCGCAGCCGCCGAAGAAGGCGCCGATGAAGGTGCTTCCGCCGGCGCACACAAGGCCGCCAAGCGCGACCCCAAGCACCCGCCCACCTTTCTGCCGCTCGACCCCTTCGTCGTGAACCTGGCCGACAAGGACGCCGACCGCTACGCCCAGATCGGCATCACGCTGGAACTGCACGACGCCAAGTTCGCCGACGAACTGAAACTCTACATGCCGGCGATCCGCAATGCCATTTTGATGATCCTGGCGCACAAGACCTCGGGCGAACTGCTCGACCGCTCGGGCAAGGAGATGCTCGCGAACCAGGTGCAGCTCGAAGCGGCCCGCACCATGGGCATCGAGGTCGCCGAACCCGAAGCCGTGACCGAAGCCAAGCCGGCCGAGGCGCCTGCGGCCAAGGAAGAAGGCGACGACGAAGTCGAGAAGAAGCCGAAGAAGAAGGCCAAGAAGGCGGCGACCGAGCCGAACCCGATCGTGCACGTGCACTTCTCGAACTTCATCATCCAATGAGCACGCCGGGCCGCCCCAAGTGCGAATGCTCCCGCTCGGCGGGACGGCGCGCAGCGCCTAGGGTGCACACATGAGCCAGCCGATCCTTTCGCAGGACGAAGTCGACGCGCTGCTTCAGGGCATCACCGGCGACAGCCAGAGCCTGGAGGCCGAGCCGACCGAGAAAGGCTCGATCCGCGACTACGACCTGGCCAGCCAGGAGCGGATCGTTCGTGGGCGCATGCCCACGATGGAAATCATCAACGAGCGCTTCGCCCGCAACATCCGGCTCGGCGTGTTCCACCTGATCCGCAAGAGCCCCGAAATCTCGATCGGCCCGACCAAGGTGCAGAAGTACAGCGCCTTCCTGCGCGAGATCGTGGTGCCGACCAACTTCAACATCGTCAGCGTGAAGCCGCTGCGCGGTTCGGGCCTGATCGTGTGCGACCCGACGCTCGTGTTCTCGGTGATCGACGCGCTCTTCGGTGGCGCCGGCAAATACCACACCCGCATCGAAGGGCGCGACTTCTCGGCGACCGAAGTGCGTGTGATCAGCCGCCTCATCGAGGTCGTGACGGCCGAATACAAGAAGGCCTGGCACGGCATCTACCCGCTCGAGCTGGCCTACCAGCGCTCGGAGATGCAGCCGCAGTTCGCCAACATCGCCACACCGAGCGAGATCGTCATCACGACCAGCTTCACGCTGGAGATCGGCGACACCAGCGGCGCGATCCACTTCTGCATTCCGTACTCGACGCTCGAGCCGATCCGCGACGTTCTCTATTCGACCGTGCAGGGTGACGCCGGCGAGCCCGACCGGCGCTGGATCAACCTGATGAAAGAGCAGATCCAATCGGCCGAGGTCGAGCTGATCGCCGAGCTGGCGCAGGCACCGGCCACGGTGGAACAACTGCTCTCGTTCAAGGCCGGCGACTTCATCGAACTGGACCTGCGCCAGTCCATCCAGGCCAAGGTGGCCGGTGTGCCGGTGCTCGACTGCCACTACGGGACGTCGAACGGCAAATACGCGCTGAAGGTCGATCAACTGTTGAACAGCTCTCAACCGGGCTGGATGGGAGTAAGCAATGAGCACTGAAAACACCGCCGCTGCCGCCGACGAAACCGACGCGATGGCCGCCGAATGGGCCGCCGCGCTGGCCGAGTCGAAACCCGAAGCGGCCACCGAAGTGCAGGACCAGGTCTCGCCGGCCTCGTTCCAGAACTTCAGCCCCACCACCGGCAGCGCGGCGGGCAACGACATCAACATGATCCTCGACATCCCGGTGCAGCTCACCGTGGAACTGGGGCGCACGCGGGTGCCGATCAAGCACATCCTGCAGCTCGCGCACGGCTCGGTGGTCGAGCTCGAAGCGATGGCCGGCGAACCGATGGACGTGCTTGTCAACGGCTACCTGATCGCCCAGGGCGAAGTGGTGGTCGTGAACGACAAGTTCGGCATCCGGCTCACCGACATCGTGACCCCCAGCGAGCGCATGCGCCGCCTGAGCCGGGGCTGAACGCCGATGTCCACGGGTTCTTGGGCAGCTTCGCTGCTGTGGTTTCTGGCGATCGTGGCGGTGATCCCGCTCGCGCTGTGGTTGCTCAAGCGCACGCCGATGGGCGGCGCGGCGTCGAGCGGCCTGATGCGCCATGTGGCGGTGCTGCCGCTCTCGGCGAACCAGCGGGTCGTGACGGTCGAGGTCGGCCGGGGCGAAGCGCGGCGCTGGCTGGTGCTGGGCGTCACGCCGAACAGCATCACCACGCTGCATTCGATGGAGCCGCAGGCCGATGCACCGATGAGCGCCACACCGCCCATGCCGGGTTTCGCGCAGATGCTCGGCAAGCTGCGGCAAGACAAGGGGCTGGCCGGTGAACGCTGAGCGCACTGTTTTTTGTGCCGCATCGGCCCGGCGGCTCGCGCTCTGCGCGCTTGCGGTGTTTTCGGCCATTCCTGCAGTGGCTTTAGCGCAGACGAGCGGCGGCGCGAGCCTGCCGTTGATGGTCGGCCAGGGCGCGGGTGGCACGAGTTATTCGGTGCCGATCCAGACGCTGCTGTTCTTCACGGCGCTCAGCTTCCTGCCGGCCGTGCTGTTGCTGATGACCGGCTTCACGCGCATCGTGATCGTGCTCAGCCTGCTGCGCCAGGCGATGGGCACGCAGGCCGCGCCGCCGAACCAGGTGGTGGTGGGGCTGAGCCTGTTCCTCACCTTCTTCGTGATGAGCCCGACCATCGACAAGGTCTACGCCGAGGCCTACCAGCCCTTCGCCGAGAACAAGATCCAGTTCGACGAGGCCCTGAAGCGCGGCGAAGTGCCGATGCGCGCCTTCATGCTCAAGCAGACACGCCAGGCCGACGTGATGCTGTTCGCCAAGCTCGCCAAGGTCGACCCGGCCGTCAAGACCGCCGACGTGCCCTTCAAGGTGCTGGTGCCGGCCTTCGTGACGAGCGAGCTGAAGAGCGCGTTCCAGATCGGCTTTCTGATCTTCATCCCGTTCCTGATCATCGACATGATCGTCGCCAGCGTGTTGATGAGCCTGGGCATGATGATGTTGTCGCCAGTGCTGATCGCCCTGCCCTTCAAGCTGATGCTGTTCGTGCTGGCGGACGGCTGGAACCTGCTGCTGGGTTCGCTGGCTTCCAGCTTCGCCACCTGACCCACGAGCCGAACCCATGGACGCCACCCAAGTCTTCAACCATGGCCAGCAAGGCCTGTACATGCTGCTGATGGTCGCCGCGCCCGTGCTGCTGACGATCCTGGCGGTCGGCCTGCTCGTGAGCATCTTCCAGGCCGCCACACAGATCCACGAAGCCACGCTGTCGTTCGTGCCCAAGGTCGTGGCCGCTGTCGCGGTGCTGGCCGTGGCCGGGCCGTGGATGCTGACCACCTTGGTGGAATACCTGCAGCGCACCTTGCAATCGATCCCCTCGGTCGTCGGCTGAGCGTCACGGCCTCGGGTTTCGCGGTGCTCACCTTCACCGAAGCCCAGGTGCTGGCCTGGGTCACGCCGATCCTGTGGCCTTTTCTGCGTGTGCTGGCGCTGTTCGGCTCGCTGCCGGTGCTCGGCCAGCGCACGGTGCCGATGCGCATCCGCGTCGCACTCGCTTTCCTGATCGCGTTCTGCGCGCAGGCGAGCCTGCCCGCGATGCCGCTGATCCCGCTCGACTCGCCCGCGGCCGTGCTCGCCGTGATCCAGCAGATGCTGATCGGTGTGTCGATCGGCTTCGCCGTGCGCATCGTCTTCAGCGCCGTCGAGTTCGCGGGCGAACTGATCGGCCTGCAGATGGGCCTGAACTTCGCCGGGTTCTTCAACCCGATGACCGGCGGCGAAGCCACCGCGACGAGCCGCTTCTTCGGCATCAGCGTGAGCTGGCTGTTCATCGTGACCGGCGGGCACCTGCTGGTGATCGCGGCCGTGGTGCAGAGTTTTCAGGTGTTCCCGGTCGGCCCCGAGCCCTTCGCCTTTCTGCGCGCGGTGCAGCCGCAGACCTGGGGCGCCGAGATCTTTCGCCTTGGGCTGTGGATCGCGCTGCCGCTGATCGGCATGCTGCTGTTCGTGAACCTGGTGCTGGGCGTGATCTCGCGCGTGGCGCAGCAGATGAACATCTTCGCGATCGGCTTTCCGATCACCGTGTCGGTCGGCCTGATCGGCGTGCTGCTCACGCTGCCGATGCTGCAGGTGCCGTTCACGATGGCTCTCGAGAGGATGCTGCAGAACTTTCTGTGAGCCCGCGGCACGTTAGCCTTGCGGGATGGATTTCGTCTTCTTCAAGGGCTTCGCCACCTCGGCGGCGCTGATCATCGCCATCGGCGCGCAGAACGCCTTCGTGCTGCGCCAGGGCATCAAACGTGAGCACGTGCTCGCGGTCGTGCTGGTGTGCGCGCTGTCGGACGCACTGCTCATCACGCTCGGCGTGGCCGGTCTCGGTGCGCTGGTGCAAGGCCACCCGAAGCTGCTGGCATTGGCGCGCTACGGCGGTGCCGCGTTTCTGATCGCCTACGGCGCTCTCGCCGCGCGGCGCGCTTTCGGCTCGGAAACGCTGCACGCCGCGGCGGGCGCGCCGATGAGCCTGCGCGCCGCCATCACCACCTGCCTGGCGTTCACCTACCTCAACCCGCACTGCTGGCTCGACACGGTGGTGCTGCTCGGTTCGATCTCGGCGCAGCAACCCGAAGGCTCCCGCGCGGCCTTCGGTGTCGGCGCCACGGCGGCCAGCTTCATCTGGTTCTTCGCGCTCGGGTTCGGCGCACGCGGCCTGCGCGGCCTGTTCGAGCGGCCGCTGGCCTGGAAGATCCTCGACGCCGCCATCGCGCTCGTGATGTGGGCGATTGCTGCGTCCTTGCTGTTCGGTCATTGAAAGAGGCGCGTCTCGCAAGCCTGCGGTGGCGGCTCAAGTTGTCACCGCCACGGCCGAAAACAGGTTACGGGCTCGACACGCGGATGCTGACCCTCGTCAACTTCGAAAAGCTGATGAGCAGCCCCGGGAATGGGCTGATCGAACAATCCTCGTACTGAGCCAATTGCCGCAAAGCCCTTCGAACGCCCCCAAGTCACTTTCAAACGATACCCCATGAACAACTTGAAAATCCAAACCCGGTTGATGCTGCTGATCTGCGTCCTGTCGGCACTGATGGTCAGCATCGGCGTGCTCGGCCTGGTCGGCCTCGGAAAATCAAACGATGCGCTGAAAACAGTCTATGAGGATCGCACCGTTCCCACCAGTCAACTCGGCGAGGTCAAAGCCCTGTTGCTGCGAGTCCGGCTCGACACCGCCGCCGCGCTGAACACGCCCACACCCGAGTTCATCAAGGAGCGCACGGCGAAGGTCGATGCCAACCTGGTCGAAGCCTCCAAGGTCTGGGATGCCTACGCGGCGACCAAGGCGACACGGGAAGAAGAAGCACTGGCCAAGGCCTTCGTCGAGGACCGCAACAAGTTCCTGCAAGAAGGCTTGCAGCCCACGCTGGCTGCTCTGCGCGCCAACGACCTGAAGGATGCCACGCGTCTTCTGACCGACAAGGTGCGTCCGTTGTACGCACCTGTGGAGAAAGGAATCTATTCCCTGACCACAGTGCAACTGGAAGAGGCCAAGAAGGAGTACGACGAGGCCGCGGCCCGCTACGCCACGATGCGAACGTCTTTCGCGGTCGCGATGGTCGGCGGCTTGTTGTTTGCCGGCTGGTTCGGCTGGCTGATCGTACGGTCCATCACGACACCGATCAAACGGGCTCAGGCCGCCGCCGTGCGCGTGGCCGAAGGTGACCTGACGGTGGACCTGCGCGTCGAAGGCAAGGACGAGACGGCACAACTGCTGGTCGCGCTGTCACACATGAAGGACAACCTCACGCGCATTGTTGGCGAAGTGCGCCAGAACGCCGAGGGCGTGGCCAGCGCCTCGTCGCAGATCGCCCAGGGCAACAACGACCTGAGCCAGCGCACCGAAGAGCAGGCCTCGGCGCTGGAAGAGACCGCCGCCTCGATGGAAGAGCTCAGCTCCACCGTCAAGCAGAACGCCGACAACGCCAAGCAGGCCAACCAGTTGGCCATGAACGCGAGCAGCGTCGCGATGCAGGGCGGTGACGTGGTCGGCCAGGTGGTGACCACGATGAAGGGCATCAACGACAGCTCGAAGAAGATCGCCGACATCATCAGCGTGATCGACGGCATCGCTTTCCAGACCAACATCCTGGCCCTGAATGCGGCGGTCGAAGCGGCGCGCGCCGGCGAACAGGGCCGCGGCTTTGCGGTCGTGGCCTCCGAAGTGCGCAGCCTGGCCGGGCGCTCGGCCGATGCGGCCAAGGAGATCAAGAGCCTGATCAGCGCCAGCGTGGAGCGGGTCGAACAGGGCACGGTCCTGGTCGACCAGGCCGGCGCCACCATGACCGAAGTGGTCAACTCGATCAGGCGCGTGACCGACATCATGGGCGAGATCAGCGCCGCCAGCACCGAACAGTCGGCCGGCGTGGCCCAGATCGGCGAAGCGGTGAGCCAGATGGACCAGACCACGCAGCAGAACGCCGCGCTGGTGGAAGAAAGTGCCGCCGCCGCCGAGAGCCTGAAAGTGCAGGCAAACCAGCTGGTGCAGGTGGTGGCGGTGTTCAAGCTGGCCCAGGGCAACGCCGCGAATTTCGCCCCGGCCGCCTTCACGGCCAGCCCCGCCCCAAGCAATGCCGAACGGCGTGGCCCGGGCCGCGCCAAGAACGTGACCCGGCCGACCTTCGGCACCAAAGCCAAAGTGGCAGCGCCTGCACCGCGCCCCGAAGCGGCGCCACGCAAGACCGGCACCGACGACGAATGGACGAGCTTCTGAGTCGAGCTGCCCCCGCCCTGCCAGCCCCGCCGAGTGCGGGGCTTTTTCGTGGCTCAGTTCACTGCTTGATCGTGATCCAGCGCCACTCGAGCCAATTGTCGGCGCGGTGCACGACCTCGACGTTCTGGCGCGAAGCCCACGGGATCACCTGGCGGTGCAGCGGCAGGTTGTGCACTTGGGCGTTGTGCTGCTTGAGCGCCGCGATGATCAGCTCCTTGCGCTTCTTCGGGTCGGCTTCCTTGCTCGACGCGGCCGCCAGCTCATCGAGCTTGGCGTCGCTGTACTGGCCGAAGTTCCACGAGCCCACGCCACCCTCGCCGCGGTTGCGCAGCACCGGCGTGAGCGTGCTTTCGGCGTCGGTGCTGGCACCGCCCCAGCCGAGCATGTACATCGAGGTGTCGTACTTCTGCACCTTGGGGAAGTAGTTGGCGCGCGGCATGGCGTTGACACGCACCTTCACGTTCAGCTTGGCCCACATCGCGGCCAGCGCGAGGCAGATCTTCTCGTCGTTGATGTAGCGGTTGTTCGGGCAGTCGAGCGTGACTTCGAAACCGTCGGGGTAGCCCGCGTCGACCATCAGCTTCTTCGCGCCTTCCAGGTTGTAGGGCCGGCGCGTCTCGATCGCCGGGTCGTTGAAGGCGGCCAGCGGCGAAGGCGTGATGCCGCCGGTCGGGTAGGCCTGGTTGCGCATCAGGCGTGTCTTGAGCGTGTCGATGTCGATCGCGTCGTAGAGCGCCTGGCGAACCCGCAGGTCCTTGAAGGGGTTCTTGCCCTTCACGCTGCTGTAGGCCAGCTCGTCGCTCTTCTGGTCCATGCCGATGAAGACGATGCGGTTCTCGGGGCCGTCGATCACTTTCACGCCGCTGGTGGCGCGCAGCTTGTCGACGTCGGTCGGCGCCGGGTCGAGCACGAAGTCGATCTCGCCCGACACGAGGGCGGCGGTGCGCGTGGCGTCGTTCTTGATCGGTGTGTAGACCACGTCCTGCACGTTGCCCTCGAACTTGCCCCACCAGTTCGGGTTGCGCTTGTAGACGGTCTTGGTGTCGGGCGCGCGCGAGACCAGCATGAACGGGCCGGTGCCGTTCGAGTTGAGCGAGGCGAAGCCTTCTTCCTTGTTCTTGAAGTCGATCGGCTTCTCGGCCTTGTATTTCTCGCACCAGGCCTTGTTCATGATCTGGATCGTCGACAGGTGCTCCAGGAACACCGGGTTGAAGTCTTTCAGCGTGAACTCGACCGTGAGCGCGTCGACC
Source organism: Rhizobacter sp. (assembly GCF_032229685.1). Classification (GTDB taxonomy): domain Bacteria; phylum Pseudomonadota; class Gammaproteobacteria; order Burkholderiales; family Burkholderiaceae_C; genus LMDS01. The sequence goes on along the minus strand of NZ_JAVTWP010000039.1, from coordinate 120,051 downwards.
TTCTTCGGCTCGCCGACCGCGTTGGCGTAGACCTTGATGTCCGACGTGCCCATGCGTGCGCGCAGCACCGAGAACACCACGTCGTCGGCCGTGAACGGCGCACCGTCGGAGAACTTCACGTTCGGGCGCAGCTTGAAGCGCCACAGGGTCGGGGTCACCATCTGGTAGCTGGCGGCGAGGATGGTGTCCATGCCGAGCTTCTTGTCGTAGTTGACGAGCGCTTCGTAGACCTGGCCGTTCATCGCATTCGTCATCGACTCGTTCTGCGAATGCGGGTCCATGGTCTGGGCGTCGCCCTGCGAGGCCCAGCGCAGCGTTTGTGCCTGGGCCGTGCCCAGGCTCAGCGCGGCGAGCAACGCGGCAGAAAACATCAGCTTCATCTCTGGCTCCGAAGAGTGGTTTGTGGCCGCAGTTTAAGGGCCAGACCGGAGCCGGAGCGTGGCGCGGGTTTCAGCCTTTGCGGGCGCCGCTGCCGCGCGCCTTGTCGAGCGCTTCTCGCCCGGCCCAGAGCTCGTCGAGGTGCTTGAACTGCCACACCGCGTTCGACTCGCGGCCGATGATGCGTTCGCTGCAGCCGGGCTGGTTCAGGTCGACGAGCTCGGGCGGCACGGGCATCTGCGCCTTGGTCGAGAAGAACACCTTCACCTGCGGCGCCGCCAGCGCCGCCGGGTTCTGCTCGACCACCACTGCCAGCCGGCCCGAGTGCAGCCGCACCAGCGAGCCGGTGGGGTAGATGCCCAGGCTGGAAACGAAGGCGTGAACGATCAGCGGGTCGAACTGGCCCTGCTTGGTCCATTCGGCCATGCGCGCGATCGACTCGGCCGGGTCCCAGCCCGCCTTGTAGGGGCGGTTCGAGGTGATGGCGTCGTAGACGTCGCACACGCCCCCCATGCGCGCCATCTGCGTCAACGCGGCGCCGGCCAGGCCATGCGGGTAGCCCTTGCCGTCGGGCCGCTCGTGGTGGTGCAGGCAGACGTCGAGCGCCATGGCGCCGGCACTCCCACCCAGCAGCAGTTCGTGGCCGCGCTCGGGGTGGGTCTTGATCAGGTCGTATTCGGCATCGGTCAGCTTGCCGGGCTTGTTCAGCACCTCGAGCGGCATCAGCGCCTTGCCCATGTCGTGCAGCAGGCCGGCCAGGCCGGCCTCGCGCGCTTCGGCTTCGCTCTGGCCGAGCTGGCGCGCCAGCGAGACCATCAGCGCGCACACCGCCACCGAGTGCATGTACGAGTAGTCGTCGTGGGTCTTCAGACGCGCCAGGCTGACGAGCGCGCCCGGGTTGCGCCACACCGATTCGGTGATCTCGCCGACCAGTTCGGCGCACTGCTCGGTGTTCATGGTCTTGCCCATGCGCGCCTCGCTGAACAGCGACAGCACGGCCGTGCGCGACTTCTTCACCAGCTGCGCGGCGCGCGCGAGTTCTTCGTTGATGGAACACGCCGCGGCTTCGGCCGCTTTCGGTTCGGCAGGCGCTTCCTCGGGAACCGCCATCACCACCGGCGCGGGCGCAGCTTCGGCCGCAGCCGCTGCCACATCGGCGCCTTTGGCGTTGTCGATCCAGCATTCGGTGATGCCGCTGGCATGCAGCTTGGCGATATCAGCCGGGTCGGTCAGCAGGAACTTCGCACGCCAGAACGGGTGGTCGAGCCAGGGCCCGCAGAGTTCATGCAGGTGCATGCCCAGGCGCAGGTCTTGGATGGCGATCTTCTTCAGCATGGGCGGGTCGCAGGACGAGAGTCAACCACGATATCGTCCATTCTGGCCGGGAGTTGAGCCACCCCGCTCGGTCGTGCCCAATGAAAAAAGCCGCTGGATCGCAGCGGCCTTCAGGATTGTGTGATTTGCCTCAGCGGAACCGTGACTGAGGCACCGTCTTCAGCTCGGTCGGCAGGGTGGCGAGGTAACCGCTCACGAGCTTGAGTTCGGCGTGGGTGAACGGCTTGGCCATGCCCATCATGATGGCGTTGTTGCGGCCGACCTGCGGGTTCTTGTCGGTCTGGTAGGCCTTCAGCGCCTGGTACAGGTAGTCGGCGTGCTGGCCGGCGAGCTTGGGGTAGCTCGGGTCGATCGGCTTGCTGAAGTTCTCGCCGTGGCAGGAAGCGCAGTTGCCCTTCTTCAGCAACTCGGCCACCGCGGCCGACGGCGCAGCGGCGGTCTTGGTGTCGGGCGCATCGCCCTTGGCTTCGGTCTCGTAGAACGCGGCCAGATCGGCCATGTCCTGGTCGCTGAGCGACGCCGCAATGGCGCGCATGGTCGGGTGCTTGCGGTCGCCCTTCTTGTAGGCGGTGAGCGACGAGACGATGTACTTGGCGCCCTGCCCCGCAATCATCGGCACCTTGTAGATCTCGGGGAAGCTGGCCTGGTAGCCGGGGATGCCGTGGCAGCCGATGCACATCGCCGCCTTCTTTTCGCCGGCCTTGGCGTCCTGGGCCTGCGCTTGCAGGGAAAGGCCGGTGGCGGCCAGCGCGATCAACAGCGAAAGAAGCTTTTTCATGGTGGCGGAAGGCGGGGTTTTGCTCAGCAACGCGGGATTATAGGGGGCGCCCTTATACTGGTTCGAGACCCCCAACACCACCGTCTCTCGAGACCGCGTCATGAAGTTTCAAGGCTCTGAAAACTACGTCGCCACCCCCGACCTGATGCTGGCGGTGAACGCCGCCTCGACCCTGAAGCGCCCGCTGCTCGTGAAGGGCGAGCCCGGCACCGGCAAGACGATGCTGGCCGAAGAAGTGGCGCTGGCGCTGAAGATGCCGCTGCTGCAGTGGCACATCAAGAGCACCACGAAGGCCCAGCAGGGCCTGTACGAGTACGACGCCGTGAGTCGCCTGCGCGACAGCCAGCTCGGCGACGAGAAGGTGAAAGACATCCACAACTACATCGTCAAGGGTGTGCTGTGGCAGGCCTTCACGGCCGAGCAGCCGGTGGTGCTGCTGATCGACGAGATCGACAAGGCCGACATCGAGTTCCCGAACGACCTGCTGCGCGAGATCGACCGCATGGAGTTCTACGTGTACGAAACACGCGAGCTCGTGAAGGCGAAACACCGGCCGCTGGTGTTCATCACCTCGAACAACGAGAAAGAGCTGCCCGACGCGTTCCTGCGCCGCTGCTTCTTCCACTACATCAAGTTCCCCGACGCCGAGACCATGAAGGCGATCGTTGAAGTGCACTTCCCGTCGCTGAAGAAAGAGCTGCTGGGCGCCGCGCTGAAGAACTTCTACGACGTGCGCAACCTGCCGGGCCTGAAGAAGAAGCCTTCGACCAGCGAGCTGCTCGACTGGCTCAAGCTGCTGGTGGCCGAAGACATTCCGCTCGAGGTGCTGCAGAGCAAGGACGACAAGGTGGCCGTGCCACCGCTGGTGGGCGCGCTGCTGAAGAACGAACAGGACGTGTCACTGTTCGAGAAGCTCGTGTTCATGCAACGGCACAACCGCTGACATGGCGGCCTGGTTGTCGCCGGTTCGGCTGGTCGGTGCGCACTGCTCGCTCGAGCCGCTGGCGCCCGAGCATCACGACGAGCTCGTCGACGCCACGCGCGACGGCGAACTCTGGAAGCTCTGGTACACCGCCGTGCCGTCGCCCGAGGGCATGAGCGCCGAGATCGCACGCCGGCTCGACCTGCAGGCCAAGGGCGCGATGCTGGCGTTCACCACCCGCGATGGCGACGGGCGTGTGGCCGGCATGACGACCTACATGAACGTCGATGCCACACACAAGCGTGTCGAGATCGGCTCCACCTGGACGGCGGCGCGCATGCAGCGCAGCCCGTTCAACACCGAGTGCAAGCTGCTGCTGCTCGGCCACGCGTTCGAAACGCTCGGCTGCATCGCCGTCGAGTTCCGCACTCACTATTTCAACCAGCAGAGCCGGCGCGCGATCGAGCGCCTCGGCGCCAAGCTCGACGGCATCCTGCGCAACCACCAGCGCGCCAGCAACGGCACGCTGCGCGACACCGCCGTCTACAGCATCACCGAAGCCGAGTGGCCGACCGTGAAAACCCACCTGCGCTGGCAACTCGACAAACCCCGCTGAAAAGGTTGCACCATGGCCGACAAGAAAAAGAACCTCACGGTCGACGAGCTCTGGCAGTTCGAACGCATCGGTGGCATCAGCCTGTCACCCGACGGCGCGCAGGCGGTGTGTTCGGTCAGCCGCTTTTCGATGGACGAGAACAACAGCCGCAGCAGCCTGTGGCTGCTCTCCACATTCGGTGGCGCTGCACGCGCGCTCACCAGCTGCGGCGACAAGGACGGGCAGCCCGCCTGGTCGCCCACCGGTGAACAGATCGCCTTCGTCGCCAGGCGCGAGCAGCAAGGCAAGAAAGACGACGCGCCGCAGCTCTACGTGATCGCGCCCGACGGCGGCGAGGCGCGCCGCATCAGCGACTACGCACCCGGCATCGACGCTTTCAAGTGGTTTCCCGACGGCCGCCGAATCGCCTTCATCGCCTGGGTCTGGCCGGAACTGAAGGGCTCCAAAGCACAAGCGAAGAAGCTCAAGGAGTTCAAGGACCGCAAGGCCAGCGGCTACGTCACCAGCGAAGCGCAATACCGCTTCTGGGACCAGAACCTGCCGATGGGCCGGGTGGCGCACCTGCATGTTCTCGATCTGGCCAGCGGCCGTGTGACCGACCTGTTCGAAGGCACGCCCTACGAACTGCCACGCACCGACCCCGACGCGAACTGCTTCGACATCTCGCCTGATGGCCGGCACATCGTGTTCACGCACGACCCGCAGCCGCAAAAACGCATCGAGAACCGCAAGGCGCTGACCGAGCTGAACCTGCGCACGGGCAAGTTCGCGGCGCTGACCAGCGACGCCGCCTGGGACTTCGACGCGCCGCGCTACAGCCCCGATGGCCGGCACATCGCGATGAGCGCGGCCCACACCGGCAAGAAGCACACCATGCCCGGCCGCGCCGCGCTGCTCGAGCGTGGCGGCCGCTGGCACCTGCTCAGCGATGAGTGGGACCACGCCGTCGAAGGCCCGCTGCGCTGGGGCAGCGACACCAGCGCGCTCTACTTCGCCGCCGAAGACCGCGGCCGCAAACACCTCTACCGCTATGTGATCGAAAGCCGCACCGCGAGCGTCGTGGCCCAGGGCGGTTGGGTGCAGGGCTTCGACGTGGCCGGTGGCGTGGTCGCGAGCGTGGCCGATGCGCTGATGCACCCGGCGCGGGTGCATGCCGTGCGCGACGGCCAGGCGCCGTTGCGGCTCGAAACCTTCAACGACAAGCTGCTCGGCACGCTGCGGCTCGGGGCGTGCGAAGAAGTCACGGTCAAGGGTGCGCTCGGCGAGCCGGTGCAGATGTGGCTCACCTACCCGCCGCGCTTCGATCGCAAGAAGAAGTACCCGGTGTTGCACAGCATCCACGGCGGGCCGCACGCTGCGGCCGGTGACACCTTCCACTACCGCTGGAACACCCACGCGTTCGCGGCCCAGGGTTACGTGGTGGCGTGCGTCAACTACCACGGCTCCAGCGGCTTCGGCCAGGCTTTCCTCGACAGTATCACGCACCGCTGGGGCGAGCTCGAACTGCAGGACGTGGAAGCCGGCACCGACTGGCTGCTCAAGCAACCATGGGCCGACCGCAAGCGCGTGTTCGCTGCCGGTGGCAGCTACGGCGGCTACATGGTCGCGTGGATGAACGGCCACGTGAAAGCGGGCCGGTACAACGCCTACGTGTGCCATGCCGGTTGCTTCGACTGGCAGGCGATGTTCAGCGACGACGCCTACACCTGGCACGCCAAGGAGCTGGGCGGCTGGTACTGGGAAGACCCGGCCAAGGTGCAATCACAGAGCCCCAGCAATTTCGTGTCCGCGATGAAAACGCCGACGCTCGTGATCCACGGTGCGCTCGACTACCGCGTGCCCGACCAGCAAGGCCTGGCCTACTACAACACGCTGCAGGCCAAGGGCATCGACGCCCGCCTGCTCTGGTTCCCCGACGAGAACCACTGGGTGCTCAAGCCACGCAACTCGCAGCTCTGGTACGGCGAATTCTTCAGTTGGCTGAAGCGGCACGATCGTGCGCCGGCGAACCGGCGCCCCGCAGCGCCGAAGTGATTCACGCCGCAGGGGCGCTGCCGATGTCGGCTTGGCGAGCGTCGAAACAGACGCGGTTGCGCCCTTCTGACTTGGCACGGTAGAGGAGTTTGTCGGCGCGCTGCATCAAGGCCGACGCGTCTGCATCGGCAGCCTCAGGCAGTGCCAGGCCGACGCTCACCGTGACAGCCATGCCGCGGCCAGCGAAAACCACGGTCGCGCCTGCGATCGCCTCGCGAAGCCGCTGCGCCGCTTCTTCGGCACCCTGCGGCTGTGCGCCGGTCATCAACAGCACGAACTCTTCACCACCGGTGCGCGCCACCACGTCGGTCTGGCGAGCGCTGGCGCGCAGTTGCTGCGCCACGGCCACGAGCACCGCGTCACCGGCGGCATGACCCAGGTTGTCGTTCACGGCCTTGAAGTGGTCGATGTCGATCGCCAGCACCGCGAGCGGCGTGCCGTCGCGCCGAAAACGCCGCCATTCGCGCTCGAGCTCCAGGCCGAGCGCCCGCCGGTTCAGCAGCCCGGTGAGCGGGTCGAGTCGCGACAGTTCGCGCAGGCGCCGGGTCAACCGCATGATCAGCAGCGACAGGAACCCGAAATTGAACAGCGCCGCGCCGACAAGGTAGCCCACCATGGTCGGGGTGTTGTCGGGGCCGGCGCGATGAAGTTCGAGGGGCAAGTCCATGTGCATCGCCTGCTGCACGACACGGCCGACGAAGATCGTGGCGATCAGGACGCCCGAGGGCATCACCACCCACAAGACCTTTGCGCCGAACTCTGTACGGATCGGGGCCTGCAGGCGCAACAGAGTTCGAACCAGCAGCGCAGCCGACACGCCGTACAGAAAGAGCAGACGCGCCGGCGCGTGCTCGGCGGAGGGCCCGAACAAGACGAACACCGCGACAATGGCCGCGGCCACCAGCAGGTGCTCGGCATTGCGCGGCGGCAGGCGCACGAACGACTCGCCGCCGCGCAGCAGCGCCAGGTAGCTCAGCGTGGTGAACACGTTGCTGCCGCAATACGCCCACCAGCCGCGATCCTCGGTTCGCAGGCCGATCAGCAGCAGGCCCACGCCGGCAAGCACGCCGAACAAGCACCAGTTCAGCGCGGCGGCACGTTCTTCGGGAACGACCATGCTGCACACAGCCCAGCCCAATGCGTACAGCGTGAGCTGCGCCGCAATGAGCAGGATCAGGGGCGAAGCGAGATGGTTTTCCATGACGACGCGGGCGGATACCGGGGAGCTCGCGAGCGCAAACCATACCGCAGGCTCCGCGTTCCCGGAATCGGTAGAAGAGCCCTGGCTTGCTCCTGCGCAACTGCGGCTTCTGAAGGGGTGTGAAAACGACAAAAGGACGTGACCGTTACGGCAGGGCGCGGTCAACACCTACCCCTCGGCCACGGCCAGCGGCTCTGACCCGCCACCCCGGGTGGCAAACAGCGCCGCAAACATGACAGCATTCCATCGCGCAACAACCGGTTACGGCCCCCCGAAGACCCGGCCGAGCCTCTGGGGACACGCTCCCGGCTATGCTCCGGTCTTCGCCCGCCCGCGCACCGCCGCGGGCGCGCCAACGGGCCGCACCACCATGCTCATCAACTTCTTCTTCACCCTGCGCGCCGCCAAGCTGAAGGTCTCGGTGAAGGAATACCTCACGCTGCTCGAGGCCATCAAGTCGGGCGTGATCGACGCCGACGAGAACGACCCCAACGGCCCCACCATCGACAAGTTCTACTACCTCGCCCGCACCTCGCTGGTGAAGGACGAAGCCAACTTCGACAAGTTCGACCGCGCTTTCGCCGCCTACTTCAAGGGCGTCGAACTGCTCACCGACTTCACGCAAGACGTGCCGCTCGACTGGCTGCAGAAGAAGATGGAGCTCGAACTCAGCGCCGAAGAAAAGGCGCTGATCGAGAAGATGGGTTGGGACGAGCTGATGGAAACGCTCAAGAAGCGTTTCGAAGAACAGAAAGAGCGCCACGAAGGTGGCAACAAGATGATCGGCACCGGGGGCACCTCGCCTTTCGGCGCCTACGGCTACAACCCGCAGGGCATCCGCATCGGCCAGGAGAAGGGCCGCAACAAGAGCGCGGTGAAAGTGTGGGACCAGCGCCAGTTCAAGGACTACGACGACACGCTCGAGCTCGGCACGCGCAACATCAAGGTGGCCTTGCGCCGGCTGCGCCGATTCGCCCGCGAAGGCTCGGAAGAAGAGCTCGACCTCGACGACACGATCCGCAGCACCGCCGCGAACGCCGGCTGGCTCGACATCAAGATGGTGCCCGAGCGCCACAACAAGGTGAAGGTGCTGCTGCTGATGGACGTGGGCGGCACGATGGACGAACACATCCACCGCGTCGAAGAGATCTTCAGTGCCGCCAAGAGCGAGTTCAAGCACCTCGAGTTCTACTATTTCCACAACTGCGTCTACGACTTCATGTGGAAGAACAACCGCCGTCGTTACAGCGAAAAGTTCGCCACGATGGACATCCTGCGCAAGTACAACAAGGACTACAAGCTCATCTTCGTGGGCGACGCCACGATGAGCCCGTACGAGATCCTGCAGCCCGGCGGCAGCGTCGAATACAACAACGAAGAAGCCGGCGCCGAATGGCTGGCGCGGCTCACGCAGGCCTTCCCGAAGTTCGCCTGGATCAACCCCGAACCGCAAGGTGTGTGGGGCTACCGGCAAAGCATCGCGGTGATCCAGCAACTGATGAACCAGCGCATGTTCCCGCTCACGCTGGCCGGGCTGGAAGGGGCGATGCGCCTGCTCAGCAAATGACGGCTCGCACCGGGGCGCTGGCTGCGGCCGCGCTCGTGGTGGCGGGCCTGCTGTCGGGCTGCGCCAACCTGGTCTTTCTGCTCCCGAAACCCGAGCCCGCCAAGGCCGAGGCGCCGGCGCCCACGCTCGAACGTGCCGAGTACCGCGTCGAGGTGCAGGCGCCCGACGCGCTGCGCACGCTGCTCACGACCTACCTCGATCTGTCGCGTTTCCAGAACGCACCGGCGGCCGAAGGCATCACGCCGGCCGAGCTTGAACGGTTGATGCGCGGCACACCGGCGCAGGCACGCTCGCTGCTGGAAACCGCGGGCTATTTCAGCGCCGACGTGAAGGTCGAGCGCGGCCCGGCGCAGGGCGAGGTGCCGCTGATCGTGGTGATCGTCGAGCCGGGCCCGCAGGCCCTGGTCGCCGGCTTCACGCTCGGTGCCCAGGGCCCGCTCGACACCGCCGCGAAAGCAGGCGACGCAGCGGCCCTCGAAGAGCTGGCCACGTTGCGGCGGCAGTGGCCGCTGCAGGCCGGCGCGGCGTTCCGACAGTCGGCCTGGACCGACGCGAAGAACCTCACCATCGCGCAGCTCCGCGCGCGCGGGTACGCCGCCGCCGCCTGGACCGAGACACGCGCGCTCGTCGATGCGCCCGACAACAGCGTCACGCTCTCGGCGCAGCTCGACAGCGGGCCGCTGTTCCGCTTCGGCGAGATCCGCATCGAAGGCCTGCAGCGTTACGACGAAGATGCGGTGCGCAAGCTCGCTTTCTTCGGCACCGGCACGCCGTACACCGAGAAAGCGCTGCTCGACTTTCAGGAGCGGGTGCAGAAGGTCGGCCTGTTCGAAGGCGCGGCGGTCGAGCTCGACGCCAACCCCGAGACGGCCAGCGCCGCGCCGGTGCTCGTCAAGCTCAAGGAACTGCCGCTGCAGCAGGCCACCACCGGCATCGGTTACAGCGCCAACACCGGCGCGCGCCTGACGCTGGAGCACACGCACCGGCGGGTCTTCGGCACACGCTGGATCGCGAAGAACAAGTTCGAGCTCGGTGCGAACCTCAAGTCCTGGAGCGGCGAGCTGATGTCGCACCCGCTCGACGGCCGCTACCGCAACCTCGTGGCAGGCAGTGCTTCGCAGTTGCGCGCGGCCGACGAGGTGCTCGACTCCTGGTCGGCGCGTGTCGGCCGCACGCAGGACACGCCGCGCATCGAACGGCTCTACTTCTTCGAGTTGACGCAGGCCCGGCTCAAGGGCAACCTGGCCAGCGGCAACGGCAGCGCCGCGTCGTACAACTACCACTGGGTCTACCGCGACATCGACAGCGTGCTGCTGCCGACCCGCGGCCTCACCACCTCGGCGCAGGCGGCGGTGGGCTACGCGAGCGGCAGCGCCACGGTACTCGGCGTGACCGAAAAAGGCCGCAGCCCGTTCGGGCGGCTCTATCTGCGCATGACCTGGTACCAGCCGATCGGTGACGCCTGGTACGCCACCTTCCGCGGCGAAGCCGGCGAGGTCTTCACACGCGACGCCATCGGCATTCCCGACACCTTGCTGTTCCGTGCCGGTGGCGACGAGTCGGTACGGGGTTATGCCTACCGCACGCTCGGCCCGACCACGGCCGGTGTGGTCTCGAGCGGTCGCACGCTGGCCACCGCCAGCGCCGAAATCGCGCGGCCGATCTCGGCCAAGTACCCCGCAATCTGGTGGGCCACCTTCGTCGACGCCGGCAATGCCGCCGACCGCTGGACCGAACTGCGACCCGTATTCGGCTACGGGGTGGGCGTGCGCTGGCGCAGCCCCGTCGGGCCGCTGCGGGTCGACCTGGCGTACGGCCAGGAGACGCAGAAGGTTCGTTTGCACCTGAGCATCGGGATCGCGTTCTGATGAGCGAGACCGGGACGCCGTCGTTGCCCGAGCCGCCGTCGTTGCCAGCGAAGCGGCGCGGGCTGCGCTGGTGGTTTGCCGGCCTGGCGACGCTGGTGCTGTTGCTGGCTGCACTGGCCACCACCATCGGCTGGGCGCTGCGCAGCGAAAGTGGCACGGCCTGGCTGCTGACGCTGGTGCCCGGCGTGCAGGTCGAGTCACCCCGCGGCCTGCTGCTGGGTGACTTCGAGGCACGCCGCGTGCAGATCAAACTGCCGGGCAGCGACGACAGCTTCACGCTCGCCAACGTCGGCTGGCGCGGCCTCGTGCTGGCCCGTGGCGACAGCGGGCGCTGGTTCCGCCTGGTGCTCGAAGAGCTGCACGCCGGCCGCGTCGACGTGCTCATGGCGCCGAACAAGAAGAGCGAGCCGCTGCGCCAGCCCGCCGACCTGAAATGGCCGTTCGAGATCGAGGTGCGCGCGCTGAACGTGGCCGAACTGCACCTGAACGCGCTCGGCGACAAGCCGTTGCGCGAACTGCGCGCGCAGCTGCACCTGGGCGCAGCCGGTGGCGCCGAGCACCGCGTTGAAGGCCTCAGCCTGGGCTGGGACCGCCTGCAGGCTCGCGGCAGCGCGCGCATCGCGAGCAGCGCGCCGATGCAGCTCGACGCCGCGCTCGGCTTCGCGCAGGCCGCGTTCGGTGCCGTGCCCGCGTGGAGCGCGGGTGTGTCGCTCGCCGGCCCGCTGGCTGCACCGGTGTTGATGGCGACGGTGCGCACCCAACCCGCGGCGAAAGAAGCACCGCAGTCGCTCGACGCGCGCGCCACGCTGCGTCCGTTCGCCGCCTGGCCGCTGGGCGACCTGCAGGCGAGCACGCAAGCGCTCGATTTGTCGGCATTCAGCAGCGCCGCGCCGGCCACGAGCCTGAGCGGGCGCGCCGTGGCCGCGAGCAGCGGCCTCGACCAGCCGGCCTCGGTCGACATCGACGTGACGAACGCCGCCGCCGGCCGCTGGAACGAACAGCGCCTGCCGCTGCACCGCCTGACGCTCGCGCTCGGTGGCCGGCCCGACAGCCCTTCAGTGCTGGAGCTGCGCCGATTTGAAGCCGAGCTCGGCACACCCCAACAGAACGCCGGCCGCCTCACCGGCACCGGCCGCTGGAGCCCCGACGGCTGGACGCTCGCCGCCACGCTCGCCGCCTTGAAGCCGGCGCTGCTCGATGCACGCGCCGCGCCGATGCAGTTGAGCGGGCCGCTCACGGCGTCGGGCGCCGGTGCCACGGTCGACCTGAAGGCCGAACTGCAAGGCCAGCTCGCCGACCGCGGCCCCGCCCGCGCCGTGCGGCTCGTGCTCGACACCAGCCTGAGCACGCAGCGCATCGAAGTGCGCGACGCGCAGGTGCTGGCCGGCGCAGCACGTGCCACGCTCAGCGGCCTGGTCACGCACCCGACCCCCGATGCGCCCTGGCAAGTGAAGGGGCAAGCCGCGCTCGTCGACTTCGACCCAGCGCTGTGGTGGCCGGGCGCAGAAGACTCGCCCTGGCGCAAGACGGTGAACCGCCTGAACGGCAAGAGCACCTTCGACCTCGGCGTGCCGGGCAAGGCGGGCTCGATGCCACTCGCCGCGTTGCTGGCCGGGTTGCGCGGCGAGGCCGCCGCCACGGTCGCGAACAGCGTGCTGGCGGGCGTGCCGCTGAGTGGCGAGCTGGCCTTGCGCAGCGCTGCCGGCAATGTGGCCTTGCCTTTGCTGACGCTCGACGCGGCGGGCAACAGCGTGCGCGTGGAAGGCCGGCTCGGCACCACCGGCGACGGTGCCGGCGACCGCTGGGACGTGGCCATCGACGGCCCCGCACTGAACCGGCTGGCGCCGCTGTTCAAGCTGCTGCAGTCGACCACTGGCGACAGCACCGTCGCCGGCAGCCTGAGCGCAAGCGCCCGTGTCGCCGGCCGCTGGCCGCTGATGACGAGCGAAGGCCAGCTCGACGCCAACGGCCTGCGCGTCGGCAGCGCCAGCGTTCAGCGCGCGCAGGCGACGTGGAAGCTCGGCACCTCGGCCGACGCGCCGGCAGAGATTCAGGCCGCGCTGACCGACGCCACGCTCGCACAGACCGCGCCGGCCGCCGCGGCCAAGAGCTCGGGCGCGGCCACGCCGGGGCCGTCGCTCGCGTCGGTGCAACTCCAGCTGAAGGGCGGCGCACGCGCCCACACGCTCGATGTGCGCGCCGAGTCGAAAGCGCTGCCGCCGGCCTGGACCGAGAGCCTGCTGGCCACCACCCCGGCACAGAGCGCCCAGGCGCCTGCCGGGCCGAAGCGCAGCGTGGCAGTGCTGCAGGCGCAAGGCGGCGCCTTCGATCAACCCGGCAGCCCGTTCGCCGGCTGGCGCGGCACCGTGCAGCAGGTCGAGCTGCGGGGCGACAGTGCAGCGCCGCTGCTGCGCAGCCGCGACGTCGGCATCGAGCTGCAATGGGCCGGCGGCCCGGCACGCGCGACCGTGCAACCCGGCCGCGCCGAGCTGCTGGGGGGCGCGGTGCGCTGGAGCCGCATCGCGTGGCGCGCCGCCGAGAGCGCAGGTGGCTTCGCGCAGATCGAGGCGCAAGCGCAGATCGAGCCGATGCGCGTGGCGCCGCTGCTGGCGCGCGCGCAACCCGACTTCGGCTGGGGCGGCGACTTGACGCTGGCCGGCAAGATCGACCTGCGCAGTGCGCCCGACTTTCGCGCCGAAGTCGTGTTCGAACGCAGCGCCGGCGACCTGAGCGTGACCGACGAGCTCGGCACCCAGGCGCTCGGCCTGACCGACCTGCGCCTGGCGCTGAACGCGAACGACGGTGTCTGGTCGTTCACGCAGGCGCTGGCCGGCAAGACGCTGGGCGTGGCGGCCGGCGCGATCGTCGCGCGCACTTCTCCGCAGGCCAGCTGGCCGGCCGCAGACACACCGATCGAAGGCGTGCTCGAACTGCAGGTGGCGAGCCTGGGCACCTGGGGCACCTGGGTGCCACCGGGATGGCGCATCGACGGCGCGCTGCGCACCAGCGCCAGCATCGGCGGGCGGCTGAACGCGCCTGAATACACCGGCGAGATGCGTGGCACCGGCCTGTCGGTGCGCAACTTCCTGCAGGGTGTGAACATCAGCGACGGCGACCTGCTGATCGCGCTGCAGGGCAGCACCGCGCGCATCGAGCGTTTCACCGCGAAGGGTGGCACGGGCACCATCAAGCTCGAAGGCAATGCGAACCTGGGTGAAGCGCCGAAGGCCGTGCTCAAGCTCAGCGCCGACAAGTTCCAGCTGCTCGGCCGGGTCGACCGGCGCATCGTCAGCAGCGGCCAGGCGCAGCTCACGCTCGACAGCAAGACGCTGGCATTGAATGGCTCGTTCGGCGTTGACGAGGGCGCGATCGACTTCACACGCAGCGAAGCGCCCAGCCTGTCGAGCGACGTGGAAGTGGTTCGCGCCAGGGGTGTGGCCTCACCGGCCGCCGCTGCATCGGCCGCCGCCACACCAGCGGCGCCCACGGCCACCGCGCCCACCAGCCGCGACGTGGCGCTCGACCTGCGCGTGAACCTGGGCGAGAACCTGCGCGTGCGCGGCCGCGGGCTCGACACCGGGCTGCGTGGCGAACTGCACATCACGTCGCCGAACGGCCGCCTCACCGTCAATGGCACGGTGCGCGCGGCCGACGGCACTTACGCGGCCTACGGGCAGAAGCTCAGCATCGACCGCGGCCTGGTCATCTTCAACGGGCCGGTCGACAACCCGCGGCTCGACATCGAAGCCACGCGCCCCAACCTCGACGTGCGCGTCGGCGTGGCCGTGACCGGCAACGCGGTCACGCCGCGCATCCGCCTGTTCTCGGAGCCCGAACTGTCCGAGATCGACAAGCTCAGCTGGCTCGTGATGGGCCGCGCCAGCGACGGCCTGGGCCGCACCGACACCGCGCTGCTGCAACGCGCCGCGCTGGCCCTGCTGGCGGGCGAAAAAGAAAGCGTGAGCGACCAGTTCATCAAGGCGATCGGCCTCGACGAGATCTCGGTGCGTCAGAGCGACGGCGAAGTGCGAGACACCGTGATCTCGCTCGGCAAGCAGCTCTCGCGGCGCTGGTACGTGGGCTACGAACGCGGCCTGAACGCCACCACCGGCAGCTGGCAGCTGATCTACCGCATCGCGCAGCGCTTCACGCTGCGCGCACAGTCGGGCGAAGACAATTCGCTCGACCTGATCTGGACCTGGCGCTGGCAGTAGATGGCGCCCCCGGCTCACCGGATACGGCAAGCCACCCCCCGAGGGGGTGCGCGCCGGCTTGGGGCGGCCCGGCGCTCGGCGCGCCGGCCGGCCGCATCGTCACTCACCAACAGGAGCCTCCCTTGAGCGCACTCTTCGAGCCCCTGGCCCTCGGCGGCCTGACTCTCGCGAACCGCATCATCATTGCGCCGATGTGCCAGTACTCGGCCGTCGACGGCACGCCCGGCGACTGGCACCTGATGCACCTCGGGCAGCTGGCCGTTTCGGGCGCCGGGTTGCTGATCATCGAAGCCACTGCAGTGTCGGCAGAGGGCCGCATCTCGCCCGGTGACCTCGGCCTGTATGACGACGCCAACGAAGCCGGCCTCGCACGTGTGCTCGCGGCCATGCGCGCGCATTCGCCGATCAAGGTCGGCATGCAACTCGGGCACGCCGGGCGCAAGGCCTCGAGCCGCGCGCCCTGGGACGGCGGCTCGCAGATCCGCGCCGGTGAGCCGGGCAGTTGGCAAGCCGTGGCGCCTTCGGCCGTGCCGCACTCGCCTGCCGAAGAAGCACCGACCGCGCTCGATGCCGCCGGGATGAAGCGTGTGCGCGACGACTTCGTCAGCGCGGCGCAGCGTGCCGCACGGTTGGGCATCGACGGCATCGAGGTCCACGCCGCGCACGGTTACCTGCTGCACCAGTTCTTGTCGCCGATCGCGAACAAGCGCGACGATGCCTACGGCGGCAGCCTCGAGAACCGCATGCGCTTCCCGCTCGAAGTGTTCGACGCGGTGCGCCAGGCCTTCCCGGCCGAGCGCCCGGTGTGGGTGCGTGTCTCGGCCACCGACTGGGTGCCCGGCGGTTGGGACATCGAAGGCACCGTCGCTTTGGCGCGCGCGCTCGAAGCGCGTGGCTGCGCGGCCATCCACGTGTCGAGCGGCGGGGTGTCGCCGCAGCAGGCCATCAAGCTCGGGCCGGGTTACCAGGTGCCGTTCGCGCAGCGTGTGAAGGCTGAAGTGGGCATGCCGACGATCGCCGTCGGCCTGATCACCGAGCCCGAACAGGCCGAAGCCATCATCAGGAACGGCGAGGCCGACGCGGTCTCGCTGGCCCGCGCGATGTTGTACGACCCGCGCTGGCCCTGGCACGCCGCCGCGAAGCTCGGCGCGCAGGTCAGCGCCCCGAAGCAGTACTGGCGCTCGCAGCCGCGCGAGTTCAAAGACCTGTTCGACGGTGCGCAGTTCGGCGCGCGCTGAGCGCCGCCCGAGTTGGGCGAGAATCGCCGCCTGACCGCCGACCCGCAGCCAGCCCCGCTCTCGCCGTAGTTCAATGGATAGAACGGCCGCCTCCTAAGCGGCAGATACAGGTTCGATTCCTGTCGGCGGGACCAACAAGAACACCTGGTTTCGATTCATCCGCACCGACCGTGGCATGGTCTTGAACATGCTCTCCCGTCTGCCGAAGTTCGTTCGCATCTGCGCCTGGGCGCTCGGCGGGCTCGTGATCGCGTTTTTCCTGTTCGGCTGGTTCGGTTTCGAGCCGCTGGCCAAGTGGGCCCTGCCCAAGATCGTGGCCGACCGGAGCGGGCGCGTTCTCACACTCGAGCAGGCCCGTTTCGACCCCTTGCGCCTGGCCATCGACGCGCGTGGCCTGGCACTCACCGAGGCCGGCGGCAAGCCGCTGCTGTCGATGAAGCAATTGTTTCTCGACCTCGATGCCAGCAGCCTGTTCAAGCGCGCTTTCGTGGTCCATGAAGTGCGGCTGGGCGAGCCGGTCGCCCAAGTCGAGCTGCGGGCCGACGGCCGGCTGAACTGGCTCGACTTCGTCGACGCGATGGCCGGCCCGCCCTCCGCCACCGACCAACCCGACGCCGCGCCGCCACGGTTGCTGTTGCGCCGCCTGCGGCTCGAACAGGGCCGCCTCGAACTTTCGGACCAGCGCGTCAGCGGCGGCTTCCAGACCGCGATCGACGCGCTGAACATCGAGCTCGACAACATTTCCACTTTGCCCGAAGACCGCGGCTCGTACAGCCTGTCTGCGCGCACCGGCATCGGCGCGAAGCTGCGCTGGAAAGGCAACGTCAGCCTGAACCCCGTCACGGCCACCGGCGAGATCGCCGTGGACGAGTTGCAGATCGAAAAGCTCTGGCCTTACCTGAAGAACCGTCTGAACATGGCGCCGCCGCAGGGTATGGCGGCGCTGGCTCTGGCTTACCGCGTGGGCTACGCGAACCGCCAGTTCGACCTGAACATCGACAAGCTCGACGCCAGCGTCGACGGCCTCGCGCTGCGTGGCGTGCGCGACTCAGCACCGTCGATCGCGCTCGACTCGCTGCGTGCGCGGGGTGGAAAGTTCGACCTCGGCCGGCAAACGCTGGCCTTCGACAGCTTGCGTGCCGAAGGCGGGCGCGTGTCCGTCGAACTCGACGCTCAGGGCCGACCCCAGCTGATGGACTGGTTGCTTCCCGGCGCTCAGCCGGCGACCCCGGCCGCACCTGCAGCAGCAGCCGCTGCACCGGCCGCGCAGCCCTGGCGTGTGGAGATCGGCGAGCTCGGTGTCGACCGCCTGGCCCTGTCGCTGCTCGACCGCGGCTTCGTGACACCGCTGGCGGCCACCGTGGGGCAGCTGAAGCTGCAGCTGAAGGCGCGCGCCGAGGTGGGGGCCGGCGAGACGCAAGCAAGAATCGACGGGCTCGGCGCACGCATCGCCGATCTGGCCGTTGCCAGTGGCGCCAACGCGCCGCCCTGGTTGCGCCTCGCGGCGCTCGAAGTGCAGGATGGCAGCGTCGGCCTGGACGAGCGCGAGGTGGCGCTGGGCCGTGTCTCGCTCAGTGGCGGCCAGGCCGAGCTCGTGCGCGCTGCCAATGGCGATCTTTCGGTGCTGGGTTTGCTCCAACGGGTCGCGCCCGGTTCGGCCGCAGCGAAGCCCGCGCCGCCGCCCCGCCCTGCTGCGACGGTGCCCGCCGAACGAGCCTGGCGCTACAAGGTCGGAAAGATCGAGATCGACCCGTTCAGCCTGGCGCTGCGCGACGAGTCGGTGACACCCCACGCCACGCTGGCGGTCGAAGGCCTGAGTGCGGCGCTCGACGGCCTGAGCGAAGACCCGAAGGCCGAGTTGCCGATGCGCCTGCGCTTTCGTGTGAAGCAAGGCGGGAGCTTCGAAGCGAGCGGGCGGGTGTCGCCGTTCGCGCCCTCGGCCGACCTGAATGTCAAGCTGACCGACCTGTCGCTGCTGCCGGCGCAGCCTTTCCTGGCGCGGCCGACCAACCTGGTGCTCGTCGACGGCAAGGCAGGCACCCAGGGCCGCCTGCGCTACAAGGGTGGCCAGCTGAACTACGAAGGCAGCTTCGGCGTCAAGGCGCTGCAGTTGAACGAAGCGGGCACCAACGAACCGGTGCTGGGCTTGAAGTCGCTGTCGAGCACGAAGCTGAGCG
The DNA here is from genome assembly GCF_032229685.1 of Rhizobacter sp. Taxonomy (GTDB): domain Bacteria; phylum Pseudomonadota; class Gammaproteobacteria; order Burkholderiales; family Burkholderiaceae_C; genus LMDS01. Next base: position 101,723 of record NZ_JAVTWP010000039.1, on the reverse strand, counting down.
CGACGCAAGACCGGCTTCGGGTCGGCGAGGTGCTGCTCGATGGCCTGGACAGCGAACTCGTGATCCTCAAGGACCGCAGTGTCAACATCGCGCGCCTCGCCAAGCCGGCGGCGCCCGCAGGCAGTGCGCCACCGACCGCAGCCCCGGCCGCGAAAGCCGGGCCGCCCTATCGGGTCGATGTGGATCGGGTGCGCATGGTCAACGGCAAGCTCGACTTCTCTGACCTGTCGCTGGCATTGCCCTTCGGCGCGCGCATCCACGAGTTGCAGGGCACCATGGTCGGCCTGTCGAGCCAGGCCGGGCCGCCCGCCCAGCTCGAGTTCGACGGCAAGGTAGACGACTACGGCCTGGCACGCGCGGCCGGCCAGATCAACCTCTTCGACCCGACCGGCTTCACCGACATCAAGGTGATCTTCCGCAATGTCGAGATGACATCGTTGACACCCTACTCGGCCACCTTCGCCGGGCGCAAGATCGAGTCGGGCAAGCTCTCGCTCGACCTCGAATACAAAGTCAAGCAGCGCCAGCTCGCCGGCGAAAACCAGATCGTCATGGACAAGCTGACGCTCGGCGAGCGGGTCGAGAGTGCGGGCGCGATGAACCTGCCGCTCGACCTGGCGCTGGCGATCCTGAAAGACGCCGACGGCAAGATCGATCTGGGCCTGCCGGTGTCGGGCAGCCTCGACGACCCGAGCTTCAGCTACGGGCAGATCGTCTGGAAGGCGATCGTCAACGTGCTCACCAAGGTCGTCACGGCTCCTTTTCGTGCGCTCGGTGCCTTGCTGGGGGTGAGCGGCGACAAGCTCGACCAGATCGTGTTCGACGGCGGCTCGGCCCGGCTGCTGCCGCCGGAACGCGAAAAGCTCGCGAACCTCGCCAAGCTGATGGCGAAGCGGCCGGGCATCGGCCTGTCGGTGCGCGCCGACTTCGACCCGAAGACCGATGGCCAGGCCATTCAATCTCTGCAGTTGCGCCGCGCCGTGGCACAAGATGCCGGGCGCAAGCTGGCAGACGACGAAGACCCTGGCCCGATCAGCACCGAGCAGCCGGCCACACGCGAAGCCCTGGAGCGCCTCTACGCCAAGCGCTTCGGCGCGGCCGCGCTCGAGTCGCTGCAACAGCGTTTCGTGCAGGCCAACCCGGGCCCGCCACCGGCCAGCGCCACGGGCCGGCTGGTGTCGCGTTTTTCGTCGATGCTCAAGCCCACGGCCCAGCCCCTGCCGGCCGAAGAGGCAGCGCGGCTCAAGGGCGCCGACCTGCACGCGCTGATGCTGCAGCGCCTGCTCGACGAAGACGTGGTCGACCCGGCCCGCCTGCGCGCGCTCGCGGCGCGGCGTGGCGCGGCGATCGGGGCCGAACTCGGCACGCTGGGCGTTGCTGCCGACCGCATTCGCCTCGAAGAACCACGCGCCTCCGAAGGTGAGAACGGCTCGGTGGCCACGGCGCTCGGCATCGCCACGGGGGCCAGACCGGCCGGCGGCTCGGCCGCGGCTTCGGCACCCGCCGGCGCGGCCTCGGCGACGCCGACGGCACGCTGAAGCACGCTCGGCTCAGCTTGCTTCAGGCGGCGTTGCATGGTCGGGCACTGGCCAATCGGCCAGTTCGGCCAGGCGAGCGACGACCCAGCCGGCCTCGGCCTCGCTCACACCGGCAGGCGCCGCGGTCAAGCCGAGCCGGCAGCGTTCGAGCACATCGGCCTGCGACAAACCGGCATCAAGGTGCTGCGCACGGGCGTATTCGAGAAGGTGCTGGGCCAAGTCTTCGCAGTGCTCGTAGCGTGCGCTGACGTGTTCGCGGGTGGAACCCGCCTGCAGCCGCCCGCGGGTGAGGAACAGCGCCACGAAAGAGTCGGGAACCTCGAGCTGGTTGTGGTCGTACATGGGCAGGGTGCAGCGGGAAGGCAGGCCGCGCATCTTGCCCGGATTCACGCCCCATCTGGCGCAGCGGTCAGCAGGCGCTTCACTTCGCCGAGAAAGTGGTCGAAGTCCAGCGGCTTGGTCCAGTAGTCGAAGGCGCCGGCCTTGCGCGCTGCGGTCACCTCGTCGGGCATGGCACTCGCAGACAACGCGACCACCCGACACCGGCTCGTGCGCTCGTCGCTGCGCAGCGCGGCCAGCACCGCCAGCCCGTCCATGTCGGGCAGGCGCATGTCGAGCAGCACCAGGTCGGGCTGCACGGCGCGCGCCATCGTGAGGCCGTCGCTGCCGGTCTCTGCCTGGGCCAGCGTGACCCGCGGCCAGCGCAGCAACAGGTGCTCGACCAGCAGCAGATTGACGGGGTTGTCCTCGATGTAGAGCACCGTACCGCTCGGCGGCACATCGTTCGCGGCCAGCACTTGCGGGATCGGCGGAGGCGCGAACGGGTTCGACGCCGCTGGCGCGTCGTGCGTGAGCAGGCCGACCCGGATCGTCGTGCCGACACCGACCTCACTGCGAACGTCGATGCTGCCGTGCATCAGTTGCACCAGCTGGCGCGTGAGCGCCAGGCCCAGGCCCGTGCCTTCGATGCCATCACGTTCACGCCCCAGGCGGTTGAAGGGCTCGTACAGATGCGCCAGTTGCTCGGCGGTCATGCCGATACCGGTGTCGAGCACCTCGACGTGGGTGCGGTCGTGGTCACGCACGATCTCGATGCGCACGTGGCCGCCGCGGCGGTTGTACTTGATCGCGTTCGACAGCAGGTTGATCATCACCTGGCGCAGGCGGATCGGGTCTGCCCACACCCGAGCCCGGCCAGCCGCACGGTAGAGCGGTTCGATCGTGACGCCCTGCTGCAGCGCCGGCGCCTCGTTGAGCCGAACCGCTTCGTCGAGCAGCTCCGGCAGGTCGACGCTGCGTTCTTCCACATCGACGCGGCCGGCTTCGATCTTCGACACGTCAAGCACGTCATTGATGAGCGCCAGCAGGTGCCAGCCCGCGCGCCGAATGTGCTCGACCTGGCCGTGCTGGCTCTTGGACAACGGGTTGGCGACATCACTCTGCAACAACTGCGAAAAGCCGAGCACCGCGTTCAGCGGCGTGCGCAATTCGTGGCTCATGCGCGAGAGAAAGTCGGTCTTCGCGCGGCTGGCCGACTCGGCCACTGCCTGTGCCAGCCGTGCTTGCGCAACCCGCATCATCTCGGACGCATCACGGATCACCACGGTCATCAGCACCTCTTCGCCTTCACCGAGTTTGGAGATCGACGCCTCGATCGGGAACTCGGAACCGTCCGCGCGCAGGCCGACGAGGGTGTGCAGGCCGCCCATGCGGCGCGCCGTGCTGCCGGTGTGGGCAAAGCCGGCCACGTGTTCGCGGTGTGCCGCGTGCAGCCGCGCCGGCAGGAAGCGCTCGATGTCCTGCCCCATCGCTTCGGCGGGCGTCACTCCGAACAGTTCCGACGCAGCGCGGTTGAACAAGCGCACCTTGCGGCCCGCATCGATGGAGATGATCGCGTCCATCGCCGTCTCGACCAGCCCGGCCAGCTGCAACTGCTGGGCACCCAGCAGACGCTGGGTTTCGCGAAGGTCGGTGATGTCGTTCGCGATCGTCAGCACGCAGGCCTGGCCGTCGAACTCGATCAGGTCGGCCTGCAGAAGATAGTCTCGCTGACGGCCGCCCACGGCGGCGCCACGCATCTCGAAATTTCGAACCCGGTGGTCGGCACGCAACTGGCCGACGAAGTCCTTTCGCTCGGCGTCGCCGGGCCACAGGCCCGCGTCGAAGGCGTTGCGCCCGATCAGCTCTTGTACGCGCTGGCCGGTGAAGGCGCCGTAGGTTTCATTCACGTCGAGCAAGCGCTGGTCGGCCACGCTGGCGATCGACATCGACACCGGCGCGGTCTGGAACAGCATGCGAAAGCGGGCGTAGTCGGCCTCGGCCCGTTGCACGGCGGCAGCGCGGGCAACTTCGCGCTCGAAGTTGTCGAGCGCGAAAGAGATGTCGCTCGTCATTTCTTCGACCAGGTCGATCAGGCGGTCGTCGAAGAAGCCGCTGACCGTCATGTGCAGGCTGAGCGTGCCGACGACGACGCCGGCGCGCCGGAACGGAAAGGCGGCCGCGGCCTTGGTGCCGATCGCGGCCGCGCGGTCGCGCCAGGGCAAGGTGCTCGGGTCGTTCTCATAGTCGTTGGACACTTGCCGCTGGCCGGTGCGAACCGCCAGCGCCGTCGGCCCGCGGCCCTCGGGCACGGCTGGGTCGAGCGAGGCCCTGAAGCCGCTGACGAAGGCCTCGGCCGGGCCGGCCCAGGCCACCGGCTTGACCAGGCCTTCGTTGACCAGCGAGATGTAGGCGATGCTGGCGTGGCCGTGTTCGACGCAGATGCCGCAGATCTCGCGGTAGAGCGCAGCGGGTTCGGACATGCGCACGATCGCGCCGTTGGTGCGCGACAGCGCCGCGTAGAAGTCGGACTGGCGCCGTTCGCGCAGGCGTGCCTGCAGGCTTTCGGTCACGTCTTCACCGAGGCTGGCCGACCCGACGATGGCGCCACTCGCCGACCTCAGCAGCGAGCTGTGCCAGCGCACGACACGGCGCGCGCCCGGGCGGGTGAGGATCTCATACTCGCTGAGGCGCGGCGTGCGGCGGCCAGCCATTGCGTCGTCGAACATTGCCGCGATGTCCGGGCGCTCCGCAGGCAGCATCCTGCTGAACCAGTGCGCGCCGATCATCTCGTCGCGCGACCAGCCGGTCAGCGTGAGCAGGTAGTCGTTGCAGAAACTGACACATCCCTTCGCATCGAGCATCAGCGAGAGCATGTCGACGTTCGCGAAGAGGTCGGCGTAGCGCCGCTCCGACTCGCGCAGTTCGGCTTCGGCGTTCTGGTGCGCGTCGAGCATCGCGTTGAACTCTCTGGCCACTTGATGGAATTCGCCGGGAACCGCCTCCTCGGCACGCGCGCCGCGGTCGCCGAGGGCCACTTGCCGGGCGGTCTTTGCGATGGCCGTGAGCGGGGCAGACATCCGCCTGGCCATGAAGACAGCGAGGCCGAAGACGGCCAGCACCACCAAGGAGCCGACCACGAGATTGCGCTGCAACTGGGCGCGGTAGTCGGCAAAGACGTGGGCCGCGGGGATCGCGGCCGCGGTCTGCCACGGGCCGGCGGCCACGGTCTTGAGTGCGAAGACTCGCTCGACGCCGTCGATGCCCGGTGCGATGCCCACACCCTTCGGGTTCAGGTGCAGCGCCCTGCTGATCACGGCGCTCGCGTCCTTGCCCACTTGCTCGGAGAAGCCGGGCATCGTGGCGAGGATCGTGCCGTCGCGGTCGAACAGCGTCAGCCGGCTGCCGGGTGGCAGTGCGTAACGGCTCCAGCGGCCCTGCATGCTTTCAAGGTCCAGCAGAGCGGTCAGGGTGCCGACCCGGTGGCCCGCGCCGTCGCGCAGCGGCACGCTCATCGCCGCCACCGTGCGTTGCACGACCGGCGCGAGGAAAGGCTTGCTCAAGGCCACCTGATCGCTGTTCGCCGCTTGCTGGAACCAGGCGAAGTCGGACACGTTCGCGGGCAGCGGGCCCGGCCTCTTCACGGAATAACACACCGGCTTGCCAGCCAGGTCGGTGATGAAGACGTTGGCAACATGCTGGCGCCGCTGGGCCACGCCCTCGAGCAGCGGATCGCAGGTCTGGTCGTCGAGCGCCTTCACGAGCGGGCGCTCGGCGAGAAAGGCGAGGTACTGCTCGGTACCGGTGAGCAAAGACTGCACGTCCTGCCCGATTCCGGCGGCGAGACTTTCAACCGTCTGGATCGCCGACTCGCGGGCTTGCAGCGACTCATGGGAAAGGTTGTAGGCCAGCAACGCGAGCAAAGGCATCGCGACGACGGCAATCAGCCAGACCAGTTGGCGAAAGAAGTAGCCCTGGTGTCGCATCGGCGTCTCCCATCACATGCAGGCTGCGCTGTGCCGTCACCGCGATCGGAGCATCCGACCAGCGCGGGCCTGCAGATGTGGGGCGATGGTATCCCTGGGCCACCGGCTTGGGGCGGTGGGCAACCCGAAGGCGGCGCGAGCCGTTCGCGCGGCGCACGCGCCGGCAAACCGCCGGCGAGGGGCGAAAACCGGCCGACGGAGCGCCGGTTCTGTGCCTCAGCCCCGGCGCTTCACGGCAAGCGGAACTTGTCGACCTCGCCCGCCAGTCGAATGGCCTGCTCCTTCAACGACGACGAGGCGGCCGCCGTCTGCTCGACCAGCGCGGCATTCTGCTGCGTCATGCGGTCGAGCTCGTTCACCGAGGCGCCGACCTGCGACACCCCGTTGCTCTGCTCGGCCGCAGCGGTCGAGATTTCGGAAAGCAAGTCGTTCATGCGGCGTGCGTTGTCGACGAGTTCTTCCATGGTGTCGCCAGCTCCCTTGACCACCAGGGTCCCGGCCTCGACCTGCTCGACGCTCGTGGTGATGAGCGTCTTGATCTCGCGCGCGGCCTGGGCGCTGCGCTGCGCCAGGCTGCGCACTTCGCTGGCCACGACCGCAAAGCCGCGCCCCTGCTCGCCGGCACGGGCCGCCTCGACCGCGGCATTGAGCGCCAGGATGTTGGTCTGGAAGGCGATGCCGTCGATGGTGCCGATGATGTCGCCGATCTTTCTGGACGAGGTGTTGATGCCCTGCATCGTGCTGACCACCTGCGCGATCACCACGCCACCGCGCGCGGCGGACTGCGAATTGCCGGCCGCCACTTCCGCGGCCTCGCGCACGTTGTCGGCCGTGTGCTTGACGGTCGACGCGATCTCTTCCATCGACGAAGCGCTTTCCTCCAGGTTGGCCGCCGTCTGCTCGGTGCGCGCCGACAGGTCCATCGACGCCGAGGCGATCTCGCCACTGGCGTGAACGATCGACTCCGACGAACCCCGCACCCGCGAGACGATGGTGCGCAGCGAAGCCTGCATGTCGTGCAGCGAAATCATCAGGGCTGCGGCTTCGTCCTTGCCCCAGGGGTTGGGGCGGGTCGTGAGATCGCCGCCGGTCATGGCGATCAGGTGGCGCTTGACTTCGTTCAGGCCGCCTTGCGTCACCAGGTAGAACGAATAGAACAGGTAGGCACCCAGCAGCAGCGCCAGCGAAACGGCTGCCATCGTGAGGTTGCGCTGCCGCGCCAGGCCATCGACGCGCACTTGCAGCAGTTCGTCGAGCCGCTCGATCATCCTGCCCTGCAGGCCGTTCAGACCCTCCACCACGGCGCTGCCACGCTTGACCAGCGATTCGCCTTCGGGCTGGCCGGCCACGGCCATGGCGCGAAACTCGCGCAGCTGCGGCATCAGGGCATCGGCCTTGATGTCGCCTTTGTAGTCGGGGTGCACACTCAGAATCTTCTCGAGCGCCGCTTCGAGCCGGCTGCCGAACAGGTCCGCGGTCACCGCCGAGGTGATGATCTGGCGGCGCGCTTCGTCGTTCGCCGGCTTGCCAGAAGCGGCGACCGCCGACAACACGTCGCGCAGCCTGGCGGTGGCCTCCACGAGTACCGGCTCGGCGGCCAGCGAGGCATCCATCAGGTAGTAGGTGTCGAGGTCGGGATCCAGGGTCAGGTTCGAGCCGTCGCCGACCTGCCCGAGCAAAGCCTGCACGGCGTCGGCGTAAGCCGAGTGCGCAGCGAAGGCCTTCTCGGTCGGCGCGTTGTTGGCGGCGTCGGCCGCCGCCTTGAGTGCGGCAAACGCCTTTTCCGTGCCCAGGCTGGCTCCGAGCGCGCGCTCGACCGCCTCGACTTTCTGCATCTGGGCGTCGCGCGCCTTGCGCGCCTCGGCCAATTCGGGCGCAGCATGGCCGGAGGCCAGTGCCTGGAGCGCCTGTTCTCGGAACGCCTGGCCCAGCCGAACCAGCGGCGCCACCTCGCGCACATAGGCCACGCCCACCCGTTCCTTGGCCGAGAACTCGATCGCCGCCGACTTTTCAGTCATGAAGCTCCAGCTCAACAAGGCCACGGGGACCAGGAAGACGGCGGAGACGATCAGCGCCTTGGCTCGAAAGTTCAGGGTGCGGAACAGTCGCACACCGGGTGACCAGGCCCCGTGGTGGGCAAAAAAGCCGGCGTCGCGCTTGGCGTCGTCGCCCCGATGCCGAGTCAGGCTGGCGGCCTGCGCAATTGCAAAAGACATGGTGCTCCTTCGGTTACTGCAGATGGCGCAGGGGATGGGCGTGTCTCGCCCGCGGTCGCCCGACGTCAGATGTGATTTCGTCGTGCAGCTTCTGATCTTTAGCCCGAATCGGCGTTTCTGCGAAAAAGTGCCGGCCCGCCGTTCCGCTCGGGCGCGCCGGAATCACGGCGCATTTGTGGCGACCCCCAGCCAAGGCGTGCGCCGAAAATTCGCCATGATTCACGCGCAGACCGCATTCATCGTGGTGGGTTTCCTGTTCGTCGCCCTGCCGGCCACGGCCTGGACGATCCTGCACAAGCGCCACGACATCGCTTCGGTGGGGCTGTGGTGCGGCGGGGGCCTGCTGTACGGCGGCGGGTTCATCCTGATCGGGCTCCGCGAAGAGATCCCGGCCTGGCTGAGCTTCATGGTGGCCAACCCATTCATGTTCGCTGGCTACCTGCTGCGCGGGTTGGCCCTGCGGCGAGAGCTCGGCGTGCGCTCCGGAGCGCGGGCTCCGATCGGCGCATTCCTGTTGTTCTCGGCCATGTACCTGCTGGCCTACGTCTGGGCACCGGCAGAGGGGCCCCGGCTGGCCGTTTCGCTGGTGGCCAACCTGTTTGGCGGCACCTGGTTGTGCTGTCTGGCCTGGCAGATGTACCGCGCCTGCGGCCACCGCAGCGCGGCGATGCTCGCCAGCGCCTATGGCCTGTTCGCAGCGACGCTGATCGTGCGGCTCGTGGCCGTGCTGCTGTCGTGGGGCGAAGCGCGCGCCATGGCGGGCACGCTCGACTTCGTCATCACGTTCTGCGCGAGCCTGGTGGCCGCGCTGTTCGGCAACCTCGGCTACATCGGCATCGCGCTCGAGAGAAGCCGCGGCCTGGAACTCGAACGCAGCGCAGCCCTCGCGCGCGAACAGGAGCAACGCGCGCAGTCCGAGCTGCGCGTGCGGGAGCAGGCCGCGTTGCTGGAGGAGCGCGGCCGCCTGCTGGCCGAGCGCGAGGAAATGCTGGCCGCCCTGGCCCACGAAGTGCGGCAGCCGCTGAACAACGCTTCGGCCGCCCTGCAAGGTGCCTGGCAGGCACTCACCGAGGCGCAACTCGACCGCGAACAGGCGGCAGCACGTCTGCAGCGTGCCAAGACGGTACTGACACAGGTGACATCGGCACTCGACAACACGCTGACCGATGCCGTGCTGCTCGGCGGCACAGCGCCCCTGGCTCGCCAGGACATCGACGTCGATACGCTCGTGTCGCTCGCCATCGGCGACATCGACCCGGGCGCGCGCGACCGTGTGCGGCGGGAGCGCTCGACCGACACCCGCACCGCGTCGATGAACGCCGGGCTGATGCGCCTGGCCTTGCGCAACCTGATCGCCAATGCCCTGGCGTACGCACCGCCAGACTCGGCGGTGGCGGTGCACGTGGCCGAATCAGAAGAACCGCTGGCCCTGCTGATCGATGTGCGCGACCAGGGGTCGGGCATACCGGCCGAGCTGATGCCGCGCCTGTTCACTCGCGGAGCACGTGGCAACCAGGTTCACAACCCGCGCGGGCACGGCCTCGGGCTCTATATCGTGCGTCGCATCATGGAAATGCATGGCGGGACCGCCGAAGTGCACCCGAGCGAGGCGCCAGGCCTGACGATGCGACTGGTGATACCGCAGTCGCTTGCTGGCTGACGCCAGACTAGGCCTGAAGCAGCTCGGCCCTGAACACGTAGCCGATGCGTGCCTGCGATTGCAGCGGCACGATCGCGGGCGTGGCCCGTTCGATGCGGCGCCTCAGCCGGTACATCGTGGCGTGCAGCAGGTTGTCTGAGTCTTCGGCATGCGCGCGGCCCAGGCGCTCTTTCAGCGTGTCGCGCGACACGGTGCCGCCGCGGGCCTCGAGAAAACACTTCATGACGGCCAGATCGGTGCCGCTCAGCGACACCTGGGCACCGTCGGGTGCCACCAGTTCGCTGGTACGCAGGTCGAGCTTCCAGCGACGCACCTGGTCCTGGACGGCGGCGGCCCGGCGGTGCACCGCCTTGACGGCCAGAGCCACCTGCTCGAAACGGATGGGCTTGGCGAGGTACATGTCCGCGCCGGCATTGATCACTTCGTCGAACACCGCAGGCGCCAGACGGCCCGACACCACCAGTACGCCGGCCGAGACGCGGCGCCGCAGGATCCGGATCAGTTCCACACCGTCGACGCCCGGCAGACCGAGGTCAAGCACATAGAAGTCGAAGTCGTACGGCGCACGGTGGGTCAGCAGCTCGTTGCTGTCGCCGAAGGCATGCACGTCGACCCCTTCGCCACGCAGGTACTGCGTCAGGAATTCGCAAAACTCCAGATCGTCATCAACAACGGCAAGTGAGTGGGGCAGCATGTGGTGGCTTGGTCCAGTGAGCCCCGGCAGGGTACACGGCCGTGCCAGCGGCAAATGGCCGATATGCACCGGAAAACCGTCCTTCCAGTACGGGCCCGACGAGGGCGCCCGATCTCGGCTGCGGAGCCACCGTGGGGCAAGAGCAGGTTGGGCACGCCTGGGGCGCTCCGTCTGGCATGCTGCATGACCGAGACGACCACGGGGCCCTGCCATGAACGATCTGCCTGCCGGCGCGCCGCGCCACGACCGCCGCACCGAAGACGTGGGCAACATCGTCGAGTTCGGCCACGTGAACCTGCGTGTGCCCGACCAGCAGCAGGCCATCGTCTTTTACGTGATGGGCCTGGGCCTGACGCGCGACCCGTACTTGGTGACGGGGGTCGACAACGCCTGGATCAACGTGGGCACCTGCCAGTTTCACTTGCCGGTGGGTCCGGCGCAGGTGCTGCGAGGCTGCATCGGTCTGGTGATGGGCGACCTCGACGCGCTGGTCGATCGGCTGGCTCAGGTGCGCCCGCGCCTGCAGGGCACCCGGTTCGGCTTCGATCGGGCGGCGGGCCACGTCGACGTGAGCTGCCCCTGGGGCAACCGCATCCGGGTCCATGCGCCCGACACGCAGCGCTTCGGCCGCATGACGCTGGGCATGCCTTACGTCGAAATCGACGCCCCGCCGGGCAGCGCCGAACGCATCGGACGCTTCTACTCTGAGGTTCTGGCCTCGCCCGCACTCGGCGGCGAGGACGCCGCCGGTGTGTTCACCCGGGTGCCGGCCGGCGCCGGCGAGAGCCTGGTGTTCCGCGAAACGCAGGCTCCGCTGGCCGCCTACGACGGCCACCATGTCCAGATCGCGGTGGCCGACTTTTCGGGGGTGCACCGCCGCCTGCTCGAACGCGGGCTGGTGAGCGAAGAAAGCAACCAGAGCCAGTACCGTTTCGAGAACATCACCGACCTGGACACCGGCGAAGTGCTCGTCACCCTCGAACACGAGGTGCGCAGCATGCGCCACCCGATGTACGCCCGGGCGCTGGTCAACCGCAACCCGGCCACCACCAACAACCATTACGCCACCGGGCACGAAGCCGCCGGCTGGCGAATGCCCCCCGGGTGATCGCCGGCGACGTTACTTGCCGATACACAGGCGGCCAGCATGGTGCACCGGGCGTGCGAAACCTGTCGAGTTTCCGCGAACGAGGGGATTCCCATGCACCCCGGACTGTCGTAAAAAGTGGCATGGTTGTTGCGGCGAAGTTGGCCCCGGCATCAACCTGTGAGTCCTGTTCAGGTGGGAGCTTCGTGATGGTTCAACGGAAGAGTGCAAGTGCAGTTCGCCGACGTGTCTGGCGCGTTTCTGAAGCCGCCCCGCTGGGCGAGTTCGTGTATCCCGACGAATTGCCCGCACGCCCGGCGGCCACCGAAGTCGAACCGGTCGACCCCGGCTGGCGCATGTCGTCGTTCGAACTGACCCACGGCCTCGAGGTGAGCGAAGCGCCGGCCGACACCGTCCCCGGCGACGTGTTCGACGAGCTTTTCCGGCGCTGAGCCTCGCGGGAGCGGCAGCGCCGCAAACCCTGCGGAACTTCTTTACACACCCCGGCAATTGACCTGCCAGTACCCGGCGTCATCTCTGCACCCGGTGCGCGCCTCGCGCCACAGGGCGGCGCATCCACCGCCAGGCTGCTTGCGTAAGGCTGCCTGCACGAGTGCCGCGTGCAACTTTCCCGGCCCGCCACCACTCGGAGAATGGGTCGCAGGAATATACTGGGGTGTCATTTGAATCACGTTCAAGCAGCCAAGCACAAGGGGTCGTTGATGGGTGCCAAACTCAAGGTCGCAGGTTGGCTCGCCGTGGGCGCCGTCACCGGCGCACTGGCCACGATGCAGCTGCAGGCCACGGCGCGCAACGGCGTGTCGCAACTCCCGCTCGAAGAACTTCAACAGCTGGCCGCCGTGTTCGGCATGGTCAAGACCGACTACGTTGAACCTGTCGACGAGAAGAAGCTGATCAGCGACGCCATCGGCGGCATGGTGGCCGGGCTCGACCCGCACTCGCAGTACTTCGACAAGAAGAGTTTCAAGGAATTCCGCGAGTCGACCACCGGCCGATTCGTCGGCATCGGCATTGAAATGGGCATGGAAGACGGGCTCGTGAAGGTCGTCAGCCCCATCGAAGGCTCACCCGCTTTCCGCGCCGGCATGAAGAGCGGCGACCTCATCACCAAGATCGACGACACGCTGGTCAAGGGCCTCACGGTCGACCAGGCCGTGAAGCGCATGCGTGGCGAGCCCAACACCAAGGTCGTGCTCACCGTCTTCCGCAAGACCGAGAACCGCAGCTTCCCCGTGACCATCGTGCGCGAAGAGATCCGCGTGCAGAGCGTTCGCTCCAAGGTGGTCGAGCCGGGTTATGCGTGGCTGCGCGTGAGCCAGTTCCAGGACCGCACCGTCGAAGACTTCTCGCGCAAGCTCGAAGAAATCTACAAGCAGGAACCGAATCTGAAGGGCCTGGTGCTCGACCTGCGCAACGACCCGGGTGGCTTGCTCGAAGGCGCGGTGGCCATCTCGGCGGCCTTCCTGCCGACCGATGTGGTCGTGGTGTCGACCAATGGCCAGATCGCCGACTCGAAGCAGACCTTCAAGGCCTCGCCCGAGTACTACCAGCGCCGCGGCGGCACCGACCCGCTGCGCAAGGTGCCCGACGCCGTGAAGCGCGTGCCGCTGATCGTGCTCGTCAACGAAGGCTCGGCCTCGGCCAGCGAGATCGTGGCCGGTGCGCTGCAAGACCACAAGCGCGCCACCATCATGGGCGCGCAGACCTTCGGCAAGGGCTCGGTGCAAACCGTTCGCCAGCTCTCGCCTGAAACCGCGCTGAAAATCACCACCGCGCGCTACTACACGCCGAGCGGTGCGTCGATCCAGGCCAAGGGCATCGTGCCCGACGTGATGCTCGACGAAACCGCCGAGGGCAACCTGTTCGCCGCGCTGCGCACCCGCGAAGCCGACCTTGAGAAACACCTGCAAAGCGGCCAGGGCGCCGAGCAGAAAGACGAAGCCCGCGAAAAAGCCCGCGACGAAGCGCGCAAGAAGCTCGAGGAAGACATGGCGAAGAAGGTTGGCACGGCGCCCAAGCCTCCGATCGAATTCGGCAGCGCCGAAGACTTCCAGCTGACGCAGGCGCTGAACCGCCTGAAAGGCAAGACGGTGATGGTCAGCAAGACCGCTGTCGAGCGCAAGGCCGAGGCAGACACCAACAACTGAGGCCTGCCGCCCCCTGAAACGCCCGTGCCACCCACGGGCGTTTTAGTTTGTATGCTTTGCGCATGGACGACACCCAGCTGCTGCGCTACTCGCGCCACATCCTGCTCGACGAGATCGGCATCGAAGGGCAGCAACGGCTGTTGGCCGCGCACGCGCTGGTGATCGGCGCCGGCGGCTTGGGTTCGCCGGTCGCGCTCTACCTCGGCACCGCCGGCGTGGGAACGCTCACCCTGGTCGACCACGACACGGTCGACCTGACCAACCTGCAGCGGCAGATCGCGCATTCGTTGTCGCGGGTCGGGCAGCCGAAAGTCGCGTCGGCGGCGGCCAGTGTCCACGCGATCAACCCCGACGTGCGCGTCGTCTCCCTGCAGGAACGGGCCGACGCCGCGCGGCTCGATGCGCTGGTGCGTGAAGCCGACGTGGTGGTCGACTGCAGCGACAACTTCGCGACCCGCCACGCGGTCAACGCCGCGTGCGTAGCGCACGCCAAGCCGCTCGTCTCGGGTGCGGCGATCGGCTTCGACGCCCAGATCTCGGTCTACGACACACGTTCGCCGGCGAACCCCTGTTACGCCTGCCTGTTCCCGCCCGATGCGCTGATCGAAGAAGTGCAGTGCTCGACGATGGGCGTGTTCGCGCCGCTCGTCGGCATCATCGGCAGCATGCAGGCGGCCGAGGCGCTGAAGCTGCTGATGGGCGTGGGCACGTCGCTCGCCGGCCGCTTGCAGATGCTCGATGCGCGGTCGATGGAATGGACGCAGATCGGCACCGCGCGCAGCGCCGGCTGCCCGGTCTGCGCGGAGCGTCGCGCACTGGGCGCCGCCTGAGCGGGCGACTCAGCCCTCGCCGAGGCTCTGCCACAAGGCATCGGGCACCTCGATCCCTTCGGCCTGCGCGGCCACCCGCAGCGCCTCGCGGCGCGCGCCGGGCAGGCGCACACCATCGTCGACCAGCATCTCGTTCACCAGCACTTCGATGCGGTCGAAGAAAGCTTCGCGGCCCGCGAGCGCACCCGGGTCGATCACGATGAAGGTCTGGCCGATGCGCGGCGTGTTGCCGGCATCGCTGAAGAAGCTCGACGCCTCGAAGCCGAAGCTGGCACCGATCACGGCCGTGACCAGCAGTTCGACCACCAGCGCCAGCATCGCGCCCTTGGCGCTCGAAGCGGCACCGATCGGCAGCATCGAGCCTTCCATGCCGGCCGCCGGGTCGGTGGTGGGCTGGCCGTTCACGTCGAGCGCCCAGCCGAGCGGGATGCGCTTGCCCTGCTGCGCAGCCACCATCAGCTTGCCGCGCGCGACTTCGCTCAAGCTCAGGTCGATCATCAAGGGCACACCATCGCGGCGCGGAAAGATCGCCGCCATCGGGTTGGTGCCGAAGATCGGGTGGCGCCCGCCGGCCGCCGGCATCGCCGAAGGCGCGTTGGCGAACCCGAGGCCCACGAGCCCGGCCGCCGCCGCCACACGCAGGTGGTCGACCAGCACGCCGGCGTGGTGGCTGTTGACCACGCCGACCACGCTGATGCCGAACTCCTGCGCGCGCCGCATCGCCTCGGCCACCGCCAGATCGCAGGCCGGGAAGGCCAGGCCCGTGCCGGCGTCGACCACGGCCGCAGCGCCCTTGCTTTTCGCAACGACCGGAACCGCCGCCCCGTCGACGCGCCCGTGCCGCAAGTGCCCGCTGTATTGCGCCACGCGGCTGAGGCCGTGCGACGCCATGCCCTGCGCTTCAGCCAGCACCAGCGCCCGCGCTGTCGCGTCGGCCATCGCCGGGCTCGCACCGGCGCGCCGCAGCGCCGCGCTCACGCGCTCGCGCGCCTGCGTCATCGAAATCTTCGGCACTCGCGCCCTCCCGTGTCGCACCCATCGTGCGCGGCCGATCTTAGTGGCGCGCGCCGATCGCACCGAACCGGGCAGCGCACTTGCCTTAAGCTGTGCGCCATGAGCAAACTGAGTCGCCGCCAGACCCGCAACTTCCCGACCGCGAAGCAGGACGCGAACGCCAACGCCGGTTCGACCCAGCCGCTGTCGCGCTACGAAGGGCCCGAAAGCTCTTACCGGCTCGCTTTCACCGACACCGATTTCCTGCTGCGCGAAGAGATGCGCCCGGTGCGCATGCAGCTCGAACTGCTCAAGCCCGAGATGGTGCAAGACGAACAGGGCATCGAGTCGACCATCGTGATCTTCGGCAGCGCCCGCATCGTGCCGCGCGAGACCGCACAGCGCCTGCTCGACGACGCCCGCTCGGCCAACAACGCCACGGCGCTCGCCCTGGCCGAACGCCACATGGCGATGTCGCACTACTACGAAGAAGCGCGCCGTTTCGCGGCGCTGGTGACGCAGAAGTCGGCCCAGCTCGCCACCCCGATCTACGTGGTGACCGGCGGCGGCCCCGGCATCATGGAAGCCGGCAACCGCGGCGCCTTCGAGGCTGGCGGCAAGAGCATCGGCCTGAACATCGTGCTGCAGCACGAGCAGGCGCCCAACCCCTACATCACGCCCGAACTGTGTTTCCAGTTCCACTACTTCGGGCTGCGCAAGATGCACTTCCTGATGCGCTCGGTGGCGCTGGTGTGCTTTCCCGGCGGCTTCGGCACGCTCGACGAGATGTTCGAGGCGCTCACGCTCATACAAACCGGCAAGTCGCGGCGCCGGCCGGTGTTGCTGTTCGGCCGCGAGTTCTGGACCAAGCTGATCAACTTCGAGCAGCTCGTCGAGACCGGCATGATCAGCGCGCTCGACCTGCAGCTCTTCCGCTTCGTCGAGACCGCCGAAGAAGCCTGGGGCCACCTCGAAGCCGAAGGCGGTTTCGAGCTGCGCGAGTCCGACAAAGACCTGCCCGTCGCCGATCTTTGAACCACCCGCCGGAACCCGCATGAACAAACTCATCAGCCTGATCGGCGCGCCCACCGACATCGGCGCGGGCAGCCGCGGCGCCAGCATGGGCCCCGAAGCGCTGCGCGTGGCCGACATCGTCAAGGTGCTCGAAAGCCACGGCCTCGAAGTGCTCGACCGCGGCAACGTGAGCGGCCCCGCCAACCCGTGGCTGCCACCGGTCGACGGCTACCGGCACCTCAACGAGGTGGTGGCCTGGAACGTGGCCGTGCACGAAGCGATGCTGGCCGAATTGAAGCTCGGCCGTCTGCCGATTTTGCTGGGCGGCGACCACTGCCTGGGCATCGGCTCGATCAGCGCCGTGGCGCGCCACTGCCGCGAAACCGGCAAGAAGCTGCGGGTGCTCTGGCTCGACGCGCACGCCGACTTCAACACCAACACACTCACGCCGAGCGGCAACATCCACGGCATGCCGGTCGCCTGCCTGTGCGGGCACGGCCCGCAGGCGCTGGTCGAGATCGGCGGCACGGTGCCGGCGATCAACCCGAAAGTCGTGCGACAGATCGGCATCCGAAGCGTCGACCAGGGCGAGAAGCGGCTCGTGCACGAGACCGGCCTCGAAGTCTTCGACATGCGCTACATCGACGAGATGGGCATGCGCCACACCATGGAGCTGGCGCTGGCCACGCTCGACGCCAACACCCACCTGCATGTGAGCTTCGACGTCGACTTTCTCGACGCCGACCTCGCCCCCGGCGTGGGCACCACGGTGAAAGGCGGGCCCACGTACCGCGAGGCCCAGCTCTGCATGGAAATGATCGCCGACACCGGGCGCCTAGCGTCGCTCGACGTGATGGAGCTGAACCCGGCGCTCGACGTGCGCAACGGCACGGCGATCGTGGCCGTCGACCTGATCGAAAGCCTGTTCGGCAAAAGCACCCTGATGCGCTCATGACCGCCAGCCCAGCGGCCAGCAGGTTCGGCCGGTTCTGGCACGCCGACCCGCTGGCACCCTTTTTCGCGGTCGGCGCCACGCTGTGGCTGTGGGTCGCGTTCGGCCACGAAGGCCGCAAGATCGGCCAGTTGCTGCTGCTCGCGCTGCCCGGCCTGCTCTGGTTGTTCTGGCCGCTGCGCAGCGCCGCAATGCGCGCGCTTCGTTCGGTCGCGCTGTGGTGCTGGGCCATGGCCTTCGTCGCCGACGCCGCACTGCGGGCTTATCTCTTCAGCACCTACCAGGCCGCGCCCGACAGCTCGCTGGTGCTCGGCGCCATGGCCAACACCAGCGCAGGTGAAAGCGCCGAATACCTGTCGATGCACTGGCGACCGGTTCTGGCTGCGCTCGTGCCGGTGGCCGTGGCCGGCCTCTTGCTGGCGTACTTTCTGTGGCCTTCGGCGGCACGCGGCGGCGCCACCGGCACGCGCGCGCTCCGCACCCGTTGGGGCATCGGCCTGCTCGGGCTGGCCTTGCTGGCCAGCAGCGTCGCCTACGCGAGCAAGCCGTGGCGCCGACTGCACCCGGCGCTGCACTGGGCCGACTGGAGCCGCTCGGTGCAGGAACAGCGTGCCGTGTGGGCCGACGGCGCCGTGGCGCGCCGCGCGGCGCTCGAACGGGCGGCGGCGGCCCAGCCGGTGCTGCTGTCGCAGGAGCCGGCCACCGTGGTGCTGGTCGTCTCCGAGAGCATCAACCGCGACAACCTCGGCCTCTACGGTTACGCGCGCGCGACCACACCGCGGCTGTCGGCACAGCGCGCGGCACTGGCCGAGCGGCTGATCGTGCTGCGCAACGCCTGGTCGGCCGACCCGGCCACGCTGGCGGCACTGGCCAACCTGTTCCAGTTCGGCGAAAGGTCGAGCAAGAATCCGATGCACGTGCTCGCGTTGGCGCGAGCCGCCGGCTACCGCGTGTGGTGGATCGGCAACCAGGACGACATCGCCGTCGAGCAGACCCACGCCGGCCTGGCCGACGAGCTGCGCCTGATCAACCGCAAGCCGGGCCGATCGAGCCTGTCTCCCGATTCAGACGTGCTGCAGCCCATGCGTGTTGCGCTCGCCGACCCGCACCCGCGCAAGCTCATCGTCGTGCACTTGATGGGCGCGCACCCGCACTACCACCTGCGCTACCCCGAAGGCCGCAACCCGTTCGACGGCCGGGCTGACGCGGTCGAGCGCGAGCTCGAAAGCAAGGGGCGCCCGGCCTGGCTGCGCCAGTTGCGCAACGAGTACGACGCCGCGGTGCTGAACCACGACCTGCTGGTCTCCGAACTGCTCGACCTCACACGTGCCAGCGAGAAGGCCGGCACTTACCGCGCCTGGATGTTCCTCTCCGACCACGGGCAGGAAGTGGCTCACGAACGTGACCATGCCGGCCACAGCCCGGGCACTGCGGCCGGGTACCGCATCCCTGCACTGGTCTGGCACAACCAGGCCAGCCGCCTGATGCCGGCCGACCTGGAACGGCGGCCGTTCCGCGCCGACTGGGGCAGCTGGACGCTCACCGACCTGCTGCGCATCCAGTGGCGCGCCGACGAGCCGAGCCGCAACGTGCTCAACAACGACTACCGCTGGCTCGCGCCCAGCCTGGGCGTGCCGGTGACCTCGTTCGTCGACTGAAATTGCGCGCCGCAAAACGCAGCGACAATCCGGCTCCTGATCTTTTCACGCTGACCGAACGTGCCACCAATCCCACACGAGCCCGCCGACAACGAAGCGGCCGAGCCTGCCGCAGACCCGTCGATGGCTGAACCCGCAGCGACAACGGCAGCAGAGTCGCCCGCCGCGCCCGCGGTGCCTGAACTTTCGCCTGCGGCCTGCGCCGCGCGCCTGGCCGAGTTGTTCCCGGCGCTCTTCACACCCGGCAAGCCGCAGCCGCTGAAGCTGCGCATCCAGGCCGACATTCAAGCGCGCGCGCCGGGCATCTTCACGAAGAAGTCGCTGTCGGTCTTTCTGCACCGCCACACCACGGCCACGGCCTACCTGCGGGCGGTGGCGAACGCGCCGCAGCGCATCGACCTCGACGGCCAGCCCGCGGGCGAGATCGCCGAAGAACACCGCCAGGCCGCGCTGGCCGAGCTCGAACGCCGCCGCGCGCTGCACGACGCCCGCCGTGACGCCGAACGCAACGCCCAGCGCGCCGCCAACGAAGAAGCGCGTCGCGCTCGCGCCGCCGAAGAAGAGCAGCGCCGCGAAGCCTCGGGCCTGCTGCGCGCTTTCGAGACCACCACGCTCACACGCGCGAACTTCTGTGCGCTGAAGGGGTTGACCGAAGAGCAGCTCGAAACCATGCTCGCGCAGGCGCGGCTGGCGCCGCCACCGCTGCGCGTCGAACAACGCCCCGCCGACACACGCGGCCCGCGCCCGCCAGACCACAGACCACAGCAGCCACCCGGCGCGCGCCAGCGCCCGCCACCGAACCGCCGACCGCCCCGCTGAAACCTGAACCGAGGAGACCCGCCATGGCCACGATGCGCGATCGCCCTTACACCCAGTTCAACTTTCTCGTCGACCTCGGCGACGGCAACACCGAAGGCCCGCGTGCCGGCTTTCAGGAGATGAGCGAGATCGGCACCGAAGTCGCCGTCATCGAATACCGCAACGGCAATTCGAAGGAGAACTCACCCATCAAGCTGACCGGCCTCAGCAAGGCGAGCAACGTGACGCTCAAGCGTGGCGTGATCGGCTCGCTCGACCTCTACCGCTGGCTCGACGAGATCCGCAACGGCAATCAGAACGCGCTGCGCACCGTGACCGTGCAGTTGATGAACGAAGACCACAGCGCGGTGGTGCAGACCTGGAAGCTGCTGCGCGCCCGCATCGTCAAGCACACGAGCGGCCCCTTCAACGCGAAGGGCAACGACGTGGCGATCGAAGAGATCGTGCTCGCCTGCGAGCGCATCGAGCTCGAGTGAGGCCGGTGCAGCGCGACCGGCCCAGCACCGGCGCCAACTTCCTGGTGTCGTTCGGCGCCGCCGACGCGCGCGACGAGCGCGCCGGCTTCTCCGAAGTGATCTTCCCGGTGTTC
This sequence comes from Rhizobacter sp., assembly GCF_032229685.1. Taxonomy (GTDB): domain Bacteria; phylum Pseudomonadota; class Gammaproteobacteria; order Burkholderiales; family Burkholderiaceae_C; genus LMDS01. Next base: position 81,201 of record NZ_JAVTWP010000039.1, on the reverse strand, counting down.
ATGGCAGACGCCGAACGCGACAGCACCGCGACGCTGGCCGGGCTGGTGCTCAAACGTGGCGTGACCGGCGGGCTCGAGCTCTACACCTGGTGGGACAAGGCACGGCGTGGCAAGGCACCACAACGCCGCACCGTCAAGGTCGAACTGCTCGCCGAAGACCAGCGCAGCGTGGTGATGACCTGGCGCTTCTTCAACGCCCGCCCGCTGAGCCTGGCTTATTCGCCGCTGAACGCGATCGAAGGTGGCATCGTCATCGAAACGCTCGAGCTCGCGTTCGACCGTGTCGAGATGGGCTGAGCCGCGCGCGCGGACCGGCACCTCAAAAGCGGAACCCGAGCGCCGCGATGCCGCTGACCGGGGAGCGCTCGCGCACGATCGGGCTGTCTTTGGCGTCACCCTGCAACGAGCTCGCGCTCACACCGGCGGTGAGTGTCCAGTCGGCGTTGATGAAGTGCGTGACCGAGGCGTTGAAACGCACGTCGCGCACACCGGCACCGGCGTCATAGGCCGGGTTCTGGCTTGTCAGCGCCTGTGCTGCGGTCACGCCGAAGCGGCTCTGCATGTAGGCGCCATTGGCGATCGTGGCCGACACCCCGAAACTCGTGCGCCACTGCGGCGCCAGCTGCACGGCGTAGACCGCGCCCAGGTCGAGCTGGGCGCCGCGGCGGTCGTTGCCCGAGCCGTAGCGCAGCGACGAGGTCAGGTTGAAGTCGCGCGAGAAGTACATGTTGAAGAAGCCGCCGATCTCGGGCCGCGCCTCGATGTCGCCCATGCCGGCCAGCACGCGCGAGCGGTTTTCGCTGCGGCCGAAGTCGGCTGTCACGCGCAGGCCGTATTGCAGGCTCGGGTCGGACGCGAACTTGTAGCCGATGCCGTTGGTCGTGCCGACGAACCAGCCGTTCTTCCAGCGGTACTCGAGCGCCGGCAGCACGCTCCAGCGGCGTTCGTCCGAGCCCATGTAGCGGTAACCGAGCACGGTCGCCACGCCTGCCGTGCCTGCGCCGTCGCCGCTCGGGTCGCCGTACATGCGCACGGCATCGAAAGCCTGGGCCTGCGCAGTGCCCGCGGCGGCGGCAGTGATCGATGCGGCGAGCAGCGGGCGGAGCAAGGGCGTGAGCTTCATCGGTGGGGCTTTCGGTGGGTCTTGTTCAGTCGCCCGGCACTGTAGCCGAAGCCCCGGGCCGATCAGGTCGGCGAAATCAGCCCGGCCACCCACCATACGAACAAGCCGAACAACAGCGCCCACACCAGCACGATCAACAAGGTGCCCCACCACAACGACGGCAGCTTCTGCTGCGAGGTCTCGGCTTCGAGCAGCAGGCCCTGCCACAGCGGCTTGGGCGTGAGCCGCACCACGAGTGCGATGCCCAGCGGCACGATCACCAGGTCGTCGAGCTGGCCGAGCACGGGGATGAAATCGGGGATCAGGTCGATCGGGCTCACCGCGTACGCGAGCACCGCGAACGCCAGCCACTTCGCGGGGCGCGGTGTCTGCGGGTGTTTGAAGAGTTTCCACAGCGCGACGAGGTACACGCGCAGCCGCGTGAGCTTGAGCGCACCGAACACGCGGGCGAGCTTCATGCGCCCGCCTTCATCACGCGCCGGCGCCGCGGGCGTGCTGCGGGAGCACCGGCCGCACTGGCGTCGGCAGCTCGTTCCATGTCGATCAGCATGCGGTTCAGCCTGTCGTTCAGCTTTTCAGTGGTCAGTTTTTCGCGAAAGCGCTCCACCAGCAGCGGCAGCGCAAACGGGCTCGGCACCGCCAGCTCGACGAATTGGACCCGCTGCGCGCGCATGCGCTTCAAGCTGGCGGCGAGGCGGCGAATGTCAAGCTCCTGGCTCAACACTTCGGTCTGCGCCTGGCCGAGCAGGCGGTTGTCGGCATCGTATTTCATGAACACTTCGTAGAACAGCGAGCTCGATGCCTGCAACTGGCGCGTGCTCTTGGGCTGGCCCGGGTAGCCGGTGAACACCAGGCCGGCCACGCGCGCGATCTCGCGGAAGCGGCGGCGCGCCAGCTCGCTCGAGTTCAGGCTGGCGAGCACGTCGTGCAGCAGGTCTTCTTCGCTGAACAGCGACTGGTCGAGCAACGGCGCCGGGTCGATCGGCAAGGCACTCAACAGCTCCAGCCCGTAGTCGTTGATCGACAGGCTGAAGGTGTTGGGCGCGTCTTTCGCAAGCCGCCAGGCCAGCAGGCTGGCCAGGCCGATGTGCGCGTTGCGGCCGGCGAAGGGGTAGATGAACAGGTGCTGGCCTTCGCGCGAATGAAAACGCTCGATCAGAAGCGTTGGGGGTGTCGGCAGTTTCGACAGACGCAGCTGCGTCTGCAGCATCGGCTGCGCAGCCTGCAGTTCGGGCTCGAAGAAGTCGCCCTGCGCCACGCCCGCCAGCACGCCCAGCACCGCGTCGGCCAGCTCGCTCGAGAGGGGCATCTTCGCGCCGGCCCAGCTTGTGACCATGCCCTTGCTTTTCTCCGCCCGTTTCACATACGCCGTCATGTCTTGCGTGCGGATGTATTCGAGCAAGCGGCCGCCGAACACGAAGCAATCACCGGCGCGCAGCCGCGCGATGAAACCTTCTTCGATCGTGCCGATGCGCCCGCCACTCAGGTAGGAGACGGTCATCGACGACTCCGAGACGATCGTGCCCACCTGCAGGCGGTGGCGCCGGCCGATGCCGCGGTCGGGCACGCGGTAGAGCGCACCGACCTTCTGCACGCGGTGGTACTCGGGGTAGGCGGCCAGGCTCGAACCGCCCTTCTCCACGAAGTCGAGCGCCCATTGAAACTCGTCGCGCGTGAGCTTGCGGTAGGCGTGTGCCGTGCGCACTTCCGTGAACAGCTCGTTCGCCTTGAAGCCGCCGCCGAGCGCGACCGTGACGAGGTGCTGCACCAGCACGTCGAGCGGCTTCTCCGGCGTCGCTCGTTTTTCGATCCGCCCGGCCTGCGCGGCGCGCCGTGCCGCCACCGCCTCGACCAGCTCGAGCGTGTTGGTCGGCACGAGCGTGATGCGGCTGGCGCGCCCCGGCGCGTGGCCGCTGCGGCCGGCGCGTTGCAGCAGGCGGGCGATGCCCTTGGCCGAGCCGATCTGCAGCACGCGCTCGACCGGCAGGAAGTCCACGCCCAGGTCGAGCGACGAGGTGGCCACCACCGCCTTCAGCCGCCCTTCCTTCAGGCCGAGCTCGACCCACTCGCGCACCTCCTTGTCGAGCGAGCCGTGGTGCAGCGCGACCAAGCCTGCCCATTCCGGCTTTTCCTGCAGCAGCAGTTGGTACCAGATCTCGGCTTGCGAGCGCACGTTCACGAACACGAGCGTGCTGCTCGACTTCTCGATCTCGGCCACCACCGGCAGCTGCATCTGCTTGCCGAGGTGCCCGCCCCACGAAAAACGCCCGGGGTTGTCGGGCAGCAACGTGTCGATCACCAGCGTCTTGTCGATGCGGCCCTGCACCATCACCCCGGCATGCTGGCCGAGCAACACCTGCATCGCTTCGGGCAGGTTGCCGAGCGTGGCACTCAAGCCCCAGACCACGAGCTGCGGGTTCCAGCGCCGCAGCCGCGCGAGCGCGAGCTGCACCTGCACACCGCGCTTGTTGCCCATCAGCTCGTGCCACTCGTCGACGATCACGGTGTGCACGCTGTTCAGCTCCTCGCGCGCGTTCTCGCGCGTGAGCATCAGGCTCAGCGACTCGGGCGTGGTGACGAGCGCGGTCGGAAAGCGCCGGTCCTGGCGCGCACGCTCGGCGGGCGGCGTGTCACCGGTGCGTTTGCCCACGCTCCAGCGCGAGCCGATCTCGGCGAGCGGCTCCTGCATCGCACGCGCCGAGTCGGCCGCGAGCGCGCGCATCGGCGTGAGCCACAACACACCGAGCGGTGGTGCGTGCGGGCCGGGCTCCGGCAGCTTCAAGGCCGCCGCGCGAGCGAGCGCACCGAACCACACCGCGAAGGTCTTGCCCGAGCCGGTGCTCGCGTGCAGCAGGCCGCTCTGGCCCGCCGCCATCGCGGCCCACACCTCGCGCTGAAAGGCGAACGGCGCCCAGCCGCGCTGTGCAAACCAGGCTTCGGCCGCAGCGGACGAATCGGCCCCCGCAATCACGATGCCGGCACGCCTTTCGGGGCGAGCGCCAGGCCGACACGCGCGATGCGCCCTTCGTGCACGTTGATCACGCGAAAGTGCGCGCCGTGCCAGTCGATGCCGTCGCCCTCGACGGCGTCGCGTGCGAGCTTGTCGGTCAGCCAGTCGCGCAGCGTGAGGCCACCACCCGGCGGCAGCGGCAGCTGGAAGAACGCGCACACATCGGCGAGCGGCAGTTCGGCGTCGAGCGTGAGCCGGCCCTGCACGGCGCGGTGCTCCTGCGGCGGTTGCTCGGGCGGCTCGACCACCTTCAGCCATTGCGCCACGCGAGCGAGCGTGGTGCCCTGCAGCAGCAGCGAAGCCAGCACCACCGCAAAAGCGACGTTGAAGAAGCGGTAGCTGTCGGGCACCTTCTCCATCAGCGGGAACAAGGCCAGCACGATCGGCACCGCACCGCGCAGGCCGACCCAGCCCACGAACAGCCGCTGCCGCGGGCCGAAGCGCATGGGCCACAGACACAACCACACCGACAGCGGCCGTGCCACGAAGATCAGCGCGGCCGCCACGGCGAGCGTGGGCACGATGTGGGCCAGCATGTCGTGCGGCGCGACCAGCAGGCCGAGCAGCAGGAACATGGTGGCCTGCGCGGCCCAGGCAAAACCGTCGAGCGCCGACGACGCCGCATGGGCCGCCTGCTCGGCATTCGCGCGCACGCGCAGGCCGAACAGGTAGATTGCGAGAAAGCCCGAGCCTTCGACCAGGCCCGACGCGGCGAACACCGCGAGGCCCGCCGAGACGATGATCAGCGACAGCACTGCACCGTGTTCCACCGTGAGCGGCAAACGGCGCAACAACCCCGCCACCGCCCACGCACCGGCCAGGCCAATCGCGGCACCGAAGCCGATCTGGCGCGCCAGCAACCAGAGCGCGTCACCGAAGCCCGCATCGGTCTTGATCGTGGCGATCAATGCGAGCACGAGAAACACCGCCATCGGGTCGTTCAAGCCCGACTCGAGTTCGAGCGTCGCCGAGACCCGCTCGTCCAGTCGCAAACCGGTCTGGCGCAGCACCGAGAACACGGCAGCAGCGTCGGTCGAGCCGACGATGGCGCCGAGCAGCAGGCCGTAACGCCAGTCGACCTTCATCACCCACACCGCGACCGCAGCCACGATGCCGGCCGTGAGCAGCACGCCCACCGTGGCCAGCAGCAGCGCGGGTCGCAAGCCGGCGCGAAAGGTCTGCATGCGCGTGCTGATGCCGCCTTCGAGCAGGATCACCGCGAGCGCCGCGTTGCCGACCCAGGCCGCGAGCGGCGCGTTGTCGAACGACACGCCCATCGGGCCGTCCACGCCGACCAGCATGCCGGCGACCAGGAAGACCAGCAGGAAAGGCAAGCCGAGGCGCGTCGACACCACGCCGGCGAGCAGGCTGGTGAAGACCAGCAGGCCCGCGGCCAACAACACCAGGTTGAACGCATGCATCGGCCGACCTTAGCAGAGGCCGGCGATGCGATCGAAGCGCGCGCCGTCGGCCGGCAACGCACCGGCCACCGCCGTCAGTTGCTCAGCGGCCGCTGCGCACGAAACACTGCTTGGCCTTGCCGTAGATCGGGTCGCGCCCGAAGGCCTGCACGTTGCACGGCATGCCGTTGATGGCACGACGGGTCAGGAACTGGCCCTGGGCGCCGTAGCGCACTTCGCCCGGGCCGCTGAAGTTGCAGAAGCCGCCTTCGCTGGCGCAGAACTCCCAGCCGCCTTCCGGGCGCAGCGGCCCGGTGTACTGCTGAACCTGGTACTCGCAGGCCTTGTGCTTGCCATAGGCCGGGTCGCCGAAGACCTTGACGCTGCACAAGATCTCGTTGCGGGCATTGCGGTACACGTAGCGGTTGTCGGTGCCGTAGCGCACGCGCGCCACGCCCTGGAAGCGACAGGGCTGGCCTTCGGTCGCGCACTGCACCCAGTCACCGCCCGACGGGTCTCCGGGCACGGGCCGGCCGTCGCTGTCGAGCGAGTAGTCGCACTGCTTGGGTTGGCCGTAGAACGGGTCGCCGAATTCCTGCTCGTCGCACATGATGCGGCTGCGCACCGACTTGTAGGCGTAGCGCCCGTCGGCGCCATAACGCACCGTGGCCGGGCCGGGCACGCGACAGATCTCGTCCTGCCCCGAGCAGCGCTGCCAGCGCTCTGCGCCGCCTTGGGCCTGCGCCGGCGGCGTGGCCCCGAGGGCCAGCAGCACCACACCGAAGAATGCCAAAAGACGGGCTCGGCAAGCCAGGGAGTTCGTGAACATCTCGGTCCTTTCGTGGCGGTCAGGCGGGTGCGACAACGGCGGGCCGGGAGCCCGTTTTGATCATAGCCGCGCCGGGTCGATCGCGACGTCAGGCGCTCACGATCCAGCCCTCGACCGGGTCGATCCCCTCGGGCAAGCCGCAGCCGGGCCGCGTGCTGGCCCAGCCCGCCTGCATCAGGCACAACACCGCGTCGAGGCGGTCGCCGCTGGCGTCGTCGATCACGTGGTCTCGTTGTGCATGCGTCAGGCGCAAGCGCAAACCGAGCCGCGTGCTGCGGCCTTGTTCGAGCGCATCGAGCATCTCCTTGCGCGCGATCAGGCGCTCGGGTTCGTCCTTGTTCTTGTACGAGCGCCGGCCGATCAGTTCGTGGGCCAGCAGGCCCGGGTACCCCTCCACCGCCAAACGCTCCGGGTCGCCGGCGTGCATCTGCGGCAGCGTCACGCCCGCGCCGAGCAAACGCGCCACGCCTTCGTAGTACATGAAGCCGACCGGCACGTAGCGTGTCTGCAGCGGGCTCGTCGAACTCAGACCCTGCAACGCCGTGTCGGTGCGTCGGTGCAGCAGGCGCTGGCCGGCGGGCTGCGTGTTGCCCCAGGCGTCGATGAAACCGCGCCACTGCATGCGGCTGGGGCAACGGGCATGCACGTTGTGGATGACTTCTTGCGCGCTGCTGCCGAGCGCATGCGCCTCGACGAACGCCCGCGGCAGCCCGAACGGGAAGTCGAACGCCCCGAGCCATGGGCCGGGTGTGGCGAGCCAGGCGGCATAGGCGTCGAGCGTGGTGAAGGCTTCGAGACGCGCGAGCTTGAGCACCGCGCCCGCCAGGTGGCCGAGCGCCACGGTGATCGGCTTCTTCTTGCTCGGGTTGCTGCTGAAGTCGACGCCGGCGAGCAGAGTGGTCGGTGAAGTCATCAAGCGACTCTACCCAAGCGCGAGCGCCACCACACCGGCCGCGATGCAGGCCGCACCGGCGATGCGCAGGCCCCGGTCGCCTTCGCCCAGCAGCCGCCCGCCGATCAGCGCCGCGAACAGCATCGACACCTCGCGTGCCGGTGCCACGTGGCTGAGCGGCGCCAGGCGCACCGCGTACAGCACCAGCACGTAGGCCAGCGGCCCGAGCACGGCCACCACCAGCGCGTAGCGCCACTGCATGTGCCAGGCCTGCCTGAAGGCGGCCGGGTCGCGCAGCGCGGCCGGCAGCAGGAAAGGCACGCGGAACAGGTTGCCCACATAGTCGACCACGATCGGCGACAGCAGCAGCACCTTCACCGCGTAGGCGTCGATCAGCGTGTAGCCGGCGATCAACGCACCGGTGGTGGCGCCGTAGGCCAGGCCGGTGCGCACGCGCTGGCGCTGCGCCGGGTCGTGCACCTTGGCCCACAAGCCCGGGCCGCCGGCGATGAAGAACACACCGAAGGTGACGGCCGCCACCCCGAGCATGCCGACAACACTCAGCCGTTCGCCCAGCAACAGCACCGCACCGAGCGAACTGAGCAGCGGCCCGGTGCCGCGCGCCAGCGGGTACACGACCGTCAGGTCAGACAGCCGGTAGCCCCGCAACAAGGTCGAGAAGTACACGAGGTGCACGACCGCGCTGCCCAGCAGCACGCCCCATTCGAGCCATCCCCAGCCCGGCAGCACACCCCAGCAGGCCCACACGCCGACGGGCGCCCACAGCGTGACGAGCATCAGCGCGGTGATCAGCGCGAAGCGGTCGTCGCCACCGGCTTTCTTGGCAACGATGTTCCAGATCGAATGCAGCAGCGCGGCGGTGACGACGAGGGCGAGCGCGGTGGCAGACATGCGGCTCGATTGTCGGGCACGCCACGCGCGCTACAGTTCGGCGCATGAACCCTCTGCTTGTCGAAGTGATGCGTGGTGGTGTGCTCGAGTCGTGCCACCGTGGTGCCCTCGCGGTGCTCGACGCCGACGGCGCCGTGGTGGCGCAGCTCGGCGACATCGAACACCCGATCTTTCCGCGTTCGGCCGTGAAGCTGCTGCAGGCGCTGCCGCTCGTGGCCAGCGGCGCGGCCGGGCAACTCGACCTCACCGACGAAGAACTGGCCATCGCCTGCGCCTCGCACGGTGGCGAAGAAGTGCATGCGCAAACGGTCGCGAAGATGCTCGCCAAGGCCGGCCTCGACGTTGATGCGCTCGAGTGCGGCGCGCACTGGCCCTACCTCGAATCGGCCGCACGCACGCTCGCCGTGCAAGGCCGCGAACCGAGCGCGCTGCACAACAACTGTTCCGGCAAACACGCCGGCTTCCTGTGCCTGGCGTGTGCACTGCACGGCGGCGGCCCCAACCTTCGTCAGTACGTGCGCGGCTACGTCGGCCCCGAGCACCCGGTGATGCGCGAAGTGACAGCTTCGCTGCAGGCCACCACCGGTTTCGACCTGGCACGAACAGCGCGTGGCACCGACGGCTGTTCGATCCCGACCTACGCGATCCCGCTGCGCCACCTGGCCCACGCTTTCGCACGCACGGGCACCGGCACCGGCCTGAGCAGCGGCCACGCGCAGGCCGCCAGGCGCCTGCGCTCGGCCGTGGCGAAAGCGCCTTACATGGTCGCGGGCAACGGCCGGTTCGACACGCGTGTGATGCAGCAGTTGGGCGAGCGGGTGTTCTGCAAGGTCGGCGCCGAGGGGGTGTTCTGTGCCGCCTTGCCCGAGCTCGGGCTCGGCGTGGCGATCAAGGTCGACGACGGCAACAACGCGCGCGCCTGCGAGGTGGTGATGGCCGCCGTGATCGAAGCTTTTCTGCCGCTCGACGACGAGAGCGCGCAGTTGATGCGCTCTCTCAGCGAAGCGCACCTGAGCAACTGGAACGGGATCGAAGTGAGCCAGCTGCGCGCGGCACCCGTGCTGCGGACCTTGCGCGGCTGACGTGCCGGCGCCGGCCGGCCGGTGTTTCAGAACCGGTCTTGCTGCGTCACGGTCACCGGCAGTTCGTGCGGGCGCAGCAGGTCGGCGCCGCTCACCGGGTCGACGAAGCGCAATCGCAGCAGGTAAGAGCCGACTCCGACAAACACATTCGCCTGCGTGGCGCCGCCCGACAGGTCGAAGCTCTGCGCCGGCTTGCGGTCGGCGCGCGCCAGCACTTCCAGCATGAAGTACCCGGTCTTCTCGGCCGACTGGCCCCTCGCGCACACACCGAAACCGTCGACACCCATGCGCACATTGAAGGGGCTGATCAGCGCTTCACCAGCACGCACGTTGGTGAAGTGCAAGGGCTCGTCGGGCGGGCGCGGGCGCGAGACCTCGTCCTGGTACCACGCGGCACAGCTGGCATCGAAGTTCCTGGCTTCGATCTTCGGCCGCGGCACCGCGCTTCGCGGGCCGAGCACCTCGACGGTGATTTCGGGGCTGAACACGAAGTAAGGCCGGTGCTCGTGGTCGGCGAACAGCAAGCGCAGCGTGTGCTTGCCGGCCGGCAAATCGAGCAGCGTCGAGGTCTGTCCTTTGCCGAAGTGGCGATGGTTGTCGTTGAAGGGCAGCTTGTCGGTGACGCTCGGCGGCATGCGCGTGTCGACCAGGATGTGGTGGTGCCCGGTGCCCTTGAGTTCCTTGCCTGCCGGCACCACGCCCATGCCACGCACCGCAAAGTCGACCTGCATCGGCGAGGCGACCTTGTAGCCGTTGCGCAGGTTCGAGAAGTCGACGTCGGTCAGATCCTTGAGGCTCGGCCGCGTGCGCTCCCGAGTGTGCAACAGCCAGCAGCTGCGTTCGTTGTCGTCGGTCGGCAGCGGCGCGGCGCTTGCAGCCCCTGCCAGCGCCAAAGCCACCGCGCCCACCACCTTGGACCGGATCGAATTCATCGTCGCTCCCCCCGTCTTGCGCGACCATCCTAACGTCGCAAACCAGCGCCGTCGGCCAGCATGACCCTCATTGCAGGCCCGGATTGGCGCCCGAACGTGCATTGCCGCACAAGGGCGGCGATGATTTGCGGCATGCTTCGTCACCCCATGATTGACCCCGTTCCGCCGGCCACCGGGCGCGCCCCGACATGCTGAGGCGCAGCGCACTCGCGGCCGCGCTGGCCTGGCCTGCCGAGCGCCTCTTCGCCGCGCCCGCTGACGCCGAGGCCGCCTTGCGCAGCGGCGGCGTGGTGCTCGCCATGCGGCACGCGCTGGCACCCGGCACTTTCGACCCACCCGGCTTCAAGATCGGCGAATGCAGCACGCAGCGCAACCTGAGCGACGAGGGCCGCGCGCAGGCGCGCGCGGTCGGCGCGTGGTTCGCTGCACGGTCGCTCAAGCCGGCACGGGTGCGCAGCAGCCCGTGGTGCCGTTGTGTCGACACCGCCACGCTCGCTTTCGGCGCGGCCGAAACCTGGGCCGCGCTCGGGTCACCGCGCGCGGCCGGCGAAGCCCGCAACGCCGAACACGTGAAGCTGTTGCGCCAGGCGCTGGTGAACGCCTCGGCACCGGGCCGGCCGTTCGAGGTCTGGGTCACGCACATGTTCGTGTTGTCGGAACTGGCCGGCGAGAACACCGGTTCCGGCGAAGGCCTGGTGCTGAGGGCTTCACGAAGTGGCGCGCCCGAAGTGCTGGCGCGGCTGAACATCGGCTGAAGGTTTTTCTTCAGCCCGCCAGCGCCAGCAGCGCTTCGAGCTGCGCCATGGTGTCGGCCTCGTGCAGCGGCTTGTCGTCGCGGATGCGCAGCATGCGCGGAAAGCGCACCGCGATGCCGCTCTTGTGGCGCGGGCTGCGATTGATGCCTTCGAAACCGAGCTCGAACACCAGCGACGGCTTCACGCTGCGCACCGGCCCGAACTTCTCGATCGTGTTGGCGCGGATCACCTTGTCGACACTGCGAAACTCGGCGTCGGTGAGCCCGGAATAGGCTTTGGCGAAAGCCACGAGTTGCAGCGCGTCGGGCTGCGGCGCCACGCGCCGCGCGATGGCGTCGACCACGGCCTGCGCCTCGGCCGCGTCACGCGGCGTGCGGTTCCACACCGCGAAGGTGTAGTCGGTGTAGACACTGGCTCGACGGCCGTGGCCGGCCTGCGCGTAGATCAGCACCGCGTCGACGCTGAGCGGCTCGATCTTCCACTTCCACCAGGTGCCGTCGCTCTTGGTGCGGCCGGTGCCGTAGCGCGCATCCCGGTGCTTGAGCATGAAGCCCTCGACACCGCGGGCACGCGACTCTTCGCGCAGCGCCGCGAGCTCGGCCCAGCTCGTGCGTTGCTCGGTGGGCGAAAGGTGCAGGCCGGGCGCGGACTGCACGGACGCTTCGAGCAGGGTGCGCCGCAGCGATTGCGGCTGCGCGCGCTGGTCTTCGCCTTGCCACTCGAGCAGGTCATAGGCGATGAACGCAACCGGCGCATCGGCCAACACTTGTCTGTTCAGCGTCTTGCGGCCGATGCGCTGCTGCAGCAGGTTGAACGGCGCCGGCCCTGCGCCCTTCCACACCACGATCTCGCCGTCGAGCACCGTGCCGTCGGGCAGCGCGGCGGCGAGCGCGACGATCTCGGGGAAGCGGTCGGTCATCAGTTCTTCGCCACGCGACCAGACCCACACCGTGCCGGCGCGTTTGACCAGTTGCGCGCGGATGCCGTCGTACTTCCATTCGACCAGCCAGTCGGCGGGCGGACCGAGCCGCGCCTCGAAAGAGTCGGCGCCGCCGTCGAGCTGGTGCGCCAGAAAGAATGGATAGGGCTGGCCCGCGTCCGCCGGCCCGCTGTTCGTGTGCGAAACGATCTGCTCGAAGCGCGCGGCATCGGGCACCTGCTTCGCGTCGGTGTAGCCCATCAGGCGTTGGGCCACGACCTTGGGGTCGAGCGAGGCATGCTCGGCCAGCGCACGCTGCACCAACAGCTTGCTCACGCCGACGCGGAAGCCGCCACCGATCAGCTTGGTGAGCAAGAAGCGGCCGGTGGTGTCGAGCTCGTCCCAGTACGCGGCGATGCGCTGCGCTTGTTCCTGCGGGTCGAGCCCGCGCAGCGGTAACAGGCGCTGCTCGACCCATTCGGCCAGGCCTCGGTCGCCGAGCGCGCCCGGCGGCGGCAGCACGTGGGCGATGGTCTCGGCCAGGTCGCCGACCGCCTGGTAGGCCTCTTCGAACAACCACGGCGCGATGCCGGCACGCTCGCAGGCGAGCGCACGCAACACGGCGGTGGGCACGACCTGGCGGGGTTTGCCACCGGCCAGAAAGTAGACGGCCCAGGCCGCGTCGGCCGCGGGTGCGACCGCGAAGTAGGCCTTCAGCGCGTCGACCTTGGCGCCGGTGGCGGTGCTCGCGTCGAGCGCGTTGAAGAGTTGCGCAAAAGCCTTCATGACGCTGCGGCGGGTGCTTCGACGGCACCACTTTCACGCGCCTCTTCGCTCGCCTCTTGTTCGTCGCCGTATTCGGTGTTGAACGACCCGGCTTGCAGGCCTTGCTCGGCGAGCCAGCGCACCATCACACTTTCGTAGCCGTGCGTCACGATCACGCGCTGCGCGCCGGTGGCGGCGATGGCCCGCTGCAGGCCCGGCCAGTCGGCATGGTCGCTGAGCACGAAGCCGCGGTCGACGGCACGGCGCCGGCGCGCGCCGCGCAGTTGCATCCAGCCGCTCGCGAAGGCGTCGCTGAAATCGCCCAGGCGCTGCGTCCACGCCGAGTTCTGCACCGACGGTGGCGCGATCACGAGCGCCCCTTTGAAGCTCGCCTTGTCCTTGATGCTGGAGACGAGCTCCGTGGGTGGCAGCGTCACACCCGCCGCGCGATACGCCTCGTTCAGCGGCTCGACCGCACCGTGCACGAAGATCGGGCCGATGCCGGCATTCACGCCCGCCAGGATGCGCTGCGCCTTGCCGAAGCTGTAGCCCATCAGCAGGCTGGCACGTCCGGCCGCGGCGTTGGCCGACCACCAGCGGTCGATGTCGGCGAACAGCTCACGCTGTGGCGCCCAGCGGTAGATGGGCAGGCCGAAGGTGCTTTCGGTGATGAAGCAGTCGCAACGCACCGGCTCGAAGGGCGCGCAGGTCGGGTTGTCTTCGCGCGCGTCGGCATCGGCACCGGCGACGAAGTAGTCGCCCGAGGCCACCCACACCCGCCCGCGGTGTTCGAGCCGCACCTGGGCCGAGCCGAGCACGTGGCCGGCGGGGTGCAGCGACAGGCGCACGCCGAAGTGGTCGATGACCTCGCCATAGGGCAAGGTCTGCAGATCGATCTCGCCCAGCCGCGAACGCAGCACGCCTTCGGCCGGCGCGGCGGCCAGGTAGGCCGCGTGGCCGCGCCGCGCATGGTCGGCATGCGCGTGCGTGATCACGGCGCGGTCGACCGGGCGCCACGGGTCGATGTAGAAGTCGCCGGCCGGGCAGTACAGGCCCTCGGGGCGCTGCACGATCAGGTCGTCGGGCGGCATCGAGGCCATGCTCGTGTGGCGCTCAGTAGCGCTTGCCGCTCACCAGCAGCAGCAAGCGCATCAGACCGTAGGCCACCCAGGTGAGCGTGCGCGTAGCGAGCGGCCGGCGCCCGTGCTCGGCCGGGTCGACCCGCCGGCCCTGGTGCTCGATGGCGTCGACCAGGTGCGCACGCAGCTCGCCCGCAAAAACATCGTCGCGCACGAACACGTTGGCCTCGCGTGCCAGCAGCAGGCTCAGCGGGTCGAGATTCGACGAGCCCACGGTGGCGAGCATGCCGTTGCCAGAATCCATGACCGCCACCTTCGCGTGCAGAAAACTCGGCTCGTATTCGATGATGCGAATGCCGGCGTTCAGCATCACGCCATACACGGCGCGGCTGGCGTGGTACTGCATGAAGTATTCGTACTTCGCCTGCAGCAGCAGCGTGATGCGCACACCGCGCCGAGCCGCGCGCAGCAGGGCGCGCTGCAGTTGCACGCCGGGAATGAAGTAGGCGTTGGCGATGAGGATCTCGCTCTTCGCCTGCGCGATCGCGACGCGGTAGATGCCTTCGATGCTGCGCCGGAAGCGCACGTTGTCGCGCAGCACCAGCGATGCCAGCGCGCCGCGCCGCGGGCGGCCGGTGCCGACGATCACGCTCGGGCCGCCGGCCGTGGCCATGTCGGTGCCGGCACGCGCTGCTTCGCGCACCGCCCTCAGCGCGCCTTCGAAGTCACGCTCGCGCGCCTCACGCGTCACCTGCAGGCGCGCCCACAAGCGCGCCATCGTGTCGTGCACGTCGTCCACGAGCGGGCCGGTGACCTGCACCGCGAAGTCGAAACGCGGCTGGTCGAGTTCACCGTGGTTCGGGTCGAAAAAATCGTCGAGCAGGTTGATGCCACCGCAGAACGCGGTTTCGCCGTCCACCACGCAGAGCTTGCGGTGCATGCGCCGCCAGCGCTTGGGCAGCAGCAACCGCCAGCCTTGTGCCGGGTTGAACACGGCCCACTGCACCCCGGCCGCGCGCCAGCGCCGCTGCCATTCGGCAGGCACGTCACCGGTGCCCACGCCGTCGACCACGACACGCACCGCCACGCCGCGCGCGGCCGCCTGTTCGAGCGCTTCGGCCACGCCGAGCGCAGAGCGGTCGAACTGGAAGATGTAGGTTTCGAGCAGCACTTGCGCGCGCGCACCGGCGATCGCGTCGGCCATCGCCGGGAACAGCTCTTCGCTGCCCTTGAGCAGCGTGAGGCGGTGGTCGGGCCGCAGCGCGCGGTTCATCTCACCGGCTACTCGAGCGCCAGCTCGGCCACCAGCGGCAGGTGGTCGGACATGCGCGCCCAGGCCACGCCACGCGGCACCGAAGTCGACAGGCAGCGCATGCCGCGCATGTAGATGCGGTCCATCGAGAACACCGGCAGGCGCGACGGGAAAGTGTTGAAACGTGCCGGCGGGTCGCCCGCAACCCGTGCACGTTGCAGCTTGAAGCCGTGCATCTGCTGGTCGAGCTTCTCGCCCCAGTCGTTGAAGTCACCGGCCACGATCAGCAACTCGTCTTTCGGCACCTCGGCTTCGATAAAACGCGCGAGCCGCTCGACCTGGCGCACCCGGCTTGCGTGCATCAGGCCGAAGTGCGCGACGATGGCGTGCACCAGCACGCCGTTCCAGTGCACCGGCACGTGCAGCAGGCCGCGCTGCTCGAAGCGGTGGTCTGACACGTCGTGGTGGCCGATGTCGCCGAGCGGCCAGCGCGACAGCAGCGCGTTGCCGTGCTCGCCGTGGCGTGTGGTGGCGTTGGTGCGGTAGGCCACGTCGTAACCTTCGGGCGCCAGGTAGTCGGCCTGCGGCATGCGCGGCCAGCCGACGTGGGTGTCGGGAAAGTACTTCGCCTCGGCGCGGTTCAGCGAGCGCACTTCCTGCAGGAACACCAGGTCGGTGTCGAGCGCCTCGATGCCGAGCGCCAGGTTGTGGATCTCGAGCCGCTTGCGCGGGCCGACGCCGCGCACACCCTTGTGGATGTTGTAGGTGGCCACGCGCAACACGTCGATCGGGTGCTGCAGGGTCGAATGGGCGTGGGTGCTGCGCATGCGGGTCAGGTCAGGTCAGATCAATTCAGGCAGGCGCCGGATCGCCGCGGCGTTGGTCGGCGAGAAGCAGGCCTCGGCAGCGGCCTGCCAGCCGAGCCAGCGGTGGCGAAGATGCTCACGCGGCGCGAGCTTCACCGGCACATCACGCGGCACCTGCAGGCTGAACACGTGCTCGGTGTTGTGGGTCACGCCGGTGGCGTAGCGGTGGCGCCAGGTCGGGTAGATCTCGTAGACGTTGTGCATCTGCCAGTCACGCAGGTTGCGGGCCGGCACGTCGATCGAGCCGACCACGATGCCGGTTTCTTCGGCCACCTCGCGCATGGCCGTTTCGATGCCCGGCTCGTCGATGCGGTCTTTCGAGCCGGTCACGCTTTGCCAGTAGCCGGGTTTGTCGGCGCGCTCGATCAGCAGCACCTCGAGCTCGGCGGTGTGGATCACGACGAGGACGGATTCGGGGATCTTGGGAGGCTTGCTCACGGCGCTAAGGCGGGCCAAAAAAAGAGCGCGAAAACCGCGCCCTTTGATTCTGCATCAGCCCCGGCGAAGGGGTATCAGCCCGCCGCCGCCTGCGCGTTCCGCAGCCGGATGTGCAGTTCCCGCAGTTGCTTCTCGTCGACCGCGCTCGGCGCGCTCGTCAGCAGGTCTTGCGCACGCTGCGTCTTCGGGAAAGCGATCACGTCGCGCAGCGACTCGGCGCCGGTCATCAGCATCACGAAGCGGTCGAGGCCGATCGCGATGCCGCCGTGCGGCGGGGCACCGTACTGCAGCGCGTCGAGCAGGAAGCCGAACTTGAGCTGCGCTTCTTCGGCGTCGATCTTGAGCGCACGGAAGACCTTGCTCTGCACGTCTTCACGGTGGATACGCACCGAGCCGCCGCCGAGTTCGATGCCGTTGAGCACCACGTCGTAGGCTTTCGAGATGCAGCGCCCCGGGTCGGTCTCGAGCCAGTCTTCGTGGCCGTCTTTCGGCGAGGTGAACGGGTGGTGCACCGCGCTCCAGCGCTGCGCGCCGTCGTCGTATTCGAACATCGGGAAGTCGACGACCCACAGCGGCTCCCACGCGCCCTGCGCCAGGCCGCGGGCCTTGCCGAACTCGCTGTGGCCGACCTTCACGCGCAGCGCGCCGATGGCGTCGTTGACGATCTTGGCCTTGTCGGCGCCGAAGAACAGCAGGTCGCCGTTCTGCGCGCCGCTGCGCTTGATGATCTCGGCCAGCGCCTGGTCGTGCAGGTTCTTCACCACCGGCGACTGCAGGCCTTCGCGGCCCTTGGCCACGTCGTTGACCTTGATCCAGGCCAGGCCCTTGGCGCCGTAGATCTTCACGAACTCGGTGTAGCCGTCGATCTCGCCGCGGCTCATTTCACCGCCGCCAGGGATGCGCAGCGCGACCACACGCCCGTCCTTCATCTGCGCCGGGGCCGAGAAGACCTTGAAGTCGACGTCGCCCATCACGTCGGTCAGCTCGGTGAATTCGAGCTTGACGCGCAGGTCGGGTTTGTCGGAACCGTAGCGGCGCATCGCCTCGCCCCAGGTCATCACCGGGAAGGCCGGCAGCTCCACGCCGATGGCATGGTGGAAGGTGCTGCGGATCATGCCCTCGAACATCGTGCGGATCTCTTCCTCGGTGAGGAACGAGGTCTCGATGTCGATCTGCGTGAACTCGGGCTGGCGGTCGGCGCGCAGGTCTTCGTCGCGGAAGCACTTGGTGATCTGGTAGTAGCGGTCGAAGCCGGCCACCATCAGCAGCTGCTTGAAGAGCTGCGGGCTCTGCGGCAGCGCGAAGAACATGCCCTCGTGCACACGGCTCGGCACCAGGTAGTCGCGTGCGCCTTCGGGCGTGCTCTTGGTGAGCATCGGCGTTTCGATGTCGATGAAGCCGTTGGCGTCGAGGAACTTGCGCACTTCCATGCTGACGCGGTAGCGCAGCATCATGTTGCGCTGCATCGTCGGGCGGCGCAGGTCGAGCACGCGGTGCGTGAGGCGCGTGGTTTCCGAGAGGCCTTCGTCGTCCATCTGGAACGGCGGCGTGATGCTGGGGTTCAGCACCTCGATCTCCAGGCACAAGACTTCGATCTTGCCGCTGGTGATGTTGGCGTTGACGGTGCCTTCGGGGCGTGCGCGCACCTTGCCGGTGATCTTCAGGCAAAACTCGTTGCGCACGCCTTCAGCCACCTTGAACATCTCGGCGCGGTCGGGGTCGCACACCACCTGCACGATGCCTTCGCGGTCGCGCAGGTCGATGAAGATCACGCCGCCATGGTCGCGGCGGCGATGGGCCCAGCCCATCAGCGTGACGGTCTGGCCCATCAGCGTTTCGCTGACGAGGCCGCAATACGTTGTTCTCATGAATTCACTCCACTGCCCTTGGCAGGCTGGTTGGGCACAAGCGGAGCGCTCGGGCTCCGCGGTTCGGGTTCTCGGTGGGCTCTGCGGCACTGCAAGGCAGGCCTCGGGGCTGGGCGGGTGCCGGACCGCCCAGCCCGGTCAATTTCGGGCCGGCAGCGCAAGGTTTGCGTTCGGCGCGACCACGGGCATCGGCGGCGCCACCACACCCATCGAGATCACGTACTTGAGCGCTTCGTCGACGCTCATCTGCAACACGATCACGTCGGTGCGCGGCACCATCAGGAAAAAGCCCGAGGTCGGGTTCGGCGTGGTCGGCACGTACACGCTCAGGTAGTCGCCAGGCAGGTGCAGCGCGGCTTCGCCGCCGGGCTTGCCGGTCACGAAAGCGATCGTCCAGCTGCCCTGGCGCGGGTACTGCACCAGCACCGCCTCGCGGAAGGCGTTGCCGCTGCTCGAGAAGAGCGTGTCGGACACCTGCTTGACCGAGCTGTAGATCGACTTGACGATCGGGATCTTGCTGAGCAGGCGGCTGCCCTGGCGCAAGGCCCACTGCCCCAGCATGTTGGTGGCGAACATGCCGGTCAGCAGCAACCCCAGCAACATCACGATCACACCCAGGCCGGGCACACGCAGCAGCATGTCGATCAGTGGTTCGGCGCCGACCGGCAGCACCGCCTTGCCGGCGTTGAGGAACCAGCTGAACACGCCGTCGAGCAGGCCGAGCGCGGCCTGCAGCACCCAGATGGTGATGGCCAGCGGCAGCCAGACGAGCAAGCCGGCGATGAGGTATTTTTTCACGCGATTCCTGGGGTGCGGAGCGGGTCGGTCACTTGCTGCCGGCGGCCGGGGCGGCCGGCGCAGGGGCAGCCACGGGTGCGGCCGCCGCCGGTGCGGGCGCCGACGCGGCCGCGTCGGTCTTGGCGGCGACAGCGGGCGCCACGGCGGTGTCGGTCTTGGCGGGCGCGCTCTTCGAATCGTCGCCGGCAGCGGCGGGCGGCTTGTCGCCACCGCGGAAGTCGGTCACGTACCAGCCCGAGCCCTTGAGCTGAAAGCCCGCCGCGGTGACCTGCTTGGTGAAGGACTGCGCGCCACATGCCGGGCACTGCGTGAGCACCGGGTCCGACATCTTCTGCAACACGTCTTTCGCGTGCCCGCACTCGCTGCAACGATAGGCGTAGATCGGCATGGCCAAGCCCTTGATTCGAAAAGGAAAACCGCGAATTATACGATCGGGGCGCAGCGCTGGAGGGCGCTGCAGGGCCTAACGCAGCCGGAGCGCGAAGTACGCCGCCACCAGCCCGATCAGCACACCGCTCATCAGGGTCACCGCGATCAGCAACCAGCGCTGGGTGCGGCGCTGCTCGGTGAGCAGGGTTTCGAGCAAGCGAAGTTCGTTCGCTGTGCGCGGTTGCAAGGCCTGATGAACCAGCCGCGGCAGGTCGGGCAGCAATTGCACATAACGTGGCGCTTCGGTCTTGAGCCGCTCGACCAGGCCTTCCCAGCCGACCTGCTGGTGCATCCAGCGTTCGAGGAAGGGCTTGGCGGTGTTCCACAGGTCGAGCTCGGGGTCGAGCTGGCGGCCCAGGCCTTCCACGTTCAGCAGTGTCTTCTGCAGCAGCACGAGTTGCGGCTGGATCTCGACGTTGAAACGCCGCGAAGTCTGGAACAGGCGCAACAGCACCTGCCCGAGCGAGATGTCTTTGAGCGGCCGGTCGAAGTGCGGCTCGCAGACGGCTCGGATCGCGCCTTCGAGTTCATCGACGCGTGTACCGGCGGGCACCCAGCCGCTTTCGAGGTGCAGTTCTGCCACACGTTTGTAGTCGCGCCGGAAAAAGGCGATGAAGTTCTGCGCCAGGTATTCCTTGTCGACCTCGGTCAGCGTGCCCACGATGCCGAAGTCGAGTGCGATGTAGCGCCCGAAGGTCTCGGGCGCCACGCTGACCTGGATGTTGCCCGGGTGCATGTCGGCGTGGAAGAAGCCGTCGCGAAACACCTGCGTGAAGAAGATCGTGACGCCGTCGCGCGCGAGCTTCGGGATGTCGACACCAGCTTCGCGCAGGCGCTCGACCTGGCTGATCGGCACGCCCTTCATGCGCTCCATCACGATCACGCTCTGGGTGCAGAACTCCCACACCATCTCGGGCACCATGATCAGCTCGATACCCTGCATGTTGCGGCGCAGCTGCGCGGCGTTGGCGGCCTCGCGCACGAGGTCGAGTTCGTCGTGCAGGTAATTGTCGAACTCGGCCACCACCTCGCGCGGCTTCAGGCGCTTGCCGTCGGCCGACAGGCGCTCGACCCAGACCGCGATCGTGCGCAGCAACGCCAGGTCGTCGTCGATCGCGGCCAGCATGCCGGGGCGCAAGACCTTCACGGCCACTTCGCGGCCACCCTTGAGCACCGCGAAATGCACTTGCGCGATCGAAGCGCTGGCCACCGGCTCGGCGTCGAACTGTTCGAAGACTTCTTCGATCCGTTTGCCAAGCGCCTTTTCGACCAGGGCGCGTGCCTGCGCCGCAGGAAACGGCGGCACGCGGTCCTGCAGCTTGGCGAGTTCGTCGGCCAGGTCTTCGGGCAGCAGGTCGCGGCGCGTGGACAGCACCTGGCCGAACTTGACGAAGATGGGGCCGAGGCGCTCCAGCCCGAGGCGCAGGCGTTCGCCGCGCGGCGCGTCGAGCCGGCGCCCGATCGTCAGCACCCGCACCAGGCCGCGCACCCAGCGCTGGCGAAAACTGGACAGCGCGAGCTCGTCCAGGCCGTAGCGCAAGACGGTGACGCAGATGACGATCAGCCGGCCGACGTGCCTCATGGGCGCTGCGCGCCAGCGTCGCGACGGCGCTGAACCAGCCCGCCGAGCGTGCGCACGGCCTCGCGCAAGCCGGCCGCGATGCCGCCTCCGAGGCGCGTGATCTCGCGGGCCGGCACCGGGCCGACGAGGTTCGCCAGGTCGTCCTGCACGTCCCAGCGCAGGTTGTCGAAAAGCCAGTTCAGGTCGGCGGCCAAGGCCGCATCGCCCGACACCTCGACCCTCGGGCGCGCGCCGCTGAGCGCCTGCATCGCCGCCAGCGCCGGGTTCGAAGCATCGATGCTCACGCGCAGGTCGGGCGACGAAGGCGCTTCGCCGGCAGCCCACTCCAGCAAGCCGGCCGCCGTGATAAAAAAACCGGTCGGCGGCAGCGGCGGCAACACGCCGGGCCAGCCCTGCATTTCGATCTGCACGCTGCGGCCAGCATGTTTTTGAAGCCGCTGCATCGCGACCGGCTCCACCCCGAGCACATGGTTGAGGAACAGCGTGACGCGCTCCATCGTGGCCTGGCCGAGCAGCGTTTGCAGGGTGTTGAGCATGATTCGATTGTAGGCACGGCCCCCGTGGGCGGCCCTCTGCTCGGCGTGTGCAACGGGCCGGGAGCGCCGGCGCCGCGCGGCGAAGCCCGAGCGCTACGATAGTGCCCCACCCCAGCCCCACCCCGTCGAGATGAAAAACCCCCTCGTTCTGCTGACCGGCGCCACCGGGTACATCGCCTCGCACACCTGGCTCGCACTGTTGGGGGCCGGCTACCGCGTGCTGGGCATCGACAACTTCTCGAACAGCTCGCCCGAGGTGCTGACACGCCTGAAGACGCTCGGCGGCACCACCCCCGACTTCATCCAGGCCGACGTGTGCGATGCCTCGGCCGTCGATGCCGTGTTCGCCCGCGAACCGATTGCCGCGGTCGTCCACTTCGCGGCCTTCAAGGCGGTGGGCGAAAGCGCGGCCAAACCGCTGGCCTACTACGCCAACAACCTGAACGGGCTGTTCACGGTGTGCCACGCGATGGAGCGCCACCAGTGCAAAACGCTGGTGTTCAGCTCCAGCGCCACGGTCTACGGCAAGCCCGAACGCCTGCCGATCCGCGAAGACGCGGCCCTGTCGGCCACCAACCCCTACGGCGCCACCAAGCTGATGGGCGAGACGGTGTTGCGCGACCTGCAGGCTTCCGACCCGGCTTGGGCCATTGCGACGCTGCGCTACTTCAACCCGGTGGGCGCGCACGAAAGTGGCCTGATCGGCGAAGATCCGCGCGGCACGCCGAACAACGTGATGCCCTTCATCAGCCAGGTGGCCGTGGGCAAACGCCCGCGCCTCGCCATCTTCGGCAACGACTACGACACGGTCGACGGCACCGGCGTGCGCGACTACATCCATGTCAGCGACCTGGCCGAGGGCCACGTGGCGGCACTGCGCCACCTGCTCGCCGGCAAGGGCTCGATCGTGGCCAACCTCGGTACCGGGCGCGGCAGCAGCGTGCTCGAACTGGTGCGCGCCTTCGAACGTGCGAGCGGGCGCGAAGTGCCTTACGAGATCGTCGCGCGCCGCCCCGGCGACATCGACGCCTGCTACGCCGACCCGGCGCTGGCCAACCAGCTGCTGGGCTGGCGCGCCACGCGCGACCTCGACTCGATGTGTGTGGACAGCTGGCGCTGGCAGCACATGAACCCGAACGGGCTGGCCGGTTGAGCCGCCCTTCTTTCCCCACTTCACCCTCATCGCCATGATCCTTGTCACAGGCGGCGCCGGCTTCATCGGCGCGAACTTCATCCTCGACTGGATCGATCAGGTCGGTGAACCGGTGCTCAACCTCGACGCGCTCACCTACGCCGGCAACCTGCAGAGCCTGGCTTCGCTGAAGGGCGACGCGCGCCACGTGTTCGTGCACGGCGACATCACCGACCGTGCGTTGCTCGACCGGCTGTTCGCGCAGCACAAGCCGCGTGCGGTGGTGCACTTTGCCGCCGAAAGCCATGTCGACCGCAGCATCCACGGGCCGGCGGCCTTCGTGAAGACCAACGTCGAGGGCACGTTCACGCTGCTCGAAGCGGCACGTGCCCACTGGTCGAGCCTGCAAGGCGATGCGAAGGCGGGCTTCCGCTTCCACCATGTCTCGACCGACGAGGTCTACGGCTCGCTGGTCAAGGGCGAGGCGGCGTTCACCGAAACGCGGCCCTACGAACCCAACAGCCCGTATTCGGCCAGCAAGGCGGCCAGCGACCACCTGGTGCGCGCCTGGTTCCACACCTACGGCCTGCCGGTCGTCACGACCAACTGCTCGAACAACTACGGGCCGTACCACTTCCCCGAGAAGCTGATCCCGCTGATGATCGTCAACGCCCTGGCCGGCAAGCCGCTGCCGGTGTACGGCGACGGCCAGCAGATCCGCGACTGGCTGTACGTGAAAGACCACGGCTCGGCGATCCGCGCGGTGCTGGCGCGGGGCATGCCGGGGCAGGTCTACAACATCGGCGGCTGGAACGAGAAACCGAACATCGAGATCGTGCAGACCGTGTGCGCGCTGCTCGACGAGATGCGCCCCGACCCGGCGGGCAGCCACGCGCGGCTGATCACGTTTGTGGCCGACCGCCCCGGTCACGACCGACGTTATGCCATCGACGCCCGCAAGATCGAACGCGAACTCGGCTGGAAGCCTGCCGAGACTTTCGAGACCGGCATCCGCAAGACCGTGCGCTGGTATCTGGACCACCCCGACTGGGTGGCGCAGGTGCAGAGTGGCGCCTACCGCGACTGGGTCGCAACCCAGTACGGCGCATGAAGATCTTGCTGCTCGGCAAGAACGGCCAGGTCGGCTGGGAACTGCAACGCTCGCTCGCCGTGCTGGGCGAGGTGGTGGCCCTCGACTTCGACAGCCCCGGCCCGCTGAGCGCCGACTTCTCGAAGCCCGAGTCGCTCGCCGCCACGGTGCGGTCGGTGGCGCCGCAGCTCATCGTCAATGCGGCCGCACACACGGCCGTCGACAAGTGCGAAAGCGAGCCCAATCTCGCACGCGCGCTGAACGCCAGTTCGCCGGCCGTGCTGGCGCGCGAAGCGAAAACGCTCGGCGCCTGGCTGGTGCACTACAGCACCGACTACGTGTTCGACGGCAGCGGCAACACGCCCTGGCTCGAAGACTCGACCACCGGCCCGCTCAACGTGTACGGGGCCACCAAGCTCGAAGGCGAAGAAGCCGTCCGTGCCAGCGGCTGCCGGCACCTGATCTTTCGCACCAGCTGGGTTTACGGCGCCCGCGGTGGCAACTTCGCGAAAATCATGCTCAAGCTCGCGGCCGAACGCGAGCGCCTGACCGTGATCGACGACCAGTTCGGCGCACCGACGGGCGCCGACATGCTGGCCGACATCACCGCCCACGCCGTGCGCACTGTGGCGCAACGGGCTGAGCTTGCCGGCACGTACCACGCGGTGGCCGCCGGCGAGACCACCTGGCACGGTTACGCGCGCCACGTGATCGAGTTCGCGCGCGCAGCCGGGCGGCCGATCAAGGTCGCGCCCGAGGCCATCGAACCGGTGCCGACCAGCGCCTTCCCGACACCCGCGAAACGACCCGGCAATTCACGCATGAACACGCAAAAACTGCGCGACAGCTTCGGCCTGGCCCTGCCCACCTGGCAGACCGGCGTCGACCGTCTGTTGACCGAAGTGCTGGGCTGAACATGAAGACCATGAACACACCGAACCGCAAGGGCATCATCCTCGCCGGAGGCTCCGGCACCCGCCTGCACCCGGCCACGCTGGCGATGAGCAAACAGCTGCTGCCGGTGTACGACAAGCCGATGGTCTACTACCCGCTGAGCGCGCTGATGCTGGCCGGCATGCGCGACATCCTGCTGATCAGCACGCCGCAAGACACGCCACGTTTCGAGGCCCTGCTCGGCGACGGCGCACGCTGGGGCGTGAACATCAGCTACTGCGTGCAGCCCAGCCCCGACGGCCTGGCGCAGGCTTTCATCCTGGGCAAGAACTTCGTCGGCGGCAACCCCAGCGCATTGGTGCTCGGCGACAACATCTTCCACGGCCACGCGCTGCAGGAGCTGCTGGAAAGCGCGGCCGCCCGCACCGCCGGTGCCTCGGTGTTCGCCTACCACGTGCAAGACCCCGAGCGTTACGGCGTGGTCGAGTTCGACGACCACAAACGCGCCCTCAGCATCGAAGAAAAGCCCAAGGCGCCGAAGAGCCACTACGCCGTGACCGGGCTGTACTTCTACGACGAGCAGGTCTGCGACATCGCCGCTGCGATCAAACCTTCGGCACGCGGCGAGCTCGAGATCACCGACGTGAACGCGGCATACCTCCGCCAGGGCCAGCTCAGCGTCGAGATCATGGGCCGCGGTTATGCGTGGCTCGACACCGGCACCCACGACAGCCTGCTCGAAGCGAGCCAGTTCATCGCCACGCTCGAAAAGCGCCAGGGCCTGAAGGTGGCCTGCCCCGAAGAGATCGCCTACCGCTCGGGCTGGATCAGCGCCGAGCAACTCGAAGCGCTGGCGCAGCCGATGCTGAAGAACGGCTACGGGCAGTACCTGCAAGGGTTGCTGAAGGACAAGGTTTACTGACACGAAAGAGACGGGATGAAGATCACCCCCACCGCGATCGCCGACGTGCTGCTCCTCGAGCCGCGTGTCTTCGGCGACGAGCGCGGCTTTTTCATGGAGAGCTTCAACCAGAAGACCTTCAACGCCACCACGGGGCTCGAACTCGACTTCGTGCAAGACAACCACTCGCGCTCGGCCAAGGGCGTGTTGCGCGGCCTGCACTACCAGCTGGCGCCGCATGCGCAGGGCAAGCTGGTGCGGGTGACGCAGGGCCTGGTGTTCGACGTGGCGGTTGACATCCGCCGCGCCAGCCCGAGCTTCGGGCAGTGGGTGGGCGTGGAACTGAGCGGCATCAACCACCGCCAGTTGTGGGTGCCGCCGGGCCTGGCCCACGGTTTTCTGGTGCTCAGCGAGTCGGCCGACTTTCTCTACAAGACCACGGCCTACTACGAACCGAAGGCCGAGCGCTCCTTGCGCTGGAACGACCCGGCGCTGGCGATCGCCTGGCCCGATGTCGGCATGCCGCCGCTGCTGGCGGCCAAAGACGCCGCGGCGCCCGGCCTGGCCGAACTCGACGCCGCCTGACCTGGATCAGGGCAGGTCGAGCTGGCGCGCGAGGCGCCAGCCTTCGGCTTCGTTCTTCTGGCGCGCCAGCATCCACAACTCGCGGAACGGCAGCGCGCCGGTTTCTTCGCATTCGCGGATGATCCCCGAGAACTCGACGCTCGCCAGGTAGCCCGCGCCGACGTCGTCGAAGCCGAGCAAGCGGGCCTGCAGCGTCAACACCTCGGTGCGGTTGGGTGCGCCTTGGCAGTCGGGCATCTGGGTGCAGAGCTCGGACAGCATTTCAGGGGTGGTCAAGGCGCGCAGCACCTCGACCTCACGGCGGTCCCAGGCCGCTTGCAGTGTGATGAACTGGCGCCGCAGGTCGGCAAGCAGCGTGTCGTGATCGAAGCCGGCGGGCAGCGCGATCGCCGCTGGCGATGCCGCAGGTCTTGCCGGCGAGAGCACGGCGCGCGGCGCGAGCGACCGCAGGCCCGTGGCGAACGGTGCGCGGCGCAGCCCCCAGAGCACGGCCGCCGCCGCACTGAGCAGCAAGGCGACGCCGAGCATCGGCAAGGCCTCGGCCGACAGTGGAGCCGGCAAGGCCTGGCTCACCAGCAACGCAGCGAGCGCGACGAAAAACCCCAGCGAGGCGGCCACCGTGCCCATCGTGGCGGCGTTCGCCGGCTGCCAGCCGAGCGCCAGCACGAGGCCCACGCAGACGGCGGTCGGTGCCGTCGATCGGCCGACACGCGGCCGGCCGGTAAAGGGCTGTGGCAGGGTCTTCACGGCTTCTCGCTCCGCCCGCTCAGCACTTGATGCCCACATGCAGCGCGACCACACCCGCGCTGAGGTTGTGCACGTCCACATGGCCGAAGCCGGCAGCCTTCATCATCGTCTTCAGCTCGGCCTGGCCCGGATGCATGCGGATCGACTCCGCCAGGTAGCGATAGCTTTCGCCATCGCGCGCCACCAGTTCACCGATGCGTGGCAGCACCTTGAACGAGTACCAGTCGTAGGCCTTGGCGAGCGGCTGCGCGACCTTCGAGAATTCGAGCACCAGCAAACGCGCGCCGGGCTTGAGAACCCGGTTCATCTCGGCCAGCGCCTTGTCCTTGTGGGTCATGTTGCGCAGGCCGAAGGCGACACTCACCAGGTCGAAGGTGCCGGTGGCGAAAGGCAGGGTTTCGCCGTCGCAGATCGCGGTCGGCAGCACGAGGCCTTCGTCGAGCAGGCGGTCGCGGCCCTGGCGCAGCATCGCTTCGTTGATGTCGGTGTGCACGACGGTGCCACGCGGCCCGACCTTGTTCGCGAAAGCGCGCGCCAGGTCGCCGGTGCCGCCGGCGATGTCGAGCACGCTCTGGCCTTCGCGCAGGTTCGCCACCGCCACGGTGTAGGCTTTCCAGGCGCGGTGCAGGCCCATCGACATGAGGTCGTTCATCACGTCGTACTTCGACGCGACCGAATCGAACACGCCACGCACGCGGCCGGCTTTCTGCGATTCGTCGACGGTCTGGAAACCGAAATGGGTGTCGCTCATGGTCGCACCCGGTTCAGTGCTGGTGGCCGCACGACGACGCGGGCTTGGCCACCGTGGCGGTGTCGCGGTCGGCACCGGCCTCGAGCAGGCGCGCTTCGTACTTGCGCCAGAGCTCGTCTTGCTGCGAGCCCAGGAAGTAGAGGTAGTCCCACGAATAGATGCCGGTGTCGTGGCCGTCTGAAAAGCTCGGCTGCACGGCGTAGTTACCGACCTGTGCCAGCCCGTTCAGGCCCACCTCGCGCTTGCCGGTCTGCAGCACCTCTTGGCCGGGCCCGTGGCCTTGCACCTCGGCCGACGGCGAGTACACCCGCATCAGCTCAAACGGAATGCGGAACTGCTGGCCGTCGGAGAAGCCGACTTCGAGCACGCGCGATTGCTGGTGCACGGTGATCGCCGTCGGTTGGGGTGTCTGCGCTGTCAGGCCGGCCATGGTGTCGGAGGGGTTCGGTTGGAGCGCAGGCAGTGTAACGAAGGCGCTGCCCCCGTTTCGATTGGGGCTTTGGTGCAAGCCACCCTGGCGAGCGCCATCGCCGGGCCTCGCTAAGATCTCGCATCCCATCCCTGAAGACACCCCACCATGACGCATTCACCCGCGACCCGCCGTACCCTGCTGTGCGCCACCGCTGCACTGAGCAGCCTGCTGGCCCTGGCACCTTTCGCCGCACAAGCGCAGACTTGGCCGACCAAACCGGTGCGCTGGGTGGTGGCCTACCCCGCCGGTGGCGGCTCCGACTTCCTGGCGCGCCAGCTCGCGCCCCAGCTCGGCAAGCAGCTCGGCCAGACCATCGTGATCGACAACCGCCCTGGCGCCGCCGGCATGATCGGCACCGACAACGCCGCCAAGTCGCCGCCCGACGGCTACACGATCGTCACGGGCGACAACGGCGCGATGGTGTTCCACACCGCCATGTACAAGAAGGTGCCCTACGACCCGCAAGACCTGGCGCCGATCGGGTTCATGGCGCGCTTCCCGCTGATCCTGGCCGTGAACCCGGCTTCGGGCTTCACGAGCGCGAAACAGCTGATCGAAGAGCTGAAGAAGAACCCCGGCAAGTACAGCTACGCCTCGCCCGGCGTGGGCAGCCCGCACCACCTGGCGATGGAACTCTTCAAGGACCGCACCAACACCTTCGTCGTGCACGTGCCCTACCGCGGCACCGCCATGGCGGTGCAGGACGTGATCGGCGGCCAGGTGCCGATGATGGTGCTCGACACGGCCGCCGGCCTGCCGCAGATCAAGAGCGGCAAGGTGAAGGCGCTGGCGGTGATGTCGAAGAAGCGCATTCCATCACTGCCCGACGTTCCCACGCTCGACGAGATCGGGCGCGCGAATGGCCTGAAGGACTTCGAGGTCACGGCCTGGCAGGGCCTGTTCGCGCCGAAGGGCACACCGCCCGACATCATGGCGAAGCTGACCAGCGAAATGAACAAGGCGATCAACGTGCCCGAAGTGCGCGCGCGCCTCGAAGACTTCGGCCTCGAAGTGGTGCCGACCGACGGGCCGGCTCTGGGTGCGTTCATCCAGACGGAAACCAAGTTCTGGCACGCGCTGATCAAGGATCGAAAGTTGTCGGCGGAGTGACGGAAGCAAGCACCGCCCGATGACGCCCGCTGAGCTCGACGCCTACCTGCAGCGCATCGGCCACACCGGGCCTTGCGCGCCCGACCTGGATACGCTGGCTGCCGTGCTGCTCGCGCACACGGGTTCGATCGCGTTCGAGAACATCGACCCGTGGCGGGGTGTTCCGGTGCGGCTCGGCGCCGAGGCGCTGCATCAAAAGCTGGTGCACGGCGCGCGCGGCGGTTTCTGCTACGAGCACAACCTGCTGCTTGCCGACGCCTTGCGCGCGCTCGGCTTCGCGCCTGTTCAACTGGCGGCGCGGGTGCTCTGGAACGTGCCGGCCGAAACCACCAGGCCGCGGACGCACATGCTGCTGATGGTCGAAGTGGCCGGCCACCGCCACATCGTCGATGCAGGTTTCGGCGGCCAGATCCTGACCGGCCCGCTGCGCATGGACCTGCCCACCCCGCAAGCCACGCCGCACGGCCGCTTCAGCCTGGTGGGCGCGCAGGGCGGCTGGGTCCTGCAGGCCGAGGCAGCCGCCGGTGCGTGGAAGAGCATGTACAGCTTCGACCTGCAGCCACAGCAGCTCCCCGACTACGAGCTGCCTTGCTGGTACCTGTGCCACCACCCCGAGTCCCTTTTCGTGCAGACGCTGATCGCGGCGCGGCCGGTGACCGCGGGCCGGCAGGTCCTGCGCGACCGTGTGCTGACGTTGCACGCGCTCGATGGCATGCCGCACGTGCGGGTGCTCGCTTCTGCGCGTGAACTGCGCGACGTGTTGAACGAGGTGTTCGGCATCGACACCACTGGCCTCCACGGCCTGGACCAGCGGTTCGAACAACTGCCCATGCCCGCTGCGGCCACCGCCTGAAGCCGCCCGATGCGCAACGCCATCGACTTCAGCTCCTGGCAAGGTGTCCTGTCGACCCTGCTCGGGCTGGCGGTGGTGTCACTCGTGGCCGTCGGCATCCGCCTGCTCGTGATGCAGAGCGTGCAGCAGCGGCGCGAACGCCAGAACCGGCAGATCAACGAACGGCTGAAGACACTGATCTCGGCTTACAAGAGCCTCGGTGGTTCGTTCACCGGCGATCTCACGGTGGACCCGAGCCACTTGCGCGAGCTGCACTCCAGGGAACGGCCAGACGATGCCTTTCTCGGCGGAACCTCGTCGATGGCGGACGAAGCCCCTGACCGTGGCCGGCCAGGCACCGAGCGTCGCCGCCGCACCCGCGACGCTGTGGAGGCGGCGCTCTCGGACGTCATGCTGCTCGGCACGGAGCAGCAGGTGCGCCTGGCTGTGCAGGCCGCCAACGACATGGTGGCGGGCCGCCCGGTCGAGACCGCCGCGCTGGTGATCTCGTTGCGCGCCTTCATCCGTGAAGTGCTGGACCTCGAAACCATCCCGACCGACCTGTCGATCCCCAAGCAAGGCCCGGTCCGCGCCAGTGGCGCGGCGGCGCGGGGTGGGCGGGCAGAACGCAGTGGCGCGGGCGGTGGTGAAGGAAGAGGCGCCGGCGGGACGGGCGGAGCCGGCGGGGGAGCCGCGGGCGGCGCTGACTCAGCCGGCGTGGCCCTCCACGACAATCTGCCCTGAGCGCGCGAGCCTGGCGCCCTACACCAGCACGCGCTCGATGCCACCTTCGTTGGCGCGCTCCACATACTCGGGCAACCAGTCTGGGCCGAGGATCTGGTTGGCCATCTCGACGACGATGTAGTCGGCTTCCAGCAAACCGTTGTTCAGGTCGCCGGTGTAGCGAGACAAGCCCTGCAGGCAGCTCGGGCACGAGGTGAGGATTTTCATCGGCCCCTTGTCTGCCACCGCACCGGTGGCGCGCAATGCCGCTTCGTCCTTGCGCAGCTCTTCTTCCTTGCGGAAGCGCACCTGGGTCGAGATGTCGGGGCGTGTCACGCCGAGCGTGCCACTTTCGCCGCAGCAACGTTTGCTCTCGATCACGTTGGCGCCGACGAGCGCCTTCACGGTCTTCATCGGTTCCTGCAGCTTCATCGGCGTGTGGCAGGGATCGTGGTACAGGTAACCACCGCTCGAGGCCGACCCCAGCGTGATGCCCTTTTCCAGCAGGTACTCGTGGATGTCGATGATGCGGCAGCCGGGGAAGATGTCTTCGAACTGGTAACCCTGCAGCTGGTCATAACACGTGCCGCAGCTCACCACCACGGTCTTGATGTCGAGGTAGTTCAGCGTGTTGGCCACGCGGTGGAAGAGCACCCGGTTGTCGGTGATCATCTTCTCGGCCTTGTCGAACTGGCCCGAGCCGCGCTGCGGGTAGCCGCAGCACAGGTAACCCGGCGGCAGCACGGTCTGCACGCCGGCGTGCCAGAGCATTGCCTGCGTGGCCAGGCCCACCTGCGAGAACAGGCGCTCCGAGCCGCAGCCGGGGAAGTAGAACACCGCTTCGGTCTCACCGGTGGTCGTCTTCGGGTCGCGGATGATCGGAACGTAGTCCTTGTCTTCGATGTCGAGCAGCGCGCGTGCGGTCTTCTTCGGCAGACCACCCGGCATCTTCTTGTTGATGAAGTGGATCACCTGTTCCTTGATCGGCGCGGTGCCGACCGTGGAACGCGGTGCCGCCGTCTGCTTGTTGGCCAAGCCCCGCAGCAGGTCGTTCGCCAGGCGCTGCGCCTTGAAGCCGATGTCGACCATGCCCACGCGCAAGGCCTTGATGGTCTCGGGGTTGGTGGCGTTCAAGAACATCATCGCCATCTTGTTGCCGGGGCGGAAGCTCTTCTTCCCCATCTTGGTCAACAGGTTGCGCATGTTCATCGAGACGTCGCCGAAGTCGATGTCGACCGGGCACGGGCTCAGGCACTTGTGGCACACGGTGCAGTGGTCGGCCACGTCTTCGAACTCTTCCCAGTGCTTGATCGACACGCCGCGGCGCGTCTGCTCTTCGTAGAGAAAGGCCTCGACCAGCAGCGAGGTGGCGAGGATCTTGTTGCGCGGGCTGTAGAGCAGGTTGGCGCGTGGCACGTGCGTGGCGCACACCGGCTTGCACTTGCCGCAGCGCAGGCAGTCTTTCACCGAGTTGGCGATCTCGCCGATGTCGCTGCGCTGCATGATCAGCGACTCGTGGCCCATCAGGCCGAAGCTGGGCGTGTAGGCGTTGGTCAGGTCGGCTTTCAACGCCGGGTCGCGCAACAGCTTGCCCTTGTTGAAGCGGCCCTGCGGGTCGACGCGCAACTTGTAGGCGGTGAAGTCGGCCATCTCTTCAACCGTCAGGAATTCCAGCTTCGTGATGCCGATGCCGTGCTCGCCCGAGATCACGCCGTCGAGGCTGCGCGCCAGCTTCATGATGCGGGCCACGGCTTCGTGCGCCGTCTGCAGCATCTGGTAGTTGTCGCTGTTGACCGGGATGTTGGTGTGCACGTTGCCATCACCGGCGTGCATGTGCAGCGCCACCCACACCCGGCCCTTGAGCACCTGGCCGTGGATCTTCTGGCACTCGTCGACGATCGGCTTGAGCGCCGAGCCGGCGAAGATGTCTTGCAGCTTCGCCTTGATCTGCGTCTTCCACGACGCGCGCAGCGTGTGGTCTTGCAGCTCGGTGAAAAAGCTGCGGCCGGTTTCTGGCTGCACCTGGTCGAGCTGCGCCAGCCAATGCCGCCATTGCCCGCCGACCTCTTGCAACAGCGCCAGCGCCTGCTGCACGCGGTCTTCGAGCAACTCGGCCGAAGCGATCTCGCCGGCGTCGTCGCTCTTGCCGAGCGGCAACTGGCCTTTCATGAAAAACGCTTCGAGCGCGTCGACCAGCTCGAGCTTGTTGCGCAGGCTCAGCTCGATGTTGATGCGCTCGATGCCTTCGGTGTACTCGCCCATGCGCGGCAGCGGGATCACCACGTCTTCGTTGACCTTGAAGGCGTTGGTGTGCTTGCTGATCGCCGCCGTGCGCTTGCGGTCGAGCCAGAACTTCTTGCGCGCTTCGGCGCTGACGGCGATGAAGCCTTCGCCGGCGCGGCCGTTGGCCAGGCGCACCACCTCGCTGGTGGCACGCGCCACCACGTCGGCGTCGTCACCGGCGATGTCGCCGAACAGCACCATCTTCGGCAGGCCGCCGCGTTTGCTCTTGGTGGCATAGCCCACGGCGCGCAGGTAGCGGTCGTCGAGATGCTCCAGGCCGGCCAGGATCGCGCCGCCCGCCTTCGCTTCGGCGAACATGAAGTCCTTGATGTCGACGATGCTCGGCACCGCGTCTTTGGCGTTGCCGAAGAATTCGAGGCACACCGTGCGTGTGTGCTTCGGCATCTTGTGCACGACCCAGCGCGCCGAGGTGATGAGCCCGTCGCAACCTTCTTTCTGGATGCCCGGCAGGCCGGCGAGGAACTTGTCGGTCACGTCCTTGCCCAGGCCTTCCTTGCGGAAAGTGGCGCCCGGAATGTCGAGCCGCTCGGTGCGTTCGAGCTTCTTCCCCGAAGCGTCGAAGTAGCGCAACTCGAAGCTCGCCACCTCCACGTCGTGGATCTTGCCCATGTTGTGGTTCAGGCGCGTGACTTCGAGCCATTTGGCTTCGGGGGTGACCATGCGCCAGGAGGCGAGGTTGTCGAGCGCGGTGCCCCACAGCACGGCCTTCTTGCCGCCGGCGTTCATCGCGATGTTGCCGCCGATGCACGAGGCCTCGGCCGACGTGGGATCGACCGCGAACACGAATCCGCCACGCTCGGCCGCGTCGGCCACACGCTGCGTGACGACGCCGGCTTCGCTCCAGACGGTGGCGACCTCACGGTCCAGGCCCGGCAAGGTCTTCATCTCGACCTCGGTCATCGCCTCGAGCTTCTCGGTGTTGATGACCGCGCTGTTCCAGGTGAGCGGCACCGCGCCGCCGGTGTAGCCGGTGCCGCCGCCGCGCGGGATGATCGTGAGGCCGAGTTCGACGCAGCCCGCCACCAGCGAAGCCATCTCGGCTTCGGTGTCAGGCGTGAGCACGACGAACGGGTACTCGACGCGCCAGTCGGTCGCGTCGGTCACATGCGAGACGCGGCTCAGGCCGTCGAACTTGATGTTGTCCTTCAGGGTCACCCGGCCCAGCACCTTCGCGCAGCGGCGGCGCAGCTCGGCGACCTGGCCGAATTGCTCGGCGAACGAGGTGACTGCGGCGCTGGCCGCCTGCAGCAGTTCGCCAACGACGGCATCACGTTCGGCGTCGTTGCCCGGGGTGCGGCGCTTTTGCACTTCACCCAGCCGGTGGTGCAGCGCCTCGATCAGCAGCTTGCGGCGCTTCGGGTTGTCGAGCAGGTCGTCCTGCAGATACGGATTGCGCTGCACGACCCAGATGTCGCCCAGCACCTCGTACAGCATGCGGGCCGAGCGGCCGGTCTGGCGCTCGTCGCGCAGGCGGTTCAGGAGTTCCCACGCGCGGCTGCCGAGCAGGCGGATCACGATCTCGCGGTCGGAGAACGAGGTGTAGTTGTACGGGATCTCGCGCAGTCTCGGCGCGTGCGGAGCAGCCTGGGCGGCGGCGCTGATCTGGCTCAGGGCGAGGGGTGCGTTCATGGGGGCCGGGGGCGCGTGGCGGCCCCCGTGTTGGCACTTGGAGACGAATCGTACCGCAGGGCATGTGGCACTGCAGCAAAGGGTGGTGTCGCGCCGGCGACGCAGCCAGCGGGCTTATCCCAGTTGTCGCGAGCCGGCTTCCACGCGATAACCCACGCCTTGCCACATGCGCTTGCCACATGCGCTTGTCATATTCGCGCAGCAAACTGCCGGGTTGGCCACGAGCCACCCTCAACGCATCACGGAGTTGTCATGAAAACAAGGTCTCTCGCTTTCGCTTCCGGTCTGTTCGTGCTGGCCCTGTCTGGCGCCGCCCAGGCACAGACCGAGATCCAGTGGTGGCACTCGATGACCGCCGTCAACGGCGAGTGGGTCAACGACTTGGCCAAGGACTTCAACGCCAGCCAGAAGGACTACAAGATCGTGCCCACTTTCAAGGGCACTTACGACGAGTCGATGACCGGCGCGATCGCCGCGTTCCGCGCCGGCAACGCACCGCACATCCTGCAGGTGTTCGAAGTGGGCACGGCCACGATGATGGCCAGCAAGGGCGCGATCATTCCGGTCGGCCAGATCATGAAGGACGCGGGCGTCAAGTTCGACCCCGCCGCCTACGTGCCGGCGGTGGCGGGCTACTACACCGCACCGAACGGCCAGATGCTGAGCTTCCCGTTCAACAGCTCGACGACGATCTTCTACTACAACAAGGACGCCTTCAAGGCGGCCGGCCTCGACGCCGAGAAGCCCCCCACCACCTGGCCCGAAGTGACGCTGGCCGCCGCCAAGCTGAAGGCCAGCGGCCACAAGTGCCCGTTCACGACCGCCTGGCAGGGCTGGACCCAGCTCGAGAGCTTTTCAGCTTGGCACAACGTCGAGTTCGCGACCCAGCGCAACGGCCTGGCGGGCCTGAACGCACGCATGAAGGTCGACTCGCCGCTGCACCAGCGCCACATCGAGAACCTGGCGAACATGTCGAAGCAAGGCATGTTCATCTACAAGGGCCGCGGCAACGTGCCCGAGGCGAGCTTCATCTCGGGTGAATGCGCGATGATCAACACGTCTTCGGGCTTCTACGGCAACGTGGCGAAGAACGCGAAGTTCGGCTACGGCCTCGCCGCGCTGCCCTACTACCCCGACGTACCGGGCGCACCGCAGAACACCGTGATCGGCGGCGCGAGCCTGTGGGTGCTCTCGGGCAAGAAGCCGGCCGAATACAAGGGTGTGGCCGCGTTCTTCAACTACCTCTCCAGCCCCGAGGTGCAGTCGGCCAGCCACAAGCGCACCGGTTACCTGCCGATCACGACCGCTTCATACCAGCTCACCGAGAAGTCGGGCTTCTACAAGGAAAAGCCCGGCACCGACGTGGCCGTGACGCAGATGATCCGCAAGACGACCGACAAGTCGCGCGGCATCCGCCTGGGCAACTACGTGCAGATCCGTGCGATCGAAGACGAAGAACTCGAGCAGGTCTGGGGCGGCAAGAAAACCGCGAAAGAAGCACTCGACTCGATCGTGAAGCGCGGCAACGAACTGCTCGAACGCTTCGAAAAAGCGAACAAGTCCTGACGCCCGCACCTTGGCTGCCGAAAAACGCGTCGTCTTCCGGTCGGGCTGGTTGCCCTGGGCGCTGCTCGCGCCGCAGGCGATCGTCATCGCGGTGTTCTTCTTCTGGCCGGCCGGCCAGGCCCTGCTGCAGTCGCTGCAGCAGTCCGACGCGTTCGGCACCTCGGTGAGCTGGGTTGGCCTCGAGAACTTTCGCAACCTCTGGAACGACGAGACCTACCTCGCTTCGTTCAAGACCACGGCGATCTTCTCGTTGCTGGTGGCGGTGCTCGGCATCGGCCTCTCGCTGCTGCTCGCGGTGTTCGCCGACCGCGTGGTGCGCGGTGCCACGTTCTACAAGACGCTGCTGATCTGGCCTTATGCGGTGGCGCCGGCCGTGGCGGGCGTGCTGTGGCTGTTCATGTTCTCGCCCAGCATCGGCATCGTCGCGTATGGCCTGCAGGCATTCGGCGTCGACTGGAACCACCTGCTCAACGGCGGCCAGGCGATGGCACTCGTCGTGATGGCGGCGGTGTGGAAGCAGATCTCGTACAACTTCCTGTTCTTCCTGGCTGGCCTGGCGAGCATTCCCAAATCGCTGATCGAAGCGGCCGCGATCGACGGTGCCAGGCCCTGGCGGCGCTTCTGGACGATCCAGTTCCCGCTGCTCACGCCGACCACGTTCTTTCTGCTCGTGATCAACATGGTCTACGCTTTCTTCGACACCTTTGCCATCATCGACGCGTCGACACAAGGCGGCCCGGGCAAGGACACCTCGATCCTCGTCTACCGCGTCTACTACGACGGCTTCAAGGCGCTCGACATCGGCGGCTCGGCCGCGCAGTCGGTGGTGCTGATGGTGATCGTGATCGCGCTGACCGTGCTGCAGTTCAAGTTCGTCGAGAAGAAAGTGAACTACTGATGGTCGAGAGGCGCCCCACGCTCGGCATCCTGGCCCACGTGATCCTGATCCTCGGGGTGCTGGTGGTCGCGCTGCCGGTCTACATCACCTTCGTGGCTTCCACCCACACCGCACAAGAAGTGGTGCAGCGCCCCATGCCGATGCTGCCGGGCTCGCACTTCATCGACAACTACACCGCCGCATTGCAAGGTGGCACGACCGGCGCCGGCTCGAAGGCATCGGTCGGCCGCATGATGTTCGTGAGCCTCGTGTCGGCGCTGATCATCACCTTCGGCAAGATCGCGATCTCGCTGTTGTCGGCGTTCGCGATCGTCTACTTTCGTTTCCGGTTTCGCATGTTCTTCTTCTGGGCCATCTTCATCACGCTGATGTTGCCGGTGGAGGTGCGCATCGGGCCCACCTACAAGGTCGTCTCCGACCTGGGCATGCTCAACAGCTTTGCCGGGCTGACGATCCCGCTGATCGCCTCGGCCACGGCCACCTTCCTGTTCCGGCAGTTCTTCCTGACGGTGCCCGAAGAACTGGTCGAGGCCGCGCGCATCGACGGCGCCGGGCCGATGCGCTTCTTCAAGGACATCCTGGTGCCGCTCTCGGCCACCAGCATCGCCGCGCTCTTCGTCATTCAATTCATCTACGGCTGGAACCAGTACCTCTGGCCGCTGCTCGTCACGACCAACGAGAACATGTACCCGGTGGTCTACGGCATCAAGCGCATGATCGCCGGCGGCGACTCGCAGAACGAGTGGAACCTGGTGATGGCGACGGCCATGCTGGCGATGATCCCGCCGGCCCTGGTGGTCATGCTGATGCAGAAGTGGTTCGTCAAGGGCCTGGTCGACACCGAAAAGTAGGCCGCGCCACGGGCCGGCAAAAAAGAGTACAGGAAACATGGGCGCCATTTCACTTCGCGACGTCGTCAAGCGCTACGGCCACGGGCCCAAGGCGAACCAGGTGATCCACGGCGTGAACGCCGAAATCACCGACGGCGAGTTCGTCGTCATCGTCGGGCCTTCGGGCTGCGGCAAGAGCACGCTGCTGCGCATGGTCGCGGGCCTGGAAGAAATCTCGGGCGGCAAGATCGCGATCTCGGGTCGCGTGGTCAACGACACCGAGCCGAGCGAGCGTGACATCGCGATGGTGTTCCAGAACTACGCGCTCTACCCGCACATGAGCGTGTTCGAGAACATGGCCTACGGGCTGAAGATCGCCAAGGTGCCGCTCGATGAGATCAAGACCCGCGTCGACAAGGCCGCGAAGATCCTCGAGCTCGCGCCCTATCTGCAACGCAAGCCGCGCGAGCTCTCGGGCGGGCAGCGCCAGCGGGTGGCCATGGGCCGCGCGATCGTGCGCCAGCCGCAAGTCTTTTTGTTCGACGAGCCGCTCTCGAACCTCGACGCGAAACTGCGCGCGCAGACGCGGCTCGAGATCCAGAAGCTGCACCGCGAGCTCGGCGTCACCTCGCTGTTCGTGACGCACGACCAGGTCGAGGCGATGACGCTCGCGCAGCGCATGATCGTGATGAACGCCGGCCGCATGGAGCAGATCGGCACGCCCGAAGAGGTGTACCACCGCCCGGCCACCACCTTCGTGGCCGGCTTCATCGGCTCGCCGCCGATGAACCTGATCAAGGGCTCGGCCGACGGCTCTCGCTTTGCCGTCGACGGCCAGACCCTCCCCTTGCCCGGCGCCGCGCCGCGCTCGGGTGATCTGATCCTGGGGCTGCGCCCGGAACACGCCACCCTCAAACCCGCCGGCAACCTGGGCTGGCAGCTGAAGGTCGAGATGCTCGAGATGCTCGGTGCCGAGCGGCTCGTCTACTGCAGCGCCGGCAGCGTGCTGTTCACGGTGCGCGTCGAGGCCACGCTGGCGCCGCCGAAGATCGGCGACATCGTCACGCTGCAGGCCTCGCCCGACCAGTTGCACTGGTTCGACGCGGCCACGACCCAGCGCATCGCGTGAGCTCGGCAAACGTCTGGCCCTACCCTTTGTGGGTGGCGCATCGTGGTGCGGGCAAACTCGCGCCCGAGAACACACTCGCCGCTTTCAGGGTCGGCGCAGCGCACGGCTACCGCGCGTTCGAGTGCGACGTGAAGCTCAGCGCCGACGGCGTGTTGTTCCTGCTGCACGACGCCACGCTCGAGCGCACCACCTCGGGCCAGGGCACGGCCGGCGAAAACGGCTGGAGCGAGCTGTCCTTGCTCGACGCCGGCAGCTGGCACAGCCGTGCGTTCGCCGGCGAGCCTCTGCCCAGCCTGCAGGCGGTGGCGGCGTATTGCCAGCGCAATGGCTTCGCCTTGAACATCGAGATCAAGCCGACGCCCGGCGAAGAAGGCGCGACCGGTCGCGCCGTTGGCCTGGAGGCGACACGCCTGTGGGCCGGCAACGCGCTGCCGCCACTGCTCAGTTCGTTCAGCCCCCACGCACTGCAGGGTGCACGCGACACGGCACCGCAACTGCCGCGCGCGCTGTTGCTCGACACGTTGCGCGAAGGCTGGTTCGAGCAGGCCCAGTCGCTGGGCTGTGTGGCGGTCGTCACCGCGTTCGGGCTGATGGACGCCGCGCTCGTTGCCCGCCTGCACGGTGCCGGGCTGCGCGCGCTGGTC
Organism: Rhizobacter sp.; assembly: GCF_032229685.1. GTDB lineage: Bacteria > Pseudomonadota > Gammaproteobacteria > Burkholderiales > Burkholderiaceae_C > LMDS01. The sequence continues at coordinate 41,497 of NZ_JAVTWP010000039.1, read as the reverse complement.
TACACGGTGAACGATCCGGCAGAAGCACAGCGGTTGGTCGCGCTCGGCATCGACGGCATCATCACCGATGCGGTCGACCGTCTTTCGCCAGCGGTCTAAAGCGAGCCGCGTTCGAGCAGCGGCTCCTCCGCGCCGCGCACCCTCGAATACACCCGCATGTCACGCAGCGTGCCGTCGGGCGCGAGGCTGTCGCTGCGCAACACACCTTCGAGCGTGAACCCACAACGCTCGGCCACGCGCCAGCTCGCGGTATTGAGGTTGTCGATGCGCAGTTCGACGCGCTGCGCCTGCAGTTCGTCAAAGCACAGGCGCGCCAGCGTGTGCACGGCCTCGGTGGCGATGCCCCGGCCCTCGCGGCCGCTGCGGCGCCAGTAGCCGATCTCGAAACGGCGCGCTTTCCAGTCCATGCGGTGCAGGCCGGTGCCGCCGAGCAGTTCGCCTTCGCCGCCACCCGCCACGCGCTCGAAGATGAGCATCATCAGGTCTTCACGCAGCCGGAACCGCGCCTGCGCCTTGCGGCACACCGCCTCGGAATCGGCCAGCGTCGGCACGGCGCCGGCCCAGGGCACGTAGGGGCGCAGCGCGTCGAGCGAGTCGCACACAGCGGCATTCAGCAGGGCGCCGTCGCCCGGCTGCGCGCAGCGGATGACGAGGCGCTCGGTGACGATGCGCTCGGGCACGTGGATCAACAAGGGGTCGGTCATGCCGTTATTCCTTCAGGGGGTGTCGTGTGCCGGCCGCACGTCGGCCTCGGCACCGACCCAGTCGTCGGCGCGTTCGGGGCGGGGCAATGCGCGCACCTGGCGAATCACCGGGGTGCTCCAGGCCACCAGGGCCAACAGCAGCGCGGTGCCACCGGCAAAACCGAGCGACCAGCGCAGGCCGACATGTTCGCCGAGCCAGCCACCGAGCAGCGCGCCGGGGCCGGCCGGGATCAGGATCAGCCAGCGCATCGTGCTCGTCATGCGCCCGAGCAGCGGCTCGGGCGTGACGGCCTGGCGCAGCGCGAGGAAATTGATGAAGACGAACACCGCGCCGATCGAGAACATCATCAGCATGGCCACGAACGCCGCCACGCCCCAGGCATTGGCCGGCGCCACGGCGAGCAGCAACCAGCCGGCACCGCAGACCGCAAAACCGAGGATCAGGCATGGCCCCGGCCCGATGTGCCGGCTGACGCGGTTGCCGTACACGCTGGCCACGATGCTGCCGCCGCCCATGCCCATGTAGCTCAGGCCGACCGCCTGCTCCGACAGGCCGAGTGTGCGCGTGGCGAACAGGATCTGCACGACCACGGCGGCGTTGTGGCACATCTGCCAGCAGCCGACGGCACAGGCCAGCGCCACCAGCAGGCGGTGCCGCGCGACGAAGCGCACGCCGGCACGCAGGTCGCGCATGAAGTGTTCGTCGGCACGGCGCCGGCGCTCTTCGTTGACGATGATGCCGCGCAGGATCGCGGCAGAGATCAGCAGCAGCAGCGCGTCGACCAGCAGCGCCACCGGCGCGCCCACGAGCTTGATCAAGGCACCGGCCAGGCCGGGGCCGGCCACCTCGGCGCCCGAGGTCGCGAGGGCGTTCTTGGCATGCGCCTCGACCAGGCGTTCGCGCGCCACCACCTGCGTGAGCACGATCTGCGCCGCCGTGCCGGCCGTGGTGTAGATGGTGCCGATCACGAAGCCGGTCACGTAGAGCCACGGCATCGACAGCCAGCCCAGCCACCAGGCCAGCGGCACGCCGGCCACCACCACCGCCAGCAGGCTTTCGCCGAACACGTAGACCGGCAGCTTGCGCACGCGGTCGAGCCACACACCGGCGGGCAGCGAGAACAGCACGAAGGGCAGGATCTCCATCGCCGTGAGCAGCCCCATCTGCGTGGGGCTGGCGTGCAGCAGCACGGCGGCGGTGAGCGGCAGCGCGAGCATCGTCACCTGGCCGCCGAATGAGCTGATGAGGATCGACGTCCACAGGCGCCGGTAGGTCGGGTCGAGCAGCAAATCACCCGCGGGCAGTGTGACGCTCGCTCGCGCGGCGCGGAACCACCCCGTCAAGACCCGTCTCATGGCCTCACCCTTGTTCTTGTTCCGGGCGCCTCGTGGGCGCCCGTGCCGCGCGCTGCCGGCCGGCGCAGAGGGTCGCTCTGCGCGGCTCAGGAACGGTAGTCGGCGTTGATCTTCACGTAGTCGTAGCTGAGGTCGCAGGTCCACACCGTGGTGCTGGCTGCGCCCCGGTTCAGGTTCACGCGCACCGTGATCTCGCTCTGTTTCATCACCCGCTGGCCGTCTTCTTCGCGGTAGGCAGGCAGGCGCCCGCCATCTTTGACCACGGCCACGTCGTCGAGGAAGAGGTCGATCTTCGTCTGGTCGAGGTCGGTGATGCCGGCATATCCCACCGCGGCGAGGATGCGCCCGAGGTTCGGGTCGCTGGCGAAGAACGCGGTTTTCACGAGCGGCGAGTGCGCGATGGCGTAGGCCGCCTGGCGGCACTCGTCTTCGGTCCGGCCACCCTCGATGCTCACGCTGATGAACTTGGTGGCGCCTTCGCCGTCGCGCACGATGGCCTGTGCCAGCTGCACTGCGACCGCCACCAGCGCGTCGCGCAGGCGCCGGCCGTCGCCGCTCTCGAGCTGCGTGATCGGCGCGTGGCCAGCCTGGTGCGTGGCGATCAGCACGAAGGAGTCGTTGGTCGAGGTGTCACCGTCGATCGTGATGCGGTTGAACGACTGGTCAGCGGCGTCGCGCACCAAGGCCTGCACGAGCGCGGGCTCGATCACGGCGTCGGTGGCGATGAACGACAGCATGGTCGCCATGTTCGGCCGGATCATGCCGGCGCCTTTGCTGATGCCGGTGATCGAGACGGTCTTGCCGCCGATCTGCACTTGCGCCGAGGCCGCCTTGGGCAGCGTATCGGTCGTCATGATGGCCTCGGCGGCCGAGCCCCAATGGTCGGCCGCCAGATCGGCCAGCGCGCCGGGCATGCCAGCTTGGATGCGATCGACCGGCAGGCTTTCCATGATCACACCCGTAGAAAACGGCAGCACCTGCTCGGGCGCGATCTTCAGGTGCGCGGCCAGCGCCACGCAGGTGGCGCGCGCGCGTGCCAACCCGTCTTCGCCAGTGCCGGCGTTCGCGTTGCCGGTGTTGATGACGATCGCCCGCGGTCTGCTCGCTCCCGCCAGATGGCTGCGGCACAACTGCACCGGCGCCGCACAGAAGCGGTTGGCGGTGAACACGCCGGCCACCGTGGCACCTTCGTCGATCGTCACCACCGTCAAGTCACGCCGGTTGGCCTTGCGGATGCCGGCCATCGTGGTGCCGAGCGCGACACCTCGCACCGGGAACAGACTCTTCGGGTCGGGGGCTTGCAGGTTGACCGGCATGAGAGAAGGCACAGAGTGAATAGGGGGAACGGCATTGTATGAACGCCACCGATTCGAGCCATCCCCATTGCACAACTTGGCAAAGCGAGCGCGTGGTGTGGCGCAACGCGCAACAGCCACGTGAAACAAGCGCCAACCTGTAAGGCCTGCCAATGTGCAACGTCACGCCTCTGCATTAGAGTTGACACTTGTTGACGAACCGACCCAAGTGCCTGTCAATCCCTAAATTGCAGGGTGAGCGTGAGGCACGCACTGTTTCCAGGACACCGAATGTTGCCTTTTTTTGCCGACCTGGTGACGCGCACCGACGAAGCGCGCCGCGGGTTCGAAACCAACCCCGTCGTGCTGGAGGCCGTGGCGAACGGCATGTCGGTCGAGCGCTACCGCAAGCTGCTGCTCGAGCTGTACCACGTGGTCTGGCACTTCAACCCGGTGTGCGCGGCGGCAGCCAGCCGGGTGCCCGACAGCCACCGCCAGGTGCGCTACTTCCTGTACGAGCACATGCACGAAGAGTCGGGCCACGAGTCCTGGGTGATGAACGACCTCGAGGCCGTGGGGGTGTCGCACAGCGCCACCGCTGCCCACGGGGCTGGCGTGCACACGCTGGCGCTGAATGGCTACAACTACTGGTCGGCCGACCGGCGCCACCCGTGCTCGGTGCTGGGCATGATGTATGCGTTGGAAGTGATCGCCTCGGTCTACGGCGGGCCGTTCTCTTCGGCGATCCGCGAATCCTTGCTGCTCGAAGGTGAACGGGGCGTGTCGTTCATCAGCTCGCACGCGACGATGGACGCCGAGCACATGGCCGAGCTGCGTGTGCTGCTGAACACGATCCACGACGACGAAGCGCGCGACGCCATCACCGAATCCACCCTCATCAACTTTCACCACTTCACCCGCATGTTCGAAGCCGTATGAAAACAGCCTCGCCCTCCGCGCTGACCGCGATGCTGAGCCGCCCTTACCGGTACATCCGGCTCGAATGGAACGACGAACTGGCCGCGCTGCGGGTGCGCACCTGCGTCAAGCCGATCCAGTGCTACAGCCTGGCCGCGATGGGCGAACTGCAGCGGGTGTTCTCCGACATCGCAGAAAGCGCCGGTCTGGTGAAGCACTTCGTGATGACGTCCGACGTGCCGGGCGTCTTCAATTTCGGCGGTGACCTGTCGCTGTTCGTGCTGCTGATCCGCGCACGTGATCTCGACTCGCTGCGCATGTACGGCCGGCGTTGTGTCGACCTGGTGTGGTGGATGGAAAACGCCTCGCAGCTCGGCGTGCACACGACCGTGCTGGTGCAGGGCGACACGCTCGGCGGCGGGCTCGAGTCGGTGCTGCCGTTCCACAAGGTCATCTTTGAGCGCAGCGCGCAGGCCGGCTTCCCCGAGGTGCTGTTCAATCTGTTCCCGGGCATGGGCGCGTGGAACTTCACGATCCGCAAGGCCGGCTTTTCCGTCGCCAACGAGATGATCCTCTCGGGCAGGCTGTACACGGCCGACCAGTTGTTCCGCCGCCATCTGGCCGACGTGGTCGTCGAAGACGGCGAGGGCGAAGCCGCTCTTTCTGCGGTGGTGAACTCGGTGCATCCGCGGCTGCGAGGCACGCTCTCGGCGCTCGAGGCCCGGCGTATCGCCGCGCCGATCACCTACGAGGCGCTGATGCAGATCGTCGAGCAATGGACCGAAAGCGCGATGACGCTGACCGACCGTGACCTGCGCCTGATGGAGCGGCTCGCCCGCGCCCAGGTGCGCAAGGCCGGCGGCGCCGAAGAAGGCGCGGTCGAGGCCATCAAGAAGATCGAGCTCGACACGGCCTGGGGCGAAGAGCGCACCGGCGTCACGGAGTGGGCCGCGCTCGCCTGAGCGCCGTGGCGCGCCGCGCCACGCTCACAGCCAGGACTTGAGCAGTTCCTGCAACTGGTCGCGGGTGTAGGGCTTGGCGAGGTGCGCGTCCATGCCGGCCTCGCGCGAACGGGCGGCGTCTTCCTCGAAGGCGTTGGCGGTGAGCGCCAGCACCGGCAGGCGCGGCAGGCCGAGACGGGCTTCGCGCTTGCGGATCTCTTGCGTGGCGGCATAACCGTCCATCACCGGCATCTGGCAGTCCATCAGCACCAGATCGACCGGCTGCAATTCCAGCAGCTCGAGCGCCTGCATGCCGTCGCCGGCCTCGAGCACGCTCAGGCCCAGCGACAGCAAGACTTCGCGCGCGATCATGCGGTTCACGTCGTTGTCTTCGACCACCAGCACGCGCCCCATGAGCGGTGCCGCGCCGTCGAGCCCACCCATGGCCGAGTCGGTGGGCGCGGCATGCTCCGAAGAACGGTCGAGTTCGAGCGACAGCGCAAAACGGAAGCGCGAGCCCCGGCCGGGCTGGGTCTTCACGTCGATGTGGCTGCCCATCGCTTCGACGATGCGCTGGCTGATCGCCAGGCCCAGGCCGGTGCCACCGCGCCGCCGGTTGCGCGTGCCGTCGACCTGGTGAAACGGCTGGAACAGGTTGGCCAGCGCACCGGCTTCCATGCCGATGCCGGTGTCGCTGACTTCGAACAGCACCCCGGCCCAGCCTTCGGGCGCGCGCTGCGGGCTCAGCCTGAGCGTGACCCCGCCGCGCTCGGTGAACTTGATCGCATTGCCCACCAGATTGAGCAGCACCTGTTTCAGGCGCTGAGCGTCACCGATGACCCAGTCGTCGACTTCGGGGGCCAGATCGAGCCGCAGCGTCAGGCCCTTGCTCTCGGCATTGGCACGGAACAGCGCGATCACCGACAGCGCCATCGTGTTCAGCGACATCGGCTGGTACTGCAGGCTGAGTTTGCCGGCTTCGATCTTGGAATGGTCGAGCACGTCGTTCAGGATCGCCATCAGCGAAGCGCCCGACGATGCCGCCGTGCGCACCAGGCGGCGCTGGTCGACGTCGAGCTGCGAGCGGCGCAGCAGGTCGAGCGCACCCAGCACACCGTTCATCGGTGTGCGTATCTCGTGGCTCATGGTCGCCAGGAACTGCGACTTGGCCACGTTCGCCGACTCGGCCAGCTCCTTGGCGCGCTGCAGCGACACGGTGGCCACGTCGGCCTCGTGGCTGTGCAGAATGGCCCGTGACGCGGTCGACTTGAATTCGCGTGACGCGCGGTACACCGTGGCGCCGAAGATCAGCGCGAGCACCGTCAGGGGGATCGAGCGCACGGCCGGGATCGCCAGGCTCGCGATGATCAGCGCCCCGAGCTGGATGCCTGCCAGGATCACGAAAGAACGCCCGACCAGGGTCATGAAGAACGCGGCCACGGTGATCGAGCCGAAGACCATCGCGACATAGGTGGTTGCGAGCGTGCCGGTCAGGGCCGGGTAGATGCCGATCGTGCCCACGGCCCACATCAGGCCGGCGAGCGCGGCGTTGCCTTCGAGCTCCCACCTGAGGCGCTCGCTGGCGTTGTCTGACAGAACACTCTTGCGGACGTAGCGGCGCGAAATGAGCAGCCGCCAGGCCGCGACGGCCACGCCCACCACCCCGGCGGCCACCGCGGCGTCGAGCCGCTGCGCCGTCACGCCCATCGTGACGATGACCGCCACCGCGGCCAGCTGCATCAGCACGCTGCTGGCGGAGTTGTGCAGCGCGAGCCGCAGCAGTTCGCGCCGAACACCCGCTTCGGTGGAAGGCTCAACAGACATAGGCGAAGAGCATACCGTGGCGCACCGGAAACTGGCACACCGGCCGAGCTGGCGTCAGCATCCGCACCGACTCACCGGCGGGCTGCACCAAGGTGGTTGAAGCGCGCCTCAGGCCAGCCGGCCGTGACACTGCTTGTACTTCTTGCCGCTGCCGCAGGGGCAGGGGTCGTTGCGGCCGACCTTCGGAACCTCGTCGGCCAGCACGCCAGCAGCCGCCTCTTCCGACACGCTGCCGTCTTCGTTGGGGTGCGTGTAGGTGACGTTGCTGATGCGCTCGGCGCGCTCTTCGATCGCCTCGGCGGCCTGCGCCGCTTCTTCCTGCGACTGGATGCGCACCGTCATCAAGGTGCGTGTCACGTCCATCTTGACCACGTCGAGCAGTTGCGAGAACAGGTCGAAGGCTTCGCGCTTGTATTCCTGCTTCGGGTTCTTCTGCGCATAACCACGCAGGTGGATACCCTGGCGCAGGTAGTCGAGTGCGGCCAGGTGCTCGCGCCAGTGCGAATCGATCGACTGCAGCAGGATCATGCGCATGAAGGGCGTGAACTGCTCGATACCGACGCGCTCGACCTTGGCGTTGAAGGATTCGTCAGCGGCCTTGACCACCCGCTCGGCCACGTCTTCATCGGTGATGGAGCTGCTCTTGTCGACTTCGGTCGCGAGCGGCACATCGAGCTGCCATTCGTCGCGCAGCACCCTTTCGAGGCCGGGCAGGTCCCATTGCTCCTCGACGCTGTCGGCCGGAACGTAGGTGCGCACCACGTCGGTCATGGTGCCTTCGCGCAGGTTGTCGATCTGGGCCGACAGGCTCGGCGCTTCGAGAATGTCGTTGCGCTGCTGGTAGATGACCTTGCGCTGGTCGTTGCTGACGTCGTCGTACTCGAGCAGCTGCTTGCGCACGTCGAAGTTGCGCGCTTCGACCTTGCGCTGGGCGCTCTCGATGCTGCGTGTGACGATGCCGGCTTCGATCGCCTCGCCGTCGGGCATCTTCAGCCGTTCCATGATGGCGCGCACGCGGTCGCCGGCGAAGATGCGCATCAGCGAGTCGTCGAGCGAGAGGTAGAAGCGCGACGAACCCGGGTCGCCCTGGCGGCCCGAGCGGCCACGCAACTGGTTGTCGATGCGGCGCGATTCGTGGCGTTCGGTCGCGATGATGCGCAGGCCGCCCTGGGCCTTGACCTTGTCGTGCAGACCCTGCCACTCGTCGTGCAACTGCTGGGCCCGCGCGGCCTTGTCGCTTTCGGTGACGGCCGGGTCGGCCTCGAAGGCCTTGATCTGGTTTTCGACGTTGCCGCCGAGGACGATGTCGGTGCCACGGCCGGCCATGTTGGTGGCGATGGTGATGACGCCCGGCCGCCCGGCCTGCGCCACGATCTCGGCTTCGCGCGCATGCTGCTTGGCGTTGAGCACGTTGTGCGGCAGCTTGGCTTTTTGCAGCAGGCCCGAGATCAGCTCGGAATTCTCGATCGAGGTCGTGCCCACCAGCACCGGCTGGCCACGTTCGTGGCAGTCGCGGATGTCTTCGATCACGGCGTCGAACTTCTCGCGCGTGGTCTTGTAGACGAGGTCGAGTTCGTCCTTGCGGATGGTCGGCTTGTTGGGCGGTATCACCACGGTCTCGAGGCCGTAGATTTCCTGGAACTCATAGGCTTCGGTGTCGGCCGTGCCGGTCATGCCCGACAGCTTGCCGTACATGCGGAAGTAGTTCTGGAACGTGATCGACGCGAGCGTCTGGTTCTCGTTCTGGATCTGCACACCTTCCTTGGCTTCGACGGCCTGGTGCAGTCCGTCGCTCCAGCGCCGGCCCGTCATCAGGCGGCCGGTGAATTCGTCGACGATGATGACTTCGCCCTCTTGCACCACGTAGTGCTGGTCGCGGTTGTAGAGGTGCTTGGCACGCAGCGCGGCGTAGACGTGGTGCATCAGCGCGATGTTGGCCGGGTCGTAGAGGCTCGCGCCTTCGGCCAGCAGGCCGGCCTGGCCGAGAATGCGCTCGGCGTTCTCGTGGCCGTCTTCGGTCAGGAAGACCTGGTGGCTCTTCTCGTCGACGGTGAAGTCGCCCGGCTCGATCACGCCTTCGCCGGTGCGCAGATCGAGCTCGCCGATCTGCTTCTTCAACTGCGGCACGACCGCGTTGATGCGCACGTACATCTCGGTGTGGTCTTCGGCCTGGCCGCTGATGATCAGCGGCGTGCGCGCCTCGTCGATCAGGATGGAGTCGACCTCGTCGACGATGGCGTAGGACAGGCCGCGCGCGACGCGGTCGCGCACGTCGAGCACCATGTTGTCGCGCAGGTAGTCGAAGCCGAACTCGTTGTTGGTGCCGTAGGTCACGTCGGCGGCGTAGGCGGCCTGCTTCTCTTCGCGCGGCATCTGCGGCAGGTTCACGCCGACGGTGAGGCCGAGGAAGGTGTACAGACGGCCCATCCACTCGGCGTCACGCCGCGCGAGGTAGTCGTTCACCGTGACCACGTGAACACCCTTGCCGGTGATCGCGTTGAGGTAGACCGGCAGCGTCGCCATCAGCGTCTTGCCTTCGCCGGTGCGCATTTCGGCGATCTTGCCGCTGTTGAGCACCATGCCGCCGATCAGCTGCACGTCGAAGTGGCGCATCTTGAGAACACGCTTGCTGCCTTCGCGCACGGTGGCGAAGGCCTCGGGCAGCAGCTGGTCGACGGTTTCACCGGCCGTGAAGCGGGCGCGGAATTCGGCGGTCTTGGCGATCAGGGCCGCGTCGTCGAGGGCTTCGAACTTCGATTCGAGCGCGTTGATCTGGCTGACGATCTGACGGTACTGCTTGAGCAGTCGGTCGTTCCGGCTACCGAAAATCGAAGTGAGAATCTTGGGCAACATGCGGCGTACGGGGTTGAATCGCGGGGCAGGAACCGCTGCTCAACCGGCCGAAGCCTGGGCTGAAAGTCGAAGCGGCGAAAGGTGAAAGCTGCGGGCGGCCCCCGCGAAATCAAGCTGATCGCAAGGCGGCTGCCGGGTGAAGAATGCCCGCCAAAGCCGCAAATTTTAGCATTCGGGCGCCGCACTGCGCCGCAGCCTCACCGCCGCGCGCGGCCGGGTTTGCCGGCCAGCAGCGAAGCCGCTTCGCCACCGGCCAGGAACTTGGCCGGGTCTTGCGGCACGCCGTCGAGCAGAACCTCGAAGTGCAGGTGCGCCCCGGTCGACCGGCCCGAGGTGCCCACCTCGGCGATCGCCTGACCGCGCTTGATCAGGTCGCCGGCCTTGACCAGCACCCGCGAGCTGTGTGCGTAGCGTGTGACGAGGCCGTTGCCGTGGTCGAGCGTGACCATGTTGCCGTACTCCGGGTGGAACTCGCTGAGCAGCACGACGCCACCCGCCGAGGCGAACACCCGCGTGCCCGTTTCGGCCGGAAAGTCCAGCCCGGTGTGCAGGGCGGCGCGCCCGGTGAACGGGTCGGAACGGAAGCCGAAACCCGAGCCGATCGGCCCTTCGACCGGGCGGCTGTTGGGAATCATCAGCTCCGACAGGCGCTTTTCGAGCAAACGCGATTCGACCAGCGTGAACAGGTCGGTGCGCTGGTCGGCCTCGACGTCGAGCGTGCCGAGCGCGCCGTTCAACTGGTCCATCGACAGGCCCGCGCCGGGCGCGAAAGGCACGAACGGCCCGCCGGCAGCGGCCTTCGGCGCGAGTTGTTTCAGTTCGTCGGGCTTGATGCCCACGATGCCCGAGACCCGCTCGCCCATCGCTTCGAGCTTGATCATCTTGGCCTGCACTTCGCCGACCTTCTGTGCCATGGCATCGAGGTTCTCGCGCAGGAAGCGGTCGCGCTGCGCGAACTCGTCGCGCACCACCAGGCGCATCAGCGGGCTCACGACCGGCCAGCCCTCGCGCGCCGCTTTCAGGAACACGAAGTGGTAGACGGTGCCCGACAGGAGCGTCAGCACGAGCACCAGCAGCGCCAGCGCCGCGCCGAGTTGCCAGCGGTTGAAGTGCAGCACGCGCGTGCGGGCCAGCGTGCCGTGGGTGATCAAGATCTGCATCGCTACACTCCTTCGGGTGAACCCAAAGCCAACTCCGGTCACGCCCAACGCACTGCGCATCGAAGAGGCGCTGCAACGCAGTGCGCCGCTGGCACGCCTGGCGCAGCTGATGCAGGACTCGAATGCCCGCTTCTCCGCGATCAGGCCGTGCCTGCCAGCCGCTTTGGCCCCGCACGTGAAGCCGGGGCCGGTGGACGATACGGGCTGGTCCTTGTTGGCGGCCAATGCCTCTGTGGCTGCCAAGCTGCGGCAACTTCAGCCGCGCCTGGAAGAGGTCCTTCGAGAGCGAGGCTGGCAGGTTAACGCAGTCAGGGTGAAGGTTCAATCGGGCTGAGCGCCCGCGGCCGTTCACAGTGAAACCAACTGTGCTGAACGAGATGTGGTGCCGGCTGTCGGAATCGAACTGACGACCTTCCGCTTACAAGGCGGGTGCTCTACCAACTGAGCTAAGCCGGCGCTGCCGGATCGGCACGCTGGACGGGCCGAAACTTCAGGGAAAGAAAGTATAAGTCGCGCTGCGGCCGCGACTACTTGACGCGCTTGAGCGACGGCCGGCCACCGGCGGGCGGTTCAGGCGGAGAAGGATCGTCTTCTGCCGCACCCGCGTTTTCTGCTTTGGCACCCGGCGACTCGGTCAGGGCCAAACGCGGGCCGCGCATGCTGCTGGCGGATGGCGCGGCTTCTCCCGCGTCGGCCGCGGCCGGCTTCTGGCCCTCGGTGGGCATCGGGAAGGCCATGCCCTGACCGTTCTCGCGCGCGTAGATCGCGATGACGTGGTCGACAGGCACGACGATTTCGCGCGAACTGCCACCGAAGCGGGCCTTGAACTCGATGGTCTCGTTGCCGAGCTTGAGGGCGCTGGTGGCTTCGAAGCCGACGTTCAGGACGATCTCGTTGTTCTTCACGTACTCGGTCGGCACCTGAACGCTGGCGTCGACGAACACCGCGACATAGGGCGTGAAGCCGTTGTCGGTGCACCAGTCGTGCAATGCACGGATCAGGTACGGCCGCGTCGAGGTGCCGGCAGTCGCGGGGGCGATCGGTGGCGAGCTCATCGTGACGTCCGGGTTGATCGGCGAGGCGCTTACTTGCGCATCACCTTTTCCGAAGGCGTGAGCGCCTCGATGTAGGCCGGGCGCGAGAAGATGCGCTCGGCGTACTTCAGCAGCGGCACGGCGTTCTTCGACATGTCGATGCCGTAGTAGTCGAGGCGCCACAGCAGCGGCGCGATGGCCACGTCGAGCATCGAGAAGTCGTCGCCCAGCATGTACTTGTTCTTCAGGAAGATGGGCGCGAGCTGGGTCAGGCGGTCGCGGATCTGCGAACGCGCCTTCTCGAGCTGCTTGTCGGTGCCCTTCACGCCGCGCGACTCGAGCATGTTCACGTGCGCGAACAGCTCTTTCTCGAAGTTGAACAGGAACAGGCGCACACGCGCGCGCGCCACCGGGTCGCCCGGCATCAGCTGCGGGTGCGGGAAGCGTTCGTCGATGTACTCGTTGATGATGTGCGACTCGTACAGGATCAGGTCGCGCTCGACCAGGATCGGCACTTCGTTGTACGGGTTCATCAGCGCGATGTCTTCGGGCTTGGCGAACAGGTCGACGTCGCGGATCTCGAAGTCCATGCCTTTTTCGAACAGGACGAAACGGCAACGGTGCGAGTAAGGGCAGGTCGTTCCGGAGTAAAGCACCATCATGGTGGCGGCTCCTTTCGGGGGCAGATCGTGGCGGGTGAAGGCCACAGGTCACAAAAAACAAAACGCAGTGGGCGACCGGCGAGGCCCTCCACTGCGCGCGGTACCCGTCGCCCGATCGATCAGGCGGCGGGCCGTGACGGGGTCACTTCACGTCTTTCCAGTAAGCGGCATTCAGGCGCCAGGTGAAGATGACGAGCACGCCCAGGAAGAGCAATACCCACACGCCGATCTGCACACGCTTGCCCTGCGACGGCTCGCCCATCCATTGCAGGTAGGCGACCAGGTCGCCCACGGTCTGGTTGTACTGCTGCTCGTTGAGCTTGCCCGGCGTGAGTTGCTCGAAGCGGTCGAACCGGTGCAGCGTCTTGGCGGGGTTGTGCGCGTCTTTTTCCTCGACGAACACCGCGGCGCGCTGGCCCTGCAGTTCCCACAGCGCGTGCGGCATGGCCACGTCGGGGAAGGCGAGGTTGTTCCAGCCGGTGGCCTTGGTCTCGTCGCGGTAGTAGGTGCGCAGGTAGGTGTAGAGGTAGTCGGCGCCGCTGCCGTTGCCACCGGCGCGCGAACGCGCGATCACCGACAGGTCGGGCGGCTGGGCACCGAAGTAGTCTTTCGCTGCCTTCGCGTCGAGCGAGATCTTCATGGTGTCGCCGACCTTCTCGGTAGCGAACAGCAGGTTGCTCTTGATCTGCGCTTCGGTGAGGCCGATGTCCTGCATGCCGTTGTAGCGCATGTAGGCCGCCGAATGGCAGTTCAGGCAGTAGTTGACAAAGACCTTGGCGCCGTTCTGCAGCGCGGCCATGTCGTTCATCTTTTCGACCGGGAACTTGTCCCAGGGGTAGCCGCCTTCACTGGCCGACGTGGCCGAGACGCAACCGAACGAGACCAGCAGGGCGAGGAGGAGTTTTTTCATTTGTGGAGGCTCCGGCGTGCGCGTCAGTGAGCAGCGAAGGTCACGCGCTCGGGGACCGTCTTGAAGGTGCCCAGGCGGCTCCACCACGGCATCAGAAGGAAGAAGCCGAAGTACAGCAGCGTGCCGACCTGCGAGACGTAGTTGCCGGCGGTCGACGGGGGCTGAACACCCAGGTAACCGAGGACGAGGAAGAAGAACACGAACACGGCGTACACGTACTTGTGCCAGTCGGGGCGGTAGCGGATCGACTTGGCCGGGCTGCGGTCGAGCCAGGGCAGGAAGAACATGATGATGACCGCGCCGCCCATCACGACCACGCCCCAGAACTTGGCGTCGAAGGTCTTGAGCAGTGCCACGGCGACCAGCGCGCCGATAGCCAAACCGATCTTGCCCGCCGCACCGAAGCCACCGCGCACGATGCCGAGCACGGCGCCGAGCGCCAGCAACACCGACAGCACGTTGATCATCAGGTCGTTGGTGGCACGCAGCATCGAGTAGTACGGCGTGAAGTACCAGACCGGCGCGATGTGGGCCGGCGTCTTCAGCGGGTTGGCTTCGATGAAGTTGTTGTACTCGAGGAAGTAACCGCCGCCTTCGGGCGCGAAGAACACGACCAGGCTGAACAGCAGCAGGAAGATGCTGACGGCGTAGATGTCGTGCACCGTGTAGTAGGGGTGGAACGGGATGCCGTCGAGCGGGTGGCCCTTCGCGTCTTTCTTGGCCTTGATTTCCACGCCGTCCGGGTTGTTCGAGCCAACTTCATGCAGCGCGATGATGTGCGCCGCCACGAGGCCGAGCAGCACCAGCGGCACGGCGATCACGTGGAAGCTGAAGAAACGGTTCAGCGTGGCGTCGCCGACGACGTAGTCACCACGGATCAGCAGCGCCAGATCGGGGCCGACGAAGGGCACGGCGGCGAACAGGTTCACGATCACCTGGGCGCCCCAGTAGCTCATCTGGCCCCAGGGCAGCAGGTAGCCCATGAAGGCTTCGGCCATCAGGCACAGGAAGATGCCGCAGCCGAAGATCCAGACCAGTTCACGCGGCTTGCGGTAGCTGCCGTACAGCAGGCCGCGGAACATGTGCAGGTAGATGACGATGAAGAACGCGCTCGCACCGGTGGAGTGCATGTAGCGGATGATCCAGCCGCCCGGCACGTCGCGCATGATGTATTCGACCGAGGCGAAGGCGAGCCCGGCGTCGGGCTTGTAGTGCATCACCAGGAAGATGCCGGTGACGATCTGGATCACCAGCACCAGCATCGCGAGCGAGCCGAAGATGTACCAGAAGTTGAAGTTCTTCGGCGCGTAGTACTCGCCGACGTGCTCGTTGTAGAGCTTGGACAGCGGGAACCGGTTGTCGACCCAGTTCAGCAGCTTCTGCGGCGCCGTGGCGTTGGCGGGCGCTTCCTTGTAAACAGCCATGTCTTCTTACTCCTGGGGTGCCGTCTGGTTGCCTTGATGCATGCGGTGGCTTCGAAGCCCTGCTCGCCGGATCAGGCCTTCTTGTCTTCGCCGATGAGCAGCCGCGTGTCCGACAAGTACATGTGCGGCGGCACTTCGAGGTTGTCGGGCGCGGGCTTGTTCTTGTAGACACGGCCTGCCATGTCGAACGTGGAGCCGTGGCACGGGCACAGGAAGCCGCCAGCCCAGTCGTCGGGCAGCGAGGGCTGCGCACCTGGCGTGAACTTGTCCGACGGCGAACAGCCGAGGTGCGAGCAGATGCCCACGACCACCAGGTATTCGGGCTTGCGCGAGCGGTTCTCGTTGCGCGCGTATTCCGGCGTCAGCTCGGACGGGTTGCGCGCCGACTTGGGGTCGGCCAGCAGGTTGTCGACCTTGGGCAGCTCGGCCAGTTGTTCTGGCGTGCGCTTGACGATCCACACCGGCTTGCCACGCCATTCAACGGTCATCTTCTCGCCGGCCTTGAGCGCGCTGATGTCGACCTCGACGGCCGCACCGGCGGCGCGGGCGCGTTCTGACGGCTGGAAACTGCTGACGAACGGCACGGCGGCGAAGCCTGCCCCTGCAACACCGGCGCAGCTGGAAGCGATGATCCAGGTGCGTTTGCCGCTGTCGATTTGCTGGTCACTCATGAGGTTCCTCGAACAAAACTTCAAATCAGGGTCAACCCGGGATTCTAGCGGACGCGTCAAGCCCTGCCGGCGCGCCCGCGGTGTGAATTGCGCGCGGCTGGCGCGGCCCGCAAGCGACAGCCGCGCCGAGCTTCGCGCAGCCTCGCACCGGTGCACCGCCAAGTCCTTGCTTTCAGCGCCGTCTGGGCAATACTGCCGCACCGTGGCCGCACCGCTGCGGCGTCATCCATAAGAACCCACAAGGAGTGATCAGCATGAGTTTCACGTCAGAGTTCAAAGAGTTTGCGATGAAGGGCAATGTCATCGACCTCGCGGTCGGTGTCATCATCGGAGCGGCCTTCGGCAAGATCGTCGACTCGATCGTCAAGGACCTGATCATGCCGGTGGTCGGCAAGATCTTCGGCGGGCTGGACTTCTCCAGCTACTTCATCATGCTCTCCAGCGCACCGGCCGACTACAAGGGGCCGATGACCTACGACGCACTCACCAAGGCCGGCGTGCCGCTCTTCGCTTACGGCAACTTCATCACCGTGGCGATCAACTTCATCATCCTGGCGTTCATCATCTTCACGATGGTCAAGCAGATCAACCGGCTGAAGAAGGACGTGCCGCCTGCCCCGCCCGCTCCGACGCCCGAAGACGTGGTGCTGCTGCGCGAGATTCGTGACGCGCTGAAATCGCGCTGAAATCTTCCGGGCCATGGCCCGCCGCTACGCGGTGGGCCGCGCCACTGGCCCACTGTGTGCTGAAATGCCGGCCGGGCGGTCGCTTCTGGCCGGGGGTCCTGCAGGCACACGCCGGGAGTTGGCGTTACGCTCGGGGGACTTCCGCCGGCAATCGCCGCGCGTTGTGATGCCCTGCTCGAGATGGCCCTGAACGACCCCCGCATGCAAGCCGCCCTGGAGGCGGCCCTGAACCAGATCAAGGCGACTGTCACGTCGGCGGTCGATCGGGCTTCGGGCGCCTTGGGCGTGCAGGCGGTGGCGGCTTCGCGCACTTCAGATCGCGAGGCGCTGACCGCGGCGCAGTTCGACCTGCGTCGCAACATCGGCATCTTCCACCGCGTGGTCGGTGACGTGTTGCGCGAGAAAGTCGACCGTCAACTGGCCCCGCGCGAAGCCGGGCGGCGCCCGTTGGCCGCCACCGACTGGCAGTCGCTCAGTCTGGTCGACGACAACGAGGTCGAAGAGCGCATGCATGCCGACCGCATCGCCCAGATGATCGGCCACGCCTGTGAAATCGAGTTGCGCGACCTGGCCGCCTACATGGGCACGCTGACACAGACCGGCCGTGCCGACCTCGAAAGCAACCCGTTGCGCGCCGAATCGCTGGGCGCGGCGATCTACCGGGCCATCGAGGCGGCATCGGGCGCGCCCGAAACGCGCAAGGTGCTCGCACGTGAACTCGGGCAGGCCGTGGCCAAGGCCATGCCGGAGTGTTACGCGCAGATCCTGGCCAACCTGCAGGCACAAGGCATTCAACCCGTCGCCCTCACCGGGCGCACCGCCGAAGGCCCGGGCAACCGGATGTGGGGGGTCAACTCGGGTTATGCGTCGATGAACTCGACACGCAGCCAGAGTGGCGACCTCGACACCCGCTCGGGCGCCGGCTTCGACTCCAGCGCCGGCCGGTTCACGCGCGCGGGCCCACCTGCACCCATGCCGCCCTCGCCCTCGGGTTCAGGGCGTTACCCGGCGCCACCACCGTCGCCGGGCCGTTCGACGACCCACGCCGACATCGCGTCATCGCAGGCCGACGTTCAATTGATGGCCTTGCTGCGCCGACTCACCTCGCTGGCCAGCAGGCCCGGCGAGCTCGATGCGGCGGCATCGCGCCATTCCGGCCGCTCGAGTTACGCGCCGATCAGCGGCCCCGGGTCGCGTTCCGGCGCCAGCAGCGGTGGCGGCAGCGAGGGCGGCCCCATCGGCAGCATCGGGCGTTCGACCCAGGTCGACGCGGGCGGGGCAGGCGCTGCACCCGACGCGGCCTACAGCGACGGTCTCGCCGGCATGATGGCCGTCAACCTGATCCGCGCCCATCGCGAAGAACTGGTGCAGGCCTCGACCGGCAAGCTCGACCACATGGTGATCGACGTGGTCGGCAGCCTGTTCGACCAGATCCTTTCCGACACACGCGTGCCGCCGCAGATGGCGCGCCAGATCGCCCGCCTGCAACTGCCCGTTTTGCGCGTGGCGCTGAACGATTCGAGTTTCTTCTCGTCGAGGCGCCACCCGGTGCGGCGCTTCGTGAACCGCATCGCCTCGCTGGCCTGTGCGTTCGACGATTTCGACACCGGCCCGGGCAAGCAGTTCCTGGCGCGTGTGAGTGGTCTCGTGCAGGAAATCGTCGACGGCGACTTCGACCAGATCACGATCTACGCCGCCAAGCTGGCGTCGCTCGAAGCCTTCATCGCCGAAGAGACCCACGGCGAAGTCGAGCAGACCGGCGCGGTCGGCACGCTCGCCACCAAGGAATCCGAGTTGCGGCTGCAACAGCGCTACATGCTGCAGTTGCAGGCCGCGCTCGTGCCGCTGTCGATGCCGGCCTACCTGCGCGACTTTCTGGCGCAGGTGTGGAGCCAGGCGCTGGTCTTGGCCAACGCGCGTGGCGGGCCCGATTCAGACCGTGCGGCGCGGTTCCGGCGGGTCGGCCGTGACCTGGTGATGAGTGTGCAGCCGAAAGGCTCGCCGGCACTGCGCAAAAAGTTCCTGATGCAGCTGCCGCCGCTGATGAAAGACCTGAACGAAGGCATGCAGCTCGTCGGCTGGCCCGAGTCTGCCCAGCGTGTCTTCTTCGGCCAGTTGCTGCCGGCCCATGCCGACTCGCTGAAGGGCCAGTCGCTCTCCGAGCTCGACTACAACATGATGAGCAAGCAGCTCGAGGCGGTGTTCGCCACGCCCGTGCCGCGGCCAGAAACCTTGTCACCGAACGACCCGGTGCCCGAAGTCGAGCCGGCCGTCATCGAACAACGCTTCACGCCCGAAGAAGCGAAGCAGGTCGGTCTGGTGCAGGAAAGTGCGGTCGACTGGGCCGGCACGGTCGACATCGACCTCGGCGCCGAAGCCGAGATCCAGGCCGAAGCCGAGGCCGCAGCGGCCCCGCCGAGCTCGTCGATGCTGGGCCTCGACCTCGACCTCTCCAGCAGCGAACCGGCCGAGCCGACCCGCGGGCCGCAGTTGATCGACCACATCAACCTCGGCTTCGCTTACCAGATGCACCTGAAAGACGAGTGGCAGAAAGTGCGCCTCGCGCACGTGAGCGCCGGCCGCAGCTTCTTCGTGTTCACGCGCGGCTCGAGCAAGCACCAGGAAACGATCTCGATGACGTCGCGCATGCTCGCGCGCATGTGCGAAACCGGCCGGCTGCGGGCGGTCGAGAGCAGCTACCTGATGGAGCGCGCCACCCATCGTGCGCGCAAGCAGCTAGCGGCACTGAAAGCGCCGAGCCGGATGTAGGTCGTAGGCCCTCTAGCCCGTCGCCAGCTGGCGTGCCATGCGCAGCGCGGCGCGCAGGCTCGATGCGTCGGCCCGCCCCGTTCCTGCGATGTCGAATGCCGTGCCGTGGTCGGGGCTGGTTCGCACGAACGGCAGGCCGAGCGTGACGTTCACGCCGTGCTCGACCCCGAGGTACTTCACCGGGATCAGCCCGTGGTCGTGGGTCATCGCGACCACGATGTCGAACTCTCCGGGGTGGCCCGGCGCGTTGCGCGCGCGCATGAACACCGTGTCGGGTGCGAACGGGCCGCTGGCGGCTATGCCTTCGGCGCGCGCCGCCGCGATGGCCGGCGCGATGGTCGTGTGTTCTTCGTCGCCGAACAAGCCGCCCTCGCCGGCGTGCGGGTTCAGCCCTGCGACCGCGATGCGCGGGCGCACCTGGCCCCAGCGCGCGGCGCTGTGGTGCGCGATGCGCAGCGTCTGCAGCACCGAGTCGAAGGTGACCGCTTCGATCGCGCGGCGCAGCGACATGTGGATGGTCACCAGCACCGTGCGCAGCTCGTCGTTGGCCAGCATCATGCGCACCGGCGCGGGCTCGGCACCCTGTGCCGCGAGCGCCTGCAGCATCTCGGTGTGGCCGGGGTAGGCCACGCCGGCCGCGGCCAGCGCTTCCTTGTGGATCGGCGCAGTGACGATGCCGTGCACTTGGCCCGCGAGCGCCAGCTGCACCGCCCGGGCGATACAGGCGGCCGCGGCCGCACCGGCACGCGCGTCGACCTGCCCCGGGGGCGCCTCGATCAGCCCGGCCGGCAGGCCCTCGACCTGCAAGACCGGCACGCAGTTCGGCGGCACGCGGGCCGCGTCGGCGGCGTCATCGATGCGCGCGACCGCGAGCAGGCCGCCGGTGAGTTGCGCGGCGCGGCGCATCACCGCCACATCGCCGACCACGAAACAAGCCGCCGCATCGTCGCCCCGAAACAGCTGCGCGATGATCTCGGGGCCGATGCCGCAGGCGTCGCCCATCGTGAGTGCCAGCGGCAGCGTCGGTGCAGTCGTCATGCAGCTATTGTCGGGCAGCGGGCGACGAGAGCGCCGCATCGCGCGGCGCGGCGAGTCGATAATCGGCGCTTCCAACGCAGAGGCTTCATGCGCAAAACCTGGCTCATCTTTTCGCAGGCCGTCACGGTCGCCGTGGCGGTGCTGTTCGTCGTGGCAACGCTCAAACCCGAGTGGGTGCAGCGCCGTGCCGGCGTGGTGGCGCCGAACATCGTGTCGCTGCCGGCACCCCAGCCGCTGCCGGTCGCCCTGCCCGGCGGCGGCGCAGCGATCAGCTACAGCGCAGCCGCCAAACGGGCTTCACCCGCGGTTGTCAGCATCACCGCCAGCAAGGCGCCGGCACGCCACCCGCGCAGCGACGACCCGTTCTTCCAGTTCTTCTTCGGCGACCGCTCGCGCCAGTCGCAGCAGGAACCGCAGGTCGGACTGGGCTCGGGCGTCATCGTCTCGAGCGAGGGCTACCTCATCACCAACAACCACGTGATCGAAGGCGCCGACGACGTCGAGGTGCTGCTCGCCGACGGCCGCCAGGCACGCGCGAAGATCGTCGGTACCGACCCCGAATCGGACGTGGCCGTGCTCAAGATCGAGCTCGACCGCCTGCCGGCCATCGGTTTCGGCGACGCCGATCAGTTGCAGGTGGGCGACGTGGTGCTGGCCATCGGCAACCCGTTCGGCGTGGGCCAGACGGTCACTTCGGGCATCGTCAGCGCGCTCGGCCGCAACCAGCTCGGCATCAACACCTTCGAGAATTTCATTCAGACCGACGCCGCCATCAACCCGGGCAACTCGGGCGGTGCGCTGGTCGACGCCACCGGCAACCTGCTCGGCATCAACACCGCGATCTACTCGCGCACCGGCGGCAGCCTGGGCATCGGCTTCGCCATTCCCGTCACCACCGCGCGCCAGGTGCTCGAAGGCCTGATCAAGGACGGCCGCGTCACGCGCGGCTGGATCGGCGTGGAGCCGCGCGACCTCACCCCCGAGATCGCGCAGACGCTCAACCTGCCCGTCAAACAAGGCGTGCTGATCACCGGCGTGCTGCAAAGCGGCCCGGCCGCGGCGGCCGGTTTGCGGCCCGGTGACGTGGTCGTCAACATCGCCGGCAAGCCGGTGCTCAACACGCCACAGTTGCTCAACGCGGTGGCAGCCCTGAAGCCGCAAGCGGTGGCGGCGGTCGGTGTGCAGCGCGGAGAAACCGCGCTCGAGATCAACGTGACGGTGGCGCAGCGCCCGCCGCGGCCCGCAGCCCCGCAGCGCTGAAGTGCTGTGCTCAGCCCACCGGCGGCTCGTCGGCGGGGGCTTGGGTGTGCTTGATGAAGACCTTGGCGGCCCAGATGCCGACTTCGTAGAGCAGCACCATCGGGATCGCCAGCGCCAGCTGCGACACCACGTCGGGCGGCGTGAGCACCGCGGCGATGATGAAGGCCAGCACGATGAAATAACTGCGGAAGGCCTTCAGCTTCTCGATGCTCACAAGGCCCATGCGCGCCAGCACCACCACCACCACCGGCACCTCGAACGAAGCGCCGAACGCGATGAACATGGTCAGCACGAAGCTCAGGTAGGCCTCGATGTCGGGCGCCGCGGTGATGCTCTTGGGCGCGAAGCCCTGGATGAACTTGAACACCTGGCCGAACACGAAGAAGTAGCAGAACGCCACGCCCAGGAAGAACAGCAAGGTGCTGGAGATCACGAGCGGCATCACCAGTTTTTTCTCGTGCGTGTAGAGCCCGGGCGCCACGAAGGCCCACACCTGGTAGAGCACGACGGGCAGCGCCAGCAGAAACGACGCCATCAGCGTGATTTTGATCGGCACCATGAACGGCGAGATCACGCTGGTGGCGATCAGCGTCGAGCCCTTGGGCAGGTGCGCCACGAGCGGCGCGGCGAGCAGGTCGTAGAGGCCGGCCGGCCCGGGCCAGAGTGCGAGCACGCCAAAACACACGCCCACCGCGATCGCGGCACGCACCAGCCGGTCCCGCAACTCGACCAAATGCGAGACAAAGGGCTGCTCGGTGCCCGCCATCTCGTCAGGCTTTCCGTCGTTGGCGCTCATATCGGCCTCAGCCCAGGCGTTTTGGTCTGAAGCGCGCCACCCGGGCGGCGCCCGACTGCGCGTGGCCGCGAACCCCGGTGCGGCGCTTGTACCACTGCGGTGTGGCGCCCTTTTTCAGGCGCCAGTTCTTCTTCGGGTGCTTGTACTCGGGCGGGGCCGGCGACCAGCCTTCGTGCTGGCCGCTGTTCGGCGGCAGCATCGTGTCGGGGGCCGTCCACGCGTTTTCCAGGCTGCTGGTGGTCTGATGAATCTCGTTCGAGACGGTCTGCTCCACGTTTCGGGCTGCGTCTTCGAACTCGGTCTTCATCTTCTTGAGCTCTTCGAGCTCGATCGAGCGGTTGACCTCGGCCTTCACGTCGGCCACGTAACGCTGTGCCTTGCCGACGAAGTGGCCGACCGTGCGCGCCACGCGCGGCAGCTTTTCCGGCCCGATGACGATGAGCGCCACCGCGCCGATCAGCGCAATCTTGTCGAAGCCGAAGTCAATCACGCCAGTACCGCTCGGCCGCCCGGAGGTACTGAGGTGCCCCCTTGGGGGGCCGCGAGCGTAGCGAGTTTGGGGGTCACTTCGGGGTCACGACTTGGTCTTGGCTTCCACGTCGACCGTGTTGGCGTCGTTGGCCTTG
>NZ_JAVTWP010000039.1:0-18470 GCF_032229685.1 Rhizobacter sp. | reverse complement strand
GGGTCACGACTTGGTCTTGGCTTCCACGTCGACCGTGTTGGCGTCGTTGGCCTTGTTCGCACCCACCTGCTGCGGCGCAGCCGGGGCCGACGCGTCGGCGGCCGAGGCGCCGCCGTCCTTCACGCCGTCCTTGAAGCCCTTGACGGCGCCGCCCAGGTCGGAGCCGATGTTCTTCAGTTTTTTGGTGCCGAACACGAGCACCACGATCAGCAACACGATCAGCCAATGCCAGACGCTGAATGAGCCCATGATTTTTCTCCAGACAACAATGGTGGAATTCTAGGCGACCGGGCCAATCACCCTTTGGCCCACGGCCTGGGCCCGCCCATGACGTGCATGTGGACATGCTGCACTTCCTGGCGGCCGTCTTCGCCGGTGTTGATCAGGGTGCGGAAACCGTTGGTCACGCCCAGCTCGCGCATGAGCTTGGGCGCCAGCGACAGCATGCGCCCGAGCATCGGCGCGTGCCGGTCTTCGAGCTCGACCATCGTGGGCACGTGCTCTTTCGGGATCACGAGCACATGCACCGGCGCCCAGGGTGCGATGTCGTGGAAGACCAGCAGTTCGTCGTCTTCGAAGACCTTGCGGCTCGGGATCTGGCCGGCAACGATCTTGCAGAAGATGCAGTTCGGGTCGTGGCTCATCAGGAAAACTCCGTGCTGCGCACTGCGTTGAACGAGCCCTTCGGGCGGCCGCGCGGGCTCATGCCGGCATCGCCTTCCCGTCGCTCAGCGCCAGCCAGCCACGCACCACGCGGTACAGGAACCACAGCGAGATCAGGCCCCAGGCGATCCAGCCCGGCGCGATCAGCAGCAGCCACAGCCAGCTCGTCAGCAGGTACAGGCCGCCGGCCCACAGCACGCTGCGAATGCGCCAGCTGAAGTGCGATTCCTGCCAGGTGCCTTTGGCGTCACCCCGTTTGACCATGTCGAGCACGAAGGCCGCGATCAGGATCAGCACGCTCGGCTGAAAGGCCGGCACCACGGCGCCCACGGCCACGATCGCGTGCAGCGCGTAACTGATGTTGCCCACGGTGCGCAAGGAGCGCTCGCGCTCGCTGCCCGTCGCGGTGTTTTCGATGATGTCGTTCATGAACCCTCCTTGTCGCGCTGCACCGCCTTGCGCAGTGCGAATTCTTCCAGGCCCGACTGCCCCTCGCGCCGCTCGAGTTCGGCCAGCACGTCGGCCGGCTTCAAGCCGAAAGCGTCGAGCGCGAGCATGGTGTGAAACCACAGGTCGGCCACTTCGCCGACGATCTTCTCGGGCACGCCGTCCTTGCAGGCCATCACCACCTCGGTGGCCTCTTCGCCGATCTTCTTCAGGATGGCGTCGTGGCCCTTGTGAAACAGCCGGGCCACGTAGCTCTTGTCGGGGTCGCCGGCCTTGCGCGTGGCGATCACCGCCGCGAGCCGGGCCAGGGTGTCATTGCTGGTCGTCGCCGTCATTTGTAGATGTGCTCCGGGTCTTTCAAGACCGGCTCCACCGTTTTCCATTCGCCGTCTTTCAACAGCTGGAAAAAACAGGCGTGGCGGCCGGTGTGGCAGGCGATGCCGGGCACGTGGCCGAGTTGTTCGACCTTGAGCAGCACCACGTCGTTGTCGCAGTCGAGGCGAAGTTCGTGCACCTTCTGGATGTGGCCGCTCTCTTCGCCCTTGTGCCACAGGCGCTGGCGCGAACGGCTGAAGTAGACGGCTTCGCCCAGCTCGGCGGTTTTCGACAAGGCTTCGCGGTTCATGAACGCGAACATCAGCACGTCGTTGCTGCCGACTTCCTGCGCAATCGCGGGCACGAGGCCGGCTGCGTCCCACCTCACCTGATCGAGCCAATTCATGGCCGGCAGTGTAGCGGCGGCGTCATGACAGCCCGTGTGTGGCCCCAGAAAAACCGCGCTCTTCGGCGAACCAGGCCAGCACCGGCAAGGTGCCGGGCAAGACCGGCGACACCTCGACCGGCAGCGTCTGCCAGGCCATGGTCTGGCGTTCGCGCATCTCGAACACACCCTGCCACTCGAAGACCTTGCAGAAGTGAAGGCGCACGAGGGCGTGCGGGTAGTCGATCAGCTCGATCTTCCAAGGATGCACCGCGCCGATGTGAATGCCGATCTCTTCGTGCAGCTCGCGCTTGAGCGCCTGTTCGACCGTCTCGCCGGCTTCGAGCTTGCCGCCCGGGAATTCCCAGTAACCGGCGAACACCTTGTCGGCCGGGCGCGACGTGAGCAGAAAGCGGCCCTCGCTGTCGATGAGCACACCGACGGCCACGTCCACCGGCGTGCGCTCTTGTGTGGCTTGTGTGGCGCTCAAGCGTGGTGCCTTCCGGAATAGTCCTTCGCGAACTGGAAGGCCACACGCCCCGAACGCGAGCCCCGCTCCAGCGCCCAGACCAGGCTTTCCTGCCGCGCCGCCGCGATGGCGGCCTCATCCACGCCGAAACCGCGCAGCCACTGCGCCACGATCGCCAGGTATTCGTCCTGGCTGAAGGGGTAGAAGCTGACCCACAAGCCGAAGCGTTCGCTCAGCGAGATCTTCTCTTCGATCACCTCGCCCGGGTGCACTTCGCCGTTGTCGAGGTGCTTGTACGTGAGGTTGTCCTTCATGTACTCGGGCAACAGGTGACGGCGGTTGCTGGTGGCATAGATCAGCACGTTGTCGGACGCTTGCGAGACCGAACCGTCGAGGATCGACTTCAGCGCCTTGTAGCCGGGCTCGCCTTCGTCGAAGCTCAGGTCGTCGCAGAAGACGATGAAACGTTCGGGCCGCTCGGCCACCAGGTCGACGATGTCGGGCAGGTCGACCAGGTCGGCCTTGTCGACCTCGATCAGCCGCAGGCCGCGCGCGCTGAATTCGTTCAGGCAGGCCTTGATCAGCGAGCTCTTGCCGGTGCCGCGGGCGCCGGTCAGCAGCACGTTGTTGGCGCCGAAGCCGGCCACGAACTGCTCGGTGTTGCGCAACAGGCGTTCTTTCTGCGGGCCGACTTCGACGAGCGCGTCGAGCCGGATCGCCGCCACATGGCGCACCGGCTCGATCAGCCCCGACCCGCCGCGCTTGCGGTAGCGGAACGCGATCGATGCGGCCCAGTCGGGTGCGGTCAGCGCGTGCGGCAACACGGCCTCGAGCCGTGCCAGCAGCGCTTCCGCGCGGTCGACGAGTCTCGTCAGGGAATCGGTGGGCGTGGACATGAAGCGCGCGGGTCAGAAAGAAGACGCGGCAGTGTAGCGGCGGCGCGCCTCAGCGCCGGGCCGCGCCGAGCTCGATCACCCGACCGTCGCTGGCGGCAAAGACACGGTCTGCAGCTTCGGGCCGGATCGTGTGCAGCCCGGTGAATGCACCGAATGCCGGCAGCACGCCCACCTGCGCGCCGAACCAGAAACAAGGCAGGCGCAAGTGGTCGTTGGCACGGCCACCGAGGCTCACGCCGGGGTGTAGATGCCCGGCCAGCACGTAGGCCGGCGCACGCGCAACCGGGTGGTGGCAGAGGGCGATGCTGCCGCTCATCAAAGGCTCGTCGACCGCCCGAATGCCGAGATGCGCCGGGGGGTCGCCGGCATGGTCGTCGTGGTTGCCACGCACCAGCGTGAGGTCGAGCGCGGCGTGCATCTCGCGCCAGCGCGTGACCGTCTCCATCGTGCTCGGCCCGTGAGCGCGTGCCGAGTGCAGGAAGTCGCCGAGAAAGACGATCCGCCTGGCGCCAAGCCGCGAGATCAGCGCGCTCAAGACACCGAGCGTTTCCGCCGTGGTGCCGTGCGGCACCGGCACACCGAGTTTGCGAAAACTCAGCGCCTTGCCGATGTGCGCGTCGGCGATCAGCAGCGTCGATGTTTCCGGCAGGAAAGCGGCCTTCTCCGGCAGCAACCACAAAGGCTGGCCGCCGACGACGATCGCCGTGGGGTCGTTCGGATTCAAGGCGCCGCCTGGCGCGAACTCAACCGACGATCAGGCGCAGCGCCACGTCGAGGTGTTCGGTCGGGCTGCGTTTGAAACCGGAGCGCGCGAAGCGCTGCAAGCGCCCGACCGCGAACGCGGTGAGGATCGACGCCTGCGCGTTCGAGTCGACCGTCGGCGTGGCCGAACCGGCCGCTTCTGCCACGCCGCGCAGGCTCTGGCGCAATTGCGACTCGAAGCGGTCGAAGAACTGGTTCATGCGCGTGAGCAGGCGGTCGTTCTCGAACACGAGCGCGTCACCGACCATCACCCGCGTCATGCCCGGGTTCTTTTCGCCGAACTGCAGCAGCAGGGTGACGATCTTCTGCACCTGCACGCTGGCATGGGCCTCGCGTTCGTTGATCTGGTTGACGAGGCTGAAGACACTCTGCTCGATGAACTCGATCAGGCCTTCGAACATCTGCGCCTTGCTGGCGAAATGGCGGTAGAGCGCCGCTTCGGAGACATCGAGCTTCGCGGCGAGCGCCGCGGTGGTCACCCGCTCGGCGCCGGGTTGCTCGAGCATGCCGGCCAGCGTGTGCAGGATCTGCACACGGCGTTCGCCGGGTTTGGGGCGCTTGCGCACCGGCGCAGTCGCCGTTGCGGTGGGTGGCACGAGCGCACCGGCCGGGGCCGCAGCGTCGTCGAAAGCATCCGGTTCAGCAGCGGTCGGGTCGGTGGTGTGGGTCATTTCAGCGTGCGTCACAGGGAGCGCAACTTCTGGATCGACTTGATTTTGGCACACACATATGAGGGGCTTCGGCAAGGGTGAACACCAACTTCGCCGCGTTTAGTGCCGCTGTTCACGGACTTCGTGCGGCTGTTGTTGCCACGCACCGAACCCGGTTTGCCGCGGTAGCGGCCTTCGAGGTAACGCTGCATCCATGCGGTCTGCATGCCCAGGCCGTAGGCAACCTTCTGGTTCTCGAGCACGTCTTCGACCAGCACGCAGTCGCTCAGCCGCGCCTTGATGCGGGCCGCCACTTTCCTGAACATGCGCGCGTCGGGCTTGGGCCGCAGCTGGCCGAACATGTGCATGTCCTCGATGCAGATCACGCCGTCGAAGCAATCGGCCAGGTGCAAGGTGTTCAGCACCCGAAGCGCATAGACCCGCGGCGCATTGGTCAGGATGAACTTGCGGCCGCTCAGCTGCTTGATGGCGGCGCGGTCGTGCGCGCTGGTGCGCAGCCGCGCTTCGAGGCCGGGCAGGCGATGCGTCTCTTCGAGAAAGTGGCTGGCCTTCACGCCGTGGTGACGCACCAGCCCCAGCAGCGTGGCGCCGTAGTGGTGCCAGTAGTGCTGGCGCAGTTCGGCGGCGCCGGCGTGCGTCAGGCCGAGGTGGGTGACGATGTACTCGTTCATCGCCGCGTTCGTGGGCCCGAACGCGGCGTGGCTGGCGTCGTGCAGCGTGTTGTCGAGGTCGAACAGCCAGACCCGACGCTTGGATGATCCGATCTTCAATGCGATCGGATCATGGTTCCGTACGCCTGGTCGGTCAGAACTTCCAGCAGCATCGCGTGCGGCACGCGGCCGTCGATGACGTGCACGGTGTTCACGCCGTTCTTCGCCGCCGCCAGCGCCGAGTCGATCTTCGGCATCATGCCGCCGCTGATCGTGCCGTCGGCGAAGAGCTCGTCGATCTCGCGCGCGCTCAGGTTGGTGAGCAGCTTGCCGGCCTTGTCGAGCACACCGGGGATGTTGGTCAGCATGATCAGCTTCTCGGCCTTCAGCACCTCGGCCAGCTTGCCGGCCACCACGTCGGCATTGATGTTGTAGTTCTCGTTGTCGGCGCCGAAGCCGAGCGGCGAGATCACCGGGATGAACTGGTCGTCCTGCAAGGCCTTGACCACGCTCGGGTCGATCGACTCGATCTCGCCGACGTTGCCCACGTCGTGCACCTTGCTCGGGTCTTTGTGGTCGACCATCTTGAGCTTGCGGGCGCGGATCAGCCCGCCGTCGCGCCCGGTCAGGCCCACGGCCTTGCCGCCGGCCACGTTGATGAGCCCCACGATGTCTTGCTGCACCTGCCCGGCCAGCACCCATTCGACCACTTCCATGGTTTCGTCGTCGGTCACGCGCATGCCCTGGATGAAGGTGCCCTTCTTGCCGATCTTGGCCAGCGCTTCTTCGATCTGGGGGCCGCCACCGTGCACCACCACCGGGTTCAGGCCGACGAGCTTGAGCAACACCACGTCTTCGGCAAAGTCTTGCTGCAGGCCCGGGTCGGTCATGGCGTTGCCGCCGTACTTGATGACGATGGTCTTGCCGTGGAACTTGCGGATGTAGGGCAGCGCCTGCGCCAGGATCTCGGCCTTGTCGCGCGGTGCAATCTGCGCCAGGTCGGGCGTGCCGGCAGGTGCCGCGGGAGCGTCGGAGGTCATGGTCGGCCCGAGGGTTGTTCGTCTTGAAAACGATTGTAGGGGCGCCTGATTCGGCACAATGGCCCGCACACCCCATGCCACTCGCCACGCTCATCCCCGTTCGCTCGATCACCTTCTTCGGCCAGGTGCTGCTCTCGGCTGCGGCCGCTGCGGCGGGTCGCTGGCGGTTCCGCACGAAGGACCTCGGCCGCATCACCGCCGACTGCAGCGCGCGCGCGGTACCGATCGTCACCGTCGTCAACGTGCTGGTCGGCGCCATCCTCGCGTTCGTGGGCGCGGTGCAACTCGTCAAGTTCGGCGCCGGCATCTACGTGGCCGATCTGGTGGGCATCGCTGTCGCGCGCGAGATGGCCGCGATCATCACCGCCGTCGTGATGGCCGGTCGCACCGGCGCGGCCTTTGCCGCCGAGCTCGCCACGATGCAGGCCAACGAAGAGGTCGACGCGCTCGAAGTGCTGGGCCTGAGCCCGGTCGACTTTCTGGTGCTGCCGCGTGTGCTGGCGCTGTTCTTCATGATGCCGCTGCTCTATGTCTACGGCTGCATCACCGGGCTGATCGGCGGCATGGTGGTGGCGGCCGGCATGCTCGACATCTCGCCCGCTGCCTACATCGCGCGCAGTTTCGTGGCGCTGAGCTGGGAGCACATCGCGATCGGTGTGGCCAAGTCTTTCGTGTTCGGCACGCTGATCGGGCTGATCGGCTGTTACTTCGGCCTGTACGCCCAGCGCAACGCGGCCGGGGTGGGCGTGGCCACCACCAACGCGGTGGTGGCGAGCATCGTCGCCATCATCGTGCTCGACGCGGTGTTCGCGGTCTGCGCGAACGCCCTGGGCATCTAGACGATGACGCTGCTCGCTGTCGATGGCCTCGAAATGCGCTTCGGCGAGCGGCTGATCCAGAAGAACGTCTCGTTCGAGGTCGAGAAGGGCACGATCTTCGCGATCATGGGTGGCAGCGGCTGTGGCAAGAGCACGCTGCTCAAGCACCTGGTCGGCCTGCTGCCGCCCGCCGCGGGTCGGGTGGCCTACAACGAGGTCGACTACTGGGCCGCGGCCGATGCCGAGCGCGCGAAACTGCGCGCCGGCTTCGGCATGCTGTTCCAGAGCGCGGCGCTGTGGTCGTCGATGACCATTCTCGAGAACGTCTGCCTGCCGTTGGAGCAGCACACCAAGCTCGACGCCGCGCAGCGCGAAGCGCGCGCCCGCGAAATGCTCGAGTGGGTCGACCTCAAGGAGTTTGCCGACTACTACCCGGCCGACCTGAGCGGCGGCATGAAAAAGCGTGCCGGTCTGGCGCGGGCGATCGCCGCCGAACCGCCCCTGCTGTTTCTCGACGAGCCCTCGGCCGGCCTCGACCCGATCAGCTCGAAGCGCCTCGACGATCTTGTGCTCGACGTGCGCGAGCGCACCGGCGCGGCCATCGTGTTCGTCAGCCACGAGTTGCCGAGCCTGTTCGCGATCGCCGACGACGGCATCTTTCTCGACGCCGACAGCAAGGCGCCGATCGCCCATGGCGCGCCGCGCGACCTGCGCGAAAGCGCCAGCCACCCGAGCGTGCGCGCTTTCCTGCGGCGCGAAGAACCGAAGAGCAGCGCAGAATCGGCCCCTGCCACCACCGCGCCAGCCACCCTGCCCACGACCGCCCCGGAATGAAACGCAACGCCCTTCTCATCGGAAGCTTCGTGCTCGTCGGGCTGGCGCTGGTCGTCGCTTCGGTGCTCTGGCTGAGCGGGAACAGCCTGTTCAAGCGGCACCTCGACGTGATGGTCTACTACAAAGGCAACGTCTCGGGCCTGTACGTGGGCGCCCCGGTCAACTTTCGCGGCGTGGCGGTCGGGCAGGTCGAAGATATCGGCATCCAGGTCGACCGCGATTCGCTCAAAGCGCTGGTGCCGGTGCGCATTCAGCTCACGCCCGACGCGCTGCGTTTCACCGGCTCCAAAGGCGCACCGCTCGACCTGCAGACGCTGGTGCAGCGAGGCCTGCGCGCAAGGCTCGCCTCGCAGAGTTTCGTGACCGGGCAGAAGGCGATCGAACTCGACTTTGTGCCGAACACGCCTTCCACGCTGGTGGGCGACGGCGTCAGGCCCGAGATCCCGGCGCTCGCCGACCGTTTCGGCAACCTGATCGACCAGGTGGCCGAACTGCCGCTGCGCGACACGGTGCAAGACATTCGCGACACGGTGAAGGAACTGCGCGGCACGCTGGTCTCGGTGCAGCACGCCCTCGACGGCGCACAAACGGTGCTCGCCAGCACGGCGAAGGAACTCGCGCAAACCGGCGCTGAGTCGCGCCTGACCCTGAAAGTCGCAGCCGATGCGATCCGCCAGGTGCAGAACAACTCGGCCGCGACACTCGCGTCCATCACGCAACTCTCCGAGACTGCGCGCAACACCGTGGTGAGCGCGCAGCCTGACCTGCAGCGCACACTGGCCGGCACGCGCGAAGCGGCCGAATCGGCGCGCCTGGCGATGAACCGCGTGGCCGAGATGACGGCACCCAACGCGTCGTTGCGCGCCGACCTCGACGCCGCCGTGCGCGACCTGTCGCAGGCCGCGCGCGGCCTGCGCGACTGGAGCGAGCTGCTGGAAGAAAAGCCGAACGCGATCATCTTCGGGAACAAACGCGAATGAAGCTCTTGAAGCTGTTGCTGAACACGGTGGGGGCCACCGCCTTGCTCATGGGGTGCGCGTCGCCCTCGCCTGCACCGGTGCTGTTGACGTTGCCGCCCGCCGCCGCGCCGCAGGCCGGTGCCGCGCCGAGCACACCGGCTTCTGCACCGCTGCTCGCGGTGCGCCGCGTCAACATCCCCGAATACCTGGTCGCGCGCCGCGTGCGCTACCGCGCCGATGCCAGCATCCTGGCCGAATGGCCCAACACCTTCTGGGCCGAACGCATCGAGATCGGCGTGTCGCGCGAGTTCGTGTCGGCCTTGCGCCAGCAACTGCCCGGCTGGGCTTTGTGCGACACGAACTGCGGTGACGCCGTGCCCGCGCTATCGCTGCAGGTCGACCTGGTGCCGATGGACTTCGTGCGCAGCACCGGGCGCCTGCAGGCGCGTGCGCGCATCGTGCTGAGCAGCGGCAGCGTGCCGGCGCGTGAGCTGAAAACGCTGGAGGCGAACTACGAGCTGCCGGCCGGTGGCGACACGGCGCAGGCGCATGCGCAGACGATCAGCGCACTCATTCGCCAGGTGGCGCAGGTTGCAGCGCCATTGGTGCGTGACGCTTCGCGCTGAATCGCGCCACGCAGGCCGGCACAGCCGGCGCCGCCGGCTTCAGAAATGGATCCCGCGCATCATCTCCGCCATCGCCATCGCTTCCGGCGACAGCGTCGCCTTGCCACCCTTCTCGCCCTTGGCCGCCGCGCTGTCCGGGAACATGCGGAAGGTGGTGTTCATCAGGATCTGCGTGATGCGTGGCACCGCGGCGTGCAACAGCTCGACCGAGATGCCCAGGCGCGTGGCCACACGCACCGGCTTGTCGACGCAGGCCTGCACGATCAGGTCAGACGCTTCGTCGGTCGACAGCAGCGGCATGTTGTCGTAGATCTTGGTCGGCGCCGTCATCGGCGTGCGCACCAGCGGCATGTTCACGGTGGTGAAGGTGATGCCTTGGTCGGCGAACTCGCTGGCGGCACAACTCGTCCACGCGTCGAGCGCCGCCTTGCTGGCCACGTAGGCCGAGAAGCGCGGCGCGTTCACGAGCACGCTGATCGAGCTGATGTTGACGATGTGGCCCTTCTTCTTCGCGACCATGCCCGGCAAGAGGCCCATCGTGATGCGCAGCGAGCCGAAGTAGTTCAACTGCATCGTGCGTTCGTAGTCGTGGAAGCGGTCGTAGCTGGCTTCGATGGCGCGGCGGATCGAGCGGCCGGCGTTGTTGATCAGGTAGTCGACGCCGCCATGGTCTGCGGTGAGCTGTTCGACGAAAGCCTTGCAGCTCGCTTCGTCGGCGATGTCGGCCGAGTAGGTGACGACGATGGCGTCCTTGCCAGCCTCGGCGAGGATCTCTTTCTTCGCTTCGGCGAGCTTGGCTTCGTCGCGGGCACAGATGATCGTGGTGGCGCCCGCCTTCGCGAACTTCACCGCCGCGGCGAGGCCGATGCCCGAAGAGCCGCCGGTCACGAGCACCACCTTGCCCGCCACGGTGCCGCGCAGCGACTTGTCGATCAGCAGCGCCGGGTCGAGGTGGCGTTCCCAGTAGTCCCACAGACGCCAGGCGTAGTCGCGCAGTTCGGGGCAGGCGATGTTCGAGCCCTTCAGCGCAGCCGTGGTCTCGCGGCAGTCGTAGCGCGTGGGGAAGTTGATGAAGGTGAACATGTCGTCGGGCAGGCCCAGGTCTTTCATGACCGCGGCACGCACACGCCGAACCGGCGCCAGCGCCATCATTCCCTTCTTCACGCTCTTCGGGATGAAACCGAGCAGCGCCGCGTTGATGAACAGGTTCATCTTGGGCGCGTGCGCGGCCTTGCTGAAGATGTCGAGCACGTCGCCCACGCGGTAGCCGTTCGGGTCCACCAAGTGGTAGCACTTCTTGTGCTGGTCGCTCTTCAGGTGGCTGATGTGGTCGAGCGCGGCCACCACGAAGTCGACCGGCACGATGTTGATGCGCCCGCCCTCCAGGCCCACGCTCGGCATCCACGGCGGCAGGATCTGGCGCATGCGCTGGATCAGCTTGAAGAAGTAGTACGGGCCGTCGATCTTGTCCATCTCGCCGGTGAGCGAGTCGCCGACCACGAGCGCCGGGCGGTAGACCGTCCAGGGCACCTTCGATTCCTTGCGCACGATCTTCTCGCTCTCGTGCTTGGTCATGAAGTACGGGTGGTCGAGGCCTTCGGCTTCTTCGAACATGTCTTCGCGGAACACGCCTTCGTACAGACCGGCGGCGGCGATCGAGCTCACATGGTGCAGGTGGCCGGCGTCGATCGCCTTGGCGAATTCGACCGCGCTGCGCGTGCCTTCGATGTTGACCTTGACCTGCGAGGCTTCGTCGGCCTTCAGGTCGTACACGGCGGCCAGGTGGTACAGGTGGTCGATCTTGCCTTTGAGCTTCTTCACGTCGTCGGCCGAAACGCCGAGCTTCTTCGCGGTGAGGTCGCCGAAGACCGGCACGGCCCGGGCCTTGCTCACCCCCCAGTATTCGAGCAGGCCCGCCACCTTGCCTTCGCTCTCGGGCCGCAGCAGGAAGTAGACGGTCGCGCCGCGCCGCGCCAGCAGTGTCTTGACGAGGCGCTTGCCGATGAAACCGGTGGCGCCGGTGACGAAATAGTGCATGTTGTTCGCTCCGTGAAGGCAAAGGTCAGCGCTCATTCTTGACCAAAGGCCGGTGGCTGGCGCTGCCCATTTACCCGCAGCGCCATAGGGTGGGCTCACTAGGAAATTAGGATGCCCTCCCCACGCGACGCTCCTATAGTTCTGGCTACTCGCCGCTCCGCACGAGCGCCACCCGACACCCACCGAAGGAAACACACCATGGTCAAGAAGCTCAAGCAGATGGCTGACAAACAATCCACCTCCGGCGCCCGCCTGCTCGACGGCGCACTGGCCGGCCAGGTGAAAGACTCGGCCCAGCAGATCTGGCTGGCCGGCATGGGCGCTTTCTCGCGCGCACAGGCCGAAGGCACGAAGGTCTTCGAAGCGCTGGTGAAGGAAGGCGCTTCGCTGCAGAAGAAGACGCAATCGGCCGCCGAAGACAAGATCAACGAAGTCACCAGCAAGATGAGCAACATGGCCGGCGACGTGCAGGCCAAGGCCGGCCAGCACTGGGACAAGCTCGAAACCATCTTCGAAGACCGCACTGCCAAGGCACTGAACAAGCTGGGCGTGCCGTCGGCGAAAGACGTGGACGCGCTGATGGCCCGCATCGACGAGCTGAGCGCCAAGGTCGCCAAGCTGTCGAAGGCGCCGGCCGCCAAGCCCGCCGCGAAGAAGGCCACCGCCGCCAAGCCCGCTGCGAAGCGCGCGCCGGCCCGCCGCGCTGCGGCCTGAGTCTTCACTGCTTGAACAACCAAGGGCGCTTCGGCGCCCTTTTTCTTTTCAGCCGAGGTAACGCGCTTCGAGGTGGCGCCTGAAGTGCAGCGGGTTCAGCGTTTCGCCGCTGGCGCGGGTGGCGAGCTCGGCCGTTTCCCAGCGGCTCGCCTGGCTCCAGACGTTGTCGCGCAGCCAGTCGAACACCGGCGCCAGATCGCCTTGCGCGATGCGCGCGTCGAGATCGGGCACCCCGCGCCGGATCGCCGCGAACCACTGCGCCGCGTACATCGCACCGAGCGTGTAGCAAGGAAAGTAGCCGAACGCGCCAGCGCTCCAGTGCACGTCTTGCAGGCAGCCGTTCTGGTAGTTGCCACGCGTGTCGACGCCGAGCAGCGACATCATCGATTCGTCCCAGAGCGCCGGGATGTCTTCGGCGTCGATGCTGCCCTCGATCAAGGCGCGCTCGATGCGGTAGCGCAGGATCACATGGGCCGGGTAGGTGAGTTCGTCGGCATCGACACGGATGAAACCCGGCTCCACGCGAGTCATCAGCCGGTGCAGGTTGGCGGGTTCGAAAGCACCCTGCTCACCGAACTGCGTGCGCAGCAAGGGCGCCAGCAGCTTGGCGAACGCCGGGCTGCGGCCGAGCTGCATCTCGAAGCTCAGGCTCTGGCTCTCGTGGATCGCCATCGAGCGCGCCAGCGCGACCGGCTGGCCGAGCAGGGCGCGCGGCAGGTTCTGCTCGTAGCGCGCGTGGCCGGTCTCGTGGATCGTGC
Source organism: Rhizobacter sp. (assembly GCF_032229685.1). Taxonomy (GTDB): domain Bacteria; phylum Pseudomonadota; class Gammaproteobacteria; order Burkholderiales; family Burkholderiaceae_C; genus LMDS01. The sequence goes on along the minus strand of NZ_JAVTWP010000039.1, from coordinate 5,426 downwards.
CCATCAGGCTCTGCATCAGGTCGTCTTCACGGTAACGCGTGGTCAGGCGCGTGTCTTCGGGCACGCCACCGCTGAACGGGTGCGCACTTTCGTCGAGGCGACCGCCGTCGAAGTCGAAGCCGAGCAGCTTCATCACGTCATGGCTCATGGCGCGCTGTGCGGCTTTCGGGAACGGGCCGGTCGGGTGCGTGACGGCTTCGCGCGACTGCCGTTCCCGCGCCTCTTTCACGAGCCCCGGCAGCCACTGCTGCAGGTCGCCGAACACCCGGTCGACCTCGACGCTCTTCATGCCGGGCTCGAACTGGTCCATCAGCGCGTCGTACAGGCCGAGGCCGGCGTCGTCGGCCAGGCGTTTGGCGCTTTCGCGGCCGAGCTTCAGCACCTCGCGAAAGTTCTCGAGGAAGCCCGCCCAGTCGTTGGCCGGGCGCTGCGTGCGCCACGCGTGCTCGCAGCGTGCCGCGGCCAGCGAAGACGCTTCGACCAGCGCCTGCGGCAACGCGTTCGAGGCGCGCCACTGGCGGCGGATCTCGCGCAGGTTGGCGCGCCGCGCCTCGTCGAGGTTTTCGTCTTCGGCACGTTGCAACAGGTCGGCCAGGCGAGGGTCGGTGCGCAACTGGTGCATCAGCCCGTCCATCTCGGCCATGGCCGCGGCGCGCGCGTCGTTGCCCTTGGGCGGCATCATCGCGGCGCGGTCCCAGCCAGCCATCGACTGCAGGTGGCCGAAGTGGTGCAGGCGCGTCCAGGTGCGTTGCAGTTCGTCGTAGGAGGACGTCATCGTGGCACTCCGAAGTCAGTGTGTGAACTGCCCGGGCATGGCCCACAGCAGAAAAGTCGTCATCGTCAGATAGCGCAGGAACTTGCCGACCGCCATGTAGAGCACACACGGCCAGAACGGCAGCTTGAGCCAGCCGGCCACCGCGCACAGCGGGTCGCCGACGACCGGCAGCCACGACAGCAGGCAGCCTTTCGCGCCGAACTTCGTGAGCCAGCGCAGCGCGCGCGGGTCGGGCGGCTTTTTGTGGCGAACGTGTTCGTAGGCACGCTCGGCGCCATAGCCCATCCACCAGGTGACGGCACCGCCCGCGGTGTTGCCGGCGGTGGCCACGAGGATCGCCGGCCAGAACATTGCCGGGTTCAGTTTGATCAACCCGAACACGACCGGCTCCGAGCCCAGCGGCAGCAGAGTGGCCGACACGAACGAGACGACGGCCACCGTGCTCAGGCCGAACTTGGGCAGGGCGAGCAACGCCAGAATCGAGTCGAACCAGGCTTCCATCGCGGCTGATTATCGACAGCGCGCGAATCACCGTGAATGCAGCTTGGCGCCGCGGGGCGGCCGCTATACTCCTGCCTCCTTTTTCAGCAGCACCCTTGCGCACTTTCATGTCGGCCTCCACGCCATCCCCGTTGCCGGCTGCGCTGCACATCGGCCACATCGCGCTCGCGAACCGCCTGTTCGCAGCACCGATGGCGGGCGTGACCGACCGGCCGTTCCGCCAGCTCTGCAAGCGCCTCGGCGCGGGTTACGCGGTCAGCGAGATGGTGACCTCGCGCAAGGACCTGTGGAACAGCCTGAAGACCAGCCGGCGCGCGAACCACGACGGCGAGGTGGCGCCGATCGCGGTGCAGATCGCCGGCACCGACGCGACCATGATGGCCGAGGCCGCGGCCTACAACATCGAGCGCGGCGCGCAGATCATCGACATCAACATGGGTTGCCCGGCCAAGAAGGTGTGCAACAAGTGGGCAGGCTCGGCGCTGATGCAGGACGAGCCTTTGGCGCTTGCCATCATCGATGCCGTTGTGGCCGCGTGTGCGCCCCACAACGTGCCGGTCACCTTGAAGATGCGCACCGGCTGGTGTGAGGCCGAACGTAACGCGGTGCGCATTGCCCGTGCGGCCGAAAACGCTGGCGTGGCGATGGTCGCGGTGCACGGCCGCACCCGAGAGCAGGGCTACAAGGGCGCAGCCGAGTACGCAACCGTGGCCGCCGTCAAAGCCGCGCTGCGCATCCCGGTCGTCGCCAACGGCGACATCGACTCGCCGCAGAAGGCGCGCGATGTGCTCGCAGCCACCGGTGCCGACGCGATCATGATCGGCCGCGCCGCGCAGGGCCGGCCGTGGATCTTCCGGGAGATCGCGCACTTTCTCGACACCGGCGAACTGCTCGCGGCACCGAGCACGCGGCAGGCCAAACACTGGCTGCTCGAACACCTCGACGACCACTACGGCCTGTACGGCGAATACGCTGGCGTGCGCACCGCGCGCAAGCACATCGGCTGGGCTGTGCGTGCGCTGCCGGGCGGCGAGGTTTTTCGAGCGCAGATGAATCTGCTCGAGAGTTGCGAAACCCAGGTCCGGGCGGTGACCGACTGGTTCGACCGCCTGGCAGAGCGCCACCTGCTGCTGCCCGCAGCGACCGTGGCAGCCAACGACATGTTCATCGAACAGCAAGCATGAGCGGAAAACCCAAACACATCGAAGAGTGCGTGCGCGACAACCTCGAGGCCTATTTCAAGGACCTGCGCGGGGTGGAGCCGGCAGCGATGTACGAGATGATCCTCGGCGTCGTCGAAAAGCCGCTGCTCGACGTGGTGATGAAACATGCCGAAGGCAACCAGAGCCGCGCAGCCGAATGGCTGGGCATCAACCGCAACACGCTGCGCCGCAAACTGCTCGACCACAAGCTCATCAAATGACCACCGCCCTCACCGCCCTGCTTTCGGTCTCGGACAAGACCGGCGTCCTCGAATTCGCCCGCGCGCTGAACGCGCTCGGCGTGCGCCTGCTCTCGACCGGCGGCACCGCGAAGCTGCTCGCCGACGCCGGCCTGCCGGTCACCGAAGTGGCCGAGCACACGGGCTTTCCCGAGATGCTCGACGGCCGCGTGAAAACGCTGCACCCGAAGATCCACGGTGGCCTGCTGGCCCGGCGCGATGTGCCCGAGCACATGGCGGCTTTGAAGACCCATGGAATCGCCACGATCGACCTGCTGGTCGTGAACCTCTACCCGTTCGAGGCGACGGTCGCCAGACCCGGCTGCACGCTCGAAGATGCGATCGAGAACATCGACATCGGCGGCCCGGCGATGGTGCGCTCGGCAGCCAAGAACTGGAACGACGTGGCGGTGCTGACCGACGCGTCGCAATATGCGAACGTGCTGGCCGAATTGAAGACGAACGGGGCCGTCGCCCGTGAAACGAAGTTCGCGCTCGCAGTGGCGGCCTTCAACCGCATCTCGAACTACGACGCGGCGATCAGCGACCACCTGTCTTCGCTGCTGGCCGACGGCACGCGCGCCGAGTTCCCGGGCCAGTCGAACGGCCGCTTCGTCAAGCTGCAGGACCTGCGCTACGGCGAGAACCCGCACCAGAACGCCGCCTACTACCGCGACCTGCACCCCGCGCCCGGCTCGCTCGTGACCGCGACCCAGTTGCAAGGCAAGGAACTCTCGTACAACAACATCGCCGATGCCGACGCGGCGTGGGAGTGCGTGAAGTCTTTCGACAAGACCGAAGCGCCGGCTGCCTGCGTGATCGTCAAGCACGCCAACCCCTGCGGCGTGGCGCTCGGCGCGAACGCGGCCGAGGCCTATGCCAAGGCGCTGAAGACCGACCCGACCTCGGCCTTCGGCGGCATCATCGCCTTCAACGGCCCGCTCGACGGCGAAGCCGCGGCGCTGGTGGCCAAACAGTTCGTCGAAGTGCTGATCGCCACGAGCTTCAGCGCCGAGGCGCTGGCGTTGTTCAAGAGCAAACCCAACACGCGTTTGCTGCAGATCGCGTTGCCCGCCGGCGGCGCCACCGATTGGGACAACGGCCGCAACGCGCACGACGTCAAACGTGTTGGCTCGGGCCTGCTGATCCAGAGCGCCGACAACCGCCAGACCACGCTCTCCGACTTGAAGGTCGTGACCACGCTGCAACCCACGCCTTCGCAGATGAACGACCTGTTGTTCGCCTGGAAGGTGGCCAAGTACGTGAAGAGCAACGCGATCGTGTTCTGCGGCGGCGGCATGACGCTCGGTGTCGGTGCGGGCCAGATGAGCCGCATCGACTCGGCGCGCATCGCCAGCATCAAGGCGCAGAACGCCGGGCTCACGCTGCAGGGCTCGGCGGTCGCGAGCGACGCTTTCTTCCCGTTCCGCGACGGGCTCGACGTGGTGATCGACGCCGGCGCCAGCTGCGTCATCCAGCCCGGCGGTTCGGTGCGCGACGACGAAGTGATCGCAGCCGCCAACGAACGCGGCGTGGTGATGGTGCTGACCGGCGTGAGGCACTTCCGGCACTGAGATGAAATTGCCCGAGGCCGCCGGCCTCCTCCTCGCCACGGTCGCGCGCCTCATCACTGGCGCGCAAGGCCACTGGCACGGGTCGCCACCGAAGGCAGAGCAGCGCATCTATTTCGCCAACCACCAGAGCCATTTCGACTGGGTCTTGATCTGGGCCGCGCTGCCGCGCGACCTGCGCCAGACCACCCGCCCGATCGCGGCGCGCGACTACTGGACTTCGACCCCGCTCAAACACTGGATCACACGCGAGATCTTCAACGCGGTCTACGTGAGCCGCCAGCGCACCGACGACGAAGACCCGCTCGAGCCGCTGATGGAAGCGCTGCGCAACGGCGACTCGCTGGTGATCTTTCCCGAAGGCACGCGGGGCAACAAGGGCGACCCGGCCCCGTTCAAGGCCGGCCTGTACCACCTGGCCGAAGCCTTCCCCGAGGTTCAGCTCATTCCGGCCTGGATCGACAACGTGCAGCGAGTCATGCCCAAAGGCGAAGTGGTGCCGGTGCCGATCCTCTGTTCGGTGACTTTCGGTGCGCCGATCCTGCTGCAGCCGGGCGAGGACAAGCGCGTGTTTCTCGATCGCGCCCGCGATGCGGTGGTCGCCTTGAAGTCGGTGAACTGATGGGCGCGCTTCGCAGCCTGACCGTGTCGCAGCAGATCGGGCTGCTGTTCGTCGCGCTGTTCGGGGTGCTGACCATCGTCACGATCATCGCGTTCAGCCGCACGCTGCGCGAACGCAGCGACGCCCAACTGGCCGACCACGAACAGTTCAAGCGCGACCTGCGCGCGGTGTGGGTCGGGGCGGTGCTGTTCTGGGTGTCGTGGGTGTCGGGCGCGATCGGCTCGACATTGCTCTTCGGCGTGATCTCTTTTCTGGCGCTGCGCGAGTTCGTGACGCTCACGCACACACGGCGCGGCGACCACCGCAGCCTGCTGCTGGCGTTCTTCATCGTGCTGCCGATGCAGTACGTGATCGTGGCCACGCAGAAGTTCGACCTGTTCACGGTGTTCATTCCGGTCTATGTGTTCCTGGCCATACCGGTTGTGAGTGCGTTCGGCAACGACCCGCAGCGGTTTCTGGAACGCACCGCGAAGATCCAGTGGGGCATCATGGTCTGCGTCTACGGCATGAGCCACG
>NZ_JAVTWP010000038.1:0-202096 GCF_032229685.1 Rhizobacter sp. | reverse complement strand
CCGCGCCCGCGCCCGCGCCCGCGCCCGCGCCCGCGCCCGCGCCCGCGCCCGCGCCTGCGCCTGCGCCTGCGCCTGCGCCAGCACCCGCGCCGACGCCTGCCCCGGCACCAGCCCCAGCGCCCGCACCGACGCCCGCTCCTGCGCCGGCACCAGCGCCCATTCCGGCGGGCAGCCTGCTGCCCACGCTGCTCAACTTCGCCGAGATCGGCGCGCGCAACTGGAACTTCGGCGGGCACTCGGTCACGTCGGCCTTCACCTCGGACCAGGGTCGCTGGGATTACAACGACACCACCTACGAGCCCTGGCTGTTCGACCGCGCCGACGCTTGGCGCATGCTGGCCGAGCTGACCGGCGACCCGCGCTGGCAGACCCAGGCGCAAAGCGATCTGGCGTACTACGAATCCCGCTTGAGCTCGACCGGCATCTTCCTCAACAAGAGCGGTGAGCAGGACACCAAGTATTCCTACGTGCACCCGTGGAGCACGAACACGGCCAAGAATGCCGCGGCCTACGCGGCCACCGTCCAGGGTTTCCCGAACACGGCCAATCTGTCGGGCGGAAGCCTCTGGACCGAGCGCGAGCTGTGGGTCGCGTTGAACGCAGCGGTGAAGTACCACAGCGTCTCCAATGACCCCGCCACGCTGACCCGCGCTCAGGCGATGATCAACCAATGGGACGCCGTGAGCGCCGGGCGCAAGGCCCCACTCGTGACCTACACCCAGCACGAAGGCGGCGGCCCCGGCGGCACCCAGCCGACCGATCTGGTCAGCAGCCCCTGGATGAGCGCCCTGTACTTCCAGGCAGCTCGCCTGTACATCCTGAAGGTGCCTTCGGCCGCTGCGCAGGTCCACCGCCAGGCCAGCGACTACTTCGACTGGATGAACACGCCTTCGAACCGCGGCTTCTACCAGGGCAGCGTGGTCGGCTCCGAGTTCGCCGGCTTGGTGTTCCCGGCCTACCTCGCAGGTGGCACGACGATCGGTGACGCCGGGCCTGACGAAGGCAACATGGACCACGCGCTCGATGTGGCCGGCTTCGTCGCCTTCGCCATCAAGGCCAAGCAGGCCCTCGGCCTCTCGCCGACGGCAGCGCAAGGGCGGCTGGCCGAAATGAAGAACACGGCGGCGAGGGCGTTCGAAGGTGCGATCCGCACCACGCCGACCCTGCCGATGTACCGGATCAACCCGCCCCGCAAGATCAACTGGTGGATCCGCGGCATGTACGAGTTGAACGCCAACGGCGGCTGAACGTCTCGTTCCGCTCACAACGACAAAGGGCCGCATTCGCGGCCCTTTGTCTTGTCACCAACCGGCTAGGGCTGCCGCACTGCCGGTGCCCCGGGCTCCCAGTAGGCCCACAGCCAGGCATAGGGGTCGTGGAAGATCCACCCACGCTGCATACCGGGCAAGGGCTCCAGATGCTGCGCCACGCGGCGCGCAGAGGGCGCGAAGAAAGTGACGAAACAAGCGCGCCCGAGGCGCGACATGTGTTCGACTGTCCTCTCGATGTCGCTGAAGTAGTACAGCACCTCGCAGGCCACGACCAGGTCGTAGCGCTCGCCCGGCGGCAAAGGCCAGGGCAAGGCGGCCATGTCGCCGACGCCGAAACGACACTGCGGCAGCCGTTCACGGGCTCGCGCCACCGCCCGTTCGCTGATCTCGAGCCCGTCGAGCCGGCCGCACAGTTGCGCGAGATGTTCGCTCTGGTGGCCTTCGCCGCTGCCGAGTTCGAGAAGCGAGTCAACGCGGCCGGCAAGCGACTGGATCACCTGGTTGGTCTGGCGGAACCTGGACTGCTCACGTTCGGTCGTCATGCCCCAGGGGTCGGGCAAGGCATAGAGCTTTTCGAGGCCGGCATGGTTGTCGTTGGAGCTGATGTTTCGCATCGCATAGCGGCGCCACACCTTGGACACCAGATCGCGAGCGGGGGAACCTTCGGAGGCGATGCGATCCAGCAGGGTTCGTTTCATATGGGGACTTGGGTCGAGACCATCAGGACGATTGTGGGCGAGGCATGGCGCAAGCCCGCGACGGCACGCCGCAGCGCCAGCACGAAAACGTTGAGAAGTTGCCAGCGCCGGCCGGCGTCGGGCTCGAGAGCCCAGGCCTTTCGCACCAGGACCGTCGCCTGCCGCAACCGGCCCGAGAGCACCATGCCGCGGGCATTGCGCGCGTAGGCCCGGGCCAGCGCCCGATCGAGGTCGACCTGCGGGATCCGGCCTGCGTTCGCAGCCACCGAGCGCTCGATGACACGCACGTAGTCGTCGTAGGTGCGCGCCAGGCTCGACAGCCCGTCGTGACCCCGCATCGCGCGCACCAGCGGCACTTCGACCACACCGATCTTCCAGTGCGCAGCAATGCGCAGGTGGTATTCCAGGTCTTCCGCGGTGGGCAGGCTTTCGTTGAAACCACCGACCGCGTCGTAGACCGAGCGGCGCATCACGGCCGAGGCCGGAGCAAGCGCCGGCTCGAGCAGCACCCACTTGAGGATGTGGCCGTCTTCGGGCAACAACTCGCGCCGCCGGAAGACATCGAACTCGCGGTGATCGGCATCCATGCGGATCACGTCGCACAGCACGAGGCCGAAGTCGGGGTGGGCTTCGAGCCACTCGATCTGCAAGCGGTTCTTTTCGGGCAGCCACTCGTCGTCGCTGTCGAGAAGCGCCAAGTAGCACCCGCGAGCGATGCGCAAGCCGTGGTTTCGTGCCGACGACACCCCGCCGTTTTCCTGGCGCACATAGCGAATTCGGTCACCGAATTCGGTGGCGAGCGCCAGCCCGGTTCCGTCGGACGAACCATCGTCAATGACAATGATTTCTTCGACCGGGCGGGTCTGCGCCAGCACGCTGCGAACCGCCCGCGCAACCAGTTCACGCCGGTTGTACGTCGGTATGATGACCGAAACCTCGATGCCTGTTTCCATGCTTGCCGATCTGTTGAAGAAGCTGCTGTACGTGTCCGGCGCGCTCGGTTTGTATCACCGGCTGCGCAACGCGCACACGCTCACTGTAGTCATGTTTCACCGTGTCTTGGACCCCCAAGATCCGCGGTGGGCTGCGAGCGACCCCGATTACACACTGCGGGCCGATCTGTTCGCGCAGTGCCTGCGGTTCTTCGTCGAACACTACAACGTCGTCTCTGCCGACGATGTGCTGCGCGCCCGCCGTGGCGAAATGGCCCTGCCTGCGCGTGCATTGCTGATCACTTTCGACGACGGCTGGGCCGACAACGTCGACTTCGCCCTGCCCCCCTTGCAGAAACTCGGCCTGCCCAGCCTGATGTTCGTCGTGTCAGACGCCGTCGACCGCCGGGAGTCGTTCTTCCAGGAGCGCATCCTGGGGGCCTGGCGGCGCGGAACGCTCACGCTCGACCAGTTGAACGCCGCGTTGCGGCAGCTCGGCGCCGACGTGCCGGCGCCAGCTGGCAACAACGCCGCTCAATTGCGCCGGTCGATCGCGGCGGTCGAATCACTCACCCACGAACAGCGAGATCGATTGCTCGCCCAACTGTCGGCCGCACTCGACGACCCGCTGCGCCAGATGGTCACCACGCAGGAGTTGCGCACACTCGACGCGGCTGGCATGGCCATCGGCCTGCACGGAAAGACCCACATTCCGATGACGCGGGCCGCCGACCTCGACGCCGAACTGGCCGGCGCGCGCAGCGAGATGACGGCGCGCATGCCGTACCGTGCGCCACCCCAGACGATGTCGTTCCCGCACGGCCGCTACGACGCGCCGATCGCGGCGAAGGCCCGCCAAGCCGGTTACGAACTCGTCTTCACGAGCGTGCCGACCATCAACCCCGCACGCGCTTCTGTCGCGGGCCTGCTCGGTCGGCTCGGCTTCGAAACCGACGCCGTGGCCGACGCCCGAGGGCGCTTTCGCCCCGAGTGGCTGGCGCTCTACCTCTTCAGGCGGCCGCACCGGGGGCCGACCTGAACCCCCTCATCCGCGGGGAGTGCGTTTATGCGGCATGAGCCGGTGCGCTCAAGCAGTGTTGTTTCGTGCGTTTGGTCAGATTGGGCGGTACGTCGGTGCAATAGCATCGGCGCTCCCTCAAGGAGTGCTCGGTGAAAGAAAAGATCACGCTGCTGCGCAACGTGGCGTGGGTGGCGATGGCGGGCTACATCGAAGCGGCCGTCGGCCTGCTCTCGGGCGTATTGATCGCGCGCACGCTCGGCCCGACCGACTACGGGCACTATGTCTTCGGCATCTGGCTGTGCGGCGTCTTGATCATGGCGGGCAACAACGGGCTGTCGAGCTCGTCGATCAAGTTCATCGCCGAGGCGCGCGGCGCCCAGCGTGAGGACATAGCTGCCGCGCTGGTCAGCCGGTTCACGCGCATGCAGATGGTCAGTTCTGGCCTGGTGCTCACGGTGTTCGCGGTGGCGATGTCGGTGAAACCCATTTCCGACTGGAAAGACGCCTTGCCGCTGATGCTGGGCATCGCCTTGATCGCCGCCTGGTCACGCTCGAGCTTCTGGATGTGGGGAGCCATAGGCAAGGGCCATGAACTCTTCGCCCCCGAGAACCTGTCGCTCGCCCTGAATGCGATGCTGAACATGGTGTCGGTCATCGTGCTTGCCTGGGCCGGCGCGTCCGTGGCGCAGTTCTTCGCCCTCTACGCCGTTCTGGGCGTGGTCTCGAACCTGCTGCTTCGATTCATGCTCAAGCGCAACGGGATCCGCGGCGTGCCGGGGCCGATTCCCGACGAGCTGGAGAAGCGCCTGCGGCGCCACCTCATCCTCACCGGAATCATGATGCTCGTGGTCGTCGGCACGAACCGTGGCGTCGAGATGACCCTGCTGAAGATCTACGCCACGCCCGAGTCCGTCGGCTACTTTGCGATTGCCGGCGCGCTCACCAAGGGCGCAGTCGACCTGCTCGCTGGCGGCATGGCCGCGGTGCTGCTGCCCGCCATGTCACGCCGCTTCGGCGAAGGCGGTCGCACGGCGCTGGGCGGCATGCTGATCGAGTCGACACGGGTCTACTGGTTCGTCGGCATGGCGATCGCAGGGTTCGGCCTCGTCGTCTCCGAAGGCCTGGTGCATCTGCTGTACGGTGACCGTTACGAAGGCGCCATACCTGCGCTCACCTGGAACCTCGTCATCGCCGGGCTGATGATCGTCAACGGTGCCGCCGCGGCGGTGCTCACCGCCAGCGACCGACAGGCCGACCGGATCCGCATCGTCGTCAGCGTGCTGGTCATCAACGTCATCGCCGGGCTGCTGCTGATCCCGCGCTTCGGCCTGCCGGGCGCCATCCTGAGTTTCGCCATCGCCCAGGTGTCCGACACCTGTCTGGGCTGGTTCTATGCCTTTCGTCGGGTCGAAGTCCGGCTGCCGCTCGGCCCGATGTCGCGTCAGGCGCTGGCCGCCTGCATCGCCGCTGGCCTGGGCTACGCCATCGCGCAGATGCTGCACCTGAAGCTCGCGTTCGTCGGCGGTGCCGCCGCGTTTCTGCTCACCTACCTGCCGCTGTGCGTCGTGTTCAAGACGCTGCGTGCATCCGAGTTCGACGTCGTCGCTCACCTGATAGGCCGGCTCGGCCGGCCCGGCCGGGCTGCATCGGCACGCATCACAGGGTGGCGCCGCTTCGCGATGGGGGATTGACCGGCCGTGCCGGGCGAGGCGATCGTCTCGCCGAAGACCCATGTTTGAATCAGATCGAGGACCGTGAATGGATTGGAGAATCAAGGGCTGCATCCAAGGTGTTCTGGCGCATGTTCCGTTCGGCACGTCGATCAACGACGCTCTGCAGAAAGTGTCGGGCGGGCGCGTCGACGAAGGTGCGCACATCGATATCAAGTTTCGCAACGACTGGCTGGTCCTCATGGACATGCTGGCGGATCTCGATGCCGATGTGAAGGGCAAGGAGCTGATGGAAGTCGGCACCGGTTGGCTGCCGGTTCTGCCGCTGTGTTTTGCCCTCGCCGGCGCGCACCGCGTCCACACCTTCGACCTGAACCGCCACCTTCGCCACAGCGCTGTGCCGGGCGCGCTGAAGCAGCTCGAGCAGCACCTGCCCGCGGTGGCGAAGGCCTGCAGACAAACGGAGTCCGAAGTGCGCCAGCGCTACGCGCGTCTGGCGCAGGCGGCGAGCGGCGCCGAGATCCTCGAACGAGCCGGCATCGTCTACCACGCACCTGCCGACGCCACCGTCACCGGCCTGCCCGACGCGTCGATCTCGCTGGTCTTTTCCAACAGCGTGCTCGAACACGTGCCGACCGACGTGCTGCGCCCGATGATGCGTGAGGCCCGTCGCATCATGACCACCGACGGCCTGGTGCTGCACAGCGTGAACTGCGGCGACCACTACGCGTACTTCGACCGCTCGATCACGCCCATCCACTACCTGCGTTTCGACGAGCGCGCCTGGCGCCGCTGGAACAACGACATCCTGTTCCAGAACCGCTTGCGCCCGAGCGACTTCCTGGTGTCGGCCGAGAACGAAGGCCTGGTTGTGGTTCGCCGCATCCAGACCGTTCGCGCCGACCTTTTGTCAGCCCTGCCGAACACGCCGATCGCGCCCGAGTTCCGACGCTACAGCGACGAAGAACTCTGCACCACGTCGGTCACCTTCGCCGCGCGCTCACCGGCATTCCAGGGTGATCTTTCCTTCAAGGCGACGACGTAGACCCCAGCGTTCGGCGGGCGCGACCCGCCGGTCTTCGGGAACGGGAAAACCGCACCGCCCGGCGCCGTCGACCGCCCGAAGGAGGGGTTACCAGCGCGAATGCGGGTGATACCATTTCTTCGGTTGCCGGCCCCGACTGCCTGCAACAAGACGCCGAGCGGCCGACACGCTGGCCTGCATTTCCCGCGCACCGGTAGCTGCGCCCTTTGTGCCCCGCCCGAACTCGATGCCCACCCACTACTCGACCGAAGAAGCCGACCTGTCGATCGCCGCCCCGGTCATCCAGTCGTTGTGGATCAGAAGCCTGGTCGGGCACGATGCCGGCAGCGCGCGAGACAAGATGCGCTTGGGCTATGTCGACAACCCGGCCGGGCCCGGCACCGTGTTGCTGCTCAAGGCCGACGACCTGCCCGAAGCGCAAGGCGCCCAGGGCCTGCACCCCCGGCTCTTCCACCACGGCGCGCGCATGCTGCGTGCGATCGGTCTGGCCGACTACGTCGTGAATGCCGAACACCGCTCGCTCGGCCCGGCATTGATGCTGATGCGGCGCGGCGCCCAGATCGGGGCTGAGCGCTTCGACCTGACTTACGGTTTCCCCAATGCCAAAGCCGCACCGATCTGCGCCCGAGCCGGCCTGAAGCGCCTGGGTTCGATGCAGCGCTTCGCCAAGCCCGTGGCCAGCCGCGCCCATCTCGCACGCAGAATGCCGTCATGGCTCGCCCGCTGCTGCGCACCGGTGCTCGACCGGACGCTGGAGTTTCGCGACGCACTGCGCACGCTTCGCGCAGGTGTGCGGCTGGTCTGCCTGCCCACGCGCTGGGATGACGCCGCCTTCGACCAGCTCTGGAACCTCCGCCCGGCCGACACGCTGCTCTCCGAACGCACCGGCCGCATGCTGTATTGGCGCTTCGGCGCCGAAGGGCGCAGTGCCTGGCAGGTCTGCGTCGCGCGCGACCCGAGCGGGTTGCCACAAGGCTACGTGGTCTGGCGCAACAAGCCTGGCTTCATCGAGGTGGGTGACTTCTTCAGTCGCGAACCTGCGGTGCTGACCTTGCCCCTCGTGCTCTCTTTCGTGCGGCTGGTGCGTCGCACCAAGGTGCAGAGCATCTCGATCGAATTTTTCGGGTCTTCGCAGGTCAGCGCTCAGCTCCAGGCGGCCGGCCTGATGCAGCGGCCCGAAAGCATGCCGGTGTTCGCCGGGGCAGCGACCCCTGCAGCCCTTCTTTCCCCACAAGCCTGGTACCTCACCGGCTTCGACAACGACGCGGACTGACCCACATGTGCGGAATCGCCGGCCTGTATTCCTTTGCCACCGGGCGCGCGCCGGCCAAGCCCGAGCTCGTGCGCATGATCGAGGCGCTGCACCATCGCGGGCCCGACGGCTCGTCGACGTTTGTCGACGGCCCCGTCGGCCTGGCGCATGCGCGGCTGTCGATCATCGACCTGGCCGGCGGCTGGCAGCCCATCGCGAACGAAGACGAGACCGTGTGGGTCGTCTTCAACGGCGAGATCTTCAACTTCGTCGAGTTGCGGCGCGACCTCGAACGGCGCGGCCATCGCTTTCGCACCCAGTCCGACACCGAGGTCATCGTTCACCTCTACGAAGACCTGGGCGAAGCCTTCGTCGACGAGCTCAACGGCCAGTTCGCCATCGCCCTGTGGGACCAGAAACGCCAGCGCCTCGTGCTGGCGCGCGACCGCACCGGCATTCGCCCGCTGTTCTACACCCAGGTGGCGGGGCGGCTGGCGTTCGCTTCGGAAGTGAAGTCCCTGTTCCAGTTGCCCGAGGTGCCGCGGCGGATCGACCCGGCCGGCCTGGCTTCGATCTTCAGCTACTGGTCGGTGCTGCCTCCGAACTCGGCCTTCGAGGGCATCAGCAGTCTGCCGCCGGGCCACCGCATGGTCGTCACGCCCGAAGGCATGCACATCGAGCGCTACTGGGACTGGCAGTTCCCCAGCACCATGCCGCAGGCGCGCAGCGAGGCCGACTGCGCCGAAGAATTGCGCGAACTGCTGATCGACTCGGTGCGCCTGCAGCTGCGCTCCGACGTTCCCGTGGGGGCCTATCTCAGCGGTGGGCTCGACTCGTCGATCATCACGACGATCATCAAGAACCACACCGACACGCCGCTGCGCAGCTTTTCGCTGACCTTCGAGAACGCAGAGTTCGACGAGAGCGTCTATCAGAACGAGCTGGCACGTTTTCTCGGCACCGACCACTCGTCGCTCGCCTGCCGTCGAGGCGATATCGGCGCAGCGTTTGCACGTGCCGTGTGGCACACCGAGTCGCCACTGGTGAGGACCGCGCCGGTGCCGATGATGCTGCTGGCCGACAGCGTACGCGCCGCCGGCTACCGTGTGGTGCTGACCGGTGAAGGCGCCGACGAAGTCTTCGCCGGCTATGACCTGTTCAAGGAAGCCAAGATCCGGCGTTTCATGGCGCGCCAGCCCGATTCGAAATGGCGCGGCCGGATCCTGGAACGCCTGTACCCCTACCTCGAGAACTCGCCCGGCGCCGGGCGCGCCTTCACGCAGCGCTTCTTCGCCGAAGGCCTCGACCAGATCGACGAACCCTGGTTCGCGCACATGCCGCGCATGGCCAGCGCGCGCCGGGCGCTGCAGTTCCTGCGGCCCGAGGTGCACGCGCAGGCTGCGGCGTGGAACCCGCAGTCGGCGTTGCGCGCAACGCTTCCCGAAGGCATCGACGACTGGCTGCCGCAGGGGCGTGACCAGTACGTCGAAGCGCACACGCTGATGTCGGGTTACCTGCTGTCTTCGCAAGGTGATCGCATGGCGATGGCGGCGTCGATCGAAGCGCGCTTCCCGTTCCTCGACCACCGGGTCATCGAGTTCGCGAACCGTTTGCCGCCGCAATACAAGCTGCGCGGCCTGAGCGAAAAACACATCCTCAAGAAGGCGATCGGGGCCGAGCTTCCGCCCGTGATCACGCAGCGCGCCAAGCAGCCTTACCGGTCGCCCGACAGTTCGAGCTTCTTCGAGAACGGTCAGCCGCTCGACCACGTGGCCGAACTGCTGAGCGCCCGCAGCCTCGACGAGGCTGGCCTCTTCGACCCCACCGCCGTCGCCAGGCTGACGGAAAAGTGCCGGGCCGGCAAGGCTACCGGTTTCGCCGACAACATGGCCTTCGTCGGGGTCGTGTCGACCATGCTGCTGCACGCGCAGTTCATCGCCCCGGCCTCCGGGCCGCGGCCGCTGTCGATCGCCTGACCCGTGTTGCTGCACCACGCCTTCGAAGCCGCTTGCACACGCCTGCCCGAGAAGACGGCCGTGGTCTGCGGCGGCGTTCGGGCCAGCTACGCCGAGGTAGCGAAGCAGGTCGAGGCACTTGCCGGCCTGCTTCACGCGCACGGCGTCGTTCGTGGCGACCGCGTGGTGCTGCTGCTCGAAAGCAGTGTCGAGTTCGTCGTGGCGGTGCATGCCGTGCTGAAGCTCGGCGCAGTCTTCGTGCCCGTCTCGTCGCTGACGAAGACCGACAAGCTGGCCTACATGCTGGGCGACACGCGCGCCCGAGCCTTGCTCACCGACGCGCGCCTCGAGCCGGTGTGGCGCGACGCGGTGGCGCGCTCGCCGGCACTTGGTGTCAACGTTGTGCGTGGTCTGGTCGCAGCGCAGGGCGCGGACCACCCCTGGCCAGAGCCCGTCGCGGGAGCCGCCGAACCCTCACCCGGCAACGGTGCTTCGTGCATCGACAAGGACCTGGCGGCGATCATCTACACCTCGGGCACCACCGGTGAGCCCAAGGGGGTGATGCTCACGCACCGCAACATGCTGAGCGCATGGGCCTCGGTGCAGGCTTACCTGGGCCTGCGCGAAGACGATGTGATCGGTTTGGCCCTGTCGCCGTCGTTCAGCTACGGTCTCTACCACGTGCTGATCGGGCTCGGCGTCGGCGCGACTCTGGTGCTCGAAGGCTCGGCGGCCTTTCCGGTCAAGCTGGTCGAGCGGCTTGCTTTGGAGCGTGTCACGGTGTTCCCCGGCGTGCCGACGCTTTTTTCGGCCATCCTGGCGCTCAGCAACCTGGCCACATTCGACCTGTCGTCGTTGCGCATCGTCACCAACGCCGCTGCAGCGCTGTCAGACCAGCACCTCCAGCAGATTCGCGAGCTGTTGCCCACCGCCAGGCTGTATTCGATGTATGGCATGACCGAGTGCAAGCGCATCAGCTACCTGCCGCCCGAACAGCTGGCACTGCGGCCGTCGAGCGTCGGCCGCGGCCTCGTCAACCAGGAACTCTGGCTCGTCGACGAAGAGGGGCGTCGCCTGCCCAACCCGGCCACGGGGGAACTCGTGGTGCGGGGCAGCCACGTGATGCGCGGGTACTGGGACAAGCCTGCAGAAACAGCGCGAGCCCTGCGGCCCGGCCCGATCGCCGGCGAATCGGTGCTTCACACCGGCGACATCTTCCGAACCGACGCCGACGGCTGGCTCTACTTCGTGGGCCGCAGCGACGACATCATCAAGAGCCGCGGCGAGAAGGTGGCGCCGCGCGAGGTCGAGAACACGATCTACTCGATCGAAGGCGTTCTCGAGTGCGCCGTGATCGGCGTTCCCGACGACCGGCTCGGCCAGGCCGTGAAGGCGTTCGTGGTGCTCAAGCCCGGAGCCACGCTGACCGAACGCGAGGTCATCCGCCACTGCCTGGCGAAGCTCGAAAACTACATGGCCCCCAAGATCGTGGAGTTCGTGGCCGATCTTCCGCGCACGGATTCCGGCAAGATTCGCAAGTTGGGGCTTCGTTGACGCGCATGCCCGGGCCCGGACCAGCACAAACCCACCACAATCCCGACTCCAGAAAAACCGAACCAGGACAGCAACATGGCGGACCTCAAGACAGAACTGCGGCAATACGTTCAGGACAACTTCATCATGGGTGCCGTGGCCACGGCGTTCACGGATTCCGACTCGTTCATGGAACGCCACATCCTCGACTCCACCGGCTTCCTCGAACTGATTTCACACCTCGAAGAAACCTACGGCATCGAAGTCAAGGACGAAGAAATGGTGCCGGAGAATCTCGACTCGCTGAACAGCGTGGCCGCCTTCGTCACCCGCAAGCGTGGCGCCTGAACCGCGGCCCGAGCATCTGGAGAACCCATGAGCCAAGTGAAGCTGGGACCGCAGGTCCTCGACATCGACTACAGCGCCGAAGCCTCGCGCATCGCCGCCTGGATGGTCGACACCCTCGTCAACAAGCTGCACCGCCGCGGCGTCGTGATCGCGATGTCGGGCGGCATCGACAGCTCGGCCTGCGCAGCGCTGGCCGTGCACGCGCTCGGGCCGAAGAAGGTCTTCGGTATTTTGCTGCCGGAGCGTGACTCGAGCTCGTTCAGCCTCGACCGCGGCCGCCAGCTCGCAGAGCACCTCGGCATCGAATACAAGGTGCACGACATCGCACCCGCTCTCGAAGGCCTGCGGTGCTATGAAGAGCGCGACGACGCCATCAAGCGTGTCTTCCCGGCCTACGGCGAAGGCTGGAAGAACAAGATCGTGATCGCCGGCGGCACCGAACGCGGCATCAATTTCTTCAAGCTGGTGGTGCAGTCGCCTGCCGGTGAACTGCACGAGGCCCGCCTGCCGGTGCGCGAGTACCTGCAGATCGTGGCGGCCACCAATTTCAAGCAGCGCGTGCGCAAGACCATGGACTACTTCCATGCCGACCGCCTGAACTACGCGGTGATCGGAACGCCCAACCGGCTCGAATACGACCAGGGTTTCTTCGTCAAGAACGGCGACGGTTCGGCCGATCTGAAACCGATCGCCCACCTGTACAAGACCCAGGTCTACGCGATGGCGCGCCACCTCGGCCTGCCCGACGAGATCTGCGGCGCGGTGCCCACGACCGACACCTACACGCTGGCGCAAGGGCAAGACGAGTTCTACTTCGCCCTGCCCTACCAGCAGATGGACATCGCGCTCTGGGCGCACAACCACGGCCGCAGTGCCGCCGAACTGGGTGAGGCGCTGGGCCTGTCGGAAGCGCAGGCCAAGCTGGTGTATGCCGACATCGAAGCCAAGCGCCGCGCCACGTCGTACATGCACGCAGCGCCGGTGCTGGTCGAACCCGTCACCGAAATCTCGCACTGAGACTTCGGTCTTCGGCAGGCGGCGAAAACATTCGCCGCCTGCCTTCTACCTCACGAACACTTCGGGCAACTCGAGCGCGGCCGAGAACATGGCCCGCGAGGTGTACCGCTCGACCTGGATGCGGTTGAGCATGAAGCGGTGGCTGGTGGAGAGCTTGTTCACCCCCGGCAGGTAGGTGAAGGCGAACTGGTAGCCCGCTGCCTTCGTGGCCGCGATGACCGCGTCGTTCACCGCATGACGCCCGCCCACCGGGTAAGCCAGCGCGATGATCGGAACGCCGGTCTCGTGCTCGATCCTGGCTTTCGATTCGCCGAGCTCGAAGCGCAGTGCGGCCGGGTCGGCGATCGTCGACAGGATCGGGTGCGTCACGGTGTGCGAACCGAATTCCATGCCCGCGTGCGACATCTCGCGGATGTGGTCCCAGGTCATGGGCGCGCTCTGCAGCAAGGCCTCGGTCGACATGTCGACATTCGTCTGCTGGCGCAGTTGATCCACCACCTGCACCCGTTTCGTCTCGGGCGTGCGCTTGAGCGTGCGCAGCAACTGCAGTGCCGCCGCGCGGCGCGTTCGCGGCGTGTCGCCCAGCACGATGGTCTGGTCGATCGCATCGAGCCTGATCTCGCTCGCGGGCGTGTGCAGGAACACGTGAACGAGCCAGTCGAACCAGAACGGCTGCTGGCCGTCGATGTAGCCCGTGGACACGAAGAACAGCGCCGGCACGCCATGGCTGCGCAGCACCGGGAACGCCACCTCGTAGTTGTCGCGGAAGCCGTCGTCGAACGTGACCATCACCGCCCGTTTGGGCAAGGCCGTGCCGGCATTGATGGCCTCGGCCACCTGCTGGCATGAGACCGGATGAAAGTGCTTCGCCACGTAGCGCATCTGCCAGTCGAAGTCTTCCTGGCGGGCACTCACGAGTTCTGCATCGAACGCGTATCGCCCTTCGTCGAGGCGCGGCAGCACGCGGTGGTAGGCCAGCACGCGCAGGTCTCGTATGGCCGCCGACCGCACGGCCCCGAACACACGCGTCAGACCGAGCGTGCCGATGACCGCGCTCATCTTGTCGCGTTTGCCAGGCCCGTCGGTGCGGCTACCTTCCGAGAAGCGGTTTCCGGTCGCATCGATGAGCGCCACGATCGAATGCCCTCCTTTGCCGAGACGGCCGAAAACCTCCATGGCGGCGTCGTAGTCGGGGCGGGTCCACGACCGAAGCAACACCGTCGCGACAAGGTAGGAAACGATGAACACGACGCCTGCGCCCACGAAGACGAAGCGTCCGTCCACCAGCAGATCGAATGTCTCTGCGAGCGCGCTGGCGATCAGCGCAGCGATCAACATGCGGATCATCGGTGCGACGGGCATCTTCACGCCGTCGGTGCGCCGGGCGAAGCCCCAACTAAAGCACACCGAAGCAAGTTTCGTGATCGCCAGCGAGCCCAGGGCACCCTTCAGACCGAAAGCCGGCACGAGCGCCAGCCCCGCCACCACGTTCACGCCCAAAGTCATGCCGGCGATCTTGATGCGGTCGCCCTGGTGGTCGCTCGAGGTCTGAAAGGCGTTGAAGGCAGCCGATATCAACACGAAGCCGGCGACCGCCAGATTCACCATCACGGCCGGTATCGCTTCTTCGTATTGCGGCCCGTACAACAGTTGCACGGCCCCCGGTGCGACCGTTGCGCCCAGGCCGGCAATGGCGACACCGATGAACCAGTAGAAACGAATGGCCTCGGGCAGCATGCGCACCACCGAGCTCGCCCCGCCCAGGCCGAAAGCCCTCGACATGGCAGGCAGCAGCACCGAGGTGAGGGCCCCTGCAAGCAGGTAAGTGGCTCCCTTCGTCAGGGCGCCGGCAATCGCGAAGAAGCCCACGGCCTCTGACCCGGAATAGGCTTTCAGGAGCAGCACCTCGATCGTCCGGTCACCCAGCAGTGCCACACCGACCAGCGCGCCCGACTGCAGCAGGTGGCGCTTGAGGCGCTGATACAGCGCCGGTGCGATCGGGTTCGGCTCGGGAAGAATCTTCAGGCGGCGCATCAGAATGCGCGCGGCCAGGTTCTGCAGCAAGCCGCAGACCGCATAGATCGCGAAGAACCCGATCAACGAACCGCCGACCCACGCAAGCGCCGAGACCAGCAGCACGTTCGCGAGCGCCGAGAGAACGAGCGCGACACTTTCGACCTCGAAGCGCTCGTTGCCCTTGGCGATCGACGCCATCATCATGTAGCCCGAGCGCGCCCATGCGCCGATGGCCACCAGCGGCAGCATCAACCAGAGCGATTCACGCCATTCGTCGGGCGGCCGAACCAGCACGACCACGGCAAACACCGCGAGCACGATCGCCGTGCCGATGCCGTGCCAGCGGTACATGCGGGCGCACAACGCCGACGCCACGTCCGGCTGGCCGGCGCCGTGCGCCTCGGCCACGAACTTGATCGACGACATCGTCAAGGCGTTGTTGCACAGCGTGATCAGCGTGCCGCAGGCCCAGACTGCGAAAGCGTAGTGGCCGAACTCGTCGCTGCCCAGCGAGCGCGCGATGACCACGCCGAGGATGAGGCCGAACCCCAGCTCCGCGTAGCTGGCGACGGCCATCATCGCCACGTTGCGCAGCAGCGTGACCGGGCTCTTCAAGTCGGCTTCCAGTCGGCGTTGAACATCGGCGGCTTCGGCAGCAGATAGTCCCGATAGAGATTCGGGTTGCCCGACAGGCCGGCCTCGGCCGCCTTGATGATGTTGAACACCTCGCGCGAATTGACGTAGTGCAGCGCGTAGTTCCTGCCGTCGTTGTACTTCGACTCGAGGTGCCTGAACATCGAATCGACCGGCTCGCCGAGCAGGGCTTCGATGTCACGGTCTTGTGTGCCATGCGTGTGGACCTTGATGAAGATCCAGTCGGGCCGTCCCTGCACATGAATGTGCTGGCGCACCCACAGGTCGACGCGGTCGCGCGTGGGCGGGTAGGCGGCGCGCACGTCGGAATTCTCGATGCGCGGCATCAGGCCCCAGCGCCGGTTCTTCCAGTTGAGCGCGAGCGGGCCTTGCATGATCAGCAGGTCGCCCGACGCCTTGCCACCCGCCCGCACATCGACACCGTCGTCGTGCGACTTCGGCCGGTCGCAATCGTCGGTGGCGTAGTAGATGCTGTTGATCTTGCGCGTCTGGGTGTCGCTGGGCGCCGAAGGCAAGGTGAAGTCGGCATAACAACCGAGTTCGCCGAGCACCTTCAGTTCGTTGTTCACACCGCACCAGCGGCCGTCGCCGCGCGAGTTGTCGAGGCACCAGTTGCCGTGGATGAAAGCGAACACCGGTTGCCCCGTCTTGGGGTCGACGGGCAGCGCACCATGGCGCTCGTGCAGCACCTTCACGAAGCGGTTGATCTTCTCGCGCAGGCCCGCGTCGGTGTCGTGGTCGTGGTGCAGGTGGACTTCGATCTCGCCGAAGCCTTCGCGGCACAGGTCGGCGATGTTGTCGAGGTGTTCGACCCGGTACTCTTCTTCGGGGTAGAAGAAGGTGTGTTGCGGGTGCACGCCATCGGCATCGCGGTGGCGCGAGGCCATCGCCTTGTAGCCTTCGCGCCAGCGCGCCACGCGGCTCACTTCCACCTCGTAGGTCGGCCGGCCCCATTGCGGCTCGTAGTGGTCGACGAACGAGAACATCACATGCACCGGACCGTCGGTCACCCGCGGCACGCGCCGACCGAGGTAGGCGCCCAGCCACTGGTGCATGTTCTTGCGCCGGCACTCGAGCACCACGAGCACGAGCCCCGCCAGCAGCACGAGCGCGGCCGACAGGAAGAAGATCTGGACAGGCGTCATGGACAGTTCGCTCTGGGAATTGAAGTCGGCAAAAGCATCACCGGGCGCTGCGCGCCCACACACCCGAGGTGCCGGTGGTCACGAAGCGCCAGAAGCCCACCAGCAGGCCGAGGTTCATGCTGACGAAGAACAGTGGCAGGCGCAGCGAGCGTGGCGTGTCACCCCGACGCGAGGCGCGCCAGCCGAACCACGCCGCGCCATAGAACAGGATCTGCGCCAGCAGCAGCAGCGCGTAGGCGCCCTGCCCGGCCAGCAGCAGGTTGCTGACGAAAGCCAGCACCATGAAGTGCGGCACGAACCAGCGCAGGCATTTGTGCGACAGGAAGGTGAAGGCCACGGCACCATGTCGCGGCGACAGCATCCCGGCGAAGCGCTTGAGCGCCTGGTAGTTGCCCATGCCGATGCGCACGCGGCGGCGGAACTCGTCGCCGATGCGCTCAGGAATGGTTTCGGTGGCCACGGCTTCCGGGTCGTAGACACATTGCTGGCCGGTTTCGATGACCTGCATCGAGATCCAGAAGTCGTCGACGATGGTGTTGGCGGGGATCGCCACGAAACCTTTGCGACGCAGCGCGTACACCCCGCCGTTGGCACCGAGCAGCGCGCCGATCCGGCTCTCGAAGAACTTGAGCATGCGCTCGTAGCGCCAGTAGATGTGGTCCTGGTTGTCGCCGGTGGCCCCGTCGGTCACGAGGCGCAACTCGCCGCAGACACACCCGACCTCGGCACGCTCGAAATGGCGCACCAGCTTGTCGACCGCGTCGGGTTTGAAGAAGGTGTTGGCGTCGGTGAGCACCAGGATGTCTTCGGTCGCCAACGCAGCCAGGTCGTTGATGACCGAAGCCTTGCCGCGGCGCGCGGTGAAGTCGGCGAAGGTGAGGCGCTCGGTGTCGAAACCGCGCACGATCTCGGCCGTGCGGTCGTCGGAAGCGTCGGAGCCGATGTAGATGCGCAGACGGTCGGCCGGGTAGGTTTGTTCCAGCAGGTTGCGCACGCGCTCGCCGATGTGCCGCTCTTCGTTGAAGGCCGCCACCAGCACCGCCACGCGCGGCATTTCGCCCTTCGGCAACTCGACGCGGCGCGAACCGCTGCCCGAGATGTGGCGCCAGTCGGAGCGGAACTGCCGCAACGAGCTGAGCAGGATCAGCACGACCGGATAACCCGCGTAGGCGTAGACGACGCACGCGGCGCTGAACCAGAAGACGATCACCAGGGCCGTCATGGCGCGCCCTCGCCCGGTGTCTGGCGGTGCCCGGGTTCCCCGAGCAGGTTCAGTACACGTTCGATGTTGGCCTCCCAATCAAAGTTCTTCTTCGCGTGCGCAGCGATGCGCTCGTGGTCCCATGAACGCGCCAGTGCGGCCTCGAGGGCGAGCGCCAACGCCGGAGTATCGCGCGGTGGCACCAGCGTTCCGGCAAACTCGGGCACCACTTCCGGAATGCCCCCGACCGTGCTGGCGACAACCGGCACACCGCAGGCCATGGCTTCGAGCACGACGTTCGGAACGCCCTCGTTGTGGCTCGGCAGGCACAACAGGTCACTGGCCGCGAGCCAGCCCGGCAGCAGCCCGTGCTCGACCTTGCCGAGCAAGCGCACACGCTCGCCCAGGCCACGCTCGGCAATGCGCTCGAGCATCATCGTGCGCGCCTCACCACCACCGATGAACACCAGCGTGGCGCGCGGTTGCTGCTGAGCGATGCGGATGAACCCTTCGAGCAGGTCGACACAGCCCTTGCTCGTCTTCAGGTTACCGATGAACAGCAGCAGGCGCTCGTCGGCCGCCACCCCGCGCGAGCGGCGCGCGTCGGCCTTGTCGGCCGGATGGAAGACCGCCGCGTCCACGCCGTTGTAGATGACGTGGACGCGTTCGGCATCGACCCCGGCAGCGACGAGCTGATCTCGCAGCGCGCCGCTCACCGACATCAGCGCACGAGATCGGCGCGCCGCTGCCAGGATCTGCCGGCGTTTGCCGGGCACGTGCAGATACTCGTTCACGTCGGTACCGTGAAACTTCATCAGCACCGGCGTCGAGGTGAGTGAGGCCACCGCGGCCGTGGCCACCGCGTCGGGGAAGCCCCAGCTTCCGATCATGGCGTGCCAGCGCTTGAAGAACAGCAGGCCCGGCCGCTGCACCAGCAGCGACAGGAAGAAGAACAGCGCGTGCAGGCCCTGAGCGAAACCGGGCAGGTACCAGAACACGAAGTAGTCGACATACGGCCAGCGCTTGCGCCCGTCACGGCGTGCCGACCAGTAGGCCGCGGGGCGGCGGATCGCCTCGGTCCACGGCACCGCCACCAGCACCGACAGGTCGACGCGCCGGGCCAGCCGCTCGAACTGCTGCTGGTTGAACACCCCACGCGACGGGTCCCAGGGGAAGCCGAAGAGGTTGGTGATGGCGAGAACCTTCACGTGCCGCCCTCCGTCGCAGCGGTCGCGCGCCGCCGCAGTGCGGCCGGTGACGGGTCTTCGTAGAGCGCGAGGTAGGCCTGCCCCATCGCTTCGACCGTGCCGTGGCGCAAGGCCCACTGCCGGCCTGCCGCGCCCATGCTTTCGCGCCGCATGGCGTCGTCGGCGAGACGGGCCACGGCGGCGGCCAGCGCGTCGGCGCTGCGCGACGGCACCAGGTGCCCGTTGCGCCCGTCGACGACGATGTCGGCATTGCCACCGACCTGCGTCGCCACGATGGGCAAGGCGGCCGCGGCGGCTTCGACCAGCGCCAGCGAATAACCTTCAGAGGTCGACGAGAGCACGAACACGTCGAAGGCGGGCAGCAGTTGCGCCACGTCCTGGCGCATGCCGAGAAAGTGCACGGCGTCGGCAATCTTCAACGCATGCGCCTGGGCTTCGAGCGCGCTGCGCGTTTCACCGTCGCCGACCAACACCAGTTCGACCGCACGACCCGAAGCGCGCAACTGCTGCAACGCCTGCAGCAGCGTGGCGTGGTCCTTGACCGGGCTGAGCCGTCCGACCGTGCCCAGCAGCAACGGGTTGCCCGGGCGGCCGAGATGGCCCAGCAGCGCGGCCTTCGCTGCGGCGGAGCGCGCTTCGATGCCGTCCATCGCCACGCCGTTGGGCACCACCACGGCCTTGGCCGAAGGAATGATGCCGGCCTGAACGAAGCGCTCCCGCCCCGCATGACAGACCGCCGCTGCCACGTCGGTGCCCAGCAACGCGGCACGGTACAGGCGGTCGAGCCGCCCGGCACTCCGCACCGTGCCCATGCCGTGCCGGGTGTTGATGACACAGCCGATGCCCAGGCCGATGGCCGCCGCGGCAGCGTAGTAGTGGGCGACCGCGTTGTGGGTGTGCAGCACGTCGGCGCGCGCGTCTCGCAGGGCCGCGCGCAAGGCGCGCAGCGCGCGAATGTCGAGCCCGTTGGTCTTGTCGAGGGCCAGCACCTCGATCCCCAGCGAACGCGCTTCTGCCGCGAGCGCGCCTTCGTGAAAGAGGCAGACGATCCGAGCCACGTCACCGCGCCGGAGCTGCCACGAGGCCAGCGACAGCACGACGCGCTCGAGGCCGCCCACCGCCAGGCTCTCGACGACGTGAACGATGTTCATGCGGCGGTTCCGGTCAGCATCATGAGAAGCTCAGCAACACACGCGTGACAAGCCACAGCGCGATGATGCTTCCGATGTCGAACAGGATGAGCTTGCCGATCATGTCGGTCGCCCGCACCGGTGCGAACGAAGGCCAGCGGGCGCGTGCCATCTGGTACACGGCCACGATCATGGCCACGAGCAGGAACAGGAACACCACGTAGCTGCGGCTCAGGAAGAACGCCGTGACCAGCGAGCCGATCATCGAGTAGGCGAGCGCACGCGCGGCGAGCTGCAGATCGGCCCAGCTCATCGTCGTGTCGACGTTGGTGACCGGCGCAGGCGGCGGAAGGCCGTAGGTTCCGGGCGGCATCACCGGCGGCGGCAGTTCCGCGGGCGTGCCAGCGCGCAAGATGCGCGCCAGCATCAGCCCCGAGACGATCAAGATCGACAGCCAGAAGAAGTAGCCGACCGTTCCCAGTTCGGCGATGGCGAGCACGAAAGAGTTGTGGGCCGTGAGCGGGTGCGTGTCGGTGAAAAGGCCCTTCCCGACGCCGAACAGCGGGTGCGTACGGAACATCTCGAAGCCTTCGTACCAGGCGTCGATGCGGCCGGCGGCAGAGTCTTCGTCGGCCGAGATCTCGGAGATCCGGCTCGGTGCGAGCAGCAGCAAAGGGACCAGGAGTACCGGAGCGACGACGACGCTCCGAACCCAGCCAAAGCGCTGGATCGCATAGAAGCCCACCATCGCCAGCAAGCCCAGCATGCTGCCGCGCGAATTGCACAGGTAGATCGCGTAGAGCACCAGGGCTGCCGAGGCGTAGCAGGCGATTCGCACGATGAAGGAGCCGCTGACCTTGGCCACGTAGAGCGTGAGCGGCAGCGTCATCAGGAATGCCATCGACAGGTCGTTGGGGTCGCCCAGAAAGCCCAGATAGGTGATGCGCTCTTCGATCATCTTCGCG
Source organism: Rhizobacter sp. (assembly GCF_032229685.1). Classification (GTDB taxonomy): domain Bacteria; phylum Pseudomonadota; class Gammaproteobacteria; order Burkholderiales; family Burkholderiaceae_C; genus LMDS01. The sequence goes on along the minus strand of NZ_JAVTWP010000038.1, from coordinate 181,035 downwards.
CCGGTCCAGCCGATGCCCAGTTCGCTCTCGAACTGCTCGGCGCCGTGAAGCGCGATGACCGTGCTCACCGCGGTCAGCACGATCGACAGATCGCGAAAGCGCTTCAGCGAGTCGAGCGAGGTGGCAGTCACGTAGAACAGCAGCAGCGTCGGGATGAATTCGGTCACCACGTCGATCGCGCCCGTGACCCAACCGGTCAGCAGTACCGAGAACGACATCATCACCAGCAGCCCGAGCAGCAGCCGGTGTTGTGACGCCTCGAAGTTCTTGGGTTGTGCCACCAGCCAGAACCCGAACGCGGTCAGCAGCGACACCGGCACCAGCGGCGTGCCCATCAGCCCAGGCACGTACTCCTGCGGCCGGATGTACAGCACGACGATGTACAGCAGCAGATAGAAGAAGGGGCGCCCCGGATTCAACATGCAGGCGTGCCACCGACGGAGCGCAGACGCGACACGCGCTTCACGCGAGCACGGGGAAGTGCAGGCCGGCCTTCTTCCAGGCGGGAAGCAGCACTTCGAGCGCGTCGCCGGCGCAGCCTCCGTCGTCATGGAACAGGATCACGTCGCCGGCGACGGGGGGCTCGGCCTCGAGCCGTTCGACCACGCCTTGCGGTGACAGCGTGTAGTCGAGGCTGTCGATGGTCCACAACACCAGTGGCCGCTGGCGCCACAGGCTGAAGGCCAGGATCGAGGTGGTCACACGGCCGTTGGGCGGGCGAAAGGCGTGCAGCTTCGGCCCGTCGAACTGCTGCAGAACGGCGTCGGCACGGTCGATCTCGGACCACTGTGCCGCGGTGCCCAGTGTGCGCATCTTGGGGTGCGTCATGGAATGGTTGCCGATCGCGTGGCCTTCGTCGAGCAGCCTGCGCACGAGCGCCGGTGATTGTTCGGCGGCGCGGCCGATCAGGAAGAAGGTGCCCTTGGCATCGTGGCGGGCCAGCAGGTCGAGCAGCCGCTTGGTGTGCTCTGGGTCCGGGCCGTCGTCGAAGGTGAGGTAAACGGACGCGCCCGCAGCGGGTCCGCGTGTGCGCACGAGGTTGCCCGAAAGAAATGACGCCGTTGACCAGATCCTGTTCATGCTCGACAAAAAACGACCCGAAAGTGAAGCTGGCGATTGTCCCAACGAATCGTGTCGATCAGCCGACCAGGCACCACCCAAGCTAGGGGTTTGCGCTATTTTTCCCCTCGGGCCGTGCGCTTGTGCGCAAGCGCGCGTATCGCGATGTCGAACGAGGCCTGCGCTCGATGCTCCCAGCTCATCTCGCGCACCGAAGCCATGCGCAGCGCGGCACGCTCGGCCGTGTTCTCTTCACGCAGTGCCGATTCGATCGCCGACAGGAAGTCTTCGCGACTCTCGGCCACGCTCAAGACTTCGCTGAAGCGCTCGACCTCGGGCGTGGGCACCGACACCACCGGCTTGCCGGTGGCCAGGTACTCGCGCAGCTTCAAGGGGTTGGCGTTGCGCACCTGCTGGTTCATGCGGTAGGGAATGATCGCCACGTCGAACGCCTTGGCCCAACCGGGCAAGGTCTCGTAGGGCTGCGGCCCGACCAGGGTGACGTTGGGCAGGCGATGCAACGCACTCACATCGACCGAGGCATGCCCGACCAGAAGAAAGTTCCACTGGGGCCGCTGTTGCGCGAGCCATTCGATCATGCCCACATCAGTCCACGCGGCGATCAGCCCGAAGTAGCCGATCACCGGGCGCCCGAGCGCGGCGGCCTGCGCCGGCACCGGCGTGGCCGCGGCCTGCGCGAGTGCGAACAGATCGACGTCGACACCGTGCGGCGAAAAGCTGGTGGCCGGGTTGACTGCCTGCTTGGCCGCCACCAGTGCCGGCGGTGCGACGAACACATGGTCGGTGCGTGTCGTGAGCATGGCGTCGCACGCGCGGATCCGTTCGGCGTCGACGCCGGGGTGTGCGGCGTAGTCGTCGATGCAGTAGTAGATGGCGAGCTCGTGCGGCACCGCGTCGAGCATGAAACTCGGGTGCGGCACCACGAACCACAACACGGCGCGGTCGATGCCGGCGTGGCGCATCGCGCGGCGCACCGCCCACGCGCCGAACCAGCGGTTCAGGCGGTCCACCCCGGGCAGCCCGCGCCAGGGCAATTGCGGGACGGTGCAATGCCACAGGCCCGGCAAGACCTGCGTCGGCAAACGCATCGCCTGCGACAGCTTGCGCCAGATGCGGCGGATGTCGCGGCCCGAAGCCGAGGGCGGGCGCATGCCGGGCGAGTCGACATACAGCAGCGGCGCGCGCCCGGCCAGGCGGCGCGCCATGTGGTGGCTGCTGGTGCGGTTCTCGGCGAACCACTCGTTGCCGAAGTAGACGATGCCCAGGGCGCCAGCGCCCGATCGGTTGTCGTGCGATGGGGTGGTCATGCTTGGGGGCCGGTGGTGCCAGCCAGCGAGGCGCGTTCGTGGGCGGAGAGCATCATCTTGAAGCTGTGGTGGTCGGGGCCGATCTCGGTCAGCACCGAAGCGTCGACCACCTGAACCGGCGAACCGGCCTGGTTGACGCCGGCCCGGGCGAGTGCCGCCAGGTCCAGCGAATGGTGCAGGTGGATTCCGGGCAGTTGGATCTCGGGCCGTTGCGACGGCCGCAGGCCAGCGAAGGGCTGGGCGCGCCGGGCGCCGTCGGTGGCAGCGCGGATCTGTTCGCTGCGCGCGCGCAGCGGTCGCGCGCCGTCGTCGAGGTCGTAGGCGTCACGCACCAGCACCTGGGCGTAGACACTGTGGGTACGCGCAGCGCCGAACAGGCCGAAGCGGTTGTAGAAAGCTTCGACCAGCAAGCCGGGTGACATGCGGCGCGCGATCTTGGCCAGAGCGTTGCCGGTCGGCAAACCGAACACGGCCCGTTGTTCGATGCCGTGGTCGAGCCGCCGGAAGGCGAACGCGGCCGGGCGCAAGGTGTAGAGCGCAGTCGCCGCCGCGTCGTACACAGCCGGGAAGAACAAGCCCTGGCGGGTGCGTGCGATGGACGGCGCAGGTTGCCCGTCGAGTTGCCCTACGTAGCAGAAGACATGGTCCGAGACCAGGCCGCGCGAGGCCTGCGGCACCAGCGAACGGGCGAGCAGCCTGGGGGTGTGCAGCACGCCGGCGGCGACCCAGGCGCGGGCCGCGCGCAGCACACCGCCCGCGGTGTCGACCGTGACGCCACGCTCGTCGAAGCGAAGATCGTCGGCGGCTTGTGCCATCAGCTTCAGGCGCTCGCCATGGCTCTTCACGAGCTCGCGCAGTTCGCGCGCCGGCCGCACCGGGCGCCAGGGCACGAACAGATGCGGCGAACCGAGCCGGCTGCGTGCGTCGGTGTCGGGGTAGAAGCGCCGCAGCATCTTGTCGAAGCTGGCGTCGCTCGCGCCCGCGAAGTTGTTGCGCCAGCCGGTGGGGATCACCCCGTGCCAGTGGCTTCCCAGCCCGCCTTCGCCGAGATACGCACAAGGCACGGTCTGGCGCTCGTCGTAGTACAGAAAACTCGGCTGCGCCGGGCCGCAGAGCACGGCCACGCGGCGCCCCCGTTCGGCCAGCAGGCCAAGTACCGTGCCCAGCGCCGCCAGGCCGGAGCCGATCACGATGTCGTCGAAATCCATAGGTGGTTGCTGAGGTAGACGTAGCCGTACCAGCGCGCTCCGAACGTGCGCAGAATCAGGTCGAGCGGCCGCAAGAGGCACGGAAATCGCCCGGCGCCGCGCAGCAGCACGCCGTAAACCGCATGGGCTGCGCGTTCGATCGTGTGCCTGAATGGGCGCCGGACAACGCGGAACAGCCGCTTGCGCCGCCCCGCATCGTCGGGCCAATCGGGTGCGGCCATGAAAGCAGCCAGCTCGGCGTGAGAGGTGGCGATAACAGCGCCCGCCGGCAGCTCGGACGGGTCTTCGTACATCAGGCCGATCGTGAGCACACGGGCGCGGGGCAAGGCCAGTGCGTCGAGCTCGGCGCGCAGCTTGACGCGCGGGTACTCATAACAGCCGGTGAGCCGGCTCACGATCACCGAAGAAGAAGAGACGTACACGGCCTCGCCGACATCGGCTTCGCGGAGCCGTTCCAGCAGGGCCGAATTTTCGGCCGGCAAGCGCGAGTACGAGAGCACCCAGACCCGGTCGCGCGGCGTGAAGGCAAAGCCGGCGAGCTCGCGGTGCCCGATGGCCACCGGCGGCGTTCGCGCAGCGTCGAGGTGGCGCGAGACCGCTTGCCAGACCTTCGAGTGGCTGCCGATGACGACGTCGCGCACGGCGACCGCAGACACGCTGCCCTCACGCAAGGCAGGGCCCTGCCTTGCACGCTGCGCTGATTCCGACCGTGGACAAAAACCGCTTCACCGACGAGCCACTCCAGTCTGTTGCGTCACCCGGCGGCGCCGGGCGGCGGCCGCATCGCCCCCACCCGCGCCGGTCGCGCTGGATGATATCTGCGGGGTGGCAGGCTTCTGCAGCGCAAGTCGTGACCCGCTTCGCGCCAGGGTCGGTTGGCGGGCCGCTTTGGCACAATTCGCGCCGTCGTCGATTCAAGGAGTTGGAGCATGCCCACGCGCAGACGCCTCGTGGTCGGGATCGCAGCGGCCGCCGCGGTCGTTGGCGTCTCGGCCTGGGTGGCACCGAAGATTCTGCGGCGCATGGACATGCAGGGCCTGCGGCCCGTCACGCTCGCCAAGGGGCTGGAGTTTCCGTGGGCCCTGGCGTTCCTTCCCGATGGCCGCATGCTCGTCACGGAACGGCCCGGCCGAATGCGCTTCGTCGGTGCCGATGGCAGTTTGGGCGCACCGCTGGCCGGCCTGTTGCCGGTGCTCGCGAGCGGTGAAGGTGGCCTGCTCGACTTGGCACTCGACCCCGACTTCGCGCGCAACCAGACGCTGTACTGGAGCTTCTCGGAGCCCGCCGCCGACGGCCCGGCCGGGGCCAGTGCAACAGCTGTGGCCAAGGGTCGGCTGGTCGGCGACCGGATCGACGGCGCGAAGGTCATCTTTCGCCAGACCGACAAGTCGACCGACGCCTCGCACTTCGGCTCGCGCCTCTTGTTCGCCGCAGACGGCAACCTGTTCGTGACGCTCGGCGACCGGGGCAACCGGCCTGCGGTGCAGCGGCTCGACTCGACCGTCGGAAAGATCGTGCGCATCGACCGCGAGGGCGGCGTGCCGAGCGGCAACCCGTTCGCAGCGACGGCTGGCGCGCTGCCGCAGATCTGGTCGGTGGGCCACCGCAACGTGCAAGGCATCGCGATTCATCCCACCACCGGGGAGGTCTGGGCGAGCGAACACGGCCCACAGGGCGGAGACGAGCTCAACGTGATCGTGCCCGGTCGCAACTACGGGTGGCCCGTGATCACCTATGGCACCGAATACGCTGACAGCGCGAAGATCGGCGAAGGCACGGCCAAGGAAGGCATGGAACAACCCGTGACGTGGTGGGGGCCGATCTCCAACGCGCCGTGCGGCATGACCTTCTTGACCAGCGACCGCTACCCGGGCTGGAAAGGTGACCTCTTCATCGCGACCCTGCGGGGCCAGGCGCTGTTGCGCGTGAAGCTCGACGGCCACAAGGTGGTGGAGCAGCAGCGCGTGGTGACGGGCCTGCTGCACAAGATCCGCGATGTGCGCCAGGGCCCCGACGGCTGGTTGTACATCCTGTCGAGCGGGCCCAATGCGCAGCTGATCCGGGTCGAGAAATAGCTTTCGGCCCGGCCACGGGTTGTTGCAACTGAGCCTGCCGGAAACGCGTCAGCCCCCTATCTCGGCGTCGGCTCGAAGGGGGTGCCGGAATATCATCGTGGGCGTCGTCCCGGGTCGGCCACCCGAGGCGATGCAGCCCTGTTTCGACCCTTCCAGTGAATCGAGTGAATCCATGTTGATCGATCTTGCCAAGCGATGTGTTGCCTCGCTGATGCTGGTGCTGTTGGCGAGCTGCGGCGGGGGCGGCGGCTCCGACGCCACGCCGCAGTCGGTGGACCTGAGCGTCAACCTGACCGGATTGGGCACGGTCACCTCCGCGCCTGGCGGAATCGCTTGCGGCACTGATTGCAATGAGTCGTACGACACCGGCACCACGGTCACGCTGACCGCCGCGCCCGCAGCGGGCTATCAGTTCACCAGTTGGAGCGCCGCGGGTTGCCCGGGCAGCGGCAGCTGCGTCATCGTGATGAACGCCAGCACCAGCGTGACCGCCACGTTCGCGCCGGTCGCGAGCGGGCAGGTCGCGCTCAACGTCATCGTGCAAGGCACGGGCGCTGGCTCGGTCGCCTCGAACCCGGCGGGCATTGCTTGTGGCAACGACTGTTCAGAACAATATCCTCAGGGCAGCTCGGTCACGCTGACCGCCACGGCGCAGCCCGGGTCCACCTTCTCGGGCTGGAGCGGTGTCTGCTCTGGCTCCGGCACCGGCACCTGCACGGTGGCGATGACCGCCACCCGCACGGCGATCGCCAACTTCACCCTGAACCCTGCGCCCACCTTCACGCTGACCACGGTGGTCAGTGGCTCGGGCAGCATCGGTTCGGCGCCAGCCGGCATCACCTGCCCGAGCGACTGCACCGAAGCCTTCGCCGCCGGAACGAACGTCACCCTCACCGCCACGCCCGCCAGCGGGTTCCAGTTCACGGGCTGGAGCGGCGCCGGCTGCACCGGCACTGGCACCTGCGTGGTCACGATGAATGCGGCGGCCAGCGTCACGGCGTCGTTCACGGCGGTCGCGACAGGCCAGTTCGCACTCACCGTCGTGCGCCAGGGTTCGGGCACCGTCACGTCAAGCACGGCCGGCATCAACTGCGGCACCGATTGCAGCGAAACCTACCCGCAAGGCACTTCGGTCACGCTGACCGCCACGCCGAGCAGCGGCGCCACCTTCTCGGGCTGGAGCGGCGCCTGCACGGGCACGGGCACCTGCACGGTCGCGATGAGCGCCACACGCACCGTGACGGCCACCTTCACGCAGATCACGCGTGTGCTCACGGTCACCCGCAGCGGCACGGGCACCGGCACGGTCACGTCGGCACCCGCGGGCATCAACTGTGGCAGCGATTGCACCGAGCCCTACGCACAAGGCACGAGCGTGACGCTGACGGCAGCGGCGAGCACCGGTTCGACCTTCACAGGCTGGAGCGGCGCAGGTTGCAGCGGCACAGGCACGTGCGTGGTGAGCATGGCAGCGGCCACCACGGCCACCGCCACGTTCACGGCAAACCCTGCGCCGACCTTCGCCCTCACGGTCACGGTCAATGGCTCGGGCGGTGTGGGGTCGTCGCCGAACGGCATCACCTGCCCTTCCACCTGCACCGCGCCTTTCGCGCAGGGCCAGGTCGTCACCCTCGCCGCCACACCGACCAGCGGGCAGGTGTTCACCGGCTGGAGCGGTGCTTGCACCGGCACCTCGACCTGCACCGTGACGATGAATGCCGCGGCCTCGGTGACGGCCACCTTCGCTGCCGGCACCGCGATCGGCCTGAGCTCGCGGCCGAGCAACACGACCTGCTTCTCGTTCGACCCACCGACCACGAGCACGGCGAGCCTGACGCTGCAACGAACCTTCGCGTCGCTCTCGTTCAGCGCGCCGATCGCGATGCTGCAGGCCCCGAACGACAGCTCCCGCTGGTTCGTGGTCGAGAAGGGTGGCGTCGTGCGTGTGTTCGCCAACAACACGGCGACGGGCACGTCGTCGGTGTTCATCGACATCTCGTCGCTGGTCGTCACCGCGGGTGAAGAAGAGGCCGGGCTCCTGGGCATGGCCTTCGACCCGAACTTCGGCACCGGGGCCGGCAAGAACCAGAACTTCTACTTGTTCTACAGCGCGTCGCCAAACACGAACTACCGGCTGCGCTCGACCGTGGCGCGCTTCACCGCGAACGCGAGCGCGACCTCGGCCACGACCGCCAGCCGCGTCGTGCTGCTCGGTCTGGACAAGCTCGACAGCAACCACAACGGCGGCAACATGGCCTTCGGCCCCGACGGTTACCTCTACATCGGCTTCGGCGATGGCGGTGGCGATCCGAATCCGCAAGCGCAGGACGACAAGTACCTGTTCGGCAAGATGATTCGCATCGACCCCAATGGCACCACCGGCAGCGTGCCCTATTCCATTCCGTCGACCAACCCGAACGTGGGCAATGGCTTGTGCAACGCCACCGGCCGCGGCAGCGCCAACTGCCCCGAGGTGTGGGCACGCGGCCTGCGCAACCCGTGGCGCTGGAGCTTCGACAAGGTCAACGGCAACCTGTGGGTCGCCGACGTGGGCTGGGGCAGCTTCGAAGAAGTGAACCTCGTCACCCGCAACGGCAACTACGGCTGGCCGATCATGGAAGGTGCAGCCTGCGTGACCAGTGGCTGCAACACGGCCGGTTTGACCAACCCGATCTACGCCGTGCCCCGCAGCGACGCGCAGGCCATCACCGGCGGCTACGTTTACCGCGGCACGCAGACGACGGACCTGGCCGGCCAGTACATCTTCGGCGACTTCGCGAGCAAGATGTTCGGCGCGGTGATCTCCGGTTCGGGTGGCTCCTACACCGCGCGCCAGTTGATCGCGCCTTACGCCACCAGCTCGATCAACGTCTCGTCTTTCGGCGAAGGCAGCGACGGCGAATTGTTCGCCCTCGACTACGGCGGTGGCATCTACAAGCTGGTGTTCTCGAACGGCAGCGGCGGCGGCACGCCGGTCGTGCCCACACTCTTGTCGGCAACGGGCTGCATGAGCAGCAGCGACCCCAAGCTGCCCGCCCCGGGCATGGTGGGCTACGACATCAACGCGCCGTTCTGGTCCGACGGCGCCGACAAGGACCGATTCTTCGCGCTGCCGAGCAATTCCGCCTCGTTCACCCCCGGCAGCGACGGCGACTGGGCCGTGCCGCTGCGCAGCGTGATCGTCAAGAACTTCCGGCTCGGTGGCGTGATGATCGAGACGCGCTTGCTCATGCGCCAGTCGAACGGCGACTGGGCCGGCTATTCCTACGAGTGGAACGCCGGGCAGACCGATGCCACGCTCGTGGCGGTCGGCGGCAAGGAAAAGCAGCTGGCCAACCAGGTCTGGTCGTACCCGAGCCGCGCACAGTGCCTGCAGTGCCACACCTCGGCAGCCGGCTTCAGCCTCGGTCTGGAGACCCAGCAGCTCAACAAGAACTTCACGTACTCGCAGACAGGCATCAACGCACACCAGTTGAGCACGCTGAGTGCGCCGGCCATCGCGATGCTCACACCGCAGATCACGAACCCGGCGGCGCAAGCCAAACTGGCCAACCCGTTCGGCACCGACAGTGTGGACCTGCGCGCCCGCGCCTACCTGCACACCAACTGCGCGATGTGCCACCGGCCGGGCGGCGCCACCGGCGTGGGCCTGAACCTGCTGGCCACGACCGCGTTGGCCCAGACCGGCACCTGCAACGTCGACCCGACCAAGGGCAGCTTGAGCCTGCCCAACGCAAAGATCGTCGCGCCGGGCCTGCCCGACAGCTCGGTCTTGCTGGCGCGGGCCAACAGCCGCGATCCGTTGGTGCAAATGCCACCGATCGGCAGCCATGTGGTCGACGCCAATGGCGTGGCGCTGCTGCGGCAGTGGATCAGCGGGCTGGCAAACTGCAACTGAAGAGGCCGCGGCGCGCGGCCTTGCTCCGCGCCACGCGGGGCGCGGGCGGCCTCAGGCGTGCCCGTCAGCCCGGAACGGCAACACGGCTCGGGCCGAGCTCGGCCTGAAGGTCTTCGGCCGTCGAGGTGACGACCGCAGCGCCGATGAGCCGCTGTGACGCGATGAACCCCGCCAGCAATGCCCGCGAACACAGCAGGTTGATGCGACGCGGGATGCCGCCCGAAAACTCGAAGATCTTGGCGAACGCACCGTCATCGAAGATCGGCTTTTCGTCCCAACCAGCGTGGCGCAGGCGGTGCTGAACATAAGCCCGCGTTTCGTCCTGCGTGAGCGGCCCGAGGTGGCATGAAGCGATCACCCGCTGGCGCAGTTGTTCCATCGAGGCCGAGCCGAGCATGTGGCGCAGCTCGGGTTGCCCGACGAGAAAGCTCTGCAGCAGCGCGTGGTTGCCGAGCTGGAAGTTCGACAACATGCGCAGTTCTTCGATCTCGCGCCGCCCGAGGTTCTGCGCCTCGTCGACAACCAGAAGCGCTCGTCGGCCTTCGGCGGCCACCACGGTGAAGAACGCCTCGAGCGTGGAGACCAGCTGCGCCTTGGATGTTCCTTGAACCGGCACGCCGAAGGCGTTGCAGATCGATGCCAGCAGTTCGCCTTCGTTGAGCTGCGTGTTCACCACTTGTGCCGCCACCACCTGCTCCGGGTCGAGGCCCTGCAACAGTGTTCGCACGAGAGTCGTCTTGCCCGCACCGATCTCGCCGGTGACGACAATGAAGCCTTCTTGCTGGTAGACGCCGAACTTCAGGTACGACAGCGCATGCCCGTGGCCGCGACTCTCGAAATAGAAGCTGGGATCGGGGCTGAGTTGAAAAGGAGCGGCTTGCAGGCCGTAGAAAGGCTCGAACATCGGCGCGTCAGAAGCGGTGATTGAGACCGACGAACGCCGCGATCGCCGTGTACGAATCGAGCCCCACGAGGGTGGTGTCGAACTTGGTGTACTGGAGCCCCGCCGACACCGTGGAGCGTGCCGACATCGACCGGGTGACCGAGAGTCGGTGGGTCTGCTGATCGGTCACGTCGCCTTCTCGCAAGGCGAGCCCGCGGATCTTCGACGTCGTGGAGGTCAGGTCGACAGACATTTGCGGCGTCAGGCGGCGGTTGAACGAGAGCGTGGCACCGGTCTGCTGGTTGTCGGACCCGGCCGGGGCCATGCCGGTGATCACACTGTCGGGGCGCGTGAGCTGCCGCAGCGTCTGGCGGTACACCGACAGCGTGACCGTGTTGCGCGCCCCGAGCAGAACCCACGTGCCGCTCGCACGATTCTGCAGTTGGGCGTAGTTGGCCATGATGTCGATCGCGCCAGCCACGTTGGTGTTCAGCCCGCGCGTGGCGATCAGGTTGCTGACGAAGGCGCTTCGCTCGGCCGGGTTCGGGTAACGCGTGGTCAGGATCGAACCGAGGAACGCGCTGAGGTCGGCGCCTGCGGGCACAACGCCCACCGAGGTGGTCGAGGTCACTGGCGCACGGTTCCACAACAGCGCGAAGGTCATGAACGGCGTGCGGTGGCGAAGGCTCAGGTCCCAGCCGGTTCCGAAGAAGCGCCTTTCGACCTCGGCCAGCAGTTGGGTACGCTCGCCTGGATTCCAGCGCACGTGAGCGCCGTAGACGGTGTCGCTCTGGTCTTCGAGCAGAAACTTGCTGCGCTCGGCGCCGACGCTCGGGCCCAGGGCCAGCTCACCGCCAATCAACACATCGCCAGAAACCTTGAACGATTCGAGCGACCAGTTGCTTTCGGTGCGGTCGGTGAAGCGCGTTTCGTCTTTCAACACCGTCACGTAACCGCCGAACGGGGCACTCTTATATTCAGCCCGCAGTTGCGAAGTCGAGAAGCGCTGGTTCGTGAGGAGCTCGGAGTCGGAGCGTGAAATCGCTTCTTCGTGGCGGGCGAGCACCGACGTTTGCGGCGAGAACTCGTAGTTCAGATACGGGCTGATCCGGTAGGTCGACGAGGTGCGCCGATTCGATGTGGTGTTGTTTTCTGCTCGGGACGAATAGGGATCGACTTCTGCCTGGTGCACATCGACCGACGAATCCAGAAAGAAGAGCCGTTCCGCCAAGGTCGCGTTCAGGTCCGCACGGATGACCGGAGCAACCCTGTTGGGTTGGCTGTGCCGGGCGTAGTTGACCAGGTCGGCACCGATGCGCGCGTTGAGGCGCAGCGCCGGGCTTTCGCCGGCAATCGAAAAGGTCGGCTGTACCGTGGTGATGAGGTCCTTGCGATCACTGCCACTCGCCGTCAGCTCGGCATTGTTGGTGGCGGTGAGAGTCGCCTGCACCGTGGCTTGCGTGGTCCAGATCTGGGCTTGAGCGACGGTCGGCACCATGGCGGTCGCCAGCAGCCACCCGCACGTGCGCCCATTCCCGAAGCGACGGAACCCCGCTTGGCCACGAATCGGCGACGCTGCAACCACCAGTCTCATTCGTAGTAGTACCCGTAACGCCGACCGTCAGCGGGTGCGTCGCACTTGTTGAGCACCGACATCACGACCGGACAGTTGCGCAGCGCGGCAAAAGCCTGCTGTACCGCGCCGCGCTCGGTTCTGGACGCTTCGACCACCACCACGACCTGCCCCACTTTGGAAGAAAGCACGGGCGATTCGGTCGTGAGCAGGATCGGCGGGGCGTCGAAGATCACGACGTGGTCGGCGTACTCGGAGGCCAGCAAGGTCAACAGGCGGTCCATCGGGGCGCTGGCAAACAATTCGGTCGAGCGTTCATTGCGTTCACCCGCGCCCATCAGCGAAAGCCCGGGTACGTTGGTGGCCACCAGAGCGTCTTGAAGACTGACATCGTCACGGCCCAGCAGGTCGAGCAGGCCCGGTGGTTTCGCATCGATACCGAGCCTGGTGAACACGCTGGGCCGGATCACGTCGGCGTCGACCAGCACGACCGCCTTGTCGACCTCCATGGCCATGCTCATCGCCAGGTTGATCGAGCAGAAGGTCTTGCCCTCTCCCGGCAAGGCACTCGTGACCATGATCAGCGACTCGCGGAACGCCGAGGCCTCGGTGCCGGCCCGCGCGTTCTTGAGCAGCGGCCGCTTCAGATGCCGGAACTGTTCCGCCATTTCGGAACGAACCTGGTCCGGCACGAGGTAACCGGCCGAACGCAACATCTCGAGGTCGATCGACACCTTCGTGGCCGGTTCGATCCGGGGCCGGGGGAAGTTCTCAGCGACTGCTGCAACCGACGCGCCTCGGGCGCTGCGAAGGTCGGACACGGCGGGTGCCGCTGACCGTGCCGCCATGGCTTGTTTCGCTGCATCCTGAAGGGTGCCTGCCTGGGCCGGCTCACCCGCCTTGCCTGCCCTGGCACTCGACCAGGGAACAGTGACGCCAGCCCGCTCCAGCTGTTCAAGGCGCTTCGCCGCTTGCTCGATGATGCTCATGCTTTGTCCTCAACGCGCCAGCGAGCGAACCACGAACCAGCTCACCCAGCCCACCTGAAAGGTGAACAGGAGCGCCGTGGCTCCGGCGATACGGAGTCGGTCTTTCCTCGCTCCTAGCTGCGAGGCCAAGGTCTTGGACAAAGACACAGAACCCAAGACGGGGCGCCCCGAAATCTGCTCGAGAGCCTTTGCGTCGTCGAGCGTCGGACGCAGCAGGTCGAGCGCCAGCGCCGCCGCCACACCGGCCGCCAGGGCCAGCAACACGGCAGCTCCCGCCAGATGCAGCCTCCCTGGGAAAACCGGCGTCGGCGAGACCCGAGGAGGCTCCACGACCCTGAACTCCGCCAGCTGCGAAGACTCGTCGAGCTTCACGCCCAATGACGCCGACTCCCGACGCGCCACCAATTGATCGAAATTGCGACGCATCACGTCGTAGTCGCGGTTGAGTTGCGCGAACTCCGCCTCGACCTGCGGCATCCGGCCGGCCAAGGCCCTGACCTGGGCCAAACGGTCTTGCTGCGCAGCGAGCTGCGAACGAAGAGACGCCACCTGCGCCTCGGCTTCGGCCAGGGAGACACGGATCCGCTGGTAGACCGGGCTGGTCGCGGCGGTGCCTCTTGCCTGCCCGCGGTTTTCACGTGCCTTGGCCTCCGTTTCCTGGCGCTTGAGCTTTTCAAGCTGCGCCACGAGACGCCTGGCATTGATCACGTCGGGGTGCTCGTCGGTGAACCTGCGCAACAGGTCATCGAGTTGCCTGTGTTGCGATTCGAGCCGGGCGTCGATTTCTGAAACCACCGGCGGTGTGACGACCACAGGCGCTTCGGCAGGCAGCTGCGGATCTTCGGCGGTCAGCTCGCGGCGGTAAGAGTCTCGCGACTGCTCGGCCGCGCGAAGGTCGTTGCGCAGCTTCGTGACTTCATCGGAAAGCGTCGACATGCGCGCGAAGTAGTCCTGATTCGAAACGCCAGACACTCCAAAGTTGCGGAGCTTGAATTCCTTCAGCCGATTCTCGGCCTCGACCAGTTTGGCTTCGTTGGTGCGGATCTGCTCTTCGATGAAGTGCCCCGCGTCGGCGGAATCGTGCCGTTTGCCGTCGGTTCCCGCTCTGACAAACAGCGCAACCGCTGCTTCGACGATCTTGCGTGCTTGTTCCGGGCTGGCATCGCGGTAAGAAATCGAGTACAGATTTCCGCGCTCCGCGGCGACGACCTTGATCTGGTCCATCAGCCGGTTCAGCGTCGCCTCGCGTTCCTTGGCGCTGTTGAAGGTAAAGCCCAATTCGGGTTGGTCGACCAGGCGCCCGACATTGGGTCGGGAAATGAGGGTTCTTGCCAGCATGCGCACCTGCTGGTCGATGTCGGGCTGGAACGCCAGATCCCGCATCAGAGGCTTCAGCACCGTCTGCGTGTCGACATAGATTCTCGAAGACGCCTCGAACCGCTCGGGCACGACAGAAATGGCCAGCGCACAGAGAATCGCAACGCCCCAGGCCACCGAGACAGCGACCCAACGGCGCCGCCAGGTGGATCGAACGACCCACCTCGCTTTGCCAACCAGAGCGTTCACTCCATCATTCATGACACTGTTCCAGTCTCATCGGCCTGCAAGAACCGCTCGCGAGCACGCCAGCCACAGGCACAGCATCTGTCGGCAGTTGAATGGCTTCAGAACCAACTCTGCGGCACCATGACGATGTCACCGGGCATGACGGCCACATTGGCCGAAATGTCGCCTCGCTTCAGCAGGTCTTTCAGGCGCAGGCTGTATTGTTTGCCGCCATTCGAGCCGCGAATGAGCACTGCACCGTTGCCATCAGCGAAATCGGTCATTCCGCCCACTTGGATCATCACGTCGAGCAAGGTCATGTCTTGGCGGTAAGCCACCGCCTGCGGGCGCGCCGCCTCGCCCACGATGCGAATCTGCTCGGAGTAGACGCCCTGGAAACCGGTCACCACCACGCTGACCACGGGATCGACCACCAGCTTCGAGAGCGCTGCACGGGCGGCCAAAGACAAGTCGGAGGGGCTCTTGCCCGCAGCCTGGAGCTCACCGATCAGGGGCATCGAGATGAAGCCGTCGGGCCTGACCGTCACCGGCCCGGACAACTCGGGGTTGCGCCAGACAACGACATTCAAGGTATCGAGCGGCCCGATCTTGTATCGAAGGCTCGGCGCGTCGACTGCCTGCGGCGCCGGTGGATAGCTGCCGGTCGTGGAGCAACCTGCGAGCATGGAAACAAGCACCGAGCCGAGGACGGCAAAACAGCTAAATTTCCCGAAGTTTCCCAGCAATCTACCCATGATGCATTCTCCTGAACAGGTTTCTATGCTCGCATACTTTCTACGAAAAAAAGCAGCAGCAACACCCCACGAAGTCGCAGTTCGCGACTCGAATTTCGACTTGGGGACACGGTGGTGACTGGCCGCAGCGGTGAGACGGGACGAGGCCCGCAACCAGATTGCCGCTATTGACCTGCAATACCAGTCAGCTTCACACCGATCGTGCAACGGCTCGGAGGCCCGTCAGCGTGAGCTCGGCTCGGCAGGCCAGAACCCACGCTTGCCAAGGATCTGATCGACCACCTTAACCTCTGAACAGGTCGATGGCTGCCGGCGATCAGACGTCAGTGCGCGCCTTCGCGGAACAGCACGACACTGACGGTTTCGACCAGAACCAGCAGGTCAAGGAACAGCGAGTTGTTCTTGACGTAGTACAGGTCGAACTGGTGCTTCCGACGAGCGTCTTCAACCGAGGCGCCGTAGCTGTACCGCACTTGTGCCCAGCCAGTCACGCCCGGCTTCACACTGTGCCGGATGTCGTAGAACGGGATCTGTTCCTTCAACTGGGCGACGAAGCTGGGCCGCTCGGGACGCGGGCCCACAAGACTCATCTCGCCCTTGAGCACGCTGATCAGCTGCGGCAGCTCGTCGATGCGCATCTTGCGGATGAAGGCCCCGACGCGGGTCACACGCGAGTCGTTCTTGGTGGCCCAGCGCGCCACACCGTCTTTCTCGGCGTCGGTGCTCATGCTGCGGAACTTGAGGCACATGAACGACCGGCCACCCAGGCCAACGCGCTCCTGGCGGTAGATGATCGGGCCGTGGCTTTCCAGCTTGATGGCGATCGCGGTCAATACGATCACGGGCGACGCGATGATCAGGAGGATCGACGACGAGATCAAGTCGAAGATCCGCTTGACGAGAGTCCGCAGGCCGCCCTGAACGAAACCGTGGCCGTAGACGAGCCAGCTCGCCTTCAAGCTGTCGGTGGGCACTTCGCCCTTCGCGCGCTCGAAGAAGCCGGCGAGATCGAGCACCGGAATGCCGCGGATGCGGCAAGCCAGCAATTGGTCCATCGGCACACCACCACCGCGCTGCTCGCGCACGGCGACGATCACCTCGTCGACACGGTACTTCTGCACCACTTCGTCGATCGAGAGCCCTTTGGCGAACACCGGCGCAGCGAGAGCCTGCGAGCCAGCCGGTGCGTTGTCTGTCGAAGTCGGGTAGAAGCCGACGATCGTGCGGCGAGCCGAACCGGTGGCGCCCAGGTCGGTCGCGACGCTTTGAGCCTCATCGCCGGTACCGACGATCAACACCCGGCGAGCCCCGACCGACGCGCGGCGTGCCACATGCACGACACTGCGAACCGCGATAACGCCAAAAGCCATCATCGGCAACGCGTAGGCCGCCAGCGGAAGTGCGTAGTCGAGGCTTCCCTCTGCGCGCAGCGCGAAGTAGGCAATGCAGGAGCCCATGAACAGAGCAACGAGCGCACGGCCGAAGCTCGCCCGCAGGCTGACGGTGATGGCACCACGGCGGTACAGGCCGACAAACGAGAACAGCAGCGACATGACAGCGGCGAACACGGCCGCCGGGAACATCACTTGCGACAATGGCACCGAGTGCTCCGCGCTCCCCGGCAGAAGCGTCACGGCCAGCAGGACGGCAACGAAGCACAGAATGCTGTCAGCCAGCAGTTCGAGCAAGGTTGCAATCGGTACGTAGTGCTCAAAAACTTTCACGTTCGTGACCTTCATGAAGGGCTGCAAGGTTTGCAGCCGTGTAGCGCATGTCAGAAATCTGTAACAAGCACGCCAATTGGCTTGGCTCGGGATGGAGAAAGTCTATGCAGCGGCCCGTGCGGGCGCATCCCCCTCAGTTGGGGGTTGGACCTCCTGACCTGCCAACTTGTTGTGATTTGGCGGCGCAAACGCTCCAAGAAGGCGGGCCAGGTGACGGAAGTCATCGACCATTTGTCAGGCGCTGGGCTGAAGTGGATCAGGCGCATGGGCCACGACTCTTCGGCTGCGTCTTGCAACACTTGCCTGCGCGGCGTCGCCATGCCGCAGTGGATGCCCGCCCGGTACCAGGGAGCTTGGCATACTGGAGACAAATGCTCGCCGACCATTCATACGATTTGAATCCAGCCTCCGGGGCGACACCCCGGAAGCCGGGCTACAGGCCCTTGCGGCTCGTGAACGAGTAGGTCACGAATGTACGAATCGCATTTCGGCATCACGGGCCCGCCGTTTCAGCTCACGCCCGATCCGAGCTTCTATTTCGACAGCCACGGGCACCACCATGCGCTCGTCGAGTTCCGGCGCGGGTTGACCAAGGGCTCGGGCTTCGTGGTGGTCAGCGGAGAAATCGGCGCGGGCAAGACGACGCTCGTGCGCACCCTGCTGGCAGAGCTCGACCCGGCCAGCGTCGCCGTGGCGCAGGTCTTGAGCACCCAACTGCAGGCCGATGAGTTGCTCGGCGCGATCCTGTTCGCCTTTGGCGTCACTGGCGAGCACGGGCCCGAAACCGACCTGGCTGCGACGGTTCGGCAGTTCCTCGTCTCGCTGTCGCGCGAGCAGCGTCGCGCGGTCCTGATCGTGGACGAGGCCCAGAACCTCCACCAGGCGGCGTTCGAACAACTGGTCGCCCTGACCACGCCGGGCTCGGGCGATGAAGCTGCGCTGCAGATCTGCCTCGTCGGCCAGCCGGAGTTGCGAGACATCGTCGCATCGCCGCAGCTCCGACACCTGGGCGAGCGCATCGTTGTCTCGTGCCACCTGGGTCCGATCGACCAGTCTGAAACCGGCAGCTACATCGAACACCGCCTGCGCAGGGTGGGCTGGACCGGCAACCCGGGATTCGATGCCGCTGCGTTCGATGAAGTGTTTCGCTGGACGGAGGGTGTTCCCCGCAAGATCAACCTGCTCTGCAACCGCCTGATGCTCTCGCGGTTCCTCACCCAGCAAACGCAGATCGACGCTGCCACCGTGGCGCAGACGGCACGTGACCTGCGTGTCGAGATCGGAGACCCCGATGACGGCCTCGACCCGCCCGTGATCGCTGCGCCGGCAGCAGACCGAGACGTGCCACGTGTGGCCGACGCATCGATCCCCGTCAGCCCGGATCAGCCGATTCCGGCTTTCGGGCATTCGCGTCCTGTCGAACGCAACCCGGCGCGCCAGCAGGGCCCGCTGCTGTGCGTGGTCGGCGGTCACAGCGACCACATCAAGATGGCCCCGCTGCTGAATGCGATCGCCGAGCGCTCGGACCTGCCTGCAGCCAAGCTCGTGCGTGTCTATCGCAACAATGCCCTCGAGCTCAACCCTGATCTCTTCAACAGCCTGGCGGTCGCCAGCAGCGTCGTCAATCTCGACGTGACGGGTGGCACCTACGCGGAGCAGGCTGCCGAGCTCATGAAGAAGTTCGAGTTCGTGATCGACCACAGCCAGCCTCGCGCAGTGGTGGTGATCGACGGCAGCGATGCCGCTCTGGCTTGTGGTCTGGTTGCGCGACGAAAGGACCTGCCGGTCGTGCACATCGGGGCCGGGCAGCGTGCAAGCGATGGCTCCGCCGCCGCCGACATGACCCGCAAACTGACCGACGACCTCGCCGACGTGCTCTACACCTGCGAAGCCGAAGCAGCAGCGACCCTGGCCACAGAAGGCGTAGCCGCGGCGCGCATTCACTGCGTGGGCACCTTGCTGGTCGATTCGCTGCACACAGCTCTTCGCAAGCTGATCGCGTCGCCGCCTTCCGGCATGCCCGTCGGCATGCCGAAGTCCTTCGTCGCCGATCGGAATGGCTACGCGCTGGTCGTGCTGAACAAGCGTGTCAACGTGGGTGACAGCCAGAACCTGTCAGAACTGGTGTCCATCCTGAAGGACGTGAGCAGGGACGTGCCCTTGATCTGGCCCTTGCACGCACGCATCGAAGACCAACTCAAGAAACTTCGGCTCGACTCGTTCATTGCGCGTGAGCGCATTGCCTGCATCCCGGTGCAGGCCTATGCCCCTTACGTGGAGCTGCTGCGCAACGCCACCTGTGTTCTGACGGACTCGTGGAACCTGCAGGAAGAAGCGTCAGCCCTGGGCATTCCGTGCCTGATGCTGGGCCTGTATCCGCAGCGCATGGAGACTGCGGCCATCGGCGGCACGGTGCCCGTCGGAAACAGCCGAGCGCTGGCGACTCGAGCAGTCTGGGACTGCCTGTTCAACGGTGGCAAGCGCAGCCAGATTCCAGCCTTGTGGGACGGCCGCGCGGCCGAGCGCATTGCGGCTCACTTGGCCGAATGGCTTCCGCAGGCGAAAAGCGCTGCCGAAGACAGCGTCTGAGCGCCGGCACACCATGAAAAACGGGCCCGAGGGCCCGTTTTTCATCTTGTTGGCGGAGTGGACGGGACTCGAACCCGCGACCCCCGGCGTGACAGGCCGGTATTCTAACCAACTGAACTACCACTCCATGTGGCTTCCGCATCGCTGCGCAAGTGCCACGAACTTGGCGTCCCCTAGGGGATTCGAACCCCTGTAATCACCGTGAAAGGGTGGTGTCCTAGGCCTCTAGACGAAGGGGACTTCAAACTTTCTTCGCTACTTGAACTGCGCTGTGCCGACCCGGCCATGTGGTGGAGGTAAGCGGGATCGAACCGCTGACCTCTTGCATGCCATGCAAGCGCTCTCCCAGCTGAGCTATACCCCCGATTCTTTGCTGCCAAAGCCCATCGGGCTCAAGCAAAAACACAATCCGGTTCAGCCATCGCAGTTTCAAGCGAGACTACGATTATAGCCAGCTTTTCAGGCCCTCTGCAAACGCAGAAGCACGGTCTCGCGTGCGAAGAGTTCGAGCACCGCGTCGAGCGACGGTGTCTGCGCTCGACCGCACACCAGCACGCGCGCGGCATGCGCCAACACCGGCATCTTCAGGCCGTGGGCAGCCAGCGTTTCCTTGATGGCCAGAGCGATGCCGGCGCGGCTCCACTCCGCGGTTTCGAGCTTCAGCCCCAATGTCGCAAGAGCAGGCCGCACCGCATCGGTCACATGGGCAGCCAGGTCTTCGACCGACGGGCGCACGTCAACGAAATACATGCCGGCCCAGTCGGCAATCTCGACGATTGTCGAACAGCGGTCCTTGAAGAGCGCGCACAAACGCTGGACATGGTCGCCCCGCCCCGCATCGATGCCTCGTCGAGCCAACTGTGCCTCGACAAGCCGGGCCAGACGCGCCTCGTCGATCTGCTTGATGTAGTGCGCGTTCACCCAGGCCAGCTTGGCCGGGTCCCACTGCGCCGGGCTCTTCGACAAATGCTCGCCATCGAACCACTGCACCAGTTGCTCGCGGCTGAAGAGCTCGTCGTCACCATGGCTCCAGCCCAGGCGCGCCAGGTAGTTCAGCATCGCTTCGGGCAGGTAGCCTGCTTCTTCGTAGGCGGTGACGCTGACCGCGCCACGCCGCTTCGACAGTTTCTGCCCGTCATCACCCAGAATGACCGGCACGTGGCCGAACAACGGCAGTGGCGCCCCCAGCGCGTTGAAGATGTTGATCTGCCAGGGCGTGTTGTTGACATGCTCGTCACCCCGGAACACGTGGCTGATGTTCATGTCCCAGTCGTCGACGACCACGCAGAAGTTGTAGGTGGGCACACCGTCGGGCCGCACGATGATCAAGTCGTCGATCTCGCGGTTGTTGATCGTGATCGGGCCCTTCACCAGGTCGTTCCAGGTCACGTCGCCATCGATCGGGTTGCGAAAGCGCACCACCGGCTGCACACCTGTCGGCACCACGGGCAAGACCTTTCCCGGCTCGGGGCGCCAACGTCCGTCGTAGTGCGTCTTCTCTCCCCGAGCCCGCTGCGCTTCGCGCATGTCGTCGAGCTCTTGCGGCGTGCAATAGCAGTGGTAGGCCGTACCGGCCGCAAGCATCTGCGCGATCACGGCGTTGTAGCGTTCCAGCCGCTGCATCTGGTAGATCGGCCCTTCGTCGTAAGCCAGACCCAGCCAGTTCATTGACGCGAGGATCTGGTCGACAGAGTCTTGCGTCGTGCGCGCCACGTCGGTGTCTTCGATGCGCAGCACGAACTCTCCACCGAAGTGGCGCGCGTAGGCCCACGAGAACAAGGCCGTGCGCGCCGTGCCCAGGTGCAGAAAGCCGGTCGGTGACGGCGCGATGCGGGTTCGTATCTTTGCGGTCATGTTCACAGCGTGCCCAGGCCACGCAACAGGTCGGCCTTGATGTCTTCCACGTCGTCGAGCCCCACGGCCACGCGAATCATTCCCTGCGTGATGCCGGCGGCCAGGCGTTGCTCTTCTGTCAGCCGCCCGTGCGAGGTGCTGGCCGGGTGCGTGATGGTGGTCTTGGTGTCGCCGAGGTTCGCGGTGATCGAACACACCTGTGTCTGGTCGATCACGTGGAATGCGTTCTTGCGCGCCGCTGCCGCGCCATCGGTGTCTTGCGACTTGACGATGAACGACACCACCGCACCGCCGCTGCCCGATTGCTGCGCCATCGCCAGTTCGTGTTGCGGATGTGACTTCAAGCCGGGGTAGTACACCCGCTCGACCCGCGGCTGGGTTTCGAGCCAGGTGGCGAGCGCCAGCGCCCGCGCGCTCTGCGCCTGCATGCGGATCGAGAGCGTCTCCAGCCCCTTCAGCACCACCCAGGCATTGAACGGCGAGAGCGACATGCCGGCACTGCGCATCACCGGCACGAACTTCTCGTTGACGAGTTGCTCGGTGGCGCACAACGCACCCGCGATCACGCGGCCTTGCCCGTCGAGGTATTTGGTGCCCGAGTGAATGACGATGTCTGCGCCGTACTCGATCGGCCGCTGCAGGGCGGGCGAGCAGAAACAGTTGTCGACCGCGAGCCAGGCACCGGCAGTCTTCGCGATCGCCGAGAGCGCCCGAATGTCACACACCTCGGTGAGCGGGTTGGTCGGCGACTCGGCGAACAACAGCTTCGTGTTCGCCTTGACGGCCTGCTGCCATTCGCGCGGGTCGGTCTGCGACACGAAACTCGTCTCGACGCCGAACTTCGCGAACTCGCGGCTGAACAGCATGATGGTCGAGCCGAACACGCTGCGCGAGCAGATCACGTGGTCGCCTGCCTTCAGCAAGCCCATGCCGAGCAGCAATATCGCGCTCATGCCACTCGATGTGGCGATGCAGGCTTCGGCGCCTTCGAGCGCGGCGAGCCGGCGCTCCATCATCATCACCGTGGGGTTCGTGAAGCGCGAGTAGATGAAGGCTTCTTCTTCGTTCGCGAAGCGAGCCGCGGCCGTGGCCGCGTCGGGCTGCACGAAGCTGCTGGTCAGGAACAGCGCTTCCGAGTTCTCGTTCCAGGCACTCGGCGGCAGGCCTTCGCGCACCGCCAGCGTGTCGAGCCGCGCATCGGCCGGCAGCGCCACGCGCGGGATCTTCTTGTCGTTCATCAACCCAGCTCCGTGGCGCTTTGCAGGGCGAGACGCGAACGGTCGTCGCTCTCTTCTTCATCACCCTGCGCCTTGCGCTGTGCGGCCATCGCGTCGAACTCGGCAGCGCTCACGTCGCCGGTGATGTAGACGCCGTCGAAGCAAGAGGCCTCGAAGCTCTTCACCGCCGGGTTGAGCCCGCCCACCACACGCTTCATCGCGTTCACGTCCTGGTAGATCAGCGCATCGGCGCCGATGAACTCGCGGATCTCCTCGATGCTGCGGTTGTGCGCGATCAGCTCTTCGCTGGTCGGCATGTCGATGCCGTAGACGTTCGGGTAGCGCACCGGCGGCGCGGCCGAGGCCATGTAGACCTTGCGCGCGCCGGCTTCACGCGCCATCTGCACGATCTCTTTCGAGGTGTTGCCACGCACGATCGAATCGTCGACGAGCAGCACGTTGCGACCCTTGAACTCGACACCGATCGCGTTGAGTTTCTGGCGCACCGACTTCTTGCGCACGCCCTGCCCCGGCATGATGAAGGTGCGGCCCACGTAGCGGTTCTTCACGAAGCCTTCACGGTAGGGCTTGCCGATGCGCTGCGCGAGTTGCATGGCCGAAGGCCGGCTCGATTCGGGGATCGGGATCACCACGTCGATCTCGTTCGGCGGGATGGTCGAGATCAGGCGCTGGGCCAGCGTCTCGCCCATGTTCAGGCGCGCCTGGTAGACCGAGATACCGTCCATGATGGAGTCGGGCCGAGCCAGGTAGACGTACTCGAACATGCACGGGTTCAGGGTCGGGTTCTCGGCGCACTGGCGTGAGTGCACCTGGCCCTGCAGGTCGATGAACAAGGCTTCACCCGGCGCCACGTCGCGCGTGACCTTGTGGCCGGTGCCTTCGATGGCGACCGACTCGCTCGCCACCATCACCTCGCCACCGTCTGCGCCCATGCCTTCGCCGAAACACAGCGGGCGAATGCCGAACGGGTCGCGGAAAGCCAGCAGGCCGTGGCCCGCGATCAACGCGACCACCGCGTAGGAACCGCGGATGCGCTTGTGCACTGCAGACACCGCCGTGAACACTTCATCGGGCGACAAGGGTCGGCCGCGCGCGGCCAGCGCGAGTTCGTGCGCGACGACGTTGATCAACACTTCGGTGTCGCTGGTCGTGTTGATGTGGCGCCGGTCGACGTCGATCAGCTCCTGCTTGAGCGCCTGCGCGTTCGTGAGGTTGCCGTTGTGCACGAGCACGATGCCGAAGGGCGCGTTCACGTAGAAGGGCTGCGCCTCTTCTTCACTGTAGGCGTTGCCGGCAGTCGGGTAACGCACCTGGCCCAGGCCCACCGTGCCCGGCAGGCCGCGCATGTTGCGGGTGCGGAACACGTCGCGCACCATGCCACGTGCCTTGTGCATGAAGCACTTGGTGCCTTGCATGGTCACGATGCCGGCCGCGTCTTGCCCGCGGTGCTGCAGCAGCAACAAAGCGTCGTAGATCAGCTGGTTGACCGGTGCCTTCGAGATGACACCCACGATGCCGCACATGCTTTCCGCCTTGTTTCAGTCGAGCGCGCGTTTCACGCCGACGAGGGTTGAACCACCTGGATCGGCAGCCAAGGCATGATCTCCTTGACCACCATGTTCAGCCATGCCACGCCTTGCGAGCGCTGCATCGACGGCCACTTCGCGATCGGCGTGAACCCGATCACCAGCGCCAGCAACAGCAACACCAGCAAGCCGCGCACCACACCGAAGCAGGCGCCGAGCAGGCGGTCGATTGAACTGAGCGGCGTGGCCCGAATCAAGACACGCACCAGCCGGGCGCCCAGCCCCCACAGCACCAGCGACACGAAGAACACAGATGCGAACGCGACCGCGTGATTCAAGGCCGAGCCCGGCTGGCCGATCGAGGTGTGCGGCTGAACCAGCGGCGTGAGCAATTGCGCTGCGAGGTAGGCCACGACCCAACCGGCGAGCGAAAGGATCTCGAACACGACGCCGCGCATCAGCCCGACCACGACCGACAGCACCATGAACAGCAGCAGCCCGATGTCGACCCAGCCCAAGTCCACGCTCATGATCGAGGTTCACAACGTGAGCACGACGCCGCTCAGCCCGGCGCCGCGCGCCTTGGCCAGCGCCTTGTCGGCTTCTTCTCGGGAAGCGAACGGCCCGACGCGCACGCGGATGCGGCTGCCAGCGGGCGTCTCGGCGACCTGGGTGTAGGTTTTCAGGCCGAGTTTCTCGACCTTCAGGCGCGTCTCGCGCGCCGCGCTCGCGTCGGCGAAAGCGCCCACCTGCAGAACGAAGCGACCCCCGGCAGCCGCGGCCGGCTGTGTGCCTTCGAGCAAGGCCTTGGCACGCACGGCGTCGTCGGGCTTGGCCGGAGGTTTGGGTTCGGCCACCGGCTTGGGCGCGGCCTCCACTGGAGCCGGCTTCGGGGCAGGTTTCGAGGCTGCCTTCTCTGCGACGACAGGCGCCGACGGTGGCCGTGCGGGCTGCGTCGCCGCCACTTCCTTGCCGGCCTGTTCGCGCGTCTCGGTGATCACCTCGTCGGGCGGGCTCTTGATCGCCGGCGCAGGGGCTTCGGCGGGCGCGGCCTGCGCCGCCGCCGATGGCACACGGGCCGGCGGCATGGCCAGCGGCGGCGCACCGTCCTTGCGCGGGATCACGATCGGAATGTCGACAGGAATCGGGCGGGGCTGGGTTTCGAACACGAGCGGGAAGCCGATCACGCCGATCACCACGAGCACCGCGGCGCCGATGAGTCGCTGGCGCGCACGCGTGCGCGCCTGGAGCACCGCGTCGGCGGGTTCCTGAACCGCCCCGGGCCCCGCGTCGGTGACTTTCTTGCGGCTCAAATTGGACAGCAAACCCATGCGGCGAGAGTTCCAGAATTGCGGGGTTCGGCAGGCTTTTCTGGCGCCTTCGCGCCCGCCCTTCGAGTCGTCGGCGCGGGGCGCTCAGACAGCGTGTTTGCCGGTCAACCGGGGCAGGCCGTCCTTCAACACGCCGCCCACGGTTTGGAATGATCCGAGGACCACGATTCTATCAGCGGGGTCGGCGTGGCCCAGCGCTGCGACCAGGGCTTCGCGCGGGCTGGCGTGGCAGGCCACGCTCACCGGCCCCGGCCCTTTCAGCTGCAATGCGGCGTGGCGTTGCGCCAGCGCTTGCGCCGTGGCGCCGCGCGGTGGCGGAAGGTCGGCGAAATGCCAGTGATCGACGATCGGTGCCAGCTTCGTCAGGATGGCGTCGAGGTCCTTGTCGCGCATCACCCCGAGCACCACGTGCGTGCGCGGGAAAAACGCCATCTGGTCCAGGTTCTGCACCAGCGTGGCCACGGCGTGCGGGTTGTGCGCCACGTCGAGCACCAGCGTCGGCTGCCCGGCAATGATCTGGAAGCGCCCGGGCAACTCGACCATCGCCATCCCGTTGCGCGCGGCCTGAGCGGTGATCGGCAGGCGCTCGCGCAAGGCCTCGAAAGCGGCCAGCGCGCCCGACGCGTTGAGCAACTGGTTCGCGCCACGCAGCGCCGGGTAGGCCAGCGCGTTGAAGCGCTTCGTGCGCCCGGCCCAGTTCCATTGCAGCTTGTCGCCGGCGTAGTTGAAGTCGCGCCCGAAGCACCACAGGTCGGCACCGATCTTCTGCGCGTGGTTGACCAGGCTCTGCGGGGGCACCGGGTCGCTCACGACCACCGGCTTGCCGGCGCGCATGATGCCGGCCTTCTCGAAGCCGATGGCTTCGCGCGTGGAGCCCAGAAACTCGGTGTGATCGATGTCGATGCTGGTGATCACGGCGCAGTCGGCATCGACCACGTTGACCGCATCGAGCCGGCCGCCGAGGCCGACTTCGAGAATCACGAGATCGA
Organism: Rhizobacter sp.; assembly: GCF_032229685.1. Taxonomy (GTDB): domain Bacteria; phylum Pseudomonadota; class Gammaproteobacteria; order Burkholderiales; family Burkholderiaceae_C; genus LMDS01. The sequence goes on along the minus strand of NZ_JAVTWP010000038.1, from coordinate 154,471 downwards.
GTGGCGCCTTCGACAGCAGGCGCGCGATCACGAGCGTGGTGAACTCGAAGTAGGTCAGGTTCACGTCGCCACGCGCCTGTTCCACTGCTTCGAAGTGTGGCAGCAGATCTGCAGCACCCACCTGCTCGCCGTTGACGCGGCAGCGTTCCTCGAAGTGCACAAGGTGCGGCTTGGAGTAGAGGCCGACGCGATACCCGGCCTGCAAGGCGATCGCTTCGAGCATGGCGCAGGTCGAGCCCTTGCCGTTGGTGCCGGCGACCGACACCACCGGCACGTCGAACGACAGCCCCAAGCGGCCCGACACGCTGCGCACGCGCTCGAGCGTCAGGTCGATCTCTTTCGGGTGCAGCCGTTCGCAGCGCGCCAGCCAGTCGGCCAGCGTCGTGGGCAGGGGTGAAAGGGGCGAAGCCGCGTCAGACGACGGCATCGGCGCTCTGGCGCTGCAGGATCGCGATGGCGCGCGCCACGCAGGCGCGCATCTCGCGCCGGTCGACGATCATGTCGATCGCGCCGGTCTGCATCAGAAATTCTGCGCGCTGAAAACCTTCGGGCAGCTTCTCGCGCACGGTGTTCTCGATCACGCGCGGGCCGGCAAAACCGATCAGCGCTTTCGGCTCGGCAATGACCACGTCGCCCACGAAGGCGAAGCTCGCCGACACACCGCCCATCGTCGGGTCGGTCAACACGCTGATGTAGGGCAGGCGTGCCTTGGCCAGGTGTGTCAACGCTGCGTTGGTCTTGGCCATCTGCATCAGGCTGAGCAGGCCCTCCTGCATGCGCGCGCCGCCGGTCGCGGTGAAGCTGACGAACGGCGTCTTCTGTTCGATCGCCGACTCGACGCCGCGCACGAAACGTTCGCCGACCACCGAGCCCATCGAGCCGCCCATGAACTCGAACTCGAAACACGCAGCCACGATCGGCACCGCATGCACCGCACCACCCATGACCACGAGCGCATCGGTTTCGCCGGTGGTTTCGAGCGCGTCTTTCAGTCGCTCGGGGTACTTCTTGCTGTCCTTGAACTTCAGCGCGTCGACCGGCAGCACTTCCTGGCCGATCTCGTAGCGGCCTTCGGGGTCAAGGAAGGCGTCGAGCCGCGCCCGCGCGCCGATGCGGTGGTGGTGGCTGCACTTCGGGCACACGTACACGTTCTGCTCGAGGTCGGTCTTGTAGAGCACCGTTTCGCAAGAAGGGCACTTGATCCACAAGCCTTCGGGCACGGTGCGGCGCTCGCCGCGTTCGTTCGGCTGGATCTTCGGTGGCAGCAGTTTTTCGAGCCAGCTCATGCGGTGGATCCTTTCAGGAATCGAGTGCCTTGCGGATCCCGGCGATGAACTCGCCGGCCGCAGCGGCCACATTGTCGCGCGTGCGCGTTTCCAGCAATTGCACGAGCGCCGTGCCGATGACGACGGCATCGGAAACCGCCGCCACGGCCTGCGCCGTCTTCGCGTCACGGATGCCGAAGCCCACGCCGACCGGCAGCTTCACGAAGTTCTTGATGCGCGGGATCATCGAGGCCACGGCGGCCGTGTCGAGGTGGCCGGCGCCGGTCACGCCCTTCAGCGACACGTAGTAGACGTAGCCACTCGCGATGCGGCCCACCTGCTGCATGCGCGCTTCGGTCGAGGTGGGCGCGAGCAGGAAGATCGGGTCGATGCCGTTGCGCTTGAGCGTGGCGGCGAAGGCTTCGCACTCTTCGGGTGGGTAGTCGACGACGAGCACACCGTCGACGCCGGCGGCCTTGGCATCGGCCACGAAACGATCGATGCCGTAACGCTCGACCGGGTTCGCGTAGCCCATCAAAACGACCGGTGTGTGATCGTTCTTCAGGCGAAAGCCGCGCACGAAGTCGAGCACCTGCGGCATGCCGATGCCACGGGCCAGCGCGCGTTCGCCGGCCTTCTGGATCACCGGGCCGTCGGCCATCGGGTCGGAAAACGGCACGCCGAGTTCGATCACATCGGCGCCGGCCTCGGCCATGGCCAGCATGATGTCGACGGTGGCATCGGCGAACGGGTCACCCGAGGTGATGTAGGGGATCAGCGCCTTGCGGCCGCTGGCCTGAAGCGCGTTGAAGGTGGCGGCGATGCGGCTCATTTCGGGCCTTTCATGATCGCAGCCGAGCCCTTGGCGCTCTGGCCCTGGCACGACGGCCGGCAGAAGAAGTCGGCACCCGACAGGTCGGCGATGGTGCCGATGTCCTTGTCGCCGCGACCCGACAGGTTCACGAGCAGGTGCTGATCGCTGCGCATCGTCGGCGCCATCTTCATCGCGTGGGCGACGGCATGCGCCGATTCGAGGGCTGGGATGATTCCTTCGGTGCGGCACAGGCGGTGGAACGCAACGAGCGCTTCGTCATCGGTGATGCCGACATACTCGGCGCGGCCGATGTCTTTCAGGTACGCATGCTCGGGGCCGACGCCGGGGTAGTCGAGGCCTGCCGAGATCGAATGGGTTTCGGTGATCTGCCCGTTCGTGTCCTGCAGCAGGTAGGTGCGGTTGCCGTGCAATACGCCAGGCGAGCCTTTGGTGAGCGAAGCCGCGTGCTTGTCGGTATCCAGCCCCTGCCCTGCAGCTTCAACCCCGATCAACCGAGTGGCCGCGTGGTCGATGTACGGGTAGAAGATGCCCATGGCGTTGCTGCCGCCGCCCACGCAGGCGATAACAGCGTCGGGCTGCCGGCCGGTCATCTGCGGCATCTGCACCAGGCACTCGTCGCCGATCACCCGCTGGAAGTCACGCACCATCGTCGGGTAGGGGTGCGGGCCGGCCACGGTGCCGATGATGTAGAAGGTGTTCTCGACGTTCGTGACCCAGTCGCGCAGCGCTTCGTTGAGCGCGTCTTTCAGCGTCTTCGAGCCGCTCTCGACCGGCACCACGGTCGCGCCCAGCAGGTTCATGCGGTAGACGTTGGGCGACTGGCGCTTCACGTCTTCGCTGCCCATGTACACCACGCACTCCAGGCCGTAGCGCGCGCAGATCGTGGCGGTGGCCACGCCGTGCTGGCCGGCACCGGTTTCGGCGATCACACGCGGTTTGCCCATGCGGCGCGCGAGCATGGCCTGGCCGATGGTGTTGTTGACCTTGTGCGCGCCGGTGTGGTTGAGGTCTTCGCGCTTCAGGAAAATTTGCGCCCCGCCGAGCTCGCGGCTCAGGCGTGCGGCGTGGTAGATCGGGCTCGGGCGGCCGACGAAATGCGCCAGCTCCGACTTGAATTCCCGGGTGAATTCCGGATCGTTCTGCACCTCGGCATAACAGCGCTTGAGTTCATCGAGCGCATGCACGAGCGTCTCGGCAACGAAGCTGCCGCCATAGGGGCCGAAATGGCCCCGTTCATCGGGTTGTTGGTAGTTCGACATGGTGGGTGAATCCTGATCAGGCAACCGATGCAGCGATGCGGGCATCGGCCTCGCGCACTGCATCGCAGAACCGGCGGATCGACTCGGCATCCTTGATGCCTTTGGCCGACTCCACGCCGGAGCTCACGTCAACGGCCCAGGGCCGGACGAGCTGGATGCCAGGGATCACATTTCCTGCATGCAACCCACCAGACAAAACGACTGGAAGGGGCACGTCGTGCGGAATGACGGACCAATCGAAAACCTTTCCACCGCCACCGTAGCCGTCGACATGGGCGTCGAGCAAAAGCGCTTGGGCGTCTGAAAAACGAGAGGCGAAGTCTAACAAATCGAAGCCCGGCGCCATGCGCGCGGCGCGCAGGTAAGGCCGGCCCGGGCGGCGACAGTCTTCCACCGTTTCGTCGCCATGAAACTGCGGCAGAAGTTGCGGGATCGCCTGCACCGCGGCCTCGAGGGTGGCGGCGCCCGCGTTGACGAAGAGTCCCACGGGCGTCACGAACACCGGCAGGCGCCGCGCGAGCTCTTTCGCCCTCAGCAAGCTGACGTGGCGCGGGCTCTTTTCGTAGAACACGAAGCCGATCGCATCTGCACCGGCTTCAACGGCGGCGTCGACATCGGCCTCGCGCGTCAGGCCGCAGATCTTGATCCGGGTGCGCTGGTTCATCGGCGCGGCCGCCGCTCAGGGCAGCCAGTCGAGTGCAACGGGTCGGTTCGGAATCGCATGCATCGGATCGTAGTACGGCCCGATGAAGTACAGGCCATCGGCTGAAAAAGTGGCCGCAGCGAGCCGCCGGTCTTTCGATTCGAGCACCTCGCGCAACCAGGCTTCGTTCTTCGCGCCCGAGCCCACCGCCAGCAGGCAGCCCATGAGGTTGCGCACCATGTGGTGCAGAAAAGCGTTGGCGTCGAACTCGAAGCGCCAGTAAGCACCGCGCCGGGTGATGGTGATGTCGCGGATCGTCTTGACCGGCGACGCCGCCTGGCACTCTGCCGAACGAAAGGCGCTGAAGTCGTGCTCACCCAGCAGCAGCCGTGCGGCTGACCCCATTGCCGAGGCTTCGAGCGCGCGCAGGCTCCAGCCCACCGAACCGGCTTCCACAGCCGGTCGAACCGGCGATTCCAGCAGCACGTAGACATAGCGCCGACCTTGCGCGCTGAAGCGCGCATGAAACTCGTCGGGCATGGGCTGGGCCCACTGCACGGCGATGTCGGGCGGCAGGTAGCGGTTGGTTCCGCGCACCCACGAGAAGGGCTCGCGTTCGATCGGGGTGTCGAGGTGCACGACCTGGTTGAGGGCGTGCACGCCGGTGTCGGTGCGGCCGGCGCACATCACCCGCAGCGGCTGGTCGGCGAAGCGCGACAGCGCGCCTTCGAGCTTGTCTTGAACGGTGTTGCCACCGGGCTGGCTCTGCCATCCCTGGTAGGCCTGCCCGCGGTAGCTGACGCCCAGCGCGACTCTCATCTTCAAGCGCTGCCGCAAATCGACAGCGTGTCGCGCCGGGGCCGGGGAATCACCCCAGGTCGGCCAGCATGCTCTGCGCCTTCGACTTCACGGCGCCTGTCGCCTTGGCCACGACTTCGTTCAGCAGGTCGCGCGCGCCGTCCTTGTCGCCGATCTGGCGGAATTCTTCGGCGAGCTCGATCTTGCGGGCCAGCGGATCGTCGTTTCCATCGTCATCGAGCGACGGCAGATCGCTGTCGTCGAACTTGGCGTTGGCATTCGACTTGGCCAGGCGCGGCACGGTCTTCTCGTCGTCGGTGGCCGGCAGATCGAGGTCGAGCGAGATTCCCGAGAGGTCGAAGGGCTCGGGTTCCGGCAACTTGACGCTCGGCGGCTCGCTGCGCAGCGGCGTCGGGCTCGAGGTCGGGAAGTCGAGCGACATCGAATCATCTTCTGCGGCCCGCGCAGCGGGTGGCGCGAAAGCCTGCGTCGCTTCGAGCGGAGACGGCGCCGTGGTGGCCACCGGCTCGCCCAGATCGAGGTCGAGATCGCCGCCGCCATCGAGCGTCGGCAAGCCGCTCACCGCCGCACCGTATTGCGACGGCGACGGCAGCACCGATTGCGGCATCGTGCTCGCGCCGAGCGGCTCGATGATCTCGCCACCATGGCCGGTCACAACGGCCGGCGTACCGCCCGGGCGGAACAGCGGGTTGTCGGGGTCGATCTCGGCGCCGAGTTCCTGAGCCTTGGCCCAGTCTTCGCCGGTGCCGCGGGTCAGCGCGAACAATTGCGTGGCCAGAAGCTCGAAGCCCTTGGTGTCGCGGCGCTTGGCATACACCTCGAGCAGCTTGGTGCGGATCGCCATGCGTTCCGGGCTGCTGCGCATCGCTTCCTTGAGGATTTCTTCGGCCTGCAGGTCGCGGCCGTAGGCGAGGTACACGTCGGCCTCGGCCACCGGGTCGACATCGCCGATCGCGTCGAGCTGGCTCAGCGAGTAGCTCATCGATGACGAAGCGCCGGCTGCGTCACGCGTGTCGATGCGCTGGCCACCGCTGGCGCCGAAGAAGGAATCGGGCTGCAGGCGGCTCTCGAGGAACGAGGTCTCGCCACTGTCTTTCTTGCCACGCTTGCGGTAGGCATAGAAGCCCAGGCCGCCCAGCAACAAGGCCAGCGCACCGCCGCCGAGTGCCAAGGGGTTTTCGAGCAGCGTGTCGACAAAACTGGGCTCGGCCACGACAGGCGCAGGTGCGGGCATGGTCGGGCGTGACGCCGCGGCCGGAGGCGGGCTGACAGCGGCACTCGCGGCAGAGGCGGGCGCGGCGGCAACGACCACCGGGGCAGACGCAGGAGCCGGCGCTGCCGGCGCAGGCGCCGACGCGATCACAGCGGCGGTGGGCGCAGAGGCCACCAGTGGCGGCAACAAGGCCGGGACGGCCGGCACCGAGGCCGGCGGCGCCACCGCGACCGGCGGAACGGGGGCCGAAGCAGGCGCAGCGGCTGGCGGCTTGGCGGGCGCGGGCGCCGGAGCCGGCGGCGGCGCCGCTGCGACCACGGCAGGGGTCGGGACGGCGGCAGGCTTGGCGGCAGCGCTGGACGCAGCGGCGCCAGACAGCTTTTTCAGTTCGTCGACATTCTTCGACAACTCGGCGACTCGCGCGTCGGCGGCCTTCTTCTCGCGGTCCTTCGAAATTTGGGCTTCGGCGCTGGCAGCAGCACCTGCCGGCGCTGCGCCTTTGCTCAGGGTGAGCTTGTCGGGTGCCGGGGCCGCGCTGCGCTTGCCGTCTTCGACCGAAGCCTGCACCTTGCCACTGGCCTGGCGCGCACTGCCTTCGGTCTTGGCCGCAGGAACGGCGCCTGCAAGGCGCTGGCGATAGGCGCCGAAGTCAGCGCTCTGCGCCTGGATGACCTGGCGCGCTTCCGAGGGCGTCGTGCCCTTCGCGCTTTCGGCACTCGGCACCGACAGCACCACGCCCGACTTCAGCCGGTTCATGTTGTTGTCGACGAAGGCCTGCGGGTTGCTGCGGTACAGCGACACCAGCATCTGGTCGAGCGACACGCCGGCACGCTGGGTGCGCGACGCGATCTTCGAGAGCGAGTCACCCGCCCTCACGCGGTACTCGTCGGCACCCTCGGGGCCGGCGGGCGCCGCAGCGGCCGGTGCGGCTGCCGCTCGCGGTGCACGCGGTTCACGTGGCGCTGCGGGCTCGGGCTCTGCACGGGCAGGCACTGCCCTGCGTTCCGGGGTGCTGGATACAGCCGGTGCGGGCGCAGGCGCTGCCGCCGACATCGTCGGCGCCACGGCGGGCGCCGGAGCGGCGGGCGCGCGCGCGGTGGCCGTTGGGGGATCGAGCAGCAGCGTGTACTCGCGCACCAGACGCCCGGTGGCCCAGGTGATCTCGAGGATCACGTCGACGAAGGGCTCCTGAACGCCCCGATCACTGGTGATGCGCAGGTAAGGCCGCCCATCTGCGCGGCGCTGCAGCGCGACTTCGGTCCCCGGCAGCACCGGGTTGTAGTCGACGCCTGCGGCCCGGTAGGACTCGGGCGGCGCGACGCGAATGCGCAGGTTCGACGCTTCTTCGGGTGACAGGCTCGTGATGTCGATCTCGGCCCGCAGCGACTCGCCCAAGGCCGATTGAACTTGCAGCTTGCCCAGGCCCAGGGCCCAGGCGGCAGGCGCCACGATGCAAAGTGCGGCCGCTGCCACCCCGGTCAGGGCGAAACGCCCCGAGAACGTCGATTTTCTTTTCAAGGCGTCTCCCAATTGGACGAAGCGGGCAGCCATACAGGCCCGGCAATCACGTAACAGTCAATGACGTGAATCGAGTAAATTTTCGGTGAATTACCAGAAATCACAATAGCATCAATGAGATACGCTGACAAGCTCATCCAATGGCTGACATTGCGCCGGGTGCACGAACCGCGAGTTTTGCACACACGCATGTTGCGATGCGGCAACGGCTCGAAACACCTGCCGCAAAGTTCACGCCTCGATCACGATGCGCAGGATCCTGCGCAGGGGTTCGGCCGCACCCCAGAGCAACTGGTCACCGATCGTGAACGCCCCCAGATACTCCGGGCCCATCGCCATCTTGCGCAGACGCCCGACCGGGATCGACATGGTTCCGGTCACCGCCACCGGCGTCAGCTCGCGCATGCTGGCCTCGCGGGTGTTGGGCACCACCTTCACCCACGCGTTGTCGTTCGCGATCAGCGCTTCGATGTCTGACATCGGCACGTTCTTCTTCAGCTTGAACATCAAGGCCTGGCTGTGGCAGCGCATCGCGCCGACGCGCACGCAGAACCCGTCGACCGGTACGGCCGGCGCGCCGAAGCCCGCGCCTTGGCCGAGGATCTTGTTCGTCTCGGCGCCGCCCTTCCACTCTTCCTTGCTCATGCCCCAGCCCGTCTCGTCGGGCTGCTTCCCGATGCCGAGGTCCTTGTCGATCCACGGGATCAGGCTGCCGCCGAGCGGCACACCGAAGTTCGCGATCTCGTCGCCAGCAAGGCCACGCTGCCTGGCGGCGAGCAGGCGGTCGATCTCGAGAATCGCGCTCTTCGGGTCGTCGAGCAGCGGCCGAACTTCGGCGTTGAGCGTGCCGAACTGGGTGAGCAGCTCGCGCATGTGCGCGGCACCGCCGCCCGAAGCGGCCTGGTAGGTCATGGTGCTCATCCACTCGACGAGCCCGGCCTTGTACAGCGCGCCCACGCCCATCAGCATGCAGCTCACGGTGCAGTTGCCGCCGATCCAGTTGCGGCCCCCGGCGGCCAGCGCGTTCTTGATGACCGGCATGTTGACCGGGTCGAGCACGATGACCGCGTCGTCGTTCATGCGCAGCGTGGAGGCGGCGTCGATCCAGTGGCCCTTCCAGCCGGCGGCGCGAAGGCGCGGGAACACGTCGCTCGTGTAGTCACCGCCTTGCGCGGTGATGATGATCTCGCAGCGCTTGAGCGCCTCGACGTCGTAAGCGTCGAAGAGCTTGGTCTCGTTCTTCGCCATGGCCGGCGCGCTGCCGCCGGCATTGCTGGTGCTGAAGAACACCGGCTCGATGTGGTCGAAGTCACCTTCGGCCTGCATGCGGTCCATCAGCACGGAACCGACCATGCCGCGCCATCCAACCAAACCTGTGAGTCTCATCGTTCGCCCTTTCAGAAAGTTGTTGAAACCTCTTGCTGCCCCGGCTCGTTCGCCAGGTGCAGGGGCGAGACGAACCGGAGCTTGCTAGCCCTTGATCGTCTTCTTAGTGATGTTGCCGGCCAGTGCGGCGACGACAGCGTCGCCCATCTCGCGGGTGCCGACCTTCTTCGTACCCTCGGACCAGATGTCCGGCGTGCGCAGACCCGAGGCGAGCACCTGCTGCACCGCCGATTCGATGCGATCGGCGGCGGCGGGCTGGCTGAGGGAGTATCGAAGCATCATGGCGGCAGACAAGATTGTAGCCAACGGGTTGGCCAGGCCCTTGCCGGCGATGTCAGGCGCGCTGCCGTGGCTGGGTTCGTACAGGCCCTTGCCGGCGGCGTTGAGCGAGGCCGAGGGCAGCATGCCGATCGAACCGGTGAGCATGGCGGCCTCGTCGGACAGGATGTCGCCGAACATGTTGCCGGTGACGATCACGTCGAACTTCTTCGGCGCGCGCACCAGTTGCATCGCCGCGTTGTCGACGTACATGTGGTCGAGCGCCACATCGGGGTATTGCGCGTGCACTTCGGTGACGATGTCTTTCCAGAACTGGAAGGTCTCGAGCACATTGGCCTTGTCCACGCTCGTGAGCCGCTTGCTGCGCTTGCGCGCGGCCTGGAAAGCGACGTGTGCGATGCGCTCGATCTCGGGGCGCGAATAGCGCATCGTGTCGAAGGCCTCTTCGGCACCGGCGAACGCGCCGTCGGGCGATTCGCGCCGGCCGCGCGGCTGGCCGAAATAGATGTCACCGGTGAGCTCGCGGATGATCAGGATGTCGAGGCCCGCCACCAGTTCGGGCTTGAGGCTCGACGCGTGGGTGAGCTGCTCGTAGCAGATCGCCGGCCGGAAGTTGGCAAACAACCCCAGGCTCTTGCGCAAGCCCAGGATCGCCTGCTCGGGCCGCAGCGCACGCTCCAGCGTGTCGTACTTCCAGTCGCCCACGGCGCCGAAGAGCACAGCGTCTGCGGCTTGCGCCAGGCGCAGCGTCGACTCGGGCAGCGGGTGACCATGCGCTTCGTACGCAGCACCGCCCACGAGCGCCTGTTCGGTCTCGAACTGCAGGTCGAGCGAGCCCAGCACGCGCTCGGCCTGCGCCACGATTTCGGTGCCGATGCCGTCACCCGGCAGGATCGCGATCTTCACGAATCAATTCCTTGTTGTTGTTTGGACAGGCGCTCCACGAGCACCTTTTCGCAGAGCTTGAAGACGACGTAACACGCCGCCGCAAAGTAGCCCGACACGACGATCTCGAACAGTTGCCTGAAGCCGCCGTCACGCAGCGCATCGATGCCGTACGACGACAGAAACTCGAGGTTCGCGCTCAGCATGTGCAGCAGGTTCAGCGTCACCAGGCCGCCGAGCACGAAGCTCACGCCGAGCAGCACGAATGCGGCCCACCAGCGCCGGGCAAGGAACAGGTAAAGCCGGCTGTAAGGCGCTTCGTCGGCCATCGCTCAGATGCGGTGCGCCAGCCAGGGCTTGCTGAGCAGGCGCTCGGCCTCGAAGGCCCGAATCTTGTCGGCATGGCGCAGCGTGAGGCCGATGTCGTCGAAACCGCCCAGCAGGCAGTACTTGCGAAACGGCTGCACATCGAAGGCGAGTGTCGTGCCATCGGGTTTGATCACGACCTGGCGTTCGAGGTCGATCGTCAGCGAGTAGCCCACGAAGGCCGCGACCTCATCGAACAGCTTCGCCACTTCGTATTCGGGCAGCACAATCGGCAGCAGGCCGTTCTTGAAGCAGTTGTTGTAGAAGATGTCGGCGTAGCTCGGCGCGATCAGGGCACGAAATCCGAACTGGTCGAGCGCCCAGGGTGCGTGCTCGCGCGATGAGCCGCAGCCGAAGTTCTTGCGTGCCAGCAGCACCGAGGCGCCCTTGTAGCGCTGCTGGTTCAGCACGAAGTCGGGGTTCGGCCGGCGCGAGGCCGGGTCTTGGCCAGGCTCGCCGAGATCGAGGTAGCGCCACTCGTCGAACAGGTTGGGGCCGAAGCCCGACTTCTTGATCGACTTCAGGAACTGCTTCGGAATGATCGCGTCGGTGTCGACGTTTTCGCGGTCCATCGGAGCGACCAGGCCGGCGTGAATGCGAAACGGTGTCATGGTGTGCTCGGTGGTAGCGTCAGACGAGGCGGCGCACGTCGACGAAGTGGCCTTCGATGGCGGCGGCCGCGGCCATCGCCGGGCTGACGAGGTGGGTGCGCCCACCGGCGCCCTGGCGGCCTTCGAAATTGCGGTTGCTGGTGGAAGCGCAGCGTTCACCCGGTTCCAGACGATCGGCGTTCATGGCCAGACACATCGAACAGCCTGGCTCGCGCCACTCGAAACCCGCCGCCTTGAAGATCTTGTCGAGCCCTTCGCGTTCGGCCTGTTCCTTCACGAGGCCCGAGCCGGGAACGATCATCGCGAGCTTCACGTTCGAAGCGACCTTGCGCCCGATGCGGCGAACCACGGCGGCCGCTTCGCGCAGGTCTTCGATGCGCGAGTTGGTGCAGGAACCGATGAACACCTTGTCGATCAGGATGTCGGCGATCGGCTTGTTGGGCTCGAGCGCCATGTACGACAGGGCTCGCTCGATGGCACCACGCTTGTTCGCGTCTTTCTCGCGGTCGGGGTCGGGCACGCGGTCTTCGATCGACAGCACCATCTCGGGCGAGGTGCCCCAGGTGACCTGCGGGCGGATCTGCGCCGCGTCGAGCTCGACCACGAGATCGAAGTGCGCGCCGGCGTCGGAATGCAGCGTGCTCCAGTAGCGGACCGCCTGGTCCCATTCGAGCCCGGGCGCCGGCGAGAACGGCCGGCCCTTCACGTAGGCGATCGTCGTGTCGTCCACCGCCACCAGACCGGCACGTGCACCGGCTTCGATGGCCATGTTGCAGACCGTCATGCGCCCTTCCATGCTGAGGGCACGAACGGCGGAGCCTGCGAATTCGATGGTGTAGCCGGTGCCGCCGGCGGTGCCGATCTTGCCGATGATGGCCAGAACCATGTCTTTGGCACTGCAGCCCGCGCTCAGCTTGCCTTCGACGCGCACCAGCAGGTTCTTCGCCTTCTTCGCCAGGAGCGTCTGCGTGGCGAGCACGTGCTCGACCTCACTCGTGCCGATGCCGTGCGCCAGCGCGCCGAACGCGCCATGGGTCGAGGTGTGCGAGTCACCGCACACGACGGTCATGCCCGGCAGCGTGGCGCCCTGCTCCGGCCCGATCACGTGCACGATGCCCTGGCGCCGGTCGTTCATCTTGAACTGCGTGATGCCGAGCCGGTCGCAGTTGGCGTCGAGCGTGTCGACCTGCAGGCGCGAGACCGGGTCGGCGATGCCATGCGAACGGTCGGTGGTCGGCACGTTGTGGTCGCTCACCGCCAGGTTGGCCGACAAGCGCCAGACCTTGCGGTCCGCGAGCGTGAGCCCGTCGAAAGCCTGCGGGCTCGTCACTTCATGGACCAGATGCCGGTCGATGTAGAGCACGGCCGTGCCGTCGTCTTCGGTGTGGACGACGTGCTCGTCCCAGATCTTGTCGTACAGCGTGCGTGGCATGGTCACTGCAGCGCCCGAGGGCACCAGTCAAAACAGCGATTTTAGGCGCAAGCCGCACCCTTCACAGGGGCGGCTTGGCGCAGCGCCTGCCCTGCAGCTCAGGCGCGCTTGGCGAGCGGCGTGACGCTGCGCGCGGTCGAGCCGTTGAACAGCTGGCGCGGGCGGCCGATCTTGTACTCGGGGTCACCGATCATTTCGTTCAGTTGCGCGATCCAGCCGACCGTGCGCGCCAGAGCGAACACGGCGGTGAACAGCGGCACCGGGATGCCGATCGCGCGCTGCACGATGCCCGAATAGAAGTCGACGTTCGGGTAGAGCTTGCGCGACACGAAGTAGTCGTCTTCGAGCGCGATCTTCTCGAGCGCCATCGCCAGCTTGAAGATCGGGTCGTTGTGCAGGCCGAGCGCGTCCAGCACTTCGTGGCAGGTCTCGCGCATCAGCTTGGCGCGCGGGTCGTAGTTCTTGTACACGCGGTGGCCGAAGCCCATCAGCTTGACGTTGGAGTTCTTGTCTTTCACCTGCTTGATGAACTCGCCGATCTTCTCGACGCCGCCGGCCCGCTGCACGTCGGACAACATGTTCAGCGCCGCTTCGTTGGCGCCGCCGTGCGCGGGGCCCCACAGGCAGGCCACGCCCGCCGCGATGGCAGCGAACGGGTTGGTGCCCGACGACCCGCACAGGCGCACGGTCGAGGTCGACGCGTTCTGCTCGTGGTCGGCATGCAGGATGAAGATGCGGTCCATCGCGCGCACCAGCACGTCGTTGGGCACGTATTCTTCGCAGGGCGTGGCGAACATCATGCGCATGAAGTTGCCGGCGTACGAGAGATCGTTCTTCGGATAGATGTAGGGCTGGCCGACGGTGTACTTGTAGGCCATGGCCACCAGCGTGGGCATCTTGGCGATCAGGCGGATCGCCGAGATGTCGCGGTGCTCCTGGTTATGGATGTCGGTGCTGTCGTGATAGAAGGCCGAGAGCGCGCCGACGAGGCCGGTCATGATCGCCATCGGGTGCGCGTCGCGCCGGAACCCGCGCAGGAAGAACTGCATCTGCTCGTTGACCATGGTGTGGTTGGTCACGAGCTTGGTGAAGTCGGTCTTCTGCGTCGCGTTGGGCAGCTCGCCCTTGAGCAGCAGGTAACAGGTTTCGAGGTAGTCGCAGTTCTCGGCCAGCTGCTCGATCGGGTAGCCGCGGTACAGCAGCTCGCCCTTGTCGCCGTCGATGTAGGTGATGGTGGAGTTGCACGACGCGGTCGAGAGGAAACCCGGGTCGTAGGTGAACTTGCCGGTCTGCGCGTAGAGCTTGCGGATGTCGATCACATCCGGGCCGATCGTGCCCTTGTAAAGCGGCATCTCCATGGACGGGCTGCCGTCGGAAAAGGACAGGGTGGCTTTCACGTCGGACGGGGTCATGGGCTTTCCTTGAAGTTCCTGGTTTTAACGGGCCGCTGGCGCCCCGTCACGGGGGCGTCCGCATCATTTGCAACACCTGCGCCACATCGTCGCGCAGCAACTCGCCTTCAGGCTCCTTGCGGGCCAGCAGAAGGTCGAGCAAGTCGTTGTCCGAGAGATCCATCAGCACTTGCAAACCTTGGGCCTGATCATGTGTCAGCGTGCTGGCATGCCGGTTGAAGAAGCGCTCGACGAACAGGTCGTTCTCGAGCAGCCCTCGCCGGCAACGCCACCGCAGCTTGCTCAGCGCCCGCTCGTCGATCGCAGTGTGCATGGCGTGGATGACTTTTCACTGACGCGGCTGCAGGTCAGACGGCGCGGCGCACCATCAGTTCCTTGATCTTGCCGATCGCCTTGGTCGGGTTCAGGCCCTTCGGGCAGACGTCGACGCAGTTCATGATGGTGTGGCAGCGGAACAGGCGGTACGGGTCTTCGAGGTTGTCGAGCCGGTCGCCGGTCGCCTGGTCGCGGCTGTCGGCGATGAAGCGGTAGGCTTGCAGCAGGCCGGCGGGGCCGACGAACTTGTCGGGGTTCCACCAGAAGCTCGGGCAGCTCGTGGAACAGCTTGCGCACAGGATGCACTCGTACAGGCCGTTGAGCTCGTCGCGCTCTTCGGGCGACTGCAGGCGCTCTTTCTCGGGGGGTGCCTCGTCGTTCACGAGATACGGCTTGATCGAGTTGTACTGCTTGAAGAACTGCGTCATGTCGACGATCAGGTCGCGGATCACCGGCAGGCCGGGCAACGGCTTGAGCACCACCACGCCGGGCAGCGTGCGCATGTTGGTCAGGCAGGCCAGACCGTTCTTGCCGTTGATGTTCATCGCGTCGGAGCCGCACACGCCTTCACGGCACGAGCGCCGGAAGCTCAAGGTTGGGTCGACGGCCTTCAGCTTGTTCAACGCGTCGAGCAGCATGCGCTCGCTGCCGTCGAGCTCGACCTCGATGGTCTGCATGCGCGGCTTGGTGTCGGTATCGGGGTCGTAGCGGTAGATCTGGAACACGCGCTTCGTCATGACGGCTGCCTCTGGAATTAAAACGTGCGAACCACGGGCGGGATCGAATCGACGGTGAGCGGCTTCAGCTGCACCGGCTTGTAGTCGAGCCGGTTGCCCTCGCTGTACCAGAGCGAGTGCTTCATCCAGACACCGTCGTTGCGGCCGTTCGGAAACTCCGGCGAATCGCCGTAGTCGTTCACGGTGTGCGCGCCGCGGCTCTCGCGCCGGGCGGCGGCCGAGACCATGGTGGCGAGGGCCACTTCGATCAGGTTGTCGACCTCGAGCGCTTCGATGCGTGCGGTGTTGAACACCTTCGACTTGTCGGCCAGGTGGATTCCCTTGACCCGCTCGGCGAGCGCCTTGACGGCGACCACGCCTTCGTCCATCGACGCCTGGGTGCGGAACACGCCGGCGTGCTGCTGCATCGTCTTGCGGATGTCGTTGGCCACGTCCTGGGCGTACTCGCCGCCGGTGGTGGCGTCGTACTTGGCGAGGCGTGCCAGCGTGTAGTCGGCCGCGTCGGCCGGCAGCGGCTTGTGGGTCTTGGTCTTGAGCGCGCTGTCGACGATGTGGTTGCCGGCGGCGCGGCCGAAGACCAGCAGGTCGAGCAGCGAGTTCGTGCCCAGACGGTTGGCGCCGTGCACGCTGACGCACGCACATTCACCGACCGCGTACAAGCCGTTCACGATGGCGTTCGGGTTGCCGTCTTTCGGCGCGACCACCTGGCCGTGGATGTTGGTCGGCACGCCGCCCATCTGGTAGTGGATCGTCGGCACCACCGGAATCGGCTCTTTCGTGATGTCGACGTTGGCGAAGTTGTGCCCGATCTCCAGCACGCTGGGCAGGCGCTTGGCGATGGTCTCGGCGCCGAGGTGCGTCATGTCGAGGACGATGTAGTCCTTGTTCGGGCCGCAGCCCCGCCCTTCCTTGATTTCCTGGTCCATGCAGCGCGAGACGAAGTCGCGCGGCGCCAGGTCTTTCAGCGTGGGCGCGTAACGTTCCATGAAGCGCTCGCCGTCACTGTTGCGCAGAATGGCGCCCTCGCCACGGCAGCCTTCGGTCAGCAACACGCCGGCACCGGCCACGCCGGTCGGGTGGAACTGCCAGAACTCCATGTCTTCGAGCGGCAGGCCGGCGCGCGCCGCCATGCCCAGGCCGTCGCCGGTGTTGATGAAGGCGTTGGTGCTGGCAGCGAAGATGCGCCCTGCCCCGCCGGTGGCGAGCAGCACGGTCTTGGCCTCGAGAATGTGCACGTCGCCGGTTTCCATCTCGAGCGCGGTGACGCCGACCACGTCGCCATCGGCGTCGCGGATCAGGTCGAGCGCCATCCACTCGACGAAGAAGTTGGTGCGCGACTTGACGTTCTGCTGGTACAGCGTGTGCAGCATCGCGTGGCCGGTGCGGTCGGCCGCGGCGCAGGCGCGCTGCACCGGCTTTTCGCCGTAGTTCGCGGTGTGGCCGCCGAACGGGCGCTGGTAAATGGTGCCGTCGGGGTTGCGGTCGAAGGGCATGCCGAAGTGCTCGAGCTCGTACACGACCTTGGGCGCCTCGCGGCACATGAACTCGATCGCGTCCTGGTCGCCGAGCCAGTCGGAGCCCTTCACGGTGTCGTAGAAGTGGTAGTGCCAGTTGTCTTCGCTCATGTTGCCGAGCGAAGCGCCGATGCCGCCTTGCGCTGCCACCGTGTGCGAACGCGTCGGGAACACCTTGGACAGCACGGCCACGTTCAGGCCGGCAAGCGACAGTTGCAGCGAAGCGCGCATGCCGGAACCACCGGCACCGACGATCACCACGTCGAACTTGCGGCGCGACACGGAAGCCGTGCCGGCCGACAGGGGAGTAGTACCCGCTTGCATCGTCAAAGTCTCCAAAGCACTTGAATGGCCCAACCCGCACAGGCGACCAGCCACACGATCGTGAACACCTGGGCCGCGAGCCGTGCGCCGACCGGCTTCACGTAGTCCATCCAGATGTCACGCATGCCGACCCACACATGAACCAGCAGCGACACGATCACGACGAAGGTCAGCACCTTCATCCATTGGCGCGAGAACATGCCGGCCCACTTGTCGTAACCCATCTCGCCGGGCAGCAGCACCTGCACGATGACGGCGAGCGTGAACAAGGCCATCAGCGCCGCCGTGACGCGCTGCGAAAGCCAGTCGCGCAGACCGTAGTGCGCCCCGACGACGATGCGCTTGGAACCGAAATTGTTTGCCATGGCTCGTGCCGCCTCAGAAGAAGAGCTTGGCGCCGAGCGCCAGCGTCAACACGACACTCACCACCAACGTGAAGATCGCCGACTTGCGGCCGAACTCGAGCGTGACGGCGTGCGTGGCGTCCATCCACAAATGGCGCACACCTGCGATGAAATGGTGCAGGTAGGCCCAGATCAGGGCGAGCGCGACCAGCTTGAAGAACCAACCCGGCAGAAAACCAGCGCCGCCGGCGAACACGGCCGTGAACTGCGCGTAAGAGATTTCGGAGGTCAGGCTGGTGTCGAACATCCAGATGATGAACGGCATCAGGATGAACATGAGGCCGCCGCTGGCACGGTGCAGGATCGACACCACGCCCGCGAGCGGCAGGCGGTAGCCGAGCGCGTCGAGCAGCCGCATGTTCTCGCCCGGTCTTGGTTTTGCTGTCAGCGCCATGTTCAGCCTTGCCTCTCGACGTAGTTCAGATGGGAGGAAACCTCTCGGTAACCCGTAGAGTTTATTGCAATGCAACAGAGTTCATCGGCCGACCGGTCGGAATAGGCCAAAACGGTGCGCCGCGAAGCGGCTTCAACTGAGTTCATTCCGGTAGTAATGCGCGGCAGTGCTGTACAAACCGCGCCGCAGTTCGACGGGCCGATCGCCGTAGGTCATCGACAGTCGCTCGACGCTGAGCAAAGGCGAACCCGGCGGCAAGCCCAGCAACGCGGCGCTCGCGTCGTCGGCCGCCACCGCGCGGATCTTTTCTTCGGCGCGGATCATGCGCACGCCGAACTCGCTCTCGAACAGGCCGTACATGGGGCCGCGGTAGCTGCTCAGGCGCTCGGCCGTCAGGCCCTTGAAAAGCTGGGCCGGCAGCCAGATGTCGTCGAGCACGACCGGCGCGCCGCGAAACGACAGCAGGCGCCGCACGCGGATGGTCGCGTCACTCGGCTTCAGGTTCAGTGCACGCGCCAGTTCGGCCGGTGCGCGCTGGCGCTGGCAGTCGATGAAGCGGCGGCTCATGCCGCCCTGCTCGGCCGAGTCGGGCATCAGCCGCAGGAAGCGGAACTGGATCTTCTCTTCGGCGTGCGTCGCCACGAAGGTACCCTTGCCTTGGCGGCGCACGAGCAGGTTGTCGGCCGCCATCGCGTCGATCGCCTTGCGCACCGTGCCCTGGCTGACCTTGAAGCGCAGCGCCAGTTCGGTCTCGCTCGGAATCGCCTCGCCGGGCCGCCACTCGCCCTGCTGCAGGCTGCGCGTCATCAGCGTCTTGATCTGCTGGTACAGCGGGCTGAAGGCGGGGCTGTCTGCAGCTTCTTCGGTCAAGAGCGATGCGGTCGCGGAAGACGTGGCGGAAACAGGCATGCCCGGATTGCATCACATGCGCTCGCGAGCGTCCACGGCTCCGCGAAATGATGTCTTATGTAAGACATAAGATCTGTCTGGGCCCGGGAAATCCCGAATCCAGCCTCCCGTCTGGCCTAAACTTCAGCCCTGCCGCGAGCCCGTCGCGCCCCATTTCCACCCTTCCTCCTGCCTACCCTTCTTCGGAGATCTCCCATGAGCAAGAAACCCGTTCGCGTTGCCGTCACCGGTGCCGCAGGCCAGATCGGCTACGCCGTGCTGTTCCGCATCGCCTCGGGCGAAATGCTCGGCAAGGACCAACCCGTCATCCTGAGCCTGCTCGAAGTGCCGATGGAAAAACCGCAAGCCGCGCTCAAGGGCGTGATCATGGAGCTCGAAGACTGCGCTTTCCCGCTGCTGGCGGGCATCGAAGCCCACGGCGACCCGATGACGGCATTCAAGGACGTCGACTACGCCTTGCTGATCGGTTCGCGCCCGCGCGGCCCGGGCATGGAACGCGCCGAGCTGCTGGCCGTCAACGCCGAGATCTTCACGGCGCAAGGCAAGGCGCTGAACGCCGTGGCCAGCCGCAACGTCAAGGTGCTCGTGGTCGGCAACCCGGCCAACACCAACGCCTACATCGCGATGAAGAGCGCGCCCGACTTGCCGCGCAAGAACTTCACCGCGATGCTGCGCCTCGACCACAACCGCGCGCTGAGCCAGATCGCCGCGAAAACCGGCAAGGCCGTGGCCGACATCGAAAAGCTCACCGTCTGGGGCAACCACTCGCCGACCATGTACGCCGACTACCGCTTCGCCACCGTCGGCGGCGCGAGCGTGAAAGACATGATCAACGACCAGGTCTGGAACGCCGACACCTTCCTGCCCACCGTGGGCAAGCGCGGCGCGGCCATCATCGCGGCGCGTGGCGTGTCGTCGGCCGCTTCGGCCGCCAACGCCGCCATCGACCACATGCGCGACTGGGCGCTCGGCACCAACGGCAAGTGGGTCACGATGGGCATCCCGTCCGACGGCCAGTACGGCATCCCGAAAGACGTGATGTTCGGCTTCCCGGTCACCTGCGCCGGTGGCGAATACAAGCTCGTCGAAGGCCTGGCCATCGACGCCTTCAGCCAGGAGCGCATCAACGTGACGCTGGCCGAGCTGCAAGGCGAACAGGACGGCGTGAAGCACCTGCTCTGATCGCGCTGCGGCCATGAGCGACACGTTCGTTCACCCGCGCCAGGCCCTGTTCGACACCGATGAGGGCGCCACGCCCTTGCCGGTGTGCGACCACTACGCCGGCGTCGAAGTGCGCATGCGCAAGAGCCTGGAGCTGCAGGCAGAGCTCGGGCCGGTGTTCGACGTGACGCTCGACTGCGAAGACGGTGCCGCGGTCGGCGGCGAGGCCGAACACGCGCACCTGGTCGCCGAGATGCTCATGTCGGCGGCCAATGTTCACGGCCGCGTCGGCGCGCGCGTGCATCCGGTCGATCACCCGGCGTTCGCTCAGGAGACCGGCACACTCGTCAAGCGCGCCGGCAGCCGGCTCGCCTACCTGATGGTGCCCAAGCCACGCCACTTCGCCGATGTGGAACGTGCCTGCGCCGAGATCGACCACCAGATCCGTGTGCACGGCGTCGGCCGGCAAATCCCCGTGCATGTGCTCGTCGAAACCCATGGCGCGCTGCGTGATGTCGAGCGCATCGCCGCGCACCCGCGCGTCGAGTCGGTCTCGTTCGGGCTGATGGACTTCGTCTCCGCCCACCGCGGTGCAATCCCGGCCAGCGGCATGAGTGTCGAAGGCCAGTTCACACACCCGCTGGTGCTGCGCGCCAAGCTCGCCATCGCCGCCGCGTGCCACGGCTTTGCCAAGACGCCTTCACACTGCGTCGTGACCGAGTTCAACGACCTGCAAGCCGTGTCCGCAGCCGCCACGAAAGCCGCGCGCGAGCTCGGCTACACGCGGATGTGGAGCATTCACCCGAACCAGATCCGGCCGATCGTCGCCGCGTTCGCGCCGGGTGCGGCCGAGATCGAACAGGCGACCGAGATCATCAGCGCTGCGCAGGCGGCGCACTGGGCGCCGATCCGCCACCGGTCCGGCGGCCGCGACTCGCTGCACGACCGCGCCAGCTACCGCTACTTCTGGCAGGTGCTCGAGCGGGCCGCGCGCACCGGGCAGGCCTTGCCCGCCGAAGCCGGGCGCGCCTGGTTCGGCACGGGCAGCGCCTGAAGCACCGCGGCGCAAAACGTCGCTCCTGTATCCGAAACGAAACGGCGGCAGCAGCGCGCCGCGACGCTGTGGGACCGTGCGGCACGGCAAGACGTGATGCGGCTCACGCCGGGCGCTGTCGGCACAGCGGCGTGTGCGCAATAGTGCGCAGACATCTCGCGCGGCCGGGCCTCGCCGCTCTCTGCACTTTGTTTCAATCGGAATCGTGACGGCGTGGCGGACCGGCTGCCGTGTGCAGACAATGCGCTCGCACCACCATCGCGTTGAGGAGATTCCCGAATGAACCGTCTGTCCACCATCGGCTTGGCCGTCGCCCTGTGCGCCGCCAGCGTCGCTTCCCAAGCTCAAACCGCCGCGCCGGCCGCCAAACCGGCTGCCAAGGCGCCTGTCGCCGCCAAGAAGGCTGCACCGGCTGCCGCCTCTGCCGACCCGGTCGCCGCCACCCCGGCGCAACTGGCCGCTGCCGAGCGCGTGTTCTACGGCACCTACCTGTGCGAGTTCGACAAGAGCGTGCAGGTCTCGTCGATTCCCAAGTTCCCCGGCTACGCCGAACTGCGCTTCGGCAAGTCGGTGTACGTGATGAAGCCCGTGGCCTCCGAAACCGGCGCAATCCGTCTCGAAGACGTGAAGGGCGAGACCCTGGTGATCCAGATCGCCAACAAGTCGATGCTGCTCAACGTCAAGTCGGGCCAGCGCCTGCTCGACGGCTGCGTCAACGAAAAGCACGCCAAGGTCGCGTCGGCCGCGAGCTGATCCGCCGCCCTCCCCCGGAACGGGCTCCGTCGCCTTGCGCGACGGAGCCCGCTTCTTTTGCGGCGCCCCGGAAGTTCACTCCAGTACGCAACTGAAAGTATGTACAATTCATGCATACTGTTTCGGAGGGCGATGCATGGAAGCCACCGTGGCCGAACGCGGCCAGATCACCCTGCCCAAGGCCGTGCGTGACGCCCTGGGCCTGACCAAGGGCACCCAGCTCAAGGTCGAGCTCGACGGCGGCAGGATCATCCTGCGCAAAAACGTCGACGACGCCATTTCGCGCGCCCGCGGCCGCTTCAAGCTGCCGGCCGGCGTGACCACCGACGACGTGATGCGCGAACTGCGCGGCCGCGCGCCCGGCGACCCGACCGACGCCTGATGATCGCCATCGACACCTCGGTGCTGATCGACCTGCTGGGCGAAGACGCCCGCGCCGGCGCCGCCGAGCTGAGCCTGCGCGACGCGCTCGCGCACGGCCCGGTGGTGTTGTGCGACGTGGTCGTCAGCGAGATCACGGCCGGCCTCGGCCACGGCGCCGAGATCATGGACGTGGTCGAAGAGATGGGCATGAGCTACCTGCCCGTCGAGCGCAAGGCGGCGATCCGCGCAGGCGAGATGCAGCGCCGCTACAAGCAGCGCCTGCGCACGCTCGGCAAGACCGGCCCGACGGCTCAGCGCACCGTGCCCGACTTCATCGTCGGGGCACATGCCTTGCTTCAATGCAGCGCACTCATCACACGCGACGCGGGCTTCTTCCGCGACTATTTCAAGGGTCTGAAAGTCATCGTGCCCAAGGCACCCTGACGTTCCGGCCCGATTTCACCCGACCTTCCCAGGAGCCACGACCATGCTTCAAGCCTACCGCCAACATGTCGCCGAACGCGCTGCGCTCGGCATCCCGCCGCTGCCGCTGTCGGCCCAGCAGACCGCTGAAGTGATCGAGTTGCTGAAGGCCCCGCCGGCTGGCGAAGCAACAACGCTGGTCGATCTGATCACGCACCGCGTGCCCGCCGGCGTGGACGACGCCGCCAAGGTCAAGGCCTCGTACCTCGCCGCCGTGGCGCACGGCACCGAGAAGTGCCCGCTGATCGATCGCCAGCGTGCCACCGAACTGCTGGGCACCATGCTCGGCGGCTACAACATCCACCCGCTGACCGACCTGCTCGATGACCCGACCGTCGGTGCCACCGCGGCCGACGCGTTGAAGAAAACGCTGCTGATGTTCGACCAGTTCCACGACGTGCAGGACAAGGCCGCCAAGGGCAACGCCAACGCCAAGGCGGTGCTGCAGAGTTGGGCCGACGCCGAGTGGTTCACTTCGCGCCCCGAAGTGCCGAAGAGCATCACCGTCAGCATCTTCAAGGTGACGGGCGAGATCAACACCGACGATCTGTCGCCGGCACCCGACGCCTGGAGCCGCCCCGACATCCCGCTGCACGCACTGGCCATGCACAAGAACCCGCGCGCCGGTGTGGTGCCCGAAGAAGAAGGCAAGCGGGGCCCTGTTCGGTTCATCGAAGACCTGCGCGCCAAGGGCCACCTCGTGGCCTACGTGGGCGACGTGGTCGGCACCGGCTCGTCGCGCAAGTCGGCGACCAACTCGGTACTGTGGTTCACCGGCGAAGACATTCCCTTCGTGCCGAACAAACGTTTCGGCGGCGTGTGCCTGGGCGGCAAGATCGCGCCGATCTTCTACAACACGATGGAAGACTCGGGCGCCCTGCCGATCGAGCTCGACGTGAGCCAGATGAACATGGGCGACGTGGTCGAGCTGCGCCCCTATGACGGCAAGGCGCTGAAAGACGGCAAGGTCATCGCCGAGTTCACGGTCAAGAGCGACGTGCTGTTCGACGAAGTGCGCGCCGGCGGCCGCATTCCGCTGATCATCGGCCGCGGCCTGACCGCCAAGGCGCGCGAAGCGCTGGGCCTGGCACCGAGCACCTTGTTCCGCCTGCCGCAGAACCCGGCCGACACGAAGAAGGGTTTCAGCCTGGGCCAGAAGATGGTCGGCAAGGCCTGCGGCCTGCCGGTCGTGAACGGCGTGCAGCAAGGCGTGCGCCCTGGAACCTACTGCGAGCCGCGCATGACCTCGGTCGGCTCGCAAGACACCACCGGCCCGATGACGCGCGACGAACTGAAAGACCTGGCCTGCCTGGGCTTCAGCGCCGACCTGGTGATGCAGAGCTTCTGCCACACCGCCGCGTACCCGAAGCCGGTCGACGTGAAAACGCACCACGAGCTGCCGGCCTTCATCAGCACGCGTGGCGGCATCTCGCTGCGCCCGGGTGACGGCGTGATCCACAGCTGGCTTAACCGCTTCTTGTTGCCCGACACCGTGGGCACCGGCGGCGACAGCCACACGCGTTTCCCGATCGGCATCAGCTTCCCGGCCGGCTCGGGCCTGGTGGCCTTCGCCGCCGCCACCGGCGTGATGCCGCTCGACATGCCCGAAAGCGTGCTGGTGCGATTCAAAGGCAAGCTGCAACCCGGCGTGACGCTGCGCGACCTGGTCAACGCGATCCCGCTCTACGCCATCAAGGCGGGGCTGCTGACGGTCGAGAAAAAGGGCAAGAAGAACATCTTCAGCGGCCGCATCCTCGAGATCGAAGGCCTGCCCGACCTGAAGGTGGAACAGGCCTTCGAGCTGAGCGACGCTTCGGCCGAACGCAGCGCCGCCGGCTGCACCGTGCACCTGAACCCCGAGCCGATCAAGGAATACATCAACAGCAACATCACGCTGATGAAGTGGATGATCGCCGAGGGCTATGCCGACGCGCGCACGCTGCAGCGCCGCATTGCAGCCCAAGAGGCCTGGCTCGCGAACCCGCAGTTGCTCAAGGGCGACGCCGATGCCGAATACGCCGCCGTGATCGAGATCGACCTGGCCGACGTGCACGAGCCCATCGTCGCCTGCCCCAACGACCCCGACGACGTGAAGACGCTCAGCGAAGTGTCGGGTGCCGTGATCGACGAAGTGTTCATCGGCTCGTGCATGACCAACATCGGCCATTTCCGCGCCGCGAGCAAGTTGCTCGAAGGCAAGCGCGACATCCCCGTCAAGCTGTGGGTCGCACCGCCCACCAAGATGGACGCGAAGAAGCTCAGCGACGAAGGCCACTACGGCGTGCTCGGCAACGCCGGCGCGCGCATGGAAATGCCTGGCTGCAGCCTGTGCATGGGCAACCAGGCCCAGGTGAAAGAAGGCGCCACGGTGTTCAGCACCAGCACGCGCAACTTCCCGAACCGGCTCGGCAAGAACAGCAACGTCTACCTCGGCTCGGCCGAACTGGCAGCGATCTGCTCGAAGCTCGGCCGCATTCCCACACGGGCCGAATACATGGCCGACATGGGCGTGCTCGACGCCGCCAGCAGCAAGGTCTACCAGTACCTGAACTTCGACAAGATCGAAGAATTCAACGACGCGGCAGAAAAGGTCGGCGCCTGATCTCACGGCTCCGAAGATCGGGCCGGCAGCGCGTCACTGCGCGGCCGGCCTTTTTCATGGTGCGCTGAAGCGTGTGATGCCACCGCGTGTCAGCAGGTAGAGCGCGCCATCGGTACCGGTGAGCAAGTCCACCGGCGAACCGCTGACCGTGGCGAAGGCGTAGCTTGCGTTGTTCACCCAGTCGTAGCGCCCGACGAACTTGCTCACGTAGTCGGCAAAGTAGTAGCTGTTGCGGTAACCCGCCGGGAACGGGGCAGCATCGGGGTAGAACGCGCCGCCGGCGATCGCGAAGCCGGTGAAGAAACCACCCGGCCCGGCACCGGCCACCGGCGTTGCGGCACTGTGCTTGTAGGTGAAGAGCGGCCCGGTGACGCCGGCGCTCACGTTGTCGGGCCCTTCCGAGCCCGGCCACCCGTAGCTCGCGCCTGGCACGCCGAGGTTGATCTCTTCCCAGGTGCCCTCGCCCACATCGTTGATGTGAATCCGGCCGGTGCCGGGCTGCACGGCGAACGTGAATGGGTTGCGCAAGCCGCGCGCCCAGATGGCCTGGGCTTGGCCGGTGGTGGTGGCGACGAACGGGTTGTCGGCCGGGACCGTGCCGTCGTCGTTGAGGCGCAGCATCTTGCCAAAGACGCTGGTAAGCAAGGGCGCGTTCGAACTGTTGGCGTTGTCGCCCACGGCCACGTAAAGCTTGCCGTCAATGCCGAAGTGCATCGCACCACCGTTGTGGTTGGTGGCCGACAACGCCGGCAGTTCGAAAATGATCTGTTCGCTGCCAGCGGTGTCGCCGGTGGCGGTGAAACGACTCACGCGGTTGTGAGTTCCGCCCTCGGCCGTCGTGTAGTACACGTAGACATAGCCGTTGCTCGCGAAGTTCGGGTGGACCGTCACACCGATCAGGCCTCGTTCGCCATTCGAATCGACCGTGACCGTGAGCATCGGTGGAGCCAGCAGGGCACCGGCCTTCACCACCCGGAGCGCGCCACCTTGTTGCGCGATGAGGATTCGGCCATCGGGCGCCTGCGCAAACGCGGTCGCGCTGCTCAGGCCCGTGATCCACGACTGGTTCATCGTGAAGCCGGCCGGCAACACGCGGTTGCCGCCGAAGTGCACGGTGCGGCTGACCCAGGCCGACACATTGCCCGCGGCGTCACGCGCTCGCGAGCGCACCACATGCTGGCCAGAGGTGTAGGCGTTGGTGTCGACGCTCACGCTGTGCGGGCTGCCGGTGCTGGTGCTGCCGATCTGGCTGCCGTCGAGCTGGATCTCGACGCCGGTCACGCCGACGTTGTCGGTTGCGGTGGCCGAGAGTGTCAGCGTGCCGCTCAGGCCGGCGGCGAAGGCGGCCGGCGCGGTGAGCGCAGCCACCGGCGCCTGGGTGTCGACACCGCCCGGTGCGCTCACGTTCACGACCTCGGCAGCGCTGGTGGCGGCCAGGCCGAAGTTGTCGGTCGCGCGTGCGGTGATGCTGTGCGCGCCGGTGGTGACCGGCGTCCAGGCCAGCGTGTAGGGGCTGCTCGTGTCTTCGCCGAGCTTGGTGGCGCCGTCGAAGAACTCGACCTTCGCCACGCTGTCGTCGCTGTCGGTCGCCGTGGCCGCGAGCGTGATCTGCACGCCGGTGGTGCCGTTCGCCGGAGTGCCGGTGAGTGCCACCACCGGCGCGTTGTTGGCGACCGGGCCGGTGTCGGTGAAGGTCGCGGTGTAGGTGGTGTTCGCCGAAGGTGTGGCCACCGTGTGCGTGGCGGCGCCGCCGTCGCTCCAGGTGGCGAACACGTAGCGGCGGCCGTTGAAGTTCTGCGCCGCGGCACCGAGGTCACGCTCGATGCCGACCACCCCGGTCACCACCCGCGGCGCCGTGACCGGCTGGCCGTCGAGCGTAAGCGCCAGGCCCGCGGGAGCGGTCGCCAGCGTGATTTGCGCCTTCTGCGGCAGCACGTCGCGCGTGACCTCGTGGGTTTGGCCGGCGCTGTCGGTCGCACGCAGGTGAAAGCGGTAGAAGATGTTGTCGGAAGTTTCGCCGCGCACCGGTATGGTCACGCTTCCGTTCGCGCCCGTGGTGTCGAGCAACAGCGGGTGGTTGTGGGTGTCGTGGTGCAGGTTGACCCACCAGGTGAGCTGCGTGCCGGCGAGCACACCGTCTTCGGGGTCGGTGCCGGTGCCAGCAAACGCGATCGTGTCGCCGGCCTTGAAGGTGGCGTCAGCCGCCGGCGCCGTGATGCTGGCGGTGGGCGCCTGGCCCGCGGCCGGGCTGTCGGTGCCGCCACCGCAGGCGGCCAGGAACAGCGGCAGGCAGATGCCGGCCGCCGCAGACTTCCAGTCGAACTTCATCGCAATCCCTCCACACACCGCTGGCCACCCGGCCGAAGCGGATTCTGTCTGCTGGCCCTTTGCAGCGCTGTGAGGAGTTGTAGTGGCGCGCGCAGCGTCAACGCGGTGCGGCTGCCCTGGCGAAGTACTCGTCGTAGCGGTGCACGAAGTCCTTGCTCGCCGTCAACGGCAGGTGGCAGGCACGGCACGTGAGCGTCGACTCGGGCGCCTTTTCACCGCCGGCCAGATAGGCCGCGTAGACCCAGTCGCCGTTCTTCAGGCCGTCAGGGGCCGACGCGCCCCAGCCTTCGTTCTTGCCCATCACGAACACGCGCAGCAGGCTGCCCTTCACGAGCTTGCCGTCCGGGCCTTGCTGGAGCGTGCCGTCGGGCTTCTCGGCCGCCGCGTAGTTCTCCATCACGAAGACCGTGCCGTTCGGGAAGCCGAAGGCCGCCGTGGCGCCGGTGGCGACCGGGTTCATGTAGATCTCGCGCACCTGCTTGGCGTCGGGGCGCTGCACGCCCGACAGGAACTTGGGCCAGCTGCGGTAGTTGGCCGGCACGGCGAGCTCACCGTCCTTGACCGCCGCCACCGGAGCCCCCGGAGTCACCGGGGGTTGCGCCGGCATCGGCGAGCACGAGGCCAGCACGAGGCTCGCCGCGGCGAGTGCAAGAACGCGTTGATTCATCGGCATGGAAGGCTCCGTCGTTGATGACGCGAGAGCCTACTCCAAAGGCGGTGAGAGGGGCCACCCCCAAAGTCAGTCGAGTTCGGGCGCGATGCCGGTCGCGTAGTCGACCAGGGCGCCAAGAATGTCCTGCCCGCGCTCGTCGGCTTGTTCTTCGAGCTGGTCGATTCGTTCGAAGAATGCCGCGAGCGTGAGCGCACCGCCCGCGCCTTCGTGCAGCCGGTGCGCGCAATGCTGCTGCCACTGCAACTGTTCCGGCTCGCTCAGCGTCTCGGGGAAGTTGCGGGCACGAAACCTGAACAACAACTCGTCGAGGCGGGCGTCGGCGAATGCCGGGCGCTTGGCGGCCAGCTCTTCGCCACCCAGCGCGCGCAGCCGCTCCAGCGCACGCCGGTCTTCATTGCCGACGAAGCCGCCGTACAGGTCTTCGTCGACATCGGTTGTGGCCTCGCGCGCCGGCCGCTCGAACACCGCGGGCCAGATGCCGGCGAGCAGGTTGGCTTTCTCCTTCAGCACGTCTGCGTGGCGATGCGCCTGCGCCACGTCGAGTCCCCACTTCGACGCCGTCGCGTCGCTCAGCGTCTTCAGGTTGCCGATCACGATCGGCGACTTGTTGATGTGCACGGTCTTGAGCGGCAGCCGCGCCACGCCTTCGGGCAGGTCTTCGGACTTGCTGAACATGCGCAGGCGGATCGCCTCGGCGTTCAGCGTCAGCAGTTCCGCCGGGTCGGCGCTCAGATCCCAGACGATCACTTCGTTCTTGTTGGCCGGGTGCGGTGCCATCGGCCACACCAGGGCCAGGCCGCCACGCTCCACGCCGTACATGCCCGAGATGTGCAGGAAGGGCTGGCCCACGCCCATCTCGGCGACGACCGCGTCTTTCTTGCGCAGCTTCAGGCAGAAGTCCCACAGCCGGGGCTGCTTCGTCTTGATGAGCCGCGCCAGCGCGATGGTGGCGCGCACGTCCGACAAGGCGTCGTGCGCCGCGTCGTGCGCCAGGCCGTTGGCCTGCGTCAGGTGTTCGAGCTTGAACGAGGGCCGTCCGTCGTCGTGTTTCGGCCACTCGATGCCTTCGGGGCGCAGCGCCCAGGCGGCGCGCACGACGTCGAGAATGTCCCAACGGCCGCACTGGTTCTGCCACTCGCGCGCATAGGGGTCGATCAGGCAGCGCCAGAAAAGATGGCGCGTCACTTCGTCGTCGAAGCGGATCGAGTTGTAGCCCACGCCCACCGTGCCGGGCCGGGCCAATTGCTCTTCGATCGCGTCGGCGAAGGCGTGCTCGGGCACGCCACGCGCCAGGCAGGTCTGCGGCAGGATGCCCGTGAGCAGGCATGACTCCGGGTCGGGCAGGTAGTCGGGCGCGGGCTGGCAGTACAGCATCACCGGCGCCTCGATCTCGTTCAGATCGGCATCGGTGCGGATGCCGGCGAACTGTGCCGGCCGGTCGCGGCGCGGCACGCGACCGAAGGTTTCGTAGTCGTGCCAGAAGAAGGTCAGGTCGCTCATGCGGCAATCTAACAGGAGCGGCTTCGGCTAAGCTCACGAGCCGACTTCTTTGCGCCCGGTGCGCACTTGCGAAAGAGAACCAGCCCATGACCCGTGTTTTCAACTTCAGCGCCGGCCCGGCCGCGCTGCCCGAATCGGTGCTGCGCCAGGCAGCCGAAGAAATGCTCGACTGGCACGGCTCGGGCATGTCGGTGATGGAAATGAGCCACCGCGGCAAGGAATTCATCTCGATCCACGCCGAGGCCGAAAGCCTGCTGCGCGAACTGATGGCCGTGCCCAAGAACTACAAGGTGCTCTTCATGCAGGGCGGCGCGATGGCCGAGAACGCCATCGTGCCGATGAACATGCTGCGCGGCAAGTCGAGCGCCGACTACATCAACACCGGCGAGTGGTCGAAGAAGTCGATCAAGGAAACGAAGAAGTACGCCAAGGTCAACGTGGCCGCCAGCTCCGAGGCCACGAACTTCGACCGCATCCCGCCGCGCGACACCTGGCAGCTCGACAAGGACGCGGCCTACGTGCACATCTGCTCGAACGAGACCATCGGCGGCGTCGAGTACCACTTCACGCCCGATGTGGGCGACGTGCCGCTGGTGGCCGACATGTCCTCGAGCATCCTGTCGCGCCCGGTCGACGTGTCGAAGTACGGCCTGATCTACGGCGGCGCGCAGAAGAACATCGGCCCGGCCGGCCTCACGATCGTGATCGTGCGCGACGATTTGATCGGCCAGGCATTGCCGGTCTGCCCTTCGGCCTTCGACTACAAGCAGCAGGCCGACAACGATTCCATGCTCAACACCCCGCCCACCTACGCGATCTACATCGCCGGGCTGGTGTTCAAGTGGATCAAGGCGCAGGGCGGCCTGGCCGGCATCGAGCAGCACAACCGCACCAAGGCGGCGCTGCTCTACGACCTGCTCGACACGAGCAAGTTCTACACGAGCCCGGTGGCCCGCGAAGACCGATCGCTGATGAACGTGCCCTTCAAGCTGAAAGACGAAGCGCTCGACGAAGCCTTCCTGAAGGGCGCGCAGGCGCGTTCGATGCTGCAGCTCAAGGGCCACCGCTCGGTCGGTGGCATGCGCGCCTCGATCTACAACGCCATGCCGATGGAAGGCGTGAAAGCGCTCGTGGCCTACATGAAAGAGTTCGAGGCCAGCCATGGCTGATGCCCGCGCTGAGCCGTTCAAGGTGATGGTGCTCAACGCCATCTCACCGAACGGCCTGAAGCGCCTGCCGGGCGACCGCTACACCGTGGGCAAGGACCTGCCCTCGCCCGACGCCGTGCTGGTGCGCTCGGCCGACATGCACGCACTCGACATCCCGCCCAGCGTGCGCGCGATCGCCCGCGCCGGTGCCGGCACCAACAACATCCCCGTCAAGACGATGAGCGAACGCGGCGTGCCGGTGTTCAACGCCCCCGGCGCCAACGCCAACGCGGTGAAGGAGCTGGTGCTCGCCGGCATGCTGCTCTCGGCGCGCAACCTCGCGCCGGCGCTGCGTTTCGTGGCGGGGCTCGACCCGGCCGCCGAAGGCATGGACAAGACCGTCGAAGAAGGCAAGAAACACTTCGCCGGCCGCGAGCTCGCCGGCCACACGCTCGGCATCGTCGGCCTGGGCAAGGTCGGTTGTCTGGTCGCCGATGCCGCCATCAAGCTCGGCATGGACGTGTTCGGCCACGACCCGCACATCACCGTCGACGCCGCCTGGAGCCTGCCGGCGCAGGTGAAAAAAGCCGCCGGCGTCAACGAGGTGCTGAAGAACTCCGACTTCGTCACGCTGCATGTTCCGC
This sequence comes from Rhizobacter sp., assembly GCF_032229685.1. Lineage (GTDB taxonomy): Bacteria > Pseudomonadota > Gammaproteobacteria > Burkholderiales > Burkholderiaceae_C > LMDS01. The sequence continues at coordinate 123,242 of NZ_JAVTWP010000038.1, read as the reverse complement.
TGATCGACGCCACGCGCGACCTGGTCAACGCCGACAACCTGACGCTGATGCGCCCGGGTGCGGTGCTGCTCAATTTTTCTCGCGAAGGCGTGGTCAACGAAAACGCGGTGCTGAACGCGCTGAACGCCGGCAAGCTCGGTTGGTACGTGTGCGACTTTCCCAGTGCCGCGATCAACGGCCACGCCCGCGTGGTCGCGTTGCCGCACCTGGGTGCTTCCACGGCCGAAGCCGAAGAGAACTGCGCCATCATGGTGGCCGAGCAGCTGCGCGACTACCTGGAACACGGCAACATCGTCAACGCGGTGAACTTCCCGCCGGTTTCGATGGAGCGCGAATCGGCGCACCGCATCGCCATCGCCAATGCCAACGTGCCCAACATGCTGGGGCAAATCTCCACCGCGATGGCCCACGCCGGCCTGAACATCCACAACATGGTGAACAAGTCGCGCGGCGACATGGCCTACACGCTGGTCGACGTCGACAGCCCCGTGCCGGCCACGCTGCTGCAAGACCTGGCCGGCATCGCCGGTGTGCTGTCGGTCCGGTATCTCCAGGAAACGGGGCCGAACGCGGCCTCATGATCGCTGGCGAGCGGCCGATATCGACGTTGATACCGTCCGACTCGCCCTTGCCATGACCGCGCCAAGAACCGACGCCTCGCCCCCGCGCGTGGCGCCGGAAATCTCCCCCGAAACACAGTACTCGGCCGACGTCGAGCGCCAGGCCCGCACCGCGCAGGCCAGCCTGGTGTTCGGCCGCGCGCTCGTCTCCAACCGCATGGCCCCGGTGGTCGGCGCTCTGGTGTGCTGGTTGCTGTGGCTCACGGTGGACCACCGCCTCCTGCTGGGCTGGTTCGCGCTGCTGGTGTTCGCGGCGGCGTGGCGCGAAGCGGTGCATCAGCGTTTCGTGCGCGACGCACACACCGACGCCACGGTCTGGGGCAACCACTACGACTTTGCGCTGTTCGGTGCGGGTCTGGTCTATGGCCTGCTCGGCACCGTGCTGCTGCCGCGCCACGAACCGGCGACCGCCGCCATCCTGCTCGCGTCGCTGGTGGCCGTGGCCTCGGTCGCCATGGTCGTGCTGTCCACCAAATTCCGATCCACGCTTGCTTTCGTGTTGCCGCTGTTGCTGCCGACGATCGCGGTCGAACTCGCCCAGGGCAACCGCCTCTCGACCTTTGCGGGGCTGGGCATGCTCGTGTTTCTGGGCCTGATCGCGTCGGAGGGCCGGCGTGCCTCGGAACACACGCTGGCGATGTTGAGACTGCGCTTTCGCATGGACGAGCTCGCATTGCAGCGTCTGCAGGCACTTGACCAAGCACAGCGCAGCAGCGCTGTGAAGAGCCAGTTTCTCGCCACCATGAGCCACGAGATGCGCACGCCGCTGCACGGCATTCTCGGTGTGACGCGCCTGCTCCGGTCGGCCCCCGCCGACAGCCCGGCGCGCGATCGCACGCAGCGGCTCCAGATGATCGAGCGCACCGGCGAGCACCTGCTCGGCCTGATCAACGATGTGCTCGACTATTCGCGCATCGAAGGTGGCCATCTGCGCGTGGAACCCGTCGACTTCGATCTCGCCGCGCTCGTCGAATCGGTCGCCGACCTGGCGCGCATTTCGGCGGCCGAGAAAGGCCTCACCCTGGTGCTCGACCTCGGTGTGCCGTCGCCCTGCTGGGTGCATTCCGACCCGGCCCGCCTGCGCCAGGTCTTGCTGAATCTGACCGGCAACGCCGTCAAGTTCACCGACACCGGCCAGGTGCGGCTGAGCGTGCAGCGCGCACCGGCCGGCGCCACCCAGATCGAAGTGACCGACACCGGCCCCGGCATCGCCGCCGACCAGCACGAGCTGATCTTCGACGCCTTTCACCAGACCGACGGGTCGTTCGGCCGCAAACATGGTGGCACGGGCCTGGGGCTGACGATCTCGCGCGAGCTCGCCCGCGCGCTCGGCGGCGAGTTGGTTTGCACCGCAGCGCCGACGGGTGGCGCGCGCTTCGTGCTCGACGTGCCGCTGCCGCCGGGCGCGCCCGTGGTGCAGGTGCCGGCCGTGCCCGAGACGCAGTTGATCCTCAGCGGCCGCGTGCTCGTGGCCGAAGACAACCCCGTCAACGCCATCGTCACCGAAGCGCTGCTGTTGCGCACCGGCCTCGAGGTCGACGTCGTCGCCGACGGTGCGATGGCCGTGGCGCGCGCTGCGGCCACACGCTACGCGCTGATCCTGATGGATTGCCAGATGCCCGGGGTCGACGGCTTCGAGGCGACGGCGCGCATCCGCGCGGCCGAGCGCGCTGGTGCGGCGAGACCCGTACCGATCGTGGCCCTCACCGCCAACGCGCTCGAGAGCGACCGCCAGCGCAGCATCGACGCGGGCATGAACGACCACCTGGCCAAGCCTTTTCACGAACAGGAGCTGAATGCGGTGCTGCGACGCTTTCTGGTGGCCGCTTCAGGCTGAGGCTGCCGTCGGCCGAATCACCCGCTGGCCAGCGCTGTCACACGGGGCTGACACAATGTTCTTTTCGCTGTGCCCAAGCTCGAAAAGGACCACACCATGAACGCCCGCCAGCCCGCCCACGCTTTCGCGAAGACCCTCAAGAGTTTCGAGACCGCCTCAGGCAAAAAAGGCCGTTTCCATTCACTGCCCGAGCTCGCCAAGGCCTTTCCGAACGTGAACCGCCTGCCGGTCTCGATGCGCATCGTGCTCGAGAGCGTGCTGCGCAACTGCGACGGCCAGAAGGTCACGAAAGAACACGTGGCCGAGCTGGCCAACTGGCAGCCGAACGCGGAGCGTGTCAACGAGATCCCGTTCGTCGTCGCCCGGGTGGTGCTGCAAGACTTCACCGGCGTACCGCTGCTGGCCGACCTGGCCGCGATGCGCACCGTGGCCAAGGCGATGGGCCGCGACCCGAAGACGATCGAGCCGCTGGTGCCGGTGGACCTGGTCGTCGACCACTCGGTGATGATCGACCACTACGGCACGAAGAACTCGCTCGACTTGAACATGAAGCTCGAGTTCAAGCGCAACGAAGAGCGCTACCAGTTCATGAAGTGGGGCATGCAGGCCTTCGACACCTTCGGCGTGGTACCGCCCGGCTTCGGCATCGTGCACCAGGTGAACCTGGAGTACCTGGCGCGCGGCGTGCACAAGACGAAGGACAAGACCTACTACCCCGACTCGCTCGTGGGCACCGACAGCCACACCACCATGATCAACGGCATCGGCGTGGTCGGCTGGGGCGTGGGCGGCATCGAGGCCGAGGCCGGCATGCTCGGCCAGCCGGTGTACTTCTTGACGCCCGACGTGGTCGGCTTCGAGTTCACCGGCCGGTTGCGCGAAGGCGTGACGGCGACCGACCTGGTGCTCACCGTCACCGAGATCCTGCGGCGCGAAAAGGTCGTCGGCAAGTTCGTCGAGTTCTTCGGCGAAGGCACGGCCAGCCTGGCCCTGCCCGACCGCGCGACCATCGGCAACATGGCACCGGAATACGGCGCCACGATGGGCTTCTTTCCGGTCGACGACAAGACGCTCGCCTACTTCAAGGGGACCGGCCGCACCACCGCCGAGATCGAAGCCTTCGAGGCCTACTTCCGCGCCCAGGGCATGTTCGGCGTGCCGGGGGCGGCGGGTGCTTCGAAGCAGCTCGCCGACATCCAGTACACGCGGGTCGTGTCGCTCGACCTCGGCACGGTCGCGCCCAGCCTGGCCGGGCCGAAACGGCCACAAGACCGCATCGAACTCGGCCACGTGAAAACGCAGTTCGCGTCGCTCTACAGCAAGCCGCCTTCGGAGAACGGCTTCAACCTGCCGGCCGCGCATCTGCACACCCGCCATGTGGTGCGCGCGCAAGACGCGGTGGCCAAGGCGCCGGCCGCGGTGCCTGCGGCCGCGCCGGGCGCCCCGCGCCAGGTCGTCGAGATGGTGGGCGGCCACCCGACGCTCGAAGCAGCGCATTCCGAAGCGCCGCCCATTCCGCCGAAGGCCGGCGACATCTCGCTCGGCAACGGCGACGTGCTGATCGCCGCGATCACCTCGTGCACCAACACCTCGAACCCGAGCGTGCTGCTCGCCGCCGGGCTGCTGGCGAAGAAGGCGGTCGAGGCCGGCCTCAAGGTCGCGCCGCACATCAAGACCTCGCTCGCACCGGGCTCGCGCATCGTCACCGAATACCTCGAAAAGGCCGGCCTGCTGCCCTACCTCGAGAAGCTCGGCTTCAACGTGGCGGCCTACGGCTGCACCACCTGCATCGGCAACGCCGGCGACCTGCGCCCCGAGTTCAACGAAGCCATCACCAAGAACGACCTGATCTGCGCCGCCGTGCTCTCGGGCAACCGCAACTTCGAAGCGCGCATCCACCCGAACCTGAAGGCCAACTTCCTCGCCAGCCCGCCGCTGGTCGTGGCTTACGCGATCGCCGGCACCGTCAACAAGGACCTGATGAGCGAGCCACTCGGCAAAGGCAAGGGCGGGCGCGACGTGTACCTCGGCGACGTGTGGCCGACCAGCGACGAGATCTACGCACTGATGAAGTACGCGATGAACGGCAAGGCCTTCCGCGCGAACTACGACAAGGTCGCGAGCGAACCCGGCAAGCTGTGGAAGAACATCAAGGGCGTGAAGGGGCAGGTCTACGACTGGCCTCGCTCGACCTACATCGCCGAGCCGCCGTTCTTCGACGGCTTCACGATGAAACCGGCCGCCCTGGTGGCCGGCGTGACGGGCGCCCGCGCGATGGCGCTGTTCGGCGACTCGATCACCACCGACCACATCTCGCCGGCCGGCGCGATCAAGGAAGCTTCACCCGCCGGCGCCTGGCTGAAAGCGCACGGCGTGCAGAAGGCCGACTTCAACTCCTACGGCTCGCGCCGCGGCCACCACGACGTGATGGTGCGTGGCACTTTCGCCAACGTGCGCATCAAGAACCTGATGATTCCGGCCGGCGCCGACGGCTCGCGCGAAGAAGGCGGCGTGACGCTGTTCCAGCCCTCGGGCGAGAAGATGTTCATCTACGACGCCGCCATGAAGTACATGGCCGCCGGCACGCCCACGGTCATCTTCGGTGGCGAGGAATACGGCACCGGCTCGAGCCGCGACTGGGCCGCCAAGGGCACGCAGTTGCTGGGCATCAAGGCCGTGGTCGCACGCAGCTTCGAGCGCATCCACCGCAGCAACCTGGTCGGCATGGGCGTGCTGCCGCTGCAGTTCAAACCCGGCGATTCCTGGGAGTCGCTCGGCATCAAGGGCAACGAGACCTTCGACATCGAGCTCGCGGCCGAGATCAAGCCGCAGCAGCAGGCGAAGCTCGTGATCACAGGCACCGACGGTTCCAAACGCAAGGTCGACCTGACGCTGCGCATCGACACGCCGATCGAGGTCGACTACTACAAGCACGGCGGCATCCTGCCCTTCGTGCTGCGACAGTTGTTGGCCTGATCGGTCGATGGAGCCGTTCAAGAACCTGATCAACCAGGGCACGGTCGAGGCGATCGGCACAGCGCTGCAGAAAGCCTGGCCGGCCTTCGACCGAAAACGCTTCCTGAAGCTCGGGCAGACCGGTCTCGACGCGCTCGAATTCAAGGCCCGCGCGCGCCACGTGAGCGCCGCGCTGGAAGCGACCTTGCCCGAGGACTTCGATGAGGCCGCTGCCTTGCTCGAAGCCACGCTCGCCCCACCCGGCGCGCAGAACGACCCGCGCTGGGCACAGGTAGGTAATGGCGCACTCGCAGGATGGGCAGTCTGGCCGATGGGCGAATACGTGTCGAGGCGCGGCCTGCAGTCGCCCGAGCGCGCGCTCGCCGCGCTGCACGCCTTGACGCAACGTTTCACCGCCGAATGGCCGATCCGCGCGTTCATCGAGCAGCACCCCGAACTCACCTTCGCCACGCTGGCGCAATGGGCCACCGACCCGAGCGAACACGTGCGCCGGCTGGTCAGCGAGGGCAGCCGGCCGCGGCTGCCCTGGGGTTTGCAGCTCAAGGGTCTGATCAAGGACCCGACGCCGACCTTGCCGCTGCTGCTGGCACTGCAGGACGATGCGAGCGACTACGTGCGCCGCAGCGTGGCGAACCACTTGAACGACATCGCAAAAGATCACCCTGCCGTTGTCGCCGAGTGGCTCGAACAGCACCTGGCCGATGCCTCGCCAGAACGCCGCGCGCTGCTCAAGCACGCCACGCGCACCCTCGTGAAGAAGGGCGATGCGCGCGTGCTGAAGGCCTGGGGCCTGGGCAAGCCACTGCGCGGGACTGCGGCGCTTTCGATCACGCCGAAGCGGGTGGCGGTCGGCGGCAACCTCGAACTGGCCGTGACGCTCGCGTCGACCGCGAGCCGCGCGCAGAAGCTCGTGATCGACTACGCCGTTCACCACGTGAAAGCCAACGGTGGCACCACCGACAAGGTGTTCAAGGGCTGGACGATCGAACTCGCGGCGCACGAGCAACGCGCGCTGCGCAAGAGCCATTCGATGCGCCTGATCACGACCCGCGTGTACCACGCCGGGCACCACGCGGTCGACTTGCGAATCAACGGGCAGGTGGTGGCGAGCGCGGGCTTCGACCTGCGGCTCTGAGCGCGGGCTTCAGCGTTTCGCCCAGGCGGCAACGTCGAAGCCGACCGTGGTGCGACCGTCGGCCCATTCGACGACCGGCCGCTTGATCACGCTCGGCTGTTCGAGCATCAAGTTGCGCGCACTCGCCGAGTCGACCACTGCTTCGCGCACGTCGTCGCCGAGCTTGCGCCAAGTGGTGCCCTTGCGGTTGAGCAGCGTCTCCCAGCCCACGCTGGCGAGCCAGGCGTCGAGCCGCGCTGACGGCACGCCGCCCTTCTTGAAGTCGACGAACTGAACGTCGCGGCTGTTGTCTGCCAGCCAGGCGCGCGCTTTCTTCACCGTGTCGCAATTGGGGATGCCGTAGAGCTTGATCGTCATGGGGTGGTCTCAGTCGCGTGCGTTGCTCGGCCCGTCGCAGGCCGGGTCGGTGCCGATGCCTGCCTGCGTCACAGGCCCGGCGTCACTCACCGAGACCTGGAACCACACGCAGTCACCGCCGAAGTATCGGTAGTTCCAGACCTGGAGGTGCTGGCGCTGCACCGAGAACACATGCGCCGGCCGGCCCAGGCGCATCTGCACTTCGGTACCCTGCATGCCGGGCACGATGCGCGCGAAGTTGGCTTCGGTGAGCACCTGTTCCTTGGCCACCAGCTTGCCCTGGGCGTCGAAGTCCATCATCCAGGTCTGCTTGCCGAACGAACCCTGCGCGAACTCGAGCCGCGTGCCGCCGCCGGGCAACGGGTATTCGCCGGTCGGGCCGAAGGAGCCACGCCGCACTTCTGCGATCGGCGTGCCCAGCGGCGCCGCCGCAGGCGCGAGCGCCGCGCAGCCGGCGAGCAGTGCTGCGAACAGCAGCGCCGCGCGTGGAACCAGATTCGACACCATGCTCACCTCCGAAGATTGCTCGCCAGCGCATTCTGACCCCACCCACCCGCAAGAGTTTCAGCGCGACTCCATAGAATCGAATCATGCCCACCCTGCCCTTCGTGCAAGCGATCGCCCACGGAATCCACGTGATCGACACCGGCTTTCACCGGCCGCTGTTCGACGCGAGCTTTCTGATCAATGAGAACGGCCGCGCCGCTTTCGTCGACACCGGCACCAACCACGCGGTGCCCCGGCTGATGGCGACGCTGGCATCGCTGGGGCTCGCCCCTGAAGCCGTCGACTTCGTCATCGTGACCCACGTGCACCTCGACCACGCCGGCGGCGCCGGGCTGCTGATGCAGCAGTTGCCGAACGCCCGGCTCGTGGTGCACCCGCACGGCGCGCGCCACATGATCGACCCGGAAAGGCTGACGAACGGCGCCCGAGCCGTGTACGGCGAGCCGGAGGTGACCCGCTCTTACGGCCGCATCGTGCCGGTGGCCGCCGAACGGGTGCTTCGCACCGAAGACGGCTTCGTGCTCGCGCTGGCGGGCCGGCCGCTGAAGTTTCTCGACACGCCCGGCCATGCCCGCCACCACCACTGCATCTGGGACGAGCGCAGCCGCGGCTTCTTCACCGGGGACACCTTCGGCCTGTCGTACCGCGACTTCGACACGGCCCGGGGCGCGTGGTTGATGCCGACTTCCACGCCGGTCCAGTTCGAGCCCGAAGCGATGCGCGCTTCGGTGCAACGCATGCTCGCCTTCGAGCCCGAGTGCCTGTACCTCACGCACTACGGTCGAGTGGGCGACGTGCAGCGTCTCGGCACGCTGATGCTCGGGCTGATGGACCAGATGGTGGCGTTCGCCAGATCGCTGCCGAACGACGCCGAGCGCCATGCGCGCATGGCGCAGCGCTTCGGCGAGATCTATGTCGCGAGCCTCCGCGCGCACGGCTGCACCTTGCCCGATGCGCAGATCCTCGAACTGCTCGCACTCGACCTCGAACTCAACGCCCAGGGCATGGCCGTGTGGCTGAACCGGAGAGCACGATGAACCCAGTGCAATTTCATTTCGAAGGCCAGGTCGCCATCGTCACCGGCGCGGCGCAAGGCATCGGCGCGGCGTGTGCCGAACGGCTTGCGCAAGACGGCGCCGCGGTCGCGTTGTGGGACGTGGACGATGCGCGCGGGCAAGCCCTGGCGGATGCGATCACAGCGCGTGGGCAGCGCGCGGTCTACCTGCATTGCAACGTGGCGAAGCGCGCCGAAGTCGAGGCCTGCGTCGCTGCCACGCTGAAGGCCTTCGGCCGCATCGACGCGCTCGTGAACAACGCCGGCATCTTCAAGGCCGCGAACTTTCTCGACATCACCGAAGCCGACTGGGACGCGGTGATCGACGTGAACCTCAAAGGCGCCTTCCTCGTCGGCCAGGCAGTGGCGCGCGAGATGGCCAAGACCGGCGGCGGCGCCATCGTCAACATGAGTTCGGTCAACGCGGTGATGGCGATCCCGAGCATCGCCAGCTACAACGCCAGCAAGGGCGGCGTGAACCAGCTGACGCGCGTGATGGCGCTCGCGCTCGCCGAGCACGGCATCCGCGTCAACGCGGTCGGGCCGGGCACGATCGCGACCGAACTCGCGAAGAACGCCGTGCTCGGCAGCGAAGAAGCGAAGCAGCGCATCCTCAGCCGCACGCCGATGAAGCGCCTGGGCGAGCCGGGCGAGATCGCCGACGTGTGCGCCTTTCTCGTCAGCAGTGCGGCCAGCTACATGACCGGCGAGGTCGTCTACGTGGACGGCGGGCGGCTGGCCCTCAACTACACGGTGGCACCATGAACGACACCGCAGCACTGACCGGCGGCTGCCTGTGCGGCCGCGTGCGCTTCGAAGCGCGGCCCGACCAACGCGAGGGCTACTACTGCCACTGCCGCATGTGCCAGCTCGCCGTGGGCAACACGCGTGCGGCGTTCATCAACCTGCGCAAGGACCAGGTCACCTGGACGGCCGCCGCGCCCACGTATTACGCGTCGTCGAAGATCGCGCGGCGCGGCTTTTGCGGCCACTGTGGCACGCCACTCAGCTTCGAGTTCCCGCATTCGGCGTCGATGGACCTGACGGTCGGCGCCTTCGATGACCCGTCGGCACTCAAGCCCACCTCGCACTACGCCGTCGAATCGCGCGTGGCGAACTGGCATGCCGAAGACGGCCTGCCGGGTGAACGGCTCGATGCGAGCGAAAAGCTCGCTGCGCTGTGGAAAACGGCTTACGGCGACAACGTGGTCCCCGGCCCGGAAACGGCGCGAGGTTCCTGACGGCGGTTCACGCTGGGGCGTTCACGCAGGCACCGCGCGCGGCGCGAGCTTCGCTTCCCTGATCGGCAGGTGGATCAGCGCCGCGCCGACGGCCAGCACGATGTCGGCGTACCACATCCAGTCGTAGGCGCCGGTCCACTCGAAGGATTTGCCGCCCATGTAGGCGCCGAGAAAGCCGCCGAGCTGGTGCGACAGCATCACCAGGCCGAACAGCGTGGCCATGTGCGCCGTGCCGAACATCTTGGCGACCAGGCCCGCTGTGGGCGGCACGGTCGAGAGGTAGGTCAGGCCGATCACCGCGGCGAAGACCAGCATCACCGCCTCGGTCTTCGGCGACAGCACGAAGACGATGACGGCCAGTGCGCGTGCGGCATAGATCAGCGACAGCAAGGACTTCATGCGCCAGCGGCCCACAGCCCAGCCCACCGTGAAGCTGCCGACGATGTTGAACAAGCCGACGACGGCCAGCGACCATGCACCGACAGATGCCGGCAACTGGCAGGCCGCCACAACGCCCGGCAGGTGCGTGGCGATGAAAGCGACGTGGAAGCCGCAGACGAAGAAGCCAGCCGCGAGCAGGCGAAAGCTCGGTGTGGCCAGCGCTCGCGACACGGCTTGTCTCGTGGTTTCCGACTTGACGGGCGCAGCGCCGGCCACCGCGGCCTGAACCGAATTGCCCCGCAGCACCCAGGCCGCCGGCAAGGCCAGCAGCGTGATCAACGCCATGCCCTGCAGCGCGCCGACCCACCCGGCCGCCGCGGTGATGGCACCGGCGATCGGCACGAACACGAACTGCCCGAACGAGCCGCCGGCGTTGACGATGCCGGTCGCCATGCCACGCTTCTCGGGCGGGATGAGGCGCGTGGTCGCCGCCATCAACACCGAAGGCCCGGCCATGCCGGCGCCGCCGGCGGCGAGCACGCCGATCGAGAAGATCAGCCCGAGCGTGCTCGTCATGTAGGGCGTGAGCGCAGTGCCGATCGCGATCAGCACCACGCCGGTCACCACCACGCGCGCCGTGCCGATGCGGTCGGCCACCATGCCGGCGAACGGCTGTGTGAGGCCCCACCAGAGTTGCCCGAACGCGAACGCCAGGCTGATGCTGGCGAGGCCGAGGCCGGTCGAGCTGTTCATGGTGTTCAGGAACAAGCCCATCGATTGGCGAACCCCCATCGTCACCGCGAAGGTGCCGGCGGCGGCGAGCAAGACCAGGCCGACGCCGTAGCGCCGCAAGGTGGTGGGGGTGTCACTCATCGGTGTCTCCGGGTTCCTGGTTCATCAAAGCGAGGCATTCGTCGATCTGCGCGTGCAATTGCGCCACGCGCTCGATGCCGAGCTTGCCGTTCAGCGCGAGTTGCGCGCGCTTCCATTCGCGTTGCGCCTCGGCGCGTTTGTCGCGCCCGGCGTCGGTGGCGGTGACGAGCCGGCTGCGACCGTCTTCACCGGGGCCGATTTCGACCCAGCCCTGCGCCACCAGCGGCTGCAGGTTGCGCGTGAGCGTGGAAGCGTCCATCTCCATCTGCGCCGCCAGATCACCGGGGCGGATCGGGCCGAGCGTGACGACGTGCGAGAGCAGCGAATACTGGCTCGTCTTCAAGCCCACGGTGCCGACGATGCGGTCGTAGTGCTGGCTCACGCGGCGGCCGAGCTGGCGCAGCTTCAGGTTGGTGCAGCCGCGCGGCACAGGCAATGCAGGCACGTCGCCGCGGCGCGTCTTGAGGTCGGCTTGGCTGGACATGAAATTGATTGTAGCTACAATTGTTGTAATTGCAATGTTCAGGAGAAAACGCATGAGCACGACGACCGATGCCACCGAGGTGCTGGCGCAATGGGAAGCCGACGAACAGCGGCGCCGGGCGGCGATGGCCGGCCCCGGCCTGGCCAAGCCGGAGCAGGTGCAGGGCAAGACCGGCCTCGAATTCTTCGAGATGCTCTTCGCCGGTGGTGCGCCCGGGCCGGCGATCGGCACCACGCTGTCGTTCCTGCCGGTCGAAGTCACGCACGGCCGCGCGGTGTTCCAGGGCCGGCCCAAGCTCGAGCACTACAACCCGATCGGCACGGTGCACGGCGGCTGGATCGCAACCCTGCTCGACTCGTGCGTCGGCTGCGCGGTGCATTCCACGCTGCCCGCCGGCAAGGCCTACACGACGGCCGAACTGAAGGTCAATTTTGTGCGTGCGGTGACAGTGAAGGTTCCGCTGGTGCGCGCGATCGGCACGGTGATCCACGTCGGCGGGCGCATGGCCACGGCCGAAGGCCGTTTGGTCGGCCCCGACGGAAAGCTGTACGCTCACGCATCGACCACCTGTTTCATCTTCGATGCCCCATGAGGCCAGAAAGAACCTGACATGAGACTGCTCCACACCATGCTGCGCGTCGGCGACCTGCAACGCTCGATCGACTTCTACACGAAGGTGATGGGCATGACGCTGATCCGCCAATCAGAGAACCCGTCGCAGAACTACAGCCTGGCCTTCCTCGGCTATGGCAAGAACCCGGAACACGCCGAGATCGAGTTGACCTACAACCACGGCGTCTCGTCGTACGAACTCGGCACCGCCTACGGCCACATCGCGATCGGGGTGCCCGACGCGTATGCGGCCTGCGAGAAGATCCGCCACGGCGGTGGCAACGTCACGCGCGAGGCCGGCCCGGTGAAAGGCGGCACCACCGTGATCGCCTTCATCACCGACCCCGACGGCTACAAGGTCGAGCTGATCGAGCGCAAGGAAACCGCGGACTCGCCCGACGCGTTGCGCGCCGGCTGATCGGCCTCAACCGCGCAGCGCGCTCGCCTCTTTCGCGAGCCTGGTGATGCGCGCCCAGTCTTTCGACGCCACCGCATCGGCGGGCGTGAGCCACGAACCGCCGCAGACCTTCACGTTCGGCAATGCGAGGAACTGCGGCGCCGTCTCCAGCGTGATGCCGCCGGTGGGGCAGAACACCACGTCGGTGAACGGCCCGGCCAGGGCCTTCAGCATCGGGATGCCGCCGGCCTGCATGGCGGGAAAGAACTTCAGGAAGAAGTAGCCGTCGGCATTCGCCTGCATCACTTCGCTGCCGGTCGCGGTGCCGGGCAACAGCGGCAGGCCGATCTCGCGGCAGGCGTTGCCGATGGCGCTGGTGTAACCCGGGCTCACCGCGAAGCTGCAGCCCACGTCTTTCGCGGCCTGCGCGTCGGCCGTGCTGCGCACCGTGCCGGCACCGAGGATCGCGCCCGGCACCGAACGTGCGATCGCTTCCATGCACTTCAGCGCGATCGGCGTGCGCAGCGTCACTTCGAGCACACGCACACCACCGTCGACGAGCGCCTGCGCCATTGGCACCGCGTCTTCGAGTCGGTTGATCACGATGACCGGAATCACCGGGCCGTATTGCACGAGTTCGAGTGTGTTCATCACATTGCTCCGGAATTCACAACCAGGTGACGGCGCCTTCTTCGGCCGTCAGCACGTTGCGGCGCATGCCGCCGAAAAGTTCTCGGCCGAGGCCGTGGGCGTTGACCTCGGCCTGTTCGTCCGAGAGCACGACGTGCTCGCGCTTCGCCCAGGTCGCCTCGTCGACCAATGCAGTGAGCGTGCCAGCCACCGCGTCGAGCCGGATCACGTCGCCGCTGCGCACCTTGCCGAGCGGGCCGCCGGCCAGCACTTCGGGGCTGACGTGGATGGCCGCGGGCACCTTGCCAGAAGCGCCGCTCATGCGGCCGTCGGTCACGAGCGCCACCTTGAAGCCCTTGCCTTGCAGCACCGCGAGCGGCGGCGTCAGCTTGTGCAGTTCGGGCATGCCGTTCGCACGCGGGCCCTGGAAGCGCACCACCGCGATGAAGTCGCGCTCCAGCTCACCGGCCTTGAAGGCCGCCTGCAATTCTTCCTGCGTTCCGAACACGATGGCCGGCGCTTCGACGACGTGGCGGTCTTCGGGCACGGCCGAGACCTTGATGACGGCGCGGCCGAGGTTGCCGGTCAAGAGCTTCAGGCCGCCTTCGGGGCTGAAGGGTTGAGCGGCCGTGCGGACGACCGAGTCGTCGCCGCTGTCCTTCGGCAATGCGCTCCAGCTCAGCTGCGCGCCCTCCTTCACCGGCAACTGCGTGTAGTCGCGCATGCCGCCGGCGGTGACCGTGGTCACGTCGGCGTGCATCGCGCCGCTGTCGAGCAGCTCGCGGATCACGAAACCCGGGCCGCCGGCCGACTGGAACTGGTTCACGTCGGCCGTGCCGTTCGGGTACACACGCGTCAGCAACGGCGTGGCGTGCGACAGGTCGGAAAAGTCGGTCCAGTCGATCAATATGCCGGCCGAGCGCGCCACCGCCACCCAGTGAATCAGGTGGTTGGTCGAGCCGCCGGTGGCGAGCAGCGCGACCATCGCGTTGACGATCACGCGCTCGTCGACCATGCGGCCGATCGGCGTGAAGCGCGCTTGTTTCGTGATGCCGAGCAGCGTTCGCACGGCGTCGCGTGTCAGCGCTTCGCGCAACTCGGCGTGCGGGTGCACGAAGGCCGCACCCGGCACGTGCAGGCCCATCGCTTCGAGCAGCATCTGGTTGCTGTTGGCGGTGCCGTAGAAGGTGCAGGTGCCGGCGCCGTGGTACGCGGCCGACTCGGCTTCGAGCAGCTTGTCGCGCCCGACCAGGCCTTGCGCGAACTGCTCGCGCACTTTCGACTTGGCGGTGTTCGACAAGCCGCTGCTCATCGGCCCGGCCGGCACGAACACACACGGCAAGTGGCCGAAATGCAGCGCGCCGATCAGCAGCCCCGGCACGATCTTGTCGCACACGCCGAGCAGCAAGGCGCCGTCGAACACGTCGTGCGTCAGCGCCACGGCCGTGCTCATCGCGATCGTGTCGCGCGAGAACAGGCTGAGCTCCATGCCGGGCAGACCTTGCGTCACGCCGTCGCACATGGCCGGCACGCCACCGGCCACCTGCACGGTGGCGCCGAGCCGATGCGCTTCGTCGCGGATCACGGCCGGGAACCCTTCGTAGGGCTGGTGCGCCGAGAGCATGTCGTTGTAGGCCGTGACCACGCCGAGGTGCGGCGCGCGTTCGGCCACGATGCGCAGTTTGTCGTTCGCCGGCATGGCCGCGAAAGCGTGCGCCACGTTGGCACAACCCATGCGGTCGGAACCGCGCGGGCGGCCCGCGGCGGCGTCGACACGCGCCAGGTAGGCGGCCCGCGTCTTGGCACTTCGTTCGCGGATGCGCTGGGTGACTTCGTCGAGGGCTTGGGTCATGGCGGGTTCGCTCCGTAACTGATGGGTCGATTGTTCCGTAACCTGGTTACATCGTCAAATCAATCGGCGTCGGTGTTCACGCCAGCATGGCCAGTGCCATCGCGCGGGTCGAGGCCTTCAGCGTGTCCCAGCCGGCGTCGCTCTGGATGTTCAGCCCGCCGAAGATGCGGATCTTGCGGCTGCGCAGCAGCAGGTACTGCACCCCGGCAATCAGCAGCAAGGCCACGCCCTGCAGTTCGGGCCGCGCCTCGAACTCCTTGCCGCCAAGCAGCCGCGCTGCGTCCGCGCCCCAGGCTTCGCGCTCGGCTTCGAGAATGGCGGTCAGTTCATTGCGCTCCGCCACTTCGGCCGCCAGGATCTCGAGC
Organism: Rhizobacter sp.; assembly: GCF_032229685.1. Lineage (GTDB taxonomy): Bacteria > Pseudomonadota > Gammaproteobacteria > Burkholderiales > Burkholderiaceae_C > LMDS01. Next base: position 107,921 of record NZ_JAVTWP010000038.1, on the reverse strand, counting down.
GTCAGCGGGCGCGCGCGCAAGCTGTCGATGAAGTGCTCGAAGAAGCGCGCGAAGCGTTCGGCCGCCGGCAGCGCCAGGAACTCGTGCGGCTCGGGGCCGAGCAGGTCTTCCACGTCGGGCCAGAAGCGCCCGCTGTCGCCCCAGGCTTTCAGCAATTCCGGCAGGCCGCCGAAGTAGCGGTAGATCAGCACCTTGTCGACGCCCGCGTGTTTGGCAATGGCATTGACGCCGATGCCCGCGAAGCCGTCACGCGCGAGCACCTCGCCCACCGCGGCGAGGATCAGTTTTTCGGTGGCCGCGCGATCGCGGCCGGCACGGAGGGCAGGGCGGCGCGAGGCGGTGTCTGCTTTTGGGGAGCCTGTCATCGACCCATTCTGCACGCCCGCGGCCGGCGTCAAGTGCGCAGGATCGCGTCGACCCCGCGGCGTGGCTGGTGTTGGGTGGGCGCGCAGTGGCCGATGCGGCAGAACATCTGCACCGTTTCTTCCGTCGCTGCTCTGCCGAGCAGCAGGCGGTGCAGTTCGTCGTAGTGGGTCTTCATCTCGGCGAACTCTTGTGGCGCCTGGCTCATCGGGTGCATCTGCAGGCCAAGCTCGGTGGCCTTGAGCTGCAGCCGCATGTAGGCGCGACCGGCGTTCACTTCGGCACTGCGCAGGCTGCCGCTGACCGCGTGGCGTTCCGTGGGCGTGGACAGCCACACGAAGCCCATCGCCGTGCGGCTGTGCCCCTCGAAGCGGCTCATCATCTGCTTGTAGGCCGTGCTGCCGGGCTCGGGCGGATGCTCGCGGTCGAAGGCGCCGACGGCGTTGGCGATGCGTGGCACGAGCGTGTTGATGCTGATGCCGTCGCGGTGCAGCGCGATCTCGCCCGGGCCCACGCGGGTGAGGCGCAGGCTTTCCATGATGGTGCGCGGCGTGAGCAGTTCGACCTGCGCCGACTCCCAGCACAGCGTTCGCAGGCGGGCCACGCGGGCTGCATCGAGGCTCGCGTCGAAATGCACGTCCGGGTCGGTCAGCGCGGCCTTCAGTGCGTTGAGGGCCTCGGGCTGCACCGGCCGCGTGGTGTCGTAGTCGACCTTCGCCGTGCAGCGCCGCAGCAGCTGCGTGAACAGCGGGTCACGCGCCGGCGCTGTGCCAACAGGCGCCCAGCTCACGCGCGCCACCGGCCGGTCGTCGAGCTCGCGCGGCTTGAACTCGCCTTCGGGGAAGAGCGTCACCACCGGCGCCAGCCCGCGCGCCTGCAAGGCGAGCACGAGCGCTTCGATGAAGGTGCCCTGCCCGATCATGATCTGGCGGTGCCACGGGTCGGTCTCGGGCAGCAGGCGCGTGCGGTCCACGAACAGGCTCACCGCGTTCGCTTCGCGCAGGTCGGCGAGCCAGGGCTGGCGGTTGTGCGGGCTCGGCGCGAGGATCGCGTGGGCCAGAGCCCAGCGGCGCAGGTCGGGCTCGTTGCCGGGGCCTTGCCAGGCGGTCAGCGCCTCGGTCGGGAACGCGCTCGAACAAGCCACCAGCGGCAGCGTCGCCGCGGCCACCGTGCCCCCGCCCACGAGACGCATGAAGGATCGACGTTGCATGACTTTCTCCTGTTGTCACTAAATGGTGACTACAGTATGTCACCATCAAGTGACTTGTCAAGCGCAACTGGGCAACGCCAGGAATCGGGCCGTCAGGAAACGTTGAAGGTCAGCGCAGGCGCACGTCGACGCGGCGCGCTTCGCGCGCGTCGGCACCGCCGGTCGTCAGGGCGGGTTTGTCGAGCACCAGGCGATCCGGCGTGACGCCGTTGGCTTCGAGCGCATGGCGCACCGCCATCGCCCGCTTCTTCGCCAGCTCGGCGTTCTGGGCCGCGTCGCCGCTGGCGTCGTGGAAGCCCGAGATCAGCAGGCTCTTGCTGCCGTCGGCGCGGGCCGCTTCGGCGGCGCTGGCCAGAGCCGCCTGCGCTTCGTCCGACAATGCATCGGAGCCGGTCTCGAAGTAGACCCGCGCGTCGGGTGCTGCCATGACGCTGGCCACGGCCGGCGTTGCCCCCTTGGCCGCCGCCTTGGCACGCTGCGTGCTCGAAATGGCGAGTGCCAGCACGCCGGCGATCACCAGGGCCACCAGCCCGGCCAGCACCATCAGTGCATAACTTTGCGCTTCGTCGTTCTGGTCGTTCATTCGAGATTCCTCGACTTCGGTTTTTCATTCTAGAGTCAGGCCATGAGCGCAGATTTTTCGACGCTGAGCGTTCGCGACACCGACCACATGCTGCGCGAAGCCATCGACACCTGGGGCGGTGAAACCGACCTGTGGGTGTTCGGCTATGCCTCGCTGATCTGGCGCCCCGAGTTCGAAGCTGCCGAGCAACGCCCCGCCGCCGTGCACGGCTGGCACCGCGCGCTCGAGATGCGCTCGCGCATCAACCGCGGCACACCCGAATGCCCGGGGCTGGTGTTCGCGCTGGTCTCGGGGGGCTCGTGCCGCGGCGTCGCCTATCGCGTCGAGCGCCAGCACGCGCGGGCGCAACTCGAGCGCCTTTGGCTGCGCGAGATGCCGACCGGTGTCTACGACCCGAAGTGGCTGCCCTGCCGCACGCCGCAAGGCCGCATCAACGCGCTGGCGTTCACGCTCAGCCGCAACAGCCCGGCCCACACCGGCACCTTGGCCGACCCGCAGATGCTCGAGATCCTGCGTTGCGCCAACGGCCGCTTCGGCAGCACGCTCGACTACCTGCTGGAAACCGCCACCTCGCTGCGCGGCTGCGGCATTCGCGACCGCGACGTGGAACGGCTGGTGGCGCTGGCTCGCCAGCACGCGCTGACGACCTGAGAGCACCGCCTCAACATCCAGAAACAATCATGAAGCTCCGGGCGAGCCGGGTCAGGCTGACAATGTGCACATCACACATTTATTGGCCATGAGGAACCTGCATGAGCACCGCCCTGATTCAAGACACCAGCGACGCTTCGTTCGAGAGCGACGTCATTCAGTCGGATGAGCCGGTGCTCGTCGACTGCTGGGCCACCTGGTGTGGCCCGTGCAAGGCGATCGCGCCGCTGCTCGACGAGGCTTCAAAGGCTTATGGCGGTCGGCTGAAGATCGTCAAGATCAACGTCGACGAGAACCGTTTGATCCCGGCCAAGCTCGGTGTGCGGGGTGTGCCCACCCTCATGCTGTTCAAGGGCGGCGAGCTGAAGGCAACCAAGGTCGGGGCCGTCACGAAAACGCAGCTCACGGCCTTCATCGACGGCCAGCTCTGATAGACACCGTGCATGAGCACCCCTGCCTGTCAATGGCGAACCGATGGTTCCGCCCACAACCGGTCTGCCTCCAGCTCGAGCCTGTGCTGCGATAGCCACGCGTCGACCGCGCCCACCGCTGCAGACAGTTGCTGTTCGTTCGCCAGACGCCTTGCCGACAACACGTCTGTGAGGCTGCCCGCGCCGAGCTGGTAACCCCGCTGCAACTTGTCGGCCGCACGCGCCAGACGCTGCGCAGCGTCGGCACTGGCCTGCCAGAACGCATAGGCCGTGTGGGCCTCGTGCAGACGCTGTGCAGCGTCTGCCTGGGCGCGCCACTCGGCGTCGGCCTGGCGCAGCGCAGCGGCCGCGGAACGGGATGCCGTGGCCGCCGCGCCGGCCGCCCGGTAGTCGCCGCCGAACGGGATGCTCAACACCACACCCAAGACGTTCTCGGCCCCGTTTCGCGCCCGCCCGTAGCGCACGCCGAGCGTCGGGTCGGCGCGGGTTTCGGCGGCATCGAGCGTCGCTTGCGTTTCGACCGCAGCGCTTTCTGCGCGGGCCATCTCGAGCTCGGCGTGGGCCTCGAGCTGGGCCGCGATCCATTGCGCATCGGTGCGCTGCAGGCGCTGTGGTGCTGGCAGCTCCGTGTCGGGCGGCAGGTCGATGCCCGGGAAAAGACGCTCCAGGCCGGTCCGCGCCGCGCCCGCACGACCCGAAGCCGCCTGGGCCTGGGCCTGCGCTTGCACGAGAGCCGCTTCGGCCTGTTCCTGTTCGATGCGGGCGGCATCGCCCAGGCGCTGGCGCTTCGCGACCGTCTCGAGCTGCTGCTGGAATAAGCCCACCTGCAGCGCCCACACCCGCGCTGATTCGCGTTCGCGCAACCACAGGCCCTGTCGTTCGAGCAGCAGCCGGGCCTGATCGCGCCAGACCTTGTGCGCGGCCGCCCGCGCCTGCGCCACACGTGCCTGCCCGGCGCGGTCGAACGCCTCAGACTTGCCCGGCAGGCGCAGCGCGCGCTCGAGGCCGACTTCCCATTCGGTGCTGCGCTCCGGGCTCGGCTGGCTCTGGCTGCGGCGAGCCGTGCTCAGGGTTCCGGCCCACTCGTGCGGGCCGAGCAGGTACTGTCGATGCACCGACTGCTCTGCGTCGACCACACGCCAGGCTGCCTGGTAGGCCGGGGCGCGGGCCAGCACGTCGACCGTGTTGCTCGACCTCGGCCAGTCCGAGCCCGGCTCGGCCGCGACCGCGACCGCGAGAACAGCGCACAACAGACATGCCGGCAGCACGCCGGCGGCGACGCACCACTTGCGCAAGCCATTCATCGGGTCGACTCCGTTTTCACGGCCACGAGGCCGAAGGCGCAGAAGCGCTCCACCGGCAAGACCCAGTACCCACCGTCCACACCCGCGAGCAAGGATTCGAACGCGTCGACCAAGGCATCGAGACGGGTGCGCGCGACGATGAGTTTCAGCTCGACCCGGTGGGCGAAGCCTCGCACCCGTTCCTCGTTCAGCGCAAGGCGTACCAGCGGGCCGCGGGCCGCGACCGGGTGCACGCTGAATTCGATCTGCCAGTCGGCATGCGACAAGAGCCAGTCCACCGCCCGGTCTTCGACCGCCGCGGGGATCAGGATCGTCAGGCACACCAGTGCCGAGGGGGTTCTTTCGAACTCATGCATGTTCGATCTCCGACACAGGGGTTGGCGTTGCCACGCCGAAGCGCTTGAACAGCATCGGCAGCAGCAGCAAGGTGAGCAGGGTCGAGGTGACCAGCCCGCCGATCACGACGATCGCCAGCGGCTTCTGGATCTCCGAGCCCGGCCCGGTCGCAAACAGCAGCGGCACCAGGCCGCCACCCGAAATGGCGGCCGTCATCAGCACCGGGCGCAGCCGGCGGCGCGCACCCTCGACGACGACTGCACCGAGTGCCATGCCCTGGGCCAGCAGCTGATTGAAGTAGCTCACCATCACGACGCCGTTGAGCACCGCGATGCCGAGCAGGGCGATGAATCCGACCGAGGCTGGCACCGACAGGTACTCGCCCGACGCTGCCAAGGCGACCACCCCGCCGATCAGAGCCAGCGGCACGTTGCCGAGCACCAGCAGGGCCTGGCGCACCGAGCCGAAGGTAGAGAACAAGATGAAGAAGATCAGGGCCAGCGCGACCGGGATCACCAGCGCCAGGCGGCGCGCGGCCCGTTGCTGGTTCTCGAATTGCCCACCCCAGGCCATCGAGTAGCCGGAAGGAAGCGGCGGCTGCGCCGCGACGAGCCGCTGTGCTTCTTCGACAAAGCCCACCAGGTCGCGCCCGCGCACGTTCGTCTGCACCACGACATAACGTTGTGCCTGCTCGCGGTCGACCTTGACCGGCCCGTCCACGCGCCGCAACTTCGCGACCGACTGCAGCGGCACCGACTGCCCGTCGGCACCCATCAGGCGCAGCGCCTCGAAGTCGGCCACCGACGTGCGCAACGCTTCGCTGCCACGGATCACCAGCGGCGTGCGCCGACCTGCCTCGTGGACAGTACCGATCGGCTGGCCCTCGACCCAGCGCCGCAGGTCGGCCTGAACCTGCTCGGCGTTCAGGCCGAAACGGCCCGCCGCCAGGCGGTCGACGTCGATCTGCAGGTACTGCACCCCGTCATTGCGCACCGTCAGCGTGTCGGTCGCACCTTTGATCGCAGCGATCAGGCCTTCGGTCTTCGTGGCCAGCCGGTTCAGTTCGGCCAGGTCGGTGCCGTAGATTTTCAGCGCCACGTCGCCGCGCACGCCGGTCAGCATTTCCGATACGCGCATGTCGATCGGTTGCGTGAAACTCGGGTCGATGCCGGGAAAGTCTTCCAGCACCGCGCGGAGTTCGCCGATGAGCCATTCCTTGTCGGGCTTGCGCCACTGGTCGCGCGGCTTGAGCACCAGAAAGCTGTCGGTCTGGTTCAGACCCATCGGGTCGAGGCCGAGTTCGTCGGCACCGCTGCGCGCCACCACACTCGCCACCTCGGGCACGCGCGCGAGCAGCGCCTTCTGCACCCGCAGGTCGAGCGCGACCGCGGTGTCCAGGCCGATCGACGGCAGCTTCTCAAGCTGCATGATGATGTCGCCTTCGTCGAGTGTGGGCATGAACGACTTGCCGATCACGCTGAACAGCACGCCGGTGGCCACCAGGGCCGCGAGCGCGCCGCCGATCATCAGGCGCTCGTGGCGCATGGCCCAGGCCAGCAGCACCGCATAGAAGCGGTTGAAGCGGCGCACCAGCCATGGTTCGTGGGCCGGCCCGACCTTCAGCAGCCACGAGGCCAGCACCGGCACGAGCGTGAGAGATAGCAGCAGCGACACGGTCAGCGCGAACACGATCGTCAGCGCCACCGGCGCGAAGAGTTTTCCCTCCAGCCCTTCCAGGCTCAGCAGCGGCAGGAACACGATCACGATGATCGCGATGCCAGCGGCCACCGGCACCGCCACTTCGCGGCTGGCACGGTAGACCAGGTGCAGCGGCGACTGCCGCTCGGCCAGCGAGCCGGTGAGTGCGGTTTCGACGTTCTCGACCACCACGACCGCACCGTCCACCAGCATGCCGATCGCGATGGCCAGGCCGCCCAGGCTCATCAGGTTGGCCGACAGGCCGAACTGGCGCATCAGCACGAAGGTGCCCAGGGCCGAGAACGGCAGGATCAGCGCCACCACGATCGCCGCGCGAAGGTTGCCGAGAAAGGCCAACAACAGCAGCAGCACCAGGCCCACGGCTTCGAGCAGCGCGCGGCCGACCGTGTTCACCGCGCGGTCGACCAGGCTGCTGCGGTCATAGAAAGGCACGACCGACATGCCCTTGGGCAGGCTCGGCGCCAGCGTGGCCAGCCGCTGCTTGACCTGCGCCACCACTTCGCGCGCGTTGGCGCCACGCAAGCCGAGCACAAGGCCTTCGACCGCCTCACCCTGGCCATCGCGCGTGACGGCGCCGTAGCGTGTGAGCTCACCGAAGCGCACCTGGGCCACGTCGCCGACGCGCACCACGCGGCCGTCGGCCGAGCGCAGCACCGTTGCACTCACGTCGTCAAGCGTGTGGATCGCACCTTCGGCGCGCACGATCAACGCTTCTTCACCACTGGCCAGCCGGCCTGCGCCGTCGTTGCGGTTGCCGGCCATCAAAGCACTTTCCAGCTGCGCGAGCGTCACGCCGCGAACCAGCAGCGCCGTCGGGTCGGGCACCACCTCGAAGGTGCGCACACGCCCGCCCAGACTGTTCACGTCGGCCACGCCGGGCAAGGTGCGCAGCGCCGGGCGCACCACCCAGTCGAGCACGCGGCGGCGCTCTTCGAGCGGCTGCGGCCCTTCCATGGTGAACATGAACATCTCACCCAGCGGCGTGGTGATCGGGGCCAGGCCGCCGGCGGTGTTCGGCGGCAGGTCTTTCATCACCCCGGCCAGACGCTCGCTGACCTGCTGCCGAGCCCAGAACACATCGGTGCCGTCTTCGAAGTCGAGCGTGATGTCGGCCAAGGCGTACTTGGATGTCGAGCGCAGCATCTTCTGCTTCGGGATGCCCAGCACTTCCTGCTCGATCGGCACGGTGATGCGCGACTCGACCTCTTCGGGCGTCATGCCCGGGGCTTTCAAGATCAGCTTGACCTGGGTGGTGGAAACATCGGGGAAAGCGTCGATGGGCACACCGAGGTAGGCCATGCCACCCGCGGCCACCAGCATGGCCGAGACGATGAACACGAGCACCCGCTGGCGCAGCGAGAATGAGATCAATGCAGACAGCATGGCGGCGTCGTATTCCGGTGGGTCACGGGGTTTGCGCGGCGCGCAAGGCTTTCAGCGAAGCCATGCCCTGAACCACCACCTTGCTGTCTGCAGGCAGGCCACGCACCGACGACGCTCCACCGGCGCTCGTGACGGCGGTGACGGGCATCGCGCGGTAGCGGCCGGGCCCGGCTTCAACGAAGACGATGGTCGTGCCGGCGTCGTTGACGAGCGCGGCCGACGGCACCCGCACCAAGCCCGCAACGACACGCCCGAGTTGCACTTCCACCCCCAAGCCGTGGCGCAGGTTGGCCGGCGGAGCGCTCAGTTCGGCGCGCACCAGCACGGTCTGGCTGGCAGGGTCGACCGCGTGCCCGATCGCGATGACACGGCCGCGGGCTTCGCTGCCCGTCACCGCAACCACATCGCCGACGCGAACCGACGAGGCATCGCTCGCAGGAACCTGCATCTCCAGCCACAGCGGGGTCAGCACCGCCAGCCTGTAGATGGCGGCGGCCGCGTCGACACGCTGGCCGACCACGACCTGGCGCTCGAGCACGACCCCATCGATCGGCGCGGTCAGCGTGATGCCGCCACCTTCGCGGGCGGCCGAACCACCGGCCTGGCGCAGCGCCAGTTCGCGCTCTTCGCGCTGCTCGGTCGCCAGGCCGGCCTGTGCACGGCTCGCCTCGATGCGCGACGAGGCGATCAGGCCTTCCTTGAAGAGCTGCTCGTCGCGTGCCAGCGTGGCGCTGGCCATCGTGGCGTGGCTGCGCGCCACGTGCACGTCGTGTTGCAGTTCCTGCGCCTGCGCGCTGCGCAGCACGGCAATCACCTGGCCGGCCCGAACCGTGTCGCCGACGCTCACGCGCAAGGCTTCCACGAGCGCCGGCAGCGGTGAAGCCACCACCCGCTGCTGGTTGGCCGGTACCAGCACGGTCGCCGCATGGCGGGTGCCGGTCGCCTCAGCGCCGGGCGCGACGGGTCGAGTCTGCAGGCCGAGCGCGAGAACCTGGGCTGGCTTGATGACGATCTCTGCGGCGGCAGCCCGTACCGTACCGGCGGCTGCGGCAGTCCACAGGCAGGCGGCGAAGAGTACGACGCGAAGGTGTTGGGTGTTGGGCATGGGGTGGCCGGGAGCAAGGCATGGCGCAAGGTGTTCAGGGCCGAGAGCTTCCCTGTCGAACCTGAAGCCAAAGTGAAACAACTGCGCGCGTGCCGGTGCTACCTTCGCTCCGAAGGAAAGGGACCGAATGCGACTGCTGCTTCTTGAAGACGACACCATCCTCGGCGAAGGCCTGCGCGACTTTCTGCAGACCGACGGGCATGTGGTGGACTGGTGCAAACGCCTGAGCGAAGTCATCGCGCTGCGCGAGGAGACCTACGACGCGCTGCTCGTCGACTGGCAATTGCCCGACGGTTCCGGGCTCGACTGGGTGCGCTCTATCCGGCGCAACGGCGATTCGACCCCTGTGCTGATCCTGACCGCACGCGACCTGCTCAGCGACCGCATCCACGGCCTGGACACGGGGGCCGACGACTACCTCGTCAAGCCCTTCGACCCCGAGGAGCTGTCGGCGCGCATTCGGGCCATCCGGCGCCGCGCTTCGGGTGCCGCCAGCCCGCGCCTGAAGTTCGGGTCGGTCGAGCTCGACCTGACCGGCAAGATCGCCTTCGCCAGCGGCGTTCGCGCCAACCTCACGGCACGCGAATGGGCTCTTCTGGAGGCGCTGGCGCTGCGGGCCGGCCGGATTGTGTCGAAGAGCGACCTCGACGCCCTGGTGCTCGGGCTGGAGAGCGAAGTCTCGAGCAACTCGCTCGAGGTGCACATCTCCAGCATCCGCCGCAAACTCGGACGCGAACTGGTCGAAACGGTTCGCGGGCTCGGCTACAGAATCTCGGCATGACTCGTCTGCCGTCGATCCGCGAGAGGCTCTCGCGCACGCTGGTGCTGGTATCACTGGTCTGGGGCTTTGCCGTTTCGGCCGTGGTGTGGCTCGCCGTGCGCCATGAAGTCGACGAGCTGCTGGACAACACCTTGCAGGAGTCGGCCGAGATCCTCTACGGCCTGCTCTTGTTCAACCAGGCACAGTTGCCGATGCAGGGCGGCGGTTCGATGCCCGCGCCCACGCATGACGAACGAACGGTGTGGCAGATCGTCGGGCCCGGCAACCAGGTCTTGCTGCGTTCGCACCACGCACCCGCCACACCCTTGGCAGCTCAGCACACGGCCGGCTTCTCGAGTGTTGGCGACGAATGGCGCGTGTACGGCATTCCGTTCGATGCCCCTGGCCGCATCGTCTACGTGGCGCAGCGTGGCAGCGAGCGGCGTGAAGCGCGGCTCGAAGCGGCGGCGCTCACCGCCGCCGCGGCGCTGCTCGTCGGGCTGCTGTGCGCCCTGTGGTTGCGCGCGCGCGTGCAGCGTGAGCTGGTGCCGATCAGCGACATGTCGACATCGGTGGCCCGCTTCGACCCGCTTCACCCGGAACAAGTGCTGGCCGAAGCCACCCGCGCCGAACTGGTGCCGATGCACGACGCCATTCAGGATCTGGGCGAACGGCTGGCCACGCGGCTGGCCAGTGAGCGCGCCTTCTCAGACCACGCGGCTCACGCCTTGCGCACGCCGCTGGCGGGCATGGTAGCCCAGCTGGCAGTGGCGCAACGCAAGTCCCCACCGGAAGCGCAACCACACCTGAAACGCACCCGCGAAGCGGCCGATCGCCTTCGGCGTGTGGTCAATGCACTGCTTACGCTGTTCAGAACCGGCACGGAAGTGCGGTGGCAGCGTGTCGACATCGCCGAACTGGCGGCAATGTTGCCCTTCGAGACGCTGTCGATCAGCGCCAGCGACTCCTCGCAGGCACATTGCGACCCCGACCTGCTCGCGGCCGCGCTGATGAACCTGCTCGACAACTCGCTGCGCCACGGCGCCACCATGGCCACGGTGAGCACGCGCTCCGACGGCGATGGCGTGTGGGTCGTGGTGAGCGACGACGGCAGCGGGCTGGCCGAGGATCAGCGGGAGCTGCTGCAAAGGGCACTCGACGACCAAGCCTACGAAGACCACATGGGTCTGGGCCTGATGCTGGCCGACTTGGTGGCACGCGCCCACGGCGGGCGGCTTCGTCTGGTCGGCGCCCTGGCGGGCTGCACGGTGGAAATCGGCCTCGGCGAAGCGCCCACGGATGCGACGGCGCCCGGCGACGCGGCTCCCGCCGCGTGAAGCAGCACTAACGCACGGTGCTCGCGCCAGCGCTGCTCGCGCCGCGCACGCTCACCAGATCGGCCAGCGTGTCCACGTCGAGCAGCACGCCCGCATCGTCGACCTCGAGGCCATGGGCCGGGTAACGCGCGATCACGCGCCGCGCGCCTTCGTCACCGCTGAGCGTGGCGAGCTCGGAATACAACTCGGCCGAAAACCCGACCGGGTGCCCACGCCGGCCCTTGTACTGCGCATAGGCGACCGCGTGGTGCGCGAGTTCGCGGGCCACGGCTTGCAGGGTGGAAGCTTGCACCAGAGGCATGTCGCCAGGGAGCACCAGCCAGCCGCTGGCGTCGGGGCGTGCGTTGACACCGGCGCTGATCGAATAGCCCATGCCCAGACCGGCCTGGCCGGGGGCGTCGGCCTCGGGCAGCACGATCACGTCGCGCGCCGCGACGCTGCGGCGCGCCACGTCGGCCAGAGCGTCGGTGGTGACGACCACCACCTGCAGCTGGCTGGCGATGGCATGCCCCAGCGTCGTGCCGAGCACGGTCGAAGCACCCAGGCTTTGTTCGAGCTTGTGCTCGGTACCCAGAAAGCGCGAGCCCTTGCCCGCCGCCAACACGATCACCGCCGGCCGCGAAGCCATGGCGTTACTCCTTTTGATTGATGCACCGCCCGACCTCGCCGACACGGCCAAGTCACGGCGACAGGAACCTGCCGCCGTCTCGATGCGAGGATCGGATGCGCCGCGCCTTTGAGCTAGTGGGAGCTTCACCTAAGGCCTACTACGTAAGCAAGTCTCACAGGTAGCGCCCCGGCCGGATGCGGCTTTCTATACTCGAGCCATGAACGACATCGCCCACCTGCGCAAGAGCTACGAACGTGCCGAGCTCGACGAGAGCGCCTCGGCACCGGTGCCACTCGACCAGTTCGCCTTGTGGCTGCAGCAGGCACTCGACGCCCAGGTGCCGGAAGCGAACGCGATGACGCTGGCCACCGTCGGTGCCGACGGCCGCCCGTCGACCCGTGTGGTGCTGATCAAGGGCTTCGACGCGCGCGGCATCTGCTGGTACACGAACTACGAGAGCCGCAAGGGGCGCGAACTCGCCGGCAACCCGTTCGCCGCGCTGCAGTTCCATTGGGTCGAGCTGGAACGGGTGGTGCGCATCGAAGGCCGGGTCGAGAAAATGTCGGCAGAAGAGTCCGATGCCTACTTTCAATCGCGCCCGCTCGACTCGCGCATCGGCGCCTGGGCTTCGCCGCAGAGCGAAGTGATCGCGTCGCGCGCCGTGCTGGTGGGCAACGCAGCGAAGTACGGCGCCAAGTTCATGCTCAACCCGCCGCGCCCACCGCACTGGGGCGGTTACCGGCTGGTGCCCGACCACTGGCAGTTCTGGCAGGGCCGAAAGTCGCGCCTGCACGACCGGCTGCGTTACCGGCTCGAGGGTGAAGCCTGGGTGCGCGAACGCCTGGCGCCCTGAAGCGGTTCAGCTCGACGGCGCGGCAGCGGCCAGCGTGTCGAGGTCGGCCAGAAAGCGCTTGAAGTCGATCGGCTTGGTCCAGTAGTCGTCGAAGCCGGCGGCGCGCGCACGACCGATGTCGTCGCTCATGCCGTTGGCCGAGAGCGCGATCTTCACGCAGTGCGCCAGCGCCGGCGCACTCTGAAGCCGCCGCAGCACCTCGAAGCCGTCGATGTCGGGCAATTGCATGTCGATCAGCAGCACGTCGGGGGCTTGTTCGAGCGCCCGCGCCACGCCCGAAAGCCCGTCGGTGGCGCAGCTCAGGCGCACGTTCGGGCGCATCGCGATGAGCTCTTCGACCAGCAGCACGTTCACCGGGTTGTCTTCGATGTAGAGCACCGACAGCGGGCGCAGCGGCACCCGCTGTGGCGGCGCCACCAGCGAGGAGGCGTCGCCCGTGACGCCGGCAGCACGCGGTTGAACAGGCGCCTCGGCACGAGGCAGCCACACGTCGAAGCGGCTGCCGCGCCCCGGCTCGCTCTGGACCGTGACACGCCCGCCCATGAAGTCGGTGAGCTGGCGCACGATCGCCAGGCCGATGCCGGTGCCTTCGATCCCTTCGCGGTCGGCGCCGAGCCGGTTGAACGACTCGAACAGGTGCTCGCGTTGCTCGGGGGTGAGGCCGCGGCCGTCGTCGCGCACGCCGATGCTCCAGCCGCCGTCGGGCGTGGCCTGTGCAGAAAGCCAGACCTGCCCGCCGGCGTGGTTGTACTTGACGGCATTGCTCACGAGGTTGGCCACGATCTGCCGCAAGCGCCGCGCATCGGCCCGCACCCAGCCGGCACCCGGCTCCACATGCAGCCGCACCTTCATGGCATGGGCGGGCGCCGAGACCCATTGCGCCACGTCTCCCAGCACGGCATCGATCGCCACCGCCTCGAACACCAGCGGCAAGGTGCCGGCTTCGATCGCGGCCAGGTCGAGCACGTCGCCGATCAGGGCGAGCAGGTGTTCGCCGGCCGAACGGATGCGCGCGACGCGCTCCAGCTGCAGTGCGGGCAACGGGTGGGCGGCGTCGTGCTCGATGAGCTGCGCAAAACCGAGCACCGCGTTCAGCGGCGTGCGCAACTCGTGGCTCATGCGCGCGAGGAATTCAGACTTGGCCTGGCTGGCGCGTTCGGCCGCCTGCTTGTCGCTGATCGCCTGCTCGGCGAACTGGCGCTGATGAACCGATTCGGTGATGTCGAGCTGCACGCCCACGTGCCGGGCCTGCCCGTCGCGCAACTCGCTGCGCGAGCGGCTCACCACCCAGCGCACCGAGCCGTCGGGGCGCACGATGCGCAGCTCGATCTCGAACACGCCACCGGCCGTGGTCGGTTCCTGGTGGCGCAGCGCCTGCACCCAGTGCCGATCGTCAGGGTGCACGAGCTGGCTCAGCCAGGCCTGGTACGAGGGCGCGCCCTGAGCAGCTGCGAGCCCGTAGATCACGAACATCTGAGCGTTCCACTCGGCGGCGCCGTCGACCGGGTTGATGCTCCAGATGCCCACGCCCGCCGCGTTGGCCACGAGCTCGATGCGCCGCGCCAGCACACGGGCGCGCTCGCGCTCGGTGATCTGCGCGGTCTGGTCCATCGACATGCCCACGAGCGCGATCACCCGACCGTTGGCGTCGTGCTCGGCCACGCGGCGCGTCAGCATGTGGCGGTACTCGCCGTTGCGGCGCCGGTAGCGTGCCTCCACGTCGACCACGCCGTCGCCCCGCTCGGCCCGCGTCGACGCGTCCAGCAGGCCTTGAACGTCGTCGGGGTGCACCAGTGCGAGGTTCTCTTCGACCGAGCTGTGGTCGATGCGCGGCCCGCGCCCGCCCGGCCCGTAACCGGCTTCGTTGAAGTGGATGCGCCAGGTCGCGAGGTCGATCCGCCAGACCGAGATCTTCGCCAGCCGCAAGGCCTTGCCGAGCTCGGCGCTGATGGCTTCCTGCGCCCGCTCGCGGCCCGCGCCCTCGGTGCCATCGACGATCACGCCGTACATCATGGCGGCCCGGCCATCGCTGCCGGCCCGCACTTCGATCATCGACTGCAGGTCACGCACGCTCGCATCGGGCAGGACCACGCGAAACCGGATGGTGTGGCGGCCCGGCTCGAGGACGAAGCGCTGGTGCTCCATCCTGAAACGCTCGCGGTCATCGGGATGAACACGCTGCAGCGCGGCGGCCATGTCGGGCGTGCCGACGGTCGGCTCCAACCCGAACAGGCGGAACATGTGCACGTCCCAGTGCCCTTCGCCGGTGCGCACGTCGCGCTCGAACAAGCCGAGGCGGCCGAATTCCTGCACCAGTGCGAGCTTGTCGGCGGCCGTGCTCGAAACCGCGCCACCGATGCCGGCGCCAACGTCGTCGGGCACCAGCCAGACCAGCCAGCCTGCGCCGAGAGGCACCGACTTCCAGGCCAGGCCGAGCGACACGATGCGCCCTTCGGTGGCCACGGCCGGCACCTGGGCCGCGAGCAGCTGGTCGGCCAAAGCGCGCAGCGCCACATCGTCGAGCCCGCGGCTGCGTGACCAGAGCAAGGCGCCAGCATTCATGCGCCAGCCGGCGGAACCGACCTCGGGCCACAGCTTGATCGCCGGGCCGGGGGCCGAAAGCCAGAGTTGATCCATGAAAGCCGTGAGCGCTGCGGGTGGGCGCGCGCATGCAGCGCGCAGCCGAGTGTATCGGCGCGCGCTGGCCACAATGTGAGCCAATGTCAACCGCTGCGGCGCTGTGCCGCACTGGTCAGAAGCTCACACGCAGCCCCGTTTTCAGCGCCCGGCCGGGCAGCGGCGCGAGGCCACGCACGGTGTCGATGGTCGAAGCGTTGTAGGCCAGCGTGTTGCCCACGTTGCCGAGCTTCAGGAACCACAGCGCGTTGTTTCCCGCCAGCTCGAACTTGCGCGTCAGCGACAGGTTGACGATGCTGTACGACGCGGTGGCCGTGTCGTTGGCCGGCACCCGGCTCTGGCGCGCCGCGTGGTCGAGGTCGATGCGTGCCGACCACGGCCCGAAACCGGCGTCCAGCCCGAGCGCCAGGCGCATGGGCGCCACGCGCGGCAACGGCTCGCCGGTGCTGCTGTCGGTGGCCCGCGTCAGGTCGAGCTTTCCAGAGAGGTCGAGCGTCCAGCCGCCGTCGAACAGGCGGTGTTTGCCGTCGATCTCGAAACCACGCAGGCGCGCCGGCACGGAACGGAAGGCGTACTCGGGGTACGACGAGACGTTGCCAGCGTCATCGGTCACGTCGATATTGGCGCCGGTGGCCTCGAGCGCGATGAAGCGCGAAAAGCGCGCGCTGAACACCCCCATACGCCAGTGGTCGGCGCCCGACTTCCACTCGATGGCGAGGTCGACGTTGTTGCCACGCTCGGTCTGCAAGCCCTGGTCGCCGCGCTCGAACGCGCCGGTGGCGGCGTGCAGGCCGTTGGCGAACAGCTCGAACGAGGTCGGCGCGCGTTCGCTTGCGCTCAGAGTGCCGGTGAGGTTCCAGGTGGGGCTGAGTTTGTAGACGTTCGACAGCGAAGCGCTGCGCAAAGAAAAGTTGCGCTGCGCCGCGGCGCCGAACTTCGGCGTGCCCGGGTCGGCATCCCCTTCCGAACTGACCTTGGCGCGCTCGACGCGCAAACCCGCGCTCAGCGTGCCGAGTGGCCAGGCCATCTCTTCGGTCACGAACAAGGCCTGGCGGCGCGTGCGGGTGCTCGGCACGAAGGCTTCTGCGCCGAGGGCCGAAAAGTCGAAGTCCTCGGCCTGCACGCCGACCAGGCCACGCAGCGGGCCGATCGGTGCGTGTTCCATCTCGACGCGCGCTTCGGTGCCCGAGGTCTTGAAGGTGGTGCCGATCTCGCCCGTGCCTTCCACCTCTTCGTGCCGGTAGCGTGTGTCGTTGAGCTGAACACGCAGGGTCCGTATCGGGCCGTCGATGTCACGCAGTTCACCGGCCACGCCGACATGGTCGCGCTTCATTCGGATCACCACGTCGGGCTCGGCGACCACGCCGTAGCGGCTGCCGTAGGTGTCGACGGAGAGGCCGAGGTAGCCCCGATCGAAGGTCAGCGAACCGCCGAGCGCACCACCATGCGTGCGCGCCGCTGAATTGCGCACCCGGTCGGTCGCGTCGAGCGCCACGCCGTCTTCGACGGGTGTGTGGCGGGGCACCTTCAGGTCGGAGGTTTCGCGCCCGAACACGTCGGCATGGAGGGCGAACTGGCTGTTGCCGGCTTCGACCAGCGCCGCGCCACCACGTTCGCTTTCGGCACCACCGAAACGCACTTCGGCGGCGCCGGAAACACCCTTCAGCCCTTCTTTCGGAATGCGGTTGTCGAGGGCATTGACCACACCGCCGACCGCGCTGCCGCCGTACAGCAAGGCGCCAGGCCCGCGCAGCACCTCGATGCGTTCGACCACCAGCGGGTCGATCGGCACCGCGTGGTCGAAGCTCAGGCTCGAGGCGTCGAGCGAGGCACCGGCGTTGCTGAGCACCCGCACGCGGTCGCCGTCGAGCCCGCGGATCACCGGCCGGTTGGCGTTGGGCCCGAAATAGCTCGACGACACGCCGGGCAGGCCGTTCAGCGTTTCGCCGAGCGAGCCGGCGCGGCGCAACACGAGTTCGTCGCCGGCGAGCACCGAGACCGGTGCGGCGAGTTCGGTGGAACGCAGCGGGTTGCCGGTGACGACGATCTCCTTGAGCGTGGCCACCTTGGGTGGTGCCGACGCGGCAGTGGCTGCCGGTTCAGGGGTGTTTGTCTGGGCGTGAAGAACGGGCGCGAATGCGGCGCCCAGCGCAATCACCAGCGCCGAGCGCTGGAACACGAAGTTCGGGTTCATGAAGGATTCCTGGCTTGGGCACGAAGCCCGTGGTCCGGGCCCGGTGCCCGCCGGCGCACACGGGTGCGCGGCGGGGCGGGCCACACGAGGCCGCGCAGTCAGCGCGGCGGGTCGGTCAGACCAGCGAGGGCGGCCCGCGGGCGAGGAAGCCCGCGGCCTGGGCGGCGAGTTGCCAGCCTGGGTGCACCTGCTCGGCCGTGGCGGCGGGCCCTTGCAGCGCAAGCACCGGCGCATCACCGCAGGCCAGGTCAGCGTGGCTCGACTGGTCGTACAGGTCACAGCCGCGTTCGCTGTCGTGGCCCGCGAACAGCGCTTTCAGCCACGATTTTTCGGCCTGCTTTGCTTCAGCCGCAGCCTGCGCGAAGCCATGGCCCACGAGAGGCGCGTGCACGATGCGGTGCATCAGGCCCAGCGCCTGCGCCAGCACGAACGCGAGCAGCACACTGGTGATCAGTGCGCGCCTGAAGCGAAGCATGGGCTGGCGAAGGAACATGCGCCGAGTCTAACAAGCGTGGCGCGGCGGGCGGCTCAGGGCTCGCCGTCCCAGTAGTCGAGATCGTCCTTCTCGCGGTGCATGCGGCCGAAGGTTTGCGGTGCGCCATCGAGCGTGCCCTGTGCCATGGCGAGGTACTTGCCCGAATCGGGATATTCGACGACCTCGGGGCTTTCGCGCGTGCTGATCGACAGGTATTTGAGCGGCGCGGCCGAGGTGTTGATGAACTGGTGCGGGTACTGCGGGCCGGGTGGAATGAAGATGGTGTCGCCGGCACCGACCGCCAGCATCTCGCCCGCCACACGCAACGTGCCCTCACCTTCGAGGATCACGAAGGCCTCTTCCTGCGCGTAGTGAAAGTGGTAGGGGCAACTGCGCTTGCCCGGGTCGACGATGTCGATCGTGATGCCGAGCTTGGTGGCGGCCGTGCCCCGCGCCAGCCGCGCGGCCGCACCGGCGTAGAGCGGCGCGCGCTCGTCGCGGGTCATCTGTGCGCTGTTGAAGTTGCGCACGAGCTTGTCGCGCAGTTCCTGCTGTTTGGGATTCATGGGGCTTTTCCGGTGAGGCGTCACGCTCGATCATGCCTTGGCGCGCGCTCGGCCTCCCGTGGCGCGCCCGCGGTCAGGGGCTGCGGCACAATCGCGCCCCATCGCACCCCCGAGAGCTCACCCGTGAACGGTCTGTTTGTCATGCTCGGCATCGAAACCTGGAAGCCGGTGCTGACCGCGCTGCTGCTGCCGCCGGTGCCGTTCCTGCTCTTGCTGCTGCTCGGTGCCCGCCTGCTGTTGCCACGCCGCGGGCTCGGCTGGCTCGTCATTCTCTTCAGCGTGGCGATGCTGTGGTTGAGCGGCACCACGGGCACGGCGCAGTTCCTGTCGCAGTTCGTGCTGCACCCGCCGGGCGCACTGAGCTCGAGCCGCATCAAGGAACTGAAGGCCGAAACAAAGAACCCGTCGGCGATCGTGGTGCTAGGCAGCGGCATGGAACCCTATGCGCCGGAATACGGCGTGAGCAACCTGACCAGCTATTCGGTGGAGCGGCTGCGTTACGGCATCTGGCTCGGCCGTGAAACCGGCATCCCGGTCGCCTTCAGCGGTGGTGTGGGCTGGGCTTCGCCCGACGAAGGCAAGACCGAAGCGCAGGTGGCCTCGCAGATCGCCGCGCAAGAATTCGGCCGGCCGCTGAAATGGCTGGAAGACAAGTCGCGTGACACGCGCGAGAACGCGGCTTTCACGGTGGCCCTGCTCAAGCCGCTGGGCATCAAGCGCATCGTGGTCGTGACACACGGCTGGCACATGCCTCGCGCCGTGCGCGCTTTCGAAGAAGCCGTGGGCAAGGGCAGCGACATCGAGATCGACGCTGCGCCGATGGGCCTGGCCCGCAGCGTGGAGTCGGCCTCGCTCACGTGGATCCCTTCGACCCACGGCCTCACCGAGGTGCGCAACATCGTGCGCGAACTCTACGGCCGCATCGCCGGCGCCTGAGCCCGGCTACCAGGTCTCCATCCACGGCCGCAGGTCGAGCTCGAAGGTCCAGGCATCACGCGGCTGCGTGTGCAGGTGCCAGTAGTTGTCGGCGATGTGCTCGGGGTTCAGGATGCCGTCCTGCTCCTTCATCGCGTAGCGCTGCGGAAAATTGCTGCGGATGAATTCGGTGTCGATGGCGCCGTCGACGATCACGTGCGCCACGTGCACGCCCTTCGGCCCCAACTCGCGCGCCATGCTCTGCGCCAGCGCACGCAGCGCGTGCTTGGCGCCGGCGAAAGCCGCGAACCCGCTCGACCCGCGCAGCGACGCGGTGGCCCCGGTGAAGATCATCGTGCCGCGCCCGCGCGCGACCATGCGGCGAGCCGCTTCGCGCCCGTTCAGAAAACCGCCGAGGCAGGCCATCTCCCAGATCTTGAAGTACTTGCGCGCCGTTTCTTCGAGGATGCTGCAGGGCACGTTGGCGCCGATGTTGAACACGAACACCTCGATCGGCCCGACTTCGCTCTCGATGCGCTCGACCAGCGCCACCACGTCTTCTTCCTTGCGCGCGTCGCTCGCGAAACCGTGCGCCCGCAGGCCTTCGGCGCGCAGGCTCTGCACCAGCGGTTCGAGCTTGTCGGCGCTGCGGCGTGTCATGCACGCGGTGAAGCCTTCGCGCGCGAAGCGCCGGGCGATGGCGCCGCCCGTCGCGTCGCCGGCGCCGACGATGAGCGCCACCTGGGGTCGGGGATCAACAGGGCTGGTCATCGTGGTTCCTGCAGTGCGGTTGAACACGCCGTATGCTGCACCATCCGCACCTCTTTCGCTTCGGGCCGATCACCATGACCAAGACCGTTGAGTTTCTTTTCGATGTGGGCAGCCCGACCGCCTACCTGGCCTGGACGCAATTGCCGAAACTCTGCGCTGAGACCGGCGCCACGCTGGTCAGCACGCCCATGCTGCTGGGCGGTGTGTTCCAGGCGACCGGCAACGTCTCGCCCGCGGCCGTGCCGGTGAAGGGCAACTACATGACGGCCGACATCACCCGCTTCGCAAAACGATACGGCGTGCCCTTCGCGCACAACCCGGCCTTCCCGATCAACACGCTGGTGCTGATGCGCGGCGCGGTGGGTGTGCAGTTGCACTCGCCCGAGCGCTTCGACGCCTACCTGAAGACCGTGTTCACCGCGCTCTGGGTCGAACAGAAGAACCTGAACGACCCGGCGGTGCTGGCGGCGACGCTGGTCGCCGCCGGCTTCGACCCGGCCGCGGTGCAGGTGCTGGCGGCCGAGCCCGCGATCAAGGACAAGCTGCGCGCCAACACCGAAGCCGCCGTGGCCCGCGGCGTGTTCGGCGCGCCGACCATGTTCGTCGGCGAATCCATGTTCTTCGGCCAGGACCGGCTCGACTTCGTGCGTGAAGCCCTGCTTTGAGCTCGCCTGCCGACAGTTCCGTCCCGGGCGCGCCTGAGGCCATTCCCGCCGGCGCGATCCTGTGCCTTTCGCTAGGCGCCTTCGGCAGCGGCGTGTCGCTGCGGGTGAACGACGCGCTGCTGCCGCGCCTGGCCGAGCAGTTCGCCGTGTCGCTGAGCACGGCCGCGCAGGTGATCAGTTATTTCGCGATCGCCTATGGCCTGTCGCAGTTGATGTTCGGGCCGCTGGGCGACCGCTTCGGCAAGTACCGCGTGATCGCCTGGGCTTGCGCGGCCTGCGCCGCCACCGCCGTGCTGTGCGGCGTGGCGCCCGGCTTCCCGCTGCTGACCACAGCGCGTGCGCTGGCCGGCGCCACCGCCGCCGCGATCATTCCGCTCGCGATGGCCTGGATCGGCGACGTGGTGCCTTACGAAAAGCGCCAGCCCGTGCTCGCCCGCTTTCTGATCGGCCAGATCCTCGGCCTCTCGGCCGGCGTGTGGCTCGGCGGTTTCGCGGCCGACCACCTGAACTGGCGCCTGCCCTACTTCGCCATCGGCGCGTTGTTCGCCGCGGTGAGCGTGGCGCTGTTCATGCTGAACCGCAAGCTGCCCGCACACGCCCGCAAGATGCAGCCGGCCAGTGGCTCGGCGGTGCGCCGCATCGTCGACGATTTCGGCCACGTGCTCGCGCGGCCCTGGGCGCGCAGGGTGCTGGCCACCGTGTTTCTCGAAGGCGCTTTCCTGTACGGCCCGTTCGCGTTCATCGCTTCGCACCTGCACCACGACTTCGGCGTGTCTCTCTCGCTCGCTGGCTCGCTGGTGATGCTGTTCGGCTTCGGTGGCGTGCTCTACGCCGTGTCGTCGGCACAGTTCGTGGCGCGGCTCGGTGAAGTGGGGCTGGTGCGCGGTGGCGGCGTGGTGCTCACGGCCGCGCTGCTCGGCGTGGCGCTGGCGCCCGCCTGGTGGTGGGCGATTCCGTCGTGCCTGCTCGCCGGCCTGGGCTTCTACATGCTGCACAACACCTTGCAGATCAACGCCACACAGATGGCACCGGAGCGCCGCGGTGCGGCGGTGTCGGCCTTCGCATCGTGCTTCTTTCTGGGCCAGTCGGCCGGCGTGGTTGTCGCGGGGGCGCTGGCCGACCGGATCGGGACCGGCCCGATGATCGCGGTGGGCGCGTTCGGCGTGCTGGCGGTGGCGCTCAACTTCGGGCGGCTGCGCGCGAACTCGACGCTGGCGCAGCACCGCTGAGGCGGTGCGCGCCGTGGATCACATCGAGCTTTCGAGCATGTCGCGGTAGTCGTCGGCAGACGCGATGCGCGGGTTGGTCTTGTGGCAGTGGTCGGCCAGCGCGCCGCTCACGATGCGCTCGAACAAGGCGTGTTCCACACCCATGGCCGCCAGGCCGGTCGGCAGGCCCAGGCGCGCGTTCATCTCGCGGATGGCTTCGGGAATGTCGCCACCGCTGCCCAGCCCCATCGCCCGCGCCATGCGGTCGAGGCGCTTGTCGCGGATCACGGTTTCGGCTTCGGCATTGAAGCGCACCACGGCCGGCAAGAACATCGCGTTGAGCGTGCCGTGGTGCAGACGCGGGTTGGCGCCGCCCAGGCTGTGCGAGAGCGAGTGCACCGCGCCCAGGCCCTTCTGGAACGCCATGGCGCCCTGCACCGAGGTGCTCATCATGTTCAGCCGCGCCTCGCGGTCTTGCCCGTCGCGCGTGGCGCGTTCGATGTGGGCCCAGCCACGCTCGAGCCCGTCGAGCGCGATGCCGTCGGCCGGCGGGTTGAAGGGCGCGGCCATGAAGGTTTCCATGCAGTGTGCGATCGCGTCCATGCCGGTGGCGGCCGTGAGCCCCGGCGGCAGGCCGAGCGTGAGCTCGGGGTCGCAGATGGCCGAGCGAGGCAGCAGGTGCCACGAGTGGAAGCCGAGCTTGCGGTGGTCGTCGGTGATGACGATGGCGCCGCGCGCCACCTCGCTGCCCGTGCCCGAGGTGGTGGGCACCGCGATCAGCGGTGCCACCGCGTCGGTGATCCTGCCGCTGCCGCCTTCGATGGTGGCGTAACCGACCAGCGGCCCGGGGTGCGTGGCGGCGATGGCCACGCCCTTGGCGCAGTCGAGCGACGAGCCACCGCCCACCGCGATGAGGCCGTCACAGCCGTGCTCGTTGAACAGGGCCGCGGCTTCACGCACCGCCGCTTCGGTCGGATTCGATGGCGTGCGGTCGTAGATGGGGCCTTGCAACGACGCGGGCAAGGCATCGAGCACCTTCTGCAAGACACCGGCGGCACGCACGCCGGCGTCGGTGACGATCAGCGGCTTCTTGATGCCGACACGCTCGCATTCGGAGGCAAGCAGCGAGCGGGTGCCGAAATCGATGTGGACGTGGGTGAGGTAGTAGATGAGAGACATGGCGGGCTCGATCAGGTTGGCGGGAACTGCGCTACGTTAACCGAGCGGTGGCTGGAGGTTTGCGCCGGACAGCTTACCGACGTTCCAAGCGTGGTTCATCCATGCGCCCACGACCTCGGCCTGCGAACAGGGGCATCGAGCGCCGGATGAAGCAACGGCTCGAGATCGCCGCGTCCGTTCAAGCATTCATCCGGGCAGACAGCGCCGAGTCCCGCTCAACGAGGAACCGCTGCAACAGCCGGGGGTAGGCCGGATCGACGGCATCACGAACCGTCGGGCGCGCAGCCAGCGCCGCACGCCAGGCGCGGACCCGCGGCGTTGCCTCGAAGATGCCGAAGTCGACGACACCGTCGAAGGCGTCGAAGTAGCGAAAGATCGGACCGAAGACGGCATCAACGACCGAGAACTCACCCCCGGCAAAGTACGGGCCGTCACCGAGCGCGGCTTCCATCTGCTCGAACCGGCTGCGCAACTCGGCCGCCTTGCCATGCAAGGCCTGCTCGTCGGGTGCGTTGTAGAAGCCGGCGATGGTGTTCAACACGGCCGAGCCGAACTCCATCCAGGCTCGATGGCGGGCTCGCTGCAATGCGTTGCCCGGATGCAGCCGCGGCAAGGTGGTGTCTTCCAGGTACTCGCAGATGACGGCCGATTCGAAGATGGCTTCACCACCCACGAGCAGCACCGGCGTTTTGCCCAAGGGTGAGAGGCGAAGAAACCAGTCGGGCTTGTTCGACAGATCGACGTCGATGCGTTCGAAGGCGATGCCTTTCTCAGCCAGGACAATGGCGGCCCGTTGCACGTAGGGGCACAGTTTGTGGCTGATGAGCGTGAGGCGTTCAGACATGGCTCCGTCCTCACAGGCTGGGAACAAGGCGTGTGCTGCGACGCAGGCTCAGCGCCCCATCACCCGCAAGCCAGAGGGCGACCGAGACCAGAAGCAGGAAGGCGGGGTACTCCCAACCACCTCCGTTCGCCGTGTGAACCCAGCCGTTGCCGGCATGGACCGAAATCACCACAGCCATCACCGGCGAAAGGGCCAGGGCCACCTGCCTGGCGTACAGACCCAGCACGATCGCCAGGCCGCCGAGCAGCTCCGCAGCGAAGAGCGGGTAGGCAACCCAGCCCGGAAAGCCAATGCTGATGAAGTATTGCGCTGTGCCAGGCAGCGTGAACACGAACAGCTTGAGCAGCGCGTGCGCGATCCACATCGCGCCCAGGCCGACACGCAACAACGCGATGCCGAGGTCGACGCTGCGACGGGGACTGAGACCGGGACCGGGACTGGATGTCATCTGGAATCTCCGCTTGAGTGATGGGCAGCGGAACGATAGGATTTCTCCTCCGCAATGAAAATAGGCATCCTTGAAATCGATGGCTGCAAAATCGCAATACGAAATCGAAGTCAACGATCTGTTTGCGGTGCTGAGCCTGGTGCGTGCCGGCACATTGGCGGCGGCTGGCAAGCAACTCGGCCAAGACGCGTCGACCGTCTTCCGGAGTTTGCAGCGCGTCGAAAAAGGGCTGGGCCTCCAACTCTTCGAGCGCTCACGGGCGGGGTACATCGCTACCGAACTGGCTCGGGGTCTGTCCGCCCATGCCGAGCGGATGGAGGCCGAGCTCGAAGCTGCCCGATCGACGACACAGACCGACCCGGGACAGGTATCGGGCTCGGTCAGGATCACCACCACCGACACCGTGCTGCACAGTCTGGTGGCACCCGCGTTGAAGTCATTGCAGGCTGCGCATCCCTTGCTGGGTTTCGAGTTGGTGGCGGGCAACGAACTGGCCAGCCTGACCCGCCGCGACGCCGACATCGCCGTGCGTGCCACGAAGCGGCCACCGCCACACCTGGTCGGCAAGCACCTCGGCCCGATCCGCGTTGCGCTGTTCACCGCACGCAAAGGCGGAAGGAGACGCCTTGACGATTCGGTGTTGGCAGCGCAGAACTGGATCGCACCCGACGATGCCTTGCCGGACCACCCCAGCGTGGTCTGGCGGAAGAAGCGGTTTCCGAAGGTGATGCCCAAGTACCGGGTGAACAGCATTCTCACCGTGGCCGAGTTGGTCGGCCAGGGCATGGGCGTCGGCATCCTGCCTCTCTTCCTTGCGCACCAACGCAATGACCTGCTGCAAATCGGCGCGGAGATCGAGGAATGCCGGACGGAGCTCTGGCTGCTCACGCATACCGAGGCGCGCCACCTGCGGCGAGTCTCAACCGTGTATCGGCATTTTGCTGAGCATTTGGTGCTTCCGTAAACTCGATGCGAAACCACCGTGGGAAGCACGAGCATCACGGCCCATTGCGTCTGATCGGTCTGAAACCATCGAGCGGCCCACCAGGTGCAAAATCACCGTCGATTCAGCCCATGAGCCCAGGACGAGGAGCGCAAGTTGTCGCAGGCATTGAAAGCACAACACAGTGACGGGCTGCGCAAGGCCATGCAGATGAACGAGGTGTCGCCGGCCCGGCTTGCGCGCATGCGCGCAGTGACCAAGTAGGCCCCACCATGGCGCTGCTCGGCCAGGCGGCCATTGCGATGTGGTGGGACGTGGCCGCCGAGTGGCAGCGCGAGTTCGAAGACTGGCACACGCACGAGCACTTTCCCGAGCGCATGGGCATCCCCGGCTTTCTGCGCGGCTCACGCTGGGCCAGTGCCGACGGCGGCCCGGGCTATTTCGTGATGTACGAACTCGATCGCTGCGAGACGCTCAGCTCGGCGCCATATCTCGCGCGGCTCAACAACCCGTCGCCGTGGTCTACCAAGCTGATGCCGCAGCACCGCAACATGGTGCGCAGCTTGTGCCGTGTGCTCAGCAGCACGGGCGGGGGCATCGGCCGGCACGCGTTGACGTTGCGGCTGTGCCCGCAGGCAGGCCGCGAGGATGAGTTGCGCGATCACCTTTCCGAACTCTCCAAGCACCTTGCCGTGCAGCCGGGTTTCGTGGCCGGGCACGTGCTGCAAACCCAGACGCCGGCGATCGCCCTGACGACCGAGCAGGCGATCCGCGGTGGCCGCGACCCGGCGGCCGACTGGGTCTATGTGGTGACCGGCTATTCCGACGAGGCCTTGCGTGGCGTGCGCCTCGAAGCACTCGCCGACGAGGCTCTGTTCGCGCACGGGGCCACCCGTGAGGTGCGAGCGGAGCTCTACAGCCTTTCCTGCGCCGTGACCCCAGCCGACTTCGCCTGAGGCGGGCCTCACGCGCTGGCCAGGGCCAGCGCCGGCACAATCCGTGCGACGCCTCGCTGCACGAGGCCTTCGATGCCGACCCCGGAGCACCCAATGAGTGACGCGGATTCCGCCCCTGCCCCCAGCGAGTTCATCTCGCGCCGGCACCAGATGTTCCCGCTGCTCAGCGACGCCGAGGTGGCGCGCATGCAGCGCTTTGGCACGCACCAGACCCACCCCGCGGGCACCCGGCTCATCACCGCCGGCGAACCCGGCCCGGGCATGTTCGTGGTGCTCGCGGGCGTGGTCGCCGTGAGCGAGCGCGACGGCATGGGCCACGTGACGCCGATCGTGCAGCACGGCCGCGGGCACTTCGTCGGCGAGGTCGGCACCCTGTCGGGCAAACCTTCGCTGGTGGACGGCATTGCCCAGGGCGCGGTCGAAGTGCTGCTGCTCGCGCCGAGCCAGCTGCGCGCGCTGATCGTCGCCGAGGCCGACCTGGGCGAGCGCCTGGTGCGCGCCCTCATCCTGCGGCGCGTGGCCTTGATCGAATCGGGCGCGAGCGGCCCGGTGCTGATGGGCCAGCCGGGTTCGGCCGACCTGATGCGGCTGCAGAACTTTCTGCGCCGCAACGGCGAGCCCTATCACGTGGTCGATGCACAGCTCGACGCGAGCGCTGCCGCGCTGATGGAACAGTACGGCGTGGCCAGCGGCGAGCCGCTGGTGGTGTGCCCCGACGGCTCGGTGCTCGTCAACCCGAACGAGACGGCCCTGGCGCGCTGCCTCGGCATGGTCGACACCGTCGACCACGACGAACTGTTCGACGTGGCCGTGGTCGGCGCCGGGCCCGCCGGCCTGTCGACGGCCGTCTACGCGGCTTCCGAGGGCCTGCGCGTCGTGGTGCTCGATTGCCGCTCTTATGGTGGCCAGGCTGGTGCGAGCGCGCGCATCGAGAACTACCTCGGTTTCCCCACCGGCATCTCCGGCGGCGCGCTGGCCGGCCGCGCCTACGTGCAGGCGCAGAAGTTCGGCGCCGAGATGTTGATCCCGGCCGAAGTGCAGGCTCTCGACTGCACCCGCAGCGGGCCCGACCGCGAGCTCACGCTGCGCCTGACCGACGGCCGGCGCCTGCGCGCCCGCAGCGTGGTGATCGCCAGCGGTGCCAGCTACCGCCGCCCGGGCGTGCCGCGGCTGGCCGAATTCGAAGGGCGTGGCGTCTGGTACTGGGCTTCGGCACTCGAAGCGACCACCTGCGCGCAGACCGAAGTGGCGCTCGTGGGCGGCGGCAACTCCGCCGGGCAGGCGGCGGTGTTCCTGTCGCAGCACGCCAGCAAGGTGAACATGCTGGTGCGCGGGCCGAGCCTGGCGGCCAGCATGTCGCGTTACCTGATCGACCGCATCGAGGCCACACCCAACATCGAGCTGCGGCCGCACACCGAGATCACGCGCCTGCACGGCGAGCCGGCCAGCGGCCTGGCCGCCGTGTCATGGCGCAACCACCGCAGCGGCGCAGAAGAAGAGAAGGCACTGCGCAACGTCTTCCTGTTCGTCGGCGCCGACCCCGAAACGCGCTGGCTCGGCGGCTGCGACGTGGCCGTCGATGCGCACGGCTTCGTGCTCACCGGCAATGCCTTGGGTACGTCGGCGAGCGGGCGGCCACCGGCTGCGCTGGAATCCAGCATTCCCGGCGTGTTCGCGGTGGGCGACGTGCGTTCGGGCTCGGTCAAGCGCGTGGGTGGCGCGATCGGCGAAGGCGCGGCCGCGGTCGCGCAGATCCACCAGTTTCTGGCGAACGAAGCGGCGCGATGACACGGCTGCATGCAGAGCTGCAGCGCCTGTTCGCGCGCCGGCCGCTGACGAGCGACGAAGAGGACACGCATCCCGTGGCGCTGATCGACGCACAAGGCAGGGTGCGCGCGATGGTGATCGAGCTTGCGCAGCCGGCGAGCTGGGCACTCTTGTCGAAAGTCTGGCAAGGCGTGCAAGCCGAGCTGGAATTGCCTGCACCCGCCATCGCCGTGTCAGGCACCGACGCCTTGCAGCTCTGGTTCTCGCTGGCGCAGCCGACCGTCGCCTCGCAAGCGCATGAGTTTCTCGAAGGCTTGCGCTTGCGCTTCCTGCCCGAGGTCGATGCCCGGCGCGTTCGCCTGCTGCCCGCGCCGGGCGCGTCGGCGTTGCAGCCGGCGCATCACGCCCGCCCCGTGCCCGCGCCGCAAGAAGGCACCGGGAACTGGTCGGCGTTCGTGGCGGCCGATCTGGCGCCTATCTTTTCAGACACGCCGTGGCTCGACATTGCGCCCAACGAAGAAGGCCAGGCGGCCTTGTTGCGCGGGCTGGCCGTGATCGATCCCGACGTGTTCGAAGAAGCGATGAAGCGGCTCGCGCCGACCACCGCTGATGTGCCCATCACACGAACGCCGCCCGCGGCGGCCAAGGCCGACGAAGACCCGAAGCGCTTTCTGCTGCGGGTCATGAACGACGAGACGGTGGCGCTCGCCCTCAGGGTCGAAGCGGCGAAGGCGCTGCTGCAGCACGGCCGCTGATCTCGCGCCAGCGCTGGTGGGCAGCGCCGTCCCAGGCCACGGGCAACTGGTTTCTGGCCTGCAGGTAGTGGTGCGTGAAGACGTCGAGCCACGCCGCCAGCGTCTGCTCGGCCAGGTGTTCGCCCGCCAGTTGCAGGCACAGTGCCGCCACCTCGCTGGTGCACCAGTGGTCGCCGCGGTGCGAGCGCCGCAGCTGGTATCGCGAAACCTGTTCGGGTTGAAGACTCAGCACAGGCAGGTGGTTCAGGCAGGGGCTGCGCCCGAACATCTTGCGCGCCTCGGCCCAGGTGCCGTCGAGCAGGATGAAGAGCGGCCGTTTGCCCCGGTCACTGCCCGCGCCTTGGGCCAGTTGAACGCTGTGCACCACACGCTCAGGCGCGGCGTACTCGCCCGGGAACACCACGTAGGCCTGCCATTGCGGGTCGCCCAGCAGTGCCAGCAGCGCGGGGTCGGTCGCAGTGCGTGCCCAGCCGAACGCGAAGGTGTCGGCCACCACGTCGGCCACCAGCCAACCGGTGTTGCTGGGCTTGAGCGGTTCCACGTCGGCCATCAGCAGGCACACACCCGCGCGCGTGGCCACCGCGGGCTGCAGCGCGCACAGGCAGTGGCTGGGCCGCAAGCGGCAGCCTTCGCAACGTTCCTGCCTGAACCCGCCCCGCGCCAGGAAGGGTTTGCTGCTGCGGGCCAGGCGCGCGCTGCGAAGCAATGAAACGGCGTGGGGCATGTGGGGATTCTGCGGCCGTGTCTGGCCGGGTCTCAGGCCGAACGCTCGAGCCAGTGCTGCAATTCCAGCATCGCGACCTCGAATTCCAGCGCACGCCCGGCTGCTTCGGCAGCGTCGAAGGCCGCGTCGCCGATGGCGTGGCGTGCACGCACGACCAACACCGCCGTGTGCTCGATGTCGACCGGCTGGTGCCGGTAGCCCCACTCCTTCAGCGCCCGGTCGGCAGCGCCACGAAAGCGTGCGGCCGTTTCGTGTTCGCCGGCACATACCGCCAGGCCAACGGCCGCTTCGAGCAAATCGACGCCGATCTTCTCGCCACGCACCAGCGGCAGGCACTCGACGGCGAACTGCCGGGCCTCGCCCGCGTGGCCCTTGGCCACCTGCACGCGCAGAAGATTGTTCAGCAGCGAGACGAGCACGAGCCGGGCACCGAGCGGTCGCGCGAGTGCCAGCGCTTCGCGGTAAGAGCGCTCTGCTCCGTCGATGTCGCCGGCACTGCGCTTGACTTCGGCCAGGTTGTTGAGCAGGCGCGACATCAGCGGTGCGTCGCCCAGCCCGAGCGCCATGTCAGCAGCGTCGGCATGGCTCTTCAGCGATTCCTGCGTGCGCCCGAGCGCGGTCAGCGCCGAGCCCATGTCGTTGAGCGCCTCGGCGATCAGGCTCGGCGCGCCGACACGCTGCGCCACCCGCAGGGCCTGCTCGCCGAAGACCAGTGATTCTTCGTAGCGCCCACGGTACAGGCTCAGGCGAGTGACCGCGCACAGCGCACCGGCACGCCACGGCGTGTCGGCGGCCTCGCTGTCGCGCCCGAGCACGGCGAGCGCGAGCCGGTGGCCGAGTTCCACGCCGTTCCAGATCCAGTAGTAGTTCGAGGCAGCGGCCAGACGCAAGCCAGCCTGCGGATCGACCGGCCCTTCGCAGCACCAGCCGAGCGCCGCGACCAGGTTCTCGTGCTCCTGCCGGAAGCGCCGGATCCACGCGTCTTGCGCAGGCCCGCGCCATTGCAGCTGGGCTTCTTCGGCGAGCGCGACGAAGTGGCCCACATGTCGCGCGCGTGCGCCTTCGGCTTCACCGGCTTCGTTCAGGCGATCGAGCGCAAATTGCCGCACCGTCTCGAGCATCCAGTAGCGAGGCGGGTCACTCGACGGCCCACGCTCGACCATGAGAAGCGACTTGTCGTGCAGCAACGTCAGCAGCGCGAGCGCTTCATATTCGTCGGCAACCTGCGCCACGTGGGCCGCGGCCTGCAGCGTCCATCCACCGGCGAACACCGACACCTGGCGCAGCATGCGCTGCGCCGGTGGCGCGAGTTGTTCGTGGCTCCACTGCATCGCCGCGTGCAGCGTCTGGTGGCGTGGCAAGGCGCGGCTGCCGCCGGTGAGCAGGCGAAAACGGTCGTCGAGCCGCGCAGCGATCTCGGCCACCGACAGCATCGTGACGCGCGCCGCCGCCAGCTCGATCGCCAGCGCGATACCGTCGAGCCGCCTGCAGATCTCGGCGAGCGCCGCGGCGTTGTCAGCACCGACCTCGAAGTCGGGCCAGGCGAGCCGCGCGCGGTCGACGAACACACGCACCGACTCGGCGCCCTGCACCGCCTGCCGGTCCACTGACGTGGGCAAGGACAAGGAGCGCACCGGGTAGATCTGCTCGCCACGCACCCCCAGCCCTTCGCGGCTGGTGGCGAGGATCGTCGTGCCGCTGGCGCCGGAAAGCAGCACATCCACCAGTTCGGCGACGCCGTCGATCACGTGCTCGCAGTTGTCGAGCAACAGCAGCGTGCGGCGCGTGGCCAAGTGGGCGAGCAGCCGCTGCATGAGCGGCGCGTCGGCCTCTTCGCGAATGCCCAGCACGGCAGCGCAGGTCGATGCCACACGCTGGGCGTCATTCAGCGGGGCGAGATCGACGAACCACACCCCGTCGGCAAAAGCCTCGAGTTGCTGCTGCGCGAGCTGCAAGGCCAGGCGTGTCTTGCCGCAGCCCCCGATGCCGGTGAGCGTGAGCAACCGCGCCGACGAGAGCAGCGCGGCGAGCTCGGCCAGCGCCGGCTCGCGACCGATGAAACGGGTGCGCTGCGCCGGCAGGTTGTGTCGCGGCGGCTTCGGTGCGGCCAGAGCGGAAGACGCGGAAAACGCAGCATCCGCCGGCCGGCGCAAGGCCGTGAGGCGGTAGCCGTAACCCGGCAAAGTGGTGATGGCGCTTGGGCCGAGCAGCTTGCGCAGGTTGCCGATCTGCGTGGCCACGTTGTGCTCTTCGACCACCAGGCCCGGCCACACCATGTCGAGCAGCTCCTGCTTGGTGACGAGACGATCGTGACGTTGGGCCAGCGCCAGCAGCAGGTCGAAAGCCCGGCTGCCCAGCGCCACCGGCTCGCCGCCGACACGCAGCACACGCTCGGCCGGGTGCAGCTCGAAATGTTCGAAACGAAGGGGCTCGTCGGCGTTGACGGAAGGCAAGGAAGGGGCTCCCGAAAGTCGGCAAATGGCTGCATGGCAGGCCGGTTTGAAAACCTTTGACCACGGCTTGAATACGCGGCGTCAGGCGCTGGGCAGAGTGTGCTCCAGGCGCACGGAGCTTCCGTCGCCCCGGCCCATCACCCCCTAGCCTGAACGAGGAATGAACCATGTCACACGTCAGCCAGCACTCGACCGACTCCGCCCGCTACGCGAAGTGCATAGAGGTCTCCAAACGCGTCCGCTGGGACACCGAGCGCGACGTGATTCGCGGGCGCACCTTCGATTTCGGCAAGAAATTCCTGCCCGACGGCTTGTCCAAAGTCACCAGCCTGCCTTTCCTGAGCGCGGCCGAACAGCGGCTGTTCTCGCAGGTGCAGGGGCGCACGTACGCCAACATGTTCGCGCTGGTCGAGCGTTTCATCGGCGCCAAGGTGCTGGAGATCAGCCGCAGCCACTGGCTCGGCGACCAGGTGGCGCTCGAAGCGCTGGTGCGCCTGACTGACGAGGAACTCAAACACCAGGAAATGTTCCGCCGCCTTGAAGCGATGACCGCACCGGGCATGCCCGAGGGTTACCGCTTCCTGCCGCAGCCGAACGACGTGGCCGGCGCGGTGTTGGCGGCCTCGACATGGGCCGTGCTGGCACTGGTCTGCGACATCGAGTTGTTCTCGCAGGCGCACTACCGCAGCAGCATCGAGGCCGAAACACAGATCGATCCGCTGTGGAAAGACGTGTTCCTGTTCCACTGGAAAGAAGAATCACAGCACGCCATCGTCGACGAGATGGAATGGATCGCCGAAGACCGCCGCCTCGACGCCGCGCAGCGCGACCAGGCGGTCGGCGAACTGATCGGCCTGGTGGGCGCGGTCGACGGCATCGTGCAGATGCAGGCCCGCGCCGACGCGGACTACTTCGTGCAGGTGTGTGGCCGGGCGCTCGATGACGCGCAGGCACGGGCGGGGCACGCCACGGTGCTGGCCGCCTACCGCTGGCAGTACATCGCCAGTGGTGTGCAGGACCCACGCTTCCTCGAGATCCTCGGGCCGATGATCACCGCTGAGCAAGGGGCGCGCATCCACGCCGCGTTGGCGCCGATCCTCGCCACGCTGCACTGAACCGCCGTGCGCAGGGTGCGGTTTCAGGCGGTGGCGCTGCAGCCCAGCATCTGCTCGCCGATGCGCCTGAACGCTTCGTGCGGCGATTGCAGCAGCGCACGCCCCGCCTCGGCACGAAAGCCCGGCGTGGCGGTCAGCGGCACTTTGCGCAGCCACACCAGCGCCTCGTCGAAGCGGCCCTGCGCCGCGAGCATGCCGGCGAAGCAGAACTGACCGCGAAAGTCGCCACCGTGCGCGGCTCTTTCGTAGCAGACGAAGGCGGCGGCGCTGTCTTTCGCGACGACCAGGCCGTCTTCGTGATAGCGGCCGAGCTTCGTCATCGACTTCGCATGGCCCTGCGCCGCGGCCTGCTGGTACAAGGCCAGTGCCTTCGCATGATCCTGCGGCGCGCTGTTGCCGGCGGCGTACTGGTTTGCCAGGTTGTACAGGCCAGCGTCGAGATTCTTCTCGGCTGCCTGCCGGTACCAGGCGAGCGCCTTCGCAAGGTCGACCGGCGTGCCCCAGCCGTTCTCGAAGCAGCGCCCGGCCATGTTCATGCCCATCGCATGACCTTGCCGCGCGGCCGATTCGAACCAGCTCAGCGCCGCTGCCGGGTTGCGTGCCGTGCCATGGCCGTCGAGCAGCCATTGGCCCCACACGGTCTGTGCTTCGGCGTGGCCGAGGCGCGCCGCCACGACCATCCACGCGGCTGCGCGCGCTGGCTCGGCCAGCAGCACCGCCGACCATTGGGCGGCGCTGAGCTGCGCCAGGTCGTGCAGCGAAGAAGGCGAGTCAGGAACGGGGGAGGTGGTCATGGGGCAGGAATCGGGGCGCGGTCTCTGCATTGTCGTCGCGCCCTGGCTGCGCGCGGCCGCGGCGCCTCAGTTCCGGTACGACGGGTCGATTCGATCGACGATGCGCTGCAAGGCATCGAACGCGTCCTGGCCGGCCCCGAAGCGTGGGTCGAACTGCAGCGAGTCGCGCACGCAGCCTTCGAGCACCGGCTGCGCGATGGCGCGCGGTTGGCCCATCGAGAGCGTGGCGAGCTGCACTTCGCAGGCGCGGTTCAGCAGCCACATCAGGCTGAAGGCCTGGGCGAGGTTGTGGCCGATGGTCACCGGCCCGTGGTTGCGCAGCAAGAGCACCTGGCTGCCCCCGGCACTCGCGAGAATACGCGCGCCTTCGTCGGCGTGCACCGTGATGCCTTCGAACTCGTGGTACGCCACCTTGCCGAACAGCTGTGCGGCGTAGAAGTTGGTGTAGCTCAGGCCTTCGTCGAGGCAGCACACGGCCATCGTCGGCGTGGTGTGGACGTGCATCACGCAGTGCGCTTCGGGCAGGGTCTCGTGGATCTTGCCGTGGAAGGTGAAGCCGGCCGGGTTGATGGGCCAGTCGCTGTGGCCGATGACCGTGCCCTTCACGTCGACCTTCACCAGGTTCGAGGCGCGCACTTCGCTGTAGTGCAGCCCGAAAGGGTTGAGCAGAAAGTGCGCCTCGGGGCCGGGCACCCGCAGGGAGATGTGGTTGTAGATCAGCTCGCCCCAACCCAGGTGGTCGAAGATGCGGTAGGCGGCGGCGAGTTGCACGCGGGCGGCCCACTCGGCTTCGCTGAACCTGCTGACGGATGTGCTCATGGTGTGTGCCTGCGTGCTCAGACGAAGCGGAACGCGATCGAGCCCAGCGGCCCGTAATCGGCGTGGAAGTTGTCGCCGGCCTGCGCCGTGGCGGGCCGCGTGAACGAACCGGCCAACACCACGTCGCCCGCGTTCAACTGCTCGCCGTAGGGTGCGATCTTGTTGGCGAGCCACGCCACGCCGTTGGCCGGGTGGTTCAGCACGCCGGCGGCCAGACCGGTCTCTTCGATCACGCCGTTCTTGTGCAACAAGGCGCCGACCCAGCGCAGGTCGACGTCGGTCGGCTTGACCGGCCGGCCGCCGAGCACGATGCCGGCATTGGCCGCAAAGTCGCTGATCGTGTCGAAGACCTTGCGCATCACCTTCGTCTCTCGGTCGAACTGCTCGATGCGGGCGTCGATGATCTCGATCGCGGGCGTGACGTACTCGGTTGCCGAGAGCACGTCGAACAAGGTGGCGCCCGGGCCTTTGAGCGGCTTGCCGAGAATGAACGCGAGCTCGACCTCGACGCGCGGCGCGATGAACCGGTCGATAGGAATGTCGCTGCCCTGCGCGAAGAACATGTCGTCCATCAGCGGCGCGAAATCGGGTTCGTCGATCTGGCTCGCCTGCTGCATGGCGCGCGAAGTCAGGCCGATCTTGCGGCCCTTGATGGTGCGGCCGCTCTGCACTTCGAGCGCAACCCAGGCACGCTGGATGGCGTAGCCGTCTTCCACCGTCATCTGCGGAAAGCGCTTCGAGAAGTGGCGCAGCTGCATGCGGCTCTGGCGCGCTTCGCGCAGCTCACGCGCCAGGCCTTCGATGGTGTCTTGCGGCAGCATGGTTCAGGCCTTGGGTGCGAACAGCGGGTGGATGTTGTTGATCTTGCCGTCGAAGACCTCGGCGCCCACGTCGATCTGCAGCGTGACGCCGACGAGGTGCTGTGCCTGCACCGGCTCGAACACGGCCTTCGCGGTGGCGAGCAGCGCGTCGCCGATGCGCTTCTGCGTGGCTTCGCTGCGGCCGCGCGCCATGCGCAGGTTCATGTAGGCGAAGGCGTAATCGCGCTTGCCGTCGGCCACGGCGGCATGCGCCGCGGGGTAGGCGAGCACGCGCGTGCCACCGATCGGGAACACCGGTTTGCCGGCATCGTCGCGCTGTTCGATCATGGTGTCGGCCAGGCTCCGGCACAGCGTGGGCATGTCGACCTTGGCGTCGAGGTTCGGGCTGTAGAGGATCACGAGGTGGGGCATGTCTTCTCTCTGTCGTTGTGCTTCACGCCGGCAGCGGTGTGACCGGGAAGATCGCGTTGATCTGCCCCGTGCCCGAGCTGCCGAAATACGGGGTGATGACTTCCACGCCCTGCTCGTAGCGTTCGCCGCCCAGCAGCCCGAGCAGCATGGCGGTGTCGTGCATGCCGCCTTCGCCCCAGCACTTTTCGTTGTACATGGGCAGCATCTGCAAAAAGGCCTTCCACTCCCCGCGCTTCCACATCTCGACGACGTTGCGGTCGGTCTGCTCGAGGAAAGGGTCGAACACCTTGTGCATGAACTCGGGCGCGCGGCCGTTGGGCGCGAAGTGGTGCGAGAGCGAGCCGCTGGCGAACACCGCCACCGTGCCTTCGTAGCGCTCTTCGATCGCACGGCGCACCGCCAGGCCGAAACGTTCGCTGGTCGCCAGGTCGTGCCACATGCACCAGCCCGACACGCACACGACCTTGAAGTGCTGGTCGGCGTTCATGTAGCGCATCGGCACCAGCGTGCCGTATTCGAGCTCGAGCGTGGTGTCGCTGTGGGCGCGGGTGGCCACGCCCATCTCGTTGGCCACGTCGGCGATCAGGTGGCCGAGCTGCGGGTTGCCGGGGTAGGCGTAAGGCAGGTTCTTGATGAAGTGCGGCAGCTCGTTGCTGGTGTACACGCCTTCGAAGTGCTTCGCGCAGTTGATGTGGTACTCGGAATTGACGAGCCAGTGCACGTCGAACACGACGATGGTGTCAACGCCGAGCGCACGGCAGCGGCGGCCGATCTCGTGGTGGCCGTCGATCGCCGCCTGCCGGCAACCCTTGTGCGGGCCGTCGAGCTCCGACAGGTACATCGAAGGAACGTGCGTGATCTTGGCGGCGAGTGCCAGCTTGCCCATGCTCAGACTCCCCAGTGCGGAATATGGTGCGAGCCCATCGAGACGGCCACGTTCTTCGGTTCCAGGAACACCTCGTAGCTCCAGGTGCCACCTTCGCGCCCGGTGCCGCTGGCCTTGGTGCCGCCGAAGGGCTGGCGCAGGTCGCGCACGTTCTGGCTGTTGACGAAGCACATGCCGGCCTCGATGGCCGCAGCCACGCGGTGCGCGCGGCCGAGGTTCTCGGTCCACACGTAGCTCGACAGGCCGTACTGGATGTCGTTGGCCTGCGTGATGGCGTCGGCTTCGTCGGTGAACGGGATCAGGCAGGCGACCGGGCCGAAGATTTCTTCCTGCGCGATGCGCATGCCGTTGTGCACGTCGGCAAACACGGTGGGGCGCACGAAGTTGCCGCGGCGCATGCTGTCGGGCAGGTCGGGCGCTTCGAGCCCGCCGGTCAGCAACGTGGCGCCTTCCTTCGGGCCGAGCTCGATGTAGCTGCGCACCTTGGCCAGGTGGGCCGGGCTGATCATCGGGCCGATCAGCGTGGTCTCGTTCAGCGGGTCACCGACTGCGATGCGGCTCGCGCGTTCGGCAAAACGTTTCGCGAATTCGGCGTAGATGCTCTTCTGCACCAGGATGCGCGAACCCGCCGTGCAGCGTTCACCATTGTTCGAGAAGATCATGAACACCGCCGCGTCGAGCGCGCGTTCGAAGTTGGCGTCTTCGAAGACCACGAACGGGCTCTTGCCACCGAGCTCCATGCTGAACTTCTTCAGGCCTGCGTTCTTCACGATGCGCTGGCCGGTGGCGGTGGAGCCGGTGAACGAGATCGCGCGCACATCGGGGTGGCCGCACAGCGGCTCGCCGGTCTCGCGGCCGTAGCCGTGCACGATGTTGAGCACACCCTTGGGCAAGCCCGCTTCGGTGGCGAGTTCGCCGAAGCGCGAAATGCTCATCGGCGAGAGTTCGCTCATCTTCAGTACCGCGGTGTTGCCGAAGGCGAGACACGGCGCGATCTTCCAGGTGCCGGTCATGAACGGCACGTTCCACGGCGAGACCAGTGCGCACACGCCGACCGGGTGGTACAGCGTGTAGTTCAGGTGCGTGGGGGTCGGGTAGGTGTGGCCGTCGACGCGCGTGCACATCTCGGCGAAGTAGTAGAAGTTGTCGGCGGCTCGCGGAATGAGTTGCTTGCCGGTTTGCGAGATGGTCTGGCCCGTGTCGCGGGTTTCGATCTGCGCGATCTCGGGCACGTGCTTCGCGATCAGGTCGCCCAGGCGCACCATCATCTTCGCGCGCTCGGTGGCGGGCAAGGCAGCCCACTTCGGGAACGCGGCCTTGGCAGCAGCAACGGCGGCGTTCACTTCATCGGCGCCCCCAGCAGCCACTTCGGCCAGCACCTCTTGCGTGGCGGGGTTGACGGTCTCGAAGTAGTCGCGGCTTTCGACGCTCTGGCCGTCGATCAGGTGCTGGATGCGCATGGCGTTCTCTTCCTATCGTCCGAAATCATCGTCGCCGACGATCGTGTTCTGCAAGCGCCCGATGCCGTCGATCTCGGTCACCACCTCGTCACCGACATTCACGTTGACCACGCCTTCGGGCGTGCCGGTCAGGATCACGTCACCGGGCGAGAGTGTCATGAAGCTGCTCAGGTACTCGATCAAGGCCGGCACGTCGTTGATCAGGTCGCGGGTGTTGCCGTGCTGCGTGACTTGGGCATTGACGAGCGTGCGCAAGGCCAGCGCGTGCGGGTCGGGCACGTCGGCCGCGTCGACCAGCCACGGGCCGAGCACGGTGGCGCCGTCGCGGTTCTTCACGCGAAGGTTCGGGCGATACCAGTTTTCCAGATAGTCGCGCACGGCGTAGTCGTTGGCGACGGTGTAGCCGGCGACGAAGCGCATCGCGTCGGCACGCGCCACCTTCTTCGCGGTGGCGCCGATCACCACGGCGAGTTCGCACTCGTAGTGCATGAAGGCCGCATCTCGCGGACGGCGTGTGAAGCCGCGGTGGCCAAGCAGCGTGTTCGGGCCTTTCAGGAAGGCGAGCGGCTCGTCTTTGGCGCCGATCGTGAGTTCCTTGGCCAGCTCTTTCGCATGATCGGCGTAGTTGATGCCGAGCGCGATGATGGTGCCCACCTCGAACGGTGGCAGCCAGACCACCTGGTCTTCGGCCAACACACGACCATCGGCGAGCTGCAGGCCGGCGCTGTGCGGCACCGCTTCGTGAACGGCACCGCCGAACGCGACGCGCGCATGGCGGCTCATGGGGTCACCTCTTCGGCGACGAGCAGGTTGTCGAGCCGGCCGAGACCGCCGACCTGGATGCTCACGCGCTGGCCGGCGCGCGCGCGTGGCGCGCCGGCCGCCACACCGAGCATCAGCACGTCGCCGGGCGAGAGTGTCATGAACTCGCTGACCTCGGTCAGCAGCCGGGCGGCGGGGCGGATCAGCCCGGCCATGCTGCTGCGGTGAATGACGGCACCATCGATCTCGACCTGCACTTGCAGCGCGTCGATTGAACCCGGTTGCGCGAGCGGCACGAACGGCCCGATCGGGCAGAACCCGTCGCGCACCTTGAAGCGCAACGACGGCCGGTAGTACGAATCGTGCGGCACGCTCACGTCGTTGACGATCACACAGCCAGCCACGAACGACAAGGCGTCGGCCTCGCTCACCCGGCAGGCGGTGCGGCCGATCACCAAGCCGACCGTGGCGCCGATCTCGAGTTCGCGCACGCCATGCGGCACGACGATGGCGTCGCCGTCGCCGGCCCAGGTGTTGCGCGGCTTGATGTAGAGCACCGGCGCTTTCGGCGGCGCCTTGTAGGGCGGCGCGTGCACGGCCGGGCCGAGCGCGGCGAGCGCGTCTGGGTGGTTCAGCAGGGTGCCGTAGACGGTGCCGCGGCGTGGTGGGCTGTGCATGCGCCCATTTAATCACTCACACATTAGTAATGCAAGCGATGCCGCCGAGAGTGGCTCTCGGTAGTTTCACCCAGTGCGCCGCGCCGGGTCGGGCGCTTTACACTGAGATGTGAGCAAATCACCCCCATCGTCTGCCGCCGCCCTGCGCCACCGCAACCTGCCGCACTTGCTGCTGCGTGCCCGCGAAACGCTGATGGCGCACTTTCGCCCGCTGCTGGGCGAGTTCGGGCTGACCGAGCAACAGTGGCGCATCCTGCGCGAAGTGGTCGAACAGGGTCCGCTGGAACCGCGTCAGCTCTGCGAGGCCTGTTCGATTTCGAGCCCCAGCATCGTGGGCGTGCTGCTGCGCATGGAAGAGACCGGCCTGATCACGCGCGAACGCATGGCGCACGACCAGCGCCGCGTGCGTGTGTCTCTCACACCGAAGAGCCGCAAGATCGCCCAGCAGTTGATTCCGCTCGTCGAGCAGCGCTACCAGGTTCTCGAAGCATCGCTGGGGCTGGACTCGATCCAGGAGGTCTACGACGCGCTCGACGCCCTGCTGGCGCGCGCACCGCGGGCCGACGAAGTGGGCTGAGACCTTTCAGGCGCTGCGCAGCGCTGCACCCGCCTTGCCGCCCGCGCGCTCGACCGGCGCGCCGCAATAGCCGCGCAGGCCCGGCAGGTCGAGCACGGTGACACCACCGAACTCGACGCGCAGCAGCCCTGCGCGTTCGAGCTCGTGCAGGGCTTCGTTGGCGCGCTGGCGTGACACCGCCGAGAGCAGGCCGATCTCCTCTTGGCTGAGCCGCACGAAGTTGCCGGCGCGCGGGTAGAGGTCGGGGTCGAACAGGCTGGCCAGGCAGCGCGCCACGCGGGCGTCGGGGCCGAGCAGTCGGTCGTATTCGACCAGGCCCACGAACAGGCTCAGGCGAGCGTTCAACTGTGTCAGCAGGAAGCGGTTGAACGCCAGGTTGCTCGAGACCAGCCGCTCGAAGCTGTGGCGCGGCACGCAGGCCACGCGCGTTTCGCGCACCGCGATGCCGTCGTAGCGCCACTGCCCCACCTTGAGCAGCGAGCCTTCGCCGGCCCAGCCGCCATCGGTGACGCCGGTGAAGGTGGACAGCCGGCCGTCGGGCAAGGAGACCGACATCTTGACCAGCCCTTCGATCACGCCGAACCAATACTCGGCCGGCTCGCCGCGCCGCACGGCGCAGCCGCCGACCGCGATGTGGCGCTCGAAGGAGTCGCCGACGACCCGGTCGAGTTCTTCGGGGTTGAGCGTTTTCGCCCACACGCTGTCGCGCAGTGCGGATTCGAGGGTTTGCATGGCGTTGTCTCCTGTTGTGTGGCCCGCGTGGGCGGGCTCGTGGCGCGCGGCTTTGCGGCGCTCGCGCCGCATGGCTACGCAGCTGCGCGCGCACTGGATGCACCAGAGAAACAGGGGGCGGGAAAACACTGCTCGCAGTTGTCGTTGCGACGACAACCCCGACAGAAGGCCCTCGGCACGATGCCGCAGCGCCAGCACCCACCCAAGGAGACTCCGATGAGCGACCCCCACCCGACACCATCCGAACACACCGTGCCGCCAGCCACGACACTCAGCCGCCGCGGCATGCTCGCGCTGGCGGCCTCTGCACCGGTGGTGACGGCCACCGGCATCGGCCTGGCACCCTCGAGCGCGCAGGCCGCGCCTCTGCCACTGACACCGCCCGACACGGTGGACTACTACGACGTGGGCGACTCGATCGTGCAGACCTCGGCGCCGACCATGCCGCTGGTCAAGCTGTCGCTGGGCAGCGACGGCACCTACACCTTCGAGATGCCGCGCCTGGAACAAGGCACCGGCATCGCCACCGCGCTGGCGATGATGATCGCCGAGGAAGCCGGCGTGCCGCTGTCGAAGGTGAAGGTGCTCTCGGCCGACGCCCAACCCGAGCTGCTCTTCAACCAGCTCACCGGCGGTTCGTCGACGGTGCGGAGTTTCGAGCCCTTCATCAAGTTGATGGTGACCGCGGCGCGCCTCAAGGCCGGGCTGCTGCCGCAGGCCGGCGCGCCCACCGACCCGGCGCAATACAAGGTGATCGGCAAGGCCACCGCCAAGCTCGACGCCTTCGACATCGTGACCGGCCGCAAGAAGTTCACGATGGACGTGGCCGTGCCGGGCGCGTTGCCCACGATGTGCCGCATGCCTTCGCAGATCCGCGGCAAGGTGGTGCGGGTGAACAACCGCGCTGCAGTGCTGGGCATGCCGGGCGTGATCGCGGTCGAGACGCTGCCGGGCGGCGGCACCGTGGTCGGCATTCCGCCCGGTGTGGCGGTGATGGCCGAAACCTTCGGCCAGGCCTGGGACGCCTGCCGCGCGCTCGACATCACCTGGGGTGACGGGCCGAACAAGGGCTTGTCGGACGCTGCCATCCAGGCGAAGCTGAAGGCCGCCGTGCTGCCGCAACTGCCGGTGCCGCCGCTCACCGTGGGGATCGACGCCGAGTTCGAGTTCCCGGCCGCGTCGCACTGCCCGCTC
The DNA here is from genome assembly GCF_032229685.1 of Rhizobacter sp. Classification (GTDB taxonomy): domain Bacteria; phylum Pseudomonadota; class Gammaproteobacteria; order Burkholderiales; family Burkholderiaceae_C; genus LMDS01. The sequence goes on along the minus strand of NZ_JAVTWP010000038.1, from coordinate 65,528 downwards.
GAGGTGGAGTGCGCGATCGTCGACGTGAAGCCGACGAGCTGCGAAATCTGGGCCGGGCTGCAGTGCCCGATCGTCACGCTGCAGGCGATCGCCGCCGACCTGGGCCTGCCGCAAACGGCCGTGAAAGCGCACTGCATTCCCAGCGGCGGCGCCTTCGGCCGCCGCCTGTTCTGGGACCCGGTTCAGGTGGCGGCGCAGGTCTCGAAGATGACCGGCCTGCCCTGCAAGCTGATGTACCACCGCAGCGACGACGTGCGCCACACACGCAGCCGCCCGCCGCAGTACCACAAGGTGCGTGTGGCGATGAACCCGCCGAGCATTCTGGGCGCCGGCAACGTGCTGAGCTACCAGCAGAGCATCGGCCTGGTGCGGCTCGACGCTCGCCACGGCTACGGCGAGATCGGCACAGCGCTCGGGGGCTCGCTGCCTTTTGGCGTGCAGCAGACGGTGGGCAACATCGGCTACGAAGAGTTCTTCTTCAAGACCATGGTCTCGTCGCCCTACAACTTCGGCGTGAGCCTGAAGCAGATCTTCCCGGTGCCGATCGACCTGCCGACAGTGTCTTACCGCTCGGTGCACATCATGCCGGCCCGCACCGTCGAAGAGATCATCGTCGACGAGATCGCCGCGAAGATGGGCAAGGACCCGGTCGCCTTCCGCATGGAGTTTCTGCGGCTGCCGCGCGCACGTGCCGTGCTGCAGCGGGTGGTGGCTGCAGCGCAGTGGGGCAAGGCGATGCCGGCCGGATTTGCGCAAGGCGTGGGCGTGCACATGGAATCGCGCGCCTTCACCGCCTGCATCGTCGAACTCGACGGCCGCGACCCCAACAACTGCAAGGTCACGAAAGCGACCATCGTCATCGACGTGGGCAAACCGATCAACCCCTCGGGCATCTCGCAGCAAGCGCACGGTGGCCTGGCCGAGGCGATCTCGCTGGTGCTCAACGCCGGGCTGACGATCAAGGACGGCCTGATCCAGGAAGGCAGCTACAACCAGTACCGCTTCGCGAAGATGCGCGACTTTCCGAAGAACGTCGAGGTCATCATCATGCCCAACGTCGGCGACCCGATCGCCGGCATGGGCGAGGTGGGCATGTCGGCCCCGTCGGGCGCGATCGCCAACGCCTACGCGCGGGCCACCGGCCGCAAGCCGCGCAAGTTCCCGCTCAACGCACAGGCCGCGTTCACGCCGACCCCGGCCGGCCAGCTTCCTGCCCCCGTCTTCGTCTGAGGAGCCTCGTCATGCCCAACTACAACCTCACCGTGAACAACCAGGCCGTCTCGGTCGACGCGCCCGCCGACATGGCGCTGCTCTGGGTGCTGCGCGACAAGCTCGGCATCACCGGGCCCAAGTACGGCTGCGGCGTGAACGTGTGCAAGGCCTGCACCTGCCTCGTCGACGGCAAGGCCGTGACCACCTGCGCGACGAAGGTCTCGTCGGTGCAAGGCAAGAGCATCACCACGATCGAAGGCTTGGCCAACGGCAACACACTGCACCCGGTGCAGCAGGCCTGGCTCGACCGCGACGTGCCGCAGTGCGGCTTTTGCCAGCCGGGCCAGATCATGGCCGCCGTGGACCTGCTCAGCCGCACGAAGAACCCGAGCGACGCCGACATCGACGCGATCGAGAACATGTGCCGCTGCGGCACCTATGGCCGCATCCGCGAGGCCATCAAGGCGGCCGGGGCGGCGATGCGCTAGGGCGCGCATCGAGCCCCACGCGGGCTGGTCGGCTATCGGCCGGCCCGCACCGGCAGCTTCCAGTCGGGCCGGATGAAGTGGCAGGTGTAGCCGTGCGGAATGCGTTCCAGGTAGTCCTGGTGCTCGGGCTCGGCCAGCCAGAACGGGCCGGCCGGCGCCAGCTCGGTCACCACCTTGCCGGGCCACAGGCCCGACGCTTCCACGTCGGCGATGGTGTTGAGCGCCACCCGCTTCTGCTCTTCGTCGGCGTAGTAGATCGCCGAGCGGTAGCTCAGCCCCCGGTCGTTGCCCTGCCGGTTGAGCGTGGTCGGGTCGTGGATCTGGAAGAAGAATTCGAGCAGCTTGCGGTAGCTGGTGCGCGACGGGTCGAAAACGATCTCGATCGCCTCGGCGTGTGTTCCGTGGTTGCGGTAAGTCGCGTTCGGTACGTCGCCGCCCGAGTAGCCCACGCGGGTCGAGATCACGCCGGTCTGGCGGCGAATCAGGTCTTGCATGCCCCAGAAACAGCCGCCGGCCAGGATTGCACGTTCTTCAGTCATCGGATGTCCTCCAAGGAAACAATGTAGTCGCAACGCTGCCCGGCTGTCTTACCGCAGCGCGGTCAACGAATCATCGTGTCGCGCCCGGGCCCTTGCCCAGTTGACGACATGGAGGTGTACAAACCGAAGTCAAGCCTCGTGCCGGTGCGCGCTGCGCCGGAGGGGCGGTTCTGCAGCGGCTGGCCGTCAGCGCCCCGAGGCCCTAGCGTGCCCTGATGTGGGCCCGCTCGTCATCGGCGCCGAACAGCAGGCGCGAGGGCCAGGCTTGCCACGCGACGCCGAGCGCGTCGTTGTTGGGGTCGCCGCTGCGGGCGAAGGCGCCGATGCTCTGCATCATCGTCCTTGAAAGCGCCAGCCGGCCGGCTTCGTTGGCGCGGGTGGTGATGATGTTCGCGTAGAGCGACGGGCCGAAGTTGCCGAAGACAAACGGCAGGTCGAAGGTGTGCGCCGCGCCGTAGATCACGTCGTAGGGCTTGGGCAGGCGGTCCCAGTCGAATTCGTAGAACCACACGTCCGGCTGCTGTGAACGCACGGCGTTCAGCGCATCGGTGCGGATGGCGTCGAACCAGATCCGGCCGAGCTCCGCCGTGCGGGCGTCGAAGCCGGTGCCGGGCTTGTCGGCCGGCAGGTAGGCAGGCGGAATCCATTGTTCGACGGTCGTGGCCGCGGCAGCGCCGGCCTCGCGGCGCGAGACGATCGCGAACAGTGCTGCATCGTCGATCAGGCGCCCGCTGACGCCGCCGAGATCGGGGCGGATGGCCAGCAACTGGGGGAACAGCTTGGTCTCGTCGCGCGTGTTGCCGGCGAGCACCGGCACCTTGACATAACGGCCGGCGCGAATGGCCGCGATGGGGTCTGGCGCCACCACCCAGCCGTCCGGGATCGGGTTCGAGGTGGCCATGCCGCGCGGCGCGAGGCGGGTGCGCACGGTGTCGAGCAGCTTGTCGGCCGGAAGGCTGCGCAGATGCTCGGCCATCGCCTGCGGGCCCCGCGTGCCCACCAGAGCGCGGGCACCGGCCTCGTCGCCGGCCTGGCCCGTCGCGATCAGCGACTGAAGCAGCAGCGCTTCGCCGCGCGCCGCCCACACCGGCTTCGGCAGGATGCCCGGGATCGCGCCGGGCGGCAGGGTCGCCGCCGTCGAGATGCCGCCGCTCAGCGCCACGAGCCGATGAAACAGCGGCCGCGGCCGCGCGACCACCATCGGCGAGGCCAGCAGCGCATAGATGTTGACCGCGCCTGCTGACTGCCCCATCAGCGTGACTCGCCCGGCGTCGCCACCGAAATTCGCGATCTCGCGCTGCACGAAGTCGAGCCCCTTGACGATGTCGAGCAGCGCGAAGTTGCCGGAATCGTCTTCGGCGTTGCCACTCTTCAGCGCCGCAGATTCCAGAAAGCCGAAGATGCCGACACGGTAGGCGACCGACACCACGACCACGTCCTGGCTGCGCGCGAGCGCGGCGCCGTCGTAGACCGGGTCGGCGGTGTAGCCGGTGATGTTGCTGCCGCCGTAGACGAAGACGATCACCGGGCGCGGCGTGGCCGGGCGCCCTGCCGGTGCCCAGATGTTCAGGTAGAGGCAATCTTCCGAGCCGACGGTCTTGCCGAGCCGGCTGCCGATCGTGTCGTCGTAGCCGCCGCTCGCGCCGGGGCTGTAGAGACGGCCGGTCTGCACGCAGGCCGGCGCGAACGCGCTCGCGAGCCGGGGCGCGGGCCACGGCAGCGGGTTGGCGGGCGCCTTCCAGCGCAGCGGGCCCAGTGGCGGCTGCGCGAACGGCACACCTTTCCAGCTCAGGGTTCCGGAGGCGTCGGCCTGCCCGATCACGGGCCCGAAAGAGGTGTCGCGCTGGGTCGTCGGCATGTCGAATTGTGCGCAGCCTTGCAACAGCGCGAGGGCAACGAACGCGAACACCGAAACGATGCGTGTCATGGCCGAATCTCCTGGGTGGTCTTGCGAAGGGGGCTTTGAACAGGCGGCGTGTGGCGCCGCCCCGCTCACTCCGGCGTGATGTTGGCCGCCTTGATGATCTGCGCCCACTTGCTGGTTTCGCTGTCGATGAAGGCGGTGAACTGCGCCGCCGTGCCGCCGCGCAGCTGCAGGCCGACCGCATCGGCCTTCTTGCGGACCTCGGCATCGTTGAGCGCGGCATTGGCCTCGACATTGAGCCGCTCGACGATGCTGGCCGGCGTGCCGGCCGGCGCCAGCAGGCCGTACCAGCCGTAGCCCACCACGCTCGGCAGGCCGAGCTCGCGCAGCGTCGGTGCCTGCGGGTAGACGGACGTTCGTTCTTCGGTCGCGACGGCAACGACACGCAGCTTGCCAGCCTTGATGTGCGGCAGTGCGGTGGAGATCGCGGTCAGGGTCGCGTCGAGCCGGCCCGCGAGCAATTCGTTGTAGGCCGGAGCGTCGCCGCGGAACTGGACGTTGACACCCTCGACGTTCGCCGCCCTGAGCAGCAGCTCGGCGGTCAGGTGCGGCGCCGAGCCCGCCCCCGGCGAGCCGAACGTCAGGCCCTTCGGGTTGGTCTTGCCGTACTGTATGAACTCGGCGAGCGTCTTGTACGGCGCCTCGGCGTTGACGATCAGGAACAGCGGCGCGATGGCCGTGCTGCAGATCGGCACGAAGCTCTTGTGCACGTTGTAGGGAAGGTTCTTGTAGAGCGCTTCGCCGATCGCGATCGGTGCGGCAGCGTGCAGGATCGTGTAGCCGTCGGGCGCGGCGTGGGCCACCAGGTCGTTGGCGATGCGCGTGCCCGCGCCGGCCCGGTTCTCGACGACGAGGTTCTGGCCGAGTTTGCCCGACAGATGGTTGCCAAGCAGGCGCGTGAGGATGTCGTTCGAACCGCCGGCGTCATAGGGCGAGATCAATCGGATCGGGCGCGAAGGCCAGGCGGGTTGCGCGAAGGCCACCCGCGTGCCGGTGGCGAGCGCAGCGGCCGTGGCACCGATCAGGTGCCGTCGGGTCAGGGTCATGCTTGTCTCCTTCTTTGTTCTAGGCGCCATGAAGGCGCCGCAGGGGCGGGTAAACGTAGCGGAATTCCAGGTGGTCGGCGTGCGGCTGGTACAGGCGCAGGACGACATAGAAAGGCTCGCCTGGCGGCGTGGGCAGCCAGTTTCGGCCCGGCCCCGGGTCGGTGGGCTGGAGGCGTATCGCGAGGCCACCGTCGACATCCACACGCAGGCCGGGCGTGCGGTCGCCGATGGAATAGCGGTCGATCGGGTTGGCGACGAACAGGCAGTCGCTGCGGCGGTACATCGTCAGTGACCAGAACGCGCCGACTTTCGGCCCCGCACCGGGTGCGAAGCGCAGTTCGTAGGCCCGGGCGCCGTCGAGCGGCGCGCCATCGGCGTCGACCTCGGCGGTCGGGTACATGGCCTCGTCGATGCCGAGCGCGCCGATGAGGTTGCGCGCCACCCGTGCCCGGGTCAGGTGGTCGTTGCCCCAGCTCGTGCGCACCGTGACAGGGATCGCCCAGCCACCGCCGAGTTGTCGGGGCTGTTCGTCGGCCCGCAATGCATCGTAGACACGCGGCAGCGCGGTCGCCAGGCTGTCCTCCGGCAACGGCCAGGCGAGCGCTTCGCCTGCCGGCGGCGGATTGCGCAACAAGGCCTTGGCGACGATCTCGCGGTAGAGCCCGCCTTCGGGCACGCGCGCGTCGCGGCCGTCGAGGCGCGTGTCGACGCGCATCGCCGCATCGCTGCCGTCGAGACGCCGCATGCGCAATTGCGCCTGGAGCGCACGCACGCGTTCTGCGTCGGGCCCGTCGTCATCGACCAGAAAGCGGCCGATGAGCCAGACGTCGTCGCCCGGGGCCGCGATGACGTGGGTGACGCCTTCCGGCACCGCGCCTTGCCAGCCCGGACCGTGGACCAGCGTGCGCTGCGCAGCGTTGCCGGTGGTTCGGCGGCCCACGTAGGCGAAAGGGTTGGTCCAGGCGTCGAGCAGGCCGAGCGTCCAGTAGCGCTCGCCGACATCAGGCGACTCGATCAGCACCGGCCCGGCCGAGAGGTCGATCCAGGCGTTGCTGTAGACGGTGTCGTTGTTCGGACTCACGACTTCGCGGTCGGCCGGGCCGAGCCGGCGGTGCGTGTGGGTGAACTGGTTGACCCAGCGCAGTGTGGAGGCACGGTCGTCCGACGCGTAGCCGAGCCGGGCATGGCGTCGCGCCGTGGTGGCCGCACGCATGCGCATCATCTCGAACAGCGGCAAGGTCTGGATCACCGCGTCGTGCACGCGGCGGTTTTCGGCGCTGTCGGCCGGCATGAGTTCGTGGTTCATCGGTTTCATCTCAGGACGCCCGTGCGCCGCAGTTCTGCGATCTCGTCACCCGAGTAGCCCGCCTCGGCGAGCACGGCATCGCCATCGGCGCCACATTCGGGCGCTGCGGGAGGCGCCGCCTTCGGTGCCTGCCCCAGGCGATACGGCAACCCGAGCGCACGGTAGCCCGCACCCGCAGACGTGGCGGCATCGACGATGATCCCGTTCGCCTCGATGTCGGGGCTGGCCAGCACCTGCCTGTAGGTGCGTACCGCACCGGCAACGATCCGGTGCTCGCCGAGCAGCGTGACGCACTCTTCGGTGCTCAAGCCCGACAGGCACTCGCGCAGCACGGCGCGCAAGGCCGGGCGATGCTCGACGCGGCGCGCATTGGTGCAGAAGCGCGGGTCTTCGATCAGACCAGCGCGGCCCATGACCCGGCAGAAGCGCGCCCAGTGTTCGTCGGCATAAGCCGAGAGCACGATGTGGCCGTCTCGGGTGGAGACGACTTCGGCGGCCGGCGCGTTGTTTGGCTGACCGTCACCGACGCGGGTCGGCTCGGGCGCGCCGCCGAGGTAGTCGCACCAGGTCGCGGCCTGCAGGTGCATCGCGACCTCGAGCAGCGACGTCTCCAGCGTTTCACCGAGACCGCTCTTCTCGCGGCCGTAGAGGGCCGCGAGCACGGCCTGCGCGCCGAGGTGCGCCGCCGCTGCATCGATGATCGGCACGCCGACCTTCTGCGGCAGCCGGTCGGGCTCGCCCGTCAGAGACATCAGGCCGCTTTCAGCCTGCGCGGCAATGTCGTAGCCCGGGCGGTCACGTGAGGGCCCGCGGCTGCCGAAACCGGAGATCGACAGATACACCACCCGCGGGAACTGCTCGCGCACGACGCGCGCGCCGAGGCCGAGCTTGTCGACGACGCCCGGCCGCAGGTTCTGGATCACGACATCGCTGCGGGCGATCAGGCGCAGCGCGGTGGAACGGCCGGCATCGCTCTTCAGATCGATGGCGATCGAGCGCTTGCCACGGTTGTAGGCCCGGACCATCGATTCGCCGTAGCGGCCGATATGCCGGGCCTGGTCGCCCGTGATCGGCTCGACCTTGATCACGGTGGCGCCCAGTTCGGCGAGCACCATCGCGGCGCCGGGGCCGGCGATGTACTGGCCGAGGTCGACCACACGGATGCCCTTCAGGGGCGCAGCGGGCGGCACGGTGCGTGGGGTGGACTGTTCATTCATCGGTGCGCAGACGATACGGCGTGGTCACATTCCTGAAAAATCGATAATGCTGATACCCCGATCACGAATCGTGATCGGCCCAGCCGCCCGTTAGGGTGAACCCGGCCGCGGCCAAAAGAGAGTGAAGAACACGATGCTCACGGGCCCCGACTACCTGATCCGCCGCCTTCGCCTGCGCCACCTCGAGATGCTCGTCGCCCTGGCCGAGACCGGCACCATGCGCGCGGCTGCCACCCGGCTGAACCTCAGCCAGCCCGCGATGAGCAAGATGCTGGGCGAAGTCGAGGCGGGCTTCTCGGCTCGACTCTTCGAGCGCAGCCACCAGGGTGTGCAGGCGAATGCGCTCGGCGCTGCGGCAGTGCATCGTGCGCGCGTGATGCTGAGCGAGCTGTCACGCGCGAGCGACGACATCGACGCGCTGCGCGCCGGAGCGAGCGCGGTGCTCCGCGTCGGTGCGCCTTCGGTGACGGCAGCGGTGCCGGCCGCGATCGTTCAGCTGCGCCAACGTTTGCCCGCCGCTTCGGTGCATGTGCGCGAAGGCCGCGTGCGCGAACTCATCGAACGCCTGCTCGACGGCGAGCTCGACTGCGTGTTCGGCGCCGTCACACCGGAGCTCTTGTCCAGCGACGTGATGCCGCGCCTGCGCTCTGAAGTACTTCTCGAGGACGAGCTGTGCGTGCTCGCGGCGAGCGCCAACCTGCTGGTGCGCCGCCGCGAGCTGCGCTGGGCCGAGTTGCGCGCGTCACAGTGGGTGGCGCCACCGCGCGAGACGCTGGTGCGTCAGGCCTTCATCAATGCGTTCCTGAACGACGGCGTCGACCCGCCCGAACCGGCGATCGAGGCGATGTCGTCGGTCACGATCGGCGCGGTGCTGCGTCTCGACCCGACCTTGCTGTGCGCGGTGCGCTTCGAGCACGCACGCGACGAGGTCGCGCGCGGCGACGTGCGGCGAATCCTGGTCACACCCTCGATGTCGTTGCCGCCGTTCGGCCTGTTCACACGCCGTGGCGCCATCGAGCCGCTTCCTGTCGTCCAGGAGTTTGCGCGGGCCATTCGCCAGGTGGGAGCAAGCACCGCGACGATGGCGGCACGCCGATCGCGAGCGAGTGAGCGCCGGCCGCGCTGATTCAGAAGGACCTGGCTGCGATCTGGCGACACCACAAAGACAAACGGCCTGCCATTTCTGGCAAGCCGTTGTTTTTACTGGTGGGCCCTGAGTGACTCGAACACTCGACCTACGGATTAAGAGTCCGCTGCTCTACCAACTGAGCTAAGAGCCCCACATTCTTCGAAACTTGTGCCGCTTTTCTGGTGCTGAATTTTGGTGGGTTGTGCGGGGCTCGAACCCACGACCAATAGATTAAAAGTCTACTGCTCTACCAACTGAGCTAACAACCCGGCAAGCCTTCAATTATATCCAGCTTTTCGAGCGGCCTCGCTCACAGCAGCGCGCATTCTAGCGCAAGGCTGGAGGCCAGCATGCCGAAGGTGGCGGTCACGGCCACGCTGGAGCCGTAGCCATGGCAATTGAGGCTGCCGTCGACATCACACGCGTCGGCGGGGGCCTGCACGGGTTCGCGCGAGAACACGCAGCGCAGACCGAGCTTGCCGCTGCGGGCAGCGCCATGGTGCTGGCGCAAACGCTGGCGCAGCGATGCGAGCAGCGGGTCGTGCGTGACGAGCACCAGGTCTTCGGTCTGCACCGCGTGCGGCTGGCGTTTGCCGCCAGCGGCGCCAACGATCACGAGCGCGGTGCCGGTCTGCAAGGCCCACGCTGCCAGCACGGCCTTGGCACGCACCTGGTCGCAGGCGTCGATCACCACGTCGGCCGCTTGTGTCAGCAGCGCGGGCCAGTTCGTTTCGTCGACGAACTCTTCCACGGTCGTCACCGCGCAGCCGGGGTGGATGTCGGCGATGCGCTCGCGCAGCGCTTCGACCTTCGCCTGCCCCACGGTCGCGCCGAGCGCCTGCACCTGGCGGTTGATGTTGGATTCGGAGACGTGGTCGAGATCGATCAAGGTCAGTGCCGCCACGCCGCTGCGTGCCAGCGCTTCGGCGGCCCACGAACCCACACCGCCCACGCCGACGACCACGACCCGCGCCGCGCGGATGCGCGCGTAACCTGCCTCGCCGTACAAGCGGCGCAGCCCGCCGAAACGGCGCTCGAGATCAGCCTCGCCGAGCGGCGCGGCGGCGACAGTGGCGGCGTTCATCTCAGCCACCGCGTTCGATGCGCCAGATCTGGAAGCGCAGCGCCGCCACGGCACCGAGCACGATGCCACACAGCGCGACGAAACTGCCCAGGCTCAGCGTCGACAGGCCCGACAAGCCCTGCCCGATCGTGCAGCCCAGCGCGGTGACGCCGCCCACGCCCATCAGCACCGCGCCGACGAGGTGGTTGGCGGTGTCACCGGCGTTGCGAAACCCTTCCCAGCGGAAGCTCCGGGTGAGCAGCGAATAGGCGGCCGAGCCGGCCACCACGCCGAACACCGAGACGATGCCGACCGTCAACAGCTTGCCCTTGTCGCTGAAGAACATCAGCCAGTCGAGCGTGTAGGCCACCGGCGCCACGAAGCTCAGCGACTCCATGCGACGCGAATTGGTGGCGACGAACGCTTCCTGCAAGGTGTTGGGGTCTTCGGCCACGTAACCGAGCCGGCCCGACACCCACCACATCGCGGCCACGGTGGCGCCCACGCCCAGACCCGCCAGCAGGTTGTTGGCCGAGCGGCCTTCGCTGCGCGCGAGCGCCCACACGATGAGCGCTCCACCGATGACCGAACCGAGCAGCCCCGCGAGCGTGGCTTTGCCCAGGCCGGTGGGCGCCGAAAGAAGCGAAGGCAGGTCTTGCGAGGTAGCGAGCGTGAGCGACACCGCGTCGACCGTGGCCACACGCGCCACCGCGGTGATGCCCTTGAGCGTGGCGAACGCCGCCACGCCGAGCACGATGAACACGACCAGCGACTTCAGGTTGCCGCTGCCGATGCGCACCAGGGTCTTGCTGCCGCAGCCCGACGCCAGCACCATGCCGAAGCCGAACATCAGCCCGCCCACGAGGGCCGACAGCCCAATGAACTGCGGCCCGCCGTAGATGCTCTTCGAGGCGTCGAGCCAGCCCAGCGCCACCATCGCATTGAAGCCGAGCATCGCCACACCCATGGCCATGACCCACATGCGCATGCGCGTCCAGTCGCCCATGTTGACGATGTCGGACACGGCACCCATGGTGCAGAAATGGGTGCGTTGCGTGATGGCGCCGAACAGCACCGACAGGCCGAACGAGGCCCACAGCACGACCGTGGAAAGGGCCTTCAGATCGATTTCTTGCATGCCCATATTCTAGGCACGCGGTGCGTCGCGCCCCGGGCACGGCGCCGGCGCGGAGGCCTACTTCAGCGAGACGAGCCGCTCCTTGCCGGCCTGCGCGGCTTCGGACTTCGGGTAGGTCTTGATCAGCTCTTCGATCGTGCGGCGCGCGGTCTTGCCGTCTTTCAGCTCGGCATAGCAGTTGGCGATCGCGAGCAGCGCCTCGGGTGATTTGGGGCTTTCGGGCGAAGCGCTCACGAGCGAGCGGAACGAGCCGATGGCGTCCTTGTACTGGCGCGAGCCGTACTGCGCGTTGCCGAGCCAGAACAGCGCGGCGTCGCCGTAGCCGCTGGCCGGGTAACGCCGGCGGAAGTTGGACAGCAGCGTCGAGGTGCGCTCGAAATCGCTCTTGCGCAGCGCGTCCATCGCTTCGTCGTACTGGCGCTTTTCTTCAGGCTCGACGATGAACTCGCGGCCTTCGAATGACACCTTCTGCGGCTCCATCTTGCGGATGCGATCGTCAACGCCGGCCTGCATGTCTTTCTGCAGGCGCTGCACGTCCGACAGGTCGCGCGCGAGCTGTTCGTTCTGGCCGCGCAGCTTGGCGTTGTCACCGCGCAGCAGCTCGATCTGGTTGTTCAGTTCGAGCAGGCTGCGCTTGAGCGTGTTGATCTGCTCGGTGAGCAGCGCGGTCTGCTCGGCCGAGCGCGTGCGCTGCAATTCGTTGCCCTGCTCGATGCGCTGGCGCAGGTCGAGGATCGCCTTGCGCGCTTCGTCGTCGTCGAACAAGCCGGCATGCGCCGGTGCCGCGAACAGCGCGGCACCGAGGCACAAGCCGCTCAATGCGCTGCCGACCGCGCGCGGCAGGCTCTGCATCGCGCCCTTCATCACTTGTAGTTGAGCTCGGCGCGGCGGTTCTTGGCCCAGGCGGCCTCGTCGCTGCCTTGCACGGCCGGGCGCTCCTTGCCGAAGCTCACGGCCTCGACCTGCGCGTCTGTCGCGCCCAGCAGCGTCATCGCGCGGGCCACGACCTCGGCACGTTTCTGGCCGAGCGCCAGGTTGTATTCACGCCCGCCGCGCTCGTCGGTGTGGCCTTCGATGGCGACACGCTTCTTGCGGTCGGCCGTGAGTGCCTTGGCATAGGCGTCGACCGTCGGCCGGTACTCGTCTTTCAGCGCGAAACTGTCGAAGTCGAAGTAGACGACGCGGCCCATGCTGCCGTCGGTCGCGCTCTTGCTCAGGTCGACCGGCGTGACCGCGCTCTGGCTCGTGCCGGCCGTGTTGGCCCCAGACGTGCTGCCCGAGCTGGCGCTGCTGCCGGTGCGCGATTCGACCGGCACCGGCGTGTCGAGCTTGGTGGTGGAGCAGCCGGCCAGCGTGACGAGCGCGGCGGCAGCCAGCGCCGCCATGAGGGTGTGGCGGTTCGAGAGAGTTTTTTGTGTGTTCATGGGTTCATCCTCGTCGTTGGAAACTTATCGGCCGTACGGGCCCCACACGGGCTCGCGCACATCGGCCGTGGTGGAAATGAGCCTCGCCTTGATCTTGCCATCGAGCGTGGTCGTCATCAACACGTCGCGCCCTTGCGCGCGCGAGGCGTAGATGATGAGCCTGCCGTTGGGTGCGAAGCTCGGGCTCTCGTCGTCGTTGCTGTCGGTCAGCGCCACCGGTTGGGCGCTGCCGGTCAGGTCGAGCGTGTAGAGGCGGTAGCCGCCGCCCTGGCGCGAGATGTAGGCGAGCGTGCGGCCGTCGGGGCTTACGGCCGGGCTGATGTTGTAGGCGCCGTTGAAGGTGATGCGCTCGACGCTGCCGCCACTCAGGCTGGTGCGGTAGATCTGCGGGCCGCCGCCGCGGTCGCTCACGAAATAAAGGCCGCGGCCATCGGGCGCGAACGCCGGCTCGGTGTCGATCGCCGAGCTGGTGGTCAGGCGCCGCGGCGTGCCGCCGGTGCTGGGGATCAGGTAGAGCTGCGAGCCGGTGTCGCGCGACAAGGTGACGGCCAGTTGCTGCCCATCGGGCGACCAGGCCGGCGCGCTGTTCGAGCCGCGAAAGTTGGCGATCGCCCGGCGCGCGCCGCTCGAGGCGTCTTGCGTGTACACCACGGCCTTCTGGCTTTCGAACGACACGTAGGCGAGCTGCTTGCCGTCGGGCGACCAGGCCGGCGAGATGATGGGCTCTGGGCTGCTCAGCGCCACCTGCCCGCCTTCGCCATCGCTGTCGGCCACACGCAGCGTGAAACGGCCGCCGCCCTTGGTCACATAGGCGATGCGGGTCGAGAACACGCCCTTGTCGCCGGTGAGTTTTTCGTAGATGAAGTCGGCGATGCGGTGTGCCGCCAGGCGCAGGTCGCTCGCGTCGACGGCCTGGGCCTGCCCGCCGAGCTCGGTGCCCTTGACCACGTCCCAGAGCTTGAAGCGCACATCGAAGCGGCCGTCGGCCAGCCGCCCGATCGAGCCGGCCACCAGCGCGTCGGCGGCGCGGCTGCGCCACTCGGTCATCACGGGGCGCGAAGCCTCGTCGAGCGCACCGGGTGCGTCGATGCCGCGGAAGGCACCGCTGCGCTCGAGGTCGGCACGCACGATGGCCGAGAGCGACAACGACGGCGTGGCACGGTCTTCGTCGCGGAACTTGACGATCGCGATCGGCAATTGCGTGGCACCCACGCCCGAGATCTCGACCCGGAACTGAGCCCAGGCCGGCAAGGCCGCCGAGGCGATGACGAGGCCGGCGCCGGTGGCGCCATGGCGGCTGATGAACTGGCGTCTGTTGAGCATGACTTCTCGTGATCCTGTTTTTTGCGCTTGGTTCAATCGAACGGTGGTTTCGGCGGTTTGTTCAGCAAACCCATTTTCAGATAGCGATACCAGGTGCCCTCGGCCACGTAGACGGCCAGCACGAAGCCGAGGCGCCCGTCGAGAAAGCCGCGCCGCACGCCATAACAGCGCACGAAAGCCCACAGGGCGTGCGTGAACGCCGCGAGCAAACCGCCTTGCCCGCCGGCGCGCACCTTGTCGAGCGCGCGCCCGCTGCTGTAGCGGTTCATCTTGTCGAGCGCACCTTCGAGCGTGGGCATGCTGTCGTGCAACAGCTCGCCATCAAGCCTGCCGATCGGCCCGTTCACCATCAGCCGTTCGTGCACCAGGTCGTCGGAGAAGCGCCCGTTCTCGCGCAGGAAAAGGCGCAACACACGGTCGGGGTACCAGTCGCCGTAGCGCATCCACTGGCCGCAGAAACTGGAAAGGCGCGAAATTTCATGGCCCGCGAGCTTGCCACGGCTGCTTCGTGATTCGGTGTCGGCAAGGTGACCGGATGTCTCTGCGCCGATCGCGGCCCGGATGCTCTGCGCCAGCTCGGACGTGACACGCTCGTCGGCGTCGATGCTGAGCACCCAGCGCCCCGTGGCAGCGGCGAGGGCCCGGTTCTTCTGCACCCCGAAGCCGGGCCAGTCGTCGGTGGTGATGACGGTGGCGCCGTGCGCGCGGGCGATCTGCGCGGTGTGGTCGGTGCTGCCGGCATCGACCACGATCCATTCGTCGGCGAAGGCGACCGAAGCCAGGCAGCCAGCCACGTTGGCCGCTTCGTTCTTGGTGATCAGGATGACCGAGAGCAGGGGTGGGCTCATGCAGCGCAGGAAGTCGGGGCTGCGCGATTGTAGGGATGCCCCGCGCGGGCCCCGCCAGCGCGCCCCGATAATGCCGCTCCATGACCGCCCCCGAGCTGCCTTTCAAAGCGCGCCTGCAGCGCATCGCACCCTACTTCAAGGGCAGCCGGAACGGGTTCATCCTCGCCTTCGTGGGCGCCGCCATCGGCGCGGCCACCGAGCCGGCCATTCCGCAACTGCTCAAGCAGCTGCTCGACACCGGCTTCCAGGCCGGCAAGCTGCCTCTGTGGCTGGTGCCGGTGGCCATCATCGGCTTGTTCGCGCTGCGCGGCCTGGCCGGCTTCGTCTCGCAATACGGCCTGGCCTGGGCCGCGAACCGCAGCACGCTGGCGCTGCGCCAGGCCATGTTCGAGCGCCTGCTCGACGCGCAGCCGGCGGTCTTCAGCCAGCACACCGCGAGCAGCCTCGTGAACACGCTGAGTTTCGAGATCCAGGGCGGCGCGAACCAGCTCGTGTATTCGGTGCAGTCGCTGGTGCGTGACTCGCTCACCGTCGTCGCGCTGCTGTTCTACCTGCTGTGGCAGAACTGGCAGCTCACACTCTTCGTCGGCGTGTTGTTCCCGGCGGTGGCGCTCGTGATGCGCGTGCTCAGCAAGCGCCTTCACCGCCTCACGGTGGAGAGCCAGAAAGCCACCGACGAACTGGCGTACGTGGTCGAAGAAAACGTGCTCGCCTGGCGCAGCGTGCGGCTGCATGCGGGCGAGGCTTTTCAGGCCGCGCGCTTCGGCCGGGTGAGCGACGTGCTGCGCCGCCTGTCGATGAAGTCGGTGGTGGCCGCGGCCACGATGACACCGATCACGCAGATCCTGGCCGCGTGTGCGCTCTCGGCGGTGATCGTGGTGGCACTGTGGCAAAGCGGCCAGAGCGGCGGCTCGGTCGGTGGTTTCGTCTCGTTCGTGACCGCGATGCTGATGATGGTCGCGCCCATGAAGCACCTGTCTGAAGTGGCCGGGCCCATCACGCGTGGTATGGCCTCGATGGACCGGGGCGTGTCGCTGATCGAAACCGCTCCGCGCGAAGTGGGCGGCACGCATGCGCCCGACAAGTGCGCCGGCCACATCGAGATGCGCTGGGTCACGCTGCGTTACCGCGAAGACCAGGCGCCAGCGCTCGACGCCGTGACGCTCGAACTCAAGCCCGGCGAAACGGTGGCGCTGGTCGGCCCCTCGGGCGCCGGCAAGACCACGCTCGTGAACCTGCTGCCACGCTTTCTGGAGCCGACTTCGGGTGCGGTCTACCTCGACGGCTACGCCCTGCCGGAATGGAACGTGGCGGCGCTGCGCAAACAGTTCGCGATGGTGAGCCAGGACGTGGTGCTGTTCAACGACACGGTGGTCGCCAACGTGGCGCTCGGCGCCGAAGTCGACCGTGAACGGGTGCGTGAAGCGCTGATCGGCGCCAACCTCGCCGCCTTCACCGACACCCTGCCCTACGGCATCGACACCGTCATCGGCCACAACGGTGGCGAGCTCTCGGGCGGGCAACGCCAGCGCCTGGCGATCGCCCGCGCGATCTACAAGAACGCGCCGGTGTTGATCCTCGACGAAGCCACGTCGGCGCTCGACTCGGAGTCGGAGCGCCTCGTGCAGCAGGCGCTCGAGACGCTGATGAAAGGCCGCACCAGCCTCGTGATCGCGCACCGCCTGTCGACCATCGAGCGTGCCGACCGCATCATCGCCCTCGACGGCGGGCGTGTCATCGAAACCGGCAGCCACGCCGAGCTACTGGCTCTCGGCGGTTTGTATGCACGGCTGCACGCCTTGCAATTCAGGAGCTGAACCATGTCGAACATCGCTGCCCCGCGTTACCCGTTCCCGCCGATCGAGAACCTGCCTGAAGACCTGCGCCACAAGATCCTCGAAGTGCAGGAAAAGGCCGGCTTCGTGCCCAATGTGTTCTTCGCGTTCGCGCGCCGGCCCGACGAGTTCCGCGCGTTCTTCGCCTACCACGACGCGCTGTTGCTGCGCGAGTCGGGCCTCTCCAAGGGCGAGAAGGAAATGATCATCGTCGCCACCAGCGGCGCGAACGGCTGCCTGTACTGCGTGGTGGCGCACGGCGCGATCCTGCGCATCTACGAGAAGAACCCTCTCATCGCCGACCAGCTCGCGGTGAACTACCTGAAGGCCGACATCACGCCGCGCCAGAAGGCGATGCTCGGCTTCGCGATGAAGGTCTGCAACGCGTCGTATGCGCTCGGCGACGAAGACTTCGCCGCACTGCACGAGCACGGCTTCACCGACGAAGACGCCTGGGACATCGCCGGCATCACTGCGCTCTTCGGCCTGTCGAACCGCATGGCCAACTTCAGCGGCATGCGCCCGAACGACGAGTTCTACCTGATGGGCCGCGTGCCCAAAGCCAAGAAGTGAGCGCGCCGGCCGCGGCCGCTTTCGAGCGCCACCTCGACCTGGGCTGCGGCACCACGCCGCGCAACCCTTATGGCAAACGTTCGCTCTACGGCGTGGACCTACGCCGGCTCGAGTCGAACGCGCAGTTCGAGTTCGCCGCGGCCAACCTCGCGTTCGAGCCGATCCCTTTTGCCGCCGACATGTTCGGCTCGGTCTCGGCCTTCGACTTCATCGAGCACATGCCGCGCGTATTGAACGGCACCGAGCCGAACACCACGTGCTTCCCGTTCGTGCGGCTGATGGACGAGGTCTGGCGCGTGCTCGCACCCGGTGGCCTGTTCTACGCACTGACGCCATGTTTTCCGAGCCGCGAGGCGTTTCAGGATCCGACGCACGTCAACATCATCACCGAAGGCACGCACGCCTACTTCTGCGGCGAGAAGCCGCTGGCGCGCATGTACGGCTTCAACGGCCGCTTCAACGCGAAGCGCGCGCAGTGGGTGATCCCCGAACATTCGCAGAACGCCGTGCCGCTCACCTGGCAGCAGGAATGGAAGCGCCAACGCAAGGCCAGGAGCGGGCGGCTCGCCTACTTTCTGTGGGAACTCGAAGCGGTCAAGGCAGCGGCCTGACTCACGCATGTCGGACGCGCCGCGCATCAGCCTGATCCTGCTGGCGTGCAACCAGCAGGCGACGGTGCGCGCCGCCGCCGAGAGCTGCCTCGCGCAGGTCGGCGAGCCGCTCGAGATCGTGTTCTCCGACGACGCGTCGAGCGACGACACCTTTGCCGAACTGCAGGCCATGGCCGACGCCTACCGAGGCCCCCACCAGGTGCGTGCACGGCGCAACGCGCACAACCTGGGCATCGGCGCGCACTACAACCAGCTGATGCTCGAAACCGCGGGCGCATTGATCGTCACCGCCGCCGGCGACGACCTCTCGGTGCCGCAGCGTGTACAGCGGCTGGCGCAGGCCTGGGACGCATCGAAGCAGTGTGCCGACCTGATCGCCAGCCACTTCGTCGAGGTGTCGCCCGAGGGCGCACTCGGCCAGCGCATCACGACCGACGACCTGGCGCGGGTCACGCTCGACAGCTGGGTGAAGAAGACGCCCTACACGGTCGGCGCCACACACGCCTTCACGCGCCGCATCATGCGGCGCTTCGGGCCGTTCATCGACGACGTGTGGTACGAAGACCGCATCATGGTGCTGCGCGCCATCACGAGCGGCGGCGCGCTCACGGTGAAGGAGCCGCTGGTGCACTACCGTGTCGGCGGCAGCTCGCACCAGCCCCACACCCACACCGGCGAACGCCTGCTGAACTGGACGCGCACGCAGAACCGGCGCGTGCTCGCCGAGATCGCGCAGCTCACGCACGACGCGCGCATCGCCGGCTGCGAAGCCGAAGTGGCCGCGTCTCTGGCGCCCACGCTGCAGCGCGAGACTTACCTGCGCGCCATGCTCGACGCGCAAGGCCGCGGTGCCCGCTGGCGTGCCGCGATGGCGAACCCGCAGCTGCCGCTGGGCTGGCGCGTGCGCAAGTTCATGACCTTCTCGTTCACCGAGCAGGCGGCCGCCATCAAGCGGGTGAAAGCACGGCTGCGCGGTAAATGAAACTCTGCCTCAGCAACCACGGCCTGCGCCACAGCGGCGGCATCGAGCGTTATGCGGTCACGCTGGTGCGCGGCCTGCACGCGCTCGGCGTGCGCCCGACCGTCATCGCCAAGGCCTTCGACACCACGCTGCCCGAATACGCGTGGGTCGACGCGCTGCCGGTGCGCATGACCGGCGTGCCCTCGAAGCTGCGCGACCTGTATTTCGACTGGCGCATCCGCCGCTTCAAGCAGCGCCGCGAGCTTGGGGCCCTGATCGCCTGCAACCAGACCGGCGCGGCCGACATCGCGATCTGCGGCAGCACGCACCCGGGCTATCTGGCGGCCATGGGCGAACGCGAACGCCGCTCCGACGGCTGGAAGATCGCGCTCGAACGCGCGCACCTCACGAACGCGCAGTTCATCGTGGCGCATTCGCAGCGCATGGCCGATGAGGTGCAGCGCTACTACGGCATCAGCGCCGACAAGATCCGCCTGATGTACCCGCCGGTCGACGGCGAGCGTTTCTCGACGGTTCCTGCTGCCGAACGCACCCGCCTGCGCGCCGAGTTGAAGCTGCCCGACGACAAGGCCGTCTTCCTGCTCGCTTCGACCGGCCACCGCCGCAAGGGCCTCGACCTGCTGGCCGACTTCTTCGCGAAGACCGACCTGCCCGTCTGCCTGGTCGTCGCCGGCCGACCCGTCGACATCGATGCGCCGCACATCCGCTACCTCGGCTACCGCAACGACCTGCACAACGTGTTCCGCGCAGTCGACTTCACGGTGCTGGCCTCGATCTTCGAACCTTTCGGCCTCGTCGGCGTGGAATCGGTGCTGTGCGGCACGCCGATCGTGGCGGCCGACAACGTGGGCTGCGCCGAGGTGATCCGTGCGCCGGGCCAGTACGCGTTCAGCCTGGCGCAGCCACAGAGCCTGGGTGAGGCGATCGACAAAGCCGTCGGCGCGTGGCGGGCCAACACCCACCGCATCGCCGACCCGCTGGCCGCGCTCGGCTATGACCCCTCGGTCGAGGTGCACGTGAAGGCGCTGCTGGCGCTGGCCGAGCAGGTGCGCGCCCGGTGAGCGGCGACCACGCGCCGCTGGCGAGCATCCTGCTGATCGCCTACCAGCAGGAAAAGACCGTTGCCGACGCCGTGGCCGGCGCCTTGAGCCAGACTTACTCACCCCTCGAAATCATCCTCTCGGACGACGCCTCAAGCGACGGCACGTTCGCCGCGATGCAGGCCGCCGTGGCCGGCTACACCGGCCCGCACCGGATCGTGCTGAACCGAAACCCGCACAACCTCGGCATCGGTGCGCACCTGAGCCACCTGGTGAGTTTGTCGAAAGGCGACTTGCTGTTCGTCGCTGCGGGTGACGACGTGTCACTGCCGCAGCGCTGCGAAACAGTGATGCAAGCATGGCGCGCTTCGGAACAACGCCTCGACCTGATCGCCGCGGCGCTGATCGACGTGGACGAAGCCGGTCAGGCCGGCGCCGTGATCACGCCGAGCGATCTCGCCACCTGCCGCAACGCCGCCGATTGGCTGGCCCGCCCGCCTTTTGTCGTCGGCGCCGCGCAGGCCTGGACACGGCGTGTGTTCGACCGCTTCGGCCCGCTGCCCAAAGGCGTGGTCGCCGAAGACCTGGTGATGGTGTTGCGCGCGGTGATGAGCGGCGGCGCCGTCACGCTGGCCGAACCGCTGGTGCGCTACCGGCGTGGCGGCTTGTCGTTCCGGCGCCGCGCACAGTCGGCCGGGGACGTGGTGAAAGCCTTGCTGAAGAACAACCGCAGTTCGCTCGTCGAATTGCCGCTGCTGCTGGCCGACGCACGCAAGGCGGGCCAACTCGCTGCAGTCGAACCCGCGCTGCTGGCGCGCCTGGCACGCGAGCACTTCGTTCGTGACCTGTTCGCGGCTGGCTCCTTGTCGGCCCGCTGCCGCGTGGTGCTGGGCGCACGGAGCGTGCCGCTCGCGCTGCGACTGCGCCTGTTCGTCTACGCGGCCTGCCCGGCGCTGCTGGCGCCCTTCTTCTGGCTCAAGCGGTCAGTCCGTCGAACGCGTTAGGCCCGCCCGCAACTGCGCTCAGAAGCGCTTCTTCGCGATCTTCTTGTGGGCGTCGTTGACCAGCATCAGCGCTGCCGAACCGAAGTACTGGTGGTACTCGGCCACCATTTCGCCCTTGATGATCACCGGGTCGGTGGCCACGAGCAGGCGTGCTTCCTCGATCTCGGTCACCGCGAACACGTAGAGGCCACGCCAGCCGTCGACCCCGTCGAGCGGCCCGGCGAGGGCGAGCTTGCCTTCGTTGCCCAGCCGGCTCATGTTCGCGAAGTGCCCTTTGAACATTTCGTCGCGTTCGGCCCCGGGCGGCACCTTGTTCGGCCCGGTCTTCAGCAGCACGAACACGTAGCTGCGCATGCCGTTCTCGTTGGCGCCGAGCGAACGCGCGAGTTCGGCATCGAAGGCCGGCTTGTCCGTCTCGGGCGGCGTCTGCGCGTGGGCCGACAGCGCCAGGCACCAGGCCGCGGCACTCATGGCCACAGAAGCAGGTCTGAACATGGTTTCACCTCCGGTTCAACCGAAGCGCCGCCGCCACGCGCTCTTGCGCAGCGCCCATTTCAGGCCCTTCGTGGTCTTCGGGTCGGGTTCGGGCAACACGTCGTTCGCGAGCGTCTCGCCACGCCGCAGATAGAACCGGTCGAAGGTCGATTGCGTCATGCCCCACTTGTGCAGGAACTGGCTGCGGCCGTCGTTCTTCACGACCTTGCCGGTCGACTTGCATTGAAAGTGG
Source organism: Rhizobacter sp. (assembly GCF_032229685.1). GTDB lineage: Bacteria > Pseudomonadota > Gammaproteobacteria > Burkholderiales > Burkholderiaceae_C > LMDS01. The sequence continues at coordinate 44,099 of NZ_JAVTWP010000038.1, read as the reverse complement.
TACACGAGCGAATCGCCCACGCCGATGAAGCGCCGGCAGCCGGCGTGCCAGAGTTTCATCGAGAAGTCGTTGTCGCTGCTCATGCCCGGCGACAGCTCGGTGCTGTAGCCGCCCAGGTTGAACCACCACTTGCGATGCACCAGCGTCGGCGGCCAGGTGGCGCCGGCCCAGTCGGCACGCTTCAGGCCGGGCGCGGCCTTCAGCAGCTCGGTTTCGCGAAAGCCCGCCACCGTGTCGCCATGGTCGGCGACCACCACGCAGGGGTTGCCGCTGTTCTTGGGCTCGACCATCGTGCCCGAAAGCATGAAGAGATCGTCAGGCATTGCCCTGACGCGCTTGAGCAGCGCCGTGTCCCAGCCCGGCAGGCAGTACATGTCGTCGTTGAGGTAGACGATGTAGTCGTGCTCGGCGAGCTGCGCTGCCTCGTTCACCGCGAGGCAGATACCGACGTTGCTGGTCGAGAACGTGGCGTCGAGCTGCTGCTGCATCACCCACTCGCGCGTGCCGTCGCTGCCGTCGTTCACGTGCACGATGATCTGGTGCGCGTGCGCCGAATGGCGCCGGATGCTCTGCACCACCAGGCGCAGGTAGTCGAGGTTGTTCCAGGTCGGGATCAGGATCGAAAACATCGTCGGGTGAACTCCTGGGCGTGCGCGCCGGCCGGCTACAGCAGCACGATGTCGTACTGCTCAGGCGAGCCCAGCGCTTCGGCCTGCAGCGAGATCGGCTTGCCGATGAAGTCGCTCAAGCCCGCCAGATGCGGGCTCTCTTCGTCGAGCAGCATCTCGACCACGGCCGCCGACGCGATGACGCGAAACTCTTTCGGGTTGAACTGGCGCGCTTCGCGAAGGATCTCGCGCAGGATGTCGTAGCACACGCTGCGCGGTGTTTTCACCTGGCCCTTGCCTTCGCAGGTGGGGCACACCTCGCACAGCATGTGCGCGAGCGACTCGCGCGTGCGCTTGCGCGTCATCTCCACCAGCCCGAGCTGCGTGAAGCCGCTCACCGTGATCTTGGTGCGGTCGCGCGCGAGCTGTTTGCGCAGTTCGGCGAGCACCGCGTTCTGGTGGTCCTCGCGCGTCATGTCGATGAAGTCGATGATGATGATGCCGCCCAGGTTGCGCAGGCGCAGCTGGCGCGCGATGGCCTGGCCGGCCTCGAGGTTGGTCTTGAAGATCGTGTCGTCGAAGTTGCGCGCGCCGACGAAACCGCCGGTGTTCACGTCGACCGTGGTCAGCGCTTCGGTCTGGTCGATGATGAGGTAACCGCCCGACTTGAGCTCGACACGCCGCGTCAGCGCGCGCGCGATCTCTTCGTCGATGTTGAACAGGTCGAAGATCGGCCGCTCGCCGGCGTAGTGCGCGAGCTTGGCGACCGAGGTCGGCGTGAACTCGTGGCCGAACTTCGAGAGCAGGTCGAACTGCATCAGCGAGTCGATGCGGATCGTCTGCGTGGCGTCGTGCGCCAGGTCGCGCAGCACACGCTGCACGAGGTTCAGGTCCTGGTGCAACAAGGTGCCCGGCGGCGACTTGAAACTGCGCTCGCGCACCCCGGCCCAGGTCTTGCGCAAGTAGCGGATGTCGTCCGAAAGCTCCTCGTCGGTCGCTTCTTCGGCATTGGTGCGCAGGATGAAGCCGCCCTGTGGCCCGCCGCCTTCGGGCACCTGCGCCAGCACACCCATGCGGGCACGCAACTGCTCGCGCAATTCTGGCGAGCCGATCTTCTGCGAGATGCCGATGTGGTCGTCTTGCGGCAGGAACACGAGCAGCCGCCCGGCGATGCTGATCTGCGTGGAGAGCCGCGCACCCTTGGTGCCGATCGGGTCCTTGATGACCTGCACGGTCAGCGTCTGGCCTTCGAACACCAGGCGTTCGATCGGCGTGGGCGGCACGTTGTTGTGGCCATGGTCGCCACGCGGCGTGACACCCGCTACTTGCACGTCGGCCACGTGCAGGAACGCTGCGCGCTCCAGGCCGATGTCGATGAAGGCCGACTGCATGCCCGGCAACACACGCGCCACACGGCCGGCATAGATGTTGCCGACCAGGCCGCGCTCGAGCGCGCGCTCGATGTGCAGCTCTTGCACCGCGCCGTTCTCGACCACGGCCACGCGTGTTTCCTGGGGAGCCCAGTTGATGAGGATGTCTTGCATGAGCGCTGGGCCTGTCTCTTGTTGTGGCCGGCGTTCGCTGCGGTTCAGAAGCCGCCGACGCCCGCTTTTTTCAGCAGTTGTGCCGTCTCGTACAGGGGCAAACCCATGATACCGGAGTGGCTGCCTTCGATGCGCTCGATCCACGCCGCCACGCTGCTCTGGATCGCGTAGGCACCGGCCTTGCCGAAAGGTTCACCGCTGGCCACGTAGGCGTCGATCACCGCATCGCTCATCGCTGCGAAGCGCACGCGCGAGGTGCTGGCAACGCGCCATTCTCCGGCAGCCGAACCCACCGCCACGGCGGTGATCACGCGGTGCGTCTTGCCGGACAGCAGGCGCAGCGTTCGCGCCGCGTCGGCCGCGTCGGCGGGTTTGCCGAGGATGCGCCGGCCGAGCACCACGGTCGTGTCGGCACACAGGATCGGCGCATCGGGCAGGCCGCTCTTGCGCAGGCGAAGGCGAGCGGCCCAGAGTTTGTCGCGCGCCACGCGCTCGACGTAGGCGGCTGCGAGCTCGCCGGGCTTTTCGGCTTCGAGCGACTCGGCGTCTTCGTCTTCGCGCGGCAGCAGGAGTTCGTGGCGCACGCCGATCTGGTCGAGCAGCTGGCGCCGGCGCGGGCTTTGCGAAGCGAGGTAGATGAACGACGGCGTGTCGGGTGGTGTGTCACTCATGGCGGTCATTCGCGGTGGTACGGGTGGTTCACCATCACGGTCCAGGCGCGGTACAAGGCTTCGGCCAGCAGCACGCGTACGAAGGCGTGCGGCAGGGTCAGCTCCGACAGGCGCAGGGTTTCGTCGGCGCTGGCCTTCAACGACGCGTCCAGGCCGTCGGGCCCGCCGATCAGCAAGGCCACGTCGCGCCCGTCGCGCTGCCAGGCCTGCATACGCGCCGACAGGGCGAGCGTGGTGACACGGTCACCATGTTCGTCGAGCACCACGCGGCGCACCCCGCGTGGCAAGGCGGCTTCGAGGCGCGTGGCCTCGGCGGCCATCAGCTGCTCGGCGGTCTTCGAGCCACGCGCTTCGGCTTTCACGGCCTTCAGTTCCAGCCGCATCTCGGGCGGGAACCGTTTGGCGAAATCGGCGTAGGCGGTGTCGGCCCACGCCGGTTGGCGCTGGCCGACCGCGACCAGCAGCAGCTTCATGCCCGGGAAGAGGTCTTCCGGGCCGGAGCCTTCTTCGCGGTCGTCTTGCCACCCACCGGCTTCCGCGCGGCCGATGCCTTCTTCGCGGCCGGTGACTTGGCGGTGGCCTTCTTGACGCCGACCACGCGCGTCACGGTGGCGCGTGGCGCGGGGGCGGTGGGCTTCCTGGGCGCGGCGCGGGTCGCGGTGGCTGACTTCTTCGCGGCGGTTTTCGGCGCTGAGGCCTTCGCAGCCGATGCCTTCGCCGCAGGCGCCTTGGCGGCCGCCTTCTTCGCAGCCGGAGCCGCCGCCACCTTCTTCGCGGCCGGCTTGCGCGCCTTGCCCGGCTTGTCAGGCTCGGCGGCTTTCACGAGCTTCGTCACACCGGAATCGAGCTTCATGTTGACCGGCTTGCCACCCCAGATTTCTTCGAGGTGGTAGTACTCGCGGATCGTCGGCTGCATCACGTGCAGCACCGCGGCGCCGCAGTCGACGATGATCCATTCACCGTTGGTTTCACCCTCGGTGCGTGGCACCGAAAACCCTGCTTTCTTGACCGCTTCGCGCACGCTGGAGGCCAGCGACTTGGTCTGCCGGTTGCTCGTGCCCGACGCGATGATCACGCGTTCGAACAAGGCCGACAGATGCTCGGTGTTGAAGACGACGATGTTCTGGGCTTTCACGTCTTCCAGACCATCGACGATGGCGCGTTGCAGTTTACGAATGTCCATTCAGCTCCCGGGTTGCCCTTGATAAAGGTGGTGTTGGTCAATATAGCCTGCCACGGCCGGCGGCACCAGATCGGTGATGGCCAGCCCGGCGTGAATGCGCTCTCGGATGTCGGTGGAAGACACGTCCATCATCGGCAGCGACACGGCCGCGTGCGGCACGCGCAGCACCTGCAAGTCGGCCGTCACCGGCGCGTCGGGCCGATTGGCGATGGCGAGCGTGATGCGGCCGAGCAGTTCTTGCCAGCCGTGCCACGTGTGGAAGGAAGCGTACTGGTCTTGCCCGATCACGAGGAACCACTCGGCACCGGGCTCGGTGGCCTGCAAGGCGCGCACCGTGTCGAGCGTGTAGCTCGGGCCGGTGCGTTCGAGTTCGCAGCGGTCGAGCAGGAAGTGCGGAACCCCTTCGATCGCGAGCCGCACCATCGCTTCGCGGTGAACGGACGGCGTCATCGGGCGCGCTTTCTGCCAAGGCTGCCCGGCCGGGACCCAGCGCAACTCATCGAGCTGGAGCTCGGCCAGAGCCAGTCGCGCCAGCGCGACGTGCGCGTTGTGCACCGGGTCGAAGCTGCCGCCGAAGATGCCGATTCGGCGAGGCGTCTTTTTCTTCACCGTCAAGCGGGCACCCAATCGGCCCAGTCGCGCGGGCGCAGAAAGTCGCTGTACAGGCGCGCTTCCGGCGTGCCGGCTTCGGGCTTCCAGTCGTAGCGCCACTTCACGATCGGTGGCATCGACATCAGGATGCTTTCGGTGCGGCCACCCGACTGCAGCCCGAACAATGTGCCGCGGTCGAACACGAGGTTGAACTCGACGTAGCGCCCGCGCCGGTAAGCCTGGAAGTCACGCTCGCGCTCGCCGTAAGGCATGGCTTTGCGGCGCTGCACGATCGGCAGGTAGGCGCCGAGCAGCGCATCACCGACCGCGCTCGTCATCGCGAGGCCTTGCTCGAAGCCGAGCTCTGAAAAGTCGTCGAAGAACACGCCACCCACACCCCGCGGTTCGTCGCGGTGCTTCAGGAAGAAGTACTCGTCGCACCAGGTCTTGAAGCGCGGGTATTTGTCGGCGCCGAAGGGCGCGAGCGCGTCGCGGTTCGTGCGGTGAAAGTGCGCCGCGTCTTCCTCGAAGCCGTAGTACGGCGTCAGGTCCATGCCGCCGCCGAACCAGGTGACGGGTTGGCCGCCGTTCGGGAACGCGGCCAGCATGCGCACGTTCATGTGCACCGTGGGCACATACGGGTTGCGCGGGTGGAACACGAGCGAGACACCCATCGCCTCGAAGGGCGCGCCGGCCAGTTCGGGCCGGTGCTGCGTGGCCGAAGGTGGCAGCGTCTTGCCCTTCACGTGCGAGAAGCTGCAGCCGCCGCGCTCGAGAAGGTTGCCGCCTTCGAGCAAGCGCGAACGGCCCTCGCCTTCGAGCTTGCCACCCGGCTCGCGCTGCCACGCGTCGGTGATGAAACGCTGGCCGTCGGCCGCTTCCATGCCGGTGACGATGCGGTCCTGCAAACCCAGCAGGTAGTCTTTGACGGTTGATGTGTTCATGTCTCGCTGCCCATGTCGTCGAAACGGATCGGTGCTGCCAGCGCCGGCCGCTTGCCGACCCGGTAGCCGAGTTCTTCGGCTATCCGCTTCAGGTCGGTCCGCACGTCGCCGCTCAGCATGATGAACTGTTGCACCCCTGCTTCACGCTGACCGAAATCAAGAAACACCAGCCCGACCGGCACCTGTGCCTGCAGCGCCACATGGTAGAAGCCCGAGCGCCAGCCGCTGGCGTGGCGGCGCGTGCCTTCGGGCGCGAGCGCGAGCCAGAGAAAGCGCCCTTGCTCGCGCGCCGAGGCCAGTTCCTTCGCCATCTGGCCGACGATGCCGTGGCTGGCATGGCGGTCGACCGGCACGCCGCCGAGCCAGCGAAGCCAGGCGCCGAAGAGCGGCACGCGGAACAGGCTGTCCTTGCCCCAGAACGTAATTTGGATGCCGACCGCCCACTTCACCAGCAGGCCGAGCGGAAAGTCCCAGTTCGAGGTGTGCGGGTAGACGATCAGGACGCCCTGCTTTCCCGGCAGGCCCTCGAACCGCAGCCGCCAGCCGGCCAGCCGCAACAGCCAGCGCGCCACGCTGCTGCCGTGCAGTTGCACCGGCCGCTCAACGATCTCTTGCATGCAGCGGGTTTCGAATCAACGCTTGACCGCCCGGTGCCCGATGTCGCGGCGGAACAGCGCACCATCGAAACGGATGCCGTCGAGCACTTCGTACGCGCGGTGCTGAGCCTGCTTCACCGAGTCACCCAGCGCCGTCACGCACAGCACCCGGCCGCCGGACGTGACGGCCGCGTCGGACCGCGGCTCGGTGCCGGCGTGGAACACCATCGCGTCGGGCGCCTCGCCCGGCAGGCCAGTGATGGTGTCGCCCTTGCGCGGCGAAAGCGGGTAGCCGCTGGCGGCCATCACCACGCCGAGCGCGACACGCCGGTCCCATTCGAGCTCGACGCGGTCGAGCGTGCCGTCGGTGGCGTGCATCAGCACGTCGAACAGGTCGCTCTTGAGCCGCATCATGATCGGCTGGGTTTCGGGGTCGCCGAGGCGGCAGTTGAACTCCACGGTGCGCGGCTGGCCGTGCGCGTCGATCATCAAGCCGGCGTAGAGAAAACCGGTGAAGGTGATGCCGTCTTTTGCCATGCCGGCGATGGTGGGCAGCACGATCTCGTGCATCGCGCGCGCGTGCACGTTGGGCGTGACCACCGGCGCCGGCGAATACGCGCCCATGCCGCCGGTGTTCGGGCCTTCGTCGTTGTCGAGCAGGCGTTTGTGGTCCTGGCTCGTCGCGAGCGGCAACACGTTCTTGCCGTCGCACAGCACAATGAAACTCGCTTCTTCGCCTTCGAGAAACTGCTCGATCACCACGCGAGCCTGGCCGTCGTTGTGTTGCACGCCGAGCTTGTTGTCGGTGCCGCCGATCATCCAGTCGATCGCTTCGTGGGCCTGCGCGAGGGTCATCGCCACGACCACGCCCTTGCCGGCGGCCAGGCCGTCGGCCTTGATGACGATGGGAGCGCCCTTCGCATCCACGTGAGCGTGCGCGGCGGTCGCATCGGTGAAGCTCGCGAACGCGGCGGTCGGGATGCCGTGACGCTGCATGAACTCCTTGGCGAAGGCTTTCGAGCTTTCGAGCTGCGCGGCCGCCTTCGTCGGCCCGAACACACGCAGCCCGCGCGCGCGGAACAGGTCGACGATGCCCGCGGCCAGCGGCGCTTCGGGGCCGACGACGGTGAGCGCGATCTTCTCGGCGAGCGCGAAGTCGGCCAGGGCGGCGTGGTCGGTGATGGCCACGTTCTCGAGCCGCACGTCGGCCGCCGTGCCGCCGTTGCCGGGCGCCACGAACACCTTCTGCACCTTGGGCGACTGCACGAGCTTCCAGGCCAGCGCGTGTTCGCGGCCGCCGTTGCCGATGACGAGGACCTTCATTCCGCGTTCATTTCGGCGTTGTGATACAGGTCTTGCGTGTCGTCGAGGTCTTCGATCACGTCGAGCAGCTTCTGCATGCGCTGTGCGTCTTCGCCACTCAGCGCGATCGTGTTCTCGGCCCGCATCGTGACCTCGGCCACCTCGGGTTTGAGGCCGGCGGCTTCGAGCGCCGCCTTCACCGCCTCGAACTGCGGCGGCGCGCACAGCACTTCGATCGCGCCGTCGTCGTCGGTGAGCACGTCGTCGGCGCCGGCTTCGAGCGCCACTTCCATCACCTTGTCTTCGCTGGTGCCGGGCGCGAAGACGAACTGCGCGCAGTGCTTGAACTGGAACGCCACCGAGCCTTCAGTGCCCATGTTGCCGCCGTACTTGCTGAACGCGTGGCGCACTTCGGCCACCGTGCGCACGCGGTTGTCGGTCATGCAGTCGACGATGATCGCGGCGCCGCCGATGCCGTAGCCTTCGTAGCGGATTTCCTCGTAGCTCACGCCTTCGAGGTTGCCGGTCGCCTTGTCGATGTTCTTCTTGACGGTGTCGGCCGGCATGTTCGCGGCCTTGGCCTTCTCGACCGCCAGGCGCAGGCGCGGGTTCATCGCCAGATCGCCGCCGCCCTGGCGCGCGGCCACGGTGATTTCACGGATGACGCGGGTCCAGATCTTGCCGCGCTTTTCGTCTTGACGACCTTTGCGGTGCTGGATGTTGGCCCACTTGGAATGACCGGCCATGAGGCTCCCTTTGGAGCAGGCCGCCCGATTGCGGCCCGCTGTTCGCTAGACTGCAATTTTACGTGCCACTTTTCCCGCCCACCGGAGCACCCTCATGGCCGAGCCCATCCTGATCGCCAAACACGTCGTTTCCGAGAAGGAAACGATCGAGTGCTTCCTGCTGCCGGCACTGGCCACCCGCCACGGGCTGATCACCGGCGCCACCGGCACGGGCAAGACCATCACGCTGCAGACGCTGGCCGAAAGTTTCAGCCAGCGCGGCGTGCCGGTCTTCATGGCCGACGTGAAAGGCGACCTGACCGGCATCACCCAGGCCGGCAAGGTGAGCCCCAAGCTGGCGGCGATCCTGAAAGAGCGCGGCATCGAGCCCTCGCCCCCGGCCGCCTGCCCGGCCACGCTCTGGGACGTGTTCGCCAGCACCACCGCAGCCCAGGGCCACCCGGTGCGTGCCACGGTCAGTGACATGGGCCCGCTGCTGCTGGCCCGCATGCTGGCGCTCAACGAAACCCAGCAGGGTGTGCTGCAACTCGTGTTCAAGATCGCCGACGACAACGGCCTCTTGCTGCTCGACCTGAAAGACCTGCGCGCGATGCTGCAGTACGTGGGCGACAACTCGAGCCAGTTCACGACCGAATACGGCAACGTGAGCGCCGCCAGCATCGGCGCCATTCAGCGCGGCGTGTTGCAGATCGACCAGCAGGGCGGCGACCGCTTCTTCGGCGAGCCCATGCTCAACATCGCCGACTTCATGCAGACCGACGCCGGCAAGGGCGTGATCAACATCCTGGCCGCCGACCAGCTGATGAACAGCCCGCGCCTGTATGCCACCTTCCTGCTGTGGATGCTCTCCGAGCTCTTCGAGCAGTTGCCCGAGGTCGGCGACCTCGAGCAACCCAAGCTCGTTTTCTTCTTCGACGAAGCGCACCTGCTCTTCAAGGAAGCGCCTGCCGCGCTGGTCGAACGCATCGAGCTCGTCGTGCGGCTGGTGCGCAGCAAGGGCGTGGGCGTGTACTTCGTGACGCAGAACCCGCTCGACATTCCCGACACCGTGCTGGCCCAGCTCGGCAACCGCGTGCAGCACGCGCTGCGCGCCTTCACGCCACGTGACCAGAAAGCGGTGAAGGCCGCGGCGAGCACGATGCGCGCGAACCCGGGGCTCGACATCGAAACCGCGATCACCGAACTCGCGGTCGGTGAAGCGCTGGTCAGCCTGCTCGACGAAAAAGGCCGGCCGAGCGTGACACAGCGGGTCTTCGTGGTGCCGCCCGGCAGCCAGATCGGCCCGATCACGCCGGAACAGCGCAAGGCCTTGATCGACGGCTCGCTGGTCGCGGGCGTGTACGAGAAGGCGGTCGACCGCGAGTCGGCCTACGAAAAGATCAAGGGCCGCGCTGCCGCCAGCCCCGCTGGCGCGCCTTCACCGGCCCCCACGGCGGGCGGCAGCACCTCGCGGCCCCTGCCCACGCCCACCGCCGGCCAGCCGGCCGACGATGGCGGCGGCATGCTCGGCGGCCTGAAAGACGTGCTCTTCGGCAGCACCGGCCCGCGCGGCGGCAAGCACGAAGGCCTGGCCGAAGCGGCAGCACGCTCCGCGGTGCGCAGCATCGGCTCCAGCGTCGGCCGCGAGATCATCCGCGGCGTGCTCGGCAGCATTCTGGGCGGTGGCAAGCGGCGCTGAACGCGCGGTTCAAAACCGCGTCGTCAAGGCCGTGAGCCAGTCGGGCGAATGCTCGACGACCCAGGCCTCGAAGGCCTTGTCGAAGCCGGTCAGGATCGCGAGGCCGAGCACCAGCATCACGCCGCCGAGCAGCCAGCGCCCGCGCTGGCCGGCAGCGAGCAGGCGGCCGCGCAGGCGCTGCATCGCTTCACGCGAGAGGCTCCCCACCACCACGAGCGGCGTGCCGGCGCCCAGCCCGAACAGCAGCATCAGCAGCGCAATCTGCGGCAGGTGGCTGCCTTGCGCCGCAAGCGTGCTGGCGGCGCCGAGCGTCGGGCCGACACACGGGCTCCAGACCACCCCGAGCACGAGGCCGATCATGAATTGCCCGTGCCAGCCCGATCCGCCCAGGCGGCCCAGCAGGTTATCGCCCGCGGCGCTCAAGCCCGAGGCGGCGTGCGCGAAGCGCGCCTGACCGCGGGCAGACAGCAACAACAGCGCGAAGACGATCAGCAGCACCGCGGCGCCCTGGCGCAGCACGGCGGCGTCGAGCCCGACCGACGCGCCGAGTGTCGCGATGAACAGGCCCACGCTGGCGAACGAGAGCGTCAGGCCGAGCGCCAGCGCGAGCGGCCCGAAGCGGTGCTGCGTGGTCGCGCTGGCGATCAGGATCGGCAGCAGGGGCAGCACACACGGCGACAGTGTCGACAGCACGCCGGCGAGGTAGCCGAGCGCGAAAGTCGCCGGGCCGAAGTCCACGGCGCAGGCCCTGCCGTTGCGTCAGAGTGCTTTGTCGAGCAGGGCGCCGAGCTCAGCCTTGCCGGTCTGGCCGGTCGAGCGCGCCACTTCCCTGCCACCCTTGAAAGCGACCAGCGTGCTTTGCATGGTCACGTTGAGCTGCTTCTTCAAGGCGGCTTCGTTGTCGAAGTCGGCCACGAAGACCGTCAGCGACTTGCGCTGCGGCTCGGCCAGCAGCGCCTGCACGACTGGCTTTTGCGCCTTGCAGGTCGGGCACCAGCTGGCGGCGAAGTCGACGACCACGGGCTGGCCGGCGGCCAGCGCCTTGTCGAACGCGGCCTTGTTGAACGGCATCTCGGCCGCGAAGGTGGCCAGGGCCGCCAGGCCCAGGCCGGCAGCGACGAACACGGACCGAAGCAATCTGCGCATGACATCTCCTTGGGGCCGCGGGGGCCCGACACCGCTGAGTCGTTGGCGGCCCGCCGAGCTTACAGACATCGGCCGGATCGGGTGGTTCAGATGCCGGCGTACCACTCGTAGCCGTTGTCTTCCCAGTAGCCGCCGTGGCCGCCGCGGATCTTCTCGAACGACTCGACGAGCTCGATCCGCATCAGGTACTTGGCATGCTTGTAGCCGAGCTGGCGCTCGATGCGCGCACGCAGCGGCGCGCCGTTGTTGACCGGCAGCGGCTGGTCGTTGAGCTCGTAGGCGAGCACGGTCTGCACGTGGTACGCGTCGTCGAGGTCCACGCTCTCGTAGTACTTCGAATCGCGCCCGTCGAGCGACGGGCCTTCCATCGAGTCGGCGCAGCGGAAGACCACGTACTTCGCGTTCGGCAAGGGTTTGACCTGTTCGAGCACGTGGGCGAGCGGCACGCCCTTCCACTTGCCGATCGAGCTCCAGCCCTCCACGCAGTCGTGGCGCGTGATCTGGGTTCGCGACGGCATGGCGCGCAGCTGCGCGAGCGTGAACGCGGCCGGCTGGGCGACGAGGCCGCCGACCTGCAGCGTCCATTCGCTGAAAGCTCCCTTCAGCAAAGCCTGGTACTCGGCGTCGCGTGGCACGAGCGTGCCGTTGGCCTTGAAATGCGCGGCCACGTCGGCCTGGCTGAACTCTTGCGCCATTGCCTTGCGGCCGGCCACCGCGCGCTGCGCGGCGTGGCTGAGGTGCTGAGCGCTCTTGAGCACGTCGACGAAAGCCGCGTTGTTCGAGAGCCTGTCACAGCCGGCCAGCGACAACGCGCCCGCCGAAGCGAGTGCCGTGCGCAGCGCGCTGCGCCGGCTGGTGTTCGCACGAAGGCCTGAAGGGTGGCCGCTGGCGATGGGTTTCCTGGTGATGCTCATTTGGCTTCCTTCTCGGCCGGCACGGTGTACCAGCCCGTGACCATCGAGCGCAGTTGGTTCCAGACGCCGCTGATCAGCACTTCGAACACGTGCACGCACACGAACAGCAGCAGCCCGCTCGCGGCCAGAAAGTGCAGCGTGCGCGCCGACTGCCGGCCGCCGAGCAGGTCGACCCAGCCCGGCCACACGGCATCGAGCCTCGGCGACATTGCCAGGCCGGCCACGATCACGAGCGGCAGCAGGCCGAAGATCACCACGAGGTAGGCCAGGTTCTGCAGCACGTTGTAGCGCTTCGCCGCTTCGCCGCTCGGGTGGCGGAACAGCAGGTGGTCCTTGATCGAGCGGCCGATGTTGGCGAGCTCGGTGCGCGTGGGCAGCAGGTCACGCCGCAGGTGACCGCTGAACAGGCCATAGAGCACGTAGGCCACCCCGTTGATCACGAACAGCCAGGCGAAGAAGAAGTGCCAGTGCCGGCCCATCGAGAGCCACTGCCCGCTCGGCACCGTGGCCCACGCCGGAAAGGCACGGGTGGCCCACTGGCCGTCGAGCTTCGAGGTGCCGAGCACGCCGTGGGTCACGAACTCGTGCCCGGCCACCCGCGTGACGCCGACCACCCCGCCGCCCGGCATCGGCACCGAGCCGATCAGCAGCCAGGGTTTGTCGAAGCTGGAGTCCTTGCCCCAGTAGAGCGCCGGGTGCGCGTTGAAGATCGTCAGGCCGCTCATCAGCAGCACGCTCAGGCACAGCACGTTGATCCAGTGCATCAGCCGCACGGGCAGGCGGTGGCGGTAGAAGCGCCGGGCCGCCCTGGCGTCCGCGGGCGGATCATCGGGCGAGGTCAGTGAGTCGTTCATGCGCATCCTCCGGTTCGGGCGACCGATCATCGCAGGCTCGGGCCTGCGACCCATGGCTTTTTCGTCGTTCCGGGCCGGCCCGCCTTACGCCGGTCTCGCGGCGCGCGGGCCGGATGGCCACCGTTCGCGCCGCCCGCGCGCCGTTTCGCGCCTGCCAGGGGCTGCCGGTCGCAGCACGCTCGCCGGCGGGCGCCGCCGACGCCACAGTGCGCTCCACACACCCCGCCGCAAGGAGCCGCACCATGTCTTTCATCGCCATCGTTCAACACACCCCCGCCTGGGTCTGGGGCCTGCTCGCCGCGCTGGTGGCGCTCGGCCTGTGGCAGACCCGACCGCTCGAGATGAGCCTGACCCGCATGACCGTGCTGCCGCTGGTGCTCACGGCGCTGTCGCTCGTCGGCGTGCTCAGCAAGTTCGCGCACATGCCGGTCGCGCTGGCCGCCTGGGCGGCCGGTGTCACCGCGGCGCTCGCGCTGGGACGGCGGTTCGTGAGCGTACCCGGCGCGTCGTGGTCGGCGAGCCGCGCCATGTTGCACGTGCCGGGCAGCTGGCTGCCGCTGGCGCTCATCGTGAGCCTGTTCGCGGTCAAGTACGGCGCCGGGGTCAGCCTGGCGCTGGCCCCGCAGCTGGCGCACGACACCACCTTTGCCGGCCTGTGCAGCCTGGCCTACGGCACCTTCAGCGGCCTGTTCCTGGCGCGCGCCCTTTCGCTGCGCAGCCTGGCCACGCAGCCGGCTGCGATGCAGGCGGCCTGAACCGCGCCGACAGGCCAGAATCACACCATGACGCCTCTCGCCGAAGCCGCGCCCCCACCCATCGTTCCGCGCGCCCGGATGGGCAGGCGCTTTGCCATGCGCGGGCTGCGCAGCGCGGGCTTCGGCGTGATCATCGCGATCTGCCTCACGCTCGGTTTCGGCTTCTCGTTCCGGTCCACGTTGGCGCACTCGGTCTGCATCTCGATCGTGAGCTGGTTCACGATCGACCTCGGGCGCACTGCCGCGGTCTTGTGGATGCATCGTCATGACGCGCCTTCCGCCGGCCAACCCGCCAGCAGCTGGCCGGGCTGGCCCTGGATGGTGCCGATCATTCTGGTCGGCACCATCGTCGGCTTCAGCGTCGGAGGGTCATTCGGCGACTGGATCAGCGGCACCCACACGCCGGGCTTTCTGCGGGCCGGCTGGAGCGAAGCGCTGGTGCTGCTGCTGATGTCGCTGATCCCCGGCGTCGTGATCACCTACTGGTTCTATTCGCGCGAGACCATCGCCGCGAAAGAAGCCGCGGTCCAGACCGCGCAGCGCCAGGCCGCGGAGCATCAGCTGAAGCTGCTCGAATCGCAGCTCGAACCGCACATGCTGTTCAACACGCTGGCGAACCTGCGGGTCTTGATCGGTGTCGACCCGCTACGCGCCCAGGCCATGCTCGACCAGTTGATCGCCTTTCTGCGCGCCACGCTCGGCGCGTCGCGCGTGGCCAGCCACCCGCTGGGCACCGAGTTCGCGCGCCTGGCCGATTACCTGGCACTGATGCAGGTGCGCATGGGCGAGCGCCTGCACACGCTCTTCGACCTGCCCGACGAACTCGCCACCTTGCCGGTGCCGCCGCTGCTGCTGCAGCCGCTGGTCGAGAACAGCATCAAGCACGGCCTCGAACCGAAGGTCGACGGCGGGCGCATCGACGTGCGTGCACGGCGCGAGGGCGATCAACTCGTGCTCGAAGTGCGTGACACCGGCGCCGGTTTGTCAGACGCGCGCAGCGACGGCACGCAGTTCGGCCTGCTGCAGGTGCGCGAGCGGCTGGCCACGCTGTATGGCCCGAAGGCTTCTTTCGAACTCGTGAACGCCGGCGACGCCGAGGGTGGCACGCGCGCCACGCTGCGATTGCCGCTGCCAGCTGCGCCAGCAACACCATGAACGCGACCGCGCTGATCGCCGAAGACGAGCCCCTGCTCGCGGCCAACCTGCAGGCCGAGCTCGCGCGGGCCTGGCCCGCGCTGCAAGTCGTGGCCAATGTTCGCCACGGTGCGGCCGCCGTTGAAGCCGCGCTGGCGCAACGCCCCGACGTGGTGTTTCTCGACATCCAGATGCCGGGCATGACCGGGCTCGAGGCGGCGCAGGCCTTGTCGGAAGACTGGCCCGAGCACACGCCACTGCCGCTGATTGTGTTCGTGACGGCCTACGACCAGTACGCTTTGCAGGCCTTCGAGCGCGCGGCCGTCGACTATGTGTTGAAGCCGGTCCTGCCCGAGCGCCTGGCGCAAACCTGTGCGCGGGTGCAGGCTGCGTTGCAGCAGCGGCGCGAGCGCAGCGAGAACCCGTCGCAGGCGCTCGAAACCACGCTGGCGCAACTGCGCGGGCTGCTCGCAGCGGGGCCGAACGCGGCGCAGGCTCAGCCTCAGTTGAGCGTGATCCAGGCCGCCGTCGGAAGTGCCATCCACATGGTGCCGGTGCTCGACGTGCTGTATTTCGAAGCCGCCGACAAGTATGTTCGCGTGATCACGGCCCAACGCGAATACCTGGTGCGCATCTCGCTGCGCGAGCTGTTGCCGCAACTCGATGCGCAGCGGTTCTGGCAGATTCACCGCGGGACCGTGGTGCGTGCCGACGCCATCGCCACGGCCGTGCGCGACGAATCGGGCAAGGTGGTGCTGACGCTGCGCGGCCACCAAGACAAGCTGACCGCGAGCCGCCTCTACGCTCACCTTTTCAAGGCGATGTGACGCGCGTGGCGCCACACCGCCGGCGCAAGCCGTCAGAGGCGGTGGATCTGCCCGCCTTCGAGCTTCACGCGGTCGCCCACACGCAAGTCGTCGATGCGCTGGAAGTCATAGCTGCGGATGCTGCCGTCTTCGAAGCGCACGCTGACGCGGTAGACCTCGTCGTCGCGCTTGTTGTGCATCTCGATCGCGTTGCCGGCCACGGCACCGCCCACGGCGCCGGCGCCGGTGGCCAGCGCCTTGCCCGTGCCGCCGCCGACCTGGTGGCCGATCACGCCGCCGATGATGGCGCCAAGCACAGCGCCGCCGCCGCTGCTGCGGCTCGCGACCGGGATCACTTCGATCGAACGAACGCGGCCTTGTTCGGCGTAGACCGGTACTGGTGCATAGGCAGGCACCGGCGCTTGCGCCACTTCGGGGCGCTGCGGCTGGGAAGAACAGGCCGTGATCGCAGCCAGGCTGGTGATGCAGACGGCGGTGGCAAAGGGTCGAAGAAGGTTCATGGGTCACTCCGGTGGTCGCGGTGCGCGGGTGTGGTGCCTGCGCGCTTCGCTGGAGCCACGATGCTCGCCGCAACGTGGTGAAGGCTGAATCGGACAGGCCGCGCGCTGCACGTCGGTGCCCGCGCGCGGCGGCTGTAGGCCGGGGCCGACAGCCGCGCGGGGCGGGCCATGTTCAGCGTTCAGTCACGTCGGTCGTGGCGATCGTCGCGCCTGTCTTCGCGGCGGTCGGGGCGACGATCGTCACCACGGCCGTCACGGCGCTCCCAACGCCCGTCGCCGTGGCGCGGGTACGCCATCGGCGCCCAACCGGGCTGGTAGCGCGGCACGCTCACCACCGGCACTGGCGCTGGCCGATAGTGGTGACGCCACTGCGGCTGGGCGGGGTAGTACACGGGCTCGGGGGCGTAGTAGACCGGCTCCGGGGCATACACCGGCGCCGGCACGTACACCGGCTCGGGGCGGTAGCTGCGCACGGGCTCCTGATACACCGGGCCACCGGTGATCACCAAGCCGGGCAGCGGCGGCAGCGGCAGCACGATGCCGGGCAGGCTGATGCCGACCGACCACTGGGTGTTTCCGGCATGGGCGGCACCTGCAGCCATCAGCGTGCCGGCGGCGGCCAGCGCAAGGACGAGGGGCTTGTTCATGGAGAGTTCTCCTTCGTGCGAGCCAGGAAGTGGCGCGCTCCTTCACCACAACGCCCCCTCGGGGCCATCGTTGACGCGTGCTTCCTGTTGCAAGGTAAAACTGGGTTGCTGCGCCGCCGGCGCACAGCACGGGGCCGCAGGGTGGCGCCGATAGAATCGCCCCACTCTTCGCGCCGTGTGCGCCCCGCGCCGCCCCCATGACTTCTCCAGCAGACCACAGCACCAAACCCGGCAGCAATTTCCTGCGCCAGATCGTCGAGCGTGACCTCGCCGCCGGTACCTACGCGCAGCGCCGCTTCGCCGGCACCCCAGGTGATGCCGCGCACCACGCCGCGGGTCAGCCCGACCCGGCGAAGATCCGCACGCGCTTCCCGCCCGAGCCGAACGGTTACCTGCACATCGGCCACGCCAAGAGCATCACGCTCAACTTCGGCCTGGCGGCCGAGTACGGCGGCGTGTGCCACATGCGCTTCGACGACACCAACCCCGAGAAAGAAGAGCAGGAATACGTCGACAGCATCCTCGACGCGGTGCAGTGGCTCGGCTACAGCTGGCACGCCAATGGCTCGAGCCACCTCTACTACGCCAGCAACTACTTCGACTTCATGTACCGCGCCGCCGAAGCGCTGATCGAAGCGGGCCTGGCCTACGTCGACGAACAGAGCGCCGAAGAGATGCGCGCGAACCGCGGCGACTTCGGCCATGCCGGCACCGACAGCCCGTTCCGCAGCCGCACGCCTGCACAAAACCTCGCGCGGTTCCGCGAGATGCGTGCCGGCCAATTGCCCGACGGCGCCGCCGTGCTGCGCGCCAAGCTCGACATGGCGAGCCCCAACATCAACCTGCGCGACCCGGCGCTCTACCGCATCAAGCACGCCGAGCACCACAACACCGGCAACGCCTGGTGCATCTACCCGATGTACGCCTACGCGCACCCGATCGAAGACGCGCTCGAAGGCATCACCCACAGCATCTGCACGCTCGAATTCGAAGACCAGCGGCCCTGGTACGACTGGCTGCTCGACACGCTGTGCACGCTCGGCCTGCTGGCGCAACCGCGCCCGCACCAGTACGAGTTCGCGCGCCTGAACGTGACCTACGTGATCACCAGCAAGCGCAAGCTGCGCCAGCTCGTCGACGAGCACATCGTCGACGGCTGGGACGACCCGCGCATGCCCACCATCGTGGGCCTGCGCCGGCGTGGCTACACGCCCGAGGCGGTGCGCCTGATGTGCGAACGCGCCGGCACCAGCAAGGCCGGCGGCTGGACCGACTACACGAGCCTCGACTTCGCCTTGCGCGAAGACCTGGAAGGCAAGGCCTCGCGTGCGATGGCCGTGCTCGACCCCGTCAAGCTGAAGCTGACGAACTGGGCCGAGCAGTTCGGCAGCGCCGAGCATCGCGAGCCCTGCCACGCGCCCTACCACCCGCAGAAGCCCGAGCTCGGCCTGCGCGAATTCGGGCTCGGCCACGAAGTCTGGATCGAGCGTGACGACTTCGCCGAGGTGCCGGCCAAAGGTTTCTTCCGCTTGTTCCCCGGCAACAAGGTGCGGCTCAAGTACGGCCTGGTGGTCGAATGCACCGGCTGCGAAAAAGACGCGGCAGGCCAGGTCACCGCCGTGCTCGCCACCGTGGTGCCCGACACCCGCAGCGGCACGCCCGGCGCCGACGCGGTGAAGGTGAAAGGCACGATCACCTGGGTCGGCGTGCACGACGCGCTGCCGGTCGAACTGCGCCTCTACGACCGCCTGTTCACCGAAGCACAGCCCGATGCCGGCGGCAAGGACTTCAAGGCGAGCCTGAACCCGAACAGCAAGAAGGTCGTGCGGGGTTACCTCGAGCCCTCGCTTGCGAACGCCAAGCCCGACGACAAGTTCCAGTTCGAGCGCCACGGTTATTTCGTGGCCGATCGGGTCGACCACACGCCTGGCCAGCCGGTGATGAACCGCATCGCCGGGCTGAAAGACAGTTGGGCTAAATGATCTTCGGCAAAGCGCGGTCGATCGCGCTGGCGCTGGGCTGCCTGGCGCTGTGGTCTTCGGCCGTCTGCTCGGCAGAACTTCCGCAACAACGCCTGGCGCCCGGCGGCGTGGCGCGCATCGCGCTCGGCGCGTCGGCTGAAGCGCCACGGGCCAGCTTCAACGGCGTGCCGGTGCTGGTCGTCAAGGACGGCGCGCAGTGGACGGCCGTGCTCGGCCTCGCGCTCGCCACCGCACCGGGGCGCGCCGCGCTGCAGGTGCAGCGCGCCGGCGCGGCCGAGACCAGCGTGTCGTTCACGGTCAAACCCTGGCACTACGCCGAGCAACGCCTGAAGGTCGCGCCCGGCCAGGTCGATCTGGCCAAGGACGATCTCGCACGCTTCGAGCGTGAGCGCGCCCACAACGCACAGGTGATCGCCACCTTCAGCGACACGCTGCCTTCGAGCCTGCAACTGCGCCCGCCCGTGCCCGGGCCGCGTTCGAGCTCGTTCGGCCTGCGGCGCGTGTTCAACGGCCAGTCGCGCAACCCGCACAGCGGCATGGACATCGCGGCAGCGCAGGGCACGCCGGTGCTCGCGCCGGCGCCGGGCCGCGTGATCGACACCGGCGACTACTTCTTCAACGGCAACACGGTGTGGCTCGACCACGGCGCGGGCTGGCTCACGATGTACTGTCACCTTTCGGCGGTGAACGTGAAGGTGGGCGACACGGTTGCTGAAGGCACGGCCATCGGTGCCGTGGGCGCCACCGGCCGCGCGACCGGCCCGCACCTGCACTGGGGCGTGATGCTGAACCGCACGATGGTCGACCCGGCGCTGTTTCTCGCACCGTAGCGCCCGCGCGCGCCGCGCTCAGCGCCCGCGCGCCTGGTCTTGCTGCTGGCGGATGGCGTCGGCCTCGGCCTGGCTCGTCTGGCTGCGTGGCATCGACGGCGTGAGCCCGAGCAAACGCACCAGCGCCGCACCGATCGGCCCTTCGGCCGGTGCGGCCTCGGGGGCGTTCGCCGGGTCGGTCTCGAGCGGTTCGGGCGCTTCAGGCGCCACCGCCGGGAACTCGGCCTTGGTGTCGATCAGCTTGGCCTTCTGGCCCTGGCGCCAGAAGTCGCCCACGATGCGCAGCGCGCTGTGCCCGCCCTGCCCCCAGTAGTTGCTGCGGATCGTGACGCGCGGGTCGTTGAAGCCGACCCACGCGCCAGCCACGAGCCCGGGTTGCATCAGCATGAACCAGCCGTCAGTGTTGTCTTGCGTGGTGCCGGTCTTGCCGGCAGCGTCACCGCGCAGGCCCCATTCGCCGCGCATCGCAGCGCCGGTGCCGGTTTGCACCACGCCGCGCATCATGTCGACGAGGCGGGCCACGAGACCCGGTTCGAGCACCTGCTCGGCCACACGCCCGGGGGCGCTGTCGAACGCCGCCAGCAAGCGGCCGTTGCGGTCTTCGATGCTGGTGACCAGCAGCGGCTCGCGGCGCACACCCATCGCCGCCAGCGTGGCGTAGGCGTTGGCCATCTCCAGCAGCGTGACCGGGCTGGTGCCGAGCGCGAGCGAAGGCACCGGGTCGAGTTTGGATTCGCGCACGCCGGCGGCCTGCGCGAAGTTGACGACGGCCTCGGCGCCCACCTCTTGCATGACCTGCGCGGTGATGGTGTTCTTCGACTGCACCAGGCCCTGGCGCATCGTCATCGGCTCGAAGCTCGGGCCGCCGCCGTCGGTGGGTTTCCAGAGCTTGCCGTCGGCCAGGCGGATCTCGATGTCGCCGTCCATGTAGCTGCGTGCGGTCGAAAAACCGCGCTGCAGCGCCGCGCCATAGACGAAGGGCTTGAAAGTGGAGCCGGGTTGGCGCCGGGCCTGGGCCACGTGGTCGAACTGTTCGCGAGCGAAGTCGGGGCTGCCGACCCAGGCTTTCACGGCGCCGCTGGCCGGGTCGATCGCCACGAAGCCGGCCGACAGGCGGGTCTTGCTGTCGCGCAGCTTCTGCATCGCCTCGGTGTCGGCCAGGGCCTTGGCCATCGCTTCTTCTTCGCTCGCGCCGGCCTGGCGGGCCTCGCGGAAGACCGCGCTGTCACGCCCGATCTCTTCGGCCATCGCCACGTGCGTCTTCCAGAAATGCGCGAACGGAGTCTTCGGTTCGGGCGAGCGCGCGTTGGCCGAGCGCATGCGCTGCTCGCTCCATTCGATGGCAGCCACCCGTTGCAACATCGCCACCTGCTGCGCGACCGCGTCTTGCGCCAAACGCTGCAGCTTGCTGTCGAGCGTGGTGCGGATCACGAGGCCGTCGCGGTCGAGGTCGACATCGTGGGCGTCTGCCCATTCGACGAGCCGCTCGCGGATCGTCTCGACGAAATGCCGGGCCTGGCCGATGCCACCGTCTTCGGGGCGCCTGAAGTCGAGCGCGAGCGGCTGCTTCTTCAGGCGCTCGAAACGCGCTTCGTCGAGCGAGCCGCGTTTGACCATTTGCGCCAGCACCACGTTGCGCCGCTCGAGCGCGCGCTCGGGGTTGCGCACCGGGTTGTAGCGCTGCGTGCCCTTGAGCATGCCGACGAGCGTGGCGCCCTGCGCGGTGTCGAGCTGCGCCGCCGGTTTGCCGAAGTAGGTTCGCGCCGCCATCTCGATGCCACGCACGTTGTAGAGAAACGGCGCGCTGTTCAGGTAACTCTCGAGGATCTGGTCCTTGCTGCTGTGGCGCTCCAGGCGCAGCGCGGTGATGGCTTCGCGCAGCTTGCGGTTCAGGCTGCGCTCGTTGCCGATCTCCTGCGGGAAGAGGTTGCGGGCCAGCTGCTGCGTGAGCGTGGAGCCGCCCTGCATGTCGCCCTTCATCGTGTTCCAGGCCGATGCGAGCGTGCGCTTGAAATCGAGCCCGCCGTGTTCGTAGAAGCGGTGGTCTTCGGTGGCGATCAGTGCCTTCACGAGCTCGGGCGACACGTCTTTGAGCGCCACCGGGGCCTGGTAGGCGGTGGCGAACCGGCCGATCACTTCGCCGTCGGCAGAGACGATCACGCTCGGGCGCAGGCCTTGCGCCTTCTGCAATGCGTCGACGCCAGGCGTCGTCCACACCAGCACGCCGAGGTAAACCAGCACCGCGGCCACGGCCGAACCGGCACCGATCGCCGACCAGTGCGGCGCGCGCCAGGGGCGGGCGAAGTGCCAGAACGGGCGGGGCGCCGGGGGGAGTTCGGGTTCGGGAAGGGGTTCCATGGTGTGCCCGGCATGGTGCCGCAAGTCGCGGGGCCGGCGTGACGGGAGGTAACGCGATCGGGTGTCGGATGCAGCCTACACCAACGGGGTTCCACGGCTGGTGGACAATTCGGCCGCGGCGCGACGCGGCTGTCCACCGGGACACCCTCTGCCGCGTTCGAAGGGCAGCACGGGCGCGCAATGGCGCACGTGGCGCTGCTGAACTTTTCCACTCCCCGCCGGTCTTTACGGCTGCCAATCTTTCTCGAAACCACCCATGAACATGAATCGACGCGAGTTTTCTGCACGGGTCGCCGGCGCCAGTGCCGGTTTGGGCAGCCTGGGCTTCGTGCTCGCCAACCCCGCCCGGGCCCAGGGCCCCGAGCCGAAAGAAGGCACCGACTTCACCCGCATCAACCCGCCGCTGGCACCGGCGGCCGGCACGAAGATCGAAGTGCTCGAGTTCTTTTCGTACGCCTGCCCGCACTGCAGCGCCTTCGAGCCCACGCTCGAAGCCTGGGCCAAGAACCTGCCCGCCGACGTGGTGCTCAAGCGGGTGCCGGTGCCTTTCCTGATGAACGCCGAAAACTTTCAGCGCACCTACTTCGCGCTCGAAACGCTGGGGCTGGTCGGCACGATGCAGCGCAAGATCTTCACCGCCGTGCACGTCGACCGCCTGCGTCTCGACAAGCCCACTGACATCGCCGCGCTGGTCGCCAAGAACGGTGGCGACGAGAAGAAGTTTCTCGACGCCTTCAACTCTTTCTCGGTGGCCACGAACGTGGGCCGCGCGAAGAAGTTGCTGGCCGACTACAAGATCGACGGCGTGCCGGCGCTCGGCATCCACGGCCGCTTCGTCACCTCGCCCTCGATGGCCGGCAGCTCGGAGCGCGCACTTGCGGTGGCCGACGCGCTGATCCAGCGCGCGCGCAAGGCCTGAGCCCCGCCCCTCAGGGGTGGAGCTTCTCGCCCCGCGCGAGCATCGCCACGAAGGCCTCGATGCGGCGCGCGCGGGTGGCCGCGAGTTTCGCCGTCTGCAGGCGGAACAGCACAGCGTAGCGGTTCTTCGAGTCCAGCGTCTCGAAGAAGGCCTGCGCGGCGGGTTCGGCGTCGAACGCCGCCTGCAGGTCGGGCGGCACGGTGGCCACGCTCTGCGGGTCGTAGGCCGCCTGCCAGCGGCCGTCGGCTTGGGCACGCTGCATCTCTGCCAGGCCGGCCGGCTGCATGCGGCCGAGCTCGACCAGCTTCAGGGCTTTCTCGCGGTTCACCTTCGACCAGATGCTTCGTTTCGAACGCGGTGTGAAGCGCTGCACCCAGTGCTGCGGGCCGTCGTTCTTCTTCAGCGCGTCGATCCAGCCGAAACACAGCGCGAGCTCGAGCGCTTCGGCGTGAGTGACCGACGTGTCCTGCACCCCCTTCTTCGCGATGCGCAGCCACACACCACTCGATGTCGCATGGTGCTTGCGCAGCCAGGCGGCCCACTGCGCGGGCCCGGCGAACTGCAACGGGGTGTCGGTCGGGGCGGGCGTGCTGGCCATCGGCATGCCTGGCCCGCGTCAGCGCCGGCTCTTCGCCTTGCGGCTGTCGAACTCGGCGATCTGCGCTTTCAACAGCAGCAGCAGCACGCGCGCGTCGGCTTCGGTGACGCTGAGCACGGTGGTCGGCATGCCTTCGTCGCGCGCCGCGCTCGGCTGCACCAGCGCGTCGACCTGCATGCGGATCAGGCCGTTGGCGTTGTTCATCGCCTTGACGCGCTGCAATTCGATGTTCCAGGTTTTCACGTGAGAGTCTCCAGAAGCGCTTCGGGCGCGTCGATGGTCGGGGCGTGCCGTTCGGCAGGCCACGACAGGTTCAGGTGCAGCGCCACGAGCGCGGGGTCGTTGATCGTGCGCACCGCGGCGTAGGCCGCCTCGGCCTGCGGGTGGCGGCGGCGCAGGAAGTTCAGCCATTGTTTGAGGCGCCCGGCACGCGCCTTGGGTTCGAGCTTCGCTTCGACCAGCCACCAGAATTCGCGGATCAAGGGCAGCAATGTCTGCCAGGGCACGCCGGGGCCGTCGTGCGGCGCCAGGAGCGGCTGCCGGTCGGCGAGGATCGCGAGCGCCAGGCCGGGGTCGCGCACCATGCCACGGCCAAGCATCAGCGCGTGGCAGCCCGACAGCGCACGGCAGCGGCGCGCGTCAGCGACGCTCCAGATTTCGCCGTTGGCCACCACGGGGATCGCCACGCTGCGCTGGATTTCGTGGATGTGTTCCCAGTAGGCCGGCGGGCGGTAGCCGTCGAGCTTGGTGCGCGCGTGCACGACCAGTTCGTCGGCACCGGCGGCCGTGATGGCCAGCGCGCAGTCGAGCGCACGGCTCGGGTCGTTCACGCCGAGGCGCATCTTGGCCGAGACCGGCAGCTCGCGAGGCACCGCGCGGCGCACCGCGGCCACGATGGCGTGCAGAAGCTCGGGGTCGGCGAGCAGCGCCGCGCCGCCGCCGTGGCGGTTGACCACCTTGGCCGGGCAGCCGAAATTCAGGTCGATGCCGGCCGGGCGCAGGCCGGCGAGACGGGCCGCGTTTTCGGCCAGGCACACGGCGTCCGAGCCCATCAGTTGCGCGCGCACCGGCACACCGGCCGGCGTGCGGCCGCCATTCAACAGCTCGGGCACGATGCGCGTGAACACGCGCTCGGGCAGCAGCGTGCCGG
Source organism: Rhizobacter sp. (assembly GCF_032229685.1). Lineage (GTDB taxonomy): Bacteria > Pseudomonadota > Gammaproteobacteria > Burkholderiales > Burkholderiaceae_C > LMDS01. The sequence goes on along the minus strand of NZ_JAVTWP010000038.1, from coordinate 19,622 downwards.
TCACGCGGATGAACTCCGACACGCAGCGGTCGATGCCCCCGACGCGCGTGAGGATGTCGCGCAGCGTGAAGTCGAGCAGGCCCTCCATGGGCGCGAGCAAGAGCGTCATCGGGGAGCGGAACATCGCGGTGTCATGGGCCGCTAGTGTAAGAACCCCCTGCCGGCGCGCGCAGGCGGCCTTGCGATACAGTCGCCGCGAACTGTTTTCAAGGACCGACGATGAACCTGATCTACATCGGCGACCCGATGTGCTCGTGGTGTTATGGCTTCGCCAAACCGATGGACGAATTGCTCGCCGACCCGCGCGACACCGCCCCTTTGCAGCTCGCCCTGATCATGGGCGGCCTGCGCCCGTTCACCACCGAGCCGATGGCGCCCGGCAAAGCCGACGAAATCTTCGGCCACTGGCACCACGTGGCCGAAGCCAGCGGCCAGCCTTTTGCGCAGGCGCCCAACACCGCCCTGCACATCCCCGGCTTCGTGTACGACACCGAACCCGCGAGCCGTGCCACCGTGACCGTGCGCAGCCACTGGCCGGGCAAGGTGTGGCGCTACTTCAAGGCGGTGCAGCACGCGTTCTATGCCGAAGCGAAAGACGTGACACGCCCCGAAGTGCTGGCCGACGTGGCCGAACAGTTCGGCATCGCGCGCGCCGACTTCGCCAAGGCTTTCGCCTCGCAGGAGATGCGCGACATGACGGCCGCCGACTTCGAGCAGACGCAAGCCTGGGGCGTGCGCGGCTTCCCGACCGTGGTGGTGCAGCACGGCGACCACCTGCACCTGGTGGGCAGCGGCTACATGCCGATCGATGCGCTGCGCGAGCGCATCGCGGCAGCCGCCGCACCCCATCACCATCACTGACGGGCACAGGGCCCGTCGCTTTCACACCACCCGGAAAACCAACATGACTTCACTCGTGAAAACCGCTCTGCTGGCCGCGCTCACCCTCTCGGGCGCGCTGCTGTCGCCGGCATCGATGGCGCAAGACGCCACGGCCGCTGCGTCGGCCAAGGAAGAAGGCGCCGTCGTCACCTCGACCGGCCTCGTCTACCGCTCGTTGAAAGACGGCGACGGTGCGAGCCCGACCGCCGCCGACACCGTGAAAGTGCACTACCGCGGCACCTTCCCCGACGGCAAGGAATTCGACAGCTCGTACAAGCGCAACGCGCCGGCGCAGTTTCCGCTCGGCGGCGTGATCAAGTGCTGGACCGAAGGCGTGCAGAAGATGAAGGTCGGCGGCAAGGCGAAGCTGACCTGCCCTTCGAACATCGCCTACGGCGAACGTGGCGCCGGCGGGGGCTTGATCCCGCCGAACGCCACGCTGCTGTTCGAAGTCGAGCTGCTCGAAATCGCGAAGCGCTGAGCGCGCTTCGCGCCGGGCCCGGTCAGCCCTTGCCCGGCTCGACCTTGAGCTGGTTGTCCACGCTCACCACGCCCTTCACCGCCTGGGCCAGACGCATCGCCTGATCCTTCGCCGTGCTGCTCGGCGCGGTGCCTTGCAGCAACACGCGGCCGGCTTCGGTGTCGACGTTGATCTTGAGCGCGCTCAGGTTCGGGTCTTTCACGAGCTCGGCCTTAACCGACGACGTGATCACGGCGTCGGACACCTTGTCGGCGACCACTTCGCCAGCCTGCTTCGCGTCTTGCGCCATCTCTCGGCCGGCTTCCTTCACTTCAGCCATGCCTTTCGATGCCTGTTGCGACGCATCGGCGGCGACCTCTTTCGCCTTCTGTTCGGTCTGCGACACCATGTCGCTGGCGCTCGTGTCGGTCTTGCTGCAGCCGGCCAGCGCGAAAGCGGCGAGCACGGCGGCGGCGGTCATCGTCATCAGGGGCTTGTTCATCAGGTTCTCCTCGAACGTTGCCGCGGTGCGCGGCTGGGGTCAGCGGCCTTCTTCGCACGCCGGGGCGTGCTAGAAGGAAGTGCCTCAACCTTAGAACCCGATCGAAGAACGCGCCGTCGGCGGTGCGGTGTTTGAGCTGTCGGAGCCGTCCGACGCTGTTTGCATCAGGACACAAGCATGGCTCGAGCGCTCAATGGGCGTCGCAGAGCTGGACCGACGGGTAAGCGAACTCGCGGCCGACCACCGCACGGGCATAGAAGTAGTTGTCGCGCGCCCGCTCGCTGAGCGCGTCGAGCTGCACATGGCCTTGCGCGTCGCACGGGAAGGACAGCGCCCGACCGGGTTTGAACAAGGACTGGAACCGGATCTCGTAGCCTGAATCCGGCCGGCAATCGACAGCGACGTTCATGGTGTGCGGGCCCTCGGTGTCGCGCCTTCGATGGTGGAAGGGCGAGTGAACGAAGCGTATGTGCCGGCGCGGCCCGGCGCAGTCAGTGCACCGCGCTGCAGGCTGTCAGACAAATTCCGGGTCGGCCGTCGGCAGCAAAGGCAGGTCGATGCTCAGCGGCTAACGCGACGCAGGCTCACCGGTTTGTCGGCCTGCACGCTGTTGCGCCAGAGTGTGCCGTTCATCACGGCGCCACCGGGCGCGAGGGTGGCGCTCAGGTTGCCGCTGTCGACCGGCACGTCGCCGGGCGAGCTGACGAGCGTGAGCGCCACGTCGATCGCCGGCCGCACGCCGGGGTCGGCGCGCCATGCGCCCTCGCCACGGTAGACCACATGCGTCAGCTCGGCGCCGCTGCGTTCGCGCCAGAAGGCGCGGTATTCGGCCCAGTCGGCACGGTCGGCGACCGGCACCGGCTTGCTCGTGAGCACGAGCTTGTCGCCCTGCTGGCGGAAGACGAAGCTCATTGGCGGCTGGCCCTCGACGGCCGCGGCCCACTCACCCGAAACACCTTCTGCGCCCGCTGTGCGAAACACGAACCAGGCGGCGATGCCGATGGCGGCCAGGCCCGCGACCGAGCCCGCGAGCCAGGCACGCCGCCGTGTCGTCGTTGCACCCGCGGCCTGTTGCTCGAAGGCACCCGGCCCGGCGAGCGCCGGCACGCCGAGTGCCAGAAGGTCAGCGACCAGACGTTGCACGTCGCCCTGCCAATCGTAGGCGCGCAGCTTGCGCCAGGTGCGTTCGCCGATCTGGTCGAACGGTGGCGGCAGCGCATTCGCCGCCGGGGGCGCGTCGAAACCGTCGCAGAGCAGCGGGATGACCTGGGCGTCGGCTTCGAGCGCATCGCTCAGTTCGCGGCGCACCGGGTCGTCGGGGTTTTCGATGCGCAGGCGGCCGGCTTCGTCGGTGGCAGACAGCAACTGCGGCGTCATCAGCAACAGCAGCACGGGGCGCTGATCGATCAGCTGCTGCACTTCGTCGCGCCAGCGCGAGCCGCCGCGCAGGTCGTCCTTGTCGAGAAACACCTGGGCGTCGCCGAACACCGCCCCGAGGTCGCGCGCCAGGGCCGTGGCCTTGTCCTTGCCGTCGCTGCTGCGGTAGCTGATGAAGATGCGGGCTGCCATGGCGGCGCAGTGTAGAGAGGCTGTGCGCACGAGTCACGATAATCGCGCATGAACCGAACCGAACCCGCCACCGCCCCGCCCTTCAGCCAGTTGCCACTCTCGGCCGCTGCGCTCGCCAACCTCGAACAGCTCGGCTACCTCGGCATGACGCCGGTGCAAGCCGCCGCCCTGCCGATCGCGCTCGCCGGCCACGACCTGATCGCGCAGGCCAAGACCGGCAGCGGCAAGACCGCCGCCTTCGCGCTCGCGCTGTTGAGCCGCCTGAAGCTCGACGACCCGGCCTTGCGCTTCAAGGTGCAGGCACTGGTGTTGTGCCCGACGCGCGAACTCGCCGACCAGGTGGCCGTGGAGATCCGCCGCCTGGCGCGCAGCGAAGACAACGTGAAGACGCTCGTGCTGTGCGGCGGCGCGCCGATGCACACGCAGAAGGCGAGCCTGGAACACGGCGCGCACGTGGTCGTGGGCACGCCGGGCCGCCTCATCGACCACCTGGAGCGTGGCCACCTGGTGCTGGAAGCGCTCAACACGCTGGTGCTCGACGAGGCCGACCGCATGCTCGACATGGGCTTCTTCGACGACATCGCGAAGGTCGCGAAGCAGTGCCCGAAAGATCGCCAGACGCTGCTGTTCTCGGCCACCTACCCCGAGGGCATCGTCAAGCTGAGCCACCAGTTCATGCGCGCGCCGAAAGAAGTGAAAGTGCAGACGCAGCACACGGCGAGCCAGATCGAGCAGCGCTTCTACGAGGTCAAGAACGACGAACGTCTGCACGCCGTCTCGCTGCTGCTGAACCACTTTCGCCCCGTCAGCACGCTCGCGTTCTGCAACACCAAACAGCAATGCCGCGACCTCGTCGACGTGCTGACGGCGCAGGGCTTTTCGGCGCTGGCGCTGCACGGCGAGCTGGAACAGCGCGAGCGCGACCAGGTGCTGGTGCAGTTCGCCAACCGCAGCTGCTCGGTGCTGGTGGCCACCGACGTGGCCGCGCGCGGCCTCGACATCGCGCAGCTCGAAGCGGTGATCAACGTCGACACCTCGCCCGACCCGCAGGTGCACATCCACCGCATCGGCCGCACCGGGCGCGTCGATGAAAAAGGCCTGGCGCTGAGCCTGGCGAGCATGGACGAGATGGGCAGCGTGGGCAAGATCGAGCAGGTGCAAGGCGCCGAGGTGAAGTGGTTCCCGCTCGCCGAACTCACGCCCGCGCCGGGCGGCAAGTTGCAGCCCCCGATGGTCACGCTGCAGATCGCCGGCGGCCGCAAGGAGAAGATCCGCGCCGGCGACGTGCTGGGCGCGTTGACCGGCGAGGCCGGCTTCACCGGCGCACAGATCGGCAAGATCAACGTCAACGAGTTTTCGACCTACGTGGCCGTCGACCGGCAGATCGCGCGGGCTGCGTTGCAGCGGCTGTCGGACGGAAAGGTCAAAGGCAAGAAGGTGAAGGTCCGGCTGCTGGACGAGGTGTTCGGCAGCCGTTGAAGCGCCACGCCGACCCCCTGGTCAGGCGTATCACGGTGTAATTGCGGTTGATATGGGATATTTTCCCATTTAAAGTGCACACATGGTCGGCCGCATGGGCTGGCCGGTGTGTTCGCCAACCGCAAAGGAACCGACCATGTTCAACCGACCGACTCTCTCCCCCCGCCTCGGCGCGGGCCTGGCCCAGATCCTGTGTGTGGCGGCGCTGGTCGCCGCCTGCGGCGGAGGCGGCAGCGACGGCAGCGCTTCGTCAGACACCGCGACCGCCTATGCCTCGGGCCCGATCACCGGCTTCGGCTCGGTCATCGTCAACGGTGTTCGCTTCGACGACTCGTCGGCGCGCATCACCGACGATGACGACAGCACCGTCAGCCGCGACGACCTGCGCCTGGGCATGAGCGCCGAAGTGCAAGGCGCCGGTGTCACCACCGACAGCCTCGGCCGCCATGGCCGCGCGCTGGCGATCCGCATCGGCAACGAGATCGTCGGCCCGGTGAGCGCGGTTGATGCCACCGCGAAGACGCTCACGGCCCTGGGCCAGACCGTCGACGTGACCGACAACACGCTGTTCGGCGAGCGCATCACCGGCGGCCTGGCCGGCATCACCGTCGGCTCGGTGGTCGAAGTGAACGGCGCACTCAACGTGACGACCGGCCACTACACCGCCACGCGCATCGAGGTGCGGCCCAACGCGCCCTACTTCCGGCTGCGCGGCGTGATCGCCAGCCTCGACACCACGGCCAAGACCTTCAAGATCGGCGACGCGCTGATCTCCTACGCCGGCCTGTCCAGCACCGACATGTTCGCTTCGCTCGCCAACGGCCTGCTGGTGCGCGTGCGTCTGCAGACCACGCAGGTCGACGGTGCGTGGGTCGCCTCGCGCATCGCCGGCGGCGTGCGCAAGATCGAGAACCAGGACGAGGCCGAAATCCACGGGCTGGTCACCGCGTTCACCTCGGCAACTCAGTTCAGCGTCAACGGCATCGTGGTCGACGCGAGCAACGCCACGTTCCCGAACGGCCAGACCGGCTTGGCGCTCGGTGCGCGAGTCGAAGTCGAAGGCAAGGCCGTCGACGGCGTGATCGTGGCCCGCAAGGTCCAGCTCGAAGACGAGCGCGAGGTCCACATCCGCGGCTTCGAACTGCACGGCGCCATCACCACGATCGACACCACGGCCAAGACCTTCGTGCTGCGCGGCGTGACCGTGAACTATGGCGGCACCGTGGTCTACAAGGACGGCACCGAAGCCGACCTGAAGGTGGGTGCCCAGCTCGAAGTGAAGGGTGTGCTCAACCTCGACGGCAAGACGCTCGCCGCGGCGCGCATCGAGTTCGAGAAGTGATGAAGCGCCCCGGCGGGTGCGGGCCGGCGGCCTCTTAAACTCGGCCGATGCCCGCGAGCCCCAAGCCCCCGCGCCAGACACGCGCCCCGGCTCCCAGCGAGCCGGGGCGCGGTGTCATGGCAGGGCCCGACCAGAGCGCCCTGCTGGCCGCACTGGCCACCCTGATCGAACCGATGGCCACGCTCGCGGTGGCGCAAGGCGCGCCGCTGGCGGCGGTGCAAGACCTGGTCAAGATGGCCTTCGTCGACGCCGCGCAGCGCGCCCACCCTGCCCTGCCCGCTCACGGCGCCGTCAGCCGCATCAGCACCGTGACCGGGCTGCACCGGCGCGAGGTGGCGCGCATCATGCAACTCGACCGCACCGCGGTGCCGACCCGCCGCTCGCCGGCTTCGCAGGTGTTCACACGCTGGCAGTCCGACCCGGCGCTGAAGAATCCCCGGGGTGAACCCCTGGCGCTGCCACGTCAGGGCCCGGCGCCGAGCTTCGAGGCGCTGGTGCAGGCCGTCACGCGCGACGTGCATCCGCGCAGCCTGCTCGACGAGTTGTGCCGCCTCGGCCTGGCGCGGCTCGACGGCGAGACCGTGCACCTGGTCGGCGGCACCGTGTTCGTGCCCGAAGGCGACGCCGCGCGCATGCTGGGCTACCTGGGCAGCAATGTCGGCGACCACCTGCGAGCGGCGGTGGCCAACGTGGTTTCCGACAAGCCGCCGCACTTCGAGCAAGCGGTGTCGGCCGACGGCCTGTCGCCGGAGTCGCTGCTCGCTTTCGAGCAGGTCGTGCGCACGCAGTGGAAAGCGCTGCTCGCCGCCACGGCCCCGGCGCTGCAACAGATGATCGACGCCGATCGCGCTGCCGGCCGCGCCGAAGACGGCCGGGTGCGCCTGGGCCTCTACAGCTACAGCGAGCGGCCGCCGGCCGCCGCCTCACCACCCGAAGCCGACGCAGCGCCCAAGCGCAAGCGCGGCCGCCCCAGGAAGGAAACCGCACCATGATCACGCAGCACCTGCACCATCTGGCACGCCACGCGGGCAGCTTCGGCCGAACGCTGCTGATGAGCCTGTTTCTCGTGGCGTGCGGCGGTGGCGTGGAAAGCGGCGGCACCGGTGGCAACACCAGCGCGTCGTACGTCAGCGGGCCCATCACCGGCTTCGGTTCGGTGATCGTCGGTGGCGTGCGCTTCGACGACACCAGCGCTGCGGTCGCCGACGCCGAAGGCGACACGCGCAGCCGCGACGACCTGAAACTCGGCATGACGATCACCGTGCGCGGCACACCGATCGCCGGCGACGGCAGCAGCGCCGCCACGAGCATCGTCTTCGGCAGTGCGATCGTCGGACCCATCAGCGCGATCGACACCGGCGCGGCCACGCTCACCGTGCTCGGGCAGCCGGTCGACGTGCTCACGACCACGGTGTTCGACGAAAGCCTGGGCGGCGCACTCGCGGCCTTGTCGGTAGGCGACGTGGTCGAGGTCTACGCGCTGCTCGACACCGCCACGCAGCGTTACCGTGCCACCCGCATCGAGCGCAAGGCGGTCGCGTTGGTCTATGAGTTGCGCGGCGTCGTGGCGAACCTGAACACGGGAGCCCGCAGCTTCACCGTGGGCAGCCAGGCCATTTCGTATGCCACGCTGGGTGGCGCTGAAGTGCCGGCCGGGCTGGCCAACGGCAGCTTCGTTCGTGTGGTGTTGCGCGTTGCCGCAGTGGCCGGGGTGCGCGAGGCGCTGCGACTGCGCCTGGCCGTGACGGAGCCGCGTGATTTTGACGACGTGCGCATCGAAGGCCTGATCAGTGCCTTCACGTCGAGTGCGGTGTTCAGTGTCGACGGCGTCCCGGTGAACGCGGCGCAGGCGAGTTTCCCTGACGGCACGGCCGGGCTCGGCGTCGGCGTGCGCGTGGCGCTGCAAGGCACCGTGGCCAATGGTGTGCTGAGCGCCACGCGGGTGCAGATCAAGAGCGCTTCGCAGGTCGAGAACGAGTTCGAGCTGCGCGGGCTGCTGACCGGGCTCGACACCGTGGCGCTGCAATTCACGCTGCGCGGCGTGACGGTCGACTACAGCGGCCCGGTCGAGTACCGCGACGGCACGCAGGCCGACTTGCGGGCGCTGGCGAGTGTGGAGGTGCGCGGCCGGCTGTCGAGCGACGGCACGCGGCTGGTGGCCACCCGCATCACCTTCAGGCGCTGAGGGCGGGGCGAGCCCGCGCCCGCGTTCAGCCGACGTTCAGCCGACGACGAGGCCGTCCATGCGCAGCACCTCGAAGTTGCTACCCTGCACCTGGCCGAGTTCGCGCGAGAGCGCGTCGTTGCTCCAGCGATCGTCGGGCGCGCCGGTCACGTACCAGTTGCTGCCGTTGTCGGCCACGATCATTCCGTAGGTCTTCATGGCCGTGAGCAGCGCACGAGTCTCGGTGCTGAAGCTCGCCGGGATCACGTAGCCCGCCTTCAGGCGCACGCGCATGCCCATCGGCGGCAGGTTGGCGCTGGTGCTCGACGACGCCGAGTGCGAAGCCGGCGGCACATAGGCACCGCGCGAGCGCGACACCGTGAAACGCAGCGCGTGGCGAATGCCACCCGGCCCGAGGGCCGCCTCTTCGTAGCGCGCCAGGCCTGGGAAGATCGGCAGCCCGGCGGCGTCGGCGCTGGTCCAGCCGGCCTGCGCGGTCGGGCGCACGGTGTTGCTGTCGAGGTGAAAGACCGCGCCGCAGCCGGCGCTCCATGAACCGTTGGTGTTCAGGAACGCGCGGTACAGCTCGTACAGGCGGTTGTTGTCGCGGTCGATCACGATCACGTGGCGGTCGCCGCTGGTGTCGGGCGCACCTTCGACCAGCGCGTTGGCGGGCACCGGGTAGGGCCCGGCGTCGCTTTCGCGCGGGTAGTCGGTGAAGTTGATCGCCACCGGCGCTTGCGTGCCCGAGACCACCACGTAGGGGATGCCGATCTTCGCGCCGAGGTAGGTGCCCGAGCCGAAGTCGGCGTGCAGGCCGGTCGTGAGGCCGATGCTGGCGATCAGCGCGTCGGAGTTGGGGTCGACCGGGGCGCTCGACACGTCGGTGTTCCAGGCGTTGTTCGCCGGGAACGACAGCGCACCGTTGAGCGCCGCGCCGATGCCGAGCGAAGCCCCGGAGAAATTGCCGTAGGTGGTGGAAGCTGGCGCGGGAGCCGGTGGCGGTGGGGGTGGAGGCGCCGGTGTGGGTGCGGGCGCCGGGGCCGGCGATGGCGATGGCGCGGGGGTCGGCGCTGGCGCAGGTGCAGGGGTCGGAGTGGGGGCTGGCGCTGGCGTGGGCACGGGCGCCGGTGCGGGCGACGTGGCCGTCGCGCCGTCGCCGCCCCCGCCACCGCAGGCGGCGAGCCAGAGTGCAGACAGCGTGGCGAGCGCAGCGCGCCGATCGGGTTGGTTCACAAGCAGAGTCCTTCGGGCCCGTTCGGGCGATGCGCGATTGTTGGCCCGCCGAGGCGCTTCACCATGCAAGAGCATGTGACATCACGCTCTGTTTGCGCAGCCTCGCAGTCTCAGCGCACCACCTGCAGCCGCCCCGATTCGTTGTCGTCTTCCGCCTCTTCACCGAGGAAGCCGCCGCTCTGGTGCGCCCACAGCCGCGCGTAGAGCCCGCCCTGCGCGAGCAGGCTGCGGTGGTCGCCCTGCTCAACCACGCGGCCCTTGTCGAGCACGACCAGCCGGTCCATCGCGGCGATGGTCGACAGGCGGTGCGCGATCGCCACCACGGTCTTTCCTTCCATCAGCCGGTACAGGCTGGCCTGGATCGCGGCCTCGACTTCGGAGTCGAGCGCACTCGTCGCTTCGTCGAGCAGCAGGATCGGCGCGTCTTTCAGCATCACGCGTGCGATCGCGATGCGCTGGCGTTGCCCGCCCGACAACTTCACGCCACGTTCGCCCACATGCGCGTCGAAAGCCTGGCGCCCGGCCGGGTCGGTCAGGCCCTGAATGAAGTCGAAAGCCTCGGCCCGTGTGGCCGCGTGGATCATCGCCGCATCGTCGGCGTCGGGCCGGCCGTAGAGGATGTTGTCGCGCACCGAGCGGTGCAGCAAAGAGGTGTCTTGCGTGACCATGCCGACCTGCGCGCGCAGGCTGTCCTGCGTCACATGGGCGATGTCCTGGCCGTCGATCAATACCCGCCCGCCTTCCACGTCGTACAGGCGCAGCAGCAGGTTCACGATCGTGCTCTTGCCGGCGCCCGAGCGCCCGACCAGGCCGACCTTCTCACCGGGGCGGATGTGCAGCGACAGGCCGTCGACCACCCGCCGCGTGCCACCGTAGGCGAAGCTCACCTGCTCGAAACGCACGTCGCCGCGCGTCACCTCGAGCGGCAGTGCGTCGGGCGCATCGAGCACGGTGCGCGGGCGGCTCAGCGTGTTGATGCCGTCCTGCACCGTGCCGATGTGCTCGAACAGCGCCGCCATCTCCCACATCATCCAGTGCGAGATGCCGTTCAGGCGCAAGGCCATCGCGGTGGCCGCGGCAAGCGCCCCCACGCCCACGGCGCCGTGCATCCACAACCACAGCGCCACGCCGGCGGTGCTGGCGATCAGCGCCATGCTGAGCGCGTGGTTCACGATCTCGAACGCGGTGACGAGGCGCATCTGGCGCTGCACGGTGCCGAGGAATTCCTGCATCGCGCCGCGCGCGAAAGTGGCCTCGCGGCGCGCGTGCGAAAACAGCTTCACGGTCGCGATGTTGGTGTAGGCGTCGGTGATGCGCCCGGTCATCAGCGAGCGCGCGTCGGCCTGCGCCTTCGCCACCTTGCCCAGGCGCGGCACGAAGTACACGAGCGCGATGACGTACAGCGCCACCCAGCCGACGAAGGGCGCGAGCATCCAGACGTCGAAAGCGCCCACCACCGCCACCATGGTGACGAAGTAGATGAGCACGAAGACCAGGATGTCGGTGATGACCATCACCGTGTCGCGCACCGCCAGCGCGGTCTGCATCACCTTGGTGGCGATGCGGCCGGCGAACTCGTCCTGGTAGAAGTGCATGCTCTGCGCGAGCATCAGGCGGTGGAAGTTCCAGCGCAGCAGCATCGGGAAGTTGCCCGCGAGCGTCTGCTGCTTGAGCAGCGACTGCAGCGCGATCAGCGCCACGCTGGCGGCCAGCACGCCGCCCAGCCACAGCAGTTTGTGGCCTTCATCGGCCCAGAGCCGTTCCGGCGAAGCCTTGCCGAGGCCGTCGACGATGGTGCCCAGGAACGCGAACAACAAGGCCTCGAACGCGCCGATCACGGCCGTGCACAAGGTCATCCACAGCATGTAGTGGCGCAGGCCGCGTGTGCAGGCCCACATGAACGCGACGAAACCGCGCGGCGGCACAGCAGGGGTTTCTTCAGGGAACGGGTTCAGCAGTTTTTCAAACGGGGCGAACAAGCGCGGGGCTCCTCGGGTGGTCGGGTTCAGGGGGTGGATGGGGCGCCGGCCGGGTCGAACGGCGCCTGTTTCTGGCGCTATTTGCACCAAAAACGTGCTGGCGACAACAAAGTCGCACCGCCGATGCCCACGTTAGGCACCAGGGTCTAGGGTTTTCCCTTATTCTTCAGCCTTCCTCACCAAACGCATCTTTCCATGTTTTCCATCCTGAAGTCGATCAAGAGCCTGTTCAGCGTCACTCCCTCGGTGGAGCAAGACCGCGACGAGCAGTACCTGGCCGCCTCTTCCGACATTTACGACCTCGAGCGCCGCATGCGCCAGATCGATTCCGGCCGCCACAACCTGTACGCGATCGGGTCTTACGGCATCCTGATGCGCTGAGCGGCCGCGGAGCGCAGACTCTGCGCATGACGCCACCTGCTCCACCCGCCTCTCTCGCCCCTGCCCTTCGTTCGCGCCGCCGCATCGTCGGTGGCTTGGCCGCGACACTCGCGCTGCCGGTCTTCATCCGCGACGCGCTCGCGCAAATGAGCTTGCGGCCCACACCTTCGCAGACCGAAGGCCCGTTCTACCCGGTCACGCTGCCCGACGACACCGATTTCGACCTGCTCGCCCAGGGCAGGCTGCGCTACACGCGCGGCAACGCCACCTCGCTCACCGGCACGGTGACCGACACGAGCGGCCGCCCACTGCGCGGCGCCGTCGTCGAGATCTGGCAATGCGACGAGCAAGGCCACTACCACCACCCCGGCGACGGCGGCCGCGCCGACCCGGCCTTCCAGGGTTTCGGCCGCGTCGTGGCCGGCAGCGACGGCAGCTATCGCTTTCGCACCATCCGCCCCGTGGCGTACACCGGGCGCACGCCCCACATCCACGTCAAGGTCAAGCTCGCCGAGCGCGAATTGCTGACGACGCAGTTGTACGTCGAAGGCGACCCCGGCAACGAACGCGATGGACTGTGGCGCCGCCTGGGGGCGGCCGACCGCGCGGCGATCACCGTGCCTTTCCAGCCCGCGGCCGACGGCCTGCAGGCGCGCTTCACCATCGTCGTGAACGCGTGACCGGCGCGTGGCCGAAGCACAAGCCTTCGCCCGCATGACATAAAACGAAACACGCCGATACCCCGGCGAAAGGACACCCGCGCCCCGCATGGGCACGATGACTTCCGTGCTGAAAACACATTCCGTCATCACCCCACTCAAAGGAAACCCCATGCGACCCTGGATCAAACGAACCCTCATCGGCCTCTTCAGCGCCACCGTCCTGGTCGGCGGCTTGAGCGCTTGCGGCCACCATCGCGGCGGCATGCACTCGATGAGCGAAGAAGACTCGACCAAGATGCGCACCCGCATGCTCGAGCGCACGGCCAAGGAACTGAACCTCGACGAAGCCCAGAAGGCTCGCCTGGCCACGCTGGCCGACAAGCTCGGCGAGCAGCGCAAGGCGCTCTTGCCACAGGGCAGCGACCCGCGCGCCGAGATGCAGGCACTCGTCTCTGGCGCCAAGTTCGATCGCGAGAAGGCCACGGCCTTCGTCGACGCCAAGACCGTGGCCGTGAAGGCGAAGAGCCCCGAAGTGATCGCCGCGGCGGCCGACTTCTACGACAGCCTGAAGCCCGAGCAGCAGCAGAAGGTGCGCGAGTTCATGGCCAAGCGCCGTGGCTGGGGCCATCGCGGCTGAGTTCGGCTCGCGAGGCTGCGGCGCGTTGGCGACAATCGAGCCATGCGCCGCATCCTGCTGATCGACGACGACGAGCTGCTGGCGCCGCCACTGGCGGCGTTCTTTCGTCGCTTCGACTTCGACCTCGACAGCGCCACGCTGCCGAGCGCCGGCCTCGCCAAGCTGCGCGCCGAACACTTCGACGCCGCGATCCTCGATGTGATGCTGCCCGAGATCGACGGCTTCGAGCTGTGCCGCCAGATCCGCCGCGAGAGCGACCTGCCGGTCATCATGCTCACCGCGCGTGGCGACGTGATGGACCGCGTCGTCGGCCTGGAAATCGGCGCCGACGACTATGTGCCCAAACCTTTCGAGCCGCGCGAACTGCTGGCGCGTCTGCAGACCGTGCTGCGGCGCGCCCGTGCGCCGGCCACCAACCTCAAACGCCTGGCCTTCGACGGCCTGACGATCGATCTCGAACGCCGCCAGGTGCAATGCGCCGGGAACAAGGTCGAGCTCACCAGCACCGAGTACGAGTTGCTGGTGCTGCTGGCCAGCGAGCCGCACAAGGTGTTCGACCGCGACCAGATCCTGAACAAGCTGCGCGGCCACGAAGCCGAGCTGCACACCCGCGCCGTCGACATCCTGGTGAGTCGGCTGCGCAAGAAGCTCGAACCGCTCGATTGCATCAAGACGCTGCGCAACGCCGGCTACACCTTTGCCGGGGCGCGGCAGTGATGCGGCCTTCACTGCGGCAGCGCTGGCGGCGCGCCCGCCATTCGCTGGGCGCGCGCATGGTGATGCTGTTCCTGCTGTTCGCGCTCGCCGTCACGGTCACCTTTCTGTCGGGCATGCAGTCGGCCTTGCGCTCCGGCTGGCACGACTACGCGCAGCCGCTGGTCAACGACTACGTCGATTCGCTCGTGGTGCAGATCGGCACGCCGCCCGACGTGGACAAGGCCCGCGCCATCGCCGCGCGGCTGCCGCTGCGCATCCGCATCGAGGGCCCGGTGGTCAACTGGTCGTCGCAAGCGAACGACCGGCACGATGGCCAGCGCCGTTTCGGGCGCCCCGATCGCGAGCGCAGAGACAGCCCGTGGCGGCCGGTGCGCCTGCTGGCCGACGGCCACCGCATCAGTTTCGGTCTGGCCAACCTGGCACGCGACGACGACTCGCCCGAAGACGAACCGCGCCTCATCGGCTGGGCCACGCTGGCCGTGCTGCTGGTGCTGACCGCCCTCGCCTACCTCACGGTGCGGCGGCTGCTGCGGCCGCTGAACGACATCCGCGCCGGCGCGCTGCGCTACGGCAACGGCGACTTCACGCAGCCCATCCCGACCCGCCGCGCCGACGAGCTCGGCGACCTGGCCGCGCAGATCAACGGCATGGCCGACGGCCTGCACCACCTGCTCGACGCCAAGCGCCAGCTGCTGCTGGCCATCAGCCACGAGCTGCGTTCGCCGCTCACACGCGCGCGCCTGAATGCCGAACTGGTCGACGAAAGCGAGGCCCGCAGCGCGCTGCTGCACGACCTGTCTGAGATGCGCGACCTGATCACCGACCTGCTGGAAAGCGAGCGCCTGGCCGGCGGGCACCAGGCGCTGCAGACCGAGCCGACCGACCTGAACGCGCTGGTGCGCGAGGTGGTGCAAACGCAGTTCGGCGGGCGCGGCATCACCCTCGCGCTGGCCGCCGATCTGCCGCCGTGGCCGCTCGACCCGGCGCGCATCAGGCTGCTGTTGCGCAACCTGCTCGACAACGCCGTGCGCCACGGCGCCGGGGCGAGCGCGGCACCCACCGTCACCACCACACGGAACGACACTGGTTTGCAGATCAGCGTGCGCGACCACGGCCCAGGCGTGACCGAGGCGCAGGCGCAGCAACTCGGCAGCGCCTTCTACCGCACCGACGCAGCACGCGCCCGCAGCACCGGCGGCGTGGGCCTGGGTCTGTACCTGTGCCGGCTCGTCGCCGAAGCGCACGGCGGCACATTGATCGTTCGCAACGCCGCGCCGGGCCTCGAAGTCGAGGTGCGGCTGCCGCGGCCTACTTCTTGAGCTTCTTCCACTCCTGCAGAGCCGTCAGCGTGTTCGTGACGTGCTTGCTCGGGTTCAGGCTCTGGTAGTTGTAGATGATGGAACGGTCGGGCGCGATCACGTAGGAAATGCGGTTCGCGTAGTCGGGCAGGATCATCATCGCCGCGTCGTAGGACTTGACCACGGCCTTGGTCGAATCGGAAGCGACCGCGAACTTGCCCTGGCAGGCCTGGGCCGAGAACTTGATCTGCGTGTCGATGTCGTCGGTCGACACACCGACCACGGTGGCACCCAGCGCCTCGAACTTGGCGGTGGCTTCGGCGAACTCGTGCGCCTCGGCCGTGCAGCCCACCGAAAACGCCGCCGGGAAGAAGTACAACACCACCGGCCCCTTGGCCAGCGTCTCGGCCAGCGAGAACTGGAAGGCCTTGCCAGCGAGCGCGGCCGAGGTTGTAAAGTCGGGCGCTTTTTCTCCGACATCGAGTGCCGCCCACGCGGGCGACGACATCGCCAGGGCCGCGAACGCGGAGATGAGGACTTTTTTCATGTTCAATTCCTGTGAACCGGGCTTGCCGAGTGCAGCGGCCGAAATGTCTGCTGTTGCCAAGCATACGGCGGGATCAATGGCCTGGATGCAAACAATGGGTCTGACGCTTTTCTGCCGCTTCGGTCTGCTGTGCTCACTCGTCGCAGCGCCCGCCCTCAGCCACGCCGTTCAGGCCTGCGATATCGCCGGCCAGTCGGTCAACCCGAACAACGGCAACACCACGGCCGGCAAGACCGGCCTGATGCGCTGCCGCGATGGCGAAGGCGGGCCGCTCATGCGCGAAGAAGAGTTGCAGAACGGCAAGTTCATGGGCCTGGTGCGGCGCTTTCGCGATGGGGTGCTGGAACGTGAATACAGCACCAACGACAAAGGCAACCGCGAAGGCCGCGCGCGCGAGTTCGCCGCCACGCCCGGCGCCACCAACCCCGTGCTGCGCGACGAGACACTTCGCAACGGCACGACCGTGGGCCTGGCGCGCACCTGGCTGCCGAGCGGCACGCTCAAGCGCGTGAGCTTTCACGGCGACGACGGCCGCGAACAGGCGGTGGCCGAATTCACGCCGCAATCGAAGCTGGCCGACTTGCGCTGCGGCCCGCAGCCGCTGCTCGCACCCGACGCCGACGACGCCACCTGGTGCGGCCACCGCGGCAAGGGCCCGGTCACGGTCGAACTCTTCGCCACGAACGGCACGCTGCGCTCGCGACTCACCCACGAGCGCGGCGAGCGCCGCAAGATTGAAACGCTGTGGGACAACGGCCGGCTGCGCGACGAGTCGATCATCGAGCCCGCCGGCGGCAACGAACGCCGGTTTTCGGCCGAAGGCGTGAAGCGCCTCGAGCGGGTCTGGGTCACGCAAACGGCCAACGGCCGCAGCACCCGCGTCACCACGCTCGAACAGGAGTTTCACGAAAGCGGCACGCTGGTGCACGAGCGCCGCTGGGTGCCCACCGAGCGTGGCAGCGAGTTGCAGCTCGAACAGCATTGGTACCTGAACGGCCAGCCACGCGAGAAGTTCGAATACTTTCAGCAGGACGGCCAGCCGGCAAGGCGCGAGACGCGCTTTCACGACAACGGCCGCGTGTCGCTCGAAGGTGTGTCGTTCGTGAAAGGCCGCTACGACATGCAGGCCACCGGCACGCAGAAGGGCTTCGACGAGCAGGGCCGCCTGCGCTTCGAGCGTTTCCACGACGAGCGCGGGCGGGTGAACCGCGAGCGTGAGCTCGACGAGACCGGCCGCGTGCTGCGCGACGAAGCGCTGTTCGAAGACGGCTCGCGCAAGGCCTTCACGCGCTGAACACCCCGCCGGCGCACCCGCGTTTCCCCGGGGTGTACTTAGGCGTTCGGCCCTAAGTTCGGCGCCTGCGCGTCGATATGATCCGCCCCGCTGTGAGCGTGCCCTGCGCCCGGCTGGTTTGCGGAGACTGCATTTGTTCGACTACATCGTCATCGGCGGCGGCTCGGCCGGTTGTGTGCTCGCGGCGCGCCTGAGTGAAGACCCGGCCGTGAGCGTGTGCCTGCTCGAAGCCGGTCCGGCCGACAAGAGCGTGTTGATCCACTGCCCCGCCGGCCTGGCCTTGCTGGCGCAGAGCAGCCAGGCCAACTGGGCTTTCGAAACGGTGCCCCAGCCCGGCTTGAACGGCCGCCGTGGTTACCAGCCGCGTGGCAAGGTGCTGGGCGGCTCGAGCTCGATCAACGCGATGATCTACCTGCGCGGCCTGCGTGAAGACTACGACGGCTGGGCCGCCGAAGGCAACGCAGGCTGGGGCTTCGACGACCTGCTGCCCTACTTCAAGCGCGCTGAGCACAACGAACGTGGAGCCGATGCTTTCCACGGCACCGGCGGCCCGCTCAACGTGATGGACCTGCGCAGCCCGAACCGTTTCGGCCCGGTGTTCGTGGAAGCCGCGCGCCAGGCGGGTTACCCGCTCAACCCCGACTTCAACGGTGCGCGCCAGGAAGGCGTGGGCATGTACCAGGTCACGCACAAGAACGGCGAGCGTTTCAGTGCCGCGAAGGCGTATCTCACGCCGAACCTCGGGCGCCAGAACCTCACGGTGATGACGGGCGCACACACCACGCGCATCCTGCTCGAAGGCCGGCGTGCGGTCGGTGTCGAAGTGCGGGTCGGTGGTGAACTCAAGCAGTTGAAGGCCAAGCGCGAAGTGCTGCTCTGCGCCGGCGCCTTGCAGTCGCCGCAGCTGTTGATGCTGTCGGGCATCGGCCCGGGCGCGCAGTTGCAGCCGCTCGGCATCACGACCGTGCACGACCTGCCCGGCGTGGGCGCGAACCTGCACGACCACGTCGACGTGGTGCAGGTGGTCGACACGCCGCAGCTGAAAGACCTGTTCGGCCTGTCGCTCGCGGGTGCGCTGAACGCGATCAAGGGCATCTTCGAATGGCGGCGCGCGCGCAGCGGCCTGCTGACGACGAACTTCGCCGAGGCCGGCGGGTTCATCAAGAGTTCACCGAACGAAACGCTGCCTGACCTGCAATTGCACTTCGTGATCGGCAAGCTGGTCGACCACGGCCGCAAGACCGTCTTCGGCCACGGCTATTCATGCCACGTGTGCCTGCTGCGGCCGAAGAGCCGCGGCAGTGTGAAGCTGGCGAGTAACGACCCGATGGCCGCGCCGCTGATCGACCCGAACTTCTTCGCCGAGCCCGACGACATGGCCCGCCTGCTGCGCGGCTTCAAGCTGATGCGGGGCGTGTTGCAGCAACCGGCGCTGGCAGGCTACCGCGGGCGCGAGCTGCCGGCCTCTGCGGTGGCGCAAACCGACGCTCAGATCGAGGCTTTCATCCGCGGCCATGCCGACACGATCTACCACCCGGTGGGCAGCTGCCGCATGGGCTCGGGCGCGATGGACGTGGTGGATGCGCAGTTGCGAGTGCACGGCGTGCAGGCGCTGCGCGTGGTCGATGCGTCGATCATGCCGAGCATTGTCGGTGGAAACACGAATGCGCCGGTGATTGCGATTGCGGAGAAGGCGGCGGATCTGGTTCGTTCTTCGGCTTGAGTTGCCTCGCGTCCTGCCTCCCTTGGTGGCGGCAAAGGCACGGGCGGGCAGGCTTACGCGCTTCGCTGGAGCGGTCGCCGCTGCGCGTCGACTTCCCTGCGCTGCCCGGTCTCGTGGCCCGTCGCCGAACTCACTTCGCTCACTGCGTTCGCTGCGTTCAAACAGGCGGCGACAAATCAGTTGTTGATGCGCGCTGCGCGCGCGGCCACGAGCCCTGTGCTGCTCGGCGCCCCAGAGGCGCGCTCCAGCCTGCCCGCACGCGCCTTTGCTGGCACGTCTGAGCTTGCTCGTCTAAAACCACCACGGGTGCCGCACGCCGCGACGCCACAACCCGTTGAAAAGCACGCACTAAACGGGACCCAGGCCCACTTCCGCCAGAATCACTGCATCCCGCAGCAAGCAGTGAGAACAAGCCCATGAAAACCAAAGCCGCCGTCGCCTGGAAAGCCGGCCAGCCGCTGAGCATTGAAACCGTCGACCTGGCCGGCCCGCGCGCCGGCGAGGTGTTGATCGAAGTGAAGGCCACCGGCATCTGCCACACCGACTACTACACGCTCTCGGGCGCCGACCCCGAAGGCCTTTTCCCCGCGATCCTGGGCCACGAAGGCGCAGGCATCGTGGTCGACGTCGGCCCCGGCGTGACCACGCTCAAGAAAGACGACCACGTCATCCCGCTCTACACACCCGAGTGCCGGCAGTGCAAGTTCTGCCTGTCGCGCAAGACCAACCTGTGCCAGCTGATCCGCGGCA
>NZ_JAVTWP010000037.1:0-39702 GCF_032229685.1 Rhizobacter sp. | reverse complement strand
CGGTACGTGAGACTCGCGCGCGAGAGCATATGTCCGTCGTCTCTATTAGTTAACATAATATACATCGTAGCGCATTGCGTCAGATCAAGAGGCAGCTCCACGCATCAAACCAGCGGGCACGTGCCATGCATTCGGTGGCACAGTCTTTCGCCACAATGGCACCCGCATGCTTCGCTTCGCGGCCGGCAGCAGACATTCACGCCAGCATCCATGGAGACCTCAATGACCGCCCAGAAACCCACGATCATCTACACCCTGACCGACGAAGCGCCGATGCTGGCGACTTTTTCCTTTCTGCCGATCGTCCGCAGCTTCACAGCGCCGGCGGGCATCGATGTGGCTTCGAGCGACATTTCGGTCGCAGCCCGGGTGCTGGGCGAGTTCCCCGAACTGCTGACCGATGCGCAGAAAGTGCCCGACAACCTGGCCGAGCTCGGCCGGCTGACGCTGCTGCCCGACACCAACATCATCAAGCTGCCGAACATCAGCGCGTCGGTATCGCAGCTCATGGCCTGCATCAAGGAATTGCAAGGCAAGGGATACGCGATCCCCGACTACCCCGAGAACCCGAAGACCGATGCCGAGAAGGCGCTGCGGGCGCGTTATGCAAAGTGCATCGGCAGCGCAGTGAACCCGGTGCTGCGCGAAGGCAATTCCGACCGCCGCGCGCCGAAGGCGGTGAAGGAATACGCCCGCAAGAACCCGCACAGCATGGCCGACTGGAGCCAGGCTTCGCGCTCGCACGTCTCGCACATGCACGAGGGCGACTTCTACCACGGCGAAAAGTCGATCACGCTCGACAAGGCGCGCGACGTGAAGATGGAGCTCGTCACCAAGAGCGGCAAGACCGTGGTGCTCAAGCCCAAGGTCGCGTTGAAAGACGGCGAGATCGTCGACTCGATGTTCATGAGGAAGAAGGCGCTGGTGGCGTTCTACGAAAAGGAGATCGACGACGCCTTCAAGACCGGCGTGATGTTCTCGCTGCACGTGAAGGCCACGATGATGAAGGTCTCGCACCCGATCGTGTTCGGCCACTGCGTGAAGATCTTCTACCGCCAGGCCTTCGAAAAACACGCCAAGCTGTTCGACGACCTTGGCGTGAACGTCAACAACGGCATGGTGAATCTGTACGACAAGGTCGCCACCCTGCCCCAGTCGCAAAAAGACGAGGTGCTGCGCGACCTGCACGCCTGCCACGAAGGCCGGCCCGAGCTCGCGATGGTCGACTCGGCCAAGGGCATCACCAACTTCCATTCACCCAACGACGTGATCGTCGACGCGTCGATGCCGGCCATGATCCGCAACGGCGGCAAGATGTGGGGCGCCGACGGCCGCCTGAAAGACGTGAAGGCGGTGATGCCCGAGAGCACGTTTGCCCGCATCTACCAGGAGATGATCAACTTCTGCAAGTGGCACGGCAACTTCGACCCCAAGACCATGGGCACGGTGCCCAACGTCGGCCTGATGGCGCAGCAGGCCGAAGAGTACGGCTCGCACGACAAGACCTTCGAGATCGCTGAAGACGGCGTGGCCAACATCGTCGACCTGGCCAGCGGCGAGGTGCTGTTGAGCCAGAACGTCGAGGCCGGTGACATCTGGCGCATGTGCCAGGTGAAAGACGCGCCGATCCGCGACTGGGTCAAGCTCGCCGTGGGGCGTGCCCGCAACTCCGGCACGCCGGCCGTCTTCTGGCTCGACCCGTACCGGCCGCACGAGAACGAGGTCATCAAGAAGGTCAAGCTCTACCTGAAGGACCATGACACCAGCGGCCTCGACATCCAGATCATGAGCCAGGTGCGGGCCATGCGCTACACGCTTGAGCGCGTGGTGCGCGGCCTCGACACCATATCGGTCACCGGCAACATCCTGCGCGATTACCTGACCGACCTGTTCCCGATCATGGAACTCGGCACCAGCGCAAAGATGCTCTCCATCGTGCCGCTGATGGCCGGCGGTGGCATGTACGAGACCGGTGCCGGCGGCTCGGCTCCGAAGCACGTGCAGCAGCTGGTCGAAGAGAACCACCTGCGTTGGGATTCGCTCGGCGAGTTTCTGGCGCTGGCCGTGTCGCTCGAAGACCTGGGGATCAAGACCGGCAATGCCCAGGCCAAGATCCTCGCGAGAACACTCGACGCCGCCACGGGCAAGCTGCTCGACAACAACAAGAACCCGTCACCCAAGACGGGGCAGCTCGACAATCGTGGCAGCCAGTTCTATCTGGCGATGTACTGGGCCCAGGAACTGGCCGCGCAGACGGAAGATGCGGCGCTGCAAAAACACTTCGCGCCACTGGCGAAAGCGTTGGCCGCGAACGAGCAGAAGATCGTTCAGGAACTGGCTGCGGTGCAGGGCAAGCCGGCCGACATCGGCGGCTACTACCTGGTCGACAGCAAGAAGTGCGAAGCCGTGATGCGGCCGAGCGCCACGCTCAACGAGGCATTGGCTTCAGCGCTCGCCTGAGCGGCGGGCGCGAAGGCGACTCAGCAGTCGCCGAGGCGCGAGGCTTGCGCGGCCAGCCAGGCGTCGACGTCGTCTTCGGTGCCCGGCGTGTCGGCCGCGTCGGGGCGGGCGACCATCGGCTTGTCGAGCGGGCGGCAGATCTGGCTGCTCAGGCGCGCCAGCCGGTCCGACTTCTCGATGGCCGCGAAGACGGCTTCGGGGTTCATCATCAGGGCGAACGGGTTCGAGGCGATTTGCGCGTGTGTCATGTCGTGACTCCCAATCATGGCGGTATTCGACCAGGCCCACTCTAGGGCCCGGCGCAAAACGCACCAGTCGGGGCCGCGCCAAAGAGCTTGTCAGGCAAATTCGTACAAGCTGGCCGTTTTCACCCGCGCGGCGTGACGCAATGCTCAGCGCTCGAGCTTGGCCAGCGACATGGCCAGTTTGTCGCGGCCGGCGAGCCGGGCGAAGTCAGACGCCTTCAGCTCACGCTGGTTGCTCCGCTTGGGGTCGGCACCGGCCGCCAGCAGCAGTTTCACGCTGTCTTCGCTGCCGTATTGCGCTGCCATCATCAGCGGCGTGCTGCCATTGGGCGACACGGCGTTCACGTCGGCACCCTTCTCCAGCAGCAAGCGCACCGCAGACGCCGCCGAGTCTTCGGTGCCGCTGGCTGCGTAATGCAGGGCGGACCAACCCGGCTGATTCACCTTGGCGCCACGGGCGAGCAGCGTCCGCATCCCTGCCATCTCGCCCTTGAGCGCGGCGAGCATCAGCGCCGATTCGCCGGCCTGATTGAGCGCGTCGATCTGGATGGCAGGGTGCGAGAGCAGCACTTCGGCCGTCTTGAGCGAGCCTTCCTGCATGGCGAGCACCAGGCCGAGCTGCCCCTGTTCGCTGCGCGCGTTGGGGTCGAAGCCACGCTGGAGCAAGGTGCCGACGGTGCCGGCGTGGTCGTTCTTGACGGCGATGAAAAAGTCTTCGAACGATCCAGCGAACGATGAAACTCCAACAGCCATAATGCTATAGAGAACATATTTGAAGTAATTTCTCATCGTGTGTCCAAACGTGTCGGCGCCCGGGTTCGATCGAACAGGTGCTCGAAGTTGGCGCTCGTGGCTGCAGCGACCGCCTCGACCGGCAGGCCTTTCAGTTCGGCGATCTGGCGTGCCACGAAGGGCACGTAGGCCGGGCTGTTGGTCTTGCCACGGTACGGCACGGGCGCGAGATACGGGCTGTCGGTCTCGATCAGGCAGCGGTCGAGCGGCACGAAGCGCGCCACTTCGCGCAGGTCGGCCGCGGTCTTGAAGGTCAGGATTCCGGAAAACGAGATGTAGAAGCCCAGATCGAGCGCGGCACGTGCCACGGCATCGGTTTCGGTGAAGCAGTGGAAAACTCCGCCGGCTGCATCAGCGCCCTCCTCCTTCAGGATCGACAAGGTGTCGGCCGATGCACTGCGTGTGTGCACCACCAACGGCAGCCCGCTCGCCCTGCCCGCGCGGATGTGCACGCGGAAGCGCTCGCGCTGCCATTCCATCTCGGCCAGGCTGCGGCCGTTCAGGCGGTAGTAGTCGAGCCCGGTCTCGCCGATCGCCACCACGCGGGGCAGCTTCGCCAGCGCCAGCAACGCCTCGAGGCTCGGTTCGGTCACACCTTCGTTGTCGGGGTGCACGCCGGCGCTGCACCAGAAGTTGTCGAAACCGGTCGCCAGCGCATGCACCGACTCGAACTCTTCGAGCGTGGTGCAGATGCACAGCGCACGGTCGACCTGCGCAGCGGCCATGTCGGCGCGGATCTCGGGGATGCGCGCGGCGAGATCGGGAAAACTCAGGTGGCAATGGGAATCGACGTACATGCGCAAAAGCCGCGAGGGCGAGCCGGGCACAGGTGCCGGCGCCTGCGGCTCAGATGGTCTGGGTCGGTTTGGCCGACGAGATCGAGGTGCCGAGCACTTCTTCGATCTTCAGCTTCAAGGTGCGCGTCTTCTCGTCGCTCGGGAAGCGCACGCCGACGCCCTGGGTGCGGCCGCCCGAAGCGTTGGCCGGCGTGATCCAGCCAACCTTGCCGGCAACAGGGTAACGCTGCGGGTCGTCGGGCAAGGAAAGCAGCAGGTAAATGTCTTCGCCGAGCTTGTACTCACGCGTGGTCGGCACGAACAGGCCCCCGTCGGAGAACACCGGCATGTAGGCGGCGTAGAGCGCGCCTTTTTCGCGGAACACGAGCTGGATCACGCTCGGTCGCGCTGTGCCGCTGCCGGCCGGCGCGCCTGGAAGGCCCCCGCGTACTGTGTCTACCATGCGCGCGAGTGTACCGAAACAAGCCCCTTCGTGGTCTTCGTGCCGGTGTCGGGCGCGCTCTGGCGCAGCGCCCGCTGGCCTTGCTGGACCAGCGACTCGAGCAGCAGGCCGGCGTTCCAGGCGTGTTCGGCATGGCGCGCGCAGCGTCGGAGTTCCTGCATCCACTCGGCCAACGCCTCGCTGTTCGAGCCCTTGGCGATGACGGCTGGCGGAAAGTAGCGCGGCGCGGCGCCCACGGCCACGCAAGCAGCGTCATGGCACAGCTTCTGCAGCGCGTCGATCAGCCGTGGCAAAGGCCACGTGCTCAGCGCCTGCGTCTCACCACGCGCCACGATGGCCGGCAAACGCTGCCACAACGCCGCGTCGATGCCTTGCTCGACCCACTGCAGCACTTCCTGCGGCTGCCCGCCCGTCGCTGCGAGCAACACCGCCGCGTCTTGCACGCCCGCCTGGGCCAACCACTGCGTGGCCGCGTCGGCGGGTGGCAGCAGCATCGTGACGGCCTGGCAGCGGCTGCGAATCGTGGGCAACAAGCTCTCGGGCGCCGCGCAGCTCAGCACGAAGCGGGCTGCGCCGGGCGGCTCTTCGAGCGTCTTCAGCAAGGTGTTGGCCGAGATGCCGTTCATGCGCTCGGCCGGGTGCAGCACCACCACCTTGCCACGCCCGCGCGCCGACGTGGTCTGCGCGAAGGTGACCGCCGAGCGTACGGCCTCGACCTTGATCTCCTTGCTCGGCTTGGCCTTGCTGGCCTTTTCGGCGGGCGGGTCGGCGCCATCGCCGCCGCCCCAGCCCAGCGCTTCCTGCAGGGCTTCGGGCAACAGCACCAGCAGGTCGGGGTGCGAGTGCGACTGCACGAGACGACAACTCGCACACGCGCCGCAAGGCCTGCGCTCCGGGGCACGTTCCGCGCTCTCGCACAACCAGGCCTGCGCCAGCGTCATCGCCATCTCGAACTGGCCCACGCCCTGCGGGCCTTGCAGCAACAAGGCGTGGGCGTGTTGGGTCTGCAGCGTCTGCGTGAGCAGCGGTGCCAGCCAGGGCAGCGGCAGCGTGCCGTCGGGGCCTACCACGTGCGGGCTTTCAACGCGTCGTCGATCTGCCGCCAGACGGCGTCGCGATCATGCGCAGCGTCGAGGCGCACGAAGCGCTGCGGTGTGGCGCTCATGCGCGCTTGATAGGCCGCACGCACCCGTTCGAAGAACTCCAGATCTTCCTTTTCAAACCGGTCGGCCGCTCGCGCCCGTGCCCGGCGTTGTGCGGCCATCTCGGCCGGCAGGTCGAACCACAGCGTGAGCTCGGGTTGCAGACTGCCCTGAACCCAGCGTTCCAGTTCACGCAGTATCGACAAGTCGGCGCCACGCCCGCCACCCTGGTAAGCGAAGGTGGCATCGGTGAAGCGGTCGCACAACACCGTGTCACCCCGGGCGAGCGCCGGTTCGATGACCTGCTGCAGGTGGTGGCGGCGTGCAGCGAACACGAGCAGGGTTTCTGTCAGCGTGTCCATGGGCTCGTGCAGCACGAGCTCTCGCAAACGCTCGGCCAGCGGCGTGCCGCCGGGTTCGCGGGTGCACACGACGTGTGCTCCGGCTTGGCGCAAGCGTTGCGCCACGGCGTCGATGTGGGTCGACTTGCCCGCCCCGTCGATGCCTTCGAATGTGATGAATCGGCCCTTCAAGCGAACTACTCCCTGCCCTGCTTGCTGCGTTGGCCGCCACGCTGGTACTGCGTCACGGCGCGGTTGTGGTCGGCCAGCGTTTCGCTGAACTCGCTACTGCCATCGCCACGGGCGACAAAGTAAAGCGCCTTGGTGGGGTCAGGCCGCACCGCCGCCAGCATGGCCGCCTTGCCGGGCATCGCGATCGGCGTGGGCGGCAGGCCGTTGCGGGTGTAGGTGTTGTAAGGCGTGTCGGCGAGCAGGTCGCGCTTGCGCAGGTTGCCGTCGAAGGCCGTGCCCAGGCCGTAGATGACGGTCGGGTCGGTCTGCAGCGGCATACCGATGCGCAGCCGGTTCACGAACACACCGGCGACCCGGCCGCGGTCGGCTGGCGCACCCGTTTCCTTCTCGACGATCGAGGCCAGCACGAGCGCGTCGTCGGCGCTGCGCAGCGGCGTGTCGGCCGCGCGTTCCTGCCAGACGGCGTCGATGCGCTTCTGCATCGCGTGGTACGCGCGCTTGAGCACGGCGATGTCGCTGCTGCCCTTGCTGTAGGCGTAGGTGTCGGGGTGGAAGCGGCCTTCGGGCGCCACGCCCGGCGCACCCATCGCTGCCATGACCTGTTCGTCGCTCAAGCCCGCGGTGGTGGGCTTGAGCGAATCGGCCTTGGCGAGCTCGGCACGGAACTGCCGGAAGGTCCAACCTTCGATCAGCTTCACCGTGCTCAGGGTCTCGTCGCCACGCACCATCTTGTTCAACAGGGCCATCGGCGTCGTACCCGGGCCGATCTCGTAACTGCCGGCCCTGATCTTGCGCGACTGGCCAGACCACCGGAACCACTCGTACAGCAGCAGGGCCGGCGCACGAACGCCCGCCTGCACCCAGGCTTGGGCAATGTCTCGGGGCGGCGTGCCGGGCTCGACCGACACCTCGACGGCATCACTGGCAAGCGCCAGCGGCTGGTTCAACCACCACGCCGCGGCCCCGCCGGCCACCGCCGCCAGTAAGAGCACGAACAGCAGCAGGGTGCGCAAGGCCTTCATCGCAGGAGCGTGCGGGGCATGGGCTGAAACCCCGACGCGGAAAGATTCATGGGCGCTGATGATAATCAAGCATGAACACTCCCCTGACGATGGATGGCGCCGTGCGCCTGAGCCACCTGGGCGTGATCGGCGCGCGTGGCGCCGATGCGGCCAAGTTCCTGCAAGGCCAGCTCACCAACGACGTGCTGACCATCGGCACGTCGAAGGTTCGGTTGGCCGGCTTCTGTTCGGCCAAAGGGCGCTTGCAGGCGAGCTTCCTGGTGGGCTCTGCCGCCACCGACGACTTCACGCTCGTGTGCTCGGACAGCGTCTTGCCCGCCACGCTGAAGCGCCTGTCGATGTTCGTGTTGCGCGCGCAATGCAAGCTGCGCGACGCGACGGCAGAAGCGCCCCTGTGGGGGCTGGTCGGCGACACCGCCCGTGCGCGAGCGGGCGACCTGCCCGTGTGGGGCCGGCGCGAAGCCGAAGGCGTGACCACGTTGCGCCTTCCCGATGCGGGTGGGGTCGTCCGTTGCATCTTCTTTGCACACGCCGACGCGCACGCGTCGGCATGGCCAGCCATCACGCTCGACCACTGGCGCTGGCTCGAGGTGCAAAGCGGCTTGCCGACCATCGAAGCCGCCACGGTCGAACAGTTCGTGCCGCAGATGCTGAACTACGAGATCGTCGGTGGTGTCGATTTCCAGAAGGGCTGTTATCCCGGGCAGGAAGTCGTCGCACGCAGCCAGTACCGCGGCACGATCAAGCGCCGCATGTTCCTCTTCGACATGGCGTCTGACGCGGCCGCCGGCCAGGAGATCTTCCACAGCAGCGATTCGTCCCAGCCCGCTGGCATGGTGGTCAACGCCGCACCGGCGCCCGATGGCTCGGGCTGGAGCGCGCTGGTCGAAGTGAAGCTCGTGGCGCTCGAGTCCGGCCACCTTCACCTGGGTGCCGCCGATGGTGCCGAGTTGCAGCTGGCAGCCCTGCCCTACACCGTCGCGGCAGACTCGACGCAACCCGCCTGACCCCAGCGTCAACAATTCACAGCGTCAGCGGAGTTGCCCGGGCCGCCTTCAACGCATGCTCGAACTGTTCATCTACTATCGCCTCGACGTTGCCGACGCGCCGGCCGCACGAGCTGCCGTCACGGCTTTCCAGGCCGGCTTGCAAGCCCGTTACCCGTGGCTCAAGACCCGCTTGCTGCGCCGGCCGAATGCGACCGATGGACAAGAGACCTGGATGGAAACCTACGCTTCCGACCCCGCGCTGAACAGCTCCGGCATCACGCCCGACGTCGCTCTGCAAATCGAGCTTTCGGCCGCTGTGCTGGAGCCTTGGCTGCGCGGCGCGCGCCACAGCGAATTTTTCGTGGCATGTGCCTCGTAGCGCTGGCGATCGACCAGAACCGGCGCTTTCCGCTGGTGGTGGCGACCAATCGCGACGAGTTCTTTCAGCGCCCGGCTGCCCGCCTGGCGTGGTGGACACCACCCGGCGGCGGCCCCGACGTCCTCAGCGGGCGTGATCTCGAGTCCGGCGGCACCTGGCTCGGTTTGACCACGCAGGGGCGGCTCGCACTGCTGACGAATGTTCGCGACCCGTCGCGTGTCGAGATCGACGCGCCTTCGCGTGGCCGCATCGTTCCCGAATGGCTCACGGCTCAGGAAAGTGCCGGCCAGTTCTGGATGCGCACGGCGCTGTCGGGCCACAACGGCTTCAACCTGATCGCTGCCGACTTCCGGCGCGGTGAGTGTTTCTGGGCCTCGAACACGGCGCCCTACCCTCTGCGTCTCGAGCGCGGCATCTACGGCCTGTCGAACGCTGCGCTCGACACACCCTGGCCCAAAGTACGGCAGATCAAGGAACGTCTGCGCGAATCGCTGGCGACGGCCGAAACGGTCGATGCGCTCGCCGCGCACCTGTTCGCGGGCCTGGCCGAGCGCGAGCCGGCGGCCGACGACGCATTGCCGCACACCGGTGTGCGCATCGAACTCGAGCGGCAACTCTCGCCGGCGTTCATTCGTACACCCGACCAGAGTTACGGCACACGCTGTTCCACGCTCATCATCACCGAACGTGCCGGCCGCCACCCCGTGACCCACGTGCTCGAACGCACCTTCAGTGCGACCGGTGGTCTGGCGTTGCTGCGGCGCTCGACCCTGCGCAACTGGCCACCGCGTTACTCCGACGAGGGCAGCGGCCCGGTGAGCGAACAGGCGGCCGTCGCCGAGGCGGAATTGTTCGGTGAACACCTGGTCGCCGCACCCGTCAAGCGCACCCGCGTTCGCAGCCTGCTCAAGCCCGACGCCGGCAGCCGCAAGCGCAGCGCCACCGCACGGGGTTGACCGCTACAAGCGCCGCGCCATCTCGATGTGCGCGATGCCGGCCTCTTCGAACACCGCGCCGCGCGGGCTGAACCCTGAACGAGCGTAGAAGGCCTGCGCGCTGGTCTGGGCGTGCAGCACGATCTCTTGGTCGCCACGCGCACGGGCAGCGTCGATCAGCGCGTCCAGAACCGCCCGACCCACCCCGCTGCCACGCACCGTCTGGCTCACCGCCATGCGCCCGATGCGGCCCACGCCGGGCGCGTGTGGCAACAACCGCCCGGTGGCCAGCGGCAGCCCGAAGCGGTTCGACGCGAGCGCGTGCACGGCCTGCGCATCGGCAGCGTCCCATTCCAACTCGGCCGGAATGTTCTGCTCTTCGATGAACACCTGGGTGCGGATCGCCTGCGCGCGCGTGCCGAGCTCTTCCCACGAAGCGACACGGGTCTCGACCATGCTCTCGCCGGACTCGAAGGCCTCGATCACCTGGCGCAGTGCGGGCGGCACGGGCTTCGACGTTTGCGTGTGCGGGTCGGCGAAAACATAGACCAGTTCGCAAGACACGAGCAAGCGGTCGGCGCGGAACACCGCCCCGCTGAAGAGCATCGACGACGAGCCGATGCGGGTGCAGCGCATGCACAGGTCGAGCACATCGTCGTAACGCGCCGAGCCGAGGTAGTCGACCGTGGCCTTGCGCACGAAGAGGTCACCTTCGAGCTGAGCCATGGTTTCGGCGTAGGGCATCGCCAGCGCGCGCCAGTACCCGGCGACGGCGGTGTCGAAATACATCAGGTAGTGACCGTTGAAGACGATCTTCTGCGCGTCGATCTCGGCCCAGCGCACACGCAGGCGCTCGGAAAATCGGAACTCGTTTCGATTCATGGTGTGTCAGTGTGAAAAGGCCGCGGAAAGCGCCGCACCGATCGTCGCCTGCGCGGCATGCGCTTCGGCGAGCGCGCGGCCCAGCTTGATGAAGTCGTGCGTCACGCCGCGCACCAGTTCGAGCTCGACCGGCACGCCGGCCCAGCGCAGCCGGTCGGCGTAGGCCACGCCTTCGTCGACCAGCGGGTCGCACTCGGCCAGCACCACGCAGGCGGGCGCCAGGCCGTCGAGCGATTCTGCTTCGAGCGGCGCGAAGCGCCAGTCGCGGCGTTGCGCCCTGGCGATGTACTGCGTGAAGAACCATTCGATGCTGTCTGCGTCCAGCAGGTAACCCCGGGCGAAGCGGTGGTGCGAGGGTGTGTCGGCGAACGCCGTCGTGCCGGGTGTGATGAGCACCTGGGCACGCAACGCGAGCCCCGTGTCGCGCGCGTGCAGGGCGCAGGTGGCGGCGAGGGTGCCCCCGGCACTGTCGCCGCCCACGGCCAGGCGCGAGCCGTCGAGGCCGAGCGTGCCGGCATGCAGGGCGAGCCAGTGCATCGCTGCCCAGGCGTCGTTCACTGCGGCCGGGAAGCGGTGCTCCGGCGCCAGACGGTAGTCGAGCGCGACCACGGCCGCACCGCTGCGCAGTGCCAGCTGCCGGCACAGGCTGTCGTGGGTTTCGAGGCTCCCGATCGTGAAGCCGCCGCCATGCAGGTACAGCAAGACCGGCAGCACGTCGTGCGAAGGCGCATAGAGGCGCGCGCGCAGAGGCGTGCCGTCGCTGGCGGGGATGCGAAGCTCCTGAACCCGCGCCAGCGTTGCGCGAGGCAACTCGAGAACTTCGGCCATCGACTCGTACGCCGCGCGCGCCTCGGCCACCGTCTGGGCGTGGAACGGCGCCCGGTCGGCACGCCGGACCTTGTCGAGCAGACCGGCCATGGCCGGTGTGAGCAGATGGCGCTCCGGGCCGGCCTGCATCAGAAGATCGAGTCGCGGTCGACGCCGTGGCGCACCATGCCCCGTTTGAGCTTGAGCAGGGCTTCCTGCTGGATCTGGCGGATGCGCTCGCGCGTGAGGCCGAGCCGCGCCGCCAGCACCTCGAGCGTTTCGGGTTCGCGGTCGCCCAGGCCGTAGCGCCCGGCCAGCACTTCGCGCTCGCGCTGGTTGAGTTCGTCGAGGCCGTGCGTGAGCAGCAGGTCGACCTCGTTGCTCAGCGTCAGGCTCATCGGGTCGGTGCCGCCATCGTCGGCCACGCCGTCGAGCACCGATTCGGAACCGTTTTCGCCCTGCTGGCGGTCGATCGGCGCGTCGAGCGAGGTCGGTTGCTCGGCGTACTTGAGCAGCGCGCTCACCTCTTTCACAGACCGGCCCACGGCCGCGGCCACGTCTTCGACACGCACTGGCTTGTCGGCCGCACCGGCACTGGCCGACGCGGCCTCGAGCGCGCGCCGCGCTTTGAGCACCTGGTTGAGTTCGCGCACCACATGCACGGGCAGCCGCACCAGGCGGGCCTGGTGCATCAGCGCGCGCTCGATGTGCTGGCGCACCCACCACGAGGCATAAGTCGAGAATCGGAAACCGCGCTCGGGTTCGAACTTGCTGATCGAGTGCATGAGCCCGAGGTTGCCTTCTTCGATCAGGTCGGTCAGCGGCAGGCCGCGGCCGAGGTAGTGTTTGGCGATGCTGACGACGAGCCGCAGGTTGTGTTCGATCATCGCCTGGCGCGCGCCGAAGTCACCTTGCCTTGCGAGCGTGGCGGTGGCGAACTCTTGCTCGGGCGTGAGCAGCGGGGCGCGCCGGATCTCGCGCAGATAACTCTGCAGCGTGTTGCCGACTTCAGCCTCGCCGGCCGCGATGTCGGTGGTGGCGCTTTCGCCGTTCGGTGCGGCCTCTCGCTCGTCCGCGAGCGCCGCGGCTTCGGCAGGGGGCTCGGCCGGGTGGCTGGCGCCGTTCAACCCGTGTGCGGTGTCAGCCGCAGGCCCAAGCAGCGGAGCGCGCCGTTTGGGCATGGTGTCACCTGGCCCGCCTGCGCGTCAGCGCGGCGGCAACAGCTTGGCCGGGTCGACCGGCTTGCCTTGTTTGCGAATCTCGAAGTGCAGCTTCACGCTGTCTGCATCGCTCGAGCCCATTTCAGCGATCTTCTGGCCGCGCCGCACCGCCTGGTCTTCCTTGACCAGCAGGGTCTGGTTGTGGGCATAGGCCGTGAGGTAGGTGTTGTTGTGCTTCAGGATGATGAGGTTGCCGTAGCCACGCAGGCCCGAGCCGGCATAGACCACGCGGCCGTCGGCCGCTGCCAGCACCGGGTCGCCGGCCTTGCCGGCAATCGACAGCCCCTTGGCCTTGCCTTCGTCGAACGGTGCGGTCACGGCGCCACTGGCAGGCCATGCCCAGTTCACGTCGTCGTCGCCGTCACGAGCAGCCGCGGGCGGGCTGGGGGCAGGTGCGGGCGCCGGTGCTGCGGCCACGCTGGCCGGAGCCGCTGCGGGCGCAGGCGGTGTCGACGCCGACCCGCTGGCCGGAACGGCGGGCGCCTTGGTGTCGAGCGGCCGGGTTTCGACGCGCGCGGTCGTCACGCCGCGTGTCGAAGCGGCGTTCGCGTCTTGCCCGGGCGGAACCACGCGCAGCACCTGGCCGACCTCGATGATGTTCGGGTTCTCGAGGTTGTTCCACTTGACCAGGTCTTTCCAGTTCTGGCCGTTCTCGAGGCCGATGCGGATCAACGTGTCACCCGGCTTGATCGTGTAGTAACCCACCTTGCCCGCGTTCTCCGCGCCCGGCAAGGGTTTGTTGGCCTCGGTCACGGCGGGCGCCGACGCAGGCACCGTGGCCGGCGCCGCCACCACTGCCACCGCCGCCGGCTTCACGCTCGGGTTGCGGTCTTCCACCGGTGCGCGGTTGTACGTGGAAGCGCAGCCCGCCAGCAGCAGCGAAGCCATGCCCACCAGAACACCCGACCATTTCAATTCACTCAGCATGCGCCATTCATCCGTCATCCGATCAGGCCCGATTTTAGAGGGACGAAGTGCACGACCTCGTTCACCGTGTGTTCGTAGCCGTGTTCGGTCCGGTCCACCACCACCAGCACCTGCCGTTTGCCGCTGGCCTGCTGCACCGGTGCGACCAGCCTGCCGCCGACGGCCAGCTGATCGAGCCATGCCTGTGGCAGGGCTTCTCCGCCGGCTGCAGCGATGATGCTGTCGTAAGGGGCGTTCGGCGGGTGGCCCCGCATGCCGTCACCATACACCAGCCTCAGGTTCACCGGCCGGATCGCCGCCAGCAGCTCGCGGGCTTTGTCGTGCAGCGGCTTGAGCCGCTCGATCGACATCACGTGCTCTGCGAGCTGGCTCAGCACCGCGGCCTGGTAACCGCAGCCGGTGCCGATCTCGAGCACACGCCCGAGCCGATGGGTGCGGCGCGCGTGCGTGCCGCCCATCAACAGCTCGATCATGCGCGCCACGACCGAGGGCTTGGAGATCGTCTGCCCATGACCGATCGGCAGGCTCGTGTCTTCGTAGGCCTGGGTCACGAGCGCCGCGTCGACGAACAGATGGCGCGGCACGCTGGCCATCGCCTGCAACACCGCTTCGTGGGTGAGGCCGGCAGCGCGCAAGCGCGCGACCATGCGTTTGCGCACGTCGGCCGAATCGAGGCCGAGGCCCGAGGGCGCGGCGCGGCGCGACGAATCGGTGTGGGCCTGGGCCAGCGGCTGCTGGGGCCGCAGCAGCGGCCGTGGCATGACGGGCGGCCTGGCTGGTGCACTTGGGAGCGCGACCGGTGCAGGATTCGGAGTGCGAGCGATCTTCGGCGTGGCTCCGAGCGCATCGAGACGCAGCGGAAATTTGGGTCCGCGGCGCGCCTCGCTCATGCCTGTGCCTTGCCGACCCAGCCGCCCCAATGCGCCAGCGCGGCGTGATCGGTCAGGTCGACCTGCAGCGGCGTGACCGACACCTGGCCGTTCGCGGTGGCGTGAAAGTCGGTGCCCGGCCCGGCTTCTCGGGCATCACCGGCGGGGCCGATCCAGTACATGGTTTCACCGCGCGGGCTGGTCTGGCGGATCAACGGTTCGCTCGCATGGCGCCGGCCGAGGCGCGTGACGACGCGCGGCAGGCTGTCGGCGTCGGCCCGGTTCGGGATGTTCACGTTGAGCAGCCACGGCCCGCTCTTAGGCGGCTCGCGCAGCACCTGCTCGATGACCTGGCGCGCGACACGCGCCGCCGCGTCGAGCTCGCCCCAGCCCTTGGCGACCTGCGAAAAGGCGATTGCCGGAATGCCGAACAGAAAGCCTTCCATCGCCGCCGCGACCGTGCCCGAGTAGAGCGTGTCGTCGCCCATGTTGGCGCCGTTGTTGATGCCCGAGACCACGAGGTCAGGTCGCTGCGGCAACACGCCGGTGAGCGCCAGATGCACGCAGTCGGACGGCGTGCCGTTGATGTAGAGAAAGCCGTTCGCTGCGGTGTGTACCGTGAGCGGCCGGCCGAGCGTGAGCGAGTTCGATGTGCCGCTGGCGTTCTGCTCCGGGGCCACCACGTCGAGCTCGCCGAGGCCTTCGCAGGCCTTCACGAGCGCGGCCAGGCCGGGGGCGAGATAACCATCATCGTTGGCGATCAGGATGCGCATTCGGCCGATTGTATGGACTCGTCACTTCGGTGACGTGACACGTGCGGCACGCTGCGTATGATCCCGCCGAACAAGGAGACTTTCATGCACGCTTGGCTTTGCGAGAACCCCGTCGGTATCGAGGCACTCACCTGGAAAGAGCTGCCCACACCCGAGCCGGCGGCCGGGCAGGTGCGCATCGCGATCCGCGCCGCGAGCCTGAATTTCCCCGACATCCTGATCGTGCAGAACAAGTACCAGATGAAACCCGCCCTGCCCTTCGTGCCGGGCTCTGAATACGCTGGCGTGGTCGACGCCGTCGGTGAAGGCGTGACGCACCTGAAGCCCGGCGACGCGGTCGCCGCGTTCGGTGGCACCGGTGGTTTCGGCACGCATGCGATCGCGCCCGCGGCGCTGGTGATGCCGCTGCCCAAGGGCTTTGCCTTCGACGACGCGTCGGCCTTCATCCTGACCTACGCCACCACCCACCACGCCTTGCTCGATCGCGCCGCGCTGAAGGCCGGCGAGACGGTGTTGGTGCTGGGCGCCGCGGGCGGCGTGGGCACGGCGGCGATCCAGATCGCCAAGGCCGTCGGCGCGCGTGTGATCGCTGCGGCGTCGAGCGACGAGAAGTGCAATTTCTGCAAGCAGCTCGGCGCCGACGAGACCATCAACTACGCCACCGCCAACATCCGTGATGAACTGAAGAAGCTCACCGACGGCAAGGGCCCCGACGTGGTCTACGACCCGGTCGGCGGCGACATCGCCGAGCCCGTGTTCCGTTCGATCGCCTGGCGCGGCCGTTACCTCGTGGTCGGCTTTGCGCAGGGTGGCATTCCGGCGCTGCCGTGGAACCTGGCGCTGCTCAAGGGCGCGTCGGTCGTCGGTGTGTTCTGGGGCGAGTTCGCGCGCCGCGAACCCAAGGCCAATGCCAAGGCGCTGGCCGAACTGGCGCAGTGGTACGCCGAAGGCAAGGTCAAGCCGGTGATCGACCAGCGCCTGCCGATGCAAGACCTGATGAAGGCTTTCGAGCGCATGGGCAGCCGCCAGGTGCACGGCAAGCTGGTGATGCTCAACCCCGCCTGAGCGGGGTCGCCCATGCAGCGCTTGCCGCGCGTATCAGAAGGTATGTTCGGGGGGGCGTGCGCAGCCGCTTGAGCTACCATCCGCAGCACAACAAGACCCGGTTGGGCAGAGCATGGCAGTCAAGGTTCTGATCGTCGAAGACAACCCCGTGGCACGCAGCTTTCTCACGCGCGTGGTGCGAGAGAGTTTCAGCGACGCCTTGCTCATCACCGAAGCCGGTGACCTGGAAACCGCGCGCCGGCACATCGGCCCGCTCAGTGATGCCGCCCAGAGCGTCGACCCCTTCAAGCTGATCCTCGTCGACCTGGAGCTGCCCGACGGCAACGGCATGGAGTTGCTGGCCGAATGGGTGCAGTACCCAGCCACCAAGATCGTGACCACGCTCTATTCCGACGACGACCACCTGTTCCCCGCCCTGCAATGCGGCGCCGACGGCTACCTGCTGAAGGAAGACCGCTTCGAGGTGCTGGTCGAAGAGCTGCAGAAGATCGTGCGCGGCCAGCCGCCGCTTTCGCCGGCGATCGCACGGCGCCTGCTCACGCATTTCCGCCAGGGCCCGCCCGGCAGCCCGTTCACCAGTTCCGGGCCGCTGCCGCTCGAGTCGGGCCTGCAGAGCAGCCGGCCGATGCCGCTCGGGCGCGGCGCGCCGCTCGACCACGAACGGCTCACGCCGCGCGAGAGCGAGGTGCTCACCTACCTGAGCAAGGGTTTCACGATCAAGGAGATCGCGAGCCTGATGGGCATCAAGTGGTTCACGGTCAACGACCACATCAAGTCGATCTACAAGAAGCTCAACGTCTCCAGCCGGGCCGAGGCCGCGGTGCTGGCCAGCAAACAAGGTCTGGTCTGACAGGCCCGGGTTTCTCGTGGCGCAAGATGGCCTCGACCCGCGGCGCGCCGGCCGTCACGCCGCGGCCCAGCAACGTTCTGCGGGCCATTCTTCCGGCCTGCACAGCCTGCAGGACTCGGGTCTCGATTCCGTCCTGAACGATCTGCCCGGCACGCCCGGGCTGCCCATGTCGCGCTGGATGGGCTGGCGGCTGCGGCTGCTGGTGCTGTGTGCACTGCTGGGTTGCCTGGCGGTGTTCGCACTGGCGCGCACCCTCTCGGCCGTGCCGCATCTGCCGGCGAACTGGCGCGCCAACCCGCAGGGGCAGCTCGAACTGGCAGCCAGCAGCGACCCGGTGCTGGCTTTGCACCGCGGCCAGGCGCTCGTGACCATGAGCGGCGCCGGCATGCCGGTGTTTCCGGTCGACGCGACGGCACTGCAGCGTTCGCCGCGCTGGATGGTCGACGACAGTCAACGCGCGCATCAGCGGGTATTGCACGAGCAGCTCTCCGCTGCGCAGTCGCAGCCTGTCATGACGCTCGGCTTTTCAGACGGCCGCTCGGTCACGCTGAGCCCCGAGCCACGCGGCATCGCCAGCCTGCCGGTGATCTTCTGGATGCTGGTGGCCTTTGCACTCGCGCTGTACCTCGTTTCCTGCGTGGTCGTGCTGGCGCATCCGTCGTCACGCAACCTCGTGTACGCGATCATGGGTGTGTGCCAGGCCGCGAACCTGCTGTTCATTGCGGTCGAATCGACCATCGAGCTCGGGCTGCCGCCGCCCTTCCTCCAGCTCGACATGCCGGCGCGCATGGCGTTCGACCTGATCACGGCCGCAGCGATGGTCAACGCGGTGTGCCTGCACCCGCGGCGGCTGCCCGGGTCGGGCTGGATCGCGCTGGCCGGCTGGGCGGCCGTGCCGGTGCTGATCGGCCTGTTCGCGGTCGGCCTCTTGCCCCACGCCTGGTGGTGGACGCAGGGCGGCGTGGGCGCGCTCGGCGCCCTGGCCATCGCGCTGCTGAGTTGGTCGTACCAGATCGAGCCGCATCCGTTCGCGATCGTGCTGCGCCGCTTCGGCATCTTCACGCTGGGCTCCTGGGGCTTGCTGACGCTGGTGCTCGGCGTCACGTCGGGGCTCTCGGGCATGCCGTACAACATCGCCGACGTCGGCTCGATGGTCTGGTACGTGTTCCTGGGCTCGCTGCTGCTGTTGATCCCGTTCCTCGCGCGTTCGCAGGTCTTCATGCGCGAGTTCTCGCTGCTGGCCGCCATCAGCACCGTGGCCACCTCGCTCGACCTGCTGTTCGTGGCCGTCTTCTCGCTCGGCCAGTTCGCTTCGTTGACGCTGTCGCTGTTCCTGTCGCTCGCGGTCTATTCCGGTGCCCGGCAATGGATCCTGAATCAACTGCTCGGCAACAGCATGCTCACGACCGAGCGCATGTTCGAGCAGCTCTACCGCATCGCGCGCGAGGTCGAAGCTCACCCCGAGCGCACACCGACGCTGCTGTCGCAACTGCTGGCCGAGTTGTTCGAACCGCTCGAGGTCACGGTCGTCGAACGGGCGTCGCGGCGCTCCCGCGTGGCCGGCGACGGTTCGAGCATGCTGGTGCCGGTGCCAGCGCTCAGCGACGACCCGCTGGTGCCGCACGGTTCGGTGATGGTGCGTTTCGCGCACCGCGGCCGGCGCCTGTTCACATCGGAAGACGCACGCCTGACCGACCGCATCGTCGAGCAGTTGCGCCGCGCCGTGCGCTTCGACAAGGCCGTGGAGCAAGGGCGAAGCGAAGAGCGCATGCGCCTGGCGCAAGACCTGCACGACGACATCGGCGCTCGCCTGCTCACGCTGATGTACAAGGCCCAGTCGCCCGAGATGGAAGAGTACCTGCGCCACACGCTCCAAGACCTGAAGACGCTGACGCGCGGCCTGGCGGCCTCGAACCACCGGCTTTCGCACGCCGCTGGCGAATGGAAGGCCGATCTGACGCAGCGCCTCACCGCTGCCCACATCGAGCTGAAGTGGACCTTCGTGTTCGACGAAGACATCACGCTCACCGTGGTGCACTGGTCGGCGCTGACTCGGGTGTTGCGCGAGCTCGTCAGCAACGTCATCGCCCACGCCAAGGCGCAGCAGCTCGAGATCCATTTCAGCCTCGACAACGACCGCATCGACCTGACGATCACCGACAACGGCATGGGCCGCGAGCCGCGCAACTGGTCGCACGGTCTTGGCCTCGGCGGGGTGCGCAAGCGTGTGAAGCAGCTCGGCGGCGAGGTCGAATGGCGCGAGGTGCGGCCGCACGGCATCAGCTGCCGGGTCGTGATCAGGGAGCTGTCGAAGCGCTGGCAGTGATCAGCCGGGCGCGCGGCTGAACGGCGCGACGGCGCGCATCACGGCACCCGCGACTTCTTCTGGTTGCTCTTCGTGCGCCAGGTGCCCGAGGTGCTGCAGCACGATCGTCTCGGGTGCGCGCGGCAGCAGCGCAGCGACCCGCCGAGCCTGTGCGGGTGGCACGGCACGGTCGTTGGCGCCGACCAGCAAGACCATCGGCACCGCCAGCGCCGGCAACTCGCGCTGCAAAGGCAGCAGGTCCCATTGCGCCATCATCGCCAGCGCACCGGCCGCATGGCGCTGGTCGCGCACGAGCCGGGCGTAGAGGTCGACACCTGCGGCGTCCAGCTTCGAACCTGTGCCCCCGATCAGGCGCTCGACCGCCGCCCGGTCCGAAGCGCGCCAAGCAAACAGTTTCGCGGCCAGCGGCGTGGCCGCCATCACACGGGCCACTGGCGGGAACAGCAGGCCGGGCAGACCGTCGAGCGGCAAGAAGGCGCCGTTGATGGCCACCAGCGCGTCGGGTGCGATGTGCCGGTCGAGCGCCATGCGCGCGGCGATCGCCGCGCCGGCCGAGTGGCCGATGCACAGCGCCACCTCGAGCCCGAGCCTGGCCACGAGATCGGACAGTGCCTTCGCGATGCCGGGCAATGACATCTGCGCTGCCGGCAGAGAACCGCTGAATGCGTGCCCGGGCAGATCGACCGCCACGACGGTGTGGTGGCGCGCCACCCACGGCGCGAAATCACGCCATGAATGTGTCGACGCGCCGGTGCCGTGGATCAGCAGCGCCACCGGGCCCTGCCCCATCTGCTGCACATGCCAGCTCAAGCCGCCGGCGTGCACGAAACGACTGTTTTCGCGGTGCGGCCAGTCGCGGCCGTCGCGCTCCCAGACCAGCCTGTCGGTCAACGCGACGGCCCCGGCGTGGCGCTTGCCGCACGCACCGTTTGCGACAGCAGCGACGCGCCGGCGTGCGGCAGCGGCAGATAGGTGGCGCCCATGGCCTGCGCCAGGTCTCGCGCGGGGTCTTGCGGCTGGGGTGAGGTGTCGAGCAGCAAGCTGCTGAAGCCGGCGGCACGCACCTGGCGTGCAGAAACGAGCGCATCAGTGCTGGCCTGCGCACGGCCCGGCGCACCGTCGCGGGCGATGTTGGCGCGGCCGTCGGTGAGCATCACCAGCACCGGCGTCGCACCGCGGCGCCTCACCGCGTCGGCGAGCGACACCGCCGCGTCGATGCCGGCGGCCAGCGGTGTGCCGCCACCGCCGGGCAAGCCGGCGAGGCTGCGCTTGGCACGCACCAGCGAGCGTGTCGGCGGCAACAGCAGTTCGGCGCTTCGGCCCCGAAAGGCGATCACCGCC
Organism: Rhizobacter sp.; assembly: GCF_032229685.1. Lineage (GTDB taxonomy): Bacteria > Pseudomonadota > Gammaproteobacteria > Burkholderiales > Burkholderiaceae_C > LMDS01. The sequence continues at coordinate 18,906 of NZ_JAVTWP010000037.1, read as the reverse complement.
ACGCTGTCGCGGCGCACATAACAGTCGGCCAGCAGCAACTCGACCGCGCCCTTGGTTTCGGCGAGGCGGTTCAGGGCCGCCGACCCGGAAGCATCGACCACGAACACCGTCGTGGTCTCGCCGCGTTGCTTGAAGCGCGTGACATGAAAGTCTTCGCGGCGCACCTGGATTCGTGCCGCACCGGGCGCCGCTTCACGGCGCCGCAACAGCTGCCACGGCGCAGCGGCGCGCAGCGTTTCGATGATGTTCAGGCGCGCGCCTGCACGGGGTTCGCCGCGGCGCACGCCCGCCGGGCGCCCGCGCTGCTTGCCTGCTTGCAACGCGCCGCTGCGGCCGCCTGCCTGTGCCTGGCGGTTCGCGCCCTGGCCGAGCTTCAGCGCAGCCAGCAGGCCGGGGGGAATGGCAGCCAGTGCGGCTTCGAGCACCACATCGTCGAGGGCTGCGTCGCGTGGCGGCTCTGGCGGATCGGGCGCCTGCGGGTCGTCTCGCGCCGCCCGCTCTTCCTGCGGTGGCGGCGTGTCGGCCGACTCGGGTTCTGCAGCGTCGGTCTCGGGGGCGGCCGCAGGCTCGGCCGGGAGCACCGTGGCGCGCGGCGCGAGAACCAGACGCGCGGCCAGCGCGGCATCGTCTTCGTTGACATCGGTGCGGCCGTCGAGCGCGGCCGAAGCCCGTGCCGCCTGCAAGGCCAGCATCGGCGCGCGCACCGAGGCGATGCCGAGTGCGAGCGCCGCAGCGCACAAAGCCTCGGTGATCTCGTCGGCGACACGAACCATGGGCAGCAGGCTGCGCGCCGCCAACACGTCGGCACGCGCCCACGAAGGGCAGGCTTGGACGTCTGCGCCCGCTGAAACGTCGTCGAGCGACAGATGGAATCCGAGCCGCTCGAGCAGCCGCGCCGGCGTGCGCTCGTCGTCGGCGATGCCTTCGTCCAGGGCCACCACGCCGAGGCGGCTACCGCGCTGAACGCTCAGGCCGTCGCGCTCCATCACCACGACCCGGGTGTCGAGCACGGCGGCCACCTGAGCGGCGGTGGCGGGTGCCAGGCGTTCGGCCATGGTGAGCAACACGATGCCGCCGTCCGCCTCGGCGAGCAAGCCGCTCTGTGCCACCGGCCGGCCCGCCTGCAAGGTGGCCGCCAGGTCGAGCCCGCCGATCAGGCGGTCGCCGTTGATGTGCAAGGGCACGCGGCGCTGCGGCGTACCTTCTGGCAACAATGCGGCCAGCAGCCCGAGCCAGGATTCACGCTGCGGCCCAGCACGGGCGCGAAGAGCCACGCCACCCAGGCCAGACGGGTCGACCGCGAACAGCGCAGCAACGCAGGCGGCGTCGGCAGCGAGCGTCGGCGTGCGCAGTTCCATCGAGAAGCCGGAAGCTCAGCCGAACAGTTCGGCCACTGCGCGCTCGACCCGCACGGTCGAGCCTGCGTCGTCGAGCGGGTTGCGCCGCAGGCGGTGGCGCAGCGCCGGCGCCGCCACGCGTTGCAGATGTTTGTCGCCCATCTCGGCGTCGCCCTGCAATGCCGCGCAGGCCCGTGCCGCGCGGACCAGCGTGAGTTCGCCGCGCAAGCCGTCGGTGCCGAGGCTCATGCAAAGCCGGGCGGCGCGCTCCAGGGCGCTGTCGGGGACGCGGGTGTTGGCGATGCGGGTCTTGCCGGCCACGATCTGGCGCCGCACACGCGCTTCTTCCTTGGCCCATGCCGCTGTGAACGTGGCCGGGTCACGCTCGTAGGCGTCACGCCGCTTCACGACTTCGACCCGCGAGGCCAGATCCTGCGGTGTGGTCACCTCGACCGACAGGCCGAAACGGTCGAGCAACTGAGGCCGCAACTCGCCCTCTTCCGGGTTGCCACTGCCGACGAGCACGAAGCGCGCCGGGTGGCGCACGCTCAGGCCTTCGCGTTCGACCACGTTCTCGCCCGAGGCAGCCACGTCGATCAACAGATCGACGAGATGGTCTTCGAGCAGGTTCACTTCATCGATGTACAGAAACCCGCGGTTCGCACGCGCGAGCAAGCCGGGCTCGAAGGCCTTCACACCTTGCGACAGCGCACGTTCCAGATCGAGCGCACCGACCACGCGGTCTTCGGTGGCGCCGAGCGGCAGGTCGACCACCGGCACCGGCACCAGGTGGCTCTTGAGTGTGCCGCCCTGGCGTTTGCGCGCTTCGCAGTCTTCGCAGCCGGTGGCAAGCGCCGGGTCACAGTGGTAGCGGCAAGCGGTGACGGCGCGCATGGGCGGAAGCAATGCGGCAAGCGCGCGCACCGCGGTCGACTTGCCGGTGCCCCGGTCGCCGAACACCAGCACGCCACCGATGCTCGGGTCCACCGCGGCCATCAGGATTGCGAGCTTCATGTCGTCCTGGCCGACGATGGCAGAGAAAGGGAAAACCAAGGCGGGACTCCAAACCTGACTCGATGACTGCGGCATCCGAAATGTAAAGAGCTTCCGCGTTTGTCTGTGTCAGACTATTCTGACGTTTCATTCTGATCCGATCAAGGATTCCTTCTCATGAGCAACCCCAGTCGACGTGCATTCGTGATGACCGTGGTGGCGGGCACCAGTGCCCTCGCCGCATCACGCGTATCGGCCCAGGCAGCCGCACCCAAACTTGAAGAGAGCGACCCGCAGGCCACGGCCCTCGGCTACAAAGCCGACGCGACCAAGGTCGACAAGGCCAAGTACCCACAGCATGCCGCCACGCAGGTGTGCAGCGGCTGCAACTTCTACCAAGGCAAGGCGACCGACGCGATGGCGCCGTGCCAGCTCTTTGCCGGCAAGCAGGTGTCGGGCAAGGGCTGGTGTTCGGCCTGGGCGAAAAAGGCCTGATCGGCCGCTCGCGCCTTCAGCGCCGCGGGCGCTCGGGGCACTGAAGGAACAGGCGTGTGAGCGTGTCGGTGAGCGCCACACGCTCTTCGCCTTCGAGTGCGTGCAGGCCGGCCATCGGCCCGTGCAGCATCTTCTGCGTGAGCCCGCGCGACAGCGCTTCCAGCACGCCGTCGAGGTCACCGCCCTTGGCGAGCGACTTGCGGGCGCGTTGAAGCTCGGCCGTGCGCCAGGCCTCGGCCTGGCTTTGCAGTGCCTGGATCAACGGCACAGTCTCGCGTGTCTGCAGCCAGCGCACGAAGTCTTGAACGCCGGTCTCGATGATGACCTCGGCCTGCCCGACAGCGGCCTGGCGCTTGTCGCTGCCGGCCTGAACCATCGCCGACAGGTCATCGATGGTGTAGAGGTACACGTCACGCAGTTGTGAGACCTCGGCTTCGATGTCGCGTGGCACGGCCAGGTCGACCATCAGCATCGGGCGGCGGCGGCGGGCCTTGATCGCGCGCTCGACCGCACCCAGGCCGATCACCGGCAAGGGGCTGGCGGTGCACGACACGACCAGGTCGTAATCAGCCAGGCTGGCCGCCACACTGGCCAGGCCGATGGCATCGGCATTGAAATGTGCCGCGAGCGCCTCGCCACGTTCCAGGCTGCGGTTGGCCACGGTCAGCCGCTTCGGCTGCCTGCCGGCGATGTGCGCCAGCACCGGCCCGGCCATCTCGCCGGCGCCTATGAACAAGACGCTCAACTGACTGAAGTCTTCGTAGAGCTGCGTCGCTTGCCGCACGATCGCCGAGGCGAGGCTGACGCTGTGCATGCCGATCTCGGTGCCGCTGCGCACTTCCTTAGCGACGGCGAAAGAACGCTGGAAAAGCTGGTGCAGCGTGCTGCCGAGCGTGCCCGCAGTGTCGGCTTCTCGCACCGCCTGTTTCATCTGGCCGAGGATCTGCGTTTCGCCGACCACCATCGACGACAGGCCGCTGGCCAGCCGGAAGGTGTGGCGTGCGGCCCCCGCGTCTTCGAGCACGTAGAAGTGGCGGCGCAGCGCCTGCGGCTCCATGCCGCCCGATTCGGCGAGCCAGCCGAGCGCTTCGTCAGCGAGCGTGTCGACATGGCCGGCTTCGCTGCCCACGTAGAGTTCGGTGCGGTTGCAGGTGGAGACGATGGCCACTTCGGAGGATCGTTTCAGTCGGCCCCGAAATGCCTGCAAGGTCGGCACCAGCCGCTCTGCGGGAAAGGCAAAACGGCCGCGCACGTCGAGCGGCGCGGTGGTGTGGTTCAGCCCGAGGGCGATCACGCTCATGCGATGGCGCTCCGTTGCTTGCCCGATTGCCGGTTCGAACGCTGCCAGCGCATCAGGATGTCGATGCCGTGCGCCAGACCGGCGGCGGCGAGGAACACCGCCACCCACGCCACGCCAGCCTCGGTGGCCAGGCCGCGCAGTGCCAACATGAGGCACAGACCCGACAGCATGTTGACAACAAAGTCGCGCGGGGCCACGCCCTTCCCGGTGCTGCGGTGGTACAGCCACAGCGCGAGGCACTCGAGCAAGGTGAACACGATGACCGCGTCGATCAGCGGGGCGATGCCGAGGGTGGTGATCATGAGTACGCCTTCAAGCCGCTGCGAACGGGCCGTTGAGCTGCACGGTCTGCCAGTTCAGCAAGGCCGCGATCGCCACCCAAACCAGGTAGGGCACCAGCAGCCACGCGGCGGTGGCCGAAGACCGCCGCAGCACGACGATCAAGGCCAGCACCGACAGCCAGAGAAACGGCACTTCGAACATCGCCCAGTCGGGCCGGTGCAAACGAAAGTACAGCAGGCTCCAGAACACGTTCAGAAAACCGTTGAGCGCGAACAGCACGAGCTGCAACTCGCGCTCCGGTTTCGATGCCGCGTGCCGCCAGCCGATCACGCCGGCCGCGCCAGCCAGCGCGAAGATCGTGGTCCACACCGGGCCGAAGGCCCAGTCGGGCGGCTTCCAGGGAGGTTGCTTGAGGCTCAGGTACCAGGGGCCGATGTCGGTCATCAAGCCGCCCAGCATCGCGACGAACAGCGCCGCCGCGGCCGCCACCGCCACCGGCTTCCAGCGACTCGGCGCTGCGCTCATACACGGGCGAGCCCCAGCAGGTGGGCCATGTCCTTGAAGAAGATGCGCACGTGCGCCATGGGCTTCTTGCGGACCAGTTGCTTGTTCATGTACGACTCGAAGGTGAGCTGCTGCACGTCGCGGTCTTTGCAGATGCTGACGAAGCGCTCGCGACGGCGGTCGCTCGAATACCAGAAGCGCTGCATGATGCCGAGCACCATGAACACCGTGCCGTGTGCCTTCATGAAACGTTGGCGCGCCAGCGCGAGCGAACGAACATCGCCGGTCTTGAGCAAGGTGTCGACCGCTTCGGCCGCGAGGCGGCCACCGGCCATCGCGTAGTAGATGCCTTCGCCCGAGGCCGGTGCCACGACGCCGGCCGCGTCGCCGGCGAGCACCACGTCGCGGCCGTTGTCCCAGCGCTTGAGCGGTTTCATGGGCAGCGGCGCGCCTTCGCGGCGCAGCGTTTCGGTGCCGGCCAGGCCGGCAGCCTGGCGCAAGCCACCGACCGCGCCACGCAGCGAGAAGCCCTTGTCGGCGCTGCCCGTGCCCACGCTCATCGTCTCGCCGTGCGGGAAGACCCAGCCATAGAAGTCGGGCGACAGGGTGCCGCGGTAGTACACGTCGCAGCGCGAGCCATCGAAGCCAGCCGGCGGCACGGCGGGCGTGCGAATGATCTCGTGGTAGGCGAACACGCAGGCCACGTGCTCGGCGCCCGGCACGCACTGGCGCGCGACCTCGGAGCGCGCACCGTCGGCACCGATGATCGTGAGAGCACGCACGAAGGCCGGCACGCGGGCGGTCTTGTCGGTGGGTGAGCGCTGCAAGAAGTGCACGAGGCTCGTGCCATCGACATCCTGCGTGACACGCTCGAACGTGCCCGTGCGACGCAGCGCACCCGAGGCGGCCGCGCGCTCGCGCAGCCATTCGTCAAACTGGTCGCGGTCGACCATGCCGACGAAACCATTGTCGATCGGGATGTCCACGTGTTCGTCTTTCGGCGACACCATGCGCGCCGAAGTCGCGCGCGCGACCAGCAGCGCGTCGGGGATCGCGAAGTCCTTGATCAGGCGCGGCGGGATCGCGCCGCCGCACGGCTTGGTGCGGCCCGCACGGTCGAGCAGCAGCACGCTGCGGCCGAGGCGGGCCAGATCGTGCGCGGCCGTGGCACCGGCCGGGCCACCACCGATCACGACCACATCGAAGGTTTCGCAGGACTGCATGGTATTCACCTCGTCTTGAGACCCGCCCAACCCGGGTCGATGGCGGCAGCGCGTGGCACGGGCTGCGCCGCTGCCTGCCCGAGCCGGGCCGCCAGCACGGCAGCGCCGACGAAGAGCAAGGCCTCGAAAGCGAACACCGCTCCGTAGGCGAGCCCTGGTGTGCCGATGAGCCAGCGCGCGAGGTCGCTGGCGCCGGTGCCAACCAGCCCGCCGAGGCCGAAAGCCACTGCTTGCGCTGCGCCCCACAGACCCATGCGCACACCTTCGCGCGATGCGCGGCCTTCGCCGGCGAGCCGCATCATCGACGCGATGGCGGCGATAGAGAACGCGCCATTGGCCGCACCGAGCGCGAACACCGTGGCCTTGAACGGCCAGGCCGGCCCGATGAAGCCAGCGGCGACCAGGCCGAGCAAGGCCAGCGCTGATCCGAGGCAACCCGCCACCTGCCAGGCACGCAACGACCCGAAGCGCCGCCCGTTCGCACCGCGCCCGGCCAGCGTGGCGGCCAGCATGCCGAGCAGCACGCCGCCGTGTTGCAAGCCCGAGAGTTGGGTTGACTGGCCGGGCGTGAAGCCGAACACCGTGCCGGCGAAAGGTTCGAGGATCAGGTCTTGTGCGCTGTACGCCAGCATCGACAGGAAGATGAAGACCGTGAACTGGCGCGCGACCGGTTCGTTCCACACCTGGCCGAGCGCCGCGCGGAACCCGGGGGACGCGGCTTGGGCCTGCTGGCCTGGGGTTGCTGCCGAGTCGTCGCCGCGCCCCTCGAGGCGCCACAGGGCGAGCAGTGTCACGCACATGGCGATGGCCGACACGGCTGCCGTCACGGCGATCAGCCGCAGCGGCGAATACGGATCGAGCATCTTGCCCGCCACGCCGGAAGTCACCGCGAAGCCCGCGATCATCATCAGCCACACCGTCGTGGCCGCCGCCGCACGCCGCGGCGGCGCGACGCGCTTGGCCAGCAGCACCAGCAACGAGGTGCCGGCAGCGCTGACGCCGACGCCGATCATCAGGAAGGCGGGCACGGCGAGCGCGATGCCGGCGAGGCGGTCGCTGCCCATCCACACCGTGGCCAGGGCTGCAGCCACACCACCCAGTGCGAGCGTCGCCATGCCGCCGAGGATCCACGGCGTGCGGCGCCGTCCGGTGTCGGAGCCATGGCCCATGCGTGGGCGCACCACCTGCACGAGGTAGTGCATCGCGACCAGAAAGCCCGGCAGCAGCGCCGGCAGCGACAGTTCGACGACCATCACGCGGTTCAGCGTCGACGTGGTGAGCACGACGATGGCGCCGAGGCAGGCCTGAACCAGGCCGAGGCGCACGATGCCGAACCAGCCGATGCAGCCGCTCATGGCGCCACCACCGTCGCGCGCAGAGCGAATGCGCTGACCATCATGCCGGCCACGAACAGCGGCACGCCGAAACCGCTGTAGAGCAGCGCGCGCTCGCGCGGGCTCTGCATGAAGTGGTCCATCAGCACCAACTGCAAACCGAGCAGGGCCACGATCGCGAGCGCATGGACCGGTTGGCGCCAGTGCACCAGCAGCAGCACGACCACCACCTGCGGCAGCGCCATGATCCAGCAGGCGGCGCGCGCGGCACGCACCACGCCGAGTTGCACCGGCAGGGAACGCACGCCCATCTGGCGGTCACCGTCGATGGCCTTGAAATCGTTGAGCGTCATGATGCCGTGGGCACCCACGCTGTAGAGCGCGGCCAGGGTGAGAGAGCGGCCCTGCGGCATGGCGCCGCCGGCCATCACCGCGGCGCCCGTCGTCCAGGCCAGGCCCTCATAACAGACACCACAGGCGGCGTTGCCCCACCAGCCGTTTTCTTTCAGGCGCAGCGGCGGCGCGCTGTAGGCCCAGGCCAGCAGCAGGCCGACGACGGCGGCGCCAAAACCCCAGGGGCCGAGCAAGGCGGCGACGAGCAAGGACAAGACTGTCCAGAGAATCGCGATGTACAGACCCCAGCGGCCGGGGATACGGCCGGAAGGGATCGGCCGCTGCGGTTCGTTGATGGCGTCGACGTGGCGGTCATACCAGTCGTTCACAGCCTGGCTCGAAGCGCAGACCATCGGCCCGGCCAGAACCACACCGGCGGCGATGATCGGCCAGCGCCCTTCGGCAGCGACACCGGAAGCGATGACGCCACAGCCGAAGGCCCACATCGGCGGGAACCAGGTGATCGGTTTGAGCAGCTCCGCGAACGCGGAAAACGACGGCCGTGCCATGCAAATGATCTTGCACGGCACACGCCAAACCGTCAATCAATGTTTACACCGCGCACGGCGGCCAGGTTGACACCATCGGGCGGCGCCCGAGGCGTGGCGCCCTATTCTTCGCCTTGCACCGGCGCCAGATCGCCCAGGTTGAAGCGGCGCAACTTGACGTACAGGCTCTGGCGCGACAGCCCGAGCATTTCGGCGGCCGAAGCCCGGTTGTCGTGGGTCAGTTCGAGGGCGGCCTCGATGCAGAGTTGCTCGATCAGGTCGGTCGTGTCGCGCACGATCTCGCGCAGCGAAACGCGACCGACGAGCTCGGTCATCTGGCCCACCGAGCGTGGCATTTCGCGTCCGGTGCCGGTGGTTCTGGACTCGCTCACCAGGCGCCGGCTCACGTCGCGGATCGTGAACCCGAGGCAAGGCTGGTCGCCGCTGGTCACGGCCACGCCCGAGATCTCGACATCGGCCGAGGCACCGTACTCACCGCGCATCACGGTCGAGAACAAGCGCACCGCGCCACGCTGGCGCAGGTTGGTGATCAGCACGTTGAGGTCGACACCGGTGCGGCCGAGCCAGCGCTCCAGCGACTGCCCTCGCACCTGCGCTTCGGTGGCGAGCTGGGCCAGTTCCACGAACGCGTGATTCGCCGTGAGGATTCGGCCGTCGAGGTCGGTGACGGCAAAGGCGTCGGGCGCCGCCTCGATCAACTGCAGCAAGGCGCTCTGCGCGCTCGACTCGGGGCTGGCCATTGCGCCGGCCGAAGCCGGGGCCACGCGCACCAGCAGGTGCGTCGTCTTTTCTTGCCGGAACAACGAAGCCGAGACCCGCATTTCTTCGGGCTGGCCTGCCAGCCGGGCGGCCACGCTTTCAGCATTGCCGGTGGCGCGCACCCGGTCGAGCAGCGCCTGCACCGTGGGCACCCCGCCAGATTCGAAGCGGTCGGTCAGCAACCAGCCGGCACGCGCGCTGTCAGCGCCGAACAAGGCCGTGGCGGCCGGGTTGCACTCTTCGAGTCGGCCGCTCGCGGCGTCGAGGATCAGCACCGCTTCGGAAGCCACCTGGAACAAAGAGCGGTAGCGCGTTTCCATGTGGCGCAGGCGCCAGTAGTCGCGCTCCATCGCCTGCTGCGCACTGACAAGGCGCTGCTGCAGCGCCGCGTTGGCTCGCAGGTCACGACCGAAGACGACCGAACGGCCGGGCGACTTGTCGCGCTTGTTCTGCGGCAAGGCGATGGCCGCATACGACAGCGGCAGGTCGGCGCCGTCGAGCGAAGGGTGGTTGATATGGCGCCAGCGGGGCGCGCCCTGGCTGCGCGATTCGCGCAACAAGGCTTCGACCTTCGGCCGGCTTTCGATCGTGACCGTGTCGGCCCATGGCTTGCCGAGCCATTCGTAGTAGCCCTCGCGCAGCAGGTCTTCGCTGCCGAAGGCCAGATCGCGAATGACGCCCTTGTCGTCGATGATCAGTGCCACGTCGGCGGCCGCGGCGATCAGGCGGCCGGCCACCTCGGCGTCGAGCTCACCGAGCGATCGGGCGGGCGACTGAAACTCTCTCATGAATCCTGCTTTCCGACGGGCTGCGGCATGGGCCTCAGCCTGGTTTCACTCACTCTGATGCACTCGGGCGCCCGGCAGCGCCGTCAGCATCGGCGGACCACCGGCCCGATCAAACTTTCGGCCAGTGCCGGGGCTTCCCGGCCGTCTATTGTCATGCCATCGGCGCCGACCCTCTGAACGTACTCCGGGTGCGCGCCGAACATGGGTCCGCCGACGAGGATCGCAATGTCGGGATTGCAAGTGGCATGCCTGACGGCGCGTACGCTGTCGGCCAGCGCGTCGAGGTGCACCTCTGCGCCGAGCGAGAAGCCGATCACGTCGAACCACTCGGCGGCCACGAGTGCAGCCGCATCGGCACCAGCAGCCCAGGCGCCTCCGGTGACGTCCCAGCCGGCACGCCGGAAGAACTCGGCCACCATCACCAGGCCGAAGGTGTGTTGTTCGCCGGGGCTCGGCAGCAACAGCACGCGCCGCCCCAATGCCGGGTGCTCGACGCTGTGACCGAACGCCGGGCTCAATTCGCGCAGCACCCGCTGCAGGCGGCCGAGGCCGACCGTCACGTCGGTGAAGTTGCAGAGGTCGTCGGTCCAGAGTTCACCCAGGTAACGTGCCGTGGGCGCGAGCAGGTCGAGATAGATCTTCTCGACCGACACGCCGCGTGCACGAAACGTCTGCACTGCACCGAAGGCCAGGTCTTCGTCGTGCGACAACACCAGCTTGGCGAAGTGCCGGACGTCGTCGAGGCTGATCGGCTCGCTGGCAGCGATCGGGCGCGGTGCCGGTTCGGCCAGCGCGCGGTGCGCCAGCATGAGGCGGGGAATGATCTCCTGTTCGATCGTGCGCGCGAGCTGCGACATGCGGGTGTCGTTGGCGGCTTCGGCCAGGACAAATTCGGCCGGCATGTCGTCGCACTCCGGCGCCTCGCCAGCGATGTTGTTGCCCTCCCGTGCCGAGTGCTCTTGCGGCAAGCTCTCCATCGGAATCTCCTCGCGAAATTCTTGTCTCGGCTCGGGCCAGGCACCGCTGGGGATCGCCAGCGTTGCCTACACCCGCGCTCAAGGCGCCAGGGTGATCCGGCGGCGCGACAGCTTCTTCTGTCATCGCGACGCAGGGTGCCGCAAGGTTCTACTGCCGCCGGCCGGGGTCGTCAATCGGTGGCGCCGAGCACCTCGCCCGGAAGACACGCCGACACCGCCGCGCTTGTTTGCCGCAAATATAGTGTCATGTAAACATTACGTCTAGCCCGATTGACATACGGAGGGCGCCGATCTAGATTCAACCCCGAAGCAGTCGCAACGCGGAAGGAAGTCGATGGATGTTCGTGGGTCAAGGTCGGTTTCCCACCGGCCCCTGTACACCGCCGAAGAGCGCCAGCGACGCGATGCGTCGGTCTGGACCTTGGTGCAAGGCGTGTTGGCCCCGATCCAGTTCCTGGTCTTCATCGTCAGCCTCGGGCTCGTGCTCCGCTACCTCGCCACCGGCGAAGGGCATGCGGTGGCGACGCTCTCGGTCGTGGTCAAGACGCTCACGCTCTACACGATCATGATCACCGGCTGCATCTGGGAGAAGGTCGTCTTCGGCCGCTACCTCTTCGCGCCGGCCTTCTATTGGGAAGACGTGTTCAGCATGCTGGTGCTGGCATTGCACACGGCCTATCTGCTCGTGGTATTCACCGACTCGCTCGGGGTTCGCCAGCAGATGTACCTGGCACTGGCGGCCTATGCCACCTACGTGATCAACGCGACGCAGTTCATCCTGAAACTGCGCGCCGCCCGTCTCGACCAGGCACGCGACGAGCGCAACATGGCGCAGCAGGGGGTGGCCGCATGAGCCTGCCCGGCCGCCCGAAAGGCTCATCCACCCCAGTGTGCAGCACGGAGGTTGCCCTGTGAGCCCGGTGATCCCGATCCGTGCCGCGGCCTCCGAGGGCTGTGTCGACGCGCCTGTCTTGCGCGAGCGCGGCCAGCGCGAAGTCTTCTGCGGTCTCACCGGCATCATCTGGCTGCACCGCAAGATCCAGGACGCGTTCTTCCTCGTGGTCGGCTCGCGCACCTGCGCGCACCTGATCCAGTCGGCTGCCGGCGTGATGATCTTCGCCGAACCGCGGTTCGCCACCGCCATCATCGACGAGCGTGATCTGGCCGGCCTGGCCGACGCCAACACCGAACTCGACCGCGTGGTCACCCGCCTGCTCGAACGCCGGCCCGAGATCAAGCTGCTGTTTCTCGTCGGCTCGTGCCCGTCCGAGGTCATCAAGCTCGACCTGTCGCGTGCCGCGGCGCGTTTGTCGGGGCAGTTTTCGCCCGACGTGCGTGTGCTCAGTTATTCGGGCAGCGGCATCGAGACCAACTTCACGCAGGGCGAAGACGCCTGCCTCGCCGCCCTGGTGCCGAGCCTGCCGGCGGCCGCGCCCGACGCGCCGGCTTCGTTGTTGATCGTGGGCACGCTGGCCGACGTGGTCGAAGACCAGTTCATGCGCCTGTTCGCACAGCTCGGCATCGGCCCGGTCCACTTCTTCCCGCCACGCCGCGCGGGCGCGATGCCGGCCGTCGGCCCGAACACGCGTCTGCTGCTGGCGCAGCCGTTTCTTTCAGACACCGCGCGTGTGCTCGAAGCACGCGGCGCGAAACGTTTGCCGGCGCCCTTCCCGCTCGGCTCCGAAGGCACGACGCTGTGGCTGCAAGCCGCAGCGAAGTCCTTCGGCATTTCTGCCGACGTGTTCGAGCGCGCCACCGCGCCGGCACGCGAACGCGCCAGCGGCGCGCTGGCCCGCCACCGCACGCAGCTGGCGGGCAAACGAATCTTCTTCTTCCCCGATTCGCAGCTCGAGATTCCGATCGCGCGTTTTCTCGCCCGTGAGCTCGGCATGCAGCTCACCGAAGTCGGCTCGCCGTACCTGCACCGCCAGCATCTTGCCGAAGAACTCGCGTTGCTGCCGGGCGGCACCGTGTTGTCGGAAGGCCAGGACGTCGAAAAGCAGCTCGACCGCTGCCGCGCCGCGCAACCCGACATCGTGGTCTGCGGGCTCGGCCTCGCGAACCCGCTCGAAGCTGAAGGCATGACCACCAAGTGGTCGATCGAACTCGTCTTCACGCCGATCCAGGGCTACGACCAGGCAGCCGACCTGGCCGAGTTGTTCACCCGCCCGCTGCTGCGTCGCTTGAAACTGGTGGCCTGACATGCAGCTCACCTTGTGGACTTACGAAGGCCCGCCGCACGTCGGTGCGATGCGTGTGGCCACGGCCTTGAAAGACGTGCACTACGTGTTGCACGCACCCCAAGGCGACACGTACGCCGACCTGTTGTTCACGATGATCGAGCGGCTGCCGAAACGCCCGCCGGTCACCTACACCACCTTCCAGGCGCGCGACCTGGGTGGCGACACCGCCGAGCTGTTCAAGAACTCGGTGCGCGATGCCTACGAGCGCTTCAGGCCGCAGGCGATGATGGTCGGCGCGTCGTGCACGGCCGAGCTGATTCAGGACGACCCCGGTGGTCTGGCGAAAGCCCTGAATCTGCCCATCCCGGTGGTCGCACTCGAATTGCCCTCGTACCAGCGCAAGGAAAACTGGGGCGCGTCGGAAACCTTCTATCAAATGGTGCGAGCCCTCGCCGGCCCGCGCGCGCCCGCGCCGGGCACGGCCCGCGAAGCGCGCGCACCCGGTCAGCGCCCGCGCTGCAACATCCTCGGCCCGTCGGCACTCGGCTTTCGCCACCGCGACGACGTGACCGAGATCAGCCGGCTGCTCGACCAGATGGGCGTCGATGTCAACGTCGTCGCACCGCTGGGCGCCAGCGCCGACGACCTGGCCCACCTGGGCGAGGCCGACTTCAACGTCGTGCTCTACCCCGAGGTCGGCGCGCTCGCCGCCGGCTGGCTCACGCGCAGCTTCGGCCAGCCTTCGACGAAGACGATCCCGCTCGGTGCCGCAGCGACCCGCGACTTCGTGGCCGAGGTGGCGCAACTCGCCGGCATCGACCCGGCGAAAGCGCTGGCCGACATCCAGTCACGCTCGCCCTGGTACGCGCGCTCGGTCGACTCGACCTACCTCACCGGCAAGCGCGTCTTCATCTTCGGTGACGCCACCCACGCTGTCGCGGCAGCGCGTGTCGCGGCCACCGAGCTCGGCTTCACCGTCGTCGGCCTCGGCACCTACAGCCGCGAATTCGCCCGCGAAGTGCGCGAAGCCGCCAAGCTCTACGGCGTCGACGCGCTGATCACCGACGACTACCTCGAAGTCGAAGCCAAGGTCGCCGAGTTGCAACCCGAGCTGGTGCTCGGCACGCAGATGGAGCGCCACATCGCCAAGCGGCTGGGTGTGCCGTGCGCGGTGATCTCGGCGCCGGTGCATGTGCAGGACTTCCCGGCACGTTACTCGCCGCAGATGGGCTTCGAAGGCGCGAATGTGCTGTTCGACACCTGGGTGCACCCGCTGATGATGGGCCTGGAAGAACACCTGATCGGCATGTTCCGCGGTGACTTCGAGTTCCATGAAGATGCGGCGCCTTCGCACCTGGGCGGACACGCCAACAAGCCGGCCGCTGCCGAAGCCCCGGCGCTGATCGACGTTGCGCCGGCGCCCGCTGCCGGGCCCGCGCCCTGGGCGCCCGACGCCGAGAAAGAGTTGCGCAAGATTCCGTTCTTCGTGCGTGGCAGGGCCCGGCGCAACACCGAGACCTATGCCCAGCAGCGCAGCGTTGCCTTGATCACCGTCGAGACACTCTATGACGCCAAAGCGCATTTCAGTCGTTGAGCGTGACCCGCCCACGACCATGAAGGTCGTGCTGGTGACCATGGACAGCCACCTGGCCAGCGCCACCGAGCGCGCGAACCGCACGCTGGCCAAATCGCTGCCAGGCCTGAAGCTCAGCGTGCACGCCGCCGCCGAATGGGGTGACGACCCGGCCGCACTCGAACGTTGCAAGGCCGACATTGCACAAGGCGACATCGTCATCGCGACGATGTTGTTCCTCGAAGACCACTTCCTGCCGATCCTGCCGGCGCTGCAGGCGCGGCGCGACCAGTGCGACGCGATGGTCTGCGCCATGTCGGCCGCCGAAGTCACCAAGCTCACGCGCATGGGCAAGTTCGACATGTCGGCGCCGGCCACCGGCGCCATGGCCTTCCTCAAGCGCCTGCGCAACAAGCCCGAAGCCAAGGGTGAAGAAAGCGGCGCACGCGCCACCGCCGGCGCGCAGCAAATGAAGATGCTGCGCCGGTTGCCGAAGATCCTGCGTTTCATCCCCGGCACCGCGCAGGACGTGCGGGCCTATTTCCTCACGCTGCAGTACTGGCTCGCCGGTTCGCAGGAAAACATCGCCAACATGGTCCACTTTCTGGTGGACCGTTACGCGCATGGCGCGCGCAAGCACCTGCGGGGCATGGCCAAGACGCACGAGCCGGTCGAGTACCCCGAGATCGGCGTCTACCACCCGAAGATGAACCACGCCAGCGCCGTGGGCTGCATGGCGCGCAGCGTGCAAGCCTTGCCCAGCTTCGCCACCACCGGCAAACGTGGCACGGTCGGCTTGCTGCTGATGCGCTCTTATGTGTTGGCCGGCAACGCCGACCACTACAACGGCGTGATCACGGCGCTCGAAGCGCGCGGGCTGCGCGTGGTGCCGGCTTTCGCCACGGGCCTCGACCAGCGCCCCGCGATCGACGCCTTCTTCTACAACGAAGGCCGCCCGACGATCGATGCGCTGGTCTCGCTCACCGGCTTTTCGCTCGTCGGCGGCCCGGCCTACAACGACGCGAAAGCGGCCGAAGACATTCTCGCCAGGCTCGACGTGCCCTACCTCGCCGTCACGCCAGTCGAATTCCAGACGCTCGACCAGTGGGGCGGCTCGCCCCGTGGTCTGCTGCCGGTCGAGTCGACCATGATGGTCGCGATCCCCGAACTCGACGGCGCCACCGGCTCCATGGTGTTCGGCGGCCGCGGCAGCGCCCAGCACATCGCCTGCACCGGTTGCGCACACGCCTGCAAGTTCGAGAACGTGGTCGACGCACACGACATGCACAGCTGCATCGAACGGGCCGACCTGCTCGCTGCACGGGTCGGCAAGCTCGTCGACCTGCGTCGCTCGCAGCGGGCCGAACGCAAGGTTGCGGCGGTGATCTTCAACTTCCCGCCGAATGCCGGTGCCACCGGCACGGCCGCGTTCCTGTCGGTGTTCGAGTCGCTGTTCAACGTGATGAAAGCGATGCAGCGCGAGGGTTACACGATCGAGGTGCCTGCGAGCGTCGACGATCTGCGCGAACGCATCATCACCGGCAACGCCGCGCGCTTCGGTGCCATGGCCAACGTGCACACACGCATCGGGGCCGACGACCACGTGCGGCGCGAGAAGCACCTGAAAGAGATCGAAGCGCAATGGGGCCCGGCACCGGGCAAACAACAGAGCGACGGCAGCAGCATCTTCGTGCTGGGCGAGCGCTTCGGCAACGTCTTCGTCGGCATCCAGCCCGCCTTCGGATACGAAGGCGACCCGATGCGCCTGCTGTTCGAGAAGGGTTTCGCGCCGACGCACGCGTTCTCGGCGTTCTACCGCTGGCTGCGCGAAGACTTCGGCGCGAATGCGGTCTTGCACTTCGGCACCCACGGCGCGCTCGAGTTCATGCCCGGCAAGCAGAGCGGCATGTCGGCCACGTGCTGGCCCGACCGGCTGATCGGCGACTTGCCGAACATGTATTTGTACGCGTCGAACAACCCTTCAGAAGGCACGATCGCCAAGCGACGCGCTGCCGCCACGCTCATCAGCTACCTCACACCGCCGGTCGCACAGGCCGGCCTGTACAAGGGCCTGGTCGATCTGAAAGACATGCTCGAACGCTTTCGCGGGCTCGAGCCCGAAGCGCAGACCGAGCGCGATGAACTCGCGCTGATGCTCCAGGCCCAGGCCGCCGAACTCGAACTGGCCCATGCCGAACCGGCTTGGGGCAGCGAGGCCGAAGCGCGCATCGCGAAGCTGGGCGACGATGTGCTCGAACTCGAGTACACACTGATCCCCTACGGCCTGCACGTCGTGGGCCAGGCCCCGAGCGAAGCCGAGCGTGTCGACCTGCTCCTGTCGTGCGCGGAAGCCTCGCACGGTGTGAAGCCCGAGCGCGCCCTGATCGAAGCGCTGGTGGCAGGCCGCACGCCGGAGGCAGCTGACGCACAGACGCTGGCGCTGCTGAATGAACTCGCCGCCACCAACCGCCTGATCGCAGAAGACCACGAACTCGGCGGCATCCTGCACGCGCTCGACGGCCGCTTCCTGCGCCCTGCCCCCGGTGGCGACCTGCTGCGCACGCCGGCCATCCTGCCGACCGGCCGCAACCTGCACGGCTTCGACCCGTTCCGCATCCCGAGCCACTTCGCCGTGAAAGACGGCGCCCGCCAGGCCGAGCGGCTGCTCGAAAAACACATGCGCGACGGCCACGCCTTCCCCGAGTCGATCGCGATGGTGCTGTGGGGCACCGACAACCTGAAGAGCGAAGGCGGGCCGATCGCGCAAGCGCTGTATCTGATGGGCGCGAAACCGCGCTTCGACAGCTACGGCCGCCTCGCCGGCGCCGAACTGCTCACGCTCGAACAACTCGGCCGGCCCCGCGTCGACGTGGTCATCACGCTCTCGGGTATCTTCCGCGACCTGCTGCCGCTGCAGATCAAGCTGCTCGCCGAAGCGGCCTTCATGGCCGCGAGCGCCGACGAGCCGGCGGAGCAGAACTTCATCCGCAAGCACACGTTGGCCTACCAGGCCGAACACGGTGGTGATCTGGAGACTGCCTCGCTGCGGGTCTTCGGCAACGCCGAAGGCGCCTACGGCTCGAACGTCAACAGCCTGATCGACAACAGCCGCTGGGAAGATGGCGACGAACTGGCCGAAACCTACAGCCGCCGCAAAGGCTTCGCCTACGGCCGCGCCGGGCGCCCGGTGCAACAGGCGAAGCTGCTGCAGAGCGTGCTGTCGGGCGTGCAGCTCGCCTACCAGAACCTCGACTCGGTCGAACTCGGCGTGACCACGGTCGACACCTACTTCGACACGCTCGGTGGCATCAGCCGCGCGATCAAGCGCGCGAAGGTGACCAGAGAAGGCCCCGGCGCTGAAACCGCCCCGGTCTACATCGGCGACCAGACCCGCGACGCCGACGGCGGCGGCACGGTGCGCACGCTGACCGAGCAGGTCGCGCTCGAAACACGCACCCGCATGCTGAACCCGAAGTGGTACGAAGGCATGCTGAAACACGGCTACGAAGGTGTGCGCCAGATCGAGGTGCACGTGACCAACACGATGGGTTGGTCGGCCACCACGGGCCAGGTCCAGCCCTGGGTCTACGAGCAACTGAGCCAGACCTTCATGCTCGACCCCGCGATGCGCGAGCGTCTCGCGAAGCTGAACCCGACCGCTTCGGCACGTGTGGCCAACCGCCTGCTCGAAGCGTCCGAGCGTAATTTCTGGAAGCCCGACGCAGCGGTACTCGCCGCCTTGCGCCGGGCTGGTGAGGAGCTTGAAGACCGGCTCGAAGGTGTTTTTGAAGGAGCTCCTGCATGAGTACAACGACTGTTCCGTTCCCGGATATCAAGAATCCGGGTGTTCGCAAGAACCTGCGCCTCGACGGCGAGGGCAGCGTGCAGGTGGCGCTCGATGAAAGCGTGAAGATCGGCAACGCCAAGGTCTTTGCCATCTACGGCAAGGGTGGCATCGGCAAGAGCACGACCTCGAGCAACCTCTCGGCCGCGTTCTCGAAGCTGGGCAAACGGGTGCTGCAGATCGGCTGCGACCCGAAGCACGACTCGACCTTCACGCTGACGAAGAAGATGCTGCCCACCGTGATCGACGTGCTGGAGACGGTCGACTTCCACGCCGAAGAACTGCGCGTCGAAGACTTCGTGTTCCCGGGCTACAACGGCGTGATGTGCGTCGAAGCCGGCGGCCCGCCGGCTGGCACCGGCTGCGGTGGTTACGTGGTCGGCCAGACCGTGAAGCTGCTGAAGGAACACCA
>NZ_JAVTWP010000036.1:0-40607 GCF_032229685.1 Rhizobacter sp. | reverse complement strand
GGTAGAAGTCGACGATCTCCGGAAACTGCTTCTGCAGGATCGGCACGAACACTTCGTTCAATGCCACGCCGAGCACCGCCGGCTCGTCGGGCGGCTTGCCGGTGTAGGTGGAGTGGTAGATCGGCTGCTCGCGGCTCGTCAGGCGGTCGATCTCGAACACGGGGAACCAGTCCTGCTCGTTGTAGTAGCCGGTGTGGTCGCCGAACGGGCCTTCGAGCGCGTGCAGGTAGCCGTTGATCTCTTTGGTCTGCACGCCGTGTTCGCTGACGCCGGTGAAGCCTTTGGCAGCCACCGGAATGTGGCCCTCGAGCACGATCTCGGCGCTCGCAGGCACCTGCAGCATCACGCCGGCATCGCCAACGCCGGAGTCGGCCACCTCGGTGCGGCTGCCGCGCAGCAGCCCCGCGAACTGGTATTCCGACAGCGTGTCGGGCACCGGCGTCACCGCGCCCAGGATGGTCGCCGGGTCGGCACCGAGCGCCACCGCCATCGGGAACGGCTGGCCGGGCTTGGCGAGGGCGAAGTCGCGGAAGTCGAGCGCGCCGCCGCGGTGCGCGAGCCAGCGCATGATGACCTGGCGTTTGCCGATCACTTGCTGGCGGTAGATGCCCAGGTTCTGGCGCTGGCGTGCGTTGGCCCCGCCCTGCGGGCCGCGCGTGATGACCAGGCCCCAGGTGATCAGAGGCCCGGCGTCTTCGGGCCAGCAGGTCTGCACGGGCAGCGTGCCGAGATCGACGTCGGCGCCTTCGGCGACCAATTCCTGGCAAGGCGCCCGGCGCACGCTCGCGGGCTTCATGTCCCAGAGCGCCTTCGCCATATGTAACAGCTTGCCGGCGTCTTTCAGGCCTTTCGGCGGCTCGGGTTCCTTCAGGCTGGCGAGCAGGCGGCCCACGTCGCGCAGCTCGCTCACCTCGGTGGCGCCCATGCCCAACGCAACCCGCCGGGGCGTGCCGAAAAGGTTTGTCAACGCCGAAATTTTGTAACCTAGGGGGTTCTGGAACCACAAGGCTGGCCCGGAACCGCGCAGCACGAAGTCACTGACCGCTGTCATCTCCAACCGCACAGACACTGGCTCTGCGACGCGTTTGAGTTCGCCGGCGTGTTCCAACCCCGCCATAAAGTCACGCAAGTCTCGATACTTCATACTCAATAGTTATTAGAGACTTGTTTTATAGGATTGACCAGTTATGAAGGGCTTTGTTAGATTCCGCCCATCTTTGGCTCAGAGGGATAACCCGCAGCCTTTCGCCCCTCGGCACGCTGGCCCGCCAAGCCGCGCCAGCGCCGAGTGACAACCTGGTCGATGTTCGTCGCGCCCGCACTGCAGGCGTCTCGAATGCCGGCCTTTGATTATCGCCGCCGCTTGCTGCGCGGGCCGTTCGTTCAGGCCCGCAAGCACACCACAAGCGACGTGGCGAACGAAGGAGAGACAACGACATGAAGGCATGGCGCCCCATGATCTCGGCGGCCAACTCGGCACGCCACGCAACGGCCCAGTCCGTTTCGGTGTTCTTGCGCGACGTGGGCCACGGCCTGCTCGAAGTCAGCCACAACACGCTGGCCTTGATCGGCCTGATCCTGGCCGCGGTGGTGCTGTTCGTGGCTGGCCAGGCCGACCTGCGCCACGAAGCCGAAACGCGTGTGCTCGGCTGGCTGCAGGCCCGCCAGGAAGCCCGGGCCGAACCGGCCGATGCCTTGGCCGCCGAGCTGAGCGAACCTGACGCGATCGCCCGCGCCACGGCTTCCGATCCGAAAGACCTGAGCCGCCAGCAGGCTGCCGTGGCGCAATGGCTGTCGCGCCGCTACCGCGTGGCGCCCGAACCGGTCAGCCGCCTGGTGCAGGAAGCCTGGCGCGTCGGCGAGAAGGCCAGCCTCGACCCGACGCTGATCCTCGCCATCATGGCCATCGAGTCCAGCTTCAACCCGTTCGCGCAGAGCGCCGTCGGCGCGCAGGGCCTGATGCAGGTCATGACCAAGGTGCACAACGACAAGTACGAAGCCTTCGGCGGCAACCACGCGGCCTTCGACCCGGTCACGAACCTGCGCGTCGGCGTGCAGGTGCTCAAAGAGTGCATCGCGCGCGCCGGCAGCCTGGAAGCCGGGCTGCGGTTCTACGTGGGCGCGGCCAATCTGGCCGACGACGGCGGTTATGCCGGCAAGGTGCTGAACGAACAGCGTTCGCTGCGCCAGGTGGCGAGCGGCAAGGCCGTGCCGCTGCAGCAGCAACCCACGCTGATCTCGGTGGGCGCGCCCGCTCCCGAAGGCGCCCCCCGCAAACCGGAACCGATCGCGCCGGCCAAACCGGCCGACACCGCGAAGCCGGAGCAACTCGCGCTGCTGCGCTGAGCCGCCGAACCGAAACCGCCCGAACTGTCGGCCGGCCCTGCCCTTACACTGGTGGGGCCGCGCGACTGGCGATGCGGCCCGGCAAAGCTGCTCGGGCCTGAGGTGGGTTACCACCGGGAAGCGTGGTCGGTGCCTGTGCTTTTGCAGGCGTGCCGTTCAGCCGTTCGCCTGGGCAGCCTTGGGGTCGTGTGCGCAACGCACACGTTGCGGAACTGGCGTTCCGAAACCCGGGGACTTCATCTGAAGAGGACTGCCGACCATGTTCGACCGCAACCAATCCACCGTCGCCACGATCGACCCCGATCTCTGGTCTGTCATCCAGCGCGAGAACCAGCGCCAGGAAGAGCACATCGAGCTGATCGCTTCTGAGAACTACGCCTCGCCCGCCGTGATGGCCGCGCAAGGAAGCCAGCTCACCAACAAGTATGCCGAGGGCTACCCGGGCAAGCGCTACTACGGCGGCTGCGAGTACGTCGACATGGTCGAGCAGCTCGCCATCGACCGCCTGAAGCAACTCTTCGGCGCCGCGCACGCCAACGTGCAGCCGAACTCCGGCTCGCAGGCCAACCAGGGCGTGTTCTTCGGCCTGCTGCAACCCGGCGACACCATCATGGGCATGAGCCTGGCCGAAGGCGGCCACCTCACGCACGGCATGCCGCTGAACATGAGCGGCAAGTGGTTCAAGGTGGTGAGCTACGGCCTCACCGCCGCCGAAGAAATCGACTACGACGCCATGGAGCGCCTGGCGCACGAACACAAGCCGAAGCTGATCATCGCCGGCGCGTCGGCCTACAGCCTGCGCATCGACTTCGAGCGCTTCGCCAGGGTCGCCAAGGCGATCGGCGCGTATTTCATGGTCGACATGGCGCACTACGCCGGGCTGATCGCCGCCGGCGTCTACCCCAACCCGGTGCCGCATGCCGACGTGGTGACCTCCACCACCCACAAGAGCTTGCGCGGCCCGCGCGGCGGCATCATCCTGATGAACGACGAGGCCATCGCGAAGAAGATCAACAGCGCGATCTTCCCCGGCATCCAGGGCGGCCCGCTGATGCACGTGATCGCCGCCAAGGCGGTGGCCTTCAAGGAAGCGCTGGCGCCGGAGTTCAAGCTGTACCAGCAGCAAGTGGCGAAGAATGCGGTGGTGCTCGCCGACACGCTGATCGAGCGCGGCCTGCGCATCGTGAGCGGCCGCACCGAATCGCACGTGATGCTGGTCGACCTGCGCCCGAAGGGCATCACCGGCAAGGACGCCGAGAACCTGCTCGGCGCGGCCCACATGACCTGCAACAAGAACGGCATTCCGAACGACCCGCAGAAGCCGATGATCACGAGTGGCATCCGCCTCGGCACGCCGGCCATGACGACCCGTGGTTTCAAGGAAGAGCAGGCGCGCCAGACCGCGCACCTGATCGCCGACGTGCTCGACAAGCCGAACGACGAAGCGAACACCGCCGCGGTGCGCGCCAAGGTGGCGGCGCTGACGCGCGATTTCCCCGTCTATCGCTAGACCACGAGACGGGGCCGCGCGAGCGGCCCCTTCGCCCCATGCGTTGTCCTTTCTGCAGCTTTGAAGACACCCAGGTCGTCGAGACCCGCGACTCCGACGAAGGTGACGTCGTGCGCCGGCGGCGCCGCTGCCAGAGCTGCGACAAACGCTTCACGACCTACGAACGCGCCGAGATCGCGCTGCCCTCGGTCGTCAAGAAAGACGGCACGCGGGCCGAATTCAACCCGGCGAAGATCCACGCCTCGATGACGCTCGCGCTGCGCAAGCGGCCGGTCAGCGTCGAGCAGATCGACGCCGCGATGGAGCGCATCCAGGACAAGCTGCTCAACAGCGGCGCGAAGGAAGTGCCTTCCACCAAGCTCGGCGAGCTGGTGATGCGCGAGCTCAAGCGCATCGACAAGGTGGCCTACGTGCGCTTCGCGTCGGTCTACCGCAGCTTCGAAGACGTGGACGAGTTCCGGCAGCTGATCCGGGATATTTGAGGCGGGACTTGTTCTCAGTGCCTGCGCACTGAGAACCCGCCTCAAAGCCAGTTCGCTTGCAAGCGAACTGGCCGGTTGAGGCCAGTTCCCCCGATCGGGGGTATGCCCCGGGCGCACTCGCGAGAGGGGCGCCTCGTTCCCGCCACGTGGGGGCGCGCCGGGCGGCGTGAATTTCTAAAGTCTGTGCATCGTTTCAACCACGAGGCACCGATGAAAAACCACCCGCCACGAACCCGCTGCCAGCACGGCGTCACGCTGGTCGAAGCCTGCACCGTCGTCGCCGTGCTGGCCATCCTGGCCTCGACCGCCGCACCCCGGCTGCAAGGCCTGATCGACAGCCGCCGGCTCGAAGGCGCGGCCACCCAGCTCGCCACCGACATCCAGTTCGTGCGCAGCGAGGCCGTCGCCCGCAACCTGCCGGTGCGCCTGAGCTTCCACGCGAACGCCGCCGGCAGCTGCTACGTCGCCCACACCGGCAACGCCGACCAGTGCCAGTGCGACGCGCCCGGCCCGGCCATTTGCAGCGGTGACGCGCAGCAGATCAAGACCGTGACGCTCACGGCCGCCGACCGCGTGAGCCTGCAGAGCAACGTGGCCTCGGTGCTGTTCGACCCGCAGCACGGCACCAGCACACCGACCGGAACGCTGCGTCTGGTCGGCCAGCAAGGCCGTGCGGTGCACCACATCGTCAACGTCATGGGGCGCGTGCGCTCCTGCTCGCCACTGGGCGCCATGCCCGGCTACCGCGCCTGCTGAACCGAGGACAACACATCATGCAAACCCGCAACACCCACCCGAACACCCGCCACGCCCACCGTGGCTTCACGATGGTCGAGGTGCTCGTCACCTTGTCGATGGCCGGCGTGCTGTCGAGCGTGGCCCTGCCCACGTTCCAGGGCCACCTGCAGAAGGCGCGCCGCGCCGACGTGGTCGTCTCGATGATGCAGGTGCAGCTGGCGCAGTCACGCTGGCGCGCCAACGGCACGACCTACGGCACGCTGGCGCAGATCGGAGTCAGCAGCGTCTCGGCGGGCGGCCACTACACGCTCACGCTCGGCAACGCCGCAGACGACCGCTACGAGGTGCTCGCCTCGGCCACCGGCGCGCAGGCGGGTGACGCGGCCTGTCGCCACATGCTGCTGCGCATCGTCGGCGCCAACGTGGTGCAGGCCTCGGGGCCCGACAGCAGCGTCGCGAACCCTGCCGCCACCAACCGCAAGTGCTGGAACCAGTGATGGCCACGCCCGCCCGCACCCAGCGCGGCCTGTCGCTGATCGAGCTGATGGTCGGTTTGGCGATCGGCCTGTTCATCACGGCCATCGGCGGCACCCTGCTCGCGAGCCACGTGCGCGAGAACCGCAGCCTGCTGCTCGAAGCGCGCCTGATGCAAGACCTGCGCACCGCCGCCGACGTGATCACGCGCGACCTGCGGCGCGCCGGCTACTGGGCTGGCGCCACCTCGGGCGTGTGGTCGGCCGGCACGACCAGCGTGATCGCCAACCCGTACACCGCGCTCATGCCCGACAACGCGGCGTCCGACGCCGTGAGCTTTCGCTACTCGCGCGACGTGGCCGAAAACAACGTCGTCGACAGCAACGAGCAGTTCGGCTTCCGGCTGCGCAACGGCGCCATCGAGATGCTGCTCGGCGGCAGCGGCTGGCAGGCGCTGACCGACACCGGCACGCTCAGCGTCACCGCCTTCAGCGTGACCCCGAGCGTCGAGCGCATCGACTTGCAGGCCAGCTGCAGCAAAGCCTGCCCGGCCGGCAGCACGAACTGCCCGCCACGCCAGGAAGTGCGCAGCCTCGCACTGTTGATCAGCGGCCGCTCGGCCACCGACGCCGGCGTCACGCGCAGCGTGCGCAGCCAGGTGCGCCTTCGCAACGACTCCTTCACCGGCACGTGCCCTGTCTGACATGAAACACCTCCACGCCCTTTCGACCGGCGCTCGCCAGCAACGTGGCGCCGCGGCGCTCGTCGTCACGACCTTGTTGTTCTTCGTGATGGTGCTGGTCACGCTGTTCGTGAACCGCAACCTCGTGTTCGAACAGCGCGCCTCGGCCAACCAGTACCGAGCCACGCAAGCCTTCGAAGCTGCAGAAGCCGGCGCCGAGTGGGCACTGGCGCAGCTCGAGCAGCCGCAGCGCATCGGCGCGGACTGCCTGCCGTCGGCCGACGGCGCAGCCACGTCGTTCCGCAGCCGGGTGCTGACGCAGAGCGGCACGACCTTCGTGCCACGCACCTGGAACAACGGCGGTGTTGCCACGCCGCTGCAGCCCACGTGTGTGCGCTCCGGCGCGGGCTGGGCTTGCAGTTGCCCGGCGAGCGGCGCGCCGGTGCTGGGCGCGCCCGAAGGTGACGGCCCCCTCCCCGCTTTCAGCGTGCAATTCATCGCCGGCGACCAGCCCGGCACGCTGCGGGTGCTGGCCACCGGTTGCACCAGCCTGGCCGGGGCGTGCCTGCCAGGCTCGGCCTCGAATGCAGACGCCACGGCCCGCGTCGACGTGACCGTCGGCCTGCTCGCTGGCCTGCGCACTCCGCCGGCAGCGGCGCTCACCACGCGAGGCGCTGTCGACGCCGACGGTGCGGCCTTCGGCGCGCACAACGCCGACCCCGCCACCGGGCTCGCCCTGCATGCCGGCGCCGGCATCGCAGCCAGCAGCGCACGCCTGAACGCACCCGCCGGCGCGCCGCTGGCCGGCACATCGGTGAGCCAGGACACGAGCCTGTCGGCTCAGAGCGAAGACCGCTTCTTCGCGTCGTACTTCGGGCTCGACAAGCAGCGCTGGAAGGCGCGGCCTGCGGTCACCCGCATCGCCTGCAGCAGCGACTGCGCCGCGGCGATCAGCGCTGCCACGGCCAGCACCGAAGGCAGCGCCCTGATCTGGGTCGACGGTGACCTGGCGTTCGACGGGCCGGTCACCGTCGGCTCGGAAGAACACCCGGTCGTGCTCGTCGTTGAGGGGGCGGCGCGCCTGCGTGGTGCGGTCAACTTTCACGGCCTGCTCTACGCCAACGCGCTGAGCTGGAACGACACGGCGGCACCGGGTGCCGTGTTGCGCGGCGCAGCGCTGTCTGAAACCCACTACACGGGCAACGGCGCACCCGACTTCGTCTACGACAGCGGCGTGCTCGCCACGCTCAAGAGCCGATCGGGCGGCTTCGCCCGCATCAACGGCGGCTGGCGCGATTTCTGAGGACACACCATGAACAAGCTCACCCCTTCCACCCGCCGCCAACACGGCATCAGCCTGATCGAAGCGCTGATCGCGCTGCTGGTGCTGTCGCTCGGCGTGTTGACCGTGTCGCGGCTGCAAGGCCATTTGCGGCTGGGCTCCGACATCGCGCGCCAACGTGCCGAAGCGGTACGCCTCGGCCAGGAAGACATCGAGGCGCTGCGTGCGTTTTCGATGCTCGCGGCCTCGGGCGCGGCCAGTTCCTGGGCCGGCATCACGAGCGCGTCGCACAGCGTCGACGCCAGCACCGGCTACGCGACCCACACCCGCTACACGGTGGCGCGCGAAGTCGTGGCCACGAACGCGCTCGCCGCCAAGACCGCCGCCGTGACCGTGCACTGGAACGACCGTGACGGCGAAGCGCAGCAGGTCGTGCTGACGACCGTGATCGCCGCCACCGACCCGGCCCACGGCGGCCTGCTCGCGCTGGCGCCAAGCAGCATCGATGCCAAGGGCGTGTCTTCGCGCTCGGCCCGCGTGCCGCTGCTCGCCAAGGACCTGGGCGACGGCCGCAGCGTGATGAAACCCACCAGCACCGGCACGACCGCGCTCATCTTCGACAACACCTCGGGCCAGCTGACGGCGCGGTGCACCGGCATCAACCCCGCCACCGCCACCCGTGACCTGGCCCTCGCCGACCTGAGCGCGTGCGGCGCCATTAACGCGCAGTTGCTCGGCGGCACCGTGCGCTTCTCGCAAGCCGCGCCCCCCGACGCGGCCCGCGGCAGCGACGCACCACCGGCCTTCACCATCGCGCTCGCACTGACCGGCGGCTCCTACGCCACCCCGCCCGAGTGCAGCAGCGAAACGGTGCAGACCGAAGCCGGCGACCGCTACGTGAGTTACCAGTGCGTCGTGACACCGCTCGCCAACGGCCGCTGGTCGGGCCGCAGCACGATCGCACCGATCGGCTGGAACATCGGCACCACCGCCGCCGACCGCCGGGTGTGCCGCTACTCGGCCGACCTCGACGGCAGCGGCGCGGTCGACAGCAACGAAGAACACCCGGCGGCCTACAGCGCCGTCGACCATTCGCTCGCGAACCAGAACTTTCTGGTGATCCAGGGCAACCAGACCTGCCCGGCCGGCGCGCCCGCCGGGGCCGTGGTCAACCTCGCCACGGCCGCGCACCAACCCTGACGCGATAATTCCGCCCACCGTGTCCACGATGAACCCGCACTCCCATTTTTCCTCGCCGATGCACGAAGCGCTCGCGCTGGCGCAGCACGCCATCGGCCTGAGCGAGCCGAACCCGCGTGTCGGCTGTGTGATCACGGCCGCCGACGGCCGGGTGATCGGCCGCGGCCACACGCAGCAGGCCGGCGGCGCGCACGCCGAGGTGATGGCGCTGCGCGACGTGCTCGCGCGCGGCGAAAGCGCGCGCGGCGCCACGGCCCATGTCACGCTCGAACCCTGCTCGCACCACGGCCGCACGCCGCCCTGCTGCGACGCTCTGATCGAAGCCGGCATCGCACGCGTGGTGATGGCGGTGCAAGACCCGAACCCGCTCGTCGCCGGCCAGGGTGCGGCCCGCCTGCGCGCCGCCGGCATCAGCGTCGACGAAGGCTTGCTGGCCGAAGAGTCACGCGAACTCAACATCGGCTTCTTCTCGCGCATGCAGCGCGGCCGGCCCTGGGTGCGCTTGAAGGCCGCGGTCACGCTCGACGGCCGCACCGCGCTCGACAACGGCGTGAGCCAGTGGATCACAGGCGTGGCCGCCCGCACCGATGGCCATGCCTTCCGCAAACGCGCCGGCGCGGTGTTGACCGGTGTGGGCACGGTGCTCGAAGACAACCCGCGCCTCGACGTGCGGCTGGTCGAAACCGCGCTCCAGCCGCTGCGCGTGATCGTCGATTCGCGGCTCGACACACCGCCCACCGCGCGCATCCTCGATGCACCGGGCACGGTGCTGATCTACGCCGCCCAGCCCGCCGACGATCGCCACGCGCCGTTGCTGGCCAGCGGCGCGCAGACCGTGCTGGCCGCCGGCCCGAACGGCAAGGTCGATCTGGCGGCGATGCTGCTCGACCTGGGCCGGCGTGGAGTGAACGAACTGCACGTCGAAGCCGGCCACAAGCTCAACGGCTCTTTCGTGCGTGAAGGGCTGGTCGACGAGTTCCTGATCTACATCGCACCGAAGCTGATCGGCAGCGGGCGCGAGCTGGCCGCCTTCGGCCCGTTGACGCGGCTGGAAGACGGCCTGGCGCTGCGTTTCGTCAGCGTTGCGCCGGTGGGCGACGACCTGCGCGTCATCGCGCGGCCTGCGACAATTCGCTGATGTTCACCGGCATCATCACGGGCCTCGGCCACATCACGAACGTCAAGCCGCTCGGCGCCGACGCCAGCCACGGCAAACAGCTCACGATCGGCACGCCGGCCGGCTACCTCGACGACGTGCAACTCGGCGACAGCGTCGCGTTGAACGGCGCGTGCATGACCGTGACCACGTTCGACATCGCGGCGAACAGCTTCACGATCGACATCTCGGCCGAAAGCCTCGACAAGACCGCCGGCCTGGCCGAACCGGGCCCGGTCAACCTCGAAAAGGCACTGCGCGCGCACGACCGGCTCGGCGGCCACATCGTCAGCGGCCACGTCGACGGGATCGGCCGGGTGAGTCACTTCGAACGCGTCGGCGAATCGTGGGAATTGCGCATCGAAACACCGGCCGAGTTGGCGCGTTTCATCGCCTACAAGGGCTCGATCACCGTCAACGGCGTGAGCCTCACGGTCAATCGGGTGAGCGACCACGCTGCCGGCTGCGAACTCAGCATCAACCTGATCCCGCACACGCTCGAAAACACCACGCTGGGTGGTCTTTCGGCGGGCAGCCGGGTCAACCTCGAAATCGACCTCATCGCACGTTACGTCGAACGCATGCTGAGCGCGACCGCGCTGCGCCCCTGACGCGCCCGGCGTGCCCCGGGTCGTGAGGCCCGGACACCTACAATCCGACGATGTCCATTTCCCCCATTCCCGAGCTCGTGGCCGAACTGGCCGCCGGCCGCATGATCATCCTCGTCGACGAAGAAGACCGCGAGAACGAAGGTGACCTCGTGATCGCCGCCGACCACGTCACGCCCGAGGCCATCAACTTCATGGCGCGCTTCGGCCGAGGCCTGATCTGCCTCACGCTCACGCCCGAGCGCTGCGACCGGCTGCAGCTGCCCTCGATGACGCAGCGCAACGGCACCCGCCACGGCACGGCGTTCACGGTATCGATCGAAGCCGCCACCGGCGTCGAGACCGGCATCTCGGCGGCCGACCGCGCGCGCACCGTGCAGGCCGCCGTGGCGCGCGACGCCAAGGCGAGCGACCTGGTGCAACCCGGCCACATCTTCCCGCTGCGTGCGCAAGAAGGCGGCGTGCTGATGCGCGGCGGCCACACCGAGGCCGGCTGCGATCTGGCCGGCATGGCCGGCCTGTCGCCCGCGTCGGTGATCTGCGAAGTGATGAAAGACGACGGCACGATGGCGCGCCTGCCCGACCTGATCGTCTTCGCCAAAGAACACGGCCTGAAGATCGGCACCATTGCCGACCTGATCGAACACCGCAGCCGCCACGAAAGCCTGATCGAACGGGCCGGCGGCCGCAAGCTCACCACGGCGCAGGGCGAGTTCGACTGCAGCGCCTTCCGCGACCGCAACGGCGGTCTGCATTTGGCCCTCACCCGTGGCACATGGACCGCTGCCGACGAGGTGCTGGTGCGTGTTCACGAGCCGCTCTCGGTGATGGACCTGCTCGACGTGGGCGCCGATTGCGACCACTCGTGGCCGCTGCCCAAGGCGCTGTCGGTGCTGCACGCCCATGGCCGCAGCGCCGCCGTGCTGCTGAACTGCGGCGAAGACGTGGCCGCGCTGGTGCCGCACGTGCTGCCCGCAAGAGCCGGTGCCGCAAAGCAACCGCGCCAGATGGACCTGCGCACCTACGGCATCGGCGCGCAGATCCTGCGCGAGCTCGGCATCACGAAGATGAAGCTGCTCGGCAGCCCGCGCCGCATGCCCAGCCTGACCGGCTACGGCCTCGAAGTCACCGGCTTCATGGCGGCAGAACAGTGAAAGAGGTTCTTCATGCAAGACGCTGATCAGGGCGCGTCGAAAAGCGGCGGCCAACAAGCTCACCTCGACGGCCGTGACCTGCGCATCGGCATCGTGCAGGCGCGCTTCAACGCCGCCATCACCGACAAGCTGGCCGTGTCGTGCCTGGCCGAGTTGCACGCGCTCGGCGTCGACACGAAGCACGTCAAGCACGTCACCGTGCCCGGCGCGCTCGAAGTGGCGCTGGCGTTGTCGGCACTGGCCGAGAGCGACGACTTCGACGCGCTGATCGCGCTCGGCTGCATCATCCGCGGCGAGACCTACCACTTCGAACTGGTCGCCAACGAAAGTGGCGCCGCGGTCACGCGCATCTCGCTCGACCGCGAAGTGCCGATCGCCAACGCGATCCTGACGGTCGAGAACGAAGCGCAGGCCTGGGCCCGGGCCGAAGACAAAGGCCGCGACGCCGCCCGTGTGGCCGTCGAGATGGCGAACCTGATGGAAGACCTTTCGTGACCGACACCCCCGAGCCCGGCGCGGCCGCCGCTGCCAAGCCTGCGCCCAAGACCAAACCCGCGCCCAAACACCCGAAGCCGAAGTCTGCGCGCCGCCGCTCGCGCGAGGTGGCGCTGCAGGGCCTGTACGAGTGGCTCGTCTCGGGCAGCGACGCCGGCCTGATCGACGCCCACATGCGCGAGCAGGAAGACTTTGCCAAGTGCGACGCCGCGCACTTCGACGCGCTGCTGCACGGCTGCATCAGCGAAGCGGTTGACATCGACGCGCTGCTGTCGAAACACGTCGACCGCAAGACCACGCAGCTTTCGCCAATCGAACACGGCGTGTTGATGATCGGCGTGTACGAGCTCAAGCATTGCATCGCGATCCCGTACAAGGTGGCGATCAACGAAGCGGTCGAGCTCGCCAAGGGTTTTGGTGGCACCGACGGGCACAAGTACGTGAACGGCGTGCTCGACAAGGCCGCCGCCGAGTTGCGCAGCGTCGAAGTCGACGCGGCGCGCGCGGCGCGGCGCTGAAGCCCGCTCGCATGAAGCTCGCAGGGCGCCTCGACCACATCGAGCCCTTCTACGTGATGGAGTGCGCCAAGGCCGCGGCCGAGCTGGCGCGCAGCTCCGAGTGCCGCGACTCGCCGATGATCTTTCTGAACATCGGCGAACCCGACTTCACCGCACCGCCGCTCGTGCAGCAAGCCGCCGAGCGTGCGCTGCGTGGCGGCCGCACGCAGTACACCGACGCCACCGGCCTGCCGGCGCTGCGTGAGCGCATCAGCCAGTGGTATGCCGAGCGCTTCGGCCTGAACATCGCACCGCGCCGCATCGTCGTCACCGCCGGTGCCTCGGCGGCCCTGCAGCTCGCCTGCCTGGCCCTGGTCGACCGCGACGACGAAGTGCTGCTGCCCGACCCGAGCTACCCCTGCAACCGGCACTTCGTGGCCGCGGCCGAAGGCAAGGCGGTGCTGCTGCCGGCGTCCGCGCAAGAGCGCTACCAGCTCAGTGCGGCTGGCGTCAGCGCGGCCTGGTCGGAGCGCACCCGCGGCGTGCTGCTGGCTTCGCCGTCGAACCCGACCGGCACCTCGATCGAGCCCGACGAGATGGGCCGCATCGTTGCGGCCGTGCGCGCGCACGGCGGCTTCACCCTGGTCGACGAGATCTACCTCGGCCTGAGCTTCGACGAACGCTTCGGCCACAGCGCGCTGGCCCATGGTGACGACGTGGTTTCGATCAACAGCTTCTCCAAGTACTTCAGCATGACCGGCTGGCGCCTCGGCTGGCTCGTCGTGCCCGACGATCTGGTGGCGCCGGTCGAGAAGCTCGCGCAGAACCTCTACATCTGCCCGTCGACCGTGGCGCAGCACGCAGCGCTGGCGTGTTTCGAGCCCGAGTCGATCGCCGAATACGAACGCCGCCGCACCGAGTTTCGCGCCCGCCGCGACTTTCTGGTGCCGGCCCTGAACCGGCTCGGCCTCACGGTGCCGGTGATGCCCGACGGCGCGTTCTACGCCTGGGCCGATTGTTCGGCGCACAACCCGAGCAGCTGGGACTTCTGCTTCGACATGATGCGCCGCGCGCACGTCGCCATCACGCCGGGGCGCGACTTCGGCCAGCACGGTGCCGAGCGCTTCGTGCGCCTGTCTTACGCCAGCTCGATGGCCCAGTTGCAAGAGGCGGTCGCGCGGCTCGGCAAGGTGTTGCTTCAAGCGGCCTGAAATCGGTGCACCCACCCCCACAGAATGGTGTGCGGATGTGACGAAGGCATCGATCCGGTGCCATTTTGGTGCTTCAACGCAGTGTCACTCGGCTAAGCTGCCGGGCGTGACCGATGCCAACACCCCGCCCGAGCCTGCACCGAAAGACTCGGAACCCGCGCCCTTGCCCAGCATGCCCGCCGAACTGGCCTTGTGGGGCGACTCCGACATCACCGCGATGCAGGGCCCGGCGGCCGCGTTCCAGACCAACGCACCGAACGCACAGGACGAGCAGATTCCCACCATCGGCCACATCGGCCGTTATGCGCTGAAGTACAAGCTCGGCGAAGGTGGCCTGGGCACGGTGTTCGCGGCACACGACCCGCTGCTGTCGCGGCTGATCGCGGTGAAGACGCTCAACGTCGAGCTCGAAGTGAGCGAGCGTGATTCCTTCAACGCGCTGTTCCTGAACGAAGCGCGTGCCGCCGGCGGCCTGAGCCACCCGCACATCGTGACGGTGTTCGACGCCGGCATCAGCGACAACCGCGTGTACATCGCGATGGAGTTGCTGAAGGGGCGCGACCTGCGCCAGCTGCGCCAGGAAGGCTGGCGCGCCACGCCGGCCCAGGCCGCCTTGATCGTGCGCCGTGTGGCCGACGCGCTCGCGTATGCGCACAGCAAGGGCGTGGTGCACCGCGACATCAAGCCCGCCAACATCTTCATGGTCGGCCGCACCCAGCCACGCGTGCTCGACTTCGGCATCGCCCGGGTGGCGCACCAGCACGAGGCCGCCGCGAGTGGCGACATCGCGGCTGGTTCGCCTTACTACATGGCCCCCGAACAGGCGCGCTTCGAAACGGTCGACCGGCGCGCCGACGTGTTCTCGCTCGGCGTCGTGCTCTACGAGTTGCTCACCGACCTCAAGCCTTTCCGCGGTGCCACCCTGAGCGAGATCACCAACGCGGTGCTCAAGCACGACCCGCCGCTGGCGAACAAGATCGACCCGAACATCCCCGAAGCGCTGGCCCAGATCACCGCCCGCGCGATGGAGAAGAACCCCGACGCCCGCTACCGGTCGGCGCGCTCTTTCTCGCGCGAGCTGCGCCACTGGCTCGACGAAAACACCATCACCTCCGAAGGCGAGGTGCCTGCCGAACCGCCGCGCCGTGCACGCCCGCTGTGGCTGCTGGCGGCCGGCGCCGGCGTGCTGGTGGCTGCCGGCCTGGCCTGGATGCGCTGGGCCCCCGGGCACACCGAGACACCGGCACCCGCAGCGGCGGTGGCGCCGGCGCCCGCCCCGCCGGTGGCCGCGACGCCGGCGCCGGTGGCCGCCGCGGCGGCACCGGCGGTAGAGACCCCGGCGACTGCCGCAGACACCGCGGCACAACTGCCCGCGGCGGCGGCCGCGACAGAAGCACCGGCTCCGGCCTTGCAGGCCGCCGCGCCGGCCAGCCCGCCGGCCACGGTGGCTGCAGCGCCCACGGCGGCCGGTCCAGCCACGCCCGCCAAGGCCGTGGCCGCCACACCCAAGGAAACACCCCGCGAGAAGCGCCAGCGCGAAGCCCGCGAGCGTGAAGTGAAACCTGCCACCACCACGGCGGCCGCACCGCTGCCGACCGGCCTCGTGCGCATCGCAGTGAGCCCGTGGGGCGAGGTCGAAGTCGATGGCCGCCCGGTCGGCACCTCACCGCCGATCAACGAGCTGTCGCTGCCCGAAGGCCGGCACCAGATCGTGATCCGCAACACCGACTTCCCCGCGCTGACGACCACCGTGATCGTCACACCCGGCCAACCCTTCTCGCTCAAGCACAAGTTCTGATGGCTACCCTGCGACCTTTCGTACCCCTCGCCCTCGCGCTGGCCCTGGCCGGTTGCGCCGTGCCGCCGCCAGTGCCGACCGGCCTGATGGAAGTGATCGAGCGGCCGGCAGAAAAGGCCCTGCTCGGCGGCTGGCGCGCGTATGAAGACGCCCAGTATCCGCAGGCCGAGAAGCAGCTCGGCCAGGCCTTGCAGATCGGCCTGGTCTCGGCGAGAGACCGGGCAACCGCCCACAAGCTGCTGGCCTTCATCTTCTGCACCAGCGACCGCGCCGCGGCCTGCGAGGTCGAGTTCCGGCGCGCCCGCGCCGCCGACCCCGACTTCGCACTCAGCAAGTCCGAAGCCGGCCACCCGCAGTGGGGGCCGGTGTACAGGCGCGTGCAGCCATAATTCGCGCGCTGCCGCGGCTTGCGGCGCCGCCCTTGTCGCTGCCGATGCCTGAGACCGGACCCAAGCCCTTCAGTTTTTCGCTGCGCGTGTACTGGGAAGACACCGATGCCGGCGGCATCGTCTTCTACGCCAACTACCTGAAGTACTTCGAGCGTGCACGCACCGAGTGGCTGCGTTCGCTCGGCCACGGCCAGGAGCGCTTGCGCGTTGAAACAGGCGTGATGTTCGTCGTGACCGATACTGCGGTCAGTTACCGCAGCCCGGCGCGCCTCGACGACCTGCTCGACGTGACGGTCCAGGTGAAGCACGCCGGGCTGGCGCAGATGACGATCGCGCAGCAGGCC
This sequence comes from Rhizobacter sp., assembly GCF_032229685.1. Classification (GTDB taxonomy): domain Bacteria; phylum Pseudomonadota; class Gammaproteobacteria; order Burkholderiales; family Burkholderiaceae_C; genus LMDS01. Next base: position 24,241 of record NZ_JAVTWP010000036.1, on the reverse strand, counting down.
TGGCGCTCGGACGCGCAAGGCAAGAAAACGCTGCTCGCCGAAGGCACGATCCGCATCGCCTGCGTCAACGCCGGAACCTTTCGACCCCAGCGGGTTCCGAATTCCATCATCAGCTCGCTCGACAAGAACAACGAATGACCCAAGACCTCTCGATCATCTCGCTCGTGCTGCATGCGAGCTTCGTCGTGCAGCTCGTGATGGCGGGGCTGCTGATTGGCTCGCTGGCCAGCTGGACCGTGATCTTCGGCAAGCTCTTCGGCCTGAAGCGCACCCGCGCCGCGAACGAAGAATTCGAGCGCGAGTTCTGGGTCGGCAAGAACCTCAACGAGTTGTATGCCGACGCTGCCAAGCGCCCCGACGGCGCGCCGATGGAGCGCATCTTCGCCTCGGGCATGCGCGAATTCATGAAGTTGCGCGAACGCAAGGTCACCGATGCCGGGGCGTTGCTCGACGGCGCACGGCGTGCGATGCGCGCGAGCTTCCAGCGTGAGCTCGACACGATCGAAGCCAACCTGTCGTTCCTGGCGACCGTGGGTTCGGTCTCGCCTTACGTCGGCCTGTTCGGCACCGTGTGGGGCATCATGCATGCGTTCATCGGCCTGTCGAACATGACGCAGGTCACGCTCGCGACCGTGGCGCCCGGCATCGCCGAAGCGCTGGTGGCCACCGCGATCGGCCTGTTCGCTGCGATACCCGCGGTGATCGCCTACAACCGCTTCGCGCGCGACATCGACCGCATCGCGATCCAGCTCGAGACCTTCATCGAGGAGTTCTCCAACATCCTGCAGCGCAACGTCGGCGTGCCGGCGGCAGCGCACTGACATGCCTGCCGTCGTCAGTCACCGAGGCAGCGGCTCGCGCCGCCGCACCATCAACGAGATCAACATGGTGCCCTTCATCGACGTGATGCTGGTGCTGCTGATCATCTTCATGGTGACGGCGCCGCTCATCACCACCGGCGTGGTCGATCTGCCGAGCGTGGGCAAGAGCAAACAGCGGCCCGAGCACGTGGTCGAGGTCGTGGTCGGCACCGACGAGACGGTGCGCCTGCGCGTCGACGGCAAAGACGGCGGTGCGATCCCGTTGCGCAACATCGCTGCCACGGTGCGCGAAAAGCAGGGCGGCGATGCGAACACGCCGGTCGTGATCTCGGCCGACCGCAACGTGAAATACGAAGCCGTCGTGAAGCTGATGGACAGCCTACAGCGCGCCGGTGTGCAGCGTGTCGGCCTGTCGGTGAAGAACGGCGGCAACTGAAGCCGGCACCATGAGCGCCGTCCTGCAACGCGATCCTTTCATGCCACGCCAACCACGTGGCATGGGCGCGGGCCTGGCCCTCGCGCTGCTCGCCCACGCCTTGCTGATCGTGGCCCTGGCTTTCGGCGTGAACTGGCGCAGCAGCGAACCCGAAGGGGTGGAAGCCGAACTCTGGTCGGCCGTGCCGCAGTTCGAGGCACCCCGCGCCGTGACACCACCGCCGGCACCGGCACCGCCCGAGCCGAAACGCCCCGAGCCCGTCGCCAAGGCACCGCCCGTGCGCGAGCCCGCGCCCGACCCGCAGATTGCCATCGAGCAGGCCAAACGCGAGAAAGCGAAACAAGAGCAGGCCGAGCGCGACAAGGCCGAGCGTGAAAAAGCCAAGCGCGACAAGGCCGCGCGCGAAGAAGACGAACGCGCCCAGCAGCGCGCCGAGCAGGCAAAGAAAAAGCAGCAGGCCGACAAGGAGCGCGCCGAAGCCGAAAGGCTCGCAGAAGCGCGCGAAGCCAACCTGCAGCGCATGCTCGGCCAGGCCGGTGCGACCGGCGGCGCCACGGCCACCGGCACGGCTGCACGCAGCAGCGGCCCGTCGGCGAGTTATGCCGGCCGCATCATGGCGCGCATCAAGCCCAACATCGTGTTCACCGACGTGATCGACGGCAACCCCGTCGCCACCGTCGAAGTGCGGCTCGCGCCCGACGGCACCATCGTCGCCAAGCGCCTGGTGAAAAGCAGCGGCGTGAAGTCGTGGGACGATGCGGTGTTGCGTGCGATCGAACGCACCGAGGTGCTGCCGCGCGACACCGACGGGCGTGTACCCGGCCCGTTCGAGATCGACTTCAAGCGGCGAGACTGAGCGCGAGGGCGCTGCCCGCGACGGCGATGCGGGCTGTTAGGGCGCGGCGTTGGCATCGCGCAAGGCGACGTCGAGCAAGTCGTCGATCAGCTCGACCAGCCGAGGGCTCTCGGGCGCCCCGCCGAGCTCGGCGTGAAAGGGCAAACGAGGCAACACGTGCGCCTGCACCGCCAGTTCGGTGGCCAGGCCGTAGTTCGCCGCCGACGAGGCCCGGCCCGTCAGATCGACCATGGTGCCGATCATCCGCGTGGCGTTGCCCAGCGGGTCACGCGCGACGACGCGCCCGCGTGACAGCATGCACCGATAACCCGAGCCGTTGCTGCGCAGACGGAACCGCATTTCGTAGGTCGGCGTGCAGCCGTCGAGGTGCGAGCGCAGAGAGCCGAGCATCGGGTCGAAGTCGTCGGGATGCACTCTGCAGCGCCAGAAGGCGCTGCTGTCCGGCGCGTCGATCCGCGGGAAGCCGAGGCGCGCCTTCCACTGCGGCGAGTAGTGCACGATCTCGAGGCGCGGATCCAGATCCCAGACACCGAACGTGGCGTTTTCAATCGAGGTCGCCCAACGGCGTATTTCAGGAGTTCGGTCTGACATGGTTCCCAGGGGCTTGCTTGGCCAAGGCGCGAGTGTGCCCGCCCACTCTGTTCATCGGCAGCGCGGCGGGCGGGCTTGAGGACTCTTGCACGAGTGGCTCGACGCACAGATTTCCGTGCTTTGGCAACAGTTGGGGCGCTTTGCTTCGGTCGGCATGGCACCGGGTCGCTCATTTCTCACCGTAAATGTCCGATAAATGAGGTCGAGAGACAGCTTGCTGCCAACAGGGCGGCCCTGCAAAGAGCGGATATGCACCGTCAGATACGAGATGAATGATCCCCACACGCCTGTTTGCGTCGCGCGCGCACTTTGACCGTGACGCTTGAACCGTCCCCGAGCGCGCAGTCGTCTGCGGCCATCGAGAACCAGATCGATTTCGAACGCGTCAGTTCGATCTACCGGTTGGCCCCGATGCCGCAAGTCGGCGCGGTCGCCTTCTCGATGGTGATCGGCTACGCCATGTGGGGCCTGGTGACGGCGGCCTGGGTGATCGGATGGGTGGCGTATCGCGTGGTCATCGCTGTCGTCCGTACCCTGGAAACACGCCGCTTCGCAGTCGATCCGCGCCGCACCTTGCGGGTGTCTTACTGGCGTGCGCGATTCGAGGTGTTCATTGTTCTGGACGATCTGGGATGGGGCGTGATTTCTCTGGTCTTCATTCCCGTGACGCAGTCCAGCAGCCTGGGTGCGTTGCTCTTTGCCGGCGTGTCGTGCATCACGGCGATCGGCGTGTTCATTCTGGTCAGCAGCTTTCGCACTGCAGTCATCAATCTAATGATCATGCTGCTGCCCCTCATGGGGTCGGCGGTCTGGCACGAATACGCCGACGCCTGGGTGGTCGTGTGCAGCCTGGCCATCTACGGCGTGGTGCTGGCGCAGGAAAGCTGGCGCAGCAACGAACGCTGGACCGAGATGACCCGATTGCGACTTGAAAGCGACTCGGTGGCCGCCGAGCGGGAGCAGGCCCGGCTGCTGGCGGTTGACGCCAACCTGGCCAAGACGCGCTTTCTGGCCAACATGAGCCACGAGATCCGGACGCCACTGAACGGGGTTCTGGGCATGTCGGAATTGCTGCAGGGTACCCGGCTCGATGAAGATCAGTCGCGCTTCGTCGGCGGAATCGCATCGGCCGCGCGTTCCTTGCACAACCTGCTTGGCGACATACTGGATCTGGCCAAGATCGAGGAAGGCAAGGTCGACATCGAACGGATCGACTTCGAACCAGGGCAGGTGCTGGACGACATTGTCGAGGTTTACCGTGAACTCGCGGCGGCACGCGGAACAGTCCTCGTCACACAGTTCGATGCGCACATGGTCCCGCTGGTTCGCGGCGATCCGATGCGGTTTCGGCAGGTGGTGACCAACCTGCTGGGAAACGCGATCAAGTTCACCGACCAGGGCCGCATCACGCTGAGCAGCCAGGGCATCGATGGGCCCACGGACGATCCGCGCGTCTGGTGGCGGGTGCAGGTGCGCGACAGCGGCGTGGGCATAGCGCCCGAGATCCTGCCGCAGTTGTTCCAGCGTTTCACACAGGCGGATGCATCGACCACCCGCAAGTTCGGCGGCAGCGGCTTGGGCCTGGTGATCTGCAAGAACCTCGTGGAACTCATGGGCGGGAGCATCCACGTCGAGAGTCGGCCCGGCAGCGGCAGCACGTTCTGGTTCGACCTTCCGTTCGACACCGCCGCCGGTCCGTCGGCGGTGCCCGAACCCGGGGCCAGACCCGTCGGCCGGTCGGTGCGCGAGGCCAAGGTGCTCGTGGCGGAAGACAACCCGGTCAACCAGCTGGTGGTGCGCGCCATGCTCGAGCGGCAGGGCATGAAGGTCACACTGGTCGAAGACGGCGCGCGCGCGCTGGCAGCCATTCAGGAAGGCGCGTTCGATCTGGTGTTGATGGATTGCCAGATGCCGGTGATGGACGGCTACGAGGCGACTCGGCTCATCCGGGCCGCGCGGCAAAGTGGCCCACGCATTCCCATCGTCGCGTTGACCGCCAACGCGATGGCAGAAGATCGCCAGCGTTGCGCCGATGCCGGCATGGACGGCTATCTGACCAAGCCCATCACCGCGGCGGCCCTGTACGAGGTGCTGATTCGGCATCTGGGGCACACGCCGCAGCCTGGCGAAGCGCCGGCGCGCACCGCATAGACGCCGCTGCGCGGCCGCGGGGCGTCGACGCCAAGGGTGTCGAAGTAGAAACCACCCGCGCGGCGCAGCTGGTGGTCAAGGCTCGAGCACCACGTCGGCCACGTGGGCCAGGCTGTGGCCGTGGGTGTTGTCGGCATCGGCGCCCACCGCCACGCCGGTCACCAGCGGCACCTCGTTGCTTTCGTCGCCGAACAGTTCAAGAAAGTCGGCCGCGAGGTTGCGCTTCTCGGCCGTCCACTGGTGCAGGCGTGCCGGGCCGCTTTCGAGCACCTTGTAGCGCACCCGTTTGGTGAAGGCGTTGGGAATGGCGGTGCCCACCGGCAGGTGCGCGTCCCACACATAACAGACGGTCGCGGCCGGGAGGGGTTCGCTCGACTGCGAGCGCACCGCACGCAGCAACTGGCGCTCGACGAACGGCACCTTCTCGAGCGGCAGGTCGAAGAACACGCAGACCTTCAGCGCGGTGTCGTCGCCGGCCTTGGTGCGCAGGTCGTCGTCGTCGATCAGGTCGTCGGCGCGCCACTGCCAGCTCATGCGCGCCACGGCGCGCGCCGGGTTCAGCGGGTAGACCAGGTTGCCGTAGGAGTTGTCGGCTTCGATGCGCACAGCGCGGCGGCCGTCGACGTCGACGATGGCGAAGCTCGTGAACGGCTTCTTCTGCCTCGGCAGCCCCACCACGTGCCAGGGCGCGATCGGGGCAGCGCCGGCCGCGCCGAAAGGCAGCGGCGTGTCGGCGTGCGCGGTGGTGCAGGCACAGGCCAGGCACAGGCTGGAGAACCACTTCATCGAGCGATTCTGCTTCAGGCTGCGGCGGCGTGTGCGGCGCGGTGCGCCGGGCCGCGTCAACTCCGGCCGGGTGGCCCCGACACGAGACGCGGCGCCGCGTGCCCGCAGACCCGCTCACGCAGGCGCGGCATCAGGTAGTGGTCGAGCGACCAGCGGCCGGGCCCCCAGAGCAGCAGCCCGAGCAGCAGGCTGCCCCAGAACACGTGGCCCATCAGGGCGGCGTCGGGAACGTCCATCAGGCTCAGCACGGCCACCACGTTCATGACCGTCAGGCCGAGCGCCGCGAAGCGCCCGAACAAGCCGAACAACAGCAGCACCGGCAGCACCAGTTCGCCACCGGTGCCGAGCCAGGCGGCCACCGTCGGGCTGAGCAAGGGCACGTGGTACTCGTCGTTGAACAACGCGAGGGTGGTGTCCCAGTCGCGCAGCTTCGTGAGGCCGGAGGCGAAGAACACCGAAGCGACATAACAGCGCGCCGCCAGCTGCGCCGCCGGCTGCAGCCAGCCGAGCGAAGCGGCACGGCCTTCGATGAACAACCACAGGCGGGCGAGCGTAGAGGGGTGGGTCATGCCGGTTCCTTGTCGAGAAGCTGCATCTCAGTCGTGCCGCACCGCCACACCTTTCAGCCACTGCCCGCGAAGCGCATCGCCCAGCCACGCGGCGAAGTCGAAGCCTTCGCCGGCGCGTTCGAGCGCGGCCGACAGGTTGGCACCGCCGAGCAGGCTGTCGTTCCAGTCGGCTTGCGCGGGTGACAGGCTCTGCACGTGCGCCCGCCAGCCCTGGCGCACCACGAGCACCTGCTCGCCGCGCTCGGCGTCGAGTGCGGTGCGCACGTTGGCGAATGCGGCTTCGCTGCCCGCCGCGTCGACCTGGTGCGCGGCGTGGATCGTGGCGACGGGCCAGCGCGAGCGCAGCACCGCGCTGCCGGGCATCAGCTGCATCAGCAGCAGCGCCGGATCGGTCGATTCGAGCAGCGCGAGCGACGCCGCGTCGAACACCGCGTCGGCGGCACGCTCGTTGTGGTGCAGCGCGAGGTCGAGCCGCGCGCAGTCGGCCAGCCAGGGCCAGCGCGCCATGGCGGCGTGCGCCTCCAGCCAGGCCGGGAAAGCGTCGCCCCACTCGCCCACATCACCGCGCAGCGGCGGGTGGGCGTGCCAGAACTCGTGGGCCAGGTGCTGAAAGTTCTCTTCGCCGAGCATCGCTTGCACAGTGCCGAACACCGCAGCCAGCGCACGCTCGGCCAGCGCTTCGGCGTTGGCGCGGTAGGCCGACAAGCCGCGCGCGGCGCGCGCCTGCGGCTCGCGGATCGATGCCGGCAGCGCCTGCCCGGCGATCGCACCGACCAGCGCCCGCTGGCGTCGGCTTTCGTGCGATTCGTTCATGCGGCGGCCCGCTGCGCCAGCAGCGCGCTGGCCTGCCCGGCTTCACCCAGCAGCACCTCGAAGGCCGGAAGATCGGTGTCCCATTCGACCAGCGTGGGCAGCGCGCCGAAGCGCTGCAACGCATGGTCATAGACCCGCCACACGTCGGGCCGCACACGGCTGCCGTGGTCGTCGATGACGATGTCTTCGGTCTGCTGGTAGCCGGCCAGGTGGACCTCGCCGACGATGCCCGGCGGCAACGCGTCGATGAACCCGCAGCAGGCGGCCACCGGGTCGTTCGCGCCGGCGTTGAGCGCGTTGACCATGAGGTTGTTGACGTCGAGCAGCATGCCGCAGCCGGTGCGCCGGCAGAGCTGCGCAAAGAACTCGGGCTCGCTCATCGAGTCGTCGGCGAACGACAGGTAGGACGAGAGGTTCTCGACCAGCATCGGCCGACGCAGGCGCTCCTGCACCTGCATCACGTTGCCGGCCATGATGGCCAGCGCTTCGTCGGTGAACGCGACCGGCAGCAGGTCGCTGGCGTGAACGACCGGCCCGCCGGGCAGCAGGGCCGCGCGCGCAAAACAGGCGTGGTCGGAAACGCGCACCGGCTCGATGCGCTCGGTCAGCCGGGCGAGCCGGTCGAGGTGCCACGGGTCGAGCCCCGCGGCCGAACCGAGCGCCAGGCCCACGCCGTGCAGGCTGACCGGGTAGAGCTCGCGAGCCCGGTGCAGCACCGCCAACGCAGCGCCGCCGTCGGCGAAGAAGTTCTCGGAGTGAACTTCGACAAAACCGAGCGGCGGCGGGGCGCCGAAGAATTCGGCGTAGTGGGGCTGGCGCAGGCCGATGCCGGCCGCGGCCTGCGCAGGCTGGCCGGACAAGTCAGCTCACTTCTTCATCGCGGCCTTGGCTTCGTCGGCGCTCTTGCCGCCCATCTTGGCGCAGGTGCCCTTGGCGACGTAGTTCCACTCGTCGGGAGCCATCGCGGTCTTGGCCTGGCCGGCGCACGAATGCGAGCCCGACAGGTTGGCGCAGTCGTTGGCGCCGGCCTTGGCGATGCCGTAGCACTTTTCCTTGCCGCTGTCTTGCGCTTGCGCGGTGCCCAGCACGCCCATGGCGAGCACGGAAGCAAGGGCGCTGGAGAGGATGAGGCGTTGGTTCATGGGTATATCTCCTGGGGTGAATGGTGGACACGTTGAACGGGTGCTTGTCGACCGGAATCAGCACGTCGATCGGCGACCTGCTTGTGTCGGAGCACGGGCGCCATTCTTACAGCCCCGCGGCGGCCTTCCCGGCATCAGGGGCGCTCCCGTAACCTCCGCCCCCCGGTGTTTCAATCACGAACACGTCACCGGGCTGCATCTCGACCGAGCCGATGTGGCCGAGCGCCTCGCGCCGACCGTCGGCACGCTCGACCCGGTTGATGCCCGGCTGGCCAGCCGATCCGCCGGCCAGACCGAAGGCGCCGGCCTGGCGCCCGTTGGACAAGATGGAGGCCGTCATCGGCTCGAGAAAGCGCACCCGGCGCACGCCACCGTCTCCGCCTCGGTGCAAGCCCGCCCCGCCCGAGCCGGCACGGATCGCGTAACTGTCGAGCCGCACCGGAAAGCGGAACTCCAGCACCTCGGGGTCGGTGAGGCGCGAGTTGGTCATGTGGGTCTGCACGACGCTCGTGCCGTCGAAGCCCGGGCCGGCGCCGCTGCCGCCGGAGATCGTCTCGTAGTATTGGTGGCGCTCGTTGCCGAAGGTGAAGTTGTTCATCGTGCACTGCCCGGCCGCCATGGCCCCGAGCGCGCCGTAGAGCGCGTTGGTGATGCAGGTCGAGGTTTCCACGTTGCCCGCCACCACCGAGGCCGGCGGCAGCGGGTTCAGCATCGAGCCTTGCGGAATGATCACCTCGAGCGGCTTCAGGCAACCGGCGTTGAGCGGGATGTCGTCGTTCACCAGCGTGCGGAAGACGTAGAGCACGGCGGCCATGCACACCGCCGTCGGTGCGTTGAAGTTGTTGACGAGTTGTGCCGAGGTGCCGGTGAAGTCGATCTGCGCCGTGCGTGCGGCCGCGTTCACGCGGATCGCCACGCTGATCTGCGCGCCGTTGTCGAGCGGCAGCGTGAAGGCGCCGTCTTTCAGCTTCGTGATCACGCGCCGCACCGACTCTTCGGCGTTGTCTTGCACATGGCGCATGTAGGCCTGCACCACGTCGAGGCCGAACTGCTCGACCATCTTGCCGAGCTCCTGCACGCCCTTCTGGTTGGCGGCGATCTGCGCTTTCAGGTCGGCCAGATTCTGCTGCGGGTTGCGCGACGGCCAAGTGCCGCTGGCGAGCAGCGCCAGCATTTCCTTCTCGCGCAACACACCGCGATCGACCAGTTTCACGTTGTCGATCTGTACGCCCTCTTCTTCGATGCGCGTGGAAAAGGGCGGCATCGACCCCGGCGTCACACCGCCGATGTCGGCATGGTGGCCGCGCGAGCCCACATAGAACAGCACCGTGTCGTTCGCTTCGTTCCACACCGGCGTCACCACCGTCACGTCGGGCAAATGCGTGCCGCCGTGGTAGGGGTCGTTGAGCACGTACACGTCACCGGGCTGCATGCTGCCGGCGTTGCGTGCGACCACGGTTTTGATCGACTCGCTCATCGAGCCCAGGTGCACCGGCATGTGCGGCGCGTTGGCGATCAGGTTGCCACTGGCATCGAACAGCGCGCACGAGAAGTCGAGCCGCTCCTTGATGTTGACCGAGTAGGCGGTGTTCTGCAATTGCAGCCCCATCTGCTCGGCGATGTTCATGAAGAGGTTGTTGAAGACCTCGAGCATCACCGGGTCGACCGTGGTGCCGATGGCTCGGCGCGCCTCCCGCGGCTGCACGCGGTCGAGCACCAGGTGGTCGAGCGCGGTCACGCGCGCCTGCCAGCCGGGTTCGACGACGGTGGTGGCGTTCTTCTCGGCAATGATCGCCGGGCCGGCGATCACGTGGCCGGGCCGCGTGTCTTCACGCACCACGAGAGCGGCGCTCCACCAGCGGCCGCCGCTGAAGAGGCGCACGGTGTCGGCGGCCGGCGCGGCTTCAGCGGCGCCGAGTGCGTGCCGCGTTTCCGTCGGCGCATCACCTTCGGCCACCGCTTCGACCGAGACGGCCTCGACGATCAGCCGCCGCTCGCTCATCAGGAAAGCGAAGCGCTGGCGGTAGGCCGCTTCGAACGCCGCCTGGATCTCGGCCGCGCTGCCGAAGGGCACGACGAGCGCCGAGTCGGTGCCTTCGTAGCGCACGTGCACACGCCGGTGCACGTGCACTCGGCCACCGCTCACACCCTGTCGCGTGAGTTCTTCACCGGCTTCGGTGGCGAGCGCGTCCACACGCTGCGTGACCGCTTCCAGCGCCGTCGCCAGCGGTTGTTCGATCGCCGCTTCGCGCATCACGCTCTGGTCGGCCAGGCCCATGCCGTAGGCCGAGAGCACACCGCCGAGCGGATGCGCGAACACGCGGTTCATGCCGAGCGCATCCGCCACGCGGCACGCATGCTGGCCACCGGCGCCGCCGAAGCACTGCAGCGTGTAGCGTGTCACGTCGTAACCGCGCGCGACCGAGATCTTCTTGATCGCGTTGGCCATCGCGCCGACGGCGATGTCGATGAAACCTTCGGCCACTTCTTCGGGCGCGCGTTTGGCGCCGGTCGCGCGCTCGATGTCGGCCGCCATCGCAGTGAATTTCTCGACGACCACATCGCGGTCGAGCAGCTCGTTCGCCTGCGGGCCGAACACCTTCGGAAAATGCGCCGGCTGGATCTTGCCGACCATCACGTTCGCATCGGTCACGGCCAGCGGGCCGCCGCGCCGGTAGCACGCCGGCCCGGGGTTCGCACCCGCGCTCTGCGGCCCGGCGCGAAAACGCGAGCCGTCGAAGCCGAGCACCGAGCCGCCACCGGCCGCGACGGTGTGGATGCTCATCATCGGCGCGCGCATGCGCACGCCAGCCACCTGCGTTTCGAAGGCGCGCTCGAACTCGCCCGCGAAGTGGCTCACGTCGGTGGAGGTGCCGCCCATGTCGAAGCCGATGACCTTGTCGGTGCCGAGATCGTCTGTCGCGAGCTGTGCCGTGCGCACCATGCCGACGATGCCACCGGCCGGGCCCGACAGAATCGCGTCTTTTCCCTGGAACGCGTGCGCGTCGGCCAGCCCGCCCGACGACTGCATGAAGAAGATCTTCACGCCCGGCATCTCGCCGGCCACCTGTTCGACGTAACGCCGCAGGATCGGCGACAGGTAGGCATCGACGACCGTGGTGTCGCCGCGCCCCACCAGCTTCATCAGCGGGCTCACCTGGTGCGAGACGCTGATCTGCGTGAAGCCGGCTTCTTTCGCAAGCCTTTGCGCGGCGAGCTCGTGCGCGGGGTAGCGGTAACCATGCATGAAGACGATGGCCACGCTGCGCAGGCCAGCGTCGAACGCGGCCCACAGGCGCTCGCGCAGATGCAGTTCGTCGAGCGGTTGCACCACGTCGCCGTGCGCACCGACCCGCTCCACCGCTTCGATCACGCGGCTGTAGAGCAACTCGGGCAACACGATGTGGCGATCAAAGATGCGCGGCCGTTCCTGGTAGCCGATGCGCAGTGCGTCACGAAAGCCTTGCGTGGTGACCAGCAGCGTCGGCTCGCCCTTGCGTTCGAGCAGCGCGTTGGTGGCGACGGTGGTGCCCATCTTCACGCACTCGACTTGCGCCGGCGTGATCGGCTCACCGGCGTTCAGGCCGAGCAGGTGGCGGATGCCGGCCACCGCGGCGTCGCGGTACTGTTCGGGGTTTTCGCTCAGCAGCTTGTGCGTGACCAGCGTGCCGTCGGGCCGCTTGCCGACCAGGTCGGTGAAGGTGCCACCGCGGTCGATCCAGAACTGCCAGCGTTTGTCTTGGGTCGGGTTCATCTCGGGCTTTCAATGAGGCAGCGCGTGGAAGCGTTCGCCGATGAGTGTGGTGATGTCGTGGACCCGCAGGCCGGTGGCTCGGCGCACCGCGTCGGCATAGGGTGGCATGTTGGTGCATTCGAGCACGATGTCGGTCAGCGCGGGGTGGCGGGCAAGCAGCCGTTGCGAGGCGCCGACGACCTGCAGCATCGCGTCTGCCTTGTCGAGCGTGGCCAGGTCGCGCAGCAAGGTTTGCTGGAAAGCGCTGCCGGCAGCGATGCCTTCGACCGGCGTCTCGGCGCCGGCACCGGCGGCGCGCAGGTGATCGGCACCCAGCGACGCCGCGTCGACGGTCACCACACCGGCGCGTTCGAGCGCCGGCAGGAGCAGCAGGCTCGAGGTCCACACCGGCACCGGCAGCGCGGCCTGCAAGGCCTGCTGGAACAACACGAGAAAGCCGCAGCTCGTGGTGATGGCGCTCGCGCCTTCGGCAGCCAGCGCGCGGCCGGCGTCGATGAAGGGTTGCAGCAAGGTCGGGTCACGCTCGCGCACCACACGCAGCGGCGACGCACCGTGCACGGTCTTGTAGCGCACAGGGAAGCCGAAGGTCGCCGGGTTGCCGATGTCGCCCGCGACGCGCGGAAAGCGCGTGTCGAGCATCAGCACACCCAGTGTGTTCACAACGATGTCGCCGCACGGGCCGCCTGGTCGTACAGGCCCGACATGGTGCGCAGCAACCGCGCCATCTCGCCGATGTCGGTGTTGCGGTCGGCGTCGAGGTTGTCGATCAGGCAGGTCTCGCGCACCTCGCGGTACTTCTGCACCGCCGCTTCGCCGGCCGGCGTGGGGCTGTAGAAGACCTCCTTGCCGGCTTTGTCGCCTTGCGCCAGCCCGGCGGCGAGCAGCTTCTTCAGCGAGTAGGCCACCACGTGCGTGTCTTCGTAGTTGAGCACGAAGCAGATGTCGGCCAGCTTCTTGTTGCGCGCGCGGTGGTTGATGTGGTGCAGCACCAGCACGTCGGTGATCGTCAGGTCGGGGCAGCCGGCGGCGGCCATGCAGCGCATGGCCCAGCGCGAGAACGCGTTCCACGCGACGATGAGGCCGAACTCGAATTCCGACAGCTCCACGCTGCGCGGCGAGACCAGGTGCGACGACGACACGATGCCTCGCGCCGGGGCCTTCTTCTTCGCCTTGGGTGTGCTCGCCACTTTGTGCCCGCGCCCTTCGCTTTGTCAAAACGTTGAAAACTTATTGACAATTTACAGACATATTTTCTAGACTGCAAGCCCCGTGGAACAACCGATGCCCGGTTGCGCGGCACGCTCTATGCTTTTGCCGACCCTTCACACACGCTGACTCCGGAGAGCCCATGAACCTGAATCGTCGCCTCGTTTCCACCGCCGCCGCGCTCGCCCTCGCGGGCCTGGCGGCCACCGCTTCGGCCCAGACCAAATGGGACCTGCCGGCCGCCTACCCGGCCACCAACTTCCACACCGAGAACCTGATGCAGTTCGCGGCCGACGTCGACAAGGCCACGGCCGGCAAGCTCAAGATCACGGTGCACGCCAACGCCTCGCTGTTCAAGGCGCCCGAGATCAAGCGCGCGGTGCAGGGCGGGCAGGCGCAGATGGGCGAGATCTTGCTGGCCAACTTCCAGAACGAATGGCAGATCTTCGGTGCCGACGGCCTGCCCTTCCTGGCCGACAGCTACGACGAGTCGATGAAGCTGTACAAGGCGCAGAAGCCGCTGCTCGACAAGAAGCTCGGCGAGCAGGGCATGATGCTGCTGTACGCCGTGGCCTGGCCGCCGCAAGGCATCTACGTGAAGAAGCCGATCGCCTCGGCCGCCGACCTGAAGGGCGTGAAGTGGCGCGCCTACAGCCCGGCCACCGCACGCATCGCCGAACTGGTGGGCGCGCAGCCGGTCACGGTGCAGGCCGCCGAACTCTCGCAGGCCATGGCCACCGGCGTGATCGAGTCGTACATGTCGTCGGGCTCCACCGGCTACGACACCAAGACCTACGAACACATCAAGTACTGGTACGACACCCAGGCCTGGCTGCCGAAGAACGGCGTGCTCGTCAACAAGGCCGCGTTCGACGCGCTCGACAAGCCGACGCAGGCCGCCGTGCTGAAAGCCGGCGCCGACGCCGAGGTGCGTGGCTTCGCGTTGTCGAAGGCCAAGAACACCGAGTACATCGAGCTGCTGAAGAAGAACGGCATGAACATCGTGGCGCCGTCGCCGGCGCTCACCAGCGACATGAAGAAGGTCGGCGACACGATGCTGAAAGAGTGGCTTGAAAAAGCCGGCCCCGAAGGCCAGGCGGTCGTCGACGCCTACAAGAAGTTGTGATGACACCGGCGCCCGCTCCTTCCGGCGTGCGCCGGTTTCTCGACACGCTCTACAACGGCGCCGCCGCGCTCGCGGCGCTGTTCATGGTCTTGTTGCTGGTGATGGTGATGCTGTCGATCCTCGGACGCCAGCTGCACTTCAACATCCCCGGCGTCGACGCGTATGCCGGCTACATGATGGCCGCCGCCGGTTTCCTGGCGCTGGCGCATACGCTGAAGAAAGGCGAGCACATCCGCGTGACGTTGCTGATCGGCTCGCTCAAAGGCGGCTGGAAGCGAGGCTTCGAGCTCTGGTCGCTGCTCGCAGCCACCGCGCTGGCCACGCTCTCGGCGTTTTACAGCGCCAAGCTGGCCTGGCAGTCGTACACATTCCACGACATCTCCACCAGCAACGACGCCACGCCGCTCTGGCTGCCGCAACTCTCGATGGCCGTGGGCACGCTGATCCTCGCCATCGCCTTCGTCGACGAACTGGTGCTCGAACTGCGCGGCGAGCGGGTCGTGGCCACGTCCGAAGAGGCTTCGCACAATGAGTGACCAAAGATGAGTGACTTCGCGATCACCGCGCTGTTGATCGGCTCGATGTTCCTGATCCTCGGCAGCGGGGTGTGGATCGGCCTCACGCTCTCGGGCGTGGCCTGGATCGGCATGCAGCTCTTCAGCTCGCGCCCGGCCGGCGACGCGATGGCCGTCACGATCTGGGGCTCGTCGTCGAGCTGGACGCTCACCGCCCTGCCACTCTTCATCTGGATGGGCGAGATCCTGTTCCGCACCCGCCTGTCGCAAGACATGTTCAAGGGCCTGGCGCCGTGGATGCAGGCGCTGCCCGGGCGCCTGCTGCACGTGAACGTGGTCGGCTGCGCGATCTTCGCGGCGGTGTCGGGCTCGAGCGCCGCCACCTGCGCCACCATCGGCAAGATGAGCCTGCCCGAGCTCACGCGGCGCGGTTACCCCGAGATCATGTCGATCGGCTCGCTGGCCGGTGCCGGCACGCTGGGGCTGCTGATCCCGCCCAGCATCATCATGATCGTCTACGGCGTCACCGCCGACGTGTCGATCTCGCAGCTCTTCATCGGCGGCGTGATCCCCGGCATCCTGCTGGCGCTGATCTTCTCGCTCTACATCGCCGGCTGGTCGCTCTTCAACCCCGGCAAGATCCCGCCGCGCGACGCGCTGATGAGCTTCACCGAAAAGCTCTACGAGTCGCGCAACCTGATTCCGGTGGTGCTGCTGATCGCCGCGGTGCTGGGCTCGATCTACTCGGGCATCGCCACCGCCACCGAAGCCGCTGCGCTGGGGGTGGTGGGTTCGCTGATCCTCTCGGCGCTGCAGGGCTCGCTGAACTGGGCCACGTTCAAGGAATCGCTGCTCGGCGGCACGCGCCTGTACTGCATGATCGCGCTGATCCTGGCCGGGGCCGCGTTCCTCACGCTGAGCATGGGCTACATCGGCCTGCCGCGCCACCTGGCCGAATGGATCGCCTCGCTCGGCCTGAGCCAGTTCCAGCTGATCATGGCGCTCACTGTGTTCTACGTCGTGCTGGGCTGTTTTCTCGACGGCATCTCGATGGTGGTGCTGACCATGGGCGTGATCATGCCCACGGTGCAGAAGGCCGGCATCGACCCGCTGTGGTTCGGCATCTTCATCGTCATCGTGGTCGAGATGGCGCAGGTCACGCCGCCGGTCGGCTTCAACCTGTTCGTGATGCAGGGCATGACCCAGCGCAGCATCGTCTACATCGCCCGCGCCGCGTTGCCGTTCTTCCTGCTCATGGTCATGATGGTGGTGCTGCTCTACGTGTTCCCGCAGATCGTGACCTTTCTGCCCACGCACATGAAGGGCTGAGGCCCCGCGCAGGAACTGGGCGGTCGCCACCCCGCTTTTCCGCGCATCGTGCCGGCCCCGGCGGCGGCACCATGCCAGCGTGAAAATGGGGCTGGCTGACGGGCGTCTTCCGACGGGTCGCGCGGCCCCGCGGAAGGAATTCTGCGATGGCAGACATGTTGAGCCCGCTCGAATGGAACCTGGCGCCTGAACCAGCAGCCCTGGTCGCCACACCCCGCGCTGACCTGCCCGAAAAGGCCAGCCGCGAAGCCTTCTGCTGGCCGGTGCCGCCCTACGCGAGCTACCCCGCAGCCACGCCGCAGACCGACCCGCTGCCCTGCGAGATCGTCGGCCTGAACAACACCCGCACCAAGGGCCGGCTCACCTTCTTCGTGCCCGACGAGCAGGTGGTGCACGTGCAGGTGCCGCCGGCGCGCACCACGCTGCCGCTGCGCTTCGAGCAGTTCCGCGCCATCGTGCTGACGACACCGATCAAGCCGGGCACGCCCCGCGCCGACGACCCGCACGCCGGCCTGCTGGCGCACCGCGCGCATTCGAGCTTTCGCGTGGTGTTGTCGGCCGGCGGCGAGCTGAGTGGCGACACCATGGGCCACGTCGAAACCAGCGCAGGCCTGTTCCTGTTCCCGCCCACCGCGGCGGCCGACGGCAGCGTCACGCGCCAGTTCATTCCGCGCAGCGCGTTCAGCAGCTTCGAGGTGGGGGCACGCATCGGCGAGTTGCTGGTGGCGCAGCACAGCGCCACCGAACAGCAGATCGCGCAGGCGGTCGACGCACAGCAAGGCTTGCGGCAGCAGAAGCTCGGCGACATCCTGGTCGCGCAGCAGATCGTGTCGCCCGAGCAGCTCATCGACGCCATCGAGCGCCAGAGCCGCATGCCGATGGTCCGCATCGGCGAAGCGCTGCTCTCGCTCGGCCTCATCACCGACGCGCAGCTGCAGGAAGCGCTGGCGCAGCAGAAGACCGACCGCAGCGTACCGCTCGGCGAACTGCTGGTGCGCATGCGCGTGGTCTCGCGTGAAGACCTGCAGGTGGCGCTGGCCCGCAAGATGGGCTACCCGCTGGTCGACATCGACACCTTCCCGGTCGAGCCCGACGCGCTGCGCGCCCTGCCCTACGCCACCGCGCTGCGCCTGGCCGTGGTGCCGCTGCTCGTGCGCGACGGGCGGTTGATCATCGCGCTCGACGACCCGGTGCGCCGCCGCAGCATCACCGAAGAGATCGAGTTCAGCGCGCAGATGAAGGTGGTGCCGGTGCTCGCGCACGGCCAGTCGCTCGAAACGGTGCTGTACGGCGCCTACGAGAAGATCGGCGCCATCACGCCCGAGGCGCGGCCGTTCGAAGACGCTTCGGTGCCGATCAACTTCGACCTGCACGACACCGACAAGCTGGTCGAGTCGCTCGAAAAAGAAGGCCTGGAGCGCAGCAACCTCGACGCCGACAAGCCGATCGAGCAGTCGGACAACTCGCTGGTGCGGCTGCTCAACAACATGATCATCGAGGCGCACACCGACGGTGTGTCAGACATCCACATCGAGAGCTACCCCGGCCGGGAAAAGATCCGCGTGCGCTTCCGCAAGGACGGGCAGATGCGCACCTACCTCGAGCTGCCCTCGAACTACCGCAGCGCCCTGATCGCCCGCGTGAAGATCATGTGCGACCTCGACATCGCCGAGCGCCGCAAGCCGCAAGACGGCAAGATCAACTTCGCCAAGTTCTCGGCCCAGCACAAGCTCGAACTGCGCGTGGCCACGATCCCCACCAACAACGGGCTCGAAGACGTGGTGATGCGGATACTGGCGTCAGCCAAGCCGCTGCCGCTCGACCGACTCGGCTTGTCAGCCAACAACCTGGCGTGGCTGAAGCAGGCGATCGAGCGGCCCTACGGCCTGGTGCTGTGCGTGGGCCCCACCGGCTCGGGCAAGACCACCACGCTGCACTCGGCGCTGAGCCACATCAACGTGCCCGAGCGCAAGATCTGGACCGCCGAAGACCCGGTCGAAATCACCCAGCCCGGCCTGCGCCAGGTGCAGGTGAACCCGAAGATCGAGTGGACGTTTGCAAAAGCGCTGCGCGCCTTTTTGCGCGCCGACCCCGACGTGATCATGGTCGGCGAGATCCGCGACGCCGAAACCGCCGGCATGGCGGTCGAAGCCTCGCTCACCGGCCACCTGGTGATGAGCACGCTGCACACCAACAGCGCGCCCGAGACCGTGACGCGCCTGCTCGACATGGGCCTGGACCCGTTCAACTTCGGCGACTCGCTGCTCGCCGTGCTGGCGCAGCGCCTGGTGCGCCGCCTGTGCAGCGAGTGCCGCACCAGCCGGCCCGCCAGCAGCGAAGAAGTCGACGAACTGCTGAACGACTACATGCACGCCTTCGGCGCTGAAGCACCGCTGAGCCGCGACGCGGTGCTGCAGGGCTGGGTGAAGAACAACGCCCGCGACGGCCGGCTGATGTGGCATTCGAGCCCCGGCTGCGCCACCTGCAGCGACACCGGCTTCAAGGGCCGCGCCGGCCTGCACGAGATGATGGTCGTCTCGCGCGAGCTGCGCCACCTGATCCAGACCGGCGCACGCGCCGAAGCCTTGCAGCAGAGCGCGGTCGCGAGCGGCATGCGCACGCTGCGCCACGACGGCATCGCCAAGGTTCTGGCGGGGGTGACGACGATCGAGGAAGTGCGGGCGACGAGCAACGCGTGACGGGGCGCGGCCGCTGGCCGTGCCTCCTTAGAATCGCTCTCCGACGACGCCGCTCCGTGCGTCGAGGAGCCCGCCGTGGACCTGAAGCTGCCCATCATCATTCACGACGAACTCACCGAGTCCGTCATCCAGTCCACCGGCATGCTCGACCTGGCCAGCGGCGAGATCCGCAACGTGGTCCACGAGAACTACGACAAGGAAACGCTGGGCCTGCCGGCCGAAGACGAGAGTTATGAATTCACCTCGGGCACGCTGAGCAATGGCAGCAAGGAAGTGGAATTCCGGGTCGAGGTCGACATCATGTCGGGCACTTACTCGGTCACGCCGAGCGAGCTGCTCGAACTGAAAGGCCGCGCGGCCAAGCTCTTCACGGCCCCGCCGCCGGGTGCCAACCACAAGCCTTAGGGTCATCGCGCGTAAGAAAGCGGCGGGTCGATTCGACAGGCATGCTGAGCCCACCGTTTGGAGCCCGACGATGAAACAAACCCTCCCCGCCCAGCCCACACGCCGCGTTTTCGCCCTGGCCGGCGCAGCGGTGCTCGCAGCCTTCGCGGTCGCGAAGTTCGGCCCCAGCGTCGCCGCCGAAACGGCGGTCGTGATCCCGGCGCCCACGGCCGACCTGGTCACCGAAAGCACGGGCGCGCAAGAGGTCGCCGTGTTCGCGGGTGGTTGTTTCTGGGGCGTGCAGGCCGTGTTCCAGCACACCAAGGGCGTGATCCAGGCTGTGTCTGGTTACGCCGGCGGCGCGAAGCAGACCGCCATGTACACGCTGATCGGCTCGGGCATGACCGGCCACGCCGAGGTGGTGCAGGTCACCTTCGACCCGAAGCAGGTGTCTTACGCACAACTGCTGCAGATCTACTTCTCGGTCGTTCACGACCCGACCCAGCTCAACCGCCAGGGCCCGGACTCGGGCACCCAGTACCGCTCGGCGATCTTCACGACCAGCGCTTCGCAGAAGGCGGTGAGCGAGAAGTACATCGCGCAGCTCGAAGCGGCCAAGGTCTACCGCGGCAGAATCGTCACCCAGGTCGGCCCGCTCGAGGCCTTCTACACCGCCGAGGCCTACCACCAGGACTACGCCACGCTGCACCCCGAGTCGGGCTACATCGCGCGCTTCGACAGGCCGAAGATCGCGAACCTGAAAGCGGTGTTCCCGCAGTGGTACCGCGAGCAGCCGGTCTTGGTGATGGCCAAGAAGGGCTGAAGCTCTCGCAGGCCGCCGGCATGCGTTAAGGTCGGGGCCGATGTTCCCCGGCCTGACCCTCGCCTACTGGCTGACGCTGCACGGCCTGGTCACCTTGCTCGCGGTGCTGTTCTACGTGATCGCCGCGCACGTGCTGCACCAGCGCCGCCACCCGAGTGCGGCGATCGCGTGGGTGCTCTTCATCCTGCTGATGCCCTACGTGGCGCTGCCGGCCTTTCTGGCTTTCGGCTCGCGCAAGCAGGCACGCCCGCGCAACCGCGCGGCGCTCGTGGCGCCCGACCCGGCCGCCCCGGCTGATCAGGCTTCTTGGGCGGTGCAGACCGCCGCCGCGCTCGGCCAGCCTCCGCCCGCCGCGTACCACGCGCTGCACCTGCACGTCGATGGCGCGGCCGCGCTCGCCGCGCTGTGGGAGGTGGTCGACGGCGCCGAACACTCGATCGACGTGTGCACCTTCATTGTGGGTGACGACGCCCTCGGCGCGCAGTTCATCGAGCGCCTGTGCGAGAGATCGCGTGCCGGCGTGAAGGTGCGTTTGATGCTCGACGGGCTGGGCCGGCTGATGGGCGGCCGCCCCGACCTGAAACCGCTGCGCGACTGCGGCGGCGTGGTCACGCTGTTCGTGCCGCCACTGCATTCGCCGCTGAAGGGCCGCACCAACCTGCGTGACCACCGCAAGCTGCTGATCGCCGACGCCGCCTTCGAGACCCGCCGCGTCTGGAGCGGCGGGCGCAACCTGGCGGCCGAGTACTTCGAAGGCGCGCCCGGCAAGACGCCCTGGCACGACCTGAGCTTTGACCTGCAAGGCCCGCTGGTGCTGCAAGCCAGCAGCCTGTTCGAACACGACTGGGCTTTTGCGAACGGGCGCAAGGCGGCGGCCGAAGACAGCGCTGCGCAGCAGCCCGCCACGGCGCCGCCGGCCGTGTGCGCGCAGCTCGTGGCCTCGGGCCCCGACCAGGTCGACGACACGGTGCACGCGTTGCTCGTCACCGCGGCCTACCGCGCGCGCCGGCACATCCGGCTCGTCACGCCCTACTTCGTGCCCGACGCCTCGTTGCTGATGGCGCTGTGCCTGGCCGCGCGGCGCGGCGTGGTGGTCGACCTGCTGTTGCCGGCGCGCTCGAACCACCGCATGTCGGACGTGGCGCGGCGCCGCGCCCTGCGCGCGCTGAACGCGGCCGGCGCGCGGCTCTGGCTCACGCCGCACATGCAGCACGCCAAGCTCGCCGTGGTCGACGACGTGGTCGCGCTCTGCGGTTCGGCCAACCTCGACAGCCGCAGCCTGTTCCTGAACTACGAACTGATGTTCGCCTTCCACGACGCCGGGGCGATCACGTCATGCGCAGCCTGGTTCGAGCGTGAGCGTTCGCTCGCCACGCAGCACCTGCCGTCGAAGGCCGGCCTGTTGACCGACTTGGCCGAAGGCCTGGTGTTGTGGGTCGGGTTTCAGCTCTGAGCTTCGGCGCCGATGGCGCGCACGGCCGGCACCGACGAGCCTTCTTTCTTCTGCATCAGCGCGATGCCGTTCTTCACCGCGATGATCTCGGCCACGATCGACACGGCGATCTCGGCCGGTGTCTTCGACCCGATGTCGAGCCCGATCGGCCCGTGCAGCCGGTCGATCTCGGCGGGTGACAGGTCGAACAGCTTGAGCCGCTCGCGCCGGCTCGCGGTGTTGCCGCGGGAGCCGAGTGCGCCGATGTAGAAGGCGGGCGACTTGAGCGCTTCGAGCAGCACCAGGTCGTCGAGCTTCGGGTCGTGCGTGACGGCCACCACCGCGCAGTGCGGGTCGAGCTGCAGCTCGAGCACCAAGTCGTCGGGCATGGCCTTGCTGAAGGTGGTGTTCGGCACGTCCCAGGTGAGGTTGTATTCCTCGCGCGGGTCGCAGCAGATGACCTCGAAGTCGAGCGCCACCGCCATCTGCGCCACCACGCGCGAGAGCTGGCCGGCGCCGATGATCAAGAGCCGCCAGCGCGGGCCGAAGAGCGCGGTGAGGCTTCCGCCATCGAACTGGAACACGTCGCCGCGCGAAGCGGCGCTCACGGTCACTTCGCCTGTCGCGAGTTGCATGCGCCGCGCCACCAGTTCGTGGCGTGCCGTGCGGGCCAGCACTTCGTCGATCCAGGCCACGCTTTGCAGCGGCTCCTGCACGAGGCGCAGGTTGCCGCCGCAGGGCAGGCCGAAACGCGCCGCTTCTTCCTTGGTCACGCCGTAAGTGATGAGCGAGGGCGTGGCCACGCGCTCACCGTGGCGCAGCCGGTCGATCAGGTCGTCTTCGACACAACCACCCGAGACCGAGCCGGCCACCAGACCGTCGCCTCGCAGGCACAGCAGCGCGCCGGGCGGGCGCGGCGCCGAGCCCCAGGTTTCGATCACGGTCACGAGCCACACTTTGTGGCCTTCGTTGAACCAGTCGCGGGCCTGGCCCAGCACCTGAAGGTCGAGACTGTCCATGAGCTTGTCTCCTTACTTGCGGATCACGAAGTAGACCACCGCGAGCACCACCACGGCGCCGATCAGCCACCAGACCTTGCCGATGCCAGTGTCTGCGGGCGCTGCCACCGCCGGCACGGCAGCGGCTTCTTCGGCCGGCGCCTCGCTGGCCTGCAGGTTCGCCTCGAAGGCCTTGAAAAAATCCTCGGTGATCTTGCCGGCCGCCGCGTCGATCAGGCGCGAGCCGATCTGCGCCATCTTGCCGCCGACCTGGGCGCGCGCGTTGTACTTCAGGCGCGTCTGCGAGCCTTCGGGCGTGAGCGCCACGTCGGCCGAACCCTTGCCGAAGCCAGCCACGCCGCCCTGCCCGTCGAAGTTGATCGTGTAGCTGTTCGGCGCCTGCACGTTCGTCATCTGCAGGTTGCCCTTGAAGCGTGCGCTGACCGGGCCGACCTTGAGCGCTACGACGGCGGTGTAGGCATCGTCGCCGGTGCGTTCGAGCGATTCGCAGCCGGCGATGCAGGCCTTGAGTGCTTCGGGGTCGTTGAGCGCGGCCCAGGTCTTGTCGACCGATGCGGGGATAAGTCTTTCGCCTTGCAGTTCCATGGAGCGTTCAGTTCAGAAGTGAGGATGGGTTGACAGCTGGTGCCCGCAGCGCGCGGCCGAGATCGGCCAGGCTGGCGAGGTTGTGCACCGGCAGGAATCGGTCGACGTTGGGCAGCAGCGCGCGCACACCGGCGGCACGCGGCTCGAAGCCGTCGAATCGCAGCAGCGGGTTGAGCCACACGATCGTGTGGGCGGTGCGGCGCAGTTGCGCAGCGGCTTTCGCGAGATCACCTTGATCGTCGCGGTCGAGGCCGTCGGTCATCAGCAGCACCGCCGCGTTCGAGCCGAGCAGGCGCCGGCCCCAGTCGTGGTTGAACTCTTCCAGGCACGACGCGATGCGCGTGCCGCCCTTCCAGTCTTGCACCACGCGGTCGGCGTGCAGCAGGGCCACGTCGGGGTCGCGGTGGCGCAGGCTGCGGGTGATGTTCGACAAACGCGTGCCGAAGGTGAAGGTGTGCACCTTGAGGTAGCGCCGCGTCAGGCCATGCACGTAGTGCAGCAGCAGGCGGGCGTAGCGCTCCATCGAGCCCGAGATGTCGAGCAGCACGACGAGCGTGGGCAGTTCCTTGCGCGGGCGCGTGAACATCGGCGTGAGCGTGTGCGGCTGGCGCGCCATGCGCTGCATCGTGGCGCGCAGGTCGAGCCGGCCTTGCGAGGCACGCTCGTGGCGGCGGCGGCGCACCGGGTCGACCGGCAAGGGCAACTGCTCGGCGAGCTTCTTGGCGAGTTCGAACTCGGCCGCGCTCATGCTTTCGAAGTCGGCCCGCTGCAGGCGCTCGCGTTCCGAGAAGGTGAAGGTGGTGTCGAACTTCAGCTCTTCAGGCGCGGTGTTGTTGGCCGGGTTCGGCGGCTCTTTCTTGCGCGGTGGCGCGAGCGCTTCGGCCAGGCGGTTGGCGCGCGGCGTGTTGTGCTTCTCGCCGCGGCCGCTGATCTTCGGCAACAGCAGGTACATCAGCTGTTCGAGCAGCTTCGGGTCGCGCCAGAACGCGGCGAACGCGGCATCGAACAGCACCTGCTGCTCGTGGCGGTCGATCATCACGGCGCTGAGCGCGGCGTGCACGTCGTCGCGCCGGTTCAGGCCGACGTGCTCGATCGCAGCCATGGCAGCGAGCACACGGTCGGGGCCGATGGGCATGCCGGCGGTGCGCAGGATGCGGGCGAAGTGGACGATGTTTTCGGCGATCACGTTGTCTGTCCTGCCGCT
>NZ_JAVTWP010000035.1:0-6393 GCF_032229685.1 Rhizobacter sp. | reverse complement strand
AGGCCGGTGCCACGTGTCAGGTTCAGGAACTCGTTCTGGAAGCCGATCAGGCCGCGCGCCGGGATCTTGTAGTCCAGGCGCACGCGGCCCATGCCGTCGGGTTCCATGTTCACGAGCTCGGCCTTGCGCTCGCCCAGCGCCTGCATCACCGCGCCCTGGTGTTGGTCTTCGACGTCGGCGGTCACCGCCTCGATCGGTTCGAGGCGCTCTTCGCCTTCCATGCGGAACACCACGCGCGGCTTGCTCACGGCGAGCTCGTAACCTTCGCGGCGCATCGTTTCGAGCAGGATCGTCAGGTGCAGTTCACCGCGGCCCATCACTTCGAAGATGCCGTCTTCGTCGGTCTCTTTCACGCGCAGCGCCACGTTGCTCTGCAGCTCGCGCTGCAGGCGGTCCCAGAGCTGGCGACTGGTCACGAACTTGCCTTCGCGGCCGGCCAGCGGCGAGTTGTTGACGCAGAAGTTCATCGTCAGCGTCGGCTCGTCGACATTGAGCATCGGCAGCGGCGCCGGGTTCTCGATGTCGGTCAGGGTCACGCCAATGCCGATGTTCTCGATGCCGTTGATCAGCACGATGTCGCCCGGGCCGGCCTCGGTCGCCTGCTGGCGCTCGAGCCCTTCGAACTTCAGCACCTGGTTCACACGCGCGTTGAAGGGCGTGCTCTCCGGGCCGCTGTACACGGCCACGTTCTGCATGGGCTTGAGCGTGCCCTGGTTGATGCGGCCGATGCCGATGCGGCCCACGTAGGTCGAATAGTCCAGCGAGCAGATCTGCAGCTGCAGCGGTGCTGCGGCGTCGCCGCCGTGTGCCGGCACGTGGCTCAGGATCGTGTCGAACAGCGGTGCCAGGTCGGTGCCGACTTCGCCCTGGGTCATCGTGGCCCAGCCGTTCAGGCCGGACGCAAAGACCACCGGGAAGTCGAGCTGCTCTTCAGTGGCGTGCAGCTTGTCGAACAGGTCGAAAGTCGCGTTGATCACGTAGTCGGCCCGTGCGCCCGGGCGGTCGACCTTGTTGACGACGACGATCGGCTTCAGGCCGAGTGCCAGCGCCTTCTTGGTCACGAAGCGTGTCTGCGGCATCGGGCCTTCGACGGCGTCGACCAGCAGCAGCACTGAGTCGACCATCGACAGCACACGTTCCACTTCGCCGCCGAAGTCGGCGTGGCCGGGGGTGTCGACGATGTTGACGTGCGTGCCCTTCCATTCGACCGCGCAGTTCTTCGAGAGGATCGTGATGCCACGTTCCTTCTCCAAGTCGTTGTTGTCCATCACACGCTCGGCGACCTTCTCGTTGTCGCGGAAGGTGCCGCTCTGGCGCAGCAGTTGGTCCACGAGCGTGGTCTTGCCATGGTCGACGTGGGCGATGATGGCGATGTTTCTGATCTGACGGGTCATGCGGTTCTCACTTGCACGCAGGTTGAATGAGGCCCTGCACCTCCAGCGGACTCAGCAGCCGCGTTGAAATCAGTTCGCCGGCGGTGATATGGCCGCCGCCGAGAAATGCCTTGGGTTCCGGCCCATACACGCGCACGTTCGGCGCATCGGCCAGGCTCAGGCGGCGCCTCACGCCGCTCAGGAACCGGCCCGCATCTTCCGTGCCGAGGCGCACCACGGGCCAGTCGGCGAGCAGCGCGTCGGCGGCCATCAGGGCCGCGTCGCGTTCTTCTTCGCTCATGTCGCCGAGCTGTTCGAGCGTGTGCGCGCCGGTCAGCGTCAAGGCGCCGCTGCCGGTGCGGCGCAAGGCGCTCAGGTGCGCACCACAACCCAGCAGCTCACCGATGTCTTCGGCGAGCGTGCGGATGTAGGTGCCTTTGGAGCAGCGCACGTCGAGCATCCAGTGGTCATGATCGCCGCCGACGATGTCGATCGCGTGAATCGTCACCGCACGCGCTTCGCGCTCGACCTCGATGCCGGCACGTGCATATTCGTACAGAGGCTTTCCGTCGCGCTTGAGCGCGGAGTGCATCGGCGGCGTCTGCAAGATCGGGCCGGTGAAGCGCGCGCACGCGGCTTCCACATCGGCGCGGGTCACCGACACGTCGCGTTGCTGCAGGACTTCGCCTTCGGCATCGGCGGTGTTCGTCGTCACGCCGAGCTTGAGCGTGGCGAGATAACGCTTGTCGGCGTCCAGGCTGATCTGCGAGAACTTGGTGGCCGCGCCGAAGCACAGCGGCAACAGGCCGGTGGCCAGCGGGTCGAGTGTGCCGGTGTGGCCGGCCTTCTCGGCGCGGTAAAGGCGCTTGGCCTTCTGCAAGGCATCGTTGCTCGACAGGCCGAGCGGCTTGTCGAGCAAGAGCACGCCGTGAACGGCGCGCCGGGGGATGCGTTGTCGTTGCGGCTGCACGGCTTCAGTCTTCTTTCGCCCGCGTCGAGTTCGCCTTGGTGATCAAGGCGCTCAGCTCCAGCGCGCGCTCGGTCGTGCGGTCGAACTTGAAGTGCAGCGTGGGCACGGTGTGGATCTGCAGGCGCTTGAACAGGCCGTTGCGGATGAAGCCCGAGGCTTCGTTCAACGCCGTCTCGCACGCGTCGGGCTCGCCGACCAACAACGAGAACAAGACCGTGGCATGGGCGTAGTCGGGCGTGACTTCGACCGCGTTGACCGTGACCATGCCGATGCGCGGGTCCTTCAGGTCGCGGATAAGCTCCGCCACGTCGCGCTGGATCTGGTCGGCGACACGGAAACCGCGGTTCGGAATGGATCGTTTGTGTTTCATACGGACTCTCTAAACGCGAACCCCGCCAGCTTTGCAGAAGGCGGGGTTCGGGGATGAGACCAAAACCGCCTTACAGCGTTCGCGCCACTTCCTTGACCTCGAAGAATTCGAGCTGGTCGCCTTCCTTGATGTCGTTGTAGTTCTTCAGCTTGATACCGCACTCGAAGCCGCTCGCCACTTCACGCACATCGTCTTTCAGGCGGCGCACCGATTCGATCTCGCCGGTGTAGACCACCACGTTCTCGCGCAGCAGGCGGAAGCGCGCGCCGCGGCGAACCACGCCGGCGGTGACCATCGAGCCGGCGACCGTGCCGATCTTCGAGGCCACGAACACCGTGCGGATCTCGGCCGTGCCGATGATCTCTTCGCGCTGCTCGGGCGCCAGCATGCCGGTCATGGCGAGCTTCACGTCGTCGACCGCGTCGTAGATGATGTTGTAGTAGCGGATGTCGACGCCGTTGTTCTCGGCCAGCTTGCGCGAGCCGGCATCGGCCCGTGTGTTGAAGCCGATGATCACGGCCTTGGAAGCGATCGCGAGGTTCACGTCGGACTCGCTGATGCCACCCACCGCGGCGTGCACGATCTGCACCTTGACTTCGCTCGTGGTGAGCTTGAGCAGCGACTGCGCCAGCGCTTCCTGCGAACCCTGCACGTCGGCCTTGATGATGAGCGCGAGTGTCTGCGTGGCGCCCTGCCCCATCTGGTCCATCAGGGTTTCGAGGTTCGCGGCCTGGCGCTTGGCCAGCTTCACGTCGCGGTACTTGCCCTGGCGGAAGGTCGCGATTTCGCGCGCACGGCGCTCGTCGCCCAGCACCATGAACTCGTCACCGGCCTGTGGCACTTCGGTCAGGCCCTGGATTTCGACCGGGATCGACGGGCCGGCTTCGTTGATGGCCTTGCCGTCTTCGTCGAGCATGGCGCGCACGCGGCCGAAGCTCGAACCGGCCAGCACCACGTCGCCACGCTTGAGCGTGCCGCTTTGCACCAGCACGGTCGCGACCGGGCCGCGGCCCTTGTCGAGCTGCGCTTCGATCACGATGCCCTTGGCCATCGAATCCTTGGGGGCCATCAGCTCCAGCACTTCGGCTTGCAGCAGCACCTGCTCGAGCAGCGTGTCGATGCCCGCACCCGTACGGGCCGAGACCGGCACGAAGGGCGATTCGCCACCGAAGTCTTCCGGCACCACCGATTCGGCCACGAGCTCGGACTTCACGCGCTCGATGTTGGCTTCGGGCTTGTCCATCTTGTTGACGGCCACCACGATCGGCACACCGGCTGCCTTGGCATGGTGGATCGCTTCCTTGGTCTGCGGCATCACGCCGTCGTCGGCCGCCACGACCAGGATGACGATGTCGGTCGCTGCCGCACCGCGTGCACGCATCGCGGTGAACGCGGCGTGGCCCGGGGTGTCGAGGAAGGTGATCATGCCGCGCGGCGTGTCGACGTGGTAAGCGCCGATGTGCTGCGTGATGCCACCGGCTTCGCCAGCCGCCACGCGCGAGCGGCGGATGTAGTCGAGCAGCGAGGTCTTGCCGTGGTCGACGTGGCCCATCACGGTCACGACCGGCGCACGCGGCAGCGACTCGTGCTGCGCGTCGGCTTCGGTGTTGTCTTCTTCGAGGAAGGCGTCGGGGTCGTCGAGCTTGGCGGCAAAGGCCTTATGGCCCATTTCTTCCACCAGGATCATCGCGGTTTCCTGGTCCAGCTGCTGGTTGATCGTGACCATCTGGCCGAGCTTCATCAACTGCTTGATGACCTCGGAGGCCTTGACCGACATCTTGTGCGCCAGATCGGCCACGCTGATGGTTTCGGGCACATGCACTTCCTGCACCTGCGCCTCGACGGGTGCCACGAACGTCGACGGCGCGCCGTCGTTGCGCTCGCCACGGCGGCCGGTGCGCGGCGCACGCCAGCCCGGGCGGCCAGCGCCCGCCGGTGCACGTGCTCCGGGTTTCAGCGCGCTGCGCTTCTTGGCGTCGTCGGCCCAGCTCGACGAGAGCTTCTCGGACTTGACGGCCTTCTTGTCACCCGGCTTGGCTGCCGCGGTGGTGGTCGTGGCGCCCGGGGCGCCGACCTTCTTGTGGATCGTGCCCTTGATCTCGACGGCAGGCTTGGCTTCTTCGGGCGGCTTGGCGACGAGCACCTTCTTCGGTGCGTTCATCATCACGCGGATCGCCGCAGCTTCGTCTTCCGCCGCCTTGCGGCGCTTGGCCAAGTCGGTGGCACGCTGCTTTTCTTCGTCGACGACGTCGGCGGCCTTGATCACGCGCAGCGCGGGTTTGGCCACCGGCTCCGCGGCGGCGGGGGCGGCAGCCACGGGCGCGGCAGCCGGCTTGGCTTCGCCGGCCTTGGCTGGCGCACTGGCGGCGGCAGCGCTGGCGAGCGCGGCGGCAGCGGCTTCGGCAGCCTGTTTCTCGGCAGCTTCGCGGGCGCGGGCTTCGGCGGCTTCGCGATCGCGCGCTTCCTGCTCTTCGCGCAGGCGGCGCTTTTCGGCCAGATCGGCTTCCTGGCGGCGCAGCAGCTCGGCCTGAGCCCGGGCTTCTACTTCACGGCGCTGCAATTCGGCGTCGTCGATCACCGGTTCTGCCGGCTCTTCGGCGGCAGGCGCGTCGTCGCGCTTGATGAAGGTGCGCTTCTTGCGCACCTCGACCTGGATCGTCCGTGCCTTGCCGCTCGAATCGGCCTGTTTGATCTCGCTGGTCGACTTGCGCGTCAGCGTGATCTTCTTGCGTTCGGCGCCCACAGCGGTGCCGTGCGTCGAGCGCAGGTGGTCGAGCAGCCGCTCCTTGTCGGACTCGGTCAGCGCATCGTCGGTCGACGCCTTGCTGACGCCGGCCGACTGCAGCTGCTCGAGCAGCGCCGCGGCAGAGCGGTTCAGCTCGGCGGCGAGTTGGGCGACGGTTGTCGATGCCATTGATTCTGTCCTTGCTTGGTCTAGCTTCGTAGGGTGCGTGCGGCGGGGTTGACTTGCATCACGGCCATCAGGTCGTGAACCAGTGTTCACGTGCCTTCATGATCAAGGCCTTGGCCTGCTCTTCGTCGACAGCGGTCATCTCGACCAGCTCGTCGACCGCCAGATCGGCCAGGTCGTCGCGGGTGTGAATGCCACCGGCGCCGAGCTTGGCGATGAGTTCGGGCGTCAGGCCTTCGAGGTCGCGCAGGTCTTGCGAAACGTCTTCCACGCCTTCTTCCTTGGCGAGCTCCATCGTCAGCAGCGCGTCTTTCGCGCGGGTGCGCAGCTCGTTCACGGTGTCTTCGTCAAAGCTCTCGATCTCGAGCATTTCCTGCATCGGCACGTAGGCCACTTCTTCGAGGCTGGCGAAGCCCTCGTTGATCAGGATGTCGGCCACTTCGGCGTCGACGTCGAGCTTCTCGATGAACAGCTTGCGCACGCTGTCGGACTCGGTGGCCTGCTTCGAAGCAGACTCTTCGGCCGTCATGATGTTGATGCGCCAACCGGTCATCTCGGAGGCCAGGCGCACGTTCTGGCCGCCACGGCCGATCGCGATCGCGAGGTTTTCTTCGTCGACCACCACGTCCATCGCGTGGCGCTCTTCGTCGACCACGATCGACTGCACGTTGGCCGGCGCCAGCGCGCCGATCACGAATTGCGCCGGGTCTTCCGACCACAACACGATGTCGACCCGCTCGCCGGCGAGTTCGTTGGTGACGGCGTTGAC
>NZ_JAVTWP010000034.1:0-6475 GCF_032229685.1 Rhizobacter sp. | reverse complement strand
CGTTCACGTGCGGCTTGGTGCGCTCAAATTTGCCTTTTGCCATTTCATGTTCTCCTGAGAGTAAAGAGCATTGCCAGTGAGGTGTTTAAGGTTTCCGACGAGGTGTTGATCCGTTTGCCACTGGCAGCAAACGGCGCCTCAAAGAAGACCGCCAAAGAGAAGGGCTCGCGCAGCGAGTCCCGCTCTCGTGTTTATTTCCCGCGCGCGGTGATGATCGCGTCGGCCACGTTCTTCGGAGCTTCGCTGTAGTGCTTGAACTCCATCGTGTACGTGGCGCGGCCTTGCGACATCGAGCGCAGCGTGGTGGAGTAGCCGAACATTTCCGACAGCGGCACTTCGGCCTTGATGACCTTGCCGCCGCCGGGCATGTCGTCCATGCCCTGCACCATGCCGCGACGGGACGACAGGTCGCCCATCACGTTGCCGGCGTAGTCTTCGGGCGTCTCGACTTCCACGGCCATCATCGGCTCGAGGATCACCGGGTTGGCCTTGCGGCAACCGTCCTTGAAGCCGAGCGACGCGGCCATCTTGAACGCGTTTTCGTTCGAGTCGACCTCGTGGTACGAACCGAAGGTCAGCGTGACCTTCACGTCGACCACCGGGTAACCGGCGAGCACACCGTTCGGCAGCGAATCTTCCACACCCTTCTTGACCGCGGGAATGAATTCCTTCGGCACCACGCCACCCTTGGTCGCGTCGACGAACTCGAAGCCCTTGCCCGGCTCTTGCGGTTCGATCTTCAGCACGACGTGGCCGTACTGGCCCTTGCCGCCCGACTGGCGCACGAACTTGCCTTCGATGTCGGACACGTTCTTGCGGATCGTCTCGCGGTAGGCCACCTGCGGCTTGCCGACGTTGGCTTCCACGCCGAACTCGCGCTTCATGCGGTCGACGATGATTTCGAGGTGCAGCTCGCCCATGCCCGAGATGATGGTCTGGCCCGACTCTTCATCGGTGCGCACGCGGAACGACGGGTCTTCCTGGGCCAGGCGGCCCAGTGCAATACCCATCTTTTCCTGGTCGGGCTTGGTCTTGGGCTCGACAGCCTGCGAGATCACCGGCTCGGGGAAGATCATCTTCTCGAGCGTGATGATCGAGTCCGGGTCGCACAGGGTTTCGCCCGTGGTCACTTCTTTCAGGCCCACGCAGGCGGCAATGTCGCCCGCCAGAATTTCCTTGATCTCTTCGCGCTGGTTGGCATGCATCTGCAAGATGCGGCCGATGCGTTCCTTCTTGCCACGAATCGGGTTGAAGACCGAGTCGCCCGACTTCAGCACGCCCGAATACACGCGCACGAACGTGAGCTGGCCGACGTACGGGTCGGTCATCAGCTTGAACGCGAGCGCGGCGAACTTCTCTTCGTCGGTGCGCTGACGCACGACGGGCTTGTCGTCGTCGTCGGTGCCCGGCACCGGCGGAATGTCGGCCGGCGACGGCATGAAGTCGACCACGCCATCGAGCATGCGCTGCACGCCCTTGTTCTTGAAGGCCGAGCCGCAGAACATGGGCTGGATCTCAGCGGCGATCGTGCGCGTGCGGATGGCGAGCTTGATCTCGTCCTCGGTCAGGTCGCCCGTCTCGAGGTACTTGTTCATCATGTCTTCGCTCGATTCGGCGGCGGCCTCGAGCATCTTCTCGCGCCACTTCTTGGCCTCTTCGAGCAGTTCGGCCGGGATCTCGCGGTAGTCGAACTTCATGCCTTGCGAGGCCTCGTCCCAGATGATCGCCTTCATCTTGATCAGGTCGATCACGCCGGTGAAACCTTCTTCGGCACCGATGGGGATCACGATGGGCACCGGGTTCGCGTTCAGGCGAACCTTCATCTGCTCGACGACCTTGTAGAAGTTCGCGCCGGTGCGGTCCATCTTGTTGACGAACGCCAGGCGCGGCACCTTGTACTTGTTGGCCTGACGCCAGACCGTTTCCGACTGCGGCTGCACGCCACCCACGGCGCAGTACACCATGCAGGCGCCGTCGAGCACGCGCATCGAGCGCTCGACTTCAATCGTGAAGTCGACGTGCCCGGGGGTGTCGATGATGTTGATGCGGTGCTCGGGATAGCCCAGCTCCATGCCCTTCCAGAAGCAGGTGGTCGCAGCCGACGTGATCGTGATGCCACGCTCCTGCTCCTGCTCCATCCAGTCCATGGTGGCCGCGCCATCGTGCACTTCACCGATCTTGTGGTTCACACCGGTGTAGAACAGGATGCGCTCGGTGGTCGTGGTCTTGCCGGCGTCGATGTGCGCCGAGATACCGATATTGCGATAGCGCTCGATGGGGGTCTTGCGGGCCATGATGGCACTCCAAAGGACTTGACAAATACACGGGCCGCTCGCGGGTTCGTGAAAACCCGAAGAGCGGCCGGAGACAGCGGGTTTTCTGCTTAGAAGCGGAAGTGCGAGAACGCCTTGTTGGCTTCAGCCATGCGGTGCACTTCGTCGCGCTTCTTCATCGCGCCGCCGCGGCCTTCGACGGCCTCGAGCAGCTCGTTGGCGAGGCGCTGGGCCATCGACTTCTCGCCGCGCTTGCGGGCCGATTCCTTGAGCCAGCGCATGGCCAGCGCCACACGGCGCACGGGGCGAACTTCCACGGGAACCTGGTAGTTCGCACCGCCCACGCGGCGTGACTTCACTTCGACCATCGGCTTGATGTTGTTCAGCGCAACGACGAAGATCTCGAGCGGGTCCTTGCCCGACTTCTTTTCCACCTGCTCGAGCGCACCGTAGATGATGCGTTCTGCGATGGCCTTCTTGCCGGACTCCATGATCACGTTCATGAACTTCGACAGATCGACCGAGCCGAACTTCGGATCGGGGAGGATGTCCCGTTTGGGGACTTCGCGACGACGAGGCATTTCTCTTCCTTTTGCTTCAGTTGGCAAGTGCTTTCGCAACTGCCGCGGACAACCCATGTGGGGCCATCCAACTTACTCGGCAAGCCGGGAGACTTGCCGAACATGACCACAGCCCGAAGGCCGGGTCGCTGGTGCGGCTGTTAAGCCTTCTTGGGGCGCTTGGCGCCGTACTTGGAACGCGACTGCTTGCGGTCTTTCACGCCTTGCAGGTCGAGCGAGCCACGCACGATGTGGTAACGCACACCGGGCAAGTCCTTCACGCGGCCGCCGCGCACGAGCACGACGCTGTGCTCCTGCAGGTTGTGGCCTTCGCCGCCGATGTAGGAAATGATTTCGAAGCCGTTGGTCAGGCGAACCTTGGCGACCTTGCGGAGCGCGGAGTTCGGCTTCTTCGGCGTCGTGGTGTACACCCGCGTGCACACGCCGCGCCGCTGGGGGCCGCCCTGCAGTGCCGGCGACTTGGACTTCGTGATCTCGGTCTCGCGACCGTGACGCACGAGCTGGTTGATGGTAGGCATTGGTAACTTGTTCCCGTTTGAAGTCACTTGGCTTTCGGCGGCACGGGCCGGTTGGGCCCAGTTCTTCGCCTGCAACTCTGGGAAAAGCACACCTGAACGGAAAGCGTGATTCCGTCGGGTTGCCCAGCAAAGAGCGCAGCAATGTCTGCCGAAAAGCCTTCTATTGTATGCCGACGCCTTGAACGCTGCAAGCCACGCCCTTGCCGGCCCGCACAAGGCGCCGCGGGTGCTACCGTTGCACGCCCTGCCCGCCCCTGCCCAGCCCGATGAGCCACCTTCCGCAGATCGCCGTGCTCGACACCAACGTCGTCCTCGACTGCTGGCTCTTCGGCAACACACAATGCACTGCGCTGCAGCGAGCGCTCACAACGGGCACCTTGCGCTGGGTCGCGACCGCAGAGATGCGCGATGAACTGCAGCATGTGCTCGCCCGCGGCCACCTGGACCGCTGGCACCCCGATCTACCGCAGCTGGCGTCGACATGGGGCCGCTACTGCGTCGAAGTGCCTGTGCCCGCACCGGCCGGCCCCACCACGCGCTTGCGTTGCACCGACACCGACGACCAGAAGTTCATCGACCTCGCGTTGACGTGCGGCGCGCAGTGGCTGCTGAGCCGCGACAAAGCCGTGTTGAAGCTCGCGCGCAAGGCGCAACCACGCGGCCTGACCATCCAGACGCCGCTCGACTGGTCGGCCGCAAACGCCGCGGCTTGAGCCAGGCGCGTCGGCGCAAGCGCCGGGCTCACTCCGCAGACCAAAAAAAGGCGGCCCGCAGGCCGCCTTTCGGTGCGAGACGAACGCTTATTCAGCTGCGTCGCTCGCCGCGTCGACCTGTGCCAACTGCACGGCCGCCAGTTCTTCGGCTTCCTGCATCACGATCGCCTTGCGCTCGGCGTCGTCCATGGCTTCCTTGGTCTTGCGCGCGTCGTGGAACGCCATGCCGGTGCCCGCGGGGATCAGGCGGCCGACGATGACGTTTTCCTTCAGGCCACGCAGCTCGTCGCGCTTGCCCATGATGGCAGCCTCGGTGAGCACACGCGTGGTTTCCTGGAACGAGGCCGCCGAGATGAAGCTGTCGGTCGACAGCGACGCCTTGGTGATGCCCATCAGCACATCGCTGTGCGTGGCGGGCAACTTGCCTTCGGCCAGGGCCTTGTCGTTGCGGCCCAGCAGTTCGGAACGCTCGACCTGTTCGCCCAGGATGTAGCCGGTCTCGCCCGGGTTGACGATCTGAACGCGGCGCAACATCTGGCGAACGATCACCTCGATGTGCTTGTCGTTGATCTTCACGCCCTGCAAGCGGTAAACGTCCTGCACTTCGTCGACGATGTAACGCGCCAGTTCCTCGATGCCCAGCAGGCGCAGGATGTCCTGCGGGTCGGCCGGGCCGTCGACCACCGACTCGCCCTTGTTGACCACCTGGCCTTCGTGGACCACGATGTTCTTTTCCTTGGGCACCAGCTCTTCGTAGACCTTGCCTTCCGGGTCGGTGATCTGCAGGCGGACCTTGCCCTTCGTTTCCTTGCCGAACGACACCGTGCCGGTCATCTCGGCCAGCGTGCCCTTGTCTTTCGGCGTGCGGGCTTCGAACAGCTCGGCCACCCGCGGCAAGCCGCCGGTGATGTCGCGCGTCTTCTGGCCTTCGACCGGGATGCGTGCGAGCACTTCGCCCGGCATCAGGTCTTGCCCGTCGCGGATCTGAACCAGCGAGCCCACCTGGAAGCTGATCGTCACCGAGTGGTCGGTGCCGGGGATCTTCACTTCGTTGCCGGCCACGTCGAGCAGCTTGACCTGCGGGCGCACCACCTTGGTGGCGCCGCGGCGCTTCGGGTCGATCACGACGAGCGTGGACAAGCCCGTCACTTCGTCGAGCTGCTTGGCGACCGTCACGCCTTCTTCGACGTTCTCGAACTTCGCCTTGCCGGCGAACTCGGTGATGATCGGGCGGGTCAGCGGATCCCAGTTCGCGAGCACCGTGCCGGCCTTGACCTGCTGGTCGGGCTTGATGCTCAGCAGTGCACCGTAAGGCACCTTGTGGCGCTCACGCTCGCGGCCGTGCTGGTCGGAGATGATGATCTCGCCTGAACGCGAGATCACCACCAGTTCGCCCTTGCCGTTGGTCACGTAGCGCATGGTCGCGTTGAAGCCGATGTGGCCTTCGCTCTTCGCGTCGACGCTCGAAGCCACCGCCGCACGCGACGCCGCACCACCGATGTGGAAGGTGCGCATCGTGAGCTGCGTGCCCGGCTCACCGATCGATTGGGCGGCGATCACGCCGATCGCTTCGCCCACGTTGATCAGGCCGCCACGACCCAGGTCGCGGCCGTAGCACTTGGCGCAGATGCCGAAGCGTGTGCCGCAGGTCAGCGCGGTGCGAACCTTGACCTCGTCGACACCCGCCGTCTCCAGCATGTCGAGCACGTCTTCGTCGAGCATTTCGCCGGCACCGAGCAGTTGCTCCTGCGTTTCCGGGTGCTGCACTTCGATCGCGGTCACGCGGCCGAGCACGCGGTCACGCAGCGACTCGATCACTTCGCCGCCTTCGACCAGCGCGCGCATGTTCATGCCGTTCTGCGTGCCGCAGTCTTCTTCGATCACGACCAGATCCTGCGTCACGTCGACCAGGCGGCGCGTCAGGTAGCCCGAGTTCGCGGTCTTCAGCGCCGTGTCCGCCAGGCCCTTTCGGGCGCCGTGGGTGGAGATGAAGTACTGCAGAACGTTCAGGCCTTCGCGGAAGTTCGCGGTGATCGGCGTTTCGATGATCGAGCCGTCCGGCTTGGCCATCAGGCCGCGCATGCCGGCCAGCTGGCGGATCTGCGCGGCGGAGCCGCGCGCGCCGGAGTCGGCCATCATGTAGATGGAGTTGAACGACTCCTGGTCGACTTCCTTGCCGTGGCGGTCCTGCACCTTCTGCTTGGCGAGCTGGGCCATCATGACCTTGCCCACTTCGTCACCGGTCTTGCCCCAGATGTCGACGACCTTGTTGTAGCGCTCGCCGGCCGTCACGAGACCCGAGACGTACTGCTGCTCGATCTCCTTGACTTCCTTCTCGGCGCGCTCGATCAGGCCGTGCTTTTCCTTCGGCACGAGCATGTCGTCCACGG
>NZ_JAVTWP010000033.1:0-42553 GCF_032229685.1 Rhizobacter sp. | reverse complement strand
TGCGGCCGATGCTGCAGGAGATCAAGAAGAACCTGCGCGCCAAGCGCTACGCGCGCGCCGACTGAAGCGCTGTCGCTCACGTGACGTGGGCGGCCCGAAAGCCGGGCATAGACTGTTTCTCCCACAAGAACATGGAGACAGTCATGAACCGATATTTCTCGCGGGCCTGCGGGCTCGCCGCGTCTGTCGCGATCGTGCTCGGCCTGAGCGCTTGCGCTTCATCGCCACCCACGCGCCCCGCCGCGTGGGGCGCCCCCGAGGCGCTGGTCGCGCCCTCGTCGTTCGCCGGCGTGCACGGCCTCGCGGTCGACACCAAGGGCCGGCTGCTCGCCGGCTCGGTGGTCGGTTATTCGATGTGGGAAGTCGACCGCCAGACCGGCGCCGCCAAGGTGCTGATCCCTGCGCCCGAAGGCCAGGCCGACGACATCGCGGTGGGCCCGAAGGGCGAACTCGCCTGGACCAACTACCTGATGGGCATGGTGCGTTACCGCGAGAACGACACGGCGCCGATGAAGGTGTTGGCGAAAGACCTGCCCGGCCTGAACTCGCTCGACTTCGATCGCAAGAACGGCAAGCTCTACGCGTCGCAGGTCTTTCTGGGCGACGCGCTCTGGGAGCTCGACGTGGCCGGCGTGAAAGCGCCGCGCCTGATCGCCAAGGACATGGGCGGCTTCAACGGTTTCGAGGTCGGCCCCGACGGCATGCTGTACGGCCCGTTGTGGTTCAAGGGCCAGGTCGTGAAGATCGACCCGGCGAATGGCGCGATCACCGTGATCAACAGCGAATTCAAGATCCCGGCCGCCGCCAACCTCGACGGCAAGGGCAACCTGTGGGTCGTGGACACGCGCACCGGCGAGCTCTGCAAGGTCGAGCTCGCGAGCGGCCGCAAGACCGTCGTGAAACAGCTCAAGCCGGCGCTCGACAACCTGGCCATCGCACCCGACGGCACGGTCTACGTGTCGAACATGGCCGACAACTCGATCGAGGCCTACGACCCCGCCACCGGCGCGCTGCGCACACTCACCAGCGGCAAGCTGGCGGTGCCCGCCGGGCTCAAGCTCGACCGCGATTCGTTGTGGGTCGCCGACGTGTTCGGCTTTCGCCAGGTGAACGTGAAGAACGGCGACGTGAAGGACATCTTCCGCATGCAGGCTTCCGACATGGAATACCCGTTCGCGGTGGGCGTGTCGTCGAAGCTGTTCGCGCTGACCTCGTGGTTCACCGGCACGGTGCAACTCGTCGACCGCAGCTCGCTGAAGACCGTGCACACGATCCACGGCCTGAAGGCGCCCTTCGACGCGCTGCCGATGGAAGACGGCAGCGTCGTCTATGCCGAGATCGCCACCGGCTCGATCACGCAGGCCAGCGGCGCCGATTACAAGACCACCAAAGTCATCGCCGCCGGAATCGCCGGCCCGGTGCAGATGACACTCGGCCGCGACGGTGCGCTCTACGTGACCGAAGCCGCCGGCAAGCTCACGCGCATCGACCTGGCGAGCGGCGCCAAGACCGAGGTGGCGAGCGGCCTGGCGCTGCCCGAAGGCGTGGCGCAAACGCCCTGGGGAACGTTCATCGTGGCCGAGAGCGCAGCCGGCCGGCTGACCGAGATCGACCCGGCCACCGGCACGCGCCGCAGCGTGGCCGAGAACCTGCCGATCGGCCTGGCCGCCGGCCCCGGCATGCCGCCGCCCTACGTGGTGACCGGCGTGGCCGTGGCCGCCGACGGCACGGTGTATTTCAGCGCCGACAAGAACAACGCGGTCTACCGCGTCCGGCCACAACGCTGACACGCGGCACGCGGCCGCGCAGAACGCGGCCGTTGAAGATCGCTCACGCTTCTTTACGCAGCGTGCGCGAGCAGCAATCAAGTCGACACCCTGCCCCGGTTCAATCGCGCGTTCACGGCGGCCCGCCACGGGCCGCCGGATCACCAGAACGAGGAACCGGGAATGAATGACTCAAGGCGGTTGGCGGGCCTCGCCGTGGCGCTGCTCGCGGTGTTGCTGCAGGCGTGTGGCGGCGGTGGCAGCGACTCGACCGGCAGCGCTTCGGTGCGCGTGATCAACGCGACCCAGAGCCACGCGTCGATCGACTTGCTCGCAGGCTCGACCGTCATCGTGCCGGCCACCGCACTCGACACGGCCAGCGCTGCCGTGTCGCAGACCGCCGGCACCATCACATTCCAGGCCAACGACGCCGGCGACGGCAACGCGCTCACCACCACATCGGCGGTGGTCGGCAAGGACCTGCACTACAGCCTGCTCGCGTACGAGGCGAGTGGCGCGGTGAAGCTCGCGTCGATCGGCGAAGACTCGACCGCACCCACCGCCGGCACGGCCCAGTTGCGCATCTTCGACGCCGCCAGCAGCGCCGGCACGCTCGACGTCTACGTGACCGCGCCAACCGCCGACCTGGCCGGCGTGGCCGCGCCCACCTTCACGATCAGCGCACCCAACTACGCGCTGTCGAGCGGGCTGGTCTCGTTCGCGCCGGGCACCTACCGGGTGCGCGTGACCGCGGCCGACAACAAGACCGACCTGCGGCTCGACATGCCGAGCGTCACGCTCGCCGACCAGGCTGTGGCCACCGTGGTGCTCACACCGAGCGCCGGCGCCAACCTCGTCAATGGCGGGTTGCTGATCCAGCAAGGCAGCTACACGCCCTGGCGCAACACGAATGCGCGGGTGCGGCTGGCCGCCGCGGTGTCGGGCGGTGCCACCGTGGCCGCCAGCGCCGGCAGCACGCCGATCGAAACCGCGCTCGTCGCGCCTTCGGTCGGTGCCTATGCGCTGGTGCCCACCACCACCAACGCGGCGCTGGCCGTCACCATCAACGGCAGCCCGTTGAACTTGCCCACGCTGGCACTCGCCGCCGGCAGCGACGCCACGCTGCTCGTGCATGGCAGCCCGAGTGCCGCCACGGCGGCGCTGATCACCGACGACAACCTGCTGCCCAGCGCCGCCACCAAACTGAAGATGCGCATGGTCAACGGCGTGACGGGCGCAGCGACGGCACTCACGCTCAACGCCGACTTCAGCGTGATCGCCAGCAACGTGCAGCCGGGCCAAGCTTCGGGCGCCGCACTGGTCACCGGCAACACCGCGATGCGCCTCGAAGTGACTTCGCCGCAGACGCAGCAGTCGCTGTACCTGCAGACCGCCCTGAGCATTCCCGGCGGCGGCGTCTACACGTTGTTCATGCTGGGCGACGCCGCAGCGCCGGTCGGCCTGCTGCGGCGCGACCGCTAACGTTTGGCCGGCGCGGCCTCGCTGACGACGATCTCCAGGCCATCGCCCGGCGCCCCGGCGGCGAGCACCACACGCGCCGCCTGCACTCCCCGCGCGACCATGTAGTCGCGTGCGCTGGCGGCCCGGTCGCGGGCCAGGTTCGCGCCGCTGCTGGCGCTGTCAGCGGCGGCCGAGACGCGCAGCTTGGTCGTGTCGCCACGCTGGCTGCGCGCCAGCCGGTCGAGCACCGCGCCGAGCGGCGGCTTGACGACCAGCGAACCTCGGTCGAAGCAGAAGCTCAAGGGCACGTCGACCTTCATGCTGCCGTCGGCCTGCATCGAGAACACGACCGGCGTGCCCTTGAACAATTCGGCGAGCCGTTTCTGTTCGGCCGCCAGCGCGGCGCGCGGCGGCACCGGCGTCGACGCCGCCGCGGCTGAAGCGGACGGGCTCGCCGGCGCCGCCGCGCCTGCCGTGGCGGCGGGTGCGGCCGCCGGAACGGGCGCCGCCTGCTTGCTGGCGCAACCGGCCAGGCCGATGAGCAGCGCAGCGATGAACCAATACAGGGAAGCTTTCATGGCCGCCCATTAGAGCGCAGAAGTCGACCGGCGCCGGCGAGCGCCGCCTCAGGCAGCCACAGCCTGCTTGCGCCGCTTGCCGGCCACCGGCGCGGGCACCAGTTGCGGGACCACCAGCCGCACATGGGCCTGCATCGCGGCCACGGCCTTCTTGTCGCCCGACAGGTGCTTCTGCAAGGCCTGCTGGAACAGGCCGTCGAACATTGCATAGGCCACGCCACTGGGCAGGCCCACCGGCTGACCACCGAGCTCGGCAAAGCGCGACAGCACGCGCCAGATCATCTTCTCGAGGCTCTTGTCGATCTCGGCCACGTCGGCACGAAACGCGGCTTCGAACAGCGACTGCGCGCGAAGGTCGTACCAGAGCCGGTGCAGCGAGGCTTCCTTGCGCAGCGTGTCGCCGAGGGCGGCGGCAAACCCTTCGAGCAGCTCTTCGTAGTTGGTCGACGTGGCCGTGACCTCGTCGTAGCGCTTCACGCAACGCGCCTTGTACTGGCGAACGCTGCACAGGATCAGGTCGAGCTTGTCTTCGAAGTAGTAGTGCAGCACGCCGTGCGAGAACTCGGAGTTCTGCGCGATCTCGCGCAGGCTGGTGCGCGCGTAGCCGAGCTCGGCCAGCGTCTGCAGCGCGGCTTCGCCGAGCTCGGCGCGGCGCTCGTTGAACTTGTCGTCGCGAGGGCGGGGGGTCGTGGCCATGGCGCGATTGTAAAGAGCGCGGCGGCCACCGGCCAGTGGCGCAACTTCCAGTTCTTGACACTTGTCCAAAACCCTCTTGACAGTTGTCAAGACGACTTCTACGATGAAATTCTTCCCTTGGACATTCGTCCAAATAACACCAGGAGACACACCATGAACAAGTTCGACCTGACCGGCCGCAAGGCCCTGGTCACCGGCGGCGCACGCGGCCTCGGTGAAGGCATGGCCCAGGCACTGGCGGCGGCCGGCGCCTCGGTGATGATCGGCGACGTGCTCACTTCGCTCGGGCGCGACACGGCGGGCAAGCTCTCGGCCGGTGGCGCGAAAGCCGGCTTCGTGAAGCTCGACGTGACCCAGGAAGCCGACTGGCTCGCCGCCGTGCAGGCCACCGTCGACACGCTCGGTGGTTTCGACATCCTGATCAACAACGCCGGCATCGAAGTCACCGCGCTGGTGGCCGACATCGACCCGGCTGCCTTGAGCAAGATGCTCGACGTCAACATCGTCGGCACCGCGCTCGGCATGAAACACGCCTTCCGCGCCATGCGCCCGGGCGGCGCGGCCGGCAAGGGCGGCGCGGTGGTCAACATCTCGTCGGTGGCGGCGACGATCGCCTTCCCCGCCATCGCCGGTTATTCGGCCACCAAGTCGGCGGTCGACCGCCTCACGCGCGTCGGCGCCATGGAAGCCGGCAAGCTCGGCTACGGCGTGCGCGTGAACTGCATCTACCCCGGCCTCGTGCCGACCGAGATGGGCATGAAGCTCGCGGGCGACGTGGTCGCGGCGGGCTTGTTCGCCTCGCCCGAAGCGGCGGTCGGCGCGATCATCGAGCAGACCCCGTCGGGGCGGCTCGGCGAGGTGAGCGACATGGCCGACGCGGTCGTGTTCCTGTGTTCCGACGCAGCACGCTTCATCACCGGCGCCGGCCTGCCGGTCGACGGCGGCATGGGCATGTGATCGATCAGCCACGTCACGACAACACAGCAACAGGAGACAACCCATGAGCAAGAACAGCAAGAAGCCCGTCGTCGTCTACGGCGCCTCTGGCTACACCGGCCGGCTGGTGTGCGAGTACCTGCGGGAATACAACATCCCGTTCATCGCAGCGGGTCGCAGCGCCGACAAGCTCCAGGCGGCGATGAAGAGCAACGTCGCCGGCATCGAGACCGCCAGCTACGAGGTGGTCGAGGTTCCGCATACCACCGCGGCGCTGACCAAGCTCTTCGACGGCGCGTCGGTGGTGCTGAACACCGTCGGCCCGTTCGCCAAGTTCGGCCACGAGGTCGTGCAGGCTTGCCTCGCCTCGAAGTGCCACTACACCGACACCACGGGCGAGCAAGACTGGCTGATCACGCTCGACCAGGAATACGGCGCGAAGTTCGCGAACGCCGGCCTGCTGCTGTCGCCCGGCCTCGCGCAGATGTACACCACCGGCGAGATCGC
Source organism: Rhizobacter sp. (assembly GCF_032229685.1). Classification (GTDB taxonomy): domain Bacteria; phylum Pseudomonadota; class Gammaproteobacteria; order Burkholderiales; family Burkholderiaceae_C; genus LMDS01. Next base: position 36,609 of record NZ_JAVTWP010000033.1, on the reverse strand, counting down.
CGCGCAGTTGTGCCTGGAGACGCCGGGGATCGACACGCTCGACATCGCGGTGTTCTGGGGCGGCAGCCCGACGATCGCGTCGACCGCGACCATCCTTGTCAACGCCGCGATGGCCAAGGCCTACCACCTGCAGCAGAACGAGTACGTCGAGCACCAGCCCGATGCCGGCCTGTACCACCTCGCGATCCCCGGACAGCACGAGATGGCGCTGGCGCTGCCCTGGGGCGGCACCTCGCACCCGGTGTGGTTCAAGCGTGATCCGCGGGTTGCCAACGTCAAGGTGCTCGGCGGCGTGTTCAACAAGCCGCTGATGCTCGGCGTGCCGCAGATCGTGGCTGCCGCGCTCGAAGCCACCAAAGACATGAAGCCCGACGAACGCTACGCCGCGCTCGCCCAGACGGCGGCCGGCGTGATGAACACGATGCCGCCGCGCGAGAACCCGCGCATCAACAAGTCGGTCGACTCCGTGCACGCGCAAGGGCCGCTGGCACGGGCGCACTGCGTGATCTACGGCAACTGCAACTACAAGCAGACCGGCTTGCTGCAGGCATACGCGGCGGCCTCGCTGCTGCAGCAGCCGCCCAGGCGCGCCGGCTTCGCATCGGGCTGCCAGGCGTTCGGCCATCGCGAGCTGCTCGGCGCGTTGAAGAGCTTCGGGCTGGTGCAGGAGCCGGTGCTGAGCGTTCACAAGTGAAGCATCGAGTCGCGGCAGGCTGAGGGGCTCTCATGAGACTGGTCGACTACCTCGACAAGGGGGCGCAGCTCGGCACCGCGTCGCCTTGTCTGACGATGAACGGCGTGGATCTCGGCTACGCCGAGGTGCAGGCGATCAGCCACCGCGTCGGCCGCGGCCTGCAGCGCTCGGGCATCGCGCCGGGCGACAAGGTCGCGGTGCTGTCGAGCAACGACGCGCACGCCTTCGCCTGCGTCTTCGGCATCTCGCGCGCCGGCGCGGTGTGGTGCCCGATCAATCCGCGCAACGAGACGAGCGAGAACCGCTTCGTGCTCGATGCGTTCGACTGCGCCGCGCTGATCTTCCACAGCAATTACGCGCCGATGGTCGAGCAGATGCGCGCGGGGCTGCCGAAGGTCAAGGCCTGGGTCTGCCTCGACAAGCCGGTGCCGTTTGCGCCGTCGCTTTCGCAATGGCTCGAAGGTGTCGGCGCCGAACCGTTGACTGTTGCGCCGATCGACGATGTGGCGATGATCGCCGGCACCGGCGGCACGACCGGCAGCCCGAAGGGTGTGATGCTCTCGGGCCGCAACCTCGAGACCATGAGCGCGCTCACGCTGATGGGCTACCCCTTCGACGGCCGCCCGTCGTACCTGGCGCTCGCGCCGCTCACGCACGCCGCCGGCGTGTTGTGCCTGCCGGTGATGGCACTCGGCGGCCGCGTGGTCATCATGCCCAAGCCCGACCTCGGCGAGTTCCTCGCTTTGATCGAACGCCACCGCGTGACCCACACCTTCCTGCCGCCGACGCTGATCTACATGCTGCTGCAGCACGAGCAGCTGGCCACCACGAAGCTCGATTCGCTGCAGTGTTTCTGGTACGGCGCCGCACCGATCTCGGTCGCGCGGCTCGAAGAAGCGCTGACGAAGATCGGCCCGGTGATGGCGCAACTCTTCGGCCAGACCGAGGCGCCGATGATGATCTCGATGATGGCGCCGCGCGACCACTTCAACACCGACGGCACGGTGGCGAAGCAGCGCCTCGGCTCCGCAGGCCGGCCCGGCCCGCTCGTGCAGGTGGCCACGATGAACGCCGAGGGCGCCTTGTTGCCGACCGGCGAAACCGGCGAGATCGTGATCCGCAGTTCGCTCGTGATGATGGGCTACTACAAGGACGCCGCCGCCACGGCCGAGGCCGGCCGCTTCGGCTGGCACCACACCGGCGACATCGGCCGCCTCGACGCCGACGGGTTTCTCTACATCGTCGACCGCGCGAAAGACATGATCATCACCGGCGGCTTCAACGTCTATTCGGTCGAGGTCGAGCAGGCGCTGATGCAACACCCCGACGTTCAAGACAGCGCCGTGATCGGCCTGCCCGACGACAAGTGGGGCGAGAAGGTGGTGGCGGTGCTGCAGCTGCACGCCGGGCGAAGTGTCGACCCGCACGACATCCAGGCGTTCGTGAAAGCGCGCATCGGCAGCGTGAAGACGCCCAAGCTGGTCGAGGTCTGGCCCGACCTGCCGCGCTCGAAGGTGGGCAAGGTGATGAAGAAGGACATCCGCGCAGAGATGCTGAAACGCACGCCGAAAGCAGCGGCATGAGCAAGGCATTCGTGGCCGGCGTCGGCATGATCGCGTTCGCCAAGCCAGGCGCGAACGACCCCTACCCGGTGATGGCCGCGAACGCCGGCCGATTGGCGTTGGCAGATGCCGGCGTGGCCTTCGACGCGATCGCGCAAGCCTATGTCGGCTACGTGTACGGCGACTCGACGAGCGGGCAGAAAGCGCTGTACGGCCTGGGCATGAGCGGCATTCCGATCTTCAACGTCAACAACAACTGCTCGACCGGTTCGACCGCCCTCTTCCTCGCGCGCCAGGCCATCGAGAGCGGTGCCGCTGACTGCGTGCTCGCGCTCGGCTTCGAGCAGATGAACCCGGGCGCGCTCGGCACGGTCTTCAATGACCGGCCGAGCCCCTTCGAAGACTTCGACCGCGAAGCCGCCGCGCTGGTCGGCATGCCCGAGCTGCCGCTCGCGCTGCGTTACTTCGGCGGCGCCGGCCTGGCGCACATGAACAAACACGGCACGCCGCTCGAGGCCTTTGCCAAGGTGCGCGCCAAGGCCAGCCGGCACGCAGCGCGCAACCCGCTCGCGCTGCTGCGCAAGGAACTCACGGCCGAAGACGTGATGAACGCGCCGATGCTGTGGCCCGGCGTGCTGACGCGCCTGATGGCCTGCCCGCCGACCTGCGGCGCCGCGGCGGCTGTGCTCGTGTCCGAGGCCTATGCCAAGCGCCACGGCCTGCGCACCGACGTGTTCATCGCCGCGCAGGCGATGACGACGGACCGGCCCGACAGTTTTGCAAGCCACGACATGATGCAGCTCGTGGGCTACGGCATGAGCCGGCGCGCGGCGCAGCAAGTCTTTGAGCAGGCCGGCATCGGGCCCGACGACATCGACGTGGTCGAGCTGCACGACTGCTTCGCGCAGAACGAGTTGATCAGCTACGAAGCGCTCGGCCTGTGTGCCGAAGGGGGCGCGGCAGCCTTCATCGACGCCGGCGACAACACCTATGGCGGCCGGGTGGTCACCAACCCTTCCGGCGGCCTGCTGTCGAAAGGCCACCCGCTCGGCGCCACGGGGCTGGCCCAGTGTTACGAGTTGACCCACCAGCTGCGGGGCACGGCCGAACAGCGCCAGGTGCCGGGCGCGCGCCTGGGCCTGCAGCACAACCTCGGGCTGGGTGGCGCGTGCGTGGTCACGCTCTACGAGGGCCGCGCACCGGCGGCGCGCTGATCAGAGCGCCGGCTCGGTTTCGAGCAGCGTGTCGTAGAGCTTGATGAAGCTCGCGTCGGGTTCGCCGCCCGGAGCGGTGAAGCCGGCGCGCAGCGCCGGCGGCAGGGCGGCCAGTGCCACGTCCGCATCTTGTTTCTGCGCGACCGACGTCACCAGCGTGCACGCACCGCGCAAGGCCAGCGCGAGTGGCGCCTGAAGTTCGGCGAGCGGGCGCACCGCGCTGCCGACCGCCTCGGCGATGGCTTGCGGGAACCCGAGCGACTCGACCCACAGCGCGCCCACCGTCGGGTGCTCGATGCCGAAGGCTTCGAGCTCGATCGCGGCGAGCTCGGCACCGCGCAGCACCTCGAAGCCGGCGAACATGGCGTTGGCGATGTCGGGGTAGCTGCGGCACAGGATCAGGTGCCCGGTCGCGTGCAGCAGGCCGCACAGGTAGGCTTCTTCGGGGTCGGCCGCCAGGCGCGGCGCGAGCTTGCTGGCGGCGGTGGCGGCCACCAGCGCGTCACGCCAGAACAGCGGCATGTCGATGCTCTCGATCTTCTCGAAGGTCGCGGCCACCCCGCAGGCCACGATGAGCTTGTTGAGGGCCGCCGTGCCGATCATCGCCACGGCGGCGTCGATCGAGGCCATCGAACGCTGGCCGCCGAAGAACGAAGAGTTCGCCACCTTCAGCACCTTGGCGCTGAGCACCGGGTCGCGCGACAGCGCTTCGCCGATCTTGCGCGCGTCGACGTCGGGGTCGCGCAGCGCGGCGATCAGGCGTTGCACAACGGCGGGGATCGTCGGCAATTCGACCCGGCCGGCGGCCACGTCGTCGATGAAACGCGGCGTGGCGGGGCCTGCGGCTGGTTTCGCTTCGACGGCCCGTTTCTCCGGCACAAGGGTGAAGGCAGGGATGTGGTCTTTGTTCATGGCAGCGGCCCGGTTCGCCGGCTCCGTGGGGTTCGCGCCAGTGTTCACGATGCAGCGGCCCGGCGGCGCGTGCAACAGCGGCGGGAAACAGGGCCTTCTCGGTGCTTGCCGGCCTGCGGCGCCTGGCGCGAACCTTGCTCGAAGCCGGTATGAAATAAGATCCAAAGTTCCTACACATGAACACCGACCTGCCCAGCGACTTCATCGGGCTGGCCCTCGTGGTGCTGATGCTCGGCATCAAACACGGGCTGGACGCCGACCACCTCGCCGCCATCGACGGCCTCACGCGTTACAACGCGCAGGCGCGGCCACGGCTGGCGAGCGCCGCCGGCGTGTTGTTCTCGCTCGGCCATGGCCTCGTGGTGGTGGGCGTGGCGCTCGGGGTGTCGACACTCGCCCAGGCCTGGCGCGCGCCGCACTGGCTCGAGTCGTTCGGCGCCTGGGTGTCGATCGGCGTGCTCACGCTGCTGGCCTTGCTGAACATCGGCGCCGTGCTGCGAACCCCGTGCGACCAGGCCACGCCGCTGCTCGGCTGGCGCTGCGGCGTGTTCGCTCGGCTGCTGCGGGCCCGCAACCCCGCCACGGTGATGGCGGTGGGCACGCTCTTCGCGCTGTCGTTCGACACCGTGAGTCAGGCCACGCTGTTCGCGGTGACGGCCACGCGCTTCGGCGGCTGGCAGAGCGCGCTGTTCCTCGCCTTGACCTTCATCGCCGGCATGCTGCTGACCGACGGCCTGAACGGCTGGTGGATCGCACGCCTGGTGCGCCGTTCCGACCAGACCGCGCGCATCGCGTCGCGTGTGATGGCGCTGGCGGTCTCGGGCGTCAGCCTGCTGACCGCCGGCCTCGGCGTCGCCACGCAGACGGTGCCCGGCATCGATGCCTGGGCCGACGACAAGGCGCTCTGGTTCGGCGCCGCCATCGTGCTGGTGATGGGCACGAGTTACCTCGTCGGCCAGCGGCTGGCGCGCACCGACACGCGGCTCAGTTCTTTCGTGCAGCCTTCGTGATGGCCTGGCTCGCGATCAGCTCCGAGCTGACCGAGCGTTCGAGCGAAGCGCGCGACAGGCCCGACTGCTCGTAGTGCAGGTTCTCGTACAACTCGGCCGCGGCCGGGTGGGCGCCGAGCACGGCGTTCAGTGCGTCTTGAGGCAGTTCTTGCGACAAGGCCAGCGCGAGCCGCTGCACCAGGGCGCGGTACTGATCGGCACCGACGGCCACACCGCTGGCTTCGACCCGCTCGAGCAAGCGCGCGAGCGCGATCACGGTCTCGAGGCGCGACTTGATGGTTTCGACGGGCAGTGCGGACATGAAAGACTCCTGCAGCGGGCGCGCGGCATCGCGCACCCATGCACCCCAACTGCGGGCGCCGCCGCCGAGTTCAAGGCTGCAGCACCACCCGGCCCACCACGCGCCCCTGCGCCAGGTCGCCCAAAGCCTGGTTGACCTGTGACATCGGCCGCAGGTCGAGCGGGATCTGTGGCAGTTTCACGCGCTGCGCGAGTGCCACCAGCTCGCGCAGGTCGTTCAGCGAGCCCACGTAGGAGCCGCTGATCTGCAGCACTTTCAGCGCGAACGTGGGCAGCGGCATGCGGAACTCGCCACCGAACAGGCCGACCATCACCACGCGCCCGCCGCGCCGCACCAGGTTCACCGCCAGCGACGAGGTCGACTCGGCGCCCACGAAGTCGATCACCGCCGCCACGTTGAAGCCGCAGGCCTTGCCGATGGCCTTCAGCGCGTCGGGCATCGCGGGGTCGAAAGCGAGCGCCGCACCATGGGCGAGCGCCGCTTCGCGCCGCCCCGGGTCGGAATCGATCACCACGGTGCGCGCCGGCGACAACGCCGAGTGCAGCGCCACGGCCGTCATGCCCACGCCACCCGCGCCGATGATCACGACCACGTCGCTCTCGGTCAGCGTGCCGAGCCGGCGCACCGCGCTGAACGCCGTGATGCCCGCACACGCGAAGGTGGCGGCACGCGCCGGGTCGAGGCTGCCGGTGGCGACGAGGTAACGCTCGTGCGGCACCCGCACCAGGTCGGCAAAACCGCCGGGCTTCTGGATGCCGAGCGTGTTCGACGCGCGCGGGCACACATGGTCGTCACCCTGCTCGCACACCGGGCAGGCGCCGCAGCCGATCCACGGGTACACGACGACCGGGTCGCCGACGGCCACGCCCTGCACCTCGGGCCCGATCTCGGCCACCACGCCGCCGATCTCGTGGCCCATGGTCAGCGGCAGCGTCGCGCCGGCCCGCGCCAGCGACGAGAGTTTGCCGCCACCCATGTCGAAACCACCGGCCTGCACGTGCAGGTCTGAATGGCAGATGCCGCAGTGCGTGATGCGCACGCTGACCTCGTGGCCGGCCGGCGGCGCAAGCTCGTCGGCCTGCTCTTCAAGCGCCCCGCCCCAGGACGTGAAAGCCCAGCGGTGGGCGCAGCGGTAGTTCATGGTCGTCTCCGGTGGTGGCAGCAGGCCAGCACGGTAGCACCGCGCCCGCCGCTTGGGCACCGGGCCTGTCACCCAGGCCACTGGCGCGACATCCTGCACGCGGCAGTGGCCGACAAGCCACCGACTCGAACATCGCCGTGCAGCACATGGCGGCGCCTGTTTTGTCGTGCTGACACAGCCGCGGCCGGTGAACAGAATGCCGCATCCATCGGGGCAGTGGCCACGTACCTGTGCTCCTGTGCCCTCTTCACCAGCCCTGCCCACCCGACGCCGACCGCATGAAAAAGACGCTCAGGAGTTTGCTGACCGGCAAGGCGCCGAAAGCCCACGCGGCCCGGCCCTCGCCCGCCGTGCCGACGAAGCGGGCGGTCTGGCGCATCAGCGAAAGCGCGCCCATGGGCGAGTGGGTCGACCCCGACGAGCTGCCGGCGCCCGGCCGGGCGCAGAAGCCGCCGCGGCCCGACACCTCGGGCAGCGGCTGGATCGAGTCGTCGATGGACCTGCTGAGCGGGGCCGACGTGTCGGAAGACCCCGACACGTCGCCCGATGAACTGTTCGACGACCTGAACCTGCGCCCCGGCGCGCCGAAGCGCGATTGAGCTTCACGAAGGCGTGCTAAGGTTTCCCGGCGCGGCGCCGTGCCGCCGAAAGGGCAGCATGTCGGAGCGCGTCGTCCACCCCACTTCACTCGCCAGCCGCATCGACGCGGCCGCAGCGTCGATCGAGCCGCAGTTGGTGCGCTGGCGGCGCGACTTCCATGAACACCCCGAACTCGGCAACCGCGAATTCCGCACCGCGGCCGTGGTGGCCGAACACCTGCGCGCGCTCGGCCTCGACGAGGTGCGCACCGGCGTCGCCCACACCGGCGTGGTCGGCCTGCTCAAGGGCGCGCTGCCCGGCCCGGTGGTCGCGCTGCGCGCCGACATGGACGCGCTGCCCGTCAGCGAAGAAGTCGACCTGCCTTTCGCCTCGAAGGTGAAGACCACCTGGAACGGCGAGACCGTGGGCGTGATGCACGCCTGCGGCCACGACCTGCACACCGCCATCCTGATGGGTGTGGCCGAAGTGTTGACCGGCCTGCGGGCCACGCTGCGCGGCTCGGTGAAGTTCATCTTCCAGCCGGCCGAAGAGCTGCCGCCCGAAGGCGAAGACGGCGGCGCGAAGATGATGATCCAGCAAGGCGCGCTGGAGCACCCGACGCCGCAGGCGATCTTCGGCCTGCATGTCACGTCGCGCCTGCCGCTCGGTGTGATCGGCTACCGCCCGGGGCCCACGATGGCGAGTGCCGACAACCTCAGCATCACCGTGCACGGCAGCCAGACGCACGGTGCGATGCCGTGGTTCGGCGTCGACCCGATCGTCACCGCCGCGCAGGTGGTGCTCGGCCTGCAGACCGTGGTGAGCCGCCAGCTCGACCTGACGCGCGAGCCGGCGGTCGTGACCATCGGCGCCATCAAGGGTGGCGTGCGCGAGAACATCATTCCCGATTCGGTCGAGATGCGCGGCACGATCCGCAGCTTCGACGAAGAGATGCGCGACGACATCCACGAGCGCGTGACCACGCTGGCCGAAGCCATCGCACGCGGCTCGCGCGCCAAGTGCACGGTGTGCATCCGCAAGAACTACCCGGTGACGGTGAACGACCCGAAGTTGACCGAAGCGATGGTGCCGACGCTGGAGCGCACCGCCGGCGCGGGCCAGCTGATGCTCGTGCCCAAGGTGATGGGCTCGGAAGACTTCTCGTTCTTCCAGCAGCTCGTGCCGGGCCTGTTCATCTTCATTGGTGTGGTGCCGCCCGGCACCGACCCGCGCACCGCGGCACCGAACCATTCACCCCGTTTCTTCGCCGACGAGCGCTGCCTGGTGAACGGGGTGCGCGCGCTGGCGCAGCTGGCGTGCGACTACCTGGAGTCGACCACCCGGTAAGCCGGCACTCAGGCCGCGGCGAGGGCCGGCGCCGGCGCCACCCGCAACACTTGCCACGACAGCCGCGCCTGCGCTGCCAGCACCAGCGCCGCGGCGGCCGGCACCACGAAATACAGCCACTCGGCCTGCGGCCACCAGCGCCGCAGGTACATCGCGAGCAGCAGCGGCGCCAGCACGAGGCCGAGGCGGCCAAGCACGCTGGCGCTGGTGCCGAGCACGGCCGCGCCGGTGGCCAGGAACACGGCCGAGGCCACGAAGATCAGCGTGAACAGCGTTTCGAAGATCGGCGCCGCCGCGCCGGCGTTCCAGACCCCGGCGCGGTAAGGCAGCCAGGCCAGGCACGCGAGCGCGAGCACGCCGGCCAGCACGCGGGCGCGGCGCGCACCGCGGCCGTCACCGGCCGGTTCGCTCGCGGGCTTGATGAAGGGCAATACGGCCAGGCACAACACGCCGACCACCGCGTCGATCAGCAGGGTCTTCGGGTAGCCGAGCGCCTCGATCGCGATGCCCTGCCACATCGCCGAATAGGCGATCGCCAGGTTCATCATCGCCATGTACGCGGTGAACTGCGTGGCCGCCACGGCCGGGTTGGTCACGTCCATCAGCAGCGCCGAGCGGGTGCCGTACATCAGGCCCTGCGCCACGGCATAGAGCAGCGTCGCGACCCACACGGCGGTCACGAGTGCGGGGGCGGCCACGCGCTTCACGGCGTCGGTGGGGCTGGTCGGCATGATCCAGTTCTGCTCGGTCAGCACGCCCATCATGTAGAGCACCGGCAGGCTCATCAGCGCCAGGTAGACGAACAGCGTGCGGCGCCTGCCCCAGCGGTCGGAGAGGTAGCCGCCCAGCACCATGCACGAGGCCGAGACCACCTGCGACCACAGGCTCAGCCAGGCGACGCTGTCGTCGTTCATGCCGATCTCGACCGCCAGGTTCGACTGCAGAGCCAGGCCCATGCTCATGGCCCCGGCCGGCAGCAGCGAGAAGAACACGCCGGCGAACGCACCGCGTGTGCCGAGGAAACTGCGGAACGCCTCGACCGAGAAGTTCTTCATCTCGCGCACTGCCGACGACAGCCCGGCCAGACGCCGGGAGGCCACGGGCGCGGCCGCTTCGCGCAACGGCAGCACGATGAAGACGGTGACCGCCGCGATGCACCCGGCCACGAAAATGAACCCGCCCTTCAGCCCGATGAACGGCATCAGGAACAGCACACCCGCGCCACCCACCGCGCTGCCGATCGCCGCGCCGCCGAACATCACGCCGTTGGCCAGGCCACGCTCGTCTTCGTGCAGCGTGTTCACGGCGAGTGCGTCGATCGCCACGTCCTGCATCGCACCGAAGCTGTTGTGCACCAGGAGCACCGCGGTGAACAGGCCGAGCTGCGCCGGCAGATCGAGCCCCATGCAGGCGAGCAGCGTCAGGATCATCATGACCTGCGTGCCGAGAATCCAGCCGCGGCGCCGGCCGAAGCGCTCTGACGCGAACACGTCGATGAATGGCCCGAAGGCCCACTTGAAGGCCCAGGGCAGATAGAACGAACCGACGAAAGCGCCGATCTCGGCCGGCCCCACGTCCTGCCTGCGCAACTGCGCGGCCACCGCGGTGGCGGCGAAGCCGAGCGGTATGCCTTCGGTCACGTAGAGAAAGAAGAAAGCCGTCAGGCGGCCGAAGCGGGTGGCGAGAAGGTTGGGCAGGCGCATGCCGACAGTTTCGCAGAGACAACGACGAACTCGACCGGCACGCGGTAGGCCGCGCCCTCGCGCCACGGCGCAATGGCTTCGAGGTAACGCCGGCGAACACGCTCGCGCACGTCGGCGCCGAAGCGCGACCAGGCCAGCGCTACCGGCCCGCCGACGAACGCGGCCTCGCTGGCTTCTTCGGCATCGGCATATTCGAGCGTGGTGACGATCCGCCGGGTTTCGATGCGCTCGAAACCGGCCTCTGCACACAGGCGCGCCAGAGCATCACCCTGCCCGAGGCGAAAGAACAGCGGGCACACGTCGCTCGCCACTTCGTCCTGCACGATGCCGAACAGTGGCGCCCAGCCACAGTGCGCACGCGCGCCCCAGACGGCCCCGACCATGCGCCCGCCGGGCCGCAGTACGCGGCTCATCTCGCACAACGCACGCTCGGGTTCGGGCATGTACATCAGGCCGAGCGCGCACAGCGCCACGTCGAAGTCGGCATCGGCGCATTCGAGATCCTCGGCATCCATGCGCGCGAAGTCGGCGTGGCGCAGCCCGTGTTCACGCGCGCGCCGTGCGGCAGCGGCCACCATCTCGCCCGAGAGATCGACACCGAGAACCCGCCCGGTCGGGCCGACCGCCCGGGCCGCAGCGAACGACACCAGCCCGGTGCCGCAGGCCATGTCGATCACGCGCTCGCCCGGCTGCAACGCGGCCTGCGCCAGCAGCGTCGCCTGCACGCCGGCCAGCTGCGCACCCCACAAGGGCTCGTAGTCAGCCGCCGCCAGATCCCAGCCGTAGCGCTGCACGCGCCGCTGCAGCCTGGCTTCCATGTTCAGCGGCGGGTCACCACGACTTCAAGGTACTCGCTCGGTACCACCAGCGTGCCCGGGCCAGCGCGGTTCAGGCGGTTCAGCAGGTCGGTCAGGTCGCTCTCGAGCGCGGCCGCCTTGTCGGGTGGCAGGGCCAGGAAGGCCTTGTGCACCGGCCCGTACCAGGTGCGGAACACCTCGATGAAGTGCGCCGCCGAGCGGTAGCGGAAATTGAACAGGCGCGGCGTCGCCTTGATCTCCGCTGCGCTTTCTCCGAACAGCGAACGCAGATGGGTTTCCGTGCCCCACAACGCTGGCGGCTGCACGCCGGGCGGCGGCGGCAACTGTTTGCCGAGTGTCTTGAACAACTGGCCGATGAAACCCTCGGGGGTCCAGTTCGCCAGGCCGATGCGACCGCCCGAGCGGCACACCCGGGCCATCTCGGCCGCTGACTTCGCATGGTCGGGCGCGAACATCACGCCGAAGGTCGAGAACACCGCGTCAAAGCTCGCATCGCGGAACGGCAGCGCTTCGGCGTCGGCGGCCTGGAACGTGACCTGCAGCCCTTCTGCGCGGGCACGCTCGGCGCCTCGTTCGAGCAAGGTCGCCACGTAGTCGGTCGAGGTGACCTGCGCGCCACGCCGTGCGGCGGCGAGCGTGGCGTTGCCGTTGCCGGCGGCAACGTCGAGCACACGCTCGTCCCAGCGCAGGTCGCAGGCTTCGGCGAGCTCTTCGCCGACCAGTTGCAGGGTCGTGCCGATGACGGCGTAGTCGCCGCTGGCCCAGGCGGTTTGCTGGCGGGCTTTGAGGGCGGAAAGGTCAGTGGGTGCGTTCATGGGGTCGGCTCCTTGAGGGGTGGGGCAGGCGCCGGTCGGCTTGCCCTGGTGCGCACTTTCGCGCCCGGCGCCGCGCGCTGTCCTGCCCACGCGTCGGCCCGGCCTGCCCGATCGTCCGAACGATCGCCGGCAGGCTGCAGCAGCTGCCGCAGCGTCCGGGATTGCTGCCCGAACGTCCGGGCGCGCGCCGCCCACATCCGTGGTGCTTGGACTTGAGCGTGCCGATGGTCACAATGAACCGCACCGGATCGGTAGCAAAGGCTCAGCCATGACAACACGAGAACTCGCCGCCGCACTCGAACGTGTGCACAGCGTACTGAAGCGCCGGCCCGAGGCCGGCGTGCACGACGACGCGCCCGCCACCGCCCGCTGGAAAGGCGGCACCCGCGTCGTCGCGAGCCACGCCAACGGCACCGAGGTCGCCAGCGACATGCCGACAGAATTCGGCGGCACCGGCGACCACATCACCCCCGGCTGGCTGTTTCGCGCCGGCTTCGCGTCGTGTGCCAGCACCTCGATCGTGATGGCCGCCGCGGCCGCCGGCATCGAACTCGACACGCTCGAAGTGCGCGCCAGCAGCCGCTCCGATTCACGCGGCCTGCTCGGCATGGCCGGCACCGACGGCGAGCCGGTGTTCGCCGGGCCGGGTGACGTGCAGCTGCACGTGACGATCTCTGCAACAGGTGTCGGCGCTGAGCGCCTGCGCACGCTGGTCGAAGCCGGTGTGCGCTGCTCGCCGATCCCGAATGCGGTGCAGCAGGCCACGCCGTTCGCGCTGCACATCGACGTTAGCTGAGTCGGCCGCATGGACGCGCTCTCTGAAACCCTGCGCGTCGTGCGCCTCGTGGGCGCGGTGTTCATCAACGCGCGCTTCACGGCACCCTGGTGTTACCACTCGCCGCACGCCGACATCGCCGCGCCGGTGCTCGAGCCCGGCGCCGAGCGCGTGGTGATCTGGCACATGCTGACCGAAGGTGAGTGTTTCGTCGAACTCGACGACGGGCCGCCGGTACATCTGGTCGCGGGCGACGCGGTGCTGTTCCCGCAGGGCGACGCGCACCGGATGACTTCGCAGCCCGGCCTGGTGCCAGCGAGCGGCACCTCGCTGCGCGACGTGCTCTCGCGCCGACCGCGCCAGCTGAGTTACGGTGGCGGCGGCGCGACGACGCGGCTGGTCTGCGGTTACCTCGCCTGCGACGCGCGCCTGGCGCAGCTGCTGCTCACCGGCCTGCCACCACTGGTGCGCGTGAACGTGCGCGGCTCGAACGCCGGTCCCTGGCTCGAAGCCTCGGTGCGTTACGCACTGGCCGAAGCGCGCTCGCCCCGGCCCGGCGGCGCCGGCGTGCTGGCCAAGCTGGCCGAGGTGCTGTTCATCGAGGTGCTGCGCCTGTACATGAACGAACAGAGTGCCGGGCGAACCGGCTGGCTCGCCGGCGTCAGTGACCGCGTCGTCGGTGCGGCCCTGAACGCGCTGCACAAACGCCCGGCCCACGCCTGGACGCTGGAAGAGCTGGCGCGCGAAGCCGGCAGCTCGCGCTCGGTGCTGGCCGAACGGTTCCAGCAACTCGTCGGCAGCTCGCCGATGCAGTACCTGACGCAGTGGCGCATGCTGCTCGCGGCCAGCCTCTTGTGCCGCAGCAACGCGCCGCTGGCGCGCATCGCCGAAGACGTGGGTTACCAGACCGACACCGCTTTCAGCCGCGCCTTCCGGCGCGAGTACGGCGCCCCGCCGGCGGCTTGGCGACGCGGCCAGGCCACAGCTCGCTAAAGCGGCCGAAGCAGGCGTCGCTGGCCGAGCGACGGCACGACTAACATTGCGGACGTCCATCACGACAAATCGACCCAGGAGACCAGCCCGATGCGCCACCTTCGCCCGCCCTCGCCCACCCCTTCGCGTAGCCTGTTCGCGCTCGTCGCCACCGCGTTGCTCGCACTCGCGCTCAGCGGCTGTGCGTCACCCGCCGCACCGACCGCCAAACCGGCCGCACCGACCAAGACGGCGCTGTGGGTCGGCAACAGTTTCTTCTACTACAACAACAGCATGCACGGCCACGTCGGGCGACTGCTGTCTGCCGCGAACCCGGGCGAAAAGGGCTACCGCGCCACCTCGGCCACGATCAGCGGTTCGGGCATCAACTGGCACGACCTGGAAGCGCACTTCCGGCCCGGCGGCGTGGGTTCGTATTCTTTCGACGGCAACAACAACGTCGTCTTCAACACGTTCGACAAGCCCTTCGACGTGGCGATCATCATGGACTGCAGCCAGTGCCCGATCCATCCGCAGCTCTCGAAGATCTTCTTCGAGTACGCGGCGAAAGACAGCGCGATCGCCCGCAAGTACGGCGCCGAGCCCGTGTTCTTCATGTCGTGGGCCTACTCCGACAAACCCGAGATGACCGAGCAGCTCGCCGCCGCGTACACGAAGGCCGGCGCCGAGAACAAGGCCAAGGTGGTGCCAGCCGGCCTCGCCTTCGCGCGGTCGATCGCCAAGCGCCCCGACCTGAACCTGTACGAAGCCGACAAGCGCCACCCGAGCCTGATGGGCACCTACCTCGCGGCCTGCACCGTGCTTGCGTCGGTCTACGGCCCTTCGCCGGTGGGCAACCGCTACACCGCCGGGCTGCCGGCCGATGTGGCCGCCCATCTGCAGGCGGTGGCCTGGGAAACGGTGCAGTCCTATCGCCAGCCCTGAGCTGAGCCGGCACCGCGCCGGCGTTTCAACGGCGCTTCACATCTGCCTGAACAGATGCACGTAGCTGCGGCTCACCGAGAGCCGCTCGGCGCGGCCCTTCAGGTGCACTTCACCGGAGTCACCCGGGCCGTGCGAGAACCGGTCCACCTGCGCCAGGTTGACGATGGCCGAGCGGTGGATCTGCACGAAGCAAGAAGGGTCGAGCGCATCGGCCAACTCGCGGATCGGCGTGCGGATCAGGGCTTCGCCGCCTTCCCAGGCCACCACCGTGTACTTGGCGTCGGCGCGAAGGTAGAGCACCTGCTCCACCGGGATCAGCCGAACCGAGTTGCCGACCGAGGCCTTGATCCATTGCAGGTGTGAACGCGCTGCGCCGTTCTGCCGGAGTTCCGCCGCCAGCCGCTCCAGCAACTCGCCGTACTCGGGGCGGGGCGTGTTGTCGGCTTCGGGTGCGCGCAGGCGCGCCTGCAGGCGCTGCACCGTGTCGCGCAGGCGTTCTTCTTCGAGCGGCTTGACGAGGTAGTCGATCGCGCCATGGCGAAACGCCTCGACGGCATACCGGTCGAAGGCGGTCACGAAGACCACCTCGGCGCGCCGGTCGACGCAGCACGCCACTTCGACGCCGTTCATGCCCGGCATGTGCACGTCCAGGAACACGACTCGCGGCTGCAACTCGTCGAACAGCTCGACCGCTTCGCGCCCGTTGCGCGCCTGCGCCACGACCTGCAGCTCGGGCCACAGGCGAGCGAGGTGCGCCACGAGCTGCTCGCGCAGCAGCGGCTCGTCGTCGGCGATCAGGGCGGTCGGCGCACTCATGCAGCACGCGGCGTCACGCGGATCTCGGCGCGCACGCCGTGCGGCGACTGCTCGGACAAGTCGACACGTGCGTCTGGGCCGAAGAAGGCCTGCAGGCGTTCGCGCAGGTTGCGCAGGCCGGTGCCGGTGCCGGCGTGGCGGTCGGAGAAACCCACGCCGGTGTCGGCCACCCACAGCAGCAACTCGCCGCCCGCACCACGGCGCGCGCCGACGTCGATGCGGCCGGCGTCGATGCCGGGGTCGATGCCATGGCGCACCGCGTTCTCGACCAGCGTCAACACGCCCATCTGCGGAAACGCGAGCGTGCGCAGCGCCGGATCGATCTCGACCGCGAACGTGAGCCGGTCGGGCATGCGCATCAGCATCAGCTCGAGGTAGGCGCGCACCAGCCGCTCTTCGTCGCCGAGCGTGGCCGGCGCGTCGCGGTGCAGTTGCGGCATGGCCGCGCGCAGGTAGGCGATCAGGCTGCGGAACACCGGCGCCGCATTTGCAGAACCGCTTTCGACCAGCTGCTGCACATTGGCCAGCGTGTTGAGCAGGAAGTGCGGCTCGATCTGCGCCGTCATCAATTGCAGCCGGGCGTCGGCGGCCTGGCGCTGCAGGGTTTCGCGTTCGAGCGCGAACTGCAGCGCTTGGGCCCGCACCTGCGCGTCGCGCTCGCGGTACAACGCGCCCAGCCCGAACAGCGTGCCGACCAGCGCGCCACTGAGCGTGACCAGCACATAACCGCGCACATGCGGGCGTGAGCTGATGAAGGCCGAGAAGTCACCGCCGGCGGCGAGCAGTTGCACGATCAGCGGCGACAGCACCGCGCCCAGCGCGATCGCCAGCACCTGGGCCACCCAGCGTGGCAGCAGCGTCTGCGGACAGGCGCCTGCCAGCGTGAACGCGAACAGCAACACCATGCCGACGAACAGCGTTTCGCCGAGCAGCTCTATGTAGGGGTTGTGTGTGACCGGCAGCAGCGCCACCGCGGCCACGACCGCCAGCACGACCACCAGCGCGAGCTGGCGGCGGGTCGGGATCAGGCGCGTGCGGTCCCAGCGTGGCCCGGGCTCGGAAGGGGTGGCGGTCGTCATCGGGCACAGGTTATCGCGGAGCGGCCTGTGGTCAAGGCCGGGGCTGGGGCGATGCGGACGAAGCGCGGGAAACGGGGAGCAGGCTGCGGCGGCGGGGCATACTGCCGCATCGCATCGCTGGGGCACGCATGACCGGGACCCGAACCTTCCAAGTGAAAGAGTACGAACTGTCCTGCAGTGCGGTGGCCAAAGCGAGCGGTGGCTTCGAGCCCGCACTGGTCATCTGCCGACAGGCCTGGCCGAAACGGCCACGCACCATCGCGGTGGTGCGCGGCGCCCACACGTCGGCCGACAGCGCGATCGAAGCGGCCCACGCGCAGGGCATCGAGTGGGTCGCGAACTACGGCTGATGAGCGACAACGCCCGCGCCACAGTGCCCACGGGCGCCGCGATCTACATCGCGGGCGTGCAGTTCCTGTTCGTCACCACCTGGACGATCTACGTGATCTTCCTGCCGAAGTTGCTCGCCTCGGCCGGCCTGCCGGTGGCCTGGACCCCGTGGATCCTGCTGCTCGACCAGCTCGTGTTCATGGTCGCCGACGTGGCCAGCGGCGTCTACGCCGACCGGGTACAACGTCTGCTCGGTCGCCTCGGCCCGCTGATCGTCGGCTGGACCGTGCTCTCGTGCATCGCCTTTCTGCTGCTGCCTCACGTGGTGCTGTTCGGCAGCGCGGCGCCGCTGCTGGCGCTCGGGCTGATCCTGGTCTGGACCACCACCTCGTCGGCGCTGCGCGCGCCGCCCTGGGTGCTGCTCGGCAAACACGCCGCGCGCCCTTCCCTGCCGTGGCTGAATTCGCTGACGCTGCTCGGCCTGGCCGCAGGCGGCGCGCTCGCGCCATTTCTCGGCGTGGCGCTGAAGAACATCGACCCGCGCCTGCCGTTCGCGCTGTCCAGCCTGACGTTGCTGGCAGCCACTGCCGGCATCGTGCACCTGGAGCGCAGCCTGGCACGCCAGCCCGCTGCGGCGGCAACACCGCAGGCGCCACGCGTGTTCGGCGCACAGCACGCAGCCTGGATGCTTGGCATCCTGCTGCTGGCCGCCGCGTTCCAGACCCACTTCTCGCTCAACGCCGCCACCCAGTACCTGCGCTTTGCGAAACCGGCCGAGCTGGAGTGGCTGATGCCGCTGTTCTGGGTCGGCTTCGGCGCGGCCATGCTGCCCGGCAGCGCACTGTGCAAGCGCCACGGCCCGCTGCGGGTGATGGCGGTGGCGGCATTGTTCGGTGCCGGCAGCGCGCTGGCGGCGGCCGGTGCGGCGTCGCTCGGCGTGTTGATCGCGGCCCAGCTCGTCGCCGGCTTCGCCTGGGGCTGCATGCTGGTTTCGATCTTCTCGTCGGCCGCCGAGCTCGGCCGCAGCGGCCGCGAAGGCCTGGCGCTCGGCACGATGTTCGCGATGCTCGCGCTGGCCACGCTCGTGCGCATCGGGGCGGTGCTGGCCGGCCTGCCGAAGAACGCTGCACTCGCCCCGGTGCTGGCATGGCTTCCGGCACTGCTGTGGGTGGCGGGCGCCGCGGTCATCGGCGCGCTCGCCTTGCGCACGCGGCCGCAGGCTGCGCCCGCGGCGGCCTGACGCAGCCCCTCAGCCGGCGTGAGCCGGCCCGCGTTCGCGCAGCGTCTTGATGATCTGGCCGAGCCGCGCGCGTTGCGCGGCATCGAGCCCGCGGTGGCCGAGTGCGGCGGCCAGCCACTGCTCCGGCGTGAACGCAGCCGAGGCGACCGAGGGGCGGCTCTCCAGTGCCGCTTTCATCGCCTGCAGCTTCAGCGCGCGGCGCGCTGCTTCGAACGCGGGAGGCGAATCGAGCTGGTACGCGGCTTCGAGTTGCAGCAGCAGTTCGTCGACGTTCGTGGTGGTGGCAGCCGATGCAGCCGCCGGTGCCACACGCTGCGCCAGCGCCTGATCCCAAACCACAGGCAGGGCCGGCAACGCAGCCCAACGTTGTTCGAGCAGCGCGCGCGCAGGCGCCGGGTCGTTGGCCTCGGCCGCTTCGGCTTCGAACTGCTCGCAGGCTTCGAGCCGGGCGAGCAGCGCGTCGCACTGGCCGTGCCAGCGGCGCTGCGCGCTCGTGGCGAGCCACTGGCGAACCTGGTCGCGTGCGCTGCGGTACTGCGCGTCGAGCGCGGCTGCATCATGGCGCGGCGCCGGGCCGGCGCGTTGCCAGGCCGACTCGACCTCGCCCAGCGTGCGATGCAGTTCGGCCGGCGGTGTGTCGGCACCAAGCCCCGCGAGCCGCTCGATCAGCGCCGCGCGTTCGGCCCCATGCGCCCGGAACTCAGCATCGCGGGCGTTGAAGGCCGCGTCGCGCGCGCTGAACACGGCGTCGATGTGGCCCTTGAACGTGCCCCACAGCGCGTTATCGAGCGCACGAGGCAACGGCAGTCGCGTTGCTTGCTGCTGCCATTCGCCCTGCAGCTCGCGCACCCTCGGGAACAGGTCACGCCCGGGCTCGCCGGTGCCGGCTTCGGCGGCCAGCGCCGCGGCCCGTGCGACCAGCTGTTCGCGGCCGCGCTGCGCCACGCGCCGCGCTTCGTTCAACGGGGTTTCGACGCGCTGCACGGCCGCGCGCATGCGCTCGACCAGCGCGTCGCGCTGTTTGTGCGGCACGGTGTGTTCGAGCGGCCCCAGCCGGCGCCAGTCGGTCTCGAAACGATCGAGCGCGACGGCCAGCGTCTTCCAGTCGGGCGCGGGATCTTCAGCACCGGGCAACCCGAGCGCGTTCAGCGCCTCGACGAGCTGCTCGCGCGACTGCAGGTTCTGTTGCCGCGCGGCGCGTTGCAGGTCGAGGTGCGCGGCCACCGGCGCGTGCGCGGTCTTGAGCGCGGCCTCGAAGCGCTGCCACAGCGCGCGGCTGGTGGCGCCGCCGAGCCGGTCGAGTTCTTTCCAGCGCGCGCGCAGGTCGTCGATCAGGCCGGCCTGTTCCTTGACAGAGAGTTTCACGCTCAGCGCGCCGGCCTCGCCGAGCGTGGTGGCCGCGAGCGCTTCGGCCTGCAGCACGAGCTCGTCGCGCGCCAGGCCACCGCCCCAGTGCTGCCAGCCTTTCAGGCGCGTGTAGCCGGCCTGCACCGCGTCGATGCGTGCGCTGTAGGCCGCCGCTGGCGTGCCGCCGTGCAGCAACTCGTCGATCTCGACCAGATGCTGGTGCGTCGGGCCGAGCTGGCCTTCGGCGAGCGCGGCCTCGGCGTGTTCGAGCGCCGTGGCCAGGGCCTGGGTGTTCTGTGTCTTCGTCTCGCGTGAGCGCTCGCGCGCCTGCTCGCGCTGCTCGGTGCGGCGACTTTGCTTCGCGTCGTCGCGTGCTTGTTGCCACAGCGCGAAGCGTTGCTGCAGCGCGCGCTCGAGCGCGGCGTCGGGCAGCGGTGCGGACTGAGGCCAGTCTGCACCCGGGTCGCCCGCGGTCGTTCCCTGCAGCAAGGCGTCGAGCACTTCGAGGCGCGCATCGAGTGCTTCGGCACCGTGCAGCGCCGCTCGCAACGGCGCTTGTTGCTCGGCGTCGGTCGTCGCGTCGAGCACGGCACGCGCGGCGGCGCTGGCCTCGGCGAGCTGGCTCCGGTCCTGGGCGCCTTCGGCGGCGGCGAGGCACGCGGCCTGCAGCCCGGCGAGCGCAACGCGTGCCTCGGCGGCTTGGCGTTCGAGCGCGAGCGCCTGATCGCCACGCTCACGCGTGAGGCTGGCCAACTGCGCGAGCAGCGCTTCGAACTCGGCGCGTTGTGCGGCATCGACCGACGCGGCGTTCAAAGCGCGCCAGCCGCGGTCGAGCTCGACGAGCCGATTCGAGGGAATCACCGCTTCGCCGACCAACGCACGGGCCGCTTCGATCAGGCGGCCCGCCTGCTCGGCGGTTTCACGCACGGCGACTTGCGCCAGGTGTCGCTGTTTGGCCAGGCGGTGCACGCGGCGGTCGGTGTCGCGCAGCTCGCGTTCGGCGAGCTTCAGCGTGGCTTCGCCGGTGAGAGCGGCCACGGCGGCGAGCTTCACGTCGACCGGCGCCTGGCTCCGCGCCAGCGCCAGCAGCGCGCTGTCGTCGCCGAGCGCGGCCTGCAGTTGCTGCGGCCAATCGATGGCCGGGGCAGCGGTCTTCGCGGCGGGCGCGGCTGGGGTGGCGGCCGGGGCCGGGGCGGGCGGCCGCTCGGTGGCGGCGGCCTTGTTCTTCTTGAAGATCCAGTCGAGCATGGTGCGGTGGTCGGGCATTCGGGCAGGAGTGCGCATTGTGGGCGGTGTGGCGGACGCCGGTTTCAGAACGATTCAGGTCGGCTTCAGGCGGCCAAAGGACTGAAGCGGGGCCGGCGGGCGACAGTGCAGCCATCGACAACGCACTGCCCACCACCCCGAAGGAGCCCACCATGAACACCACCCGCCCGAACCACCGCTTCGCCGCCGCCATCGCTTCGGCCGCCATCACTTTCGTGCTGTTTTCGGCCGTGGCCTGCCAGGTCCAGCCGCCGGTCGCCAGCTCGCTGCTGGCCCAGGCGGCGCCCACCGCCGTCGTTCGCTGAAGCTCGGCGGAGCAGCACCCGCCTGTAGACTGCGCTCGGTCGGCGCCGGCCGCACCGCTTCGTCGAGCAGCCCATGCCTGGTCCGAAAAAGATTCAGAAGCACCACGCGCCGTCGCCCGCCGCCGCTGCGGCCGACTTTCGCCAGCCCTTCGAACGCCTCGTCGACACCGGCCTGCGCCTGAACGAACTGCGCAGCGCCGAGGCCTTGCACGAATTCCTGATCGACGAGGCCGCCGAACTCAGCGGCGCCGAACGGGTGATGCTGGTGCTCGACACCGACGGTGTGCCACGGCCCGCCGGCGCCGTGCTGCCGCCGGGCGAAACGGCCGACGAACTGCTCGCCGCCGTGACGCCGTGGCTCACAGAAGCGCGGCGCACCCGCGGCGTGAGCCTGCGCCACGGGCCCGACGGTGCTGCCGCCATCGAGCAGCGCTCGTGCCTCGTCGCCCCCCTGATCGCACGGAACGAACTGCTCGGGTTTCTGTACGCCGACATCGGCGGCGCTTTCGGCCGCTTCGACGACGCCGACCGCGACATGCTGGCAATGCTCGCCAGCCAGGCGGCCGTGGCGCTCGCCAACATCGGCATCGCCGAAGGCCTGGAGCACACCGTGGCCGAGCGCACGGCGCAGGCCGAGCAGCGCGCAGCCGAGCTGGCGGTGATCAACAGCATCCAGCAAGGCATGGCGGCGAAGCTCGACTTTCAGGGCATCGTCGACCTCGTCGGCGACAAGCTGCGCGAAGTGCTGGGCAGCGGAGACCTCTCGATCAGCTGGATCGACCACACGCGGCGCGCGGTCCACACGCCCTACGTGTTCGAGCATGGGGTGCGGCTGGCCGCGCACGAGAGCGTCGTCGAATCCGACGAACGCTGGGCGCAGATCCTGGCGCGGCGCGAGCCGCTGATCGAGAACACGCTGGCCGAAGGCCTGGCTTCGGGCCTGGTGCCGGGCACCGACGCCAGCCTGTCCAACGTGCTGGCGCCCATGGTCAGCGGCGATCGCCGCGTCGGCGGCATCCGGGTCGAGAACTTCGAGCGCGAATACGCCTTCGGCGAAGCCGAGGTGCGGCTGCTCACGACCATCGCCGCGGGCATGGCAACGGCGCTCGAGAACGCACGGCTGTTCGACGAGACCCAGCGGCTGCTGAAGGAAACCGAGGCCCGCAATACCGAACTGGCGGTGATCAACAGCATCCAGCAAGGCGTGGGCGCCGAACTGAACTTCCAGGCCATCGTCGACCTCGTCGGCGACAAGCTGCGCGAGGTGTTCGAGACCGGCAACATCCTGATCAACTGGCGCGACGCCGCGACCGCGACACGCCATGTTCTCTACGGGTACGAACACGGCGTGCGCTCGGAGCTGCCCGCAGTGCCCGACCTGCTGGAGCGGCCGATCGACAAGGCGCTGCTGCAGCGCCGCCCCGTCGTCGTGCAGAACCGAGCCGAAGCCGATGCGTTGGGCCTCCACCACTTCGAAGGCACCGACGTGAGCCTGTCCTCGGTGTTCGTGCCGATGTTCTCGGGCGAGCGTTTCCTGGGCGCCATCGTGCTCGAGAACTACCAACGCGAAAACGCGTTCGGCGAGGCCGAGGTGCGCCTGCTCTCCACCGTGGCCGCCAGCATGGGTGTGGCGCTCGAGAACGCGCGGCTGTTCGACGAGACCCAGCGGCTGCTGAAGGAAACCGAGCAGCGCAATGCGGAGCTGGCGGTGATCAACCGCATCCAGCACGGCATGGCCGCCAAGCTCGAGTTCCAGGCCATCATCGATCTGGTGGGCGACCAGCTGCGCGAGGTGCTGCACACGCAGGACATCGGCATCACCTGGTGGGACCCGAAGACCGAGCGCGTGCACCCGCTCTACGCATACGAACACGGGCAGCGCCTGTTTCACCCGCCTCGCCCGCTGCTTTCCGGCGGCCCCGGCGAGACGATGTTCAAGACCCGCGCGCCCGTCGTGATCAACACACGCGCCGAGCTGGACAGGATCGCCGGCGCGCCCACCCCGGGCACCGACATGGCGCAGTGTGCGGTGTGGGTGCCCATCATCGGCAGCGATCGCATGCTGGGCGCCGTGCAGCTCGAGAACCACGAGCGCGAGCACGCTTTCGGCGAGTCCGAAGTGCGGCTGCTGCAGACGGTGGCCGCCTCGATGGGCGTGGCGCTCGAGAACGCACGCCTGCTCGAAGAAACACAACGCCGCGAGCGCGAGTCGTCGGCGCTCTCGGACGTGGGCCGCGACCTGTCGTCGTCGCTCGACCTGCCGACCGTGATGGACCGCATCGCCAACCACGCGCGCGATCTGCTGCACGCCAGCAACAGCGCGATCTTCCTGCCCGAGCCTGGCGGGCGCACGCACCGCGCGATCGTGGCGGTGGGCGACATCGCCAGCGAGCTCAAGGCCGCCGTGGTCGAGACCGGCGTCGGCATCATCGGCAACCTGCTGCAAAGTGGCCGGGCCGAGCGCATCAACAACACCTCGGCCGACCCGCGCGTGCGGCAGATCCCCGGCACACCGCTGCAGAGCGAAGAACGGCTGATGGTCGTGCCCCTGCTCGCCGGTGCCGAAGTGCAAGGCGCGATGGCGGTGTGGCGCAACGGCGGTGCGCCCTTCGAAGCCCACGAGCTGGAGTTCCTGACCGGCCTGTCGCGCCAGGCCACCGTGGCACTGCAGAACGCGCGGCTGTTCAACGAGACGCAAGCCGCACTGCAACGCCAGACGGCCAGCGCCGACATCCTGCGCGTGATCAGCCAGTCGCCCACCGACGTGCAGCCGGTCGTCGATGTCATCGTCACCACCGCGCGGCGGCTGCTGGGGTGCCACAGGAGCACGGTGTTCCTGCAGCGGGAAGGCGACGTGCTGACCATAGCCAGCCACGCTTCAGCCCATGGCGTGGGACCGATCTTGTCGGTACAGCTGCCGTTCGACCCGGCGCATAACTTGCCGGCACGGACGCTCGCGTCCAAGGCCTTGCTGCACATCCCTGACTGGTCGGCCATCGAATTGCCAGCGCACGAGCGAGAAGGCCACCGCACCGCGTCCACACGGGCGTCCTTGTTGCTGCCGCTTTTGCGCGGCCAAGATCAGCAAGGCCTGGGCGTGCTGGCCTTCCAGCGCGACAGGCCCGAGGCCTTCAGTGACGGCGACATCGCGCTGGCTCAGACCTTTGCCGACCAGGCGGTGATCGCGATCGAGAACGTCCGACTGTTCAACGAGACGAAAGCGGCCCGCGAGCAGGCCGAAGCCGCCAACGAAGCCAAGAGCGCATTCCTGGCGACCATGAGCCACGAGATCCGCACGCCGATGAACGCCGTCATCGGCATGAGCGGGTTGCTGCTGGACACACCGCTGAACGAAGAACAGCGCGAGTTCGCCGGCACCATCCGCGACAGCGGCGATGCGCTCTTGACCATCATCAACGACATCCTCGACTTCTCGAAGATCGAGGCCGGCCGCATGGACATCGAGGCCCAGCCCTTCGACCTGCGCGAATGCGTGGAGGCGGCGCTCGACCTGATCGGCCCGCGCGCCGCCGAAAAGCACCTCGACATCGCCTACCTGTTCGAGGGTGATGTGCCCGAAGCGCTCGACGGCGACGTGACCCGGCTGCGCCAGGTGCTGCTGAACCTGCTGGCCAACGCGGTGAAGTTCACCGAGCACGGCGAAGTGGTGCTGAGTGTGTCGGCACGCGCCGTCGAGGGCGGCGCCGAGCTGGCCTTCGCAGTGCGCGACACCGGCATCGGGCTGTCGGCCGACGGCATGGGCCGCCTGTTCCAGTCGTTCTCGCAGGCCGACTCATCGACCACGCGCCGCTACGGCGGCACCGGCCTGGGCCTGGCGATCAGCAAGCGGCTGGTCGAGCTGATGGGCGGCACGATGCGGGTCGACAGCCCCGGGCCGGGCCGGGGCGCGACCTTCTCGTTCACGATCGTCGCGCCGCTCGCCCGCTCGCCGCAGCCGAACCGGCGCACACTCGTCGGCCGCCAGCCCGACCTCGGCGGCAAGCGTGTGCTGGTGGTCGACGACAACGCCACCAACCGCAAGGTGCTCACGCTGCAGACCGGCAAGTGGGGCATGCTGCCACGCGACACCGAGTCGCCGGCCGAGGCCTTGCGCTGGTTGGGCAGCGGCGAATCGTTCGACCTCGCGGTGCTCGACATGCACATGCCCGGCATGGACGGGCTCGCGCTGGCACGGCAGATCCACGCGCTGCGGCCGGCGCTGCCGCTGGTGCTCTTCAGCTCGCTCGGTCGGCGCGAGGCCGGCGACACCGAGGGCCTGTTCAAGGCCTACCTGAGCAAGCCGCTGCGGCAGACGCAACTCTTCGACACGCTGGTGGGCCTGCTCGGGCACGGCTCGGCCATGCCGGCGAAGCACCAGCCCGCCACGCTGGACGCCGGCATGGCCACACGCCACCCGCTGCGCATCCTGGTGGCCGAAGACAATGTGGTGAACCAGAAGCTGGCGTTGCGCCTGCTGCAGCAGATGGGCTACCGCGCCGACCTGGCCGGCAACGGCATCGAAGCGATCGAGAGCATCGCGCGCCAGCTCTACGACGTGGTGCTGATGGACGTGCAGATGCCCGAGATGGACGGCCTGGAAGCAAGCCGCCGCATCACCGCACGCTGGCCGGCCGGCCGCCGGCCGCGTATCGTCGCGATGACCGCCAACGCGATGCAGGGCGACCGCGCAGCCTGCCTCGCTGCGGGCATGGACGACTACATCAGCAAGCCGATCCGCGTCGACCAGCTCGTGGCGGCGCTGGCCGACACCATGCCGCGTGCCGAACCCTGAGCAAGCCACCATGATCGACCCGCACACTTTCGACGAACTGCAGGCCAACGCCGGCGCCGACTTCGTGGCCGAACTGGTCGACACCTTCGCCGAAGAAGCGCCCTTGCTGCTCTCCGAATTGCACGCCGCGCTCGCGGCTGGCGCGGCAGAGCGCTTCAGGCGCGCAGCACACTCGCTCAAGAGCAACGGCAACACTTTCGGTGCCACGCGGCTGGCCACGATGGCGCTTGCGCTCGAACTCGGCGGTCTGCCGGCCGACGCTTCGGCGTTGGACGCACTGGCGCCGGAGATCGACGCCACGCTCGCAGCGCTGCGCACCCTGGCCCGCTCATGAGCGCCGGCACGCTGCACCCCGAAGGTGGCGCGTTCTGCCGCTTCGAGGTTCTGCCGGCCGAGCGCCGGCTGCTCGTCGACGGCCGGCCGGTGGCGCTCGGCAGCCGCGCTTTCGACCTGCTGGCGGCGCTGGTGGCGCGGCGCGACCGCGTGGTGCCGAAAGACGAACTGATCGACGTGGTCTGGCCCGGCCTTGTGGTCGAAGAGAACAACCTGCAGGTGCAGATCTCGGCCTTGCGCAAGATCCTCGGCGCCCAGGCCATCGCCACGGTACCGGGGCGCGGCTACCAGTTCACGGTGGCTGCGCTGGCCGTGGGTGCGGCAGCGCCCCGCGCGGCCGAAGCGGGCCCTCTGCCCGCGCCCGAGCGCCCGGCCGCCGCGGCTTCGCGCGTCTCGCGCCTGCTGGTGGCCGACGACAACAAGGTCAACCGCCTGCTGCTGTGCCGCTCGCTCGAACTGATGGGGCACGAGGTCGCCAGCGCCGACAACGGCCGCACCGCGCTCGACAAGTTGCGCAGCGAACGTTTCGACCTGCTGCTGCTCGACCTCGAAATGCCCGAGGTCGATGGTTTCAGCCTGCTCGAACAGCGTGCCGCCGACCCCACGCTTCAGGCGGTGCCGGTGATCGTGACCAGCTCGCTCGAAGGCGCGGCGCCCGTGGCGCGCTGCATCGAACTGGGGGCCGACGACTACCTGCACAAGCCGGTCAACCCGGTGTTGCTGAAAGCGCGTGTCAACTCCAGCCTGGAGCGCAAACACTGGCGTGACCGCGAGCGTGAGTTGCTTGCACGCCTGGCGCCGGGTGAGCCTACCGCCGCGGCCCGGCGCGTCGAGGCCACGCTGCTGGTCGCCCGGCTCCACGACATCGACATGCCGCGGCAGCCGCCGCATGAAACGCTCGAGCTGCTGGGCAACTGGAGCACGCTGATGCTCGACGCGATCGAGAGCCACGGCGGCGTGCTGTGGCAGATGGCGGGCGACCGGCTCACGGCGGTGTTCGAGGGCGCCGCGCAGGCCGCCGTGCCGGCCGCGCTGGAGATGACCCAACTGCTCGCGATGTTCAATGCTGAGCGCTCGGCGGCAGGCAAGCCGGCCGTCGCTCAGGGCATCGGCATCGCGCGTGGCGACGTGCTCACGGGTCACGTCGGCACGCCGCAGCGCGCCGTTCGCGTGTGGCTGGGCACCGCGCTGCAGCGGGCCGAGCGGCTGCAGGCGCTGGCCAGCGAACGCGGCGCGCCGGTGCTCATCGACGCCGCGGCCCACACGGCCCTGGCCGGCAGCCTGGCGACCACCTCGCAGCCGCCGGCCGTCCTGCCGGGCAACGCCGCTGCCGTGGCCGTGCACGCACCGCTCATTTGTTGATTCGGCCGGCGGCGTTCGAGGCCATCGCCACGGCGACGGGGGCGGCCGGCAGCTTCTCGAGACGCTGGGTCTTGGCGATCAGCACGCTGCGCTGCGGCTCGGCGTTCGAGAGCACGGCACTGAAGAGCACGAAGGTGGTGGCGGCAGCGGTGGCAGCAGCGATCAGGCGGGTGGTGCGGGTCAGCTGGGTCATCGTGGGCTCCGGGGCGTGGGTGGTCGATGGGTTGACTGTCGAGCCGCACCCCCGCTTCAGTCCTTTGCCGATGTGAATCGGTGCTGAAGCGTTCTGAAGGCTCGCGCGGTGTCGGGTCGTGCGGGCTCGACACGCACGTCCGTGACAATGCGGCGTGACCGACACCTCTTCATCCGGCGCCGCGTTCGAGCAGGCCAAGGCCGAATTCCTCGCCGGCCTGGCCAGCCACGAGGCGGGTGACTTCGCCCAGGCCGAACAGCACTACCAAGCCTCGCTGCGCCTGCTGCCCGGCCGCGCGTCGACGCTGATCAACCTCGCGGCCACGCAGTTGCGGCTCGGGCACCCGGCCGATGCGCTGGCCAACGCGGAAGCCGCACTCGCCACCGAGCCCGCCAGCGCCGACGCGCTGCTGCACCGCGGCACCGCGCTTGCCGAACTCGGCCGCGCAGCCGAAGCGCTGGCGGTTTTCGAGCAACTCACGTCGCTGGAGCCCGCCCACGCATTGGGCTGGAGCCACCGTGGCAGCCTGCTGCGCGAATCGCAGCGCCACCACGAGGCCGAGGCGGCCTTCCGCGAAGCCCTTCGCCACGGCGCCGACGAGACATTGCATCGCTATTACCTGGCCGGGCTGGGCGCCGAGGGCGCGCCGCCGGCACCACCACCGGCTTACGTCGAGCGCCTGTTCGACGCTTATGCCGGCGACTTCGACACCCACCTCGTCGGCACCCTGGGCTACCGCGCACACCATGAGCTCGTGGACCGCGTGCAGCGCTGCGCCGGCGGCAGCGGCTTCGAGGCCGCACTCGACCTGGGCTGCGGCACCGGGCTCTGCGGCCCGCTGCTGCGGCCGCTGGCACGCCAGCTCACGGGCCTCGACGTCTCGGCGGTGATGCTCGGCCGCGCCCGCGACAGTGCGGTCTACGACCGGCTCGAACAGGCCGACGCCACGCAGTTTCTCGTCGGCACGGCGGAGCGCTTCGACCTGGTGGTGGCGGCCGATGTGCTCATCTACATCGGCGACCCGGCGCCACTGTTCGCCGCGGTGGCGCGGGCGATGCCGCACGGCCTGTTCGCCTTCACGGCAGAAGCGGCCGACGAGGGTGGCGCGGGCTGGCAACTGCTGCCCAGCCTGCGCTACGCGCACGCACGCTCGCACCTGCTGCAGCTCGCGCAAGAGAACGGTTTCGAGCCGGTGCTGGTCGAAGAGGCGCCCGTGCGGCACGAGCAGGGGCGAGACGTGAACGGCCTCTACGTGGTGCTGAGGCGCCTGGCCTGAGCCTACTCGCCGAACATGAGGTAGGTGAACGCGGACGTGGCCAGCGCATACGCCAGCCACTCGCCGGCCGTCTTGAGGGCACGCTTGATGTTCATCGCGCGATGATGTCTGCGGCTCGGTTAAGGTTTGCTTAAAGCCACCGCAAACACGCCGATCCGGCTTCGCTGCCGGCTAGGCAGACGCGTCGGCTACTCGATGCTTGGATCAGGCGCCAGATGCCGGCCATCGGCAGTCCAGCGGTCGGCTCACGCCGATTGCGACGACCAAACGCCACTCCTGCAAAGGTTGCACCAGCGTGGTTGGCAAGCAAGCCGCCGGTGACCGGATCGGCATTGCTCGACAGTCGCCCGCGCTGGCCCTCGGGGTCAAGCGAGGAGCGCCTGCCGTTCTTGGGTCAGCGCGCCAAAGTCGTCACCGCCCCGGCGGGCGTGATCTTGCGAATCGAGAGGTTGTCTCCGTCAGCGACGTAGATGTTGCCCGCCGCATCGACGACGATGCCGAAGAGCTTGTAGCTGAACTTCGCGGCGCGTCCCGTGCCATCGACATTGCCGCAGCTCTCGTTCAGGGTCGGCGCGTTTCCGCCGGCGAGCGTGGTGACCGTACCGTTCGGAGCCACCTTGCGGACGATGCAGAGCCCGGCATCGGTCAGATACATGGTGCCGGTGGTGGAGTCGACAGCGATGCCGCTGTACCTTGCCGATGCGCTGGCATCCTCGGTGACGTTCAGCGTCAAGCCGCTCACCACACCGGCCGCCGTGATCCGCAGTACCGACCCGGACTGCAGCACGTACAAGGTGCCGGCCGAGTCGACGGTCAGGGCGATGGCGTCGACTACCGGGGACAGTGTCGTCTCGATGCCGCCCGCGATCTTCACGATGCGCCTCGAGCGCTCAAGGTAGACAGTCCCGTCGTCGGCGGCTGCCAATATGCGCGCGCCGCCAGCGGCGAATGTGGAGACGGTTCCATCGGGCGCGATGCGGCGAATCACATTGTTCTGGAACTCTGGCACGTAGACGTTGCCGGCCCCATCCCGCCCGATGCCGAACGGCGCTGAAGCCGTCCCTCCGAGATTGAAGCGGGCGGTGGCACCCGACCCATTGACCAGGCCCTCGATGTCGCCGCCGGCGAGCGCGCTGACGGTGCCGTTAGCGGCAACGCGTTCGAATCGGGCGGCTCCCGCGTTGGTCAGGGGGTAGACGGAGTCTTGCGAATAGTTCGGCGCCAGCAGCACTGTCAGTTCCCCCGATGCACTCATGTGCAGTGCGTTCGGCAACCCGCCGAGCGTCACTGGCCTGACGAGCCATGTCGCGGTGTTGCTCGTGACGCTGCCGGAGGCGTTGGTCACCAGGGCGCGGTACTGACGCAGGTTGTTGCTCGCCCCCTGGCCGAAGACGCCGCCTGCAGTGCTGAAGCTGGCAGCGGTGGCGCCACTGATGTTCGTCCAGGTCACCCCGCCATTCAGGCTGACCTGCCACTGAACGGTGGGGGTCGGCGAACCGGTGAACGCGACGGTGAATGTCGCGGATGTGGGCGGTGCAGTGGTCTGTTCGGTCGGCTGTTGCGTGATCACAGGGGCGCTGGGAACACCGGTCACGGTCAGGGTCGCGGCCGCGCTGGTCACGATGCCGGCGGTGTTCTGGATCACGACCCGGAACTGCTGGCCGGTCATCGGCGCGTTCACCGCCGCGATCGAGTAGCTGGCGCCGGACGCGGCCGCGATGTCGCTGAAGGTCAGCCCACCATTGGTGCTGCGTTGCCACTGGTAGGCAAGGCCCCCACCGGACGCGGCAACCGTGAAACTGGCACTCGAGCCCGCGCCGACGCTCACCGATGCCGGTTGACTGGTGATCACGGGGGTACTCGGCAAGGGCGGCGTGTCAGTTCCCCCACCACCCCCGCCACAGGCAGCGACAGCGATCGCGACCACCAGCGACGCGGCAACAACGAACCAGTGTCGCTTTGCGCCCATGGGCACCACCAATTCCCGGGTTCCGGTTCTGAGCACGTCGGCCATCGCAAACCTCAAGTTCAGCCCATTGCCAACACAGAATCGCACCCCGGTTCGCCGCGGTCAACGCTAGGATCGTGAGGAAACATGAGGCACGATGAATCCGTATGAACGAATCCCTCGGAGCCGGCAACACGGAGCGGAACCCCGCGGCGGAAGCCGACCAGACAATGGCAGTCATCGACTGGGCCGCTGCGCCGGAGCGCCATGCGTGGTCGCCGCCTCAGGGGTGGTTGTTGACGTTCCAGGATCGCGCACTCGAGCGGGCGTACCTCCAGTTCGAGTACGAACGGGGTCACAAGGTCATCGTCTCGGGGCTGGGGGTCGGCGTTCTGCTCATGCTGAGCTTCCTCTGGCTCGACCCGATCATCGCGCCCGCACACAGCCTCGCCGCGATTCAATCAATGCGCCTATACATTGGAATACCCTCGACGGTACTGGCCGTCCTCGGTGCCATCTTCATCCGCGATGTGCGCTATTGGCTTCCCTGGATCTCGGTCTTGTTGATATTGGTGGGTGGTCGGGACATACCAATCCTGCTGGCCAAGAATTCCGCCGCTTTCGAATACCTGAGCCCGAGCATCTGGAACATTGTCGTCGCAGCCTTCTTTCTCTGTGGGCTGCCGTTGCGTTGGGGGATGGGCGTCGCCGCGACACTGATGATCATTTTCGCCGGCAGCGCATCGGCCACTGGTGTCGATTCAGTGGCGATCCTGAATCACTTCGCTGTCGACTCCGTCATCATCTTCGTCTTGGCCGCTTTCGCCACCTACCGCTACGAGCGCGCCGCAAGAATGCGCTTTGTGGCTCAGGCGCTGTCGCAGATCGAAGCGACGCAGCGCATCGCCGCCGAATCAGAGCGGCGCCGTTGGCTGGAAGTGCTCGCGGCCTTCCTTCGCCATGAACTGAAGAATGCGATCACCGGGGTAAGTACTTCGGTCGAACTGGCGGGGCGTTCCTGGCCGACAGCTGCCGCAACTCGGTATCTGGCCCGGGCGGATCGCAGCGTTTCCTACATGCGCCGGCTGCTCACGCAGGTGGCCGATGCGACGAGCCTGGAGGCGGCGCTTCGCCTTCGCAACTTCGAGCGCGTGGACTTCGGCGAACTCGTGCGCAACCGAATCGACGACTTTCAGCACGACCATCCGGACCGCACATTCACTGTCGACGCCGATAATGATGTCGCGGTCAACGGCGATGCCGACAGCTTGATCCAGATGCTCGACAAGCTGATCGACAACGCGCTCGAGCATGGCGAGCCGTCGCGACCGATCCAGGTTCAACTGCGCGGCGGGGAACTGAATTGCCAACTCGTCGTCAGCAATGAGGGCGATTCGCTGCCCCTCGACGTGGAGCAGATCTTCGAACCGTTCCTGAGCCGCAAGCGGCGCCGTGCGGGCGGCAACGGGCTCGGGCTGGGGCTGTTCGTGGCGCGCACCATCGCCACCCATCATCGCGGCACGCTGCGTGCGGAGCCGCCCGCGCACCAGGTTGAAGGCGCGCGATTCGTGGTGGAGCTGCCGCGCGCGTCGGCCTGAGTTTCAGGGCGACAGCCAGCGATACCCGCGGCCACGCTCGGTGCGAATGTGGTCGAACGAAGGGTCGACGCGTGAAAAAGCCTCTCGAATCGCTTTCATGTGCGCGGCAACGGTGTTCGGTTCGACCACGATCTTGGCAGCGCGCATCAACTCGGCATGCGAACGCGTCTGGCCGTTCGCCTCGCACAGTGCTTGCAGCATCCAGACCTGTGTCAAGGTCAACTCGAGCGGCTGCGAACGCCAGCGCGCGGTTGCAGTCTGGGGGTCGAACTCGATGTCGACACCGGCCCGCTGTGTGGGCACGATGGCCGCCACCCCTCGCGGCGCTGCGGCGTAAGCCTCCAACCGGCGGAAAAGCGCCTCGATGCGCACGACGAGGTAGTCGAGCGACACGTCCTTGGTGATGTAGTCGTCGGCGCCGAGCCGCAGGCCGGAGATCTTGTCGACCTCGCCGTCATGAGAGGTCAGGAAGATGACCGGCAAACATGGCGCGCGGCGGCGGATCTCGGCGCAGATCGCAAAGCCCGCGTCGCGCTCCCCGTTGAGCGTGATGTCGAGCAACACGAGATCTGGCAAGTCGGAACCGAGGCCCAGCAGCGCGGACTCCTTGTCGCCGTAGCGATCGACTCGAAACCCGAGTCCGGCAAGAAAGTCGGCGTAGTTGCTGAGGATGACTTCGTCGTCTTCGACGAGGGCGAGATGGCGCTTCATGCTGAGCGGACTGTAGCGCCCCTTGCGTCCACCTCACCCCCGCGCCAGCACCGCCCGCAACGCCGCCCCGGTGTGGCTCGCCTTGATCTTCACCAGCGCCTCCGGCGTGCTGCCCGCCACCACCGCGCCACCCTTCACGCCACCTTCGGGCCCGAGGTCGATGACCCAGTCGGCTTCGGCGATCACGTCGAGGTCGTGTTCGATCACGACCACGCTGTGGCCGGCGTCGACCAGGCGGTGCAGCACGCGGATCAGGCGCTCCACGTCGGCCATGTGCAGGCCGACCGTGGGTTCGTCGAGCACGTAGAGCGTGTGCGGCGCCTTGTTGCCGCGCCGGCCCACGTCGTCACGCACCTTGCTCAGCTCGGTGACGAGCTTGATGCGCTGCGCTTCACCGCCACTGAGCGTGGGTGAAGGCTGGCCGAGCGTGAGGTAGCCCAGGCCCACGTCTTTCAGCAGCTGCAGCGGGTGCGAGATGTTCGGCATCGAAGCGAAGAACTCGACCGCTTCGTCGACTTCCATCTTCAGCACGTCGCCGATGCTCTTGCCACGCCAGCTCACCGCCAGCGTCTCGGCGTTGAAGCGCGCGCCGTGGCACACGTCGCAGGCCACTTTCACGTCGGGCAGAAAGCTCATCTCGATCGTGCGCATGCCCTGACCTTCGCAGCCGGGGCAGCGGCCTTCGCCGGTGTTGAAGCTGAAACGCGCAGGCGCGTAACCACGCGCCCGCGCTTCGAGCGTGTCGGCGAAGAGCTTGCGGATCGTGTCCCAGAAGCCGATGTAGGTGGCCGGGCAGGACCGTGGTGTCTTGCCGATCGGCGTCTGGTCGACTTCGAGCACGCGGTCGATGAAGCCCCAGCCGTCGATGGTCTCGCAGCCGTGCCAGGCCGGCTTGCCACCGCGCGTGTTGATGAACTGCAGGTTGGCGAGCAGCACGTCGCGCGCGAGCGTGGACTTGCCGGAGCCGCTCACGCCGGTCACCGCGACCAGGCGCTTCAGCGGCACGTCGACCGTCACGTCTTGCAGGTTGTGCAGCTTCGCGCCGCGGATCGTCAGCAGCCGGTTACCTTCGCCTTCCTTGCGCACGGTCGCGGCCGTCACCGGCTCGACGAAGCGGCGCGCCTGCAGCGGGTGCACCAGCGGGTTCGCGAGCAGGCGGCCGGTCACCGAATCGGCGTTGCGCGCCAGATCGGCCGCGCTGCCTTCGGCCACCAGGTGGCCACCGCGTTTGCCCGCACCCGGGCCGATGTCGATGATGTGGTCGGCGCGGCGGATCGTGTCTTCGTCGTGTTCGACCACGACCAGCGTGTTGCCCTTGTCACTGAGCGTCTGCAGCGCGTTCAGCAGCACCTGGTTGTCGCGCGGGTGCAGGCCGATGGTCGGCTCGTCGAGCACGTAGCACACCCCCTGCAGGTTGCTGCCGAGCTGCGCCGCGAGCCGGATGCGCTGCGCCTCGCCGCCGCTGAGCGTGGGCGCGGCGCGGTCGAGCGTGAGGTAACCGAGGCCCACTTCTTCCAGGAATTCGAGCCGGCTGCGGATCTCGCTGACCACGTCGCGCGCGATCTCGGCGTCGCGGCCGACCAGCTTCAACGCGTCGACCCAATGGCGTGCGTCGCTCACCGACCACTGCGCGATGGCTGCGATCGAATGGGTGTCGAAGGTGACGAGGCGCGACGCCGGGTTCAAGCGAGTGCCGGCACAGTCGGGGCAGGCTTCGTCGACCAGCCCCTCGACTTCTTTTTCTTCGGAAGGGAAGCTCTGTTCCTGGCCGCGGTTGTCGTCGTCACGCACCGAGTCGTCGTAGGCCTTGCGCTGCTCGCGTGTGAGCGCCAGGCCGGTGCCCACGCAGGTCGTGCACCAGCCGTGTTTGCTGTTGTAGCTGAACATGCGCGGGTCGAGCTCGGCGTAACTGGTGCCGCAGGTCGGGCAGGCGCGTTTGGTCGAAAACACCTTGACGCTGCCGATGCCCGCGGTCGAACCGTCGGTGAGCATCGCGCCCTTCAGGCCGTCGAGCGGGCTCAGCAGGTGCATCACGCCCTTGCCGAGTTCGAGCGTTGTGGCGAGCAGGTCGCGCAGTTCGGCTTCGTGGTCGGCGCTGACCACGATGTCGCCGACCGGCAACTCGAGCGTGTGTTCCTTGAAGCGGTCGAGCCGCGGCCACGGGTCGACCTTGACGAATTCGCCGTCGACCCGCAGGTGGGTGTGGCCACGCCCCTTGGCCCACTTGGCAAGGTCGGTGTACAGGCCCTTGCGGTTCACGACCAGTGGTGCGAGCAGGCCGACGTGCTCGCCCTTGTGGTCGCGCAGCAGCTGCGCAGCGATGCTCTCGGCGCTTTGCGGTTTGACGGGTGAACCGTCTTTCACGCAATGCTGCAGGCCGAGCTTCACGTACAGCAGGCGCAGAAAGTGCCAGACCTCGGTGGTCGTCGCCACCGTGCTCTTGCGCCCGCCGCGCGACAGGCGCTGTTCGATCGCGACCGTGGGCGGGATGCCGTAGACCGCATCGACCTCGGGCCGCCCGGCCGGCTGCACGATGCTGCGTGCATAGGCGTTCAACGATTCGAGGTAACGGCGCTGGCCTTCGTTGAACAAAATGTCGAATGCGAGCGTGCTCTTGCCCGAGCCCGAGACGCCGGTGACCACGGTGAACTTGCCGCGCGGAATGCTCACGTCGAGCGACTTCAGGTTGTGCTCGCGCGCGTTGACGATGCGGATCACTTCTTCGCTCGCACGGCGCTCGTCGCGCGCGGCGCGCAAAAGGTACTGCAGCGGCCGGCCCTCTTCGACCTGGTGGCCGTCGAGGCCCATCGCGATGTCGTAGTCGGCCAGCGCCTTGCCGGTGTGCGACGTGGGATGGCGTTTCACGTCTTCCGGCGTGCCGGTGCAGACGATCAAGCCGCCCGCGTCACCCCCTTCGGGGCCGAGGTCGATCAGCCAGTCTGCGGCGCGGATCACGTCGAGGTTGTGCTCGATCACGATCAGCGAATGCCCAGCGTCGAGCAGCTTGCGGAACGAACGCATCAGCTTGGCGATGTCGTCGAAATGCAGGCCGGTCGTGGGCTCGTCGAACATGAACAGCGTGCCGCGTTTGGCGACCTTCTGGCCGCTGGCACTGCCGTTCTGCGAGGCTTCGGCCAGAAAGCCGGCCAGCTTCAGGCGCTGCGCTTCGCCCCCCGAGAGCGTGGGCACCGGCTGGCCGAGCTTCACGTATTCGAGGCCCACGTC
>NZ_JAVTWP010000032.1:0-207514 GCF_032229685.1 Rhizobacter sp. | reverse complement strand
AGGCCATGATGGCCGCTTCGAGCGCGAAGAAGATGAAGGTGAAGCTGGCGTAGATCAGCGAGGTGATGGTCGAGCCGATGTAGCCGAAACCGGCACCGCGCGTGAGCAGGTCCATGTCGACGCCGTGGCGTGCCGCGTACACGCTGATGGGCCAGCCGGCCAGGAAGATGATCAGGCCGGTGGCCAGGATCGCCCAGAACGCGTTGATGAAGCCGTAGTCGACCAGCAGTGTGCCGCCGACCGCTTCGAGCACCAGGAACGACGAGGCACCAAACGCCGTGTTGGCGACGCGCAAGGCCGACCACTTGCGGAACGAGCGCGGCGTGAACCGCAGCGCGTAGTCTTCCATCGTCTCGCGCGCCACCCAGCTGTTGTAGTCCCGCCGGACCTTGATCACTTGCTGCACTGCCGTGGTGCCTGGCGCCGGCCGAACGCCCTGCCCCACGCGCGGCGCCGCATCGGCGGCGGCTGAAGTGACGGGGGCGAGCGCGCTCATGAACCGAGTTGGTGCAAGGCGCATGCCAAGGGGCCGGTTTCTGGAGTCGGAACGACGCGCTAGCATCGGGTACGCCTTCTGCTACCTCCAGCACCATGGAACTGACCCCGCGCGAAAAAGACAAGCTGCTGATCTTCACGGCGGCGCTTCTGGCCGAGCGCCGCAAGGCGCGCGGACTCAGGCTCAATTACCCCGAAGCGGTGGCACTGATCAGCGCCGCCATCATGGAAGGCGCGCGTGACGGCAAGAGCGTGGCCGCGCTGATGAGCGAAGGCAAGACCTGGCTCACACGCGCCGACGTGATGGACGGCGTGGCCGAGCTGATCCCCGAGATCCAGATGGAAGCGACCTTCCCCGATGGCACCAAGTTGGTGACCGTGCACCAACCCATTGCCTGATCTGGAGCGTTCAACATGATCCCTGGCGAACTTTTGACCGACGGCCCCGACATCGAGATCAACCCCGGCCGTCGCACCCAGACGCTGGTGATCGAAAACAGCGGCGACCGGCCGATCCAGGTCGGCTCGCACTACCACTTCGCAGAGACGAACGGCGCGTTGCGCTTCGACCGCGCTGCGGCCCGCGGCATGCGCCTGAACATCGCCTCGGGCACGGCGGTGCGTTTCGAGCCGGGGCAGCAACGCACCGTCGAGCTCGTCGACTTTGCCGGTGACCGCCGGATCTACGGCTTTCGCGGCCTCGTCCAGGGAGCGCTTTGATGGCGAAGATCAACCGCCGCGCCTATGCGGAAATGTTCGGCCCGACCACCGGCGACCGGGTTCGCCTGGCCGACACCGGCCTGATCGTCGAGGTTGAACTCGACCACACTCTGCACGCCGGCGGCTACGGTGAAGAGGTGAAGTTCGGCGGTGGCAAGACCATCCGCGACGGCATGGGTCAAAGCCAACGGCTCGCCGCAGACGTGGCCGACACCGTGATCACCAACGCGCTGATCATCGACCACTGGGGCATCGTGAAAGCCGACATCGGCATCAAGGGCGGCCTGATCAGCGCGATCGGCAAGGCCGGCAACCCCGATGTGCAGCCGGGCATCGACATCGTGATCGGCCCGGGCACCGAGATCATCGCCGGCGAGGGCAACATCATCACTGCCGGCGGAATCGACACGCACATTCACTTCATCTGC
The DNA here is from genome assembly GCF_032229685.1 of Rhizobacter sp. Lineage (GTDB taxonomy): Bacteria > Pseudomonadota > Gammaproteobacteria > Burkholderiales > Burkholderiaceae_C > LMDS01. The sequence goes on along the minus strand of NZ_JAVTWP010000032.1, from coordinate 205,871 downwards.
CCGCAGCAGATCGAAGAGGCGCTGATGAGCGGCGTGACCACGATGATGGGCGGCGGCACCGGCCCGGCCACCGGCACCTTCGCCACCACCTGCACGCCGGGGCCCTGGCACATCCACTCGATGCTCAAAGCGGCCGAGAGCTTCCCGATGAACCTGGGCTTTCAGGGCAAGGGCAACGCCAGCTTGCCGCGCCCGCTCGAAGAGCAGATCGAAGCCGGCGCCTATGGCCTGAAGCTGCACGAAGACTGGGGCACCACGCCGGCGGCGATCGACAACTGCCTCACGGTGGCCGACGCGCACGACGTGCAGGTCACGATCCACACCGACACGCTGAACGAATCGGGCTTCGTGGAAGACACCATCGCCGCGTTCAAGGGCCGTGCCATCGCGACCTTCCACACCGAAGGTGCCGGCGGCGGGCACGCGCCCGACATCATCAAGTGCGCGGGCTTGTCGAACGTGCTGCCGTCGAGCACCAACCCGACGATGCCCTACACGGTGAACACCATCGACGAGCACCTCGACATGCTGATGGTGTGCCACCACCTCGACGCCAGCATCGCCGAAGACCTGGCCTTTGCCGAGAGCCGCATCCGCCGCGAGACGATCGCTGCCGAAGACATCCTGCACGACATCGGCGTGTTCTCGATGATGAGCTCCGACAGCCAGGCGATGGGGCGCGTCGGCGAAGTCATCATCCGCACCTGGCAGACGGCGCACAAGATGAAAGCGCAGCGTGGCACGCTGCCCGAAGACAACGCCCGCCACGACAACTTCCGCGTCAAGCGCTACATCGCCAAGTACACGATCAACCCGGCGATCACGCAGGGCGTGTCGCACATCGTGGGTTCGGTCGAGGTCGGCAAGCTCGCCGACCTGGTGGTCTGGAAGCCGGCCTTCTTCGGTGTGAAGCCGAGCCTCATCATCAAGGGCGGCATGATCGCCGCCGCCGCGATGGGCGACCCGAACGCGAGCATTCCCACGCCGCAGCCGGTGCACTACCGGCCGATGTTCGGCAGCTTCGGCAGCGCGATGAACGACACCTGCATCACCTTCATGTCGAAGGCGTCGCTTGCGGCCGGCGTGCCGCAGCAACTCGGCCTGAAACGGCGCACCGAGGCCGTGAAGAACACTCGCACGATCAGCAAGGCCGACATGGTTCACAACAGCGGCACGCCGAACATCGAGGTCGATGCGCAGACCTACGAAGTGCGTGCCGACGGCGTGCTGCTGACCTGCGAGCCGGCCACCGAATTGCCGATGGCGCAGAAGTACTTCCTGTTTTGAGCCTGGCGCGCACCACGCCCGGGGTTCGATGAACGACCTGCGCGCGCTGACCCGCCAGTTCCCGAACAGTGGCCGCATCGAGGCCATCTTCCTGCGCCCGAAACGAGACGTGGCGGCGCTGCGAGTCGACTCGGTCATCGCCGAGGCCGACCGCGGCCTGCTCGGCGACCGCAGTGCCGTGCGCGCCGCCGGTCGGCCCGGCGGCGGCAAGCGGCAGGTCACGTTGATCCAGGCCGAACACCTGCCCCTGATCGGCGCATGGGCGGGCCAGACGGCCTTCGATGCGGCCACGTTGCGGCGCAACCTGGTCGTCTCGGGCATCAACCTGCTGGCGCTGCGCTCACCGTTTGCCGACCAGCCGCTGCGGGTCTGCATCGGCGCCGAGGTCGTGCTGGTGATGACCGGGCCTTGCGACCCGTGCTCGAAGATGGAAGGCGCACTCGGGCCGGGCGGCTACAACGTGATGCGCGGCCATGGTGGCCTCACGGCACGGGTGCTGTGCGGTGGCCGCCTCGCCGTGGGCGATGCGGTGCGCGTCGAAGCCGACACGCCTGCCAGCGCCGGCTGAACTGCGCTGCCTTGCGAAACTTCAACCCGCGTTCGCCACCGGCCCCGGAAACCACAGCCTGAACGCCGTCGGCCGCCCCGGCCCGCTGATGACGGTGGCCGTTCCGCCGTGAAGGTCCATGATCGACTTGACGATCGCCAGGCCCAGCCCCGAACCGGTGGCCGAGCCGGCGCGTGACGCGTCGACACGGAAGCTGCGCTCGAAGATGCGCTGCTGGTGTTCTTCGGCGATGGGCTCGCCTTCGTTCGACACCTCGAGCGTGCAACCGCCACCGTCGTGCAGGCGCGTCGACACGACCACGCTGCTGCCACGCGGCGCGTAGCGCAGCGCGTTCGACACCAGGTTGCCAACGGCGCGGATCAGCATCGTCTCGTCGGCCCAGACCTGCTGCCACACCGGCTCGGCGCCTTGCATGTCGAGCGCCAGCGTCACGCCGCGCTCTTCGGCCAGCATCTCGAAGTAACCGCGGCCCCGTTCGAGCACCGGGTGCAGGTCGACCCAAAGCCGCTTCGTCGCGGCTTGCGGGTCGTCGGCACGGGCCAGGAACAGCATGTTCTCGATCAGCCGCGAAATGCGTTCGTAGTCTTCGACCGCCGACTCCAGCACCGCGCGGTACTCGGCCGCGCTGCGCGGTTTGGCGAGCGCCACCTGGGCCTCGCCGAGCAGGTTGTTGATGGGCGTGCGCAGGTCGTGCGCCAGGTCGGACGAGAACTCGGTGAGGCGCCTGAACGCGCCCTCCACGCGGTCGAGCATGCGGTTGAAGGCTTCGGTCGATTCGACCAGCTCGGTCGGCGTGTGCGCGATCGAGAGCCGCTCGGTCATCGGCCGTGCACTGATGCGGTTGGCGGCGGCGGCGAGCTTCTTCGGCCCGGCCAGGATGCGCCGCGCCATCACAAAGCCGAGCAAACCGGCGATCAGCGTGCCGATCAGCAGCGTCGTGATGAAGATCTTCAACTCGTGCTTCACGAACTCGCGCGTCTGCGTCAGCTCGTAGGCGAACACCACCAGCACGTTGCGTGCGTCCTGCCCGGCCAGCGACGCCATCGGCACCGGGATGCGCGCGAGCAGCACCCGGAAGCTGCGCCCGTCGGGGGCTTTCCAGACCGAGGTGAGCGGCCCGAGCGCCTGGCCGAGCGCACGCACGTCGGCCTGCTCGATGCCGGCCGGCAGTTCGTCGACCGACAAGGCCTTGGCCGGCAGGGCCGCGAGCGGAATCTCGAAGCGCTCCGACGCTGCGATGACCTGGCGCTGCTCGGTCAGCAAGGCCATGTGCAGGTCGCCACGCTGCAGGTCAATGCGCTTGACCAGCCGTTCGGGCGCTCGCGCCATGTCGAAGCCGGCATCGGCGAGGTCTTCACGCACCAGGGCCAGGTTGCCGAACATCACGAGCTCACCCACCTCGCGCAGTTCGCGCGCGGCCAGCCGCGTGATCATCAGGCCGCTGCCGGCCACGAGCAGGATCGACGTGAGTGCGATCGCCAGGCCGATCTGCGCCGTCAGCGAACGCTTGAGCGCCTGGAGGCATTGCAGCTTCATCGGCGCCCGCAGCCCCGCCTCATTCGGCGCGCGAATCGAACACGTAGCCGACGCCGCGGATGGTGTGGATCAGCTTGGCCGAAAACGGGTCGTCGATCTTGGCGCGCAGGCGGCGCACCGCCACGTCGACGACGTTGGTGTCGCTGTCGAAGTTCATGTCCCACACGTGCTCGGCGATCAGCGTTCGCGACACCACTTCGCCGATGTGGCGCACGAAGTAGTCGAGGAGCGCGTACTCCTTGGCCGTGAGATCGATGCGCTCGCCGCCGCGGCTGACACGCCGGCGCACCAGGTCGACGTCGAGATCGGCCAGGCGCACGCGTTGCTCGGTCTGCGTGCTGCCGCGGCGCAGCAGCGTGCGGATGCGCGCCAGCAGTTCAGAGAACGCGAAGGGCTTGACGAGGTAGTCGTCGGCGCCGAGTTCCAGGCCCTTCACGCGGTCGGCCACTTCGTCGCGCGCGCTCAGGAACAGCACCGGCGTCTGGCGCTCGCGACGCAGGCCTTGCAGCACCGTCCAGCCGTCGGCGCCAGGCAGCATGACGTCGAGCAGGATCAGATCGTAGTGGCCCGAGGTGGCCAGGTGCAGGCCTTCGATGCCGTTGCTCGCTACGTCGACCACGTAGGCGTGTTCGGTCAGGCCCTTGGACACGTAGGCCGCGGTCTTGGGTTCGTCTTCGACGATCAGGATGCGCATGCGCGATCGGGCTCGGTGGGGCAGGTGAACGTCGCGCTCATGGTCGTGCATTTTCGCCGATCGAGACCCGCGGCGCAGCACGCGCACACATGACAACTTTGCAATGTGGCGGTCATCGCTGTGTGCGGGCCGGCTTCGTATCGTCGAACACACCCACACTCAAGGAAAAATCATGACCCGTCATCTCCAGATCACACAATGGGCCGCGCTCGGCGCGATCGCCCTTGCCGCATCCGGCGCCTTCGCGGCCGACGCACCGGCACTCACCCGCGCAGAAGTGAACGCCCAGACCCTTGCGGCCCGTGCCGACGGCACGCTCGTTCCCGCCGGTGAAGGTGTCGACACCCGCGGCCCGGCCCTCGTCAACCGCTCGACACTCACCCGTGCCGACGTGGCGGCCGGCGTGCTCGCCGCGCGCGCTTCGGGCCGCCTGCTTGCCGCCGGCGAAGCGGCCGAGCCGGCCACGGCGTTCGGCCTGGCGACCGCTCCGGTGCTCGCGCGCGCTTCGGTCAAGGCCGACGTGATCGCAGCGCGCGCCGCAGGCGACCTGGTGCCTGCCGGCGAAGGCCTGATCCCCGAGGTGCAACAACGTTCGCGCGCCGCTGCGGCGTGGATGGCTCGTGCCCATCAGCCCCGTCCCGCTGCGCTCGACACGGCACGCGCCGTACAGGCGAACAGCGCTTCCACGTCGGCGCAGTAACCACGGCACTGCGCAAGACCTGCGCACGAGGCGCAAGCGGGCCTGGCGACAGGCCCGCCTCTTTTTGCCTCAAGCCGCCAGCGCCAGCTGCAGCGGCTCTTTCGCCCTGAACGCCCACTTCGAGCCGAGGCGCAATGCCTCCAGCGTCATCGAGGTGGCATTGGCGAAGAACATCGATTCGTCCAGACCGTGGCGCTCGAAAGCGCGGCGCTGGCGCAGCGAGCGGCGGCGCAGGTCACCTTCGAACGCCAGCGCATCGCGGCTGGCCTGGCCGAAGAACGAGGCCGCGCGGCGCGCCGCTTCCATCGCCGCGCCCGACATCGCCGGAATGGCCCGCGCCGCCGACAGCCGGATCTGCGTGATGAACGGGTTCTTGCCGACCACGAGACCCCAGGGCCGCAGTCCCTCGGCCGGGTCGACGCACAGCGCTTCGAGCTTGGTCAGGCCGAACTGGCGAGCCAGCTGCAGGCGCACCGCGAGCCACGGATCGTCACGGCCCACGAGCTCGATCGCGGAAGCAGCTTCGGCGTCGCTGCCGTCGAGCGGCAAGACCAGCGACTTCAGCAGGCGCCGCGCGTGCGCGTCGTTCGCGTCGGCGGCCTTGTGCAGCCACTCGATCGCCTGCTCGGAGTCGTCGAGCGAATCGGCGGCACGCAGCATCAGCGCGCCGAGTTTTCGCTGCGCTTCGGTCTGCCCGCCGAGCGCGGCCTTCTCGAGGCAGAAGCGCGCCATCTGCGGGTTGGCGACCGACAGGTTGTGGTCGCCGTGCATGCGGTAGAGGTGCAGCCAGGCTTCGTCGACACCGGCATCGGCTGCGCGCAGCAACAAGGCCACGCCCTTGCGCATGTTGAGGCCGGCGGCCAGGTCGGCGGGCGCGAGTGCGCCGCACGGCAGGCCGCACAGCGCGCGGCCCAATGCGTAGGCGGCCTCGCGGTCGCCCCGGTTCACGCGCAGGTCGAGTGCCGCTTCGATGGCCGAGGGGTCGATGCCCGGCAAAGGCTCGCCGCGCTCTTCGGCCAGGCGCACTGCGGCGGCGATGAGCTCTGCGAGCTCGCCGGTCAACGCCGGGGTCAGCGCCAGCGCCGTGCGCAGGCTGTTGCCGAGTGCCCGCAGTTCGCCACCCGCCAGCGCCTGGCGAGCGGCGAGCAGCGCCACGGCCGGGCCATCCAGCCGACCTGCCGCAGCCAGCGCACGCAGCAGTGCAGGCAACAGAACAGGCAGCGTATTTTCAGCGTTGGCGTCACGCAGAACCTGCATGGCGGCGATGGCCGGCTCGAAGCCTGCGGTGGCTGCAGCGTCGAGCCAGCGCTGGCCTTCTTCGGTGCGACCCTCCCGCAGGCACAGCCAGGCGCCGAGCTTGGCCTGCGCAACGGCACTGCCTGCCGCGGCGGCCTGCGTCAACGCGCTTTCCTGCTGCAGCTGCACGATCTCTTCGAGTGCCAGGCTCTCGGCGATGATGCGCGCCGCCTGCGGCGTGCCCTTCAGGTTGGGGTGCGTGAGGTAGTCGATGCCGGTGGCGGTGTGCTGCTGAAAGCCGTCGCTGCCCAGCAGGTAGCGGCGGCCTACTTCGCAGCGGGCGGCGGCGTCGCCCTGGCGGGCGAGTGCGAGAAGTTGAATGTCTTGTCGGCGCATGCGTTGCTCCAGTCTGCTGTGGTGTGCACGACACGGGCGAGGCCTGAATGGAGCCATCGGCATCGTGCGGGGTCACGGTTTCGATGCCATGACGATAGAAACGCGCGCCTGACTCGAAGATGGCAGCCGGATGACGGTTCGGTAATGTGGGCCGAGGCGCCCAAGAGAAAGGGCCGCACCCTTTCGAGTGCGGCCCCTGGTGCCGACCACCCGGCGCGTGCTGCGCGCCGGGCGTTGTGCGAGTCGTCGATCAGAAGCTGTGGCGCAGGCCCACTTCGACGCCGGTCGACTTTTCGCCGGCCAACAGCACCGGGGTCGACGCCACGGCGTAGGTCGTGTTGCCCTTGTTGTCGACGCGCGAGACCGTGGTGTACAGGGCGGTGCGCTTCGACAGGTTGTAGATGTAGCCCAGCGCGATCTGGTTGGCGTCGTTGCCGTTGACGTTCACGCCGCCGGCGGTGTTGCCCGACGCGTTGAGGTGCATGTACGACGCGCGCAGCGAACCCTGGCCCAGCGGCACATTGACACCGACGTTGTAGACCGCCTGCTTCAGGTCACCGAACTTCGACTGGGTGTAGAAGCCCGAGGCCTTGATCACGCCGAAGTCGTAGGAGCCACCGATGTCGGCGGTCTTGAACTTGTCTTCACCGGCGAGCGGTGCCACCGTGGTTTCGCCATAGGCGACCGACACGTCGAACGGGCCGGCGGCAAAACCACCGCGGCCGCCGACGTACTTCTTGCCGGCCGTGCCTTCGCCCGCAGCGACCGACACGCGGCCGTAGAAGCCGCCCAGGTTGCTCGGGGTGAAGTAGCTGATCTGGTTGTCGGCGCGGGTGCCGGTGTCGCGCGCGGTGCCGAGCGAGGTGTCGAACTTGCCCGAAGCGCCGACGCCGTTGTCGCCGAACACGTCGTAGTCGGAATAGCCGGTGTAGGTGGGCGTGAAGTCGCGGCCCAGGCGCACTTCACCGAAGCCGCCCATCAGGCTCACGGTGGCGCGTCGGTTCCACAGGCGGCTGCCGTCGGACTGCGTGCCGGTGTCGGGGTTCAGGCCGGTTTCGAGCCAGAAGCCGGCCTTCAGGCCGCTGCCCAGGTCTTCGACGCCACGGAAGCCGAGGCGGCTGGTGTTGGCACCGTTGGCACCCAGCGACTTCATCTTGTCGTCGCCGTTCTTCACGTACTTGGCGTTGACGTCGAGCACGCCGAACAAGGTGACCGACGACTGCGCCGAGGCGAGGCTGGAGATGGCGGCGAGCACCGCCAGGGTTGCGATCTTCTTCATGTGTGCTTCCTTCGATGTGTTGGTTTGGACAGGTCCCTGTCCCATGCCCCGAGAGCGAGGACAGACGTCAGCTTAGGAAGCGCGGGGCGAGCAGGCACGTGCGGTGTGCAGAGCGGGCGACCTGTGCCAACGAGACCCCCCCGAAACGGGAACAGCGTGTTTGTTGTTTGCCACAAGGGAGCGCATGTCCCTGGTGGCGTGTCGGTCTGTTGGCGAACGACCCGAAGGAAACACGCGGCCAACGAGGCGCGTAAGGTCCGCGTCGTGAACACGACCCAGGGCAAGACTGCTCCGATGTGCAAAGCCCACTTGAAAGACTCTCCGATGCACGCTGCACCGCCCGTTCGTTCACTGCACCGCCGGCTGCTGGCCTGCGTCGGTTTTTGTGTTGCTCTCGGCGTGCAGGCCCAGGCGCCATCACCTGCTGCGGCGCCCGCGCTCGAGCTGGTGGTGCTCGGCTCCGGCGGCCCGGGTGCGACCGGCCGCGCCGGCTCGGCCCACCTGGTGCTGGTCGACGGCGTACCGCGCATCCTGGTCGACGCCGGCCCGGGTTCGTTCACGCGCCTGGGTGAAGCCAGGCTGTCGCTCGCGAAGGTCGACGTGGTCTTGCTGACGCACCTGCACGTCGACCATGCGGGCGAGCTGCCGGGTTTGTTCAAGGCGCGCGCCGTGGCCGGCGCAGGGCCGATCAGCTTCAACGTGTTCGGCCCCGAGGGGCATGCCGGCAGCGGCGGCGATGCGAGTTTTCCGTCGACCAGCAAGCTCGTCGATCTGCTGTTCGGTCGGCAGGGTGCGTTCGGCTACCTGCGCGACTTCTCGGCGCCGATGACGATCAGGGCGACCGACATCGGCGCCGTGCCGGCCACGGAACCACAGCCGAAGACGATCTACGACGAAGGCGGCGTGCTCATCAGCGCGATCGCCGGCCACCACCGCGATGCGCCGGCGGTGATCTACCGCATCGACCACGCCGGCAAGAGCATCACCTTCAGCGGCGACATCGACGCCGACGGCCTGCCGGGGCTGCGGCGCATCGCCCGCGACACCGACCTGCTGGTGTTCAACAGCGTCGTGCTCGACCCGCCCGGCTCCCCGCCGGTGCTCTACACGCTGCACACGCCGCCAAAAACGATCGGCGAGATCGCGGAAGGCAGCCACGCCCGCCGGCTCGTGCTCGCTCACCTGTCGCCCACCGTCGAGAACGCGAGCGCTGCCGTCGAGGCCTCGATCGCGCAGCGCTACAAGGGGCCGACGAGCTTCGCCAGCGACGGGCTTCGTGTGGTGCCCTGAACGCCCTCGGGCCGCGCCTCAGGCCGGGCGCGTGAACGCGATCACGTGGTCCATGTCGAGCCGGATGCCGATCTGCTCCCCGAGCGCGTGGTTGTGGTGCGAAGGCACCAGCGCCAGCACCCGCGCGCCGCTGCCGAGCTGAAGCGTGTACAGGATCTCGGCGCCCCGAAAGGCCTTGTGCTGCACGCTGGCGCGCAATGGGCTGGCGTCATCGTGCAACACGTCGTCGGGTCGCATCAGCACCTGGATGCGCTCGCCGACCGCACAAGCGCGGTGGCTGTCGGCAAAACGGATCGGCTCTTGCGTGGCCACCTCGCCGATCTCGAACTGCAGGCGCTGCGGGCCGACCACGGTGGCTTCGACGAACACACCCTGGCCGATGAAGTCGGCCACGAAGCGGCTGTTCGGGCGGTGGTAGAGCTCGTAGGCGCCGGCCACCTGCTGGATGCGCCCTGCGTTCATCACCGCGACTTCGTCGGCCATGGCGAAGGCTTCGTTCTGGTCGTGCGTGACGAAGACCGCGGTCGTGCCGCTGGCCTTCAGGATGCTGCGCACTTCGGTGGCGAGTTGCTCGCGCAGGTCGACATCGAGGTTGGAAAACGGCTCGTCGAGCAAGAGCAGGCGCGGCTGCGGCGCGAGCGCCCGCGCCAGCGCCACGCGCTGCTGCTGGCCGCCCGAAAGTTCATGCGGGTAACGCTCGGCCGCCGCGGCCAGGCCCACCGTCTCGAGCAACTGCATTGCACGCTCGCGCGCCAGGCGCCGGTCGGGCACACCGAAGCCCACGTTGCGCAGCACGTTCAGGTGCGGGAACAGCGCGTAGTCCTGGAACACCATGCCGATGCGGCGCTGTTCTGGCGGCAGGTGCATCGAGGCACTGCCCATCACCGCGCCATCGATGCGCACCTCGCCTTCGCTGACACGCTCGAAGCCGCCGATGCAACGCAGCACCGTCGTCTTGCCGCAGCCCGACGGGCCGAGCAGGCAGCACACCGTGCCGCGGGCGATCGTCAGGTTCAGGGCGCCGAAGGTGGCGCGCTCGCCGTAGCGGTGGCCGAGGTGGTTCAGCTCGAGAACAGGGGCGTCGGGGAACGGCGTCGGCACGGGGGTCACGGTGGGTTCTCGGGGGCGGCGCCGGGGCGGCGTGTGATCAGGCGCGCACCTTACACTGACTGCGCGCCGCGCCGACATGACACCTTCCCTGCCCTCGCCCCCACCGAGCACGTCGCGCCCGAGCCGCTGGCTGACGGGCCTCACGCTGCTGATCGCTGCGCTCGTGGCAGTGCCCATCTTCTCGGTCGGCAGCAACCTGTTCAGCGCCGGCACCGGCGAGACCTGGGCCCACCTCGCGGCCACGCTGCTGCCGGAATACATCGTCACCAGCCTGCAGTTGTGCCTGGGTGTGGGCCTGGGCGTGGCGCTGCTCGGCGTGGGCGCGGCGTGGCTCGTCACGCACCTGGACTTCGCCGGCCGCCGCAGCTTCGAGTGGGCGCTGGTGTTGCCGCTGGCGATGCCGGCCTACGTGATGGCCTACACCTGGACCGACCTGCTGCAGTTCGCGGGCCCGGTGCAAAGCCTGCTGCGCGAGGCCACGGGCTGGGGCCGCGCCGACTACCGCTTCCCCGACGTGCGCAGCACCGGCGGCGCGGTGTTGATGTTCGTCAGCGTGCTCTACCCCTACGTCTACATGCTGGCGCGCACCGCGTTCCTGGAACGGGGCGGCGGCGTGATGGAAGCCGGCCGCTCGCTCGGCCTCACGCCGTGGCGCAGCTTCCTGCGTGTTTCATTGCCGATGGCACGGCCGGCCATCGCCGCCGGCGTGGCACTCGCGCTGATGGAAACGCTGGCCGACTACGGCACGGTCTCTTACTTCGGCGTGCAGACCTTCACCACCGGCATCTACCGCGCCTGGTTCTCGCTCGGTGACCGCGCCGCGGCGGCCCAGTTGTCAATGGGCCTGCTCGGTTTCGTGCTGCTGGTGCTGGCGCTGGAGCAGGCCTCGCGTGGCCGGGCCCGATTCCACGGTGCCGGCCTGCGGCGTCAGCCACCGCGTGGCCCGCGCCTGAGCGGCTGGCGCGCGGGCCTCGCCGTGTCCGCCTGCTGCTTGCCACTGCTCGTGGGCTTCGTGCTGCCGTGCGCCGCGCTGCTGAACATGGCCATCACCGACGGCGACGCGCACTTCGGCGCACGCTTCATCGCCTTGGCGCGCAACAGCGTCGTGGTGTCGTCGCTGACCGCCGTGCTCGCGGTCGGCCTGGCCGTGCTCGTGGCCTATGCGCGCCGGCTCGACCGCGGCCCGGCCTCGCGGCTGGCGCACTGGACGGCCGGCATGGGCTACGCGCTGCCGGGCTCGGTGATCGCCGTGGGCGTGTTGATCCCGGTGGCGCGCTTCGACAACGCGCTCGTGCAGTGGCTGCACACGCACTTCGGCTGGCAAGGCGGGCTGGTGCTCACCGGCAGCATCGCCGCGCTCGTGTTCGCGTGCCTGGTGCGTTTTCTGGCGTCGGCGCTGCAGAGCGTGGACGCCGCATTGCACCGTGTCACGCCGCACATGGACGACGCTGCGCGCAGCCTGGGCCTGTCGCCGGCGCGCACGTTGCGGCGCGTGCACGTGCCGCTGCTGCGGCGCGGTTTGCTCACCGCCGGGTTGCTCGTGTTCATCGACGTGATGAAGGAGTTGCCGGCCACGCTGGTGATGCGCCCGTTCAACTTCGACACGCTGGCCACGCAGGCTTACCAGCTCGCTTCAGACGAGCGCCTGGCCGAAGCCTCGACCGCGTCGCTCGCGATCGTGGCGGTGGGCTTGCTGCCGATGATCGTGCTGTGCCGGCAGATTGCACGAGACCGGCCCTGAGCCGGTCTCTTCAGATGCGCCGGCCTTGAGCCGGTCTTTGGTTCAACGCCAGCCAGCGCGATCGAAGATCTTCTGCGCGGCCGCGGTGTTCGGCGCCCACTTTTCCACCGGCAGTTCGTCGGCCTTGAAGGGCCCGAGCTTTTCGAGCGCCGGGTTCTTCACCGCGGCGCTTTTCACCACCGGCCACTCGTTGTTGCCGTCGGCGAAGTAGACCTGCGCCGCATCGCTCGCCAGGTACTCGAGGAACTTCACCGCGTTGGCCTTGTTCGGGGCGGTCTTGACCACGCCGGCGCCCGACACGTTGACGTGCGTGCCCCAGCTCTTCTGGTTCGGCCAGACGACGGTGAGCGCCGCCATGTCCTTCACGTCTTCGGGCTTGGTCGAACGCATCATGCGCGCCACGTAGTAGCTGTTGGCGATCGCCACGCCGCACTCGCCGGCGGCCACGGCACGCAGCTGGTCGGTGTCGCCGCCCTTGGGCGCACGCGCGAAGTTGGCGACCAGGCCCTTGGCCCAGGCTTCGGTCTTCGCTTCGCCGTCGTGCGTGAGCAGCGCCGCGCCGAGCGACAGGTTGTAGGGGTGCGAACCCGAGCGCACGCAGATCTGGTTCTTCAGGCGCGGGTTGGCCAGATCTTCGTAGCTCTGCACCCACTCGGAGTTCACGGCCTTGGTGTTGTAGACGATCACACGCGCGCGGGTCGAGAACGCCAACCAGGTCGGCGTGCGCAGGTTCGCGGGCACCCGCGCTTCGAGCGCCTTCGACTGCGCGGGCTGAAACACGCCGGCCTTGTCGGCCAGCTCGAGGCGCGACGCATCGACGGTGATGAACACATCGGCCGGGCTGCTGGCGCCTTCGTTCTTGATGCGCTCCAGCAGTTCGTCTTCCTTGCCTTCGATGCGGTTCACCTTGATGCCGGTTTCCTTCGTGAAGTTCGCGTACAGCGCTTCATCGGTCTGGTAGTGGCGGGCGGTGTAGAGATTCACGACCTGCGCCTGGGCCGCGGCGGCGCCGAGCAGCGCAGCGGCCGCGGTCAGGGTGAGTGCGATCTTCTTCATGGGGGCTTGTCTCCGAAAAGGCGGCGCGGCGGCGCGCGAACGCGGCAGATCGTATCAGCAATGATTCGCATTACTGAAGACGGGGTCGCCGAGCACCGAAGGCGCAGAAATTGCTGCGACACTGGCGTCATGCTGACCGTCAACAAGCTCATTCCCGGCGCGCGCGGCCTCGCGCCCGCCCTCGTCAAACGTGCCGCGGGCGTCGAACTCGACTGGGACGTGCGCCAGAAAAGCCGCTTCGACGCCACCGACTCCGCGGGCCGCGTGCTTGGCGTGTTCCTGCCGCGAGGCACGGTGGTGCGCGGTGGCGATGTGCTGGTGGCCGAAGACGGCTCGCTGATCCTCGTGCGCGCCGCCTTGCAGCCGGTGCTGGTGGTGAAACACTGCAGCGAACACGGCTCCCCGTTCGACCTGCTGCGCGCCGCCTACCACCTGGGCAACCGGCACGTGCAGCTCGAATTGAAACCCGATCGCCTGCAACTCGAACCCGACCACGTGCTGGCCGACATGCTGCGCCAGATGCACCTGATCGTGACCGAGGCCCAAGCCGCCTTCGAACCCGAAAGCGGTGCCTATGCGGCCGGCGGTTCGGCACACGCCCACGCGGGGCACGACCATGGCCACGCGCATGACCACGCGCACGAAGCCAAACACGACCACCACGATCACCACGACCATTCGCATGACCACGCGCACGGCAAAGGCCACTCGCATTGAGACACGGCGCCGCAGCGCACTCGCACGCACGCCGTCTTCTCCAGCCACCGCGAGCGCACTGCTGCAGCTGATGTGGCTGGCCTCGCCGGCCTTGCCGGTGGGCGGCTTCAGCTATTCCGAAGGGCTGGAAGCGGCCGTCGAAGCCGGTTTGGTCACGAACGACGTCACGGCATCGGCCTGGCTGCTCGACCAGCTGCAACTGAGCCTGGCGCGCAGCGACATCGCGGTCGTGAGCCGCGCCTTCAAGGCCTGGCAGCGTGGGGATGCCGCCGCCATCGCCGAACTCAACGCCTGGGTCACGACCACGCGCGAAACCAGCGAAGTGCGGCAGCAGACCGAACAGATGGGCCGTTCGATGGTCGAGTGGCTGAAGAACCGCGGCCTCGCCGACGAACGCATCGCACAGCTCGCGGCGCTGACCCCGGCGCCGACCTGGCCGGTCGCCTTCGCGCTGGCCGCAGTGCAGACCGTTGCGCCGCTGCGCGATGCGTTGATGAGTTTTGCCTTCGGCTGGGCCGAGAACATGGTGCAGGCCGCGTTGAAGGCCGTGCCGCTCGGGCAGAACGCCGGGCAGCGGGTGCTGGCGGCGCTGACGGCGCAGATTCCCGGCGCCGTCGACCACGCCTTGAAATTGATGGACAGCGAGCGCCAGGCCTTCACTCCGATGCTGGCGATTCTTTCGGCGCAGCACGAAACGCAGTACTCGCGCCTGTTCCGCTCTTGACCTCGGAGTGAACACAATGCGGCAACAAAGCCGCAAAGAAGCAGCGACATGATGCGCCCCATGGTTCATGCCCTGATCGTCGACGACGACGCCGAATTGCGCACGCTCGTCGCCGACTACCTGCAACGCTACGGCATGCGCGCGACCGCGGTGGCCGACGGCGCCGGCCTGCGCCGCACCCTGCCGAGCGGCCTGCCCGGCACGGCCGACCCGTTCGACGTGCTGCTGCTCGACCTGATGCTGCCCGACGCCCACGGCCTCGACCTGTGCCGCTGGGTGCGCGAGAAGTCTTCGTTGCCGATCATCATGCTCACCGCGCAGGGCGACCCGGCGAGCCGCATCGTCGGGCTCGAAGTCGGTGCCGACGACTACCTGCCCAAACCCTTCGAGCCGCGCGAACTGGTCGCACGCATCAACGCGGTGTTGCGGCGCAGCGGCACGGCGCGGTCGGCCGTGCCGGGCGACAAGGCGGCGGTTCAACGTTTCGAAGGCTGGGTGTTCGACCGCCTCGGGCGCCAGCTCACCTCGCCGCAGAACGTCGTGGTGGCCTTGTCGAGCGCCGAATTCAGGCTGCTCTCGGCCTTTGCCGACCACCCGCGCCGCGTACTCAGCCGCGAGCGCCTGCTCGACCTGTCGCACAGCCCGGGCGTGGACGTGACCGACCGCGCTGTCGACCTGGCGGTCTCGCGCCTGCGCCAGAAGCTGGGCGACGCAGCCGCGACCATCCGCACCGTGCGGGGTGAAGGTTATGTCTTCGATGCCGACCCCAAGAGTTGACGCGCCGAAGAAGCGCTGGTGGGCCGACACGCTCTTCAAGCGCCTCTTCGTTCTGATGTGGGTGGCGTTGGTGCTGAGCCACCTGTGCGCGCTGTTCGTGGTGCACCGCTTCGCCGCGCTGCCGGACAGGCCGACCGGCGAGCCGGGCGGCTTGCCGGTGTTGTCGTCGTTGCCTCCTGGCGGCTTGATCGCCGACGACCGGATGCGCGAGCCCGGCCCGGGCGGCCCGCCGCCCGACGACGCGTTCGGCGACGACCGACCCGGCAGACCTCCGCCTCCACCCGGCGACGGCCCGGGCCCGCGCGGCGGCCTGCCCACCGAAGTGCTGTGGCTCGACTACTTCGTGCGCTTCGTCGTCATCGGCATCGCGGCATGGCTCGGTGCGCGCTGGTTGTCGGCACCGATGCGCCGGCTGGCCGAAGCCTCGGGCACGCTGGGCAACGACTTGGCGCAACACAAGCCGCCCGCGCCGCTCGACGAACGACACGGCACGCTCGAAGTCCGCCAGACCGCGCAGGTCTTCAACACGATGGCGCAGAGCCTGCGTGCGCAGTTCGACGCGCAAGGCCTGCTGATGGCGGCGATCTCGCACGATCTGCGCACGCCGCTCACCCGGCTGCGCCTGCGACTCGAACAGTTCGCAGGCCAGCCACAGGCGGCCCGCTGCATCGAAGACGTGCAGGAGATGGACGCGCTGATCGGCAACGTGCTCGGCATGATGCGCGACCGCCACGCCGCCGAAGCGCGCCAGCGCATCGACGCGCACGCGCTGCTGCAGTCGCTGGCCGACGACCTGCACGAGCAGGGTGAGCCGGTCGAGGTGCAACCACTCGAAGCGGGCTCGGTCCCGCCGGTGGCGCTGGTGCGGCCGACTGCACTGCGGCGCGTCATCGGCAACCTGCTGGGCAATGCGCTGCGGCATGGCGGTTCTGCACGTGTGGCGGTGCGGGTGCACGCGGAACAAGTGCACCTGCTGATCGAAGACGACGGCCCCGGCATTGCCGAAGCGCAGCTCGAAGCGGTATTCCAGCCGTTCTACCGCGCCGACCCGTCGCGCAGCACGGGCGGCGTGGCGGGCTCCGGCCTCGGCCTCTACATCGCGCGCGAGCTCGTGCAGGCCGAAGGCGGGCAACTCGTGCTGGCCAACCGGCCCGAGGGCGGGCTGCGGGCCACGGTGGTGCTGGCGCTGGCTTGAGCGGAGGCGGTTGCGAATGTGTCGGGCCCGACACATTCGAGCGAAAGCCGCGACACACACGGCCGTGAAACTCGTAGCTGTTCTCTACGCGCTCCGGATTCCATGCACAACGACACACACGATCACGATCGGGGCCTGGCCCACGACCTTCAGCAACTCGGCGCGAAACTGCTGCAACGCCGCCGTGCGCTGCTCTGGCTCGCCGGTGCCGGCGCGGCCCCGCTGCTGGGCTGCGGCGGCAGCGACTCCGACTCGGTCACCACCGCGACCATCGGTGGCACCACCACGACGCCGACCACCACCGGCACGAGCTGTGCCGTGATCCCCGAGGAGACCGCCGGCCCCTACCCCGGTGACGGCTCGAACACCGCGAACGGCAGCATCGCCAACGCGCTGGCGCTGAGCGGCATCGTGCGCAGCGACATCCGCACCAGCGTCGGCGGCGCCACCGGCACCGCGGCCGGCGTGCCGTTGACGGTGACGCTCACGCTGGTGAACACCAACGCCAGCTGTGCCAGCCTGGCGGGCTACGCGATCTACCTGTGGCATTGCGACCGCGACGGCAAGTACTCGATGTATTCGAGCGGCGTGACCGACCAGAACTACCTGCGCGGCGTGCAAGCGACCGACGCCAACGGACAGGTCACCTTCACAACGATCTTCCCGGCGTGTTACTCCGGCCGCATGCCGCACATGCACCTCGAGGTCTACCGCAGCCTGGCGACCGCCACCGCATCGACGAGCAAGATCAAGACTTCGCAGATCGCCTTTCCGATCGCCGACTGCCAGACCGTGTACGCCACCACCGGCTACAGCCAGAGCGTGAGCAACCTGGCGCAGATCAGTTTCGCCACCGACAACGTGTTCAGCGACGGCACCACGCTCGAGATGGCGACCGTGAGCGGCAGTGTCGCGGCCGGCTATGCGGCGAGCCTCACGGTGGGCATCGCGGCCTGACGAAGCGCTGTGCCCTGCTCATGGCGCCGCCATAATCGGCGCCATGAGCAGCCTTCATTCGATACCGAACCGCACCCGCAAACTCCCCCCGCTGCGCGTCGGCGTCGGCGGCCCGGTGGGTTCGGGCAAGACCACGCTGGTCGAGATGCTGTGCAAGGCGATGCGCGAGCAGTACGACCTGGTCGTCGTCACCAACGACATCTACACCAAGGAAGACCAGCGCCTGCTCACCGTGGCCGGCGCGCTCGAGCCCGAGCGAATCATGGGCGTGGAGACCGGCGGCTGCCCGCACACGGCGATCCGCGAAGACGCGTCGATCAACCTCGAGGCAGTGGACCGCATGCTGGGCAAGTTCCCGAACGCCGACATCGTCTTCATCGAGTCGGGCGGCGACAACCTGGCCGCCACCTTCAGCCCGGAACTCTCGGACCTGACGATCTACGTGATCGACGTCGCTGCCGGCGAGAAGATCCCGCGCAAGGGCGGCCCGGGCATCACGAAGAGCGACCTGTTCGTGATCAACAAGACCGACTTGGCGCCCTACGTGGGTGCGAACCTCGACGTGATGGCCGCCGACACCAAGCGCATGCGCGGCGCGCGGCCGTTCGTGATGAGCAACCTCAAGACGAACCAAGGTCTGGCCGAGGTGGTGAAGTTCATCGAGACCAAGGGCTTGCTGGTCTCGTAGGCGGCCGGTTCAGGCGACAGCTGGCTGCTCGCCGCCGAGCGCGTCCATCAGGTCGGGGATCAGGTGGCGCAGCTCGCCGGTGGCGATGGCTGCGTCGGCGTCGAAGGCTTCGTCCTTGCCCGGTTTGCTGCCTTCGAACACGCCGTCGAGGAACGTGATCTTCTTGATCTGCATCGCATCGGTGAGCATGAACGACACGCGGCCCTGCCAGGTGAGCGCGAGCCGCGTCGGCAGCTTGCCCTCTGCGACATGGCGGCGCACTTCGTCGGTGTCGAGCGGGTGGCGCGCGTAGCGCACGACCGACTTCATCTCGTCGGCCGATTTCAGCTCGCACTCGCGGTCGACCGAGAAGG
Source organism: Rhizobacter sp. (assembly GCF_032229685.1). Classification (GTDB taxonomy): domain Bacteria; phylum Pseudomonadota; class Gammaproteobacteria; order Burkholderiales; family Burkholderiaceae_C; genus LMDS01. The sequence continues at coordinate 187,567 of NZ_JAVTWP010000032.1, read as the reverse complement.
CCTGCGGCGGCTCGCCGGTGGCGAGCCAGCGGGTCATCGCGACCGCCGGCGACTCGACCGTCTGCACCGGCGTGATCGCCAGCCCGTCGAAGGACTTGACGAGCAAGGTGACCACCTCGTCGGCGCGCGCCGGGCTGCCGGCATCGACCAGCAGCAGCATGTGCTGCGCGTCGAGCCAGACGTTGATGGCGGATCGTTTCGTGAAGGCCTGCGGCAGCAGTTCGAGCAAGGCCTCGTCCTTCAATTCCTTCTTCTGCTTCTTGCTCGGCTTGCGGCCGCTGGTCTGCTCGATGTGCGCGGCCATCTCGTCGACGCGGCGCTTCACCACGGCACCGGGCAGCACTTTGGTCTCGGTGGTGAACCTCAGCAGCACCTGCCCGGCCACCACCTCGGCCAGCGGCGCGTGGGCCACACCGCGCGGTTCGCTCCAGCCGGCCGAGACCGGCTGCGTGGCACCGCACTCGACGAAGCGCGCCTGCTCCAGGCGCTCGAGCATCTGTGCCGCACTGACCGACCAGCCGGCCCCGATGCGGTACACGATCAGGTTCTTGAACAAGGGAAAACTCTTTCGGGAAAGGGCCCGCAGGCCGGACGGGCGCCACGCGGCGCCGGGGAAGACACGCGCTCGGCGCGTCAGCGGATCGTGGTGGCGGCGCTCTGCAGTGCCTTGGCGGCACCCGCGCCGATCGACGCACCGAAACGTTTGGCCAGGCGCTCGGCCACGTTTTCTTTCGGCGTGTAGTCGATCACCTCTTCGGCCTTGACGACCTCGCGCGCCACGTAATCGAGGCTGCCGAGGTGGTCGATCAGGCCCATCTTCAGCGCCTGCTCGCCGTTCCAGAACAGGCCGCTGAACATCTCGGGGGTTTCTTTGAGGCGCTGGCCGCGCCCCTCGCGCACCACGCCGATGAACTGCTGGTGAATCTGGTCGATCGTCGCCTGGATGTAGGCGCGCTGTTTCGGCGGCAGGGGCGAGAACGGATCGCCGATGCCCTTGTTCTCACCGGCGGTGATGAGCCGGCGTTCGATGCCGAGCTTTTCCATCAGGCCGGTGGCGCCGAAGCTGTCCATCAGCACGCCGATCGAGCCGACGACCGACGCCTTGTCGGCATAGATCTCGTCGGCGGCCACGGCGATGTAGTAGGCGCCCGAAGCGCAGGTTTCGGAAACGACGGCGTAGACCTTCTTCTTGTGCAGCGCTTTCAGGCGGCGGATCTCGTCGTACAGGATGCCGGCCTGCACCGGGCTGCCGCCGGGCGAGTTGATGCGCAGCACCACGGCCTGTGCACTGGCGTCTTCGAACGCACTCTTCAAGCCGGGCATCAGGTTCTCGGCGCTCGCTTCGGCGCCGTCGGCGATCTCGCCGTGCACTTCGATCAGCGCGGTGTGCGGCCCGGTGGGCGCGGTGCTCGCATGGCGCGACGAGAAGATCGCCCAGACCAGCGCCACCATCAGCAGCAACCACATCCAGCGGAAGAAGAGGCGCCAGCGGCGCTCGCTGCGGCGGTCGCGCAGGTAGTCGCGTGCGAACTGCTCGGCCACGCCGTCCCACGCCGAGCGGGCGGGCGCCGGTGCGGGTGTCGAGGCCGACGGGAAGGAAAAGTGGTCGTCGCTTTGGCTCATGGGATCAATCAACGAACGCGGGGCGCGTGTCGCGGGAAGGATACCAATACACCTGCCCGTCGCGTTCTTCCACGTCCATCGCCGTCAGCTTGCCACGCCCGCAGGGGCCGCCGGCGCAGCGGCCGGTGAGCGGCTCGTAGGCGGCGCCGTGCGTGGCGCACAGGATGTAGGCCTTGTCGTCGTCGAGAAAGCGGCCGTGCTGCCAGTCCATCTCGGTGGGCACGTGCAGGCAGCGGTTCAGGTAGGCCACGAGTTGGCCGTCGAAGCGCAGCACGAAAGCACGCGCCGGCTCGCGAAAGTGCAACACGTCGAAGACATGCGCGTCGCCGCGCTCGATGAGTTCGGCCGACGCGCACAGCGCCACCGCAGGCAGGCTGCGTGGTTCATCCATGGCGCTGCAACCAGTCGCTCAGCTCGGCGGTGGAATGCGCGACCATGCGCGTCTCGAAACCACTGAACGCTTCGTGGTGGTGCGCGCCGTAGCTCACGCCGATGCTCGCGGTGCCGGCGTTGGCGGCGAGCTGCAGGTCGTGCGTGGTGTCGCCGATCATCAGCGTGCGCGAAGGCTCCACGCCGAGCTGGTTCATCAGCTCGTTCAGCATCAGCGGGTCGGGCTTGGACGCGGTTTCGTCGGCGGTGCGGGTCGCGTCGAACAGGCCCTTGAGCACCGACGTGTTCAGGGCGTCGTCGAGGCCGCGGCGCGACTTGCCGGTCGCCACGCCGAGCAAATGGTTGCGCGCCTTCAGCGCTTGCAGCATCTCGGGTGTGCCGTCGAAGAACACCAGCTCGTGCTGGCGCGCGAAATAGTGGTGGCGGTAGCGGTCGGCCAGTTCGCGGTAGCGTGCTTCGGGCAATTCGGGGGCGGCATGCTGCAAGGCTTCTTTCAGGCCCATGCCGATCACGTAGCTGGCCTGCACGTCGGTGGGCACCGTGGTGCCGAGGTCGGCGCAGGCCGACTGGATGCAACGCGAGATCAACGCGGTGGAATCGAACAGCGTGCCGTCCCAATCGAAGACGATCAGGTCGAAATTGCGGAGTGCGGTCATGGGTGGGCGGTCTGCGCCAGCGCGTGGATCAAGGCTTCGCATTCTGCCGGCAACGGCGCGGCGAGCTCGATCACCTCGTTGCTGCCGGGGTGCGTGAAGCGCAGGTATTTCGCGTGCAGGAACATGCGGTCGAAACGGCAACCCGGCACGGCAGCACCGCGCGCCATGGCCTTGTTGAGCGTGAAGTCGCCGTACTTCTGGTCGCCGACGATCGCATGCCCTTCGTGCGTGAGGTGCACGCGGATCTGGTGGGTGCGGCCGGTCTTGATGGTCACGTCGAGCAGCGTGAATCCGGCGAAGCTCTGCGCGATCCTCACCAGCGTGATCGAACGCCGGCCGTCTTCGTGGTCTTCGTCGACCGCGTGCACCCGCCGCTCGCCGCCGGCGCCGAGCGTCTTGTGCAAGGCCACGTCGATGACCTTGCGGCGCGCCGGCCAGGCGCCGATCACGAGCGCCGCATAGGTCTTGCCGGTTTCGCGCTGGCGAAGCTGGTCCTGCAGCGCGACCAGCGCCGAGCGCTTCTTCGCGATCAACAGCAGGCCCGAGGTTTCCTTGTCGAGCCGGTGCACGAGTTCGAGGAACTTCGCCGTGGGCCGCGCCTGCCGCAGCTGCTCGATCACGCCCGAGCTGACGCCGCTGCCGCCGTGCACCGCCACGCCGGCGGGTTTGTCGATGGCGATCAGGAAGTCGTCTTCGTAGACGACCGGGAATTCACGCGCGGGTGCCGAAGGCGCTTCGCGGCGCTCGGCTGCACTGGGGGAGGTTCGCACCGGCGGGATGCGCACCTCGTCGCCCAGCGCCAAGCGCGTGTCGGCCGCGGCCCGGCCCTTGTTGACCCGCACCTCGCCGGACCGGATCACCCGGTACACGTGGGTCTTGGGCACGCCCTTGAGAAGCTTGACGAGGAAGTTGTCGAGCCGCTGCCCTTCGGAGGCCTCGTCGACCACGACACGGTGCACGGCCGGGGCTGCAACGCTGGCAACAGCCGGGTGAACCCCGGTTTGGTTGCCGGATGGAGCCGCTGGTTTGGCCCCTATAATGCGTTGCACCACGTTACTGCGATAAGTGTTTGATTCTTCAGAGTTTAGTCTCGGGATCGACAACGCAGCAGGTGGCCGCCGGGTTAGCTGCCCGGCAAAAGGTGATGCAACGCCCTGGTGCGTGCGGCGGGCACCGTCCCCAAGTGACGGCGCGGCCGACAGCCCGAGGCGGCAGAGCAAACAGAACACGAGCCCAATCAAAAGGTTTTCCCGGGCAGGAGACCGATTCGTGCCGATCACGGCGTCGACCTCGAAGCTCCTGCCTGCGTCCAGCGGACTCCAGCGGATGTTGATCCCCACCCCCGAACCACGGCGCCCTGTGCGCTCAGCTCCCAGGCCAAGAGCCTGCGTCGAGCTGGGCGCGCCCGGCGTGGCTCGCCGGTGCCCAGCACGCGCCAGCCTCGCTGACACGCACGCGCCAACGCTGCGTTGACAGGGCGGGCAGCCGGTCTTCCGGCCGCTCGTCGCTGTTGCAGTCCAGGGCGACACCCTTCGGCACCGCGTTCGTTTCCTCGTGCATCGAATCGTCGCCCACCGGCCATCGGCCGGAGGCGGCAGTGGGATGTGCGCGGCCTCATGAAGCCGCGCGAAGGAGTGCACACATGAAACGCATGCTGATCAACGCGACGCAGCCCGAAGAGCGCCGCCTGGCCATCGTCGATGGCCAGAAACTGATGGACTTCGAGACCGAGATCGAAGGCCGCGAACAACGCAAGGGCAACATCTACAAGGCCGTCGTCACGCGCGTCGAGCCCTCGCTCGAAGCCTGTTTCGTCGACTACGGTGAAGACCGCCACGGTTTCCTGCCGTTCAAGGAAATCTCGAAGAACTACTTCCGCGAAGGTGCGAGCGTTCGCGACGCACGCATCCAGGACGTGATCTCGAACGGCACCGAGCTGCTGGTGCAGGTCGAAAAGGAAGAGCGCGGCAACAAGGGCGCGGCGCTCACCACCTTCGTGAGCCTGGCCGGCCGTTACCTGGTGCTGATGCCGAACAACCCGCGCGGTGGCGGCGTGAGCCGTCGCATCGAGGGCGAAGATCGCGAGGAGCTGAAGGAAAACCTCGACCAGCTCGAGTACCCCAAGGGCATGAGCCTGATCGCCCGCACCGCCGGCATCGGCCGCTCGGCACCCGAGCTGCAGTGGGACCTGAACTACATGCTCAAGCTCTGGACCGCCATCGACGGCGCTTCCAAGGCCGGCAAGGGCGCGTTCCTGATCTACCAGGAATCGAGCCTGGTGATCCGCGCGATCCGCGACTATTTCACCGCCGACGTCGGCGAGATCCTGATCGATACCGACGACATCTACGAACAGGCCCAGCAGTTCATGGCCCACGTGATGCCGGAGACGGCGCACAAGGTCAAGCGCTACCGCGACGACGCGCCGCTGTTCAGCCGCTTCCAGATCGAGCACCAGATCGAGACCGCGTTCTCGCGCACCGTGAACCTGCCCTCGGGCGGCGCGATCGTGATCGACCACACCGAGGCGCTGGTCTCGGTCGACGTGAACTCGGCGCGCTCGACGCGCGGCTCCGACATCGAAGAAACCGCGACGCGCACCAACCTCGAAGCCGCCGACGAGATCGCGCGCCAGATGCGCCTGCGCGACCTCGGCGGCCTGATCGTCGTCGACTTCATCGACATGGAAGAGTCGAAGAACCGCCGCGAAGTGGAAACGCGCCTGCGCGACGCGCTGCGCCAAGACCGCGCGCGCGTGCAATTCAGCTCGATCAGCAAGTTCGGCCTGCTCGAACTCAGCCGCCAGCGCCTGCGCCCGGCGCTGAGCGAAGGCAGCCACATCACCTGCCCGCGCTGCAACGGCACCGGCCACATCCGCGACACCGAATCCAGCGCGCTGCAGATCCTGCGCATGGTTCAGGAAGAGTCGATGAAGGACAACACCGCCGCCGTGCACGTGCAGGTGCCGGTGGAGGTGACCTCGTTCCTGTTGAACGAGAAACGCACCGAGATCACGAAGATCGAACTCAAGCAGCGCGTGACCGTGCTGCTGGTGCCGAACAAGACGCTCGAGACGCCGAACTACCGCCTGGAGCGCCTGCGCCACGACGACCCGCGCCTCGAAAATCTGCAGGCCAGCTACACGATGATCGACGAGCCGGAAGAAGAAGTCGGCATCACGCGGCGCGAGAAGACCAAGGCCAAGCAGGAGCCTGTCATCAAGGGCATCCTGCCCGAGACGCCGGCGCCGGTGGCCGTGCCCAAGCCCGCGCCTGTCGCGGTGGCGCCCGCGCCCGCTCCCGAGCCGGTGGTGGCTGCGCCGGCTCCGGCAGTGGCCGGCGGTGGTTTCTTCAGCTGGATCAAGAGCCTCTTCGGTGGTGACTCTGCAGCGCCGGTCGTTGCAGCTCCGAAGACCGCCGCGCCGGTCGTGGCCAAGGCCACCGAAACGCGCGATGGCCGTGGCGAACGCGGTGACCGCGGCGGCCGCGGTGGGCGCGGTGGCCGTGACGGCAAGCGCGGCGAGGGCCGTGGCGAAGGTCGCAACGAGGGCCGCGGCGACGGTCGTGGGGATGGCCGTGGTGAGGGCCGCGGCAGGCGCCCCGAACGTGCCGAGCGCCCGGCGGGTGAAGAAGCAGCGGTGCGCACCGAAGGCCTCGACGCGAACCGCGGCGAAGAGCGCGGTGGCCGCCAGGGCCAGCGCGATGAAAATCGCGGTGAAGGCCGGGGCGAGGGGCGCGACGGTGGTCGGCGTGGCCCGCGGCCCGAGCGTGAGCCGCGCAAGCCCAACCCGGCACCCGCCGCTGGTGCAGCAGACGAGGCCGTGTCGCCGCAGGCTTTTGTCGACACCCTGCCCGGCGCCGACGCACCTGAAACCGGTGAAGCACAAGGCGAGCGCGAAGGTGGCCGCCGCCGCAACCGCCGCGGTGGCCGCGGTGGGCGTGACCGCAACGAAGCTGCTGCCGAAGGCACTGTGGTCGAGCAGAGCACGGCGTTGAATGGTGAGGCCCTGGCCGCTCCGGCGGAAGCCGTTGGCAACGGTGCCGACACGGCGGAAGCCGACGCCGCCCCGCGCGCTGAATCGGGTGAAGGCGGCGAAGGCCGCCGGCGTGGCCGCGGGCGTGACCGCAACCGCCGCGAGCGCAGCGAAGAAGGCAGCACCGAAACCGGTGCCGCCGCTGAAGGCGTGACGACGGCCAGCACCGAGCCGGTCGCCGCCACGTACGAGGCGCCGCAAGACGTGGCGCCGGCCGTGCAGGCCGTGATCGCCGAGCCGATGGCGGAACAAAGGGCCGAGCCAATGGCCGAAGCCGAAGCCGAAGTGGCCGAGCCTGTCGCCGAAGCGCCGTTGGCGGTGCCCGTTCGGGCGGCCGTGGCCCCGGTCGTGGTCGCAGCGCCCGCCGTGGCCGCGGCGCCCGCCGTGCAGGCCCCGACCGCCGAGCCCTTCGTGCTGCCGCTGAACTCGCTGCAGGCGATGGCCGAGTCCGCCGGCCTGCAATGGGTGAATTCAGACGCCGACAAGATCCGCGCGGTGCAATCGGCCATGGCGGCCGAGCCGGCACCGGTGCACGTGCCACGCGAGCGCAAGCCGGTGCAGAACGTCGACACCGGCCCGCTGGTGCTGGTCGAAACGCGCAAGGACCTGTCGCAGATCAAGCTGCCGTTCGAGACCTCGCAAGGCCAGCAGCCGCAAGGCTGATCGCGCTCGGCGCCACAACAAGAAACGCCGCCGAGGCTCGCGCCCGGCGGCGTTTTTTTGTGCGATGTGTGCGGCTGCGCGGCTCGCGCAGCGCCCTCAGGGCAAGCGTTCCAGTGCGCGCTGGTAGACCGGCGAGTGCATCAGTTCGTCCCAGGTGAGCGGCGCGGTCTTCGGCAGCAGCGCCAGCCGGCGCGCTTCGCTGTCGGGGTCGGCCTGCCACAGGCCCTGCGCGTGGGCCTCACCCAGTTCGTCGAGCAGCGCATCGACCGCCGCGCCACCGTCGATCGACTGGTTGCACAACAGCACCAGATCGCAGCCGGCGCTCAAGGCCACGGCCGCCGCCTCGGCATAACTCACCTGGCCGCCATTGATGTGGCGCGCGCCTTCCATGCTCAGGTCGTCGCTGAAGATCGCGCCGGTGAAGCCGAGCTGCAGACGCAGGATCTCCTTCAGCCAGCGCGGCGAAAAGCCGGCCGGCAGCGCGTCGACCTTCGGGTAGACCACGTGCGCAGGCATCACGCTCGCCAGGCTGGTGCTCAGCCACTCGTAGGGTTTGGCGTCGTCGGCGAGGATCGCTTTCAGGCTGCGCTTGTCGACGGGCACGTCGACATGGCTGTCGGCCTTGACGAAACCGTGGCCGGGAAAGTGCTTGCCGCAGTTGTGCATGCCCGAAAGCAGCAGGCCGTGCATCAGGCTCTTGGCGAGCAGCGTGGCCACCCGCGCGTCGCGGTGGAAGGCGCGGTCGCCGATCACACTGCTACCGCCATGGTCGAGGTCGAGCACCGGTGTGAAGCTCAGGTCGACACCACAGGCCCGCAGCTCGGCGCCGAGCACGTGGCCGGTGGCGGTGGCGGCGTCGGTCGCCGTCAACGCGTCTTTCATCCACAGCTCGCCGAGCACGCGCATCGGCGGCAGGTGGGTGAAACCATCGGTGCGAAAGCGCTGCACACGGCCGCCTTCGTGGTCGACGCAGATGAGCACGTCGGGGCGGACGGCCTTGATCTCGCAGGTGAGTTCGGTGAGCTGCCGCCGGTCTTTCCAGTTGCGCGCGAACAGGATCAACCCGCCGGTCAGCGGGTGCGCCAGGCGGCGCTTGTCGTCGGCGCTGAGCGTGGTGCCGGCCACATCGAGCACCACGGGAGCATGGGCGTCCATCATCTTCATTCCTCGTTCTGTTCGACGACGACAAAACTCGCCGCGTAGTCGGTTTCGTCGGTGATGCTCACGTGCGCGCGCAGGCGGTTCGCCGCGAACCACGCAGCCAGCTCGCCATGCAGGCGAAGCTGCGGTTGGCCGCTCGCGGCCTTCACGACCTCGCAGGCACGCCAGGTCATCGGCATGCGCATGCCCATGCCGATGGCCTTCGAGAAAGCCTCCTTGGCCGAGAAGCGCGTGGCCAGGTAGCTGATGCCACGCGATTCGACCTTGGCGCGCCGGGCCCGGAAGACTTCGATCTCGTGCGGGCCGAGCACCCGCTCGGCGAACCGGTCGCCGCGCCGCGCCAGACTCGCCGCGATGCGGCGCACGTCGCAGATGTCGGTGCCCACGCCGTAGATCATGTTGCAGCCGGCAGCGCGGCGCGGTGGATGCAGCGCAGGTAGTCGCGCACCGTCTCGGTGTAGCCGAGCTCGAGCGCGTCGGCGATCAGCGCGTGGCCGATCGACACCTCTTGCACACCGGGCACGGCCCGCAGAAAGTCGGCGAGGTTGGCGCGGTTCAGGTCGTGCCCGGCGTTCAAGGCCAAGCCCTCCTGCAGCGCGGCCTGCGCCGTGGCGGTGAAGGCCGCGAGCACGGCAGCGCTTGCTTCGGTGCCGTGCGCCCGCGCATAACTTTCGGTGTAGAGCTCGACCCGCTCGGCGCGCAGCTCGCGCACTGCTCGCATCGCTTGCGGCAGCGGGTCCATGAAGAGGCTCACGCGCACGCCGAGCGCACGGGCTTCTTCGATGAGCGGCGCGAGGCGCTGCGTGTCGTGCGGGAATTGCCAGCCGTGGTCGGAGGTGCTCTGCTCGACGCTGTCGGGCACGAAGGTGACCTGGTGCAGCGGCAGGCCTTGGGCGACGAGGTCGCGCACCAGCTCCATCAGGTTGTGGAACGGGTTGCCTTCGATGTTGTATTCGGCCTGAGGCCACTGCCGCATCAGCTCGGCCAGCTCGTACACGTCGTGCCGGCGAATGTGGCGCTCGTCGGGCCGCGGGTGCACGGTGATGCCGTGCGCGCCGGCCTCGAGCGCCAGCGTGGCGGCGCGCAGCACGCTCGGGATGCCGAGCGCGCGCGTGTTGCGCAACAAGGCCACCTTGTTGACGTTGACCGACAGCGCGGTGGTGCCGCGGTGGGCGTCCAGGCCCGTTGTGAGCAGTGGGTTCATGGGTGCGGATTCTCCGCCATCGAACGACGACGAATGAGCTGCGCGCTCACAGGCCCTGCAGCTCCATCATCACGCGGCGGGTGCGCAGCGTGGCCGAGCCGAGCTGGTGCTGGATCAGGCCGCGCAGGCTTGTCTTCAGTGCCGCCAGGCAGGGCCGGCAGGCCTGCTGCAAGGCGGGCAGGCTGCCGTGTTCGAGGGCGGCCTGCAGGCCGACGAGCGCTGAGCCCGTCACGGCGTCTTCGTCGGAACGCGCGGCGCTCACGCCGGCCTCGGGCAGGAGCGCGTAGCGGGCGCTGCCGACCACCGGCTGCTGCGTCTGAGTGTCGACACTGAGGTCGGGCAACACGCCCACCTGTTGCAGCAGGGTGAGCTCGAACGCGCGCAAGGCGGCTTCGACCGCCAGGTCGTCGCTGTCGGCCAGCGCTGGCAGCGTGGCGGCGTAGGCGTCGAAGAGCGTGGTGTGCGGGTCGTGGCGCGCGAGCAGCTTCATCAGCAGTTCGTTCAGGTAGAAGCCGCTGAACAGCGCCGCGCCGGTGAGCATGGCCGCACCACCGGCCCACTCGGCACCACGCAAGGTCTGCACCTCACTCGAGGCTTCGTCGCGTGCCGCGCGGCCCAGGTTCACGTGGATGCGCTGGAACGGCAACAGCACCGCGCGCAGTTGGGAGTAAGGCCGCTTCGCGCCCTTGGCCGCCACCGCCACACGCCCTTGCTCGCGCGTGAACAGGTCGAGGATCAGGCTCGACTCGCTCCAGTCGTAGCGGTGCAGGACGTAGGCGGCGAGGGGCGCGGTGCTGCGCGAAGTTCGCGTCGCCATGGACGGCGTCACTCGTAGCCGTAGGAGCGCAGGTGCGCTTCGTCGTCGGCCCAGCCGGAGCGCACCTTGACCCAGAGTTCGATGAAGACCTTGGCGTCCATCAGCTTTTCGAGCTCTTGCCGCGCTTCGGAGCCGATGCGCTTGAGGCGCTCGCCACCGCTGCCGATGATCATGCCCTTGTGCGCGTCGCGCTCGACCACGATGCTGGCCGAGATGCGGCGCAGGTTGCCCTCTTCCTCGAACTTGTCGATGACCACGGTCGAGGTGTAGGGCAACTCGTCGCCGGTCAGGCGGAAGAGCTTCTCGCGGATGATCTCGCTGGCGAGAAAACGGTCGCTGCGGTCGGTGAGCGCGTCTTCTTCGTAGAACCAGGGCTGCTCGGGCAGGTAGGGTTTGACGATGCCGATCAGGCGCTGGACGTCGGCGTCCTTGCGGGCCGAGAGCGGCACGAACTCGGCGAAGTTGTGGCGCTCCTGCATGCCCTTGAGCCACGGCGCGAGTTCGGCGCGGCGGTGCACGGCGTCGAGCTTGTTGGCGATCAGGAACACCGGCTTGCCCTCGGTCATGAGCGCCAGCACCTTCGCGTCGTCGAGGCCGAAACGCCCGGCTTCAACGACGAAGAGCACCACGTCCACATCCGACAGCACGCCCTGCACGGTGCGGTTGAGCGTGCGGTTCAAGGGGGCGTTGTGCAGAGTCTGGAAACCCGGCGTGTCGACGAACACGAACTGCGCTTCGTCGACGGTGCGGATGCCGGTGATGCGGTGGCGCGTGGTCTGCGCCTTGTCGGACGTGATGCTGACCTTCTGGCCGACCAGCGCATTGAGCAATGTCGACTTGCCGACGTTCGGGCGGCCCACGATCGCGACCAGGCCGCAGCGCTGCGGCGGGCCTTCGATGCCGGTGTCTTCGAGTGGGGTGTCGGTCATCGAAACCTAGGATTGCAGCGGGCTGCCGGGGCGGTCGCTCGCCTTCAGCGCGTCGAGCATGCGGCGCGCGGCTTCTTGTTCGGCGACGCGCCGCGACCGGCCTTCGCCCGACTCGGTGAGGCTCAGCGCCGGCACCACGCATTCGACCTCGAAGGTCTGGGCGTGGGCTTGGCCGCGGGTGGCGCTGATGCGGTAGGTGGGCACCGGCAGGCGGCGCGCCTGCAGCCATTCCTGCAGTTCGGTCTTGGCGTCCTTGCTCCAGCTGGCCACGTCGGTGGTCTGGATGACTTCGCCGAACAGGCCTTTGACCAGCGCGCGTGCCGCATCGAAACCACCGTCGAGGAAGGTCGCGCCCAGCACTGCTTCGAGGGCGTCGGCGAGGATCGACGCACGTTGCGCACCACCGCCGCGGGCTTCGCCTTCGCCGAGGTTCAGCACCTCGGGCAGGCCGAGCTGCACGGCCACGCGGTGCAGGCTGTCTTCGCGCACGAGGTGGGCGCGAACGCGGGTGAGATCACCTTCGTCGGAACCGGCGAAGCGCTCGAACAGCAGGCCCGAGATCGCCAGGCTCAGCACGGCGTCGCCAAGGAATTCGAGGCGTTCGTTGTGGTCGGCACCGAAGCTGCGGTGCGTGAGCGCGCGGGTCAGCAGGCGCGAGTCGGAAAAGCGGTAGCCGATGCGCCGCTGCAAGGCGTCGAGACGGTTTTCCATGGTGAAGCTGGGCGTGGAAGCGGCGTAGCAGGGCCGGGTGGCCGGCCTTACTTCGAGCGCCCTTCGTATTTGATGAGCAGGTAGACCGGCTTGATCAGTTCGATGTCCTTGTCGTAGGCGAACTTGATCACGACCTTGTCGTTTTCCTTGGTGATCTCGAGGTCCTTGCCGCCGATGGACTGGATCGAGTACTCGATGTCCTTCTGCTTCTCGAACGCGGCGCGCAGTTCAGGCACCGTGGCAGCGCCCGAGGCGGCCAGTTTGCTCACGGCCTTCTGGATCGTGAAGTACTCGTTCACGGTCGGCAGCACCTTCATGCCGATGAGCGCGCCGAAGCCGACGACGATGGCCCAGAACATCAGCCCGAACAGCGTGACACCACGTTGGGCGCGTTTTCGGTGAAGCTCGACGGTCATGCTCTCATGCTCCTTTCTGTGCACGGGCGCGCCTCAATGGAAGGCGCCGATCCGCTTCAGATTGCCAAAATTCATCCAGACGAAGAATGCCCGGCCCACGATGTTCTCGTCGGGCACGAAACCCCAGAAACGCGAGTCCTGCGAGTTGTCGCGGTTGTCGCCCATCATGAAATAGTGGCCCGCGGGCACCTTGCAGGTGACACCTTCGGCACTGTAGCGGCAGTTCTCGCGGAACGGGAACTCGATCTTGTCTTCGGCCCCGTAGAAGGGCTGGCTTTGCGGATTCACCAGAATGCGGTGTTCGACCGCACCCAGCTTTTCCTTGAACTCTGGAAAGTAGCGCAAAGAATCTTCGTCGTAGAAGCCGGGCGGCGGGGTTTGCTCCATCGGCGCCGCCACGCCGTTGATGAACAGTTGCTGGTTGCGGAACGCCACCTCGTCCCCCGGGATGCCCACCACCCGCTTGATGTAGTCGATGCTCGTGTCCTTCGGATAGCGAAACACCATCACGTCTCCACGCTGCGGGTCGTTGTTGGCAATGATCTTCTTGTTGATCACCGGCAGGCGCACGCCGTAGTGGTACTTGTTCACGAGAATCAGGTCGCCGACGAGCAAGGTCGGGATCATCGAGCCGCTCGGGATCTTGAAGGGCTCGAACAGAAACGAACGCAGCAGGAACACGACCAGGATCACCGGGAACAGCCCGGCCGTCCAGTCGAGCCACCACGGTTGCATCAGCAGGCTGTCGCGGGCCTGGGAAACATCGCCGTCGACCTTGACGATGCCCTGGCTGGCAAGCTGCTCGCGCCGCGCGGCGTCTTGCTGTTCGAGTGTGTTGGCGGCGGCGAGCCGGCGCGGCGCGAAGTGGAAACGTTCAGCGAGCCAGTAGCCCAGCGTCACGACCGTCAGCACGAAGAGCAGCAGCGAGAAGTTGCCTGTCCACTTGCCGAAATACCAGCCTCCGAGAAAGATCGCGAGGCAGCCATAGAGCAAACCGGTCAAGGAACCCATCAGTCTTCCACTTGGAGGATGGCCAGAAAAGCTTCTTGCGGCACTTCGACGGAACCGATCTGCTTCATGCGTTTCTTGCCGGCCTTTTGTTTCTCGAGCAGCTTGCGCTTGCGCGAAATGTCGCCGCCATAACACTTGGCGATCACGTTCTTGCGAAGCGCCTTGATTGTCTCACGCGCGATGATGTTGGCCCCGATGGCTGCCTGCACCGCCACGTCGTATTGCTGGCGCGAAATCAGCTCGCGCATCTTCGCCACGACCGCGCGGCTGCGGTACTGGCTCTGGCTGCGGTGCACGATGATCGACAGTGCGTCGACCTTGTCGCCGTTGAGCAGGATGTCGACCTTCACGACATCGGCCGCGCGGTATTCCTTGAATTCGTAGTCCATCGACGCGTAACCGCGCGACACGCTCTTGAGCTTGTCGAAGAAGTCGAGCACGATCTCGGCCAACGGCATCTCGTAGGTGAGCATCACCTGGCGGCCGTGGTAGGCCATGTTGAGCTGGTTGCCGCGCTTCAGGTTGGCCAGCGTCATCACGGGGCCGACGTAGTCCTGCGGCATGTACAGGTGCACGAGCACGATCGGTTCGCGGATCTCGCTGATGCGGCCGAGGTCGGGCATCTTCGACGGGTTGTCGACCTGGATGACTTCGCCGTTGCCGAGCTCGACCTGGTAGACCACGCTGGGCGCGGTCGTGATCAGGTCCTGGTCGAACTCGCGTTCCAGGCGCTCCTGCACGATCTCCATGTGCAGCAGGCCAAGGAAGCCGCAGCGAAAACCGAAGCCCAACGCCTGGCTCACTTCGGGTTCATAACGCAGCGAAGAGTCGTTGAGCTTCAGCTTCTCGAGCGCGTCACGCAGCTGGTCGTATTCGCTGGCTTCGGTGGGGTACAGGCCGGCGAAAACCTGCGGCTGGATTTCCTTGAAGCCTGGCAGCGCGGCGGCGGCCGGGCCGAGGTTGTTCGGCAGCTTCTTCTCGAGCGTGATGGTGTCTCCGACCTTCGCGGCCTGCAGTTCCTTGATGCCGGCGATGATGAAACCGACTTCGCCGGCACTGAGGCGCTCGCGGGGCATCGACTTGGGCGTGAACACACCCAGGCTGTCGGCGTTGTAGACCGCGTCGCTCGCCATCATGCGGAAGCGCTCGCCCTTGTTGAGCGTGCCGTCGACGACCCGGACCAGCATCACCACGCCCACGTAGTTGTCGAACCAGGAGTCGACGATCATGGCGCGCAGTGGCGCTTCGAGCACTCCACGGGGCGGCGGCATGCGGTGGATCACGGCCTCGAGAATCTCGTCGATGCCCATGCCGGTCTTGGCGCTGCACGGAATGGCGTCGTCGGCGTCGATGCCGATCACGTCTTCGATCTCGGACTTGGCGTTCTCCGGGTCGGCGTTCGGCAAGTCCATCTTGTTCAGGACCGGGACCACCTCGACGCCGAGGTCGAGCGCCGTGTAGCAATTGGCCACAGTCTGGGCTTCGACTCCCTGGCTGGCGTCGACCACCAGCAGGGCGCCCTCGCAGGCCGACAGCGAACGGCTCACTTCATAAGAGAAGTCGACGTGCCCCGGCGTGTCGATCAGGTTCAGGTTGTAAACCTTGCCGTCACGCGCCTTGTATTCGAGCGCGGCAGTCTGCGCCTTGATCGTGATGCCACGCTCGCGCTCGATGTCCATCGAGTCGAGCACCTGCGCTTCCATTTCGCGGTCGCTCAAGCCACCGCAGCGCTGGATCAACCGGTCGGCGAGCGTGCTCTTGCCGTGGTCGATGTGCGCAATGATCGAAAAATTTCTGATGTGTTCCATGCTTGCTGCGATGTTCTATGTGTGCGCCTCAGCACGGAGCTACAACGGCGCAGCCGTTGCGCGGGAGGCTCATATCGCGAAGCGATGTGAAGGCCCGAAGGGCCGTGCCGTACGCAAAAAAAAGGCACGTCGATGAACGACGCGCCTTCCAACAAAACGTATGGCAACTGCTTGTTGGGACTTTCATTGTAGTCAAAAGCGCCCCGCTGCAAACCGCGCCAATGCTCGATTTCTCGTCGTTGCAGCCTTCCAACAGCAAAATCTATCAACAGCTTATCCACAAATGCTTGTGGATGGCTTGGGGATACTTTGCGGCTGCCGGATTCATCTCGAAAACGAGTCGAAACAAGCTGCTTGAAGCCCCGATTGTAGTGGCTTCAACCAACAATCTTCCATTCATTGAAATGTGAGCGTTCGCAAACTTTTGCGCCACATTCTGGACAAACTTTTGCGCCGCCGTGCTCGCCTCAAAATCTGGCCCAGACTCTCACTTGGTGGAAAGACCCGCCATGCAAGTCAACTCGGCGCCCAGCGCGATTCGGCGCCACTCACTTCGATGGCCGGATGATCAGGAAGTTGACCACGTCGCCGCGCCGCACGAGCACGGTCACCGCTTTCGACTTGTCGAGCTTGGCCACCAGCGCTTCGAACTGCTTCGCACCGGTGACCTCGGTGTTGTCCATCGACAGAAGAACGTCGCCTTCGCGCACACCGGCGCGCGCGGCCGCGCCCTCCACGCTTTCGACCCGAACACCGCCCTTGACCTTGAGCTCGCGCTTCTGAGCGTCGGTGAGATCGGCAACGGCCAGGCCGAGCGAGCCGACCGATGGCTGAGGCTTGGGTTCGCGCTCGGTGCTGCGGGCGGTGTTGCGATCGGCTTCGAACTCGACCACGGTCACGCTGAGGTCACGGTTGGCGCCGCGCCGAAACACCTGCAGCGTGGCCTTGCTGCCCGGCTTCACGCCCGAGACGATGCGCGGAAGGTCGGCCGATTTCTCGACCACACGGCCGTCGACGCGGGTGATGATGTCGCCGGCTTCCACGCCCGCCTTCTCGGCCGGCCCGCCTGCTTCGACGCTGCGCACCAGCGCACCGGTGGGCTTGCCCAGGCCGATCGACTCGGCGATGTCCTTCGTCACTTCACCGATCGTCACGCCGATGCGCCCGCGGCTCACGCGGCCGCTCGCACGCAGTTGCTCTGACACACGTGCCGCTTCGTCGATCGGGATCGCGAACGAGATGCCCATGTAGCCGCCCGAGCGGCTGTAGATCTGCGAGTTGATGCCCACCACCTCGCCGCGCATGTTGATCAGCGGCCCGCCGGAATTGCCGGGATTGATGGCCACGTCGGTCTGGATCAGCGGCAGCAACTCGCCGGTGTCGCGCGACTTCGCGCTGACGATGCCGGCAGTGACCGAGTTCTCCAGGCCGAAGGGCGAGCCGATCGCGATCACCCACTCACCCACCCGCAGGCGGTTCACGTCGCCGATGCGCACGGTCGGCAGACCCGTCGCTTCGATCTTGACCAGCGCCACGTCGGACCGTTTGTCGGCGCCGATGACCTTGGCCTTGAACTCGCGCTTGTCGTTGAGCGTGACGAAGACTTCTTCTGCGCCTTCGACCACGTGCGCGTTGGTCATCACATAGCCGTCGGCGTACAGCACGAAGCCCGAGCCGAGGCCACGCTGGGTCGGCTCACCCTCGGTGCCGGGCTGTGGAGAACGCGGCGTCGGCCGGTTCGGCATGGGAATGCCGAAGCGCCGGAAGAATTCGAGCATGTCTTCGTCGATCTCGGGCCCCGCGCCAGAGCGGCCGGCACGCGCCCGCTCGGTCGTGCGGATACCGACCACCGCCGGCCCCACCTTCTCGACCAGTTCGGCAAAATCAGGCAACCCTTGTGCGCGCACCGGCACCGCCGCCAGCGCGGTGGCGCCCAGCGCCGCACTCAGGGCCAGGCCGCTCAGCCACGCACGAGCGTGGCCCAGAGACGCCAGTCGGCCGACCGGTGTCGATGGAAAAGATTGCACTCGCATCACCATGCCCTCCCAAGGCATTGAAGAACCCAGCGCCGCACCGCCACGCGCAAAACTACTTTCGACGTTCCAGCCCCTTGGCGAACGTGCGCAGCGTCACGGGCGGCACGTCACCCACCACGGTGACCCACCAATCACCTTGCTGCTGCATCAGCGTCTGGGTCGCACCGACCGAAGCCAGCATCGGCCGCGTGTGCCGCTGCGGGTTGAAGGGTTCGATGAACAAGGACACGTAGGTCAGGCCGTCGGAATAGATCGCCTGCACAACCTGCTGCTCGGCGCCGTCCTTTTCAAGGCCGTTGGCACCCGTCATCGGTCGTTTCACGCAACTCACCTCGCGAAAGCCCGGGGCGGGCTGGCGCACGGCCCAGCCTTCGGCTTCGAGCCGCGTGGGCGTCAGCACCGGCCGCAGCAGGCGATAGCCGTCGAGCTTCTTCATCGGCTGCAGCACGCTTTCGGGCTGGAACTTGACGCCGATGGCCACGTCGGAAAATGCCGAGGTCTCGAGCACGTCACCACGCTCGCCGAGCACATCGGCGCGCAACAGCAGGCCGCTTGCATGGTCGGCCCACAGGCGATAGCCGTAGCGGAAGCTGTCTTTCGGCTTGACGAGCAGCACCTTGGCTTCGTGCCCGGCGACGCGGTCGGCACCCTGCGGATGCACATCGTAGAAATCGACGATCCGGTCGTCACCAGCCTGCAGCAGCGCCGGGAACGCGGCGGGCAACGAACGCTGCTCGACCATCGCCACGCGGCTCGCGGGCCACACCGTCTGGACCACGTCGTTGTGGCGGTACACGTGGCGCGCCTGGCCGTCGAGCGATTCGCTTCGCTCGAACTGGTTCTTGCCTTCGCAGTAGTGGGCGATTCGGGCGCTCGACACGGCACCGCCACTGGTCACGACAAAGGTGCCCTGGAAGTTCTGCCGGCTGGCCGCCTCGTGAATGCGCAGCAGCCATGCCCGAACCTCGGACGCGGGCGCAGGTGCGTCGGCACCAGCGGTCTGGGCCCTGGCCACGGGCGCAGACACGCAGGCGGCACCGGCCAGGGCCAGTGCAGAGAGTGAGCGAAACAGCATGAGGGCGCGTTTCAGAGTCTGCTCAGCGGTCTGCCGCATCGGCGGTGGCACTGCGCAAGAAGCCCGAAGGCACGCCCAGCGCCGACGTGCCGGCGAACTGCTTGTGGGCCGCAAGGTAGCGGTCGAGCCGGACGTCGCGGATCAGCTTGCCGTTGGCGACCAGCACCTGGGGGTCAGCCGACGAGATGGCCGGCGCGGAGGCGCGGGCATTCCCCGTCGCGGCCGCGCCTTGCGCCAAGGTGGCATCGGGAGCCTGCACCGCGGGCCCGCGGGTCAACACCACCACGCCGGCGACCGCGACAAAACCGGCGGCGACGACCGAAGCAGCTTTCCAGGAGCGGCGAGCACCGCTGGCGCTGGCGGCGACATGCGGCGCGGCGCCAGGCAACGCCGCGGCGGTTTCGAGCGGCCGCGGTGCGAGCACCACCGGTTCGGCTTCGAGACGCAGGCGCAACGCAGCCATGAAGCCGGCGTCGCGGGCCGGGTCGGCGGCCAGATCTTCAGAGCGCAACACGTCGCCGATCAGGTGGTAGGCGTGCCACGACGCTCGCGCATCGGCGTCGCCCCGCCACGCCGCGCAGGCCTGCGCTGCCGCCGCCTCGCCGACTTCACCGTCAACGAGCGCGGACAACTGCTCCAACCGGGCCGCCCGGTCTTCAGAATCAGTAGGCAACATGTCCATCTCCATCAATCCATCGTTCAGCCAAGCACACCCATTCCCACACCATGAACGTCACCATCGCTCACCGTCGCGCGTGTCGAGCAGCGGGCGCAAGCGCGTGGCGATGGCCTCGCGGGCGCGGAAGATCCGCGAACGCACGGTGCCGATCGGGCAATTCATCAGTTCGGCGATCTCTTCGTAGGTCAACCCTTCGATCTCGCGCAGTGTGATCGCCTGGCGAAGATCGTCGGACAGCGCTTCGATGGCAAAGTTCACAGCGGCTGCAATTTGCTTGCTCGCCAGCACGGCGTCGGGGGTTTCGCCGTCGCTGAGCTCGTTCTCGACACGCGAGGAGTCGTCTTCCTCTTCCCGCGCGGCGCGGGCCGACTCGGTCACCAGCGGGTCGCGCTTGAGCTCCATCAGGAACTTCTTGGCGGTGTTGACGGCGATTCGGTACAGCCAGGTGTAGAAGGCGCTCTCGCCACGAAACTGCGGGATCGCCCGGTAGGCGCGGATGAAGGTCTCCTGGGCGATGTCGGGCACGAGGTCGACGTCGCGCACCATGCGCCCGATCAGGCGCTCGATCCGCCGTTGGTATTTGGCGACCAGCATTTCGAAGGCCTTCACGTCACCGTTCTTGACACGGGCGATCAGTGGGGCGTCGGCATCGGGGCCGTTCATCATGGCGCGGCCATCAGAAATCGGCCGCGGCGTCGGCACCAGCCGTCTGGCGCGGTGAATACACGGCGCATCGCAGCGCATGCCAGTGCGACTCCAGACCACGCCTTTGCGCCGGAAGCCAGCGCGAACGGGTGCGCCAGCCTGTTTCGGCAGGATCGAAGCGAAGCATCATCCAGGGGCCGAGATCGATCGCCACGTGCAGCGTGCCGCTGGCAGGTTCGCGACCGGCCGATCCGGCTGGGCCGAGGTGCCACCGTTGACCGTCCCAGCGCAGGCTGACCGGCGAAACCCGCGCGGCGCTCGCGCCGAGCGCCAGCAGCGCGAGAGCCGCAGCACCGAAGCTCCAGCGAGCCGCCGCAGACAAAGTCGTGTGCTCCGACACCAGCCACGCGAGGACGAGGAGGCCACCCGCGAGCACCGTCACGAGCACGGCGGCTCGCCACACGCCGCAGCGGTCGAGCACGACCTGGAACGCCGGGGATGCGCGCATCGGCGCGTGGACGCGAAGGCGTCAAACTCGCTTGAAAACCAAGGTGCCGTTGGTGCCGCCGAAGCCGAAGTTGTTCTTCACGGCGTAGTCGATCTTCATCTCGCGGGCGCTGTTGGCGCAGTAGTCCAGGTCGCACTCGGGGTCCTGGTTGAAGATGTTGATCGTCGGCGGCGACACTTGGTGGTGCACGGCCAAGGCCGTGAAAACCGACTCGATGCCACCGGCGCCACCGAGCAGGTGGCCGGTCATCGACTTGGTCGAGTTCACGACCAGCTTGTGGGCATGGGCACCGAACGCGAGCTTGATCGCGTTGGTCTCGTTCAGGTCACCGAGCGGCGTGGAAGTGCCGTGCGCGTTCAGGTACTGCACCTGGTCGGCGTTCAGGCCGGCGTTGCGCAGTGCCGCCTTCATCGAACGCTTGGGGCCGTCGACGTTGGGCGCGGTCATGTGGTACGCGTCGGCACCCATGCCGAAGCCGGTGAGTTCGGCGTAGATCTTGGCGCCGCGGCGCTTGGCGTGTTCGTACTCTTCGAGCACCAGCACCCCGGCACCTTCGCCGAGCACGAAGCCGTCGCGGTCCTTGTCCCACGGGCGCGACGCGGTCAGCGGGTCGTCGTTGCGGGTCGACAGCGCACGGGCGGCGGCGAATCCACCCACGCCCAGCGGCGACACCGTCGCTTCGGAGCCACCGGCGATCATCACGTCGGCGTCGCCGTATTCGATCAGGCGCCCGGCTTCGCCGATGCAATGCAGACCGGTGGTGCAGGCCGTGACGATCGCCATGTTCGGGCCCTGGAACCCGAAGGTGATGGAGACGTGGCCCGAGATCATGTTGATGATCGACGCCGGCACGAAGAACGGCGTGATGCGGCGGGGCCCGCGAGCCGTCAGTTCGGCGTGCGTGGCTTCGATCAGCGGCAGGCCGCCAATGCCCGAACCCACCATCACGCCGATGCGCTCGGCCTGCTCTTCATTCAGCGCGTCGTTGGTCGACAGGCCGGCATCACGCACGGCCTGGATAGACGCCGCCAGGCCGTAATGGATGAAGGTGTCCATGTGACGCGCATCTTTGGCCGGGAAGTAGTCCTCGACCTTGAATCCCTTCACTTCACCGGCAAACTTGCAAGCGAAGTTCGACGCGTCGAACTTGGTGATGTTGGCGATGCCGGAGCGGCCCGCCAGCACGTTGGCCCAGCCTTCGGCCACCGTGTTGCCCACGGGGCTGATGAGGCCGAGACCGGTCACGACAACGCGGCGTCGGGTCATGGCTTGTCTTCCGCTGGATGCGCTGCTGACCAGAAAGGCCTCAGGCGGCCTTCTGGTGCTTTACGGCGTAGTCGATCGCCAGTTGCACGGTCGTGATCTTCTCGGCTTCTTCGTCGGGGATCTCGATGCCGAACTCGTCTTCGAGGGCCATCACCAGTTCGACAGTGTCGAGCGAGTCGGCGCCGAGGTCGGCGACGAAGGCCTTGTCGTTCACGACATCAGCTTCGGGAACACCGAGTTGTTCGGCAATGATTTTTTTGACACGTGCTTCGATATCGCTCATGACTCCTCCGGGAGTGTTTACGGAAACAGCCCGGGATTCTACGGCCTGAAGGCCGCACGCCGGTCGGGACACCCCGGCGTGGCAATGGCTGCGCCACCGCCCTCAATTCATGTACATGCCGCCGTTGACGTGCAGCTCGGTGCCGGTGATGTAGCCGGCGTTGGGCGAGGCCAGAAACGCCACCGCGTGCGCGATGTCGGCCCCATGGCCGAGCCGCCCGAGCGGGATCTGCGCCATCAGCGCGGTGGTCTGTGCTTCGGTCAGCGCCTTCGTCATGTCGGTCTCGATGAAGCCCGGTGCCACGCAGTTGACGGTGATGCCGCGGCTGCCGAGTTCGCGCGCGAGCGAGCGTGTCATGCCCGCCACGCCGGCCTTGGCTGCGGCGTAGTTGGCCTGGCCGGCGTTGCCGCTGGCGCCCACCACCGAGGTGATGTTGACGATGCGGCCATAGCGCTGCTTCATCATCGGCCGGATCGCGGCGCGGCTGACACGGAACACCGCTTTCAGATTCGTGTCGAGCACCGCGTCCCAGTCGTCGTCTTTCATGCGCATCGACAGCGTGTCACGCGTGATGCCGGCGTTGTTCACGACCACGTGCAGGCCGCCGAGTTCCTTGACGATCGTGTCGATGGCTGAATCGACGCCGCCCACGTCGTTCACGTTCAGGCACAGCCCGCGGCTGCCGGCGAACGGCGCGAGCGCTTCGCCGATGCTTGCCGCACCGGCTTCGGTCGTCGCGGTGCCGACGACCTTCATGCCGTGCCCGGCCAAGGCCATCGCGATTGCACGACCGATCCCGCGTGAAGCGCCGGTGACGAGCGCCACCTGCCCGGCCATCTGTACTTCGCTCATGCCAGCAACCCCTTCACATCGGCCAGCGACGCCGCGTCGAACACAGCGCCCGACACCGCTTCGGCGTCGACCCGCTTGACAATGCCGGCCAGCACCTTGCCGGGGCCGCATTCGATGATGTGGCCGATACCGCGCGCGCGAATCGCCTGCACGACCTCGACCCAGCGCACCGGGCCGAAGGCCTGGCGGTACAAGGCATCACGGATCACCGCGGGATCACTCTCGACCTTCACGTCGATGTTGTTGACCACCGGAATCACCGGTGCCACGAGGCTCGTTGCGGCGAGCCGTTCGCGCAGCCGGTCAGCCGCCGGTTTCATCAGGCTCGAATGGAACGGTGCCGACACGGCGAGCAGCAAGGCACGCTTCGCGCCCTTGGCCTTGAGCACTTCGCAGGCCTTGTCGACGCCGGCCTTCGAGCCGGCGATCACGGTCTGCTTCGGGTCGTTGAAGTTCGCGGCGTCCACCACTTCGCCGGTGCTGGCCGCCGCTTCGGCACAGCCATCGCGCACCGCCTGGGCATCGAGCCCGAGTATCGCGGCCATCGCGCCCGCGCCGACCGGCACGGCGTCCTGCATCGCCTGTGCACGAAAGCGCACCAGCGGCAAGGCGGTGGCCAGGGTCAACGAACCGGCCGCGACGAGCGCGCTGTATTCACCCAGCGAGTGCCCGGCCACCACGCTTGGCGTGAGGCCGGTCTCGGCCATCCAGGCACGGTAGCAGGCGATGCCTGCGGTCAACATCACCGGCTGGGTGTTGGTGGTGAGGTCGAGTTGGTCCTTCGGGCCGGCGTTGATCAGCCGGCCGATGTCTTCACCCAGCGCGTCGGAGGCTTCGGCCAGTGTCTGGCGCACCGCCGCATGGTCGCCCCACGCGTCGAGCATGCCCACGGCCTGCGAGCCCTGGCCCGGAAATACGAATGCGAATGGCGTCATCGCTCTGTGTCTCGGCTGTTTTTCTTGGAAAGGAGCGGCCAGCGCGCTCAGAGATCGAGCAGCACCGCACCCCAGGTGAAACCACCGCCCACACCTTCGAGCAACACGGTGTCGCCGCGCTTGATCTTGCCGTTGCGCACCGATTCGTCGAGCGCCAGGGGCACCGAAGCCGCCGACGTGTTGCCGTGTTCGTGCACGGTGACGATGAGCTTGTCCATCGGCACCTTCATGCGCTTGGCCGTGCCGTGCATGATGCGGATGTTGGCCTGGTGCGGGATCAGCCAGTCGACGTCGTCGGTCGTGCGGCCGGCCTTTTCGAGCACGGAGCGGGCCACGTCTTCGAGCACACCGACCGCCAGCTTGAACACCGCCTGGCCGTCCATCTTCAGCAGCGGGTCGCCGAGCACCTGGCCACCCGAGACCGTGCCCGGCACACAGAGAATGTCGACATGCCGCCCATCGGCGTGCAGTTCGCTCGCCAGGATGCCAGGCGTGTCGCTGGCTTCGAGAACCACGGCGCCAGCACCGTCGCCGAACAACACGCAGGTCGTGCGGTCCTTGAAGTCGAGGATGCGCGAAAACACTTCGGCACCCACCACCAGCGCGTTGCGAGCCGCACCGGTGCGGATCATCGAATCGGCCACCGTGAGCGCATACACGAACCCCGAGCACACGGCCTGCACGTCGAACGCCGCGCAACCGTGCACGCCGAGCTTTTGCTGCAGCAGGCAGGCGGTCGATGGGAACACCATGTCGGGCGTGCTGGTCGCCACGATGATCAGGTCGATGTTCGCCGCGTCGACATCGGCGGCTTCGAGCGCCCGCCTCGCCGCTTCGAGGGCCAGGTCGCTGCTGACCACATCGGGTGCGGCGAAATGGCGCGCCTTGATGCCGGTGCGTTCGACGATCCACTGGTCGGAAGTCTCGACACCAGTCAACGCGAGTTGCGCAGCCAATGCGTCATTCGTCAGCCGGTTCGGCGGCAGGTAACTGCCGGTGCCCGTGATCCTTGAATAGCGTGGCGCGGTCGGTGTCATGCGGTGTTGTCAGGCAACGTCTGCTGCGATCGGATCGGCCTGTTTCGGCGCGGCGGGCATCGCGGCCAGCGTGTCGAGAATCCGGTCGTGCACCCGATCCAGAAGGCCGTTTCGAGCGGCATCATAAGCCCGATTCAGCGCCTGTTCGAACGCGAAAGCGTCGGCAGAACCGTGGCTCTTGAACACCAGCCCACGCAGGCCGAGCAGCGCCGCGCCGTTGTAGCGGCGGTGGTCTACGCGGGCTTGCAGCGCTTTGAGCACAGGAAGCGCCATCAACGCGGCAAGTTTGGTGAAGATGCTGCGCGTGAACTCTTGCTTGACGAACTTCGACAGCATCGAGGCGAGGCCTTCCGAGGTCTTCAGCGCAACGTTCCCGACGAAGCCGTCGCAGACCACGATGTCGGTCGTGCCTTTGAAAATGTCGTTGCCTTCCACGTTGCCGTGGAAGTTGAGGTGCCCGCTCGCAGCAGCGGCCCGCAACAATTCGGCCGCCTGCTTGATGGTTTCGCTGCCCTTGATCGCTTCTTCGCCGATGTTGAGCAGGCCGACACTCGGGTCTTCCTTGCCGGCAATGGCCGCGACCAGCGCGCTGCCCATCACGGCGAACTGCAGCAGGTGTTCGGCGCTGCAGTCGACGTTCGCACCCAGATCGAGCACGGTCGTGAAACCGTCGCGCTCGTTGGGCATCACGGTGGCGATGGCCGGGCGGTCGATGCCTTCAAGTGTCTTGAGCACATAGCGCGACACGGCCATCAGCGCGCCGGTGTTGCCGGCAGAAACACAGGCCTGGGCCTGCGCCACGCCGTTCGCGTCGGCCTTGACCTGGGTGACGGCCACGCGCAGCGAAGAATCCTTCTTCTTGCGCAACGCCACCTCGATCGGGTCGTCCATCTCGACGACTTCGGCGGCGGTAACCACGCGGCATCGTGGCCACGAAGCCGCTTCTGCGAGCGCCTCGGCGCGGCCGACCAGAATCAGTTCAGCAGCAGGGTGTGCCGTCAGGAACGCGCGGCAGGCGGGCAAGGTGACCGACGGGCCGTGGTCGCCGCCCATGCAATCGACCGCAAGCCGAACGACGCCGGCAAGGGGCGCATGAGCCGAATTCATCGCAGGGCGAAGATCAGCGCCGGCCTCGAACGGCCGGCACAACGAACTCTCAGGCGTCCGCCTTGGTCTTCAGCACCTTGCGCCCACGGTAGAAACCGTTCGGGCTGATGTGGTGGCGCAGGTGCGACTCGCCCGTGGTGGGCTCGATCGCCGTGCCGGGCGCGTTCAGCGCGTAGTGGGCACGATGCATGCCACGCTTGGAAGGGGACTTCTTGTTCTGTTGAACGGCCATGGAGCTCTCCTTGGGCCCGCATTCAAGCCGGGGCCAGCGCTGCGACAGTGCTTGTCGCCGGGTGGTTTCGCTGAATGCAGCGCAAAAACTGACTGACAGGTATTGCAAGTGCGGGAGCCGGCCACCGCAAAAGCGGTGCGTGCGCAGGGGTGCCCGCAGACAAGCCCAAGATTCTAGCACGGCCGGCCCGGCAGGGTCAGTTCGGCCGCCCGCCCCGTTTAAGGGCGGCCAAGGCCGCAAAAGGATTGGGCTTCTCTTCGGCCAGCGGATCGTTGGCGCGAACCGGTAACGGCTCAGGGCAAATGTCGTGCCGCGGGACGATCGGCAGCGCGAGCAGGAGTTCGTCTTCGACAAGCTCGCGCAGGTCGAGCGAGCGGGTCAACGCCAGCACGTCGTCTTCGCTGTCGGCGTCGAGCTCCGCAGCGGCGTCTTCACCATGCACAAACAGGAAGCTGCGTTCGACCTGGACCGACACGGTCATCGGCTTCAGGCAGCGCTGGCACTCGAGCGACACGGCGGTGGCCGCCCTGACATGGAGCCAGGTCTGCGGCTCGCCGCCTGGCGCTGGCCGCTGCTCGCCCTGCGCGCTCCAGGCTACCTCTGATGCATAGCGATCGGCGGCGTCTGCGTCCAGCGCGGAATCGGCCAGGCGCACAAGTTGCAGCAGCGGCCACCGGCCGTCGAGCCGGCCGCCTTCCTTGGCGAAGGCCTGTACCTCGAGGCGCAAAGGGTCGAAATCGCGGGTAGCCATCGCCTGAGTGTAAGACGCTCGGCCGGCAGCAGCGCCCACGATGGGAGAATGAACCGATGAGCAAACAGCCACGTCTGATCCTCGGTTCCACCTCTGTCTACCGACGCGAGCTGCTGGGCCGGCTGCGCCTGCCGTTCGACGTGCTGGCACCCCAGGTCGACGAAACGCCGGTTCCCGGCGAGGCCCCTGCAACGCTTGCGCTTCGCCTGGCGCTGGCCAAAGCCCAGGCGGTCGCACACCAGAACCCGGCTGCGGTTGTGATCGGCTCGGATCAGGTGGCCGACCTCGACGGGCAATCGATCGGCAAACCCGGAAACCACGACCGCGCTGTGGCACAGCTGCGCAGCATGAGCGGGCGCAGCGTGGTGTTCCAGACCGCGGTGGCGGTGGTCTGCCTGCACACGGCCTTCGCCGAATCAGCGTTGGTGCCGGTCAGGGTGCGGTTTCGCGAACTCTCTGACGACGAGATCGAGCGCTACCTCCGCGCCGAGCAACCCTATGACTGCGCCGGCAGCGCCAAGTCTGAAACGCTGGGCATCGCCTTGCTCGAAGCGATCGAATCCGACGACCCCACCGCGCTGGTCGGGCTGCCATTGATCCGCACCTGCGCGTTGCTGCGCGCCGCCGGCATCGACCCGCTCGCGGCGCCGCTCCCATGAGCCGGCGCGGCGAACTGGTGCTGATGCCGAACACACTCGACTTCGGTGCCCCCGGCGCCTTGCCCGACCTGCAGGACGTGTTGCCTCTCGGAGTGATCCGGCGTGCCGCCGCGCTGCAACACTGGGTCGCCGAGAACGCCAAGACGACGCGCGCCTTCCTCAAGCGTGTCGACGCCGTCGTGCCGCTCGCGCAGCCGCTGCAGGCGCTGTCGATCCTGGAGCTGCCACGCCCGCAAAAAGGTGCGCGCGTCGCTGCAGTTCCGAACCTCGACGCGCTGCTGGCGCCGGCGCTGCACGGTCATGACATCGGCTTGATTTCCGAAGCCGGGTTGCCGGCTGTCGCGGACCCCGGCGCCACCCTTGTGCAGGCCGCGCACATTGCCGGCCTGAATGTGGTCGCCCTGCCCGGCCCGAGTTCGCTGCTGCTGGCGCTCGGCGCCAGCGGCCTCAATGGCCAGAGCTTTGCGTTCGTGGGTTACCTGCCCGTGGACGCCACCGAACGAGGCACACGCATCCGCGAACTCGAAGCGCTCTCTCGGCGAGCCGGGCAGACCCAATTGATGATCGAGACGCCCTATCGCAACGAAGCGCTCATGGCCGCGCTGCTGGCACACCTGCAGGGCGGAACACGCGTGTCGGTGAGTTGCGGCCTGACGCTGTCGTCGGCCTTCACGCGCACCGACACGGTGGAACGATGGAAGGCGCGCCCTGCGAAGCTTCCGGCCGACGTGCCTGCCGTCTTCAGCCTGCTCGCCAGCTGAGGGCGGCGCTTCAGGACACCGCTTCGCCCGGCAGCTTGGCGCCGAACAACGCGGCCACGCGCTTCTTCGGCTTGATGTTGGGCGACAGACCTCGCGGTGCCGCGGGCGCCTTGTTTTCCCAGGCCGGTTCGGCCCCCGCCGCATCGGGCTCGTAGGGCTTGTCGAAGAACGGGTCGCTCGGGGCACGCGGAGGCGCGTAGCTCGGGGCGCTGCGCGCCGCAGGCGCCACACGGGTGGGCCGGTCGTCGGCACCTTCACCATCATGACGAGCCCGGTCGCGGTGCTCGCGACGCGGCGCCTCGTCGTCGAACTCCATCGGTTCGAGTTCGATCTTCTTCTTGATCAATTTTTCAATGTCGGCCACCAGGCGAGCGTCGGAAGACGACACCAAGGTCACCGCCAGGCCCGAGGCCCCTGCGCGGCCGGTGCGGCCGATGCGGTGCACGTAGTCTTCGGCGTTGAAGGGCACGTCGAAGTTGAACACCGCCGGCAGGTCGGCGATGTCGAGGCCGCGGGCGGCAACGTCTGTTGCCACCAGCACGTCGACGGTGCCGCCCTTGAAGGCGTCGAGCGCCTTGAGCCGCTCGTCTTGCGACTTGTCACCGTGCAGCGCATTCGTGCGCAGCCCGTCGCGCTCGAACGAGCGCGCCAGGCGCGCGCAGCCGAGCTTGGAGTTGACGAACACCAGCGCCTGCGTGATCGAGCGCTCTTTCAACACCTTCAGCACGGCACGGCGCTTGTCGTCGGTGGACACGCTGAAGAAGCGTTGCTCCACGGTGCTGGCCGTGGCATTCGGCCGCGCCACTTCGACGAGGATCGGGTCCTGCAGGTAGCTCTCGGCCAGGCGCTTGATCTCGGGCGAAAACGTGGCCGAGAACAGCAGTGTCTGGCGGGCCTTGGGCAGGTAGCTCAGGATGCGCTGCAGGTCGGGCAGGAAGCCGATGTCGAGCATGCGGTCGGCCTCGTCGAGCACCACGTACTCGACCTGGTTCAACACGCAGTTCTTGGCCTCGATGTGGTCGAGCAGGCGGCCCGGCGTGGCCACCAGCACCTCGACGCCGCCTTTTAGCTCGAGCGTCTGCGGCTTCATGTCGATGCCGCCGTACACCACGGCCACGCGCAACTTGGTCTGCGCGGCATAACCTTTGATGTTGGCGGCGACCTGGTCGGCCAGCTCGCGCGTGGGGGCGATCACCAGGGCTCGCACCGGGTGACGCGCGGGCGACATGCTGGCGTTTTCGTGGCGCAGCATGCGGTGCAGCAGCGGCAGCGAAAACGCGGCGGTCTTGCCCGTGCCGGTTTGCGCGGCGCCCATCACGTCACGCCCGGCCAGCACGATCGGGATCGCCTTGGCCTGGATCGGCGTCATCATCGTGTAACCCTGCACCGCCACAGCGCGCTGCAGGCTGGGCGCCAGGCCGACGCTGGCGAATTCGAGTGCGGCGGGTGGCGTCTCGGCGAGACTGGTCGGGTCTATCGAAGGGTCTGCTGCGGCACCCGCAGCGGTTTGTATCGTGATTTCGGTCATCCTTCGATTATCGCCTCCCCCCACGGATCAGCGTTGTCGGCTGGGGTGGCACCACTAGAATTGTTGGTTTTGAGCGTGCCGGCAGGCACGTCTTGCGCGCAAAGAAGCGCCGCTCCAACTCCATCGATTCGAACGAGAACACCCATGACCGCTTCCACCTCGCCCACCGTTGCCGTCATCGGCCTCGGCTACGTGGGCTTGCCGCTCGCCGTCGAATTCGGCAAGAAGTACCGCACGCTCGGCCTGGACATGTCGGCCGAAAAGGTCGCCGCTTATCAGCGCTTTTTCGACCCGACCGGTGAAGTCAGCGGCGACGAATTGCGCGCGGCCAAACAGCTGAGCTGTGGAACCGACCCCACGGTGCTGTCGCAGGCCGACTTCATCGTGGTGGCGGTGCCCACGCCGGTCGACGACGCGCACCGGCCCGACTTCACGCCGCTGGTCAAAAGCTCTGAATCGGTGGGCAAACACATCAAGCGCGGCGCAACGGTGGTGTACGAATCCACGGTCTACCCCGGCGCCACCGAAGAGGTCTGCATCCCGATCATCGAGCGCCTGTCGGGTCTGAAGTGGAAGAAAGACTTCTTCGTCGGCTACAGCCCCGAGCGCATCAACCCGGGCGACAAGGAACGCACGGTCACCAAGATCAAGAAGGTCGTGGCCGGCGACACCGCCGAGACGCTCGCACTCGTCGAGAAGATGTACGGCTCGATCATCACCGCTGGCGTGTACCCGGCCAGCAGCATCATGGTGGCCGAAGCTGCCAAGGTGATCGAAAACACCCAGCGTGACCTGAACATCGCGCTGATGAACGAGCTGGCCATCATCTTCCACAAGATCGGCATCGACACGACCGAAGTGCTCGAGGCCGCAGGCAGCAAGTGGAACTTCCTGCCGTTCCGCCCGGGCCTGGTGGGTGGCCACTGCATCGGCGTCGACCCCTACTACCTGACGCACAAGGCCGAGATGCTCGGCCACCACCCGCAAGTGATCCTGGCAGGCCGGCGCATCAACGACAGCATGGGCAAGTACATCGCCGAGCAGACCATCAAGGAAATGATCGCGAACAACCTGCCGGTGAAGGGTGCGCACATCATCGTGCTCGGCCTCACCTTCAAGGAAAACTGCCCCGACCTGCGCAACAGCAAGGTGATCGACGTGATCCGCGAATTGCAGAGCTATGGCGCCACCGTGCACGTGCACGACCCGCTGGCCGCTTCTGCCGAAGCCGAGCACGAGTACGGCGTCTCCCTGAAGAAACTCGAAGACATGCCCAAGGCGCAGGCCATCGTGGCCGCCGTGGCGCACCGCGAGTACAAGGAGCTGCCGGTCGCCACCGTGGCCGCGATGGGCGTGCCCGGCGCGGTGTTTGTCGACGTGAAAGCGAGCTTCGACGCTGCTGCGATCGCGGCCGCCGGACTGCGCCCCTGGCGCCTCTGATGCCACACTCGTGACAGCCTTCTCCGACCTTCAGGCGCGCTTGCGAGCAGAGCGCCACACCTGGCTCGTGACCGGCGTGGCCGGTTTCATCGGTTCGAACCTCCTCGAAGCCCTGCTCAAGCTCGACCAGCAGGTGGTGGGCCTCGACAACTTCGCCACTGGCCACCAGCACAACCTGGACGAAGTACGCACGCTGGTATCGCCCGAGCAGTGGGCGCGCTTTCGCTTCGTCAACGGCGACATCCGCGAGCTGGCCGATTGCCAAGCGGCCTGCGCCGGCGTGGACTACGTGCTGCACGAGGCCGCGCTCGGCAGCGTGCCACGCTCGCTGGCCGACCCGGTGCTCACCAACAGCGCCAACATCACCGGTTTTCTGAACATGCTCACCGCGGCGCGCGACGCCGGCGTGAAGCGCTTCGTCTTTGCCGCATCGAGCTCGACCTACGGCGACCACCCGGCGCTGCCGAAGGTCGAAGACACGATCGGCAAACCGCTCTCGCCCTACGCCGTCACCAAGTACGTGAACGAGCTCTACGCCGACGTGTTCGCGCGCTGCTACGGCTTCGAGTCGATCGGCCTGCGCTACTTCAACGTGTTCGGCCCGCGCCAGGACCCGGAAGGCGCGTACGCGGCCGTCATCCCGAAATGGATCGCCTCGATGCTGCGCAACGAGCCTGTCTTCATCAACGGCGACGGCGAAACCAGCCGCGACTTCTGCTTCATCGACAACGTGGTTCAGGCGAACCTGCTGGCTGCCACCACGAACAGCGCCGAGGCGGTGAACCAGATCTACAACGTGGCGGTGGGCGACCGCACTTCGCTGAATCAGCTCTACGAGCTGCTGCGCTCGAACCTCGCGCAGCACTGCGCTCATCTGCAAGACGCCGCGCCGATTCGGCGCGACTTCCGCGCCGGAGACGTTCTGCACTCGCTGGCAGACATCGGCAAAGCGAGGTCGCGGCTGGGCTACGCGCCGGCCTACCCGGTCCGCGAAGGGCTCGCGTTGTGCATGGCGTGGTACGTGGCCAGCTCGGGGATCGCCGCTTCGCCCTGAAACCAGGGGCCTTTGCCGGTTCGACATGACGGGCGTGGATAATCACCACTTGCCCCGATGAGCAACGATCGTCCCACTGCCTACCCTCCTGAGACCGCTCAAACGCTCACGGCTCCCCAGGTAGTTGCTGGCGCAGTCGGGTTCATTCCCGGGTGAAGACGACATCGTGCGCTTCGAAGACTCGTGGGGAAGAATATGACGCTGCGCAAGCCATACGGCGCACAACTCAAGGTTTACGACCCTTCATGACACTCATCCGCTTTCGTCCCCCGCGTCTCGTGATGTCGCTGTGCCTCTCGCTCGGCCTGGCCACCTCGATGGCTGCCGAAGACAACCCGAATGGCAGCAACTCGTTCAACACCCCCAGCTACCCGAGCGGGGTGGTTCCGAAGGCTGGCACGCAGGCGCAACCTGGCGTCCAGGCCGACACCCCTGGCATACGCTCGATGCAGAACCCGAACACCACGGATCAGCTTGGCCGACAGACCGGACCGGGTGCCAACGCGCTCGACCCGGCGCCGCGTCGTGCCGACCTGCCGCCGCCGAAGCCCGGCGAATTTCAGAAGTTCGTCGAAGCCGCCACGGGGCGTTTGTTGCCGTTGTTCGGCAACGGCTTCTTCACCGACAACGCCGACTCGTTTTCACCAGTCGACAACGTCCCGGTATCGGCCGACTACACGGTCGGCCCGGGCGACGAGATCATGCTGCGCGCGTGGGGCTCGATCGACGTCGACTACCGAACCAAGGTCGACCGCAACGGCCTGCTCAGCCTGCCCAAGATCGGCAGCTTCAACGTGGCGGGGGTCAAGGCCTCGGAGCTCGAAAAGCACTTGCGCGCACAGATCGGCCGGCTCTACACCAACTTCAATCTGAGTGTGTCGCTCGGGCAGTTGCGCGGCGTGAAGGTGTTCGTCGTCGGCCCGGCCCGCCGGCCGGGTGTGTACACCCTCGCCAGCCAGTCGACCATGTTGTCGGCCATCGTGTCGGCGGGTGGGCCGGCCGCCAACGGGTCGATGCGCAAGGTGCTGCTGCGCCGCGATGGCCGCGTGGTTTCGGAGCTCGACATCTACGAGTTCTTGGTACAGGGCGACAAGTCGAAAGACATTCAGCTCGCGGCCGGCGACGTGGTCGTGTTTCAGGCCGCAGGCGCGCGCGTGGCGCTCAACGGCGCCCTTGACACCCCGGCGATCTACGAACTCAAGGCGCCACAGGAGCCGGTGCGCGAAGTGCTGCGCTACGCCGGTGGCACACCTTTGCTGGCCAACCCGAACCAGGCTCAGCTCGAGCGCGTCGACGCGGAGCAACCCAAGGCCGCACGTTTTGTCGAGACCTTCAAGCTCGACGGCAACGGGCTGCAAAAGCCGCTGCGCGATGGTGACGTATTGACCTTGCTAGCGATCTCGCCGCAGTTCGCCAACGCGGTCACGCTGCGCGGCCATGTTGCACAGCCGCTGCGCTATCCGTTCACGCCCGGCATGCGCATTCGTGACCTGATCCCCGACCGCGACGCACTGATCTCACCCGACTTCTACCGGCGCAAGAACCTGCTGGTGCAGGTGCTGGAAGACGACGAAGACCTCCGCGCAGACGCGGCGGCGGCCGCCCCCGTGGCGGCCGCCAACGGCACGCCCGCAGGCGCAGGCAGCAACGACCCGACACTCAGGTCGGCACCGCGGACGGCGGCCGAGCGCACCCGCCGCAAGGAAGATCGTGTCGTGGTCGAAGCCTCCAAGAAAGCACCGACGGCGCTGTTCAATGCCCTTAACTGGGACTACGCCGTGATCGAGCGGCTCAACGGTCAGGACCTCAGCACCCAGGTGATTCCGTTCAATCTGGGCAAGGCGGTTCTGCAGGGCGACGACGCCAACAACATCGAGCTGAGGAGCGGCGACGTGGTCACGGTCTACAGCCAGAAGGACATCCGCGTGCCCGTGTCGCGCCAGACCCGACTGGTCTCGCTCGAAGGCGAAGTCGGCTCGCCCGGCGTGTACCAGCTGGAGCCCGGAGACACACTCAAGAGCGTGATCGCAAGAGCGGGCGGTTTCACTGCACAGGCCTATCTGTACGGCCTGGAGTTCAGCCGCGAAGAAACGCGCCAACGCCAGCGCGAGAACCTCGTGGCCGCGATCGCGCGTCTCGAATCGCTCTCGGCGGTGCAGGCGGCGCGTGACGCCGCAAACCGGCGCGACGATGCCATCGGCGCCGCTTCGACCACGGCGGTGAGCAATGCCGCAACGCAGGCCCAGCTCTCGCGCTTGCGCAACGTCCAGCCCAACGGCCGGATCGCGCTCGAACTCGAAGCCGAAACGAGCACGCTGGCGGCGCTGCCAGACGTGCCTCTCGAAGGTGGCGACCGGATCGTGGTGCCCTCGCGGCCCGGCTTCGTGACCGTGGCGGGCGCGGTCGTCAACAGCAACGCGTTCCTGTGGAAAGCAGGCCGCACCGCCGGCGAGTACCTGCGCCTGGCCGGTGCCGACGAGGCCGCCGAACCCGACAACATGTTCATCCTGCGTGCCGATGGCACCGTGAGCCACGCCGGCGACAAGCGCGGGTTCTTCGGCCGCAGCAGCCTCGAGTCACAAGTCATGCAGCCTGGCGACGCACTCATCGTGCCGAACCAGCTCGACTTCGAAACCTGGGGCCGCGCGTTCGTTCGCAACCTGAAAGACTTTGCGCAGATCTTTACCGGATTCGGCATTGGCATCGCCGCGATCCACTCGCTTTGATGTCGGGGGTTCCATGAAGAGCGACTATTCGCAGCAGCTTCCGACGTCGGAGGCCGATGCGTTGGAAGACGAAGGGCGGAGCATCAGGCTCACTCAGACCATGGTCTGGATCGGCGAGGGTAAACGGCTGATCGCGAAAGTCACCTTGCTGGCAGCCGTTGCGTCGGTCGCGGTTGGCTTTCTGATCCCGAAGACCTTCACGGCGCGGGCCACTCTGCTGGCGCCGGGTTCCCAGCAGCAAAGCGGGTCCGTCGCCGCGTTGGCGGCGCTCGGCTCGCTCGGCGGCCTGGTCGGAGGTTCGTCGAAGTCGCCGGATGAGTTGTACGTGGCTCTGCTGAAGAGCGACAGCGTTCAACGTGTTTTGGCTGAACGCTTCGAGCTCAAAGCGCGCTACGACGCGTCCAACTACGAAGAGTTGCGCAAGGCGATGGCCAAGACCATCCGCGTGTCGTCGGATCGCAAGAGCGGCCTGATCACGGTCGAGGTCGAGGACCATGAGCCGAAGTTCGCAGCCGACCTGGCCAACGCCCACGCCGGCGAAATCACGAAGGTACTGGGCCGTCTCGCGGTCTCAGAGGCGCAGTTGCGGCGGGTCTTTTTCGAGAAACAGCTCAACGACACGAAAGAGCACCTGATCAAGGCGGAACAGGACCTTCGTCAGGTCCAAGAGAAGTCGGGTGTGATCGTGCTAGACAAGCAGGCTGAGGCCCTCATCGGTGGCGCGGCACAGCTGCGCTCACTGGTCGCCGAACGTGAGGTACAGCTCAAGGTGCTGCGCACTGCGGCGACCGAGCAGAACCCCGAGGTCATACGCCTTAGTTCGGAGTTGCGCGCCTTGCGCGGCGAGCTGGCCCGCATGGAGTCGACGCAAGGCGGTAGCCCCGGCAGCGCAGTGGACATGCCGGTTGGCAAGCTGCCTGAGGCCGGCATTGCTTACGTGCGCGCGAGACGCGAGGTCAAACTCCAGGAGACCCTGCTCGAAACAATGATCCGTCAGTTCGAGGCCGCGAAGCTCGACGAAGCCAAAGAAGGGCCGGCGTTGCAACGCGTCGATATTGCCGAGCCGCCCGACCACAAGTCCAAGCCGTCGATTGCGCAGATCGCCTTGGCCAGTACGTTGCTCGCGTTTCTGGCGTCGAGCTTCTTTGTCCTTGGGCGGAGCTACAGGGCCTGGTCACGCGAAGTGAACCCCCAGGATGCGCAGCTTCGGGAGCAGCTCGCGCGGGCGTGGCGCGTTCGCAGCTGACCCGCTGCCGTTCTCGCGACCGCCGGCTGCTCGCCCGCACGACTCGCACCTCACTGGCGCCGCACTTCGGCAACTCATCCAAACCGGGCGCTTGATCGTCGGGGAGCTGCACTACAATCGCGCGTTCAATGATTGAACAAGCTGGTTTTTTGTCATCCGAGCGGCCATCTCACGGCGATACTGAAGGGGCCCGGCTGGCGGTGTTGCGCCTGCTGCAGCAGCGCTCCGACATCTCGCAGCGCGAACTGTCGTCTGCACTCGGGCTCAGCTTGGGCAAGACTCACTATGTGTTGCATGCCCTGCTCGACAAAGGCATGGTCAAGGTCGGCAACTTTCGGCGCAGCGACAACAAGCTGGCCTATGCCTATGTCCTCACTCCCACCGGGCTGGGCGAGAAGATCCGCTTGACACGAGCCTTCCTCTCGCGCAAAGAAGCCGAGTTCGAGCAGATGCGGCACCTGATCGCAGCGCTCAAAGACGAACTCCCCCCCGAAGAGATTCGGTGACGCGATTCGACCCTCTGCACTTGCCGTCGCCCTGAACCCCTTCAAACAACCCGACGGAAGCAACCAGACCATGAACTCACGCCGCCTGCCTATCACCGAACGCAAGGTGCGCTTCGCATTGGTCGGCTGTGGCAGCATCGCCAACAACCACTTCGACTCGATAGCGAAGCGCGCTGATCGTTACGAGCCGACGGTTCGCCCGGGCCGCGATTGCGTGTGGGCTCAGTACACGTTGCCTGTCTCAGACCGAAGCCGCGTGCAGTGCGCACTCTGTGACCTGAATCTCCAGCCGGCCTACCCCGCGTGGTGCGGCGCCGACTGCTGCCCCAACAGTGCCCAAGCGGGCGGGCAGGTGATGAGCCTTCCCACGAGCGCGGACCTCGCCGAATATCAACAGGATCGCGTCGCGGCCGCGCTGCGGCGGGTATGGTCCTCGACGGCCGGGGGCGAGAGCGCCCGGCTCGGTGTCTGAAGCGGCGGCAAATGTGGACTTCTTCAAAGCTTTCGCAGTCGGGAACGGCCGGATCCGCTGTAACGAGCCGGAGGATGCGGTGACGTTCCGCCACTGGTTCAAGGGTCTCGCCGACAGCAAGGTCATCCGCTCGGTGGCGGTGCTCGTCGGCGGCACTGCATTGGCGCATGGCATCACAGCGGCCGCACTCCCGATCATCACGCGCCTGTACACGCCGGCCGACTTCACCATCATGGCGGTGTTTGCCAGCCTGCTGTCGATTTTGTCGGTGGCCGCAGCGCTGCGTTTCGATCTCGCCGTTCCGATCCCGGAGGACGATGGTGAAGCGATCAATCTGCTCGCGCTTGCGTTCGGCTGCGTCGTGATCGTCGCGACCATCCTCGCTATCGTCGTCCTGGCCGCCCCGAAGGCTATTCTGGAGGTGTTCAATCAGCCGGGGCTCGCGCCGTGGCTGTGGCTGCTTCCGTTCGGGGTTCTCCTCGCAGGCAGCTACAACGCGCTGCAAATGTGGTTCGTGCGCAAGAAGGAGTTCACGTCGATCGCCCGCAGCCGCGTGACCCAGTCCGCGGCGGCCGCCAGCACGCAGGTGGCCATGGGCTGGCTGCACTGGGCTCCGCTCGGGCTGATCGCGGGCCAGATGCTCAACACGGGAGCAGGCTGCGCGGCACTCGGCTACCGATTGCTCAGGCACGACCGCGGTGCGCTGCACGCAGTCAACGTGTTACGCATGCGCAAAGCGTTCGCCTCGTACGATCGCTTTCCGAAGTTCTCCACGCTCGAGGCCCTTGCCAACAGTGCTTCGATCCAGTTGCCCATCCTTGTCATCGCAGCCGTCGCAAGCGGGCCCGAAGCCGGCTACCTGGCCCTGGCCATGACGGCGATGCAGGTTCCGATGGGCCTTGTGGGTACGGCGGTGTTGCAGGTCTACATGTCCAGAGCCCCTGAGGAGCACCGCGCCGGCCGTCTCGACACGTTCACCACCAGCGTCTTCGGCGCCTTGATCAAGAGCGGCGTCGGCCCGCTCATTTTTGCCGGGTTTGTTGCGCCGGCCCTGTTCACCATCGTCTTCGGCGCAGAGTGGCGGCGCGCGGGTATTCTGGTGGCATGGATGACACCGTGGTTCGTCATGCAGTTCCTTTCCGTGCCAGTATCGACGGCGCTGCACGTCACCGGGCATCAACGGGCCGCCTTCGTTCTTCAGTTCTTCGCGCTCGCCCTGCGCGTCGGCGCCGTGTATGCAGTATCGATCGTGGCCGCCGATCTCGTCTCCGAAGCCTATGCGCTGAGCGGCTTTGTCTTCTATCTGCTCTATCTCGCCGTGGTGCTGCGCGTGGTCTCGGCCAAGGCCGCAACACTGACTCGTGAAACCTTGCGTGGATTGCCCATCGTCATAGCCTGGGCGGCTGCAGGTTGGATCGTCTCAGTCGCCAGCAGCAAACTGCACTGGCCGACACACTGACTCGCTGCTATTGCAATAAGCCTCATGTTCTTCAACCGCATCACAGACACGCGTTGGGCTGTCGGCTTGCTGATCGGCGGGCTGTGTATCGTGTATGTCGCGCTGCCCTTGCTCGTCGATGCCCTGCTCCTTCCGAATCCCTATTTCGTGCAATTGGCGCAGTTGTCGATCTTCGCGGCTGCATTGATCGCCGTCGGCTACCTCGTCCCGCTGCTCGACGGGCGGTTCGGTAAGGCGGCACCGCGAATTGCAGTAAGCGCTCAATCGTTTCACGTGGTCGTCTGGAGCACATTCCTGATCTTCCTCGTGATTACCTTCACCACGGCGCCAACGATCCCGATCTTTTCCGCCATACGGGGCGCGAATGCCGCCGACCTGAGTCTGGAGCGCGGCGCATTCCTGAAAGCCCGAGTCGGTCTGGAATCGGTACTGATTTACATCAGCACGCTGTTCGTGGCGGTGCTGCTTCCGTACAGCCTCGCGCTGCTGTTCATCCGCAAGTCCCGCCTGAGGTTCGTGCTGCTGCTCCTGTTCTTGGCCTATTCGCTGAGCTTCTTGCAGAAGGCGCTGTTTTTCAATGTCGTGCTGCCGTTGCTCTATCTCGCGGCACGCAATCGGAACGCGAACACCAAGCGAATACTGGGTATCGTGCTCGGCAGCGGATTGCTGCTGTATGTCGTGACCTTGCTGGCGTTCGGTTCCCCGGAAGACACCGCGCTCGAACCGGGTGGCGGCGTGGTCACCGGTGGCGATTTCTTTGGCGCTTCGTTCCTGCCCAGTAACGCACTCGAGCACCTGCTGTGGCGGGCCACGGCGGTGCCGATGTTCTCAGCCTCCGACACACTGCTCGTCCATCAGGAGCAGTTCAACGGACAACCACTCTGGGGTGCAACCAGTACTTTCTTTGCCGGAGCCCTTGGGCTGGAACGCGTACCGATGGAGCGCCTGGTGTCTGAACATGAATGGGGCTGGAACGACATCGCCAATTCGAACGCCCTGTATGTCACCGAGGCCTTCGTCAATTTCGACTGGATCGGCGTGGCGGTGTTCTCGCTGTTCGTCGGGCAATCGTTGCGCTGGTTCCGCCGGTCGCGAGATGAAGCGTTCAAGTCGCTCTGGATGATCTACGTTCTTGCAGTATTCACCAGTGGCCTGATCGGAACGCTGCTGAGCAACGGCTACGTGCTCATGTTCGCGATGGCCTTGATGGTTCGACTCAGGGATCCCACCCGCAGACCCGCGCCAGCGGAAACTCGATCAACACAAGCAAGCGAATCAACATGAAAATCACGGTTGTGGGTACCGGCTACGTCGGCCTCGTCACGGGAGCCTGCCTGGCCGACGTCGGAAACGATGTACTGTGCGTCGATGTCGATGCCAAGAAGATCGATCTGCTGCGCTCCGGCGGCATTCCGATCTACGAGCCCGGACTGCAGGAACTCGTGCGTACCAACGTGCAGGCAGGCCGCCTCGCCTTCACAACGGATGTCGCCGCGGGCGCGCGCTTCGGGCTGGTCCAGTTCATCGCCGTGGGCACACCGCCGGACGAAGACGGCTCGGCCGACCTGCACTATGTGCTCGCGGCCGCACAGGCTATCGGACAACACGTCGGCGAGTACTGCGTCATCGTCGACAAGAGCACCGTGCCAGTGGGCACGGCCGACCGCGTTCGCGACGCAGTGCGCGCGGCGCTCGAAGCGCGTGGCGTCGACATGGAGTTCGCGGTGGTGTCGAACCCTGAGTTTCTCAAGGAAGGTGCCGCCATCGCCGATTTCATGCGCCCGGACCGCATCGTGATCGGCTCCGACGATGTGCGAGCGACCGACATCATGCGCCAGCTGTATGCACCCTTCGAGCGTAACCACGGCAAGTTGATGGCGATGGACATCAGATCAGCCGAGTTGACCAAGTACGCCGCCAACGCAATGCTCGCCACCCGCATCAGTTTCATGAACGAACTCGCACTGCTCGCCGATCGCCTGGGTGCCGACATCGACAACGTGCGTCGTGGCATCGGTGCCGACCCGCGCATCGGAACGCACTTCTTGTACGCCGGCTGCGGCTACGGCGGCTCGTGCTTCCCGAAGGACGTGCAGGCCTTGATCCGTATCGCCGAGCAAGCGGGCATGGCGTTGCACGTTTTGCCGGCCGTCGAGCAGGCGAACGAGATGCAAAAGCGCGTTCTCGCCGACAAGATCGTGCAGCGCCTGGGAGCCGACCTGACCGGCAAGCGCCTGGCCGTGTGGGGCCTTGCGTTCAAACCCAACACGGACGATATGCGGCAGGCGCCCAGTGTGACGCTGATAGACGACCTGCTGCGGCGCGGCGCCGCGGTTTGCGCCTATGATCCCGCCGCCAACGTCAACGCCGCGCACCTGATCGGCACGCATGCCCAGCTGAGTTTTGCCGGTAGCGCGATGGAAGCCGCCGACGGCGCCGACGGGTTGGCGATCGTCACCGAGTGGAAGGAATTCCGCAGCCCGGACCTGCAGCGCCTGCGTGCCTCGATGCGGCAGGCGATCGTCTTCGACGGACGCAACATCCTGGACCCACATATGGCCCGCGCCGCGGGTTTCGAATACTCTGGAATTGGAAGGTCATGATCCACTTTGCCATCCTCGGCTGCGGCCGCATAGCGAAACGACATGC
Organism: Rhizobacter sp.; assembly: GCF_032229685.1. Taxonomy (GTDB): domain Bacteria; phylum Pseudomonadota; class Gammaproteobacteria; order Burkholderiales; family Burkholderiaceae_C; genus LMDS01. Next base: position 146,239 of record NZ_JAVTWP010000032.1, on the reverse strand, counting down.
CGAGTTGCTCGGCACCGGCCAGATCGCTGGCGCGAAGCTGGTGGCCGTTTGCGACAGCGACGGTGCGCGGGCCGCGGCGTTCGCCGCGCGCTTCGGCGTTCGGGGGTTCAACTCGCTGGAAGACATGCTGGCCAGCCCCGGGATCGACGTGGTCTCGATTCTCACGCCCAGCGGCATGCACGCTGGCCACGCGATCAAGGTCGCGCGTGCCGGCCGCCACATCGTGGTCGAGAAGCCGATGGCACTGACGCTTGCAGACGCCGATGCGATGATCGATGCCGCCGACCGCGCTGGCGTGCGCATGTTCGTCGTCAAGCAGAACCGCTTCAACGTGCCGGTGGTGAAGGCGCGCGAGGCGCTCGACGCGGGTCGCTTCGGCCAACTCGTGCTGGGCACAGTGCGCGTGCGCTGGTGCCGCGACCAGAGTTACTACGACCAGGACGCATGGCGCGGAACTTGGGCACAAGACGGTGGGGTGATCGCTAACCAGGCCAGCCACCACGTCGACATGCTCGGCTGGTTCATGGGGCCGGTCGAGTCTGTGCACGCACGCGGCGTGCGCGCGCTGGTGGACATCGAGGCCGAAGACACCGCCGTGGCTACTTTCCGCTTTCGCAACGGCGCGCTGGGCGTCGTGGAAGCCACCAACGCCGTTCGCCCGAAAGACCTCGAAGGCTCGCTGTCGGTGCTCGGCGCTGGCGGCGCAGTCGAGATCGGCGGCTTTGCAGTGAACAAGGTCCGCCACTGGCAGTTCACGACACCGCGCGCTGAGGATGCCGAGGTGATGGAGAAGTTCTCGGTCAATCCGCCCAACGTCTACGGCTTCGGCCATCAGGCGTATTACGAACACGTCGTCACGTGCCTCGACAAGAGCCTGCCGGCCCTCGTCGACGGCCGCGGAGGCCGAGCGAGTCTTGAGCTCGTGGCGGCCCTCTACGAGTCGATGGCCAACGGGCGCGAGGTATCTCTGCCGCTCCGGGTCGAGCACAGTCGCCTCGGGCGCTCCTGATCGGCATGGCAGAGCCCACACTCCTCGAAGCGCAAGTCCGCGACCTCCGCTGTGGCGAGCGCGTGCGCATCGTTGCACCGTCGAACGTTTATGAATGCGAGCTCGGCGACGACTGCTTCATCGGCCCCTTCGTCGAGATCCAGAAAGGCGTGCGCATCGGCGCGCGCACGAAGGTGCAGTCGCACGCGTTCATCTGCGAACTGGTCGAAATCGGCAGCGACTGCTTCATCGGCCACGGCGTGATGTTCGTCAACGATACGTTTGCCACTGGCGGGCCGGCGCGCGGGCGCCGCGAGCTGTGGAAGACAACCCGCATCGCTGAACGGGTCTCCATCGGCTCCAACGCCACGTTGCTGCCGGTGCGCGTGTGCGCCGACGCGGTGATCGGTGCGGGCGCAGTGGTCACCCGCGACATCACCGAGCCCGGCGTGTACGCCGGTAACCCTGCACGCCGCATCCGCCGCTTGACTCCGTCCATCCTCACTGAACACCAGGCGCCGTGCCCGGCGCCCAACCCATGAACGACATTCAAGTCCCATTCGCAGACCTTCACGCGCAGTACCTCTCGATCAAGGCGTCGGTCGATGCCGCGATCGCCGATGTGATTCGCAGTTCAGCCTTTATCCGAGGCCCGCATGTCACGCGCTTCGAGGAACAATTCGCGGCGGCCACCGGCGCGACGCATTGCGTCTCGTGCGCCAACGGCACCGACTCGCTGTACATCGCCATGCACGCGCTCGGAATCCGGCCCGGAGATGAGGTCATCGCGCCAGCACATTCCTGGATCTCGACGACCGAGACGATCACCCAGGCCGGCGGAAAGGTCGTGTTCTGCGACACCGACCCGGACACATTCACGATCGACCCGAAACAGATCGAGGTCTTGATCACCCCGCGCACGGTGGGCATCATCCCGGTGCACTTGTACGGCCAGCCGGCCGACATGGACCCGATCATGGCGCTCGCGGCCAAGCACAAGCTGTGGGTGATTGAAGACTGTGCCCAGGCACACCTGGCCCGCTACAAGGGGCGCATGGTGGGCAGCTTCGGCAATGCCGCCTCGTACTCGTTCTATCCGGGCAAAAACCTCGGCGCAATGGGCGACGCCGGAGCCCTGACAACGCCCGACGCGGCGCTGGCCGAGCGCATGGCCATGTTCGCACGCCACGGTGGCCTGGTGAAGGGTGATCACAAGATCGAAGGCATCAACAGCCGCCTCGACGGCTTGCAGGCCGCTGTGCTGTCGGCCAAACTGCCGCACCTGGCGGCATGGACAGCGCGCCGGCGCGAAGTGGCGGCCGAATACGATCGCCTGCTCGCAACCGCGCCCGGTATTCAGCGGCCGGCCAGTGTCGCCGGGCGTGATCACGTTTACCACCTCTACGTGATCGAGTGCGACGAGCGTGACGCCCTCGCACGGCACCTCGCCGGCAAGGGCATCCAGACGGTCGTCAACTACCCCGTGGCGCTTCCGTTCCTACCTGCGTATAGCCGCTTCGGCCATCAGCCGGCCGACTTTCCGGTCGCGTACCGGGCTCAGTCGCGTGTCCTCTCGCTCCCGATCTTTCCGGAGATGACGGCGGCGCAGATTCAAGCCGTGGTCGACGCGGTCGGGTCGTTCGCCAAGCGACGCGCATGAACTCGCAGCTCTCGCTGACCAGCAGCAGGTGTGTTGCCCATGACTGAGTCACGCATCTTCGACCGCACGCGCGATGTGCCGAAACTGGTGGGCTGCAACACCCGCAACGTGGCCTATCGGTGGACGATCTACGAGCGCCACCTTGCCGGCGTCTCGGCGGGCGCGCGGGTGCTGGACTACGGCGCCGGGTCGCTGCGAGAAACCTTCGAGATGGCGCAGCGCGGTTTCAACGTGACCGCGGTGGATCTCGACATCGCCCTGCTCGAACGCTACGCCGCCGACTACGATTGGGGCAGCGTGCATCACCGTCCGACGTTTGCCGACAGCATTCCGATCGCGGGTCGCTTCGAGCTGATCACCGCATTCGACGTGATCGAGCACCTGGAGGACCCGGCCGCCCAGGCCATCGCGCGGTTCCGGTCGATCCTGGCCCCGGGTGGCCTGATCTTCTGCACCGTGCCCAACCGTCGTACGTTGCCCGAATTCGCCACCAAGTTGGCCTTGCGCGTCGGCAAGAGGCAGGCGAATGGCGAAGCTCATCTGCAATTCAAATCACCGACGGAGTGGCGCGACTTCTTCGCCGACAACGGTCTCCAGATCGTCGAGCACGACATGACCATCGGCTGTGCCGTGAACACCTGGTTCTGGTCCATGAAGCTCCCTGCCAACGCGCTGCGCAAGGTGGCTCGAAAGGTACAGCTGGATTTCGATCCCGACCGCGTCGTCAACGCAGTAGCGCCCGGGTGGGCGATGCGCGGCCTCGACAAGGTCGATCAGGCCACCAAGCCGCTGACGCGCGGCTTGTTCGGGTGGAACCTGTTCGTGCTGCGCAATGCCAGCACATGAGCGCTCGGCCTCGCGCGTTCTCAATTCAATCGTGACTGAATCCATGCAAGTGATCGACGTATCAGTGGTGCTCGCCGTCAAGAACGAAGAGGTGTATCTGGAGAGCGCCGTCCTGAGCGTGCTGCAACAGCAAGGACTCAGCCATGAGGTGATCGTCGTGGACGATGGCTCGACCGACCGCACACCGCAGATCCTCAGTGCCCTCGCAGCGAGTCACCCCGGTCTGCGCGTGCTGCGCAACCCCAAGGCAGGCAAGTGCTCCGCATTCAACCTCGGCGTCGAGCATGCCGCAGGAAGATATGTGTGCCTGTTCGCCGGCGACGACATCATGCCGCCGGGCAGCCTCGCCGAGCGCTGGGCTGCCGTGCGCACCTTCGCCGACGGTGTCGCGACCGTCGGGCTTTGCAAGATCCTCACCATGTCGGAGGACAAGCGCTACGACGGCCACCTTGTGCCGCGCGCAAAAGGACGCGGCGCGCTGAGCGGGCAGTCTCCGTTGATGAACCGGGCCGCGGTAGCAAAGATCTTCCCCGTCCCCGAAAGCCTGCCGAACGAGGACACCTGGATGGAGCTGGCAATCCTGCACTTCCCCGGCTGGAACGTCGTTCACGGCGACACGGTCTGCTGCCACTGGCGCTACCACGCCGGCAACAGCATCAACCACACGGTTGCCTTCGATGTCTACAACCGCAAGATCACGTCGCGGATGCGGGCGCTCGCGCTGTTCGACGAGAAGTACGGCTCGCAGCTGGGTCACGACAAACGACGCCTGCTTGCCGCCAAGCTTCGCTGCGAGGCGTCGAGATCGAGCGGCGATGTTTTGGGCGTGCTCCGCAGCCCCATCACCTTGATCGACCGGCTGCGCGCGCTGTCGATCACCAACGCGTTCTTCTATGGTGTACGCCAGCGCCTTTACGGCCTGCTGTCGGGCTGGTGAACCTGTTTCTGAAACGAGAAAGACCGATGGGCAAGACTCCGTACCGCATCTGCAGCAACTGCATCATGGACACGTCCGACTCGAACATCACGTTCGACTCGCGCGGGTGGTGCGACTACTGCAACAACTACCACACCAACATCCTGCCGAACTGGCACCCCGACGAGCGCGGCGCCAAGCGCATCGCGGCGCAGGTCGAGCAGATCAAGCGCGATGGCAAAGGCCGTGACCACGACTGCCTGATCGGCATCAGCGGCGGCGTCGACAGCTCCTACGTGACCTACCTCGCCAAGGCGAAGTTCGGCCTGCGGCCACTGCTGTTCCACGTCGATGCGGGCTGGAACTCGCAGCAGGCGGTCAACAACATCGAGAAGCTCGTCGACGGGCTGGGGGTCGACCTGCACACCGAGGTCGTGAACTGGGAGGAGATGAAGGACCTGCAGCTCGCGTTCTTCAAGGCCCAGGTGCCACACCTCGACACGCCGCAGGACCACGCCTTCTTCGCCGGGCTGTACAACTTCGCCGCGAAGAACAAGTTCAAGTATATCCTCACCGGCGCCAACTACTCGACCGAGTGCGTGCGCGAGCCGCTTGAGTGGCACTACCACGCCTCCGACCTGCGCCAGCTCAAGGACATTCACCGCCGCTTCGGCACGCGACCGCTGAAGAGCTTCCCCCTGACCGACATCTTCACGTACAAGCTGTACTACCGCTTCGTGAAGGGCATCCGCGTCGTCAAGCCGCTGAACGAAGTGCCGTTCCACAAGGAAGAAGCGATGCAGGAGCTCGTCGACAAGTTCGGCTGGCAGAAGTACGCGCACAAGCACTACGAGTCGCGCTTCACGCGCTTCTACGAGGGCTACTGGCTGCCGACCAAGTTCGGCTACGACAAGCGCCGCGCCCACTTCTCGAGCCTGATCCTCACCGGGCAGCTCGCACGCGACGAGGCGCTGGCCCGTATCGCCAAGCCCGCCTACAACGAAGAAAATCTCGCCGAGGACTTCGAGTACATCGCCACCAAACTCGATCTGAGCGTGGCCGAACTCAAGCAGATCATGGCCGGCCCGAACAAGACCTACAAGGACTACAGCAACGCCATGGGCATGATCGACCTCGGAACGCGGGTGCTGCGGGCGGTCGGCGTGCAGCGGGCGATCATCCGATGATCGCGATCGTCGACTACGGGCTCGGGAACATCCTCGCGTTCGCGAACATGTTCAAGCGCCTGAACATCGAGGCTCGGGTCGCGCGCAGCGCGCAAGAGCTCGCAGGTACCGACAAGATCATCCTGCCCGGCGTCGGTGCGTTCGACCATGCCATGGATTTGCTCGACGCGTCGGGCATGCGCGCCACGCTCGACCAACTCGTTCTGAAAGACAAGGTGCCGGTGCTCGGCATCTGCGTCGGCATGCAGATCCTGGCCAAGGGCAGCGACGAGGGCAAGCTGCCCGGCCTGGGCTGGATCGACGGCCGCGTGCGTGCCTTCGCATCGCTGCCCCAGGCTGCCGGGCTGGCGCTGCCGCACATGGGCTGGAACGACGCGCGGCCGGCCGCCGGGATGCCGCTGTTCGCGCACATGAACGACGACGCGCGCTTCTACTTCCTGCACTCGTTCTTTTTCGAATGTGCAAGCACCGAGAGCGTGGCCGCAACGGCGGGTTATGGCATCGACTTTGCCTGCTGCGTGCGCTCGGACAACATCTACGGGGTTCAGTTCCACCCCGAAAAGAGCCACCACTGGGGCGCCCGTCTGCTCCAGAACTTCGCGGAACTCTGACATGCTGAGACCCAGAATCACCCCTTGCCTGCTGGTGCACGAAGGCGGCCTCGTGAAGACGGTCGGCTTCAAGGACCCGAAGTACGTCGGTGATCCGATCAACGCGGTCAAGATCTTTAACGAGAAGGAAGCCGACGAACTGGTCGTGCTCGACATCGATGCCACCGTCAACAAGGCCGAACCCGACTTCAAGCTGATCGCACGGCTCGCGGCCGAGTGCCGCATGCCCCTGTGCTACGGCGGCGGCGTGCGCACCGTGCAGCAGGCCAAGAAGATCATCGGCCTGGGTGTCGAGAAGGTTGCGCTCAGCGCCGCGGTGCTCGAGGACCCGACGCTGATCACACGCATCGCGGACGAGATCGGCAGCCAGAGCGTTGTCGTCGTGCTCGACGTGAAGAAGCGACTGCTCGGCAAGGAATACGACGTCTGGACCCACAACGGCCGCAAGAACACCAAGAAAGCGGTGCTCGAGGTGGCGCTGGACGCGCAGGCCCGCGGCGCGGGCGAGATCGTCATCAACTCGATCGAGAACGACGGCCAGATGAAGGGCTATGACCTCGCGCTGGCGCAGCGCGTGCGTCAGGCGCTGCGCGTGCCGATGACCATCCTCGGCGGCGCCGGCTCGCTCGCCGACATCGGCAGCCTCATCCAGGCGTGCGGCGTGATCGGCGCCTCGGCGGGCAGCCTGTTCGTCTTCAAGGGCACCTATCGCGCGGTGCTGATCAACTACCCCAACCCGGCGCAGAAAGACGAGCTGATCCGCGCGTCGCTCGGCGCTGCGGCAGCGCGCTGAGGGCTCGCGCGCGCCGCTCACCCGGAACTAGACGAATGTTTTCCGACAAGGTTCTCCTCATCACCGGTGGCACTGGCTCGTTTGGCAACGCCGTGCTGCGCCGCTTCCTTACCTCCGACCTGCGCGAAGTGCGAGTGTTCAGCCGCGACGAAAAGAAGCAGGACGACATGCGCAAGCGCTTCAACCACCCGAAGCTGAAGTTCTACATCGGCGACGTGCGCGACCAGCGCAGCATCGCCTCGGCGATGCGCGGGGTCGACTACTGCTTCCATGCAGCCGCATTGAAGCAGGTGCCGTCGTGCGAGTTCCACCCGATGGAAGCGGTACGTACCAACGTGCTCGGCACCGAGAACGTGCTCGAAGCCGCGATCGCCGCGGGTGTGCAGCGGGTCATCTGCCTGAGCACCGACAAGGCGGTCTACCCGATCAACGCGATGGGGATCTCGAAGGCGATGATGGAGAAGGTGATGGTCGCCGTCTCGCGCAACCTCGAAGGCACGGGCACCGTCATCTGCGGCACACGCTACGGCAACGTGATGGCCTCTCGCGGCTCGGTGATCCCGCTGTTCGTCGAGCAGGTGCTCGCCGGCAAGCCCATCACCATCACCGACCCGGCCATGACACGCTTCATGATGACGCTCGATGATGCGGTCGAACTGGTGCTCTACGCCTTCCAGCATGGCCAGAACGGCGACATCTTTGTGCAGAAGGCGCCAGCCGCTACGGTCCAGGTGCTGACACAAGCGCTGCTCGAGTTGTTGAAGCGCCCCGACCACGAGGTGCGGCACATCGGTACTCGCCACGGCGAGAAACTCTACGAGGCACTGCTCAGCCGCGAAGAGATGGCCGGCGCCGTCGACCTGGGCGAGTACTACCGCGTCCCGCCCGATGGCCGTGACCTGAACTACGCCAAGTTTGTTGAACTGGGCGAGCCGGGCATTGCGTTGGCCGACGAGTACCACTCGCACAACACAGAGCGGCTCGATGTGGAGGGCATGAAGCGTCTGCTGCTCAAGCTCGACTTCATGCAACGCATTGCCCGCGGCGAGCACGCCGCTACGCTGGAGGACTGACCCCATGCGCATCGTCATCACCGGCGCTGACGGTTTCATCGGCAAGAACCTGCGCCACCACCTGCGCGAGGCGGGTCATGCCGACGTGCTCGGCGTCACGCGAAGCACAGAGGCAGCGCTGGTGAACGAGGCGCTGTCGAATGCCGACTTCGTCTACCACCTTGCAGGTGTCAATCGCCCCACCGACCCGGCGGACTTCGTGGCCGGCAATACCGACTTCACGCAGCGGGTCTGTGACACGCTGCTCGCGAGCGGGCGCGCGGTGCCGGTGGCGTATGCCTCGTCGACCCAGGCTGCGCTCGACAACCCCTATGGCCGCAGCAAGAAGGCCGCCGAAGACGCGCTGCTCGCGTATTCGCAGCGCAGTGGCGCGGCGCTGCACCTGTTCCGCCTGACCAACGTTTTCGGCAAGTGGAGCCGCCCCAACTACAACTCGGCGGTGGCGACCTTTTGCCACAACGTGACTCGCGGTTTGCCGATCAATGTCAACGACCCGGCCGCAGCGCTGCAACTGGTGTATGTAGACGATGTGGTCAGAGCGCTGGTTGAGCTTCTCGGCGCACCTGCCCCGAACACGCCGTGGGCCGAGGCCGGCCCGGTCTACCGCACCACGGTGGGCGAACTCGCGCAGATGATCCAGGGCTTTGCGCAGAGCCGCGAGACGCTGGTGAGCCCGCGCGTGGGGACCGACCTCGTGCGCGCGCTGTACGCGACCTACGTCTCATTCCTGCCGCCCACCTCGTTCGACTACGGCCTGACGCGCCACGCCGATCCGCGCGGCGAATTCGTCGAGATGCTGAAGACGCCCGACTGCGGGCAGTTCTCGTATTTCACCGCCCATCCCGGCATCACGCGGGGCGAGCACTACCACCACAGCAAGACCGAGAAGTTCCTGGTGATCCGCGGGACGGCCCATTTCGGATTCCGCCACATCGAGACCGGCGAGCTGCACGAGACCGTGACCCGCGGTGGCGAGCCGCGCGTGGTCGAAACCGTGCCGGGCTGGACCCACAACATCACGAACATCGGTGACGACGAGTTGATCGTGATGCTCTGGGCCAACGAGATCTTCGACCGGGACAAGCCCGACACGATCGCGATGAAGGTGAAGCCATGAAGAAGCTGAAGGTCCTGACCGTCGTCGGCACGCGGCCCGAGATCATCCGGCTGTCGCGCGTGATGGCGCAGCTCGACGAGCACTGCGAGCACGTGCTCGTGCACACCGGGCAGAACTACGACTACGAGCTGAACCAGGTGTTCTTCGACGACCTGGGTGTGGCCAAGCCCGCGCATTTCCTGGGCAGTGCCGGCGGCAACGCGGCCGAGACGATCGGCAACATCATCATCGCGGTCGATCGCGTGCTCGCGACCGAGCAACCCGACGCGATGCTGGTGCTTGGCGACACCAACAGCTGCCTTGCGGTGATTCCGGCCAAGCGCCGCAAGATCCCGATCTTCCACATGGAGGCCGGCAACCGCTGCTTCGACCTGCGCGTGCCCGAGGAGACCAACCGCCGCATCGTCGATCACACCGCCGACGTGAACCTGACCTACAGCGACATCGCGCGCGAATACCTGTTGCGCGAGGGTCTGCCGCCCGACCTGGTCATCAAGACCGGCAGCCCGATGTTCGAGGTGCTGACGCACTACCGGCCGAAGATCGAGGCCTCCGACGTGCTCGCCCGCATGGCGCTGGCGCCGCAGCAGTACTTCGTGGTCAGCGCGCACCGCGAGGAGAACATCGACGCGCCCCACACCTTCGCGAAGCTGGTCGACGTGCTCAACGCGGTGGCCGAGGAGCATGCGCTGCCGCTGATCGTCTCGACTCACCCGCGCACGCAGAAGCGCATCGACGCCATGGGCGTTCGCTTCCACGCCAACGTGCGGCTGCTCAAGCCGCTCGGCTTCCTCGACTACGTGAAGCTGCAGATGAACGCACGCGCGGTGCTCTCCGACAGCGGCACGATCAACGAGGAGTCGTCGATCCTCAACTTCCCGGCGCTCAATCTGCGCGAGGCGCACGAGCGGCCCGAGGGTATGGAAGAAGCCGCCGTGATGATGGTCGGGCTCGAGACGGTTCGCGTGCGCCAGGCGCTCGCGATCCTCGAGGGCCAGGCGCGCGGCACCACCCGTGACCTGCGGCTGGTGGCCGACTACAGCATGTCCAACGTCTCGGCCAAGGTGCTGCGCATCCTGCACAGCTACACCGACTATGTGAACCGCGTGGTCTGGCGCAAGAGCCTGTAGGCGAACCGGCGTGCGCCTGCTTGTCGTCAGCCAGTATTTCTGGCCGGAAACGTTTCGCATCAACGACCTCGTGACCGAACTGGTGCGTCGCGGCCACGAGGTCACGGTGCTGACCGGCTTGCCGAACTACCCGGAAGGCGAGGTTCTCCCCGCGTTCGCCAGCGAGCCCGGCCGCTTCTCGAACTACAACGGTGCCGAGATCGTGCGTGTGCCGCTGCTGCCGCGTGGGAAAAGCAGCGTTCGGCTGGTGCTGAACTATTTGAGCTTTGCCGCGGCAGGCCTGACGCTCGGCGCGTGGCGCCTGCGCGGCCGCCGCTTCGATGCGATCTTCGTGTTCCAGGTCTCGCCGGTCACGCTGGCTTTGCCCGGCCTGCTGCAGCGGCGACTGAAGCGCGCGCCGTTGTTGATGTGGGTGCTCGACCTCTGGCCCGACACGCTGGAAGCCGTGGGCGTGGTGCGCTCGCCACGCGTGCTGGGTTGGGTCGGCAAGCTGGTGGGCTTCATCTACCGGCGCTGCGACCGTGTGCTGGTGCAGTCGCGTGCCTTCTGCGCAAACGTCGAGAAGTACTCGGGCGACTCTTCGCGCATCCGCTACTTCCCCGGCTGGGCCGAAGCAATCTTCGAAGGACCGCTGGCGGCAATCGAGCCGGCGCCTGAAGTAGCCCCGTATGCCGACACCTTCAACGTGCTTTTCGCCGGCAACATCGGCGACGCGCAAGACTTCCCCGCGATCCTCGACGCGGCCAGCGCGCTGCGCAACGAAGCCGGGTTGCGCTGGCTGATCGTCGGCGACGGACGCGCCGCCGAGTGGGTGCGCAGCGAGATCGCGCGCCGGAGCCTGGAGCGCAACGTGGTGCTGCTCGGCCGCCACCCGATCGAACGCATGCCGTCGTTCTTTCGTGGTGCCAGCGCTCTGCTGGTTTCGCTGAAAAAGGATCCGGCCTTCGCGATGACGATCCCGGGCAAGGTGCAGAGTTACCTTGCCACGGGCCTGCCGATCCTCGCGATGCTCGATGGCGAAGGCGCTGCGGTGATCGAGCAGTCGGGCGCCGGAGCGGTATGTGCTGCGGGCGCTGGAACCGAACTCGCACGCTGCGTGCAAACGCTGATGTGCCTGTCCCCCGATGAGCGCTCAGCAATGGGCGAACGTGGCCGACTGTATGGCGAGCGAGAGTTCGGGCGTGTGGGCTCGATGTCGAAGCTCGAAGGCTGGGCGCAGGAGTTGGTGACCGGGCAACGATCGCAGCCCCGATGAACGAAGCGACCTCAAGCCCAAGTTCGACGCTCGGGCGAGATGGGGCGCTTCATCAGCGACAGAGGCATCCTGGTTCCAAGGCAACCACTACGTCATGTTCTTTCTTGTGTCTTGCACTGCGGCTGAGCCGCCTGCTGCCGCGACACCGCAGGAGCTTGAGGCCACGTTGGCACGCACAGAATTCCGGCGCGGCCCGTCAACGCCTTGCGGCAGGGTGTGCTGGCCGTCGAGGCTGCCCTGGCGAATCACATCAGCTTTCCTTGGGGAACGTCGATCCTGGCGGTGTTTCGGCGTTGCGCGCCTGTGCTTCGACAATGGCTTGCGTCGACTGCAGCAGCCCGGCGCGCCAACACCCTTGGCCTTCATTGGCAGCGCGCAGAAGGCATACCATCACGACCGGCGCAACCAGCGGCTCCGCCCTGGAGCCCGTCTGAGATGAAACAGCCCTTGAGAATCGCCTTCTTGTGTTCCGGCGGCGGTGGCAATCTGCAGTTCGTGGCCAGTGCCATCCGCAAGGGCTGGATCGGCGATGCGCAAATTTGTGCGGTTTTGTCCGATCGTGAATGTGCAGCGAACGCGTTCGCGCGCACGCAGGGCTTGTTCACCGAGGTGATGGACTTCTCCCCGGCGGGCCAGCCGACAGTTCTGAACCGCCTGTTGGCCCTCGACCCGGAAGTGATCGTGACCACAGTCCACAAGATTTTGACCCCGGCATTCGTGAACGCCTTCGCCGGCAGACTCGTCAATCTGCACTATTCGCTGCTCCCGGCCTTCGCTGCGGAGATTGGCGAGGGCCCTGTGCGCCGAGCCATGGAATACGGGGCGAAGTTCGTCGGAATCACCGTCCACCAGGTCGACGAACGCGTCGACCTGGGCCGACCGATCATTCAGGCGGTGACCGCGATGCCGCACGCTCCGAAGCTCGATGCAGTGATGAACGTGCTCTTTCGCAGCGGCTGCATCGGCCTGCTGAACGCCATCGCCTCGTTCTCGCCGGACTTCCTGTCATGGAGCGAGAACGCACGGGCATCGACAACACAGGCCGGTCAACTCGTGCACTTCCATCCTGCCGTCGTGATTCATCCGTCTCTCGAGCCGGATCACGGCTGGGATTTCCTGAGTCGATGACGCCACGAGCCATCTGAAGCCACCAACGATGAACGTCAACGACGCGAATGCGAAAACTCCCGGCTCCACGGGTACCAGCCGACCCGCGATCAGCATCGTGTCGACGATGTATCGGTCCCGGCCCTTCCTCGAGACCTTTTTGGCCGAGTGCCAGGAGGCGTTGAAGGCAACCGGCTTCGAGAACGTCGAGATTGTTCTCGTCAACGACGGCTCGCCAGACGAATCGCTGGCCTACGTGCTCGCCCGCCGCAGCGACATTCCGCAACTCGTGGTCATCGATCTTTCGCGCAACTTCGGGCACCACCAGGCGATCCAGGCCGGCTTGCGCGAGTCGCGGGGCGAGTTGGTGTTCCTCATCGATTGCGACCTCGAGGTGCGGCCCGCCGTGCTGGCGGCCTTTCTGCCCAAGCTGCGGCAGAGCGGCGCCGATGTGGTCTTCGGCTACCAGGAGGCGCGCAAGGGCCATTGGTTCGAACGATTCAGCGGCAGCCTGTTCTGGAAAGGTTTCAACCGCATGAGCGACACCCGGGTTCCCGAGAACCTCGTGACCGAACGCGTGATGACGCGGCGATTCGTCGACGCGCTTCTGAGCATGGGTGACTACAACCTCTTCATGGGAGGCATGATGAGCTGGGCCGGGTTCAGCCAGGTGGGCATGTCGATCGGAAAGCAGCAGCGGGAAGGCAAGAGCACTTACACCCTGATGCGGCGGGTACAACTGATGGTGAATGCGGTCAGTTCGTTTTCGTCGAAGCCGCTGGTGTGGCTGTTCAACAGCGGAGTTCTGATCACATTCACCAGCTTCGGCTACGCCGGCTACCTGGTCGCGCGCAAATTACTCTTCGACGATGCGCTGCTCGGTTTCACGTCGATGATGGCAATGATGGCAATGACGCTCGGGATTCTCACCACCGGGCTGGGTCTCGTGGGCATCTATCTGGGCAAGGTCTTCAACCAGGTCCAGGACCGGCCCACGTACATCATTCGCGACATCCACCGCTGAAGGCATGGAACCCATGCGCAGCGTTGCCATCCTGCAGTCGAACTACATCCCGTGGCGAGGGTATTTCGACATCATCCACGACGTGGATATGTTCGTCTTCTACGACGATGTGCAATACACCAACAGGGACTGGCGCAACCGCAACCGCGTCAAGACTCCGCACGGCACCCAGTGGCTTTCGATTCCGGTCGGGCCTCAGACCGATCGGCTGATCTGCGACGTCGAGTTGCGCGACACTGCATGGCAAGCCCGGCATTGGCGCACTCTGCTGATGAACTACAGCAAGTGTCCGCACTTCGATCGCTACCGCGAATATTTCGAGCATGTTTACCTCGGCACGGAGTGGCACCAGCTCTCGGTATTGAACCAATCGCTGATCCGCTACGTCTCGCACGAGTTTCTTGGCATCACGACCGAATTCGCCGATTCGCGTGACTACCGCGCCAGCGGCCAGAAGCTGGACAGGCTTCTCGATCTGGTGGACCAGACCGGCGCCTCAAGCTACGTGTCCGGACCGGCCGCCAAGGATTACATCGTGCCCGAGCGCTTCGCCGAACGTGGCGTCGAACTGCGCTGGAAAGGCTATGGCGGCTACCCGGAGCACCCGCAGCGATTTCCGCCCTTCGCTTCCGATGTGTCGATCCTCGACTTGTTGTTCAACGTCGGGCCTGAGGCACCGTTGTACATCTGGGGCTGGCGGGACGATGTTGTCGCCGGCCCCACCGGCTGACGCGGATCGCTGCTAGTTTTTCGACGGCTCCGCGGGACGAGACACCGGCGCAGACGGTCTCCAAAGGGACACGGAGACCGGCGTAGGCGGCAGGCCGTCCCACCGGTACTGGGGCAGCAGATCGACGCTCCCGACAAGCTCGTACCCCGGCCCACTGGTACGCTGAAGCAGGAGTTCCTGAAAGCCGTGCAAAGCGCGCGGATTGCCTTCGGCTGTCAGCACCCACGCACGTCGCAATTCGTCGGGTGCAAGAGCATCGAAAACGCGCGAGGCCATGCGCGCGCTGCCGGGGTAGCCACCGATCAGCCACGCCACACCGAGCGGGCGCCCGCCGAGGGCATAGACCAGGCCTGGGCCATCACCAGTCGCATCGAAGATCGCATCGCCGCTGCGGTAGCCCGCGGCCGCCATGCGCTGCGTGAGCAGCACCACGCCTTCGCGGGTCGTCGCGTCGAGCTTCAACACGCGCCCTTGCGTACCGAGCGCCAACGGGTGCTGCTGACCCAGCAGCCCGCTGCGCAACCGATAGGTGAATGCTGGGTCGTCGAGCGAGTGCCACTGCGACACCAGCATTGGCATGCACGACAACGCCAGCGCGCCCGACAATGCACTTTCGTGAATCAGGCCGAGTGTGTGCAGGCGACGCAGGGGCAGCATCAGCGCAACGATTGCGAACACCGCCGCCATCTGGGTGTGCGCCGGGAGCGAACCATTGGTTCCGACGGAATAGCAGATCGGTAGAACGAACAACAACAGCGACAGGCCAGCCACCCCACGCACGTCGCCCCAACGCGGGAGAGGCTCCACGCGACACAGCCTCTCGGCCATCCACAACAATGCCGTACCGAACGCGATCAGGGCCCACCACGACTTGCCGTAGACCTGAAACTGAATCGTCCAGAAGATCCCGGCGACAAGCACCACGACCAAGAGCGACAGCACCCATTGATGCACCCGCCCCCAGCGCCGGACCACGATCGCGAATGCCAGCGCACCAATGAACAACGAAGGCAACAAGCGCGTCGCACCGCGCAGCGCGGCCTCCCAGAGGGTGCCGAACGGGATCGTCGTATAGCGTGCATCAAGGGTGGTGGTGAGAAGCACGCCTTCACGCAATACGTCGAACCAACGGGGCTGAGCCAGATGCAATGCGAGCAGATTGACACCGACTCCTGCAGCGGCGAAGGCCACCCACTCTGGAAGGCGCTTCATTGGTCCGAAAATCAACAGAAATGCAAGATGACAGACGACCATGGCCACCGCGCTGGTCGCCTTGGTGAGTGCACATGCCCCGACCAGCAAGCCGTACCCGAACGAGACCCATGCCAGGCGCTCGCGTGAGCTGCCGCCTTCCGTCAGCACCAGTAGGAGGCCACTCGCGACGAGGATACAGAACAACACAAGAAGGTTGTACGAAGGAGCCCGCAGCGTGGTGACGTAGCTGTAGTAGTAGAGCGAACCTGCCATGCCCGCGATGACATACCTCCAGGGAATGGGTTCGGCGGCATCGCGCCCGAACCTGCATACCCGCCAAGTGAAAAACCCGCCGGCAGCGACAAGGAGCACCAGGCCGAAAACGCGGATTGAGCCCACGTCGCCGCCCAAGGCGCGAAACGGCCACTCGAAGTAAGCACCGAAGAAGGTTGACGTCGCCGTGAGCGTGCGCCAGTGCTGGTAGTTCAGCAGGTAGTACGACTCGTCGGTGAAGTCGAGCCCATACCCCGCTGTCCAGACGAACAGGCCGATCTGGGCACACAGCAACGCCAGCACCGGAGCGCCAACCAACGCGCGCCGCATCAGGCCGGCCTGCTGGCCACGTGCACCACCGAGTCGATGACCCGGGTCTGGTGCGCCTCCAGCCCGACCCACATCGGCAACCGCACGAGGCGATCACCGGCCTCATCGGTCACGCCGAGCGCGCCGTGCGCACGCCCGAACTGAAGGCCCGCCGGAGAACTGTGCAAGGGCACGTAGTGAAAAACGCTGTAGACGCCCAGCGCTCGCAGCCGCGCGATGAAATCAGTGCGCTCAGCAAGCCCGGGCAGCAGCAGGTAATACATGTGCGCATTGAACACGCAGGTGGGCGGAAGACTCGGTCGCACAGCGCGCCCGGCGAGCTCAAGCGGCTCGAGCGCCTCGTGGTACCGCGCCCAGAGAGCCAGCCGCCGATCAGTGATGGCCTGCGCTTCTTCCATCTGCGCCCACAAGAAGGCGGCCACGATCTCGCCCGGCAAGAAAGAGGAACCGATGTCGGCCCAAGTGTATTTGTCGACTTGGCCGCGGAAGAACATGCTGCGGTTCGTGCCTTTCTCGCGGAGCACCTCGGCGCGGTCGGCAAAACGTGCATCGTTGACAAGCAACGCCCCGCCTTCACCCGAAATGATGTTCTTGGTTTCGTGGAACGACAACGCGGCAAGGTGGCCGATGCTGCCCAGCGGCCGCCCTTTGTACTGTGACATAAGGCCTTGTGCGGCGTCTTCGATCACGAGAAGGCCGTGACGCTCGGCAATCGCCATGATCGTGTCCATCTCGCAACCGACGCCAGCGTAGTGCACCACCACGATGGCGCGGGTGCGTGGCGTGATCGCAGCCTCGACGAGCGCTTCGTCGATGTTGAGCGTGTCGCGCCGCACGTCGACGAACACCGGCACGCCGCCACGCAGCACGAATGCGTTGGCGGTCGAGACAAAGGTGTACGAGGGCATGATGACCTCGTCGCCGGGGCCGATGTCGGCCAGCATCGCTGTCATCTCAAGCGCTGCAGTGCACGAATGCGTTAGCAGCGCCTTGTGCGCGCCGGTGCGTTGCTCGAGCCAAGCCGCACAGCGGCGGGAGAACATGCCGTCGCCTGCAAGATGGCCGGCCGCGTGCGCCTCGGCGATGTAGCTCAGCTCGCGGCCTGTCATGTACGGCTTGTTGAACGGAATGTCGACGCGGGTCTCGGTGGCCATGGTCAATGTCGCGGGGCGCGGAACACCCAAAACTTGTTGAGAGCAAAGGTCGCACCGGCCACCCCGAAGACCGTCACGCCCTGAACCCATGCGTGTGGCCAGCCGAGGAGTCCGACACAGAAGGCGAGTGCCGCCAGGTTGAGCACGTAACCGGCGAAGTAGACGGCGACATATGCACCCCACTCCCGATGCACGGCACTGCGGCTACCGAAAGACCACGAACGGTGCAGCACGAAGCCCAGCACAGTGCCGGTCACGTACATGGCGGTCATCGCCAGCATCGGGGCCAGACCGCGATCGACCAGGCCGAGGTAGCACGCATACAACAGCGCGTTAAGCCCCAGGCCGACCAGCACAAAGCGCAGCAATTGCCCGAGCGTCCTCTGCGAGGAACGCAGAGGCTCGGCGGAGGGAGTGGCGTGGGAACTCAAGCGCGGAATTATCGCCCGCACCCACCACCTTAGAATCCCGGAGTTCGCGAAAAGCGGCGAGCTGTTCGCCCTAGCCTCTCCCGCATGCAGTTCGACATCAATTTCCCCGGGCCGATGATCCTGGTGGCCACGCTCCTCGGCGTCGTATTGGCTTGGTGGCTCACCGGGTTGATGCGGCGCTACGCGCTCTCGGCGAAGCTCCTCGACAAGCCGAACGACCGGAGCATGCACACGGTGCCCACGCCGCGAGGCGGCGGGGTGTCGATCGTGGTCACGTTCATCGCGCTGGCGGCTGGGTTGTACCACTTGCGCGCCATGCCGACCGGGCTGCTGGTCGCGTTGCTCGGCGGCGGCGGGCTGGTGGCCCTGGTGGGCTTCATCGACGACCAGCGACCGTTGCAGGCGCGCTGGCGGTTCCTGGCCCACGCCGCCGCTGCGGTCTGGATGCTGTGGGTGATGCGCGGCATTCCGCCGGTGCCGATGTTCGGCGTGCCAGTTGACCTGGGCTGGTTCGGCCTTGCTCTGGCGGCCGTCTACATCGTCTGGATGGTGAACCTGTGCAACTTCATGGACGGCATCGACGGCATCGCCAGTGTCGAAGCCATCACCACCTCGCTTGGCGGCGCCCTGTGCTGGTGGCTCGCCACCGGCACGCCCCATTGGCCAGTGCCGGTCGTGTTCGCCAGCTGCATCGTGGGATTTTTGCTCTGGAACTACCCGCCCGCGAAGATCTTCATGGGCGACGCCGGCAGCGGTTTCGTAGGCCTCGTGCTGGCGTTGTTCTCCATTTGGACTGCGCAACAGGCGCCGCAGGTATTCTGGTGCTGGTTCATTCTGTTCGGCTGTTTCATGGCAGACGCAACAACCACTCTGATCCGCAGGGTGCGCCGCGGTGAGCACTTCTCGGTCGCCCACCGCAGCCACGCGTTCCAGTACGCATCGCGCAAGCTGGCATCGCACGAGAAGGTCACCCTCGCCGTGGGGGCGATCAATGCTCTTTGGCTTCTGCCAATCGCGCTGCTGGTCGCCACCGGGCGCATCGACGGCCTGCTCGGCAGCATCGTGGCGTATGCGCCGCTGGTCCGGGTCGCCTTCCGTTACAAGGCCGGCGACCGGGCGGCCCAGGAGGTCTGACACGTGGCGCGCTTGCTCGTGATCGGCGCCGGGGGCTACGGCCGCGCCGTGGCCGAACTGGCGCTGCTCGCCGGTGAGCACACGCTGGCTGGATTTGTGGACGACCGCTGGCCGGACCTCGCCCCCGTCAGTGGCGTTCCGGTCGTCGGCCGCCTAGCCGACCTCGCTGCGCTGCGCCCGCTGGCAGATGCCGTGATACCGGCCATCGGTGACAACAGCGCACGCCGCCGGGCCTGCGAAAGCGCAGTCGCTGCCGGCTTCAACCCCGTGAGCCTCGTCCACCCCCGCGCAACCGTGTCTTCGAGCGCCGCCATCGGAGCGGGCGTGACGGTGATGGCCGGTGCCGTCATCGGCACCGAAGCGCGCATCGACGACGGCGTTGTCGTCAACGCCGGTGCGGTGGTCGATCATCATGCTCACGTTGGAGCCTACGGGCACTTGGGCGCAGGGGCTTGCATGGGCGGAGGCTCGGTGCTCGAACCCGGCGCCAAGTTGGCCGCAGGCGAGGCGCTGCAGCCGGGCCAGCGTCAGCGCGCCGGCGAGATGCCGAAGCCCTCTCACATCTGAAAGAATCAGACATGTTCCTGTTCTCACCCATGTCCATCGCCCGCCAGCTGGCACAGCTGTCGCCGCGCATGAAGGTGTGGGTCATGATCGGCGGCGACGCTTTGTTCCTGCCGCTTTGCATGTTTGGAGCGACGACCTTTCGGACAGGCTCGCTGATCATCGGGTTCGACACGGTTCCCGGCGTCCAGATCGCGCTGGCTCTGCTCACCCTGCCGGTGCTCGGCGCTGCGGGCCTGTACCGCACCGTGGTGCGCTACATCGACCTGCGCGTGCTGGTGGCCGCGAGCGCTGCGCTCGCCGTGGCGGTATTGCTCGTCTACGCGCTTGCACAGCTGTTCGACGTGAGCATGCTGCCGCGCTCGGCGCTGCTCATCTATTGGTTCGTCGCCTTCGCCTACGTCGTGTCGTCGCGTTTCATCGCACGCGCACTGTTGCGACGCGGGTTGAAGAACGGCGGCCGGCCGCGTTTGCGCACCATCATCTACGGCGCAGGGAATGCCGGAGCGCAACTTGCCCAGGCAATGCAGTTCAGCCTGGAGCACAAGGCAGTGTGTTTTCTCGACGACCGCAAGGTCCTGCAAAACAAGACCGTCGCCGGACTCAAGGTGTACTCGCCCAAAGCGTTGACTGAAGCGATCTTCCGTCACGATGCCACGCAGATCGTGGTCGCGATTCCGTCGGCCAACACGGCGCAAAAACGGCACCTGATCCAACGGGTGGAAAGCGCGGGCCTGCCAGTGCGCATCCTGCCTGGCCTGGCTGATCTTGTGGATGGTCACGCCGACGTGTCGGACATCCGCGAGGTCGATGTGGCCGACCTGCTCGGGCGCGATGCCGTGCCGCCGGAGCCGGCCCTGTTTGCACGCAACATCTCGGGTAAGGCCGTGCTCGTGACCGGCGCCGGCGGCTCGATCGGAAGCGAGCTCTGCCGTCAGATCCTGTCGCAACGGCCGGGGCTGCTCGTGCTGCTCGACCACTCTGAATATTCGCTCTACACGATCGACCATGAGCTGCAACAGGCCGCGCATGGCGCGCGCATCGTGGCCCACCTCGGTTCGGTACTCGACGTCGACCTGGTGCGTGAGCTGCTGCAACGCCACAACGTGCAGACCATCTATCACGCTGCCGCCTACAAGCATGTGCCGATGGTCGAAGCCAACATGCAGCAAGGCCTGCGGAACAACGTGTTCGGTACGCTCAACGTTGCTCGCGCGGCGCTCGAGGCATCGGTCGAGACCTGCGTCCTGGTGTCGACCGACAAGGCGGTACGCCCGACCAACGTGATGGGCGCCTCCAAGCGCATCGCCGAGCTGCTGTTCCAGGCCTCAGCGATTCGCTCGAACGGGCAAACCATCTTTTCGATGGTTCGCTTCGGCAATGTGCTCGGCTCTTCAGGCTCGGTGGTGCCCTTGTTCCGGCGCCAGATTCAGTCGGGCGGGCCGATCACGATCACCCACCCCGACATCGTTCGGTACTTCATGCTGATCCCCGAAGCGGCTCAGCTCGTGATCCAGGCCGGTGCCATGGCGCGCGGCGGTGATGTGTTCGTGCTCGATATGGGCGAGCCGGTGCGCATTGCCGATCTGGCACGCTCGATGATCCGGTTGTCGGGCCTGACCGAAAAGACCGCCGACGAGCCGAACGGCGAGATCGAGATCAAGGCGGTGGGCCTGCGCCCGGGCGAAAAGCTCTTTGAAGAGCTGCTGATCGGCGATGACGTTGTTCCGAGCGGTCACCCACGCATTATGTGTGCGCGCGAGCGCCACATCGAGCCAGTGCTGCTCGACAAGATGCTTCAGTCGCTGCAGCAGGCCTGTCACAGCGGCGACACCGAGGCCATGCTGCGCCAGATCCGCAACCTCGTGCCGGAGTTTCGTTCCGCCGACGAGGTCAACGCCGAAGCCTCGGCCGCGCTGGCCATGCGCTGATCGCTTGCGGCGGCTTCGTCGTCACGACGCAGCCGCCATGCCCGACGGATCGGCGCCGCTTTGCATTTCCATCTTGCTCGGCACATTCATCACCGGAAGGCCAGTGTGCCGGGCCAGCCCGAGCGCGCGGTCGCGGTCGCCTTTCGCGGCGCCTGGCATCGCAACAATCACGTGGGTAACACCGGCAAGAATGTGCGGGAGTACCAGGTCGCCGAGAACACCCTGCACCGACACGCCGCCGACTCGCAAGCCTTGCTTGGCGGGGTCATCGTCGAGCAGTGCGAGCACCGTCCAGCCGTCGCGGCGGTGGATGGCACCGACCAACCGCCGTGCCGCCTCGCCGGCACCCAGCACGACGGCACGGCGCGGCTCGCCTTCCTCGTCACTGACTCGTGCGCGCGCGTTCTCCCACACCATGCGGTAGGCCATGCGCGACAAGCTCAGCGCGAGCACGCAGAACAGGGGGTGCAGCAACAACACTGCGCGCGCAACGCCGCTCAGCTGCGCCGCGAGCACGACGACCGCACTCAGCAAGCCGGCGATCAGGCACGCTGCGGCGATGCGCTTGAAATCGTCAAAACCGAAAAAGCGCCACAACCCGCGAGGCACGCCGGTGATCGCCAGCAGCCCCAGGTAGGTGAGCACCACACCGAACGACACGTAGTCGTCGTACCACGGCCGGCCCGGCTGCCAGCGCTCGAAGCCGAGGCGGAACAAGTAGGTGATGTGCCAGCAGGCGAGCACGGTGAGCGCATCCACCGCCATCGCGATGCTGCGGTTTCGCGGGCGCAGAGCCGACATCGAGTCGTCGAGCCAAATCCATAGTTTGCTGTCGTTCATGGGAAGCCACCTCCTCGGTGAGGGCAGGGTCGGGATGAACACGGTGGTCAGCGTCAGGCCGAGCACCCGCAGATCATTCGCCATCGTGGGCTGGTCCACGTAGCGCAAGGCATAGCGCAACTTGGTCGGCAGGATCACGTCGATGTACTCGCGCTCGGGATCGGCCGCGCGCGCCAGCAATTCGCCCTCATCGCGATACCGCACGGACGCAAAGTCGGTGATGCCGGGCCGCACGCTGAGCAGTCGCTCACGCCATTGCGGAGGGTAGTGCTCGACATAGCGTGGCACTTCGGGGCGCGGACCGACCAGACTCATCGTGCCGCGCAACACGTCCAGAAGTTGTGCAAGTTCGTCGAGCTTGCTGCGGCGCAACCAGCTCCCTACGCGGGTGATGCGGCTGTCACCTGCCACGGTGATTTGTGCCGCGCTGGCGCTTTGAGACGTCGCCATGGTGCGGAACTTGAAAATGCGAAACAGCCTTCCGTGCCGGCCCACACGCTCCTGGCGGTAGAACACCGGCCCCGGCGAATCGATCTTGATAGCGATGGCAAGCAGCAGGAAGAGCGGGGCAAGCAGCAATAAACCAAGGCCGGCGGCCAGCACATCGACAAGTCGCTTGGTCATGCGGCGCCGGCGCCGCTCCGGCGTCGCAACGAGTGCCGCGCAACGCTCGCCACGCGCTGAACGTCGTCTACCGTCATGCGTGTGTACATCGGCAGGCTGACGAGGCGCTCGAATGCATGCTGGCTGTGCGGAAACTGTTCCGGGCGAAGCCCATAGCGATCACGCCAATAGGGCTGCAGGTGAAGCGGAATGTAGTGCACGCTGCAGCCTATCCCGGCAGCGAACAGGCTTTCGATGAAGGCGTCTCGCGCACCCACCGCGTCGTCCAGCAGGCGGACCACATAGAGATGCCACGAGTGCATGTCACCTTCGGCGGGCTCTGGCGGCAGCAGCAACGGCAGGCTGCTCAGCGCTTCACGGTAAGCGTTCGCAAGAGTCTCACGCCGCGCCTGGAACGCCCGTGCCCGCTTCAATTGCTGGAGCCCGAGTGCCGCCGCGATGTCGGTCAGGTTGTACTTGAAGCCAGGCGCCACGATCTCGTAAGCCCAGCTCGGCACCTTGGCGGTGAAGCGGTCGAACGCGTCGCGGCTGATGCCGTGCAGGCGCATCACCTGGATGCGTTTGGCCAGGGCGGCTTCCCGCGTCACGACCATGCCACCTTCGCCGGTGGTGATGGTCTTGTTGGCGTAGAAGCTGAACACGCACACGTCGGACGCGAGCGTGCCAACGAGCTGGCCGGCGCTCGTGGTGGGCAGCGCATGCGCCGCGTCTTCCACGACCTTCAGGCCATGCTTTTTCGTGATGGCGAGCAGCGCCGGCATGTCGACCGCCAGGCCGGCGTAGTGCACCGGGATCACCGCTTTCGTGCGCGGCGTGATCGCGGCTTCGACGCCCGCGATGTCGATGCAAAGCGTGGCCGGGTCGATGTCGACCAGCACCACGTCGGCGCCAAGGTACCGCACGACTTCAGCGGTAGCGGTGAAGGTGTGGGTGGTCGTGATGACTTCGTCGCCCGGGCCGATGCCCAATGCTTCGAGTGCGAGGTGCAGGCCGGCCGTGGCCGAGTTCACGGCCATGCAGTGCAGCGCCGGGTCGCCGAGGAAGGCCGCGAAGTCCTGTTCGAAGCGTTTGGTCTTGGGGCCGGTGGTGACCCAGCCGGAACGCAGCGTGTCGACCACCTCGGCGATCTCTTCTTCACCGATGTCGGGCAGGGCGAAGGGCAGGAAAGGGAGCTTCTCAGACATGGTCTCGGGGCTTGGCGATCCACGCCAGCGCATGGGTGCGCAGCAGCGGAAGGGTGTTGAACAGAGTGTAGAGCGCCGGGTGCAGCCGGGTCACGGCGCGCGCGATCGGCGGGGCCAGCGTGACCCGCTGGTACCGCAAGCCGCCCTGCGGAAACAGCGCCGCCACGCGGCCCAGCGGCACGCCACGAACGTCGGCATTGCGCGGGTTGTTCACAGTGAAGTCGTACCAGAGCACGCCGCCACCGGGCCGAACCCAGCGCCACATCGACTCGGCCAGACGCTGCTGGAAGGCGTCGTCGAGCAGCGACGAAAACACGGTGGAAACGAACACGATGTCGAACGAGGCTGGCGCCAGATCGAGTTGCGTGGCATCGCCTTCGAACAGCGCAACGCTCGCCGGCAGCCCGGCGCGGGCTTGTGCGATGCGCTCGGGCAGCAGCTCGGAACCGTTGAGGTTCGTTGGCACGAAGCCGAGCCGCAGCAGTTCCTGCAGGTTGCCGCCGCTGCCGCAACCCACTTCGAGCAGGCGCAGCGCCGACAGGTCGTTGAACCCGAGCCGCGCGAACAGCCGCAGCATCGCGCGCTGGCGTTCCTGCACGGTGTGCCACACGTCGGGGCGCAGCATGCTGTAGCGGTCGCTCGCGGTGCGGCGGGCGTAGCGCTCGGCGACGGCGTCGGCTTCGCGTTCGGCACTCATCGCACCGCCTCGACCGCGTCGATGAAACGCTGGGCCAGCACCGGGTAGGTGTGGTGCGCGAGCACGAAAGCACGGCCGCGCTCGCCCATCGCACGGCGCTCGTTCAAGCCGCAGGCCGCGAGTTGGCGCACGCCCTCGGCCACCGCCGGCGCCGACTCGGGCACCACGGTCAGCCCGCAGCCCGCTTCGGCGACGGGGTCGTTGCCGGCTTCGACCGAATGCAGCACGGCGCAGCCGGCCATCATGTAGTCCATCAGCTTGTTGGGCGCGATGCCGAAGCGGTAGATCGGCACCCGCTGCCAGCCGATGTAGGCGATGTCGATCTCGCGCAGAAAAGCCGGGATCTGCGCTTTCGGGATCGGCGCGAAGCAGGTCACGTGGGCCAGTCCCTCGGCGCGCACCCGAGCCTCGAGGCGCGCTTTTTCGTGGCCGCTGCCGACCAGCACGAAGGCGACCGGCTCGTCGCGCATCAGGGCCGCTGCATCGAGCAGCACGTCGAGCGCGTTGGGCAGCCCGTGCGAACCGGCGTAGCCGACGATCGTGCGCCCGGCCTGCTTCAGCGCCAGCAGGTGCGCTGCCAGCTCGGGCGCCAGCGGCACCGCGTCGCCCTGCCATTCTTCGAGCGAGATGCCGTTCGGCACGATGTGCAGCTTGCGCAGGTCGAGGCCGTGGGCCTGCATGTGCGCAGCCACCTTGGGCAGCATCGAGACCACGACGTCGGCGTCGCGGTAGGCGTCGTTCTCGGCCTTCTGGCACAACATGATGAACGGGTGCTTCGGTGACAGGCCCGAGAGCTCGATCGGCGAAGCCGGCCACAGGTCGTGCACTTCGTAGACCAGCTTCGCACGCGCCAGGCGCGCCAGACGCCGCGCGACCCAGATGTCCATTGGGTAGGTGCTCGAGGCGATCACCACGTCGGGCCGGAACTCGTTCACCAGCGCCGGTGCTTCGCGCCACAGCCGCGCAAGGAAAGCCCAGATGTTGCGCACGCGGCCGAGGCCATTGCCTTGGTAGCCCGGCGCCGGCAACCAGCGGTAGTTGATGCCCGCGATGCGTTCGTCGCGCGGCTGCGTGGGCGGGCTCAATTCGGGCTGTGTGCTCCGCACATGCGAATACGCCGCCGCGACAATCTGCACCGTGTGCCCGGCCCGCACCCATTCGCGTGCCAGGTAATACGGGCGGTACTCCATGCCGTGCTGCGGCGAGCCTGCGTAGTGGTTGACGAGCAGGATGTTCATGGCTTGGCCGCGATCGTATCGGCGTAGGCGCGCTCCATGAGGTCGACGCAATGGCCCCACTCGTACTCACGCTCCACGTGCGCGCGCCCCGCCGCGCCGAGGCGCGTGCGCAAGCCGGCGTCGAGCACCAGGCGCTTGAGCGCGGCCTGCAAGGCCGGCACGTCGTCGCGCGGCACGACGAGGCCGGTCTCGCCGTTCAGCACCACTTCGGGCAACCCGCCGGCATCGCTCACCACCACCGGCAAGCCGCAGGCACCGGCCTCGATCACGGCAACGCCGAAGCTTTCGCTGTCGAGACGGCTCGGCGCGGCGTAGATGTCGAGCCGGTGCAGCCAGTGCGGCACCTCGGTGTGCGCCACGGCGCCGGCGAACTCGGTGCGCTCGCTGACGCCAAGCTGCGCCGCGAGTCGCACCAGTTCGCCGCGCTGCGGCCCGTCGCCGACGACCAGCAGGCGGCACGCCGGTTCGGCGGCCTGCACCTCGGCGTCGGCGCACAGACCGGCGAATGCACGCAGCAGCAGGTCGACGCCGTACTTCGGCGCCAGCGACTTGACGATGCCCAGCGTCAGCGGCCCGCCGCGCGAAGCCCTGGCCACGAACCGCGACAGGTCGACACCGAAGGGCGTGACGGCGATGGCGCGCCGCTCGGGCGTGAGCCGACGCACCTGCTCGGCCATCGCGTGGCTGGTAGAAGCGATGGCGGTGGCACGCCGCAACACCTTGCGCAGCAGCCAGCCCTTGAGCGCGCTTTCGCAGGGGAAGTCGTAGACATCGCTGCCCCACACCGAGAGCAGCGTCGGCGCAAAGCCGCAGAGCGCGCCGGTCGTGCCGTAACCGCTCGCGTAGTGCACGTTGAGCAGATCGGGCCGCCATGCCGCCAGATGCCGGCGCAACGCGAGCGCGTTGCTGAAGTAGCCGAGCTGGCCTTCGTGCGGCAGCCAGAACACATCGGCCCCCGACGGCAACAAGCTGGGCTCGACACGGTGCTGCGAGACCACGCTGACGGCATGCCCACGCGCTGCCAGCGCTGCAGCCCAGCGCTGCAGGTGGATCGAGTTGGCCGGGCCGAGCAGCGCGATCCTCATGCGGCGGCTTCCAGGCGCGGAGCACCGCCACGCGATTCGAACGCGAACACGGCCGCTGCCGCCAGCGCCGCGGCCGACCACAGCGCACACATCGGCAGCAGGCCGGCGGGCGAGGCCATGAGCCAGCCAGCTCCGAGCACGACCCAGCGGGCGGCTTCGGCGCGCGCCGCGACCCAGGGCGTTCCGACCGCGTTGGCGTTCACGCCGAGCACACGCGACGCCGCTTCGGCCGCGCCGCCCACCAGCAGCACCGCGAGCGCCTGCGCCAGGCCGGCATAACCCTGCCCGAGCCCGAGGCGCGGCCACAGCGGCGCGGCGACCCACACCAGCGCGGCCACCGCGAGCAAGGCGGCGAACAGGCCCGCGGCCCAGCGTTGCGAGGCACGCGCACCGGGCCGCTCCATCCAGCGCCTGAACAGCAGCGGCGCCGCGTAGTTGACGGGCGTGAGCGGCAACTGCACCAGCGTCATCGCCATCGTGAACACACCCAGCACGGCCGCGCCTTGAGCGTGTCCCACCCAACGTTGCACCAGCAGGATCGCCGCGGTCGACAGCGCCGCCGTGAGCCAGGCGGCCAGGCCGTAGTGGCCGAGCTCGCGCCAGCCGGCGTCGGGCGCACCGGCCGGCACCGCCGGCACCGCCTGCAAGCGCCACAGCGCGAGCACGGCGGCGCTGCCGAAGGCCAGGGCGAACAACCACGGCCAGCGCTGCTCCGACGCCGCGCTGAGCGCGACAAGCACCACGACGCCGAGCAGCAGCACGATCTGCGGCCAGGCCGTCGCCAGGTTGAACCACACCGAGCGCTGCCCCACCAGCAGCAAGGATCGGAGTTGACCCAGGAACACCGCCGAGGCGACCGCGAGTGACAAGGCCACCAACGAGAGCCCACCGCTGTTCGGATGCTGCGCCGCGGCGCATACGGCGCCGATCACCAGCGCCACCATGGCGCTGCCCGCAGCCCAGCGCAAGGCCGCGTCACGGCCGAGCCGCGAAGACTTCACGAAGTAGAACAAGGCCTGCGGCAGGCCGAACATCGCGAACGCCGCGATGAATTCGATCTCTGCCTTGACGTGGCTGAAAGCACCCTGCTGCTCCGGCCCGAGCTTCGCGCCGAGCCACAGCGTGGCCAGCAGCAGTGAGGCCGAACCGGCGCCCTGCACGAGCAGCGACAGGCCGAGCTGGTGGCGCAGGCTCAAGGGGCGGCGCGCTGGCGCGCGGCAGCGAACAGGTTCGACGCGAACAGGCGCCGGCCGATCGCCGGCACGGCCGAGGCGGTGGCGAACACCGCATGCTTGATGGCGCGCTGTGGCCAGCCGCCGGCGTACTCGGCGCCGAGCCGTTCGCGCCGCAGCGCACGCCGTGCCGGCTCAGTCGCCGTTTCGTGAACCCAGACCTGTGCGAACGCCGTCACCTCGAGCCCGGCGCGCTCGAACAGGGCCAGGCCGTCGGCCAGCGAATAACGCCGCAGGTGGCCCGAAACATCGTCGGGCCCATAGGCGCGGTTGCGATTGAGCCAGTTGTCTTCGAGTGGCAGGTTGACGAGCACGGTCTCGCCGAGCGAGGCGGCGTCGTGCAGGAAGGCCACGTCGTCGGGCACATGTTCGAGCACGTCGCTCATGATCACGGCGTCGAAGTACTGGCCGCGCGCGTCGCGAAAGTCACCGCAGCGGAATTCGACGAAAGGGAAACGCGCGCGTGCGGCCGCCACGTTGGCGGCCGAGATGTCCATGCCGAGCTTGCGGCCGCCGGCTTGCACCGGCACGGCGTCGATCAGCTCGCCGGTCGCGCAGCCGATCTCGAGCACGCTGTTCAGCCGGCGGCCGGCCGGCAACAAGCGCATCAGTTGCGGCAACTTGAACAGGCGAACCTCGAGGTCGATCTGCGCCTGCTCGAACGAGCCGCTGGCGCGGCGCGCCACGTACTCGGGGTGTTCGTCGTACAGCGCCGAATAGTCGACACCGGCCGGCGCGGGGCTGCGCTCGTCCGCCGGCATCACTGCAGCGCAGCCAGCACGGCGCCGACCACACGGTCTTGCTGCGCTTCGCTGAGGTCGGCGCTCATCGGCAGGCTCATCACCTGCTGGCCGGCGAGCACGCTTTGCGGGCAGCAATCGGGGCAGCACAGCGCCGCGTAGGCCGGCTGGTGATGCACCGGCTTCGGGTAGTGCACAGCGGTGGGTATGCCCTGCGCAGCCAACGCCGCCTGCACCGCGCTGCGGTTCTCGACGAAGACCGTGTACTGCGCCCACACGCAGTCGCGGTCGTCGCGCACCGCCAGCAGGCGCAGGCCGCGCACGCCGGAGAGCCGTTGCCGGTAGCGCTCGCCGAGCACCAGGCGGCGTGCGACCTCCCACTCGAAGCGCTCGAGCTTCGCGAGCACGATGGCGCACTGCAAGGTGTCCATGCGCCCGCCCACGCCGACGCGGGTGTGGGTGTAGCGCGCGCTCTGGCCGTGCACGCGGATCTCGCGGCAGGCCTGGGCCAGCGCCGCGTCGTTGGTGAAGACCGCACCGCCGTCGCCATAACAGCCGAGCGGCTTGCTCGGAAAGAAGCTGGTGCAGCCGAGCGTGCTCAGGTTGCAGCTCTTCTGGCCCCGGTAGGTGGCGCCGAAACTCTGCGCCGCGTCTTCGATCACGGCCAGGCCGTGGCGCGCGGCGATGGCGTTGATCGCGTCCATGTCGGCGACCTGCCCGTACAGGCTCACCGGCATGATCGCGCGGGTGCGGGCAGTGATCTTGGCTTCGATCTTCGACGCGTCGATGTTGCAGGTGTCGGGCTCGATGTCGGCGAACACCGGCACGCCACCGATCAGCACGATCATCTCGGCCGTGGCCGCGAAGGTGAAGGGCGTGGTGATGACTTCGTCACCGGGTTTCAGGCCGAGCGCCATCAGCGAGATCAGCAGCGCCTCGGTGCCACTGGCCACCGTGATGCAGTGGGCCGCGCCCGTGTAGGTGGCGAGCCGCTCTTCGAGTTCCTTGACCTCGGGGCCCATGATGTACTGGCCGTGGTCGAGCACCCGCTGCATGCGTTCGGCGATGGGTGCCTTGAGCGCCGCGTACTGGCTTTTCAGATCGATGAAGTCGAGCTTCTCCGTCATGCCTTGGCCTCTCCCGCCACCGAACAGACGCCGTCGCGCAGGACATAACGCTCGCCTGTGGCCGGACACACCGCTTCGCTGTTGAGTTCGTCGGCGAACGTCAAGCGCTCGCCGTGCCGGCTGACCCAGCCGATGCACCGGGCCGGCACGCCGACCACGAGCGCGAAGTCGGCCACGTCGCGGCTCACGACGGCGCCGGCACCGACGAAGGCATACGCGCCGATCGTGCTGCCGCACACGATCGTGCAGTTCGCCCCCAGCGTGGCACCGCGCTTCACCAGCGTGCGCCGGTACTCGTGCTTGCGCGGCACGGCCGAGCGTGGGTTGTGCACGTTGGTGAAGACCATGCTCGGGCCGCAGAACACGTCGTCTTCGAGCGTGACCGCGTCGTACACCGAGACGTTGTTCTGCACCTTCACGTTGTGGCCGATGTGCACGTCGTTGGCCACGAACACGCCCTGCCCCAGCGAGCAGCCGTCGCCGATTCGCGCGCCGGCGCAGACGTGGGCGAAATGCCAGACGTGGGTGCCGGCACCGAGCTGCGCGCCTTCGTCGACGATGGCCGAAGGGTGGATCATCGTCAAAACACCAGTGGCAAGCCGACCCGCACACCATCACGCGCCGAGCGATACGCCGCGATCAGCACTTCGAGCGAACGCAGCCCTTCGTAGCCGTCGACCGCCGCGTTGGCCACGCCCTGCAGCGTGTTGATCACGTTGTCGTAGTACAGCGGGTGACCCGGGCCGTAGACGCTCTCCACGCCGTAACTCGCGCTCGCCACCTTGG
Organism: Rhizobacter sp.; assembly: GCF_032229685.1. GTDB lineage: Bacteria > Pseudomonadota > Gammaproteobacteria > Burkholderiales > Burkholderiaceae_C > LMDS01. Next base: position 115,238 of record NZ_JAVTWP010000032.1, on the reverse strand, counting down.
AGTCGTCTTCGTGCGGCGTCTCGAACTCCCAGTGTTCGATCTTGTTGACCGCCACGCCGCCGACCCGCACCGTGCCGCGTTCACCGAGCAGCGTGATGCTGCCCTCGAAGTTCTTGTTGTGCGTGAGCATCGTCACGTTGACCGAGGCCAGTGCACCACTGCGCAGGCGCAGGCTCATCACGCCGGTGTCTTCGGCCTCGATGTCGCGCGCCAGCGTGGCGGTGTAGGCGTGCACGTTGTCGACCGGGCCGACCAGCCAGTCGACCATGTCGACGTAGTGGCTGGCCTGGTTCATGAAGGCGCCTCCGTCCATGTCCCAGCGGCCGCGCCACGGGGCGTCGTCGTAGTAGGCCTGCGGGCGGGTCCAGAAGACGTTGACGTTGACCATCGCCAGGCGCCCGAAACGGCCCTGCTCGACCGCGCGCTTGACGAGCTGCAGCGTGGCGTTTAGTCGGTTCTGCTTGACGACGAAGAGCTTCACACCGGCTTCGCGGCAGGCGCGCACCATCGCCACGCCTTCGTCCCACTTGGTCGCCATCGGCTTTTCGCTCAGCACGTGGCGGCCGGCCTGCGCCACCTTGATGGCCTGGCGCGAGTGCAGGCCGCTGGGCGTGGCCAGCACCACCACGTCGGCGTCGCTGCCGGCCAGCAGGGCGTCGAGCGAGGCGTAACCCTGGGCGCCGGTCTTCACCACCGCCTCGGTCAGCGCCTGCGGGCGGTTGTCGCACACCGCCACGAGCTCGGCGCGGGCGCCGTGCTGCTTCAAGGCCGCGAAGTGGTTCTGGGCGATACGCCCGCAGCCCACCACGGCAAAACGGATCTTCTGCGCGGGGCGGATGGTGGGTGTGGACATGAGGTTTGTGCAGCTTCGGCCCGGGTGGGCAACAGGCGATTTTATGGGCCTGCGGGCGCCGGGCCCGGCGGGCCGGTTCGGCACGCCTAAAATCGCGGCCTCACCCGAGAGCCCCTCATGACGGACGAAAACCAGCTGATCACCGAGCGCCGCGAAAAACTCGCGCTCATTCGCCAACAAGGCGTGGCCTTCCCGAACGACTTCAAGCCGAAGCACCACGCGGCCGAACTGCTGCGTCAGCACGACGCCAAGACCAACGAAGAGCTGGAGCCGCTGGGCGTGCAGGTGGTGGTGGCCGGCCGGCTGATGCTCAAGCGCGTGATGGGCAAGGCGAGCTTCGCGACGCTGCAAGACGGCTCGGGCCAGATCCAGCTGTTTGTCACGCGCGACGCGCTCGGCGAAGAGCTGTATGCGGCGTTCAAGCACTGGGACCTGGGCGACATCCTCGGCGCCGAAGGCACACTCTTCAAGACCAAGACCGGCGAACTCTCGGTGCGTGTGACTACGCTGCGGCTGCTGACCAAGAGCCTGCGCCCGTTGCCCGACAAGTTCCACGGCATGGCCGACCAGGAGCAGAAATACCGCCAGCGTTATGTCGACCTCATCACCGACGGCGACGCACGGGCCCGCTTTGCGGCGCGCAGCAAGGCGCTGAGCTCGATCCGCCAGTTCATGGTGGAGCACCACTTCATGGAAGTGGAAACGCCGATGCTGCACCCTATTCCCGGTGGCGCGAACGCCAAGCCTTTCGTCACGCACCACAACGCGCTCGACCAGCAGATGTTCCTGCGCATCGCGCCCGAGCTCTACCTGAAGCGCCTGATCGTGGGCGGCTTCGAGCGGGTGTTCGAGATCAACCGCAGCTTCCGCAACGAAGGCATCTCGGTTCGGCACAACCCCGAATTCACGATGATGGAGTTCTACGCGGCCTACTGGAACCACCACGACCTGATGGACTTCACCGAGCAGGTCTTGCGCCACGCCGCGCGCCAGGCCACCGGCTCGGCCACGCTCACGTACGGCGGCAAACCGGTCGACCTGGACCGGCCGTTCGCGCGCCTCACGGTGCGTGATTCGCTCGTTGCGCACGCGGGGCTGAGCGCTGCCGAAGCGGCCGACCCGGCCGTGCTGCGCGCCGCGCTCAAGTCACACGGCGAAGAAGCGCCGGCGCACTGGAAACTGGCCGAGCTGCAGTTCGGCCTGTTCGAAGCGGTGGTCGAAGAAAAGTTGTGGGAGCCGACCTTCATCATCGACTACCCGGTCGAGGTGTCGCCGCTGGCGCGCGCTTCCGACACCGACCCGAGCATCACCGAACGTTTCGAGCTCTTCATCACCGGGCGCGAGTACGCCAACGGCTTCTCGGAGCTGAACGACGCCGAAGACCAGGCCGCACGCTTCCAGTCACAGGTGGCGAACAAGGAAGCTGGCGACGAAGAGGCGATGTTCTACGACGCCGACTTCATCCGCGCGCTCGAATACGGCATGCCGCCCACCGGCGGGTGCGGCATCGGCATCGACCGGCTGATGATGCTGATCACCGACAGCCCGAGCATCCGCGACGTGATCCTGTTCCCGTCGCTGCGCAAGGAAGGCTGAACGTGGCCGAGCGGCTGGGCAGCCTGGGCGCGATCGAGGCCGAGGTGTGGCGGCAGCTCGAACTGGCGGCCGGAGACAAGCAGCACGCCTGGCGCACCCCGGTGCTGGCCACGGTCAACGGCGAATCGGCGGATGCGCGCACCGTGATCCTGCGCGAGGTCGAGGCCCGCCACAAACAACTGCTGAGCTTCACCGACGACCGCGCCGGCAAGGTCGCCCAGTTGCTGCGCCACCCACACGGCACGATGGTGATGTGGTCGCCGGCACTGGGCTGGCAACTGCGCTGCCGGGTGCTGCTCTCGCTCGAGATGTCGGGGCTCACGGCCACGTCACGCTGGGCGCAGATCAAGCTCACGCCCGCGGCACAGGACTACCTGGCTCGCCTGCCACCCGGCGCGCCGCTCGACGTGGCAGACGTGCCGGAAGCACCAGCACCCGAGCCGCTGCAGCGCGAATACTTTGCCGTGATCAACGCGCAGGTGGAGTCGATCGACTGGCTCGAACTGCACCGCAGCGGCCACCGCCGCGCGGTATTCGACGCCACGGGCGCGCGCTGGGTGCAACCTTAGGAATCGAGCCCGCGGCGCTGGCCGGCCCGAATCAGCGCTGCGTGAACTGCGGCTTGCGCTTGTTCAGGAAGGCGTCCATGCCTTCTTTCTGATCGGCTGTCGCGAACAGCGAATGGAACATGCGGCGTTCGAACATGATGCCGTCGGCCAGCGTGCCTTCGAACGCGCGGTTCACGCTTTCCTTGGCCATCATCACGCTCGGGCCGCTGAGCTCGTTGATGGCCTGCGCCGCGGCGAGCGTGGTCGTCATCAGCTCGGCGAAAGGCACCACGCGCGACACGAGCCCGGCCCGCTCGGCCTCGGCCGCGTCGATCATGCGGCTGGTGAGCACCATGTCCATCGCCTTGGCCTTGCCGACCGCGCGCGGCAGGCGCTGCGTGCCGCCGGCACCGGGAATGATGCCGAGCTTGATCTCGGGCTGGCCGAACTTCGCGGTGTCGGCGGCGATGATGAAGTCGCACATCATCGCCAGCTCGCAACCGCCACCGAGCGCGAAACCGGCCACCGCGCCGATCACCGGCTTGCGGATGCTGCGGATGGTTTCCCAGTTGCGCGTGATGAAGTCGCCGCCGTAGGTGTCGCTGAAGCTGAACAGCGCCATCGCGCTGATGTCGGCGCCGGCCGCGAAGGCCTTTTCGCTGCCGGTGATCACGATGCAGCCGATGCCGGGGTCGGCGTCGTAGCCCTTGAGCGCCGCGCCGAGCTCGTCCATCAGCGTGTCGTTCAGGGCGTTGAGTTGCTTCGGCCGGTTCAGCGTGATCACGGCCGTCTTGCGGTCGCCCTCGCCATGCACGGCGGTCAGAATGCAGGTCTGCGTCAAGAGGCTCTCCTGTGGTGCCGACGACGGGTGTCGTTCGTGCGGCGCAAGCATAAGCGCAGTCGTGGCGGCCCGATGCGGCCGCGCCGCTCAGGAGCCGGCCATCTGGGGCGGCTTCGAGATCATCAGGTCGACGTAGTTGTCGACGTCCTGCCGGATCAGGATGCGCACCGGAAAATAGCGCAGCTGCGGCGCGAACCAGATCTCGGCGCTGAGTTCGCCGACCTTCGGCACCAGCGCGCGGCGCGGCTTCAGGTGGATGGTGGGCAGCGGGCCGAAGGGCGCGTCGAGCACTTCTTCAGCGACCACGTCGTAGGTCCACACGTCGACCTTGTGCGGCAGCGCGAGCGGTATGTCGACGGTGTTGCCAATGCGCAGCAGCTCGGGCCGCGTGCTGAACACGTACATCAGCTGCACGAACTGGCTCGCGGTATCTTGCAGGCCGGGCACGCTGTCGCGCCGGTCGCCGTTGGCGAGCACCACGCTGCCCGGCTCGAAGCTCACGCTCTGGCGGCGGCGCTCGCGCAGCACGACCTTGGTGTCCTGCTCGTAGCGGCGCGGGCTCAGGCCGTCGGCGGTGATCTCGCCGTCGCTGCTCATGCGGCGTGTGATCAGCGGCGCGGCGCTCGGGCCGACCACGAGGTCGAGGTGCACCTGGTAGCGCGAGCCCGAGCGGATCCACTCGACCTGCGCGCTGCCGTTCACGTCGCCGCGGTAGCTGCCCGTGAGCAGGTAGCTCACACGCGTGGACAGCGGCCACGCGAAGGCCAGCGGCGCACTCGCGGCGTCGGCCGGCGCACTGGCCGCGGCCAGCACCGGCTCGGGCGGCGCGGGCTCGGGCAGCGCAGGCTCGGGCAGCGGCAGCGGGGGGGCGGGCTCGGGAACGACCGGGGCCGCTGCGACGACCGGTTCGGGCGGCACGACGGCATGCTCGTCGGGCGCCGAGGCTGCCTTGGCCGGCTTCGGCGGCTTGCTGCGCGCCACACGGGGTGGCGCTTCGGCAGCGGGCGGCGGCGCTGCGGGGGCGGCCAGCACCGGTGCGCTCAGCGCCATGTCGCGCACATAGGCCACCTCGATTCGCTCGACCGAGGCGGTGTCTTTGCTCATGTCGGCGATGCGATCGGCCATGTCTTTGGCGAGCCAGCCGTGCACCGCGAGCACGAGCACCACCACACCGGCCAGGCCGGCGCGCCGCGCCGGGCTCGGGGCCGGGCCGAACAAGGCTTTCAGGCCGACAGCCATGCCTTTTGCAGCGCGGCGGCCCCTGCCGCCGGCTTGGCAGCCACCTTCAGCGTCACGCCCGAGGCGGCCGGCGACTCGGCCGGCGGCAAGGTGAGCGACAGGGTGAACACTCGCTGGTCACGTGCCACGAGCAGCGTGGCTGGCTTGCCGGCCACCATCAGCCGCGCCGCGTCGTCGAGCCGGCGCAGGCGCCAGCCTTGCAGCGCCAGCACCTCGTCGCCGACCGACAGGCCGGCGCGCTCGGCCGCGCCACCGCGCAGCACATGGCTGACCTTCACGCCGGTGAGCGCGCTCTCGCTCACGCGCAGGCCCAGTCGCTGCGCGAGCGTGGCGGCGTCGGGCACCCAGTCGACACCGAAGGCCGCCAGCGCGTCCTGCAAGGGCAGGTCGTCGGTGCCATGCACCCAGGCGTCGAGCTCGGCATCGTAAGAGCGCCCACCGAGCTTCAGCAGCGCAGCGCGGATCTGCGCTTCGCCGATCGGCCCACCAGTGCTCACGGCCCACAGCTCGCGCATCACCGCGTCGAGCGAAGCCTTGCCTTCACGGCGCAGCGTGAGGTCGAGCGCCAATGCCACCAGCGAACCCTTGGTGTAGTAGCTGATGGTCGCGTTCGGCGTGTTCTCGTCGCTGCGGTAGTACTTGACCCAGGCGTCGAAGCTGGCCTGCGCCACGCTCTGCACCTGGCGGCCCGGCAGTGCGAGCACGCCGCTCACGGTGCGGCTGACGAGCTTGAGGTAACGCGTGCTGTCGATCAGGCCGCAACGCACCAGGAACAGGTCGTCGTAGTAGGACGTGAAGCCTTCGAAGAACCACAGCAGTTCGGTGTAGTTCTCCTGGGTGTAGTCATAGCGCGCGAACTCGGCCGGGCGCAGGCGTTTCACGTTCCAGGTGTGAAAGTACTCGTGGCTGATCAGGCCGAGCAGGTTCGCATAACCGTCGGTCATCTCGGTCTTGCCCGCGGGCGGCACATCGCGGCGCGAGCCGATCAGCGCGGTGCTGGCGCGGTGCTCCAGGCCGCCGTGGCCGTCTTCGACCAGGTTGAGCAGGAAGACGTAGCGGTCGAACGGCGGCCTTTTTTTGCCGTGCCAGAAGCGGATCTGCGCTTCGCAGATGCGCTGCGAGTCTTTCAGCAGACGCTCGCCGTCGAAGTCGGGCAAGGCGCCGGCCACCACGAACTCGTGCGCCACGCCGCCTGCCTTGAAGTGGCCACGCCAGAAGCGGCCCATCTCGACCGGGTGGTCGACGAGTTCGTCGTAGTCGGCCGCCTCGTAAGTGCCGCGCCCCGCGGCGTCGACCGTCAGCGCGCGCATCGCCGTGGCGACCTGCCAGCCGGCCGGCAGGCTGCGCAGTTCGACGCGCTGCGGCAGCGATTCCGCCCCTTCGACGCGCAGGCACAGGCCGGTGCCGTTGAAGAAGCCGCGGTTCGCGTCGAGAAAGGCCGCGCGCACCGAGGTGTCGAAAGCGTAGACGAGGTAGCTCACCACGAGCGCACCACGCCCGCTGCAGCGCGCCAGCCAGGTCGCCTTGTCGAGCTGCTGCAGCGGCAGCGCGCGCGCGCCCTGCTTCGCGCTCATGCCCGAGAGGTGGCGCGCGAACTCGCGCACCAGGTAACTGCCCGGGATCCACACCGGCAGGCTCAGGCGCTGCTCGGCGGCGGGCCGGGGCACGGTGAGCGTGACACGGAACAGGTGGGCGTGGGCGTCAGCGACGTCGATTCGGTAGGTGATCATGGGCGGGTCGAAGTTGAACGCATCAGCTGCCGGCGGCGCCGACAAAACAAGCCAAGCTCGCGACCACGCTGAGCCTGAAGCGCAGCGTGAGCCAGCGCGCGGCGCCGTGTTCGGGGTAGACCTTGCGGTCGACGAGGTAACACACGGCGAGCATCACCCCGTGCACCACCAGGCCGGCGTAGGGTTGCATCACCACCGCGACCCAGGCCACGAGTGCCGGCACCACGCCCCAGACGAACAGGCGCGGCGGCGCGTGCTCTTCGCGGAAGCCGAAACCCCAGTGAATGCCGCCGATGAAAGCGAGCACGACCGCCGCGTAACCCGACAGCGCCGAGGTGACGTAAGGGTGGGCGTCGGGCCGCACGATCCAGACCAGGGCCGCGCCGGCCACGAAGGGCAGCAGCGCGAGGTAGCCGAGGCGAAAAACGAGCGCATCGCTCGAAGCGGGTGACACGTCGGACAAGCAGGGCTCCTGAAAAACGATGCGCGGATTGTCACCGCTGGCAGAAGGCCCCACGGGCTCGATATTCCCGAGTTTTCAGACATTACTGAAAATTCGATAGACTCTCGGCATGACCTCTCTCTCACCCCTCGTCCGCAGCTTCGTGGCCCACTTCGGCGAGATGGGCAGCCGATGGGGCATCAACCGCACCGTCGGCCAGATCTACGCGCTGATCTTCGTCTCGCCCGTGGCGCTGAACGCCGACGACATCGCCGAGAAGCTCGAGTTCTCGCGCTCCAACGTGAGCATGGGCCTGAAAGAGCTGCAGGCCTGGCGTCTCGTGAACCTGCGCCACCTGAGCGGCGACCGGCGCGAATACTTCGACGCCCCGAGCGACGCGTGGGAGATCTTTCGCACCCTGGCCGAAGAGCGCCGCCGGCGCGAGATCGAGCCCACGCTGTCGATGCTGCGCAACGCGCTGCTCGAAGAACCGGCGACCGAAGAAGACCGCGTGGCGCTGGAGCGCATGCGCGGCATGCACGACCTGATCGAGCTCACCACCACCTGGTTCGACGACGTGCAGCGCATGGACCAGCAGACCCTGTCGCGCCTGATGAAGATGGGCGCCAAAGTGCAAAAGGTGCTTGAATTCACCGGCCGCGCGGTGGCCGGCACGAAACGTTGAAAGGGAAAGGAACGCCATGGACGCCCTGATCCTCGCCCGCATGCAGTTCGCGGCCAACATCACCTTTCACATCCTGTTCCCGACCATCAGCATCGGCATGGGCTGGGTGCTGTTGTTCTTCCGCCTGCGCTGGTTGAAAACCCGCAACGGGCCCGACAAGGCCGCGGCACAAGGCTGGCTCGACGCCTACCGCTTCTGGACCAAGGTGTTCGCGCTGAGCTTCGCGCTCGGCGTGGTCAGCGGCATCACGATGAGCTTTCAGTTCGGCACCAACTGGCCGGGCTTCATGGAAAAGGTGGGCAACATCGCCGGGCCGCTGCTCGGCTACGAGGTACTGACGGCGTTCTTCCTCGAAGCCGGTTTCCTCGGCGTGATGCTGTTCGGCCACGGCAAGGTGAGCGAACGCGTACACCTGATGGCGACCTTCTTCGTCGCCTTCGGCACCACGCTCAGCGCGTTCTGGATCCTGGCGCTGAACTCGTGGATGCAGACGCCGGCGGGCTACGAAGTGATCGACGGCGTGTACCACGTGAAGAGCTGGTTCGACGTGATCTTCAATCCCTCGTTCCCCTACCGCCTCACGCACATGCTGCTGGCCTCGGCACTGACCTGCGCCTTCCTGCTCATCGGCCTGAGCGCGTGGCAGGTGCTTCGCGGTGTGGCGCAGCGCTCGGCGCCACGGGTGCTGCGGGTCGGCCTCACGCTCGCGGCGATCGCCATTCCGGTGCAGATCATGGTCGGCGACGCGCACGGTCTGAACACGCTCGAGCATCAGCCTGCCAAGATCGCCGCGGTGGAAGGCGTGTGGGAAACCGAGCGCGGCGCACCGCTGCTGCTGTTCGCCATTCCCGACAAGGAAACGCGCAGCAACCACTTCGAGATCAAGATCCCGAAGATGGCGAGCCTGATCCTCACGCACGAGCTCGACGGCGAGATCAAGGGGCTCAATTCCTTCGGCGACAAACACCCGCCGCCGTTGCCGATGTTCTTCGCCTTCCGCATCATGGTCGGTGTGGGCCTGCTGATGCTGGCGACGAGCTGGCTCGGCTGGTGGTTGTACCGGCGCGCCAAGTGGCAACCCGCGGCCTTGCCTCGTGCGCTGTTGTGGCTCTTCGCCGGCATGACGTTCTCGGGCTGGGTGGCCACCGTCGCTGGCTGGTACGTGACCGAGATCGGCCGCCAGCCCTTCATCGTCTACGGGCTGATCCGCACGGCCGACGTGGTGTCGAGCGTGCCCTCGGCCATGATCGGCCTGACACTGGCGCTCTACATCACGCTCTACCTCGCGCTGATCGTCGCTTACGTCACGGTGCTGAAGTACATGGCCGAAAAGCCCGAAGAAGTGTTGCAGCTCGATGCCGCCGAACAGGCGGTCACGCCAGCGGGTGCGAGCACGTCGCCGGTGTTGCCGAGCGGGAGTGCGGCATGAGCGTCATGACCTTCGACACGATGCTGCCGGTGATCTTCATGGCGCTGATGGGCATCTCGATGCTCGTCTACGTGGTCAGCGATGGCTACGACCTGGGCGTGGGCATGCTGATGCACCGTGCCACCGATGCCGAGAAAGACGTGATGGTCGCGTCGATCGGCCCGTTCTGGGACGCCAACGAAACCTGGCTCGTGCTCGGCATCGGCATCCTGCTGGTGGCTTTCCCGAAAGCGCACGGCGTGGTGCTGGGCGAGCTCTACCTGCCGGTCACGCTGATGCTGGTCGGCCTTACCTTGCGCGGCGTGGCCTTCGACTTTCGCGTCAAGGCCAAGGACACGCACAAACAGACCTGGGACCGCCTGTTCTTCGCCGGCTCGCTGCTCGCCTCGGTCTCGCAGGGCTGGATGCTCGGGCGCTACATCAGCGGCTTCGGCGAGGGCTGGAACTACCCGCTGTTTGCCGCCGCGATCGCCGTGGCCCTGCCGATGGCCTATGCGCTGCTCGGCGCGGCGTGGCTCGTGATGAAGACCGAAGGTGAACTGCAGGAACGCGCGGTCGGCTGGGCCCGCACCGCCTGGGGCCCGATGGTCGCCGGCATGGTGCTGATCTCGATGGCCACACCGTGGATCAGCGAAACCGTGCGCCAGCGCTGGTTCGCGCTGCCCGAGATCATCGCGCTGATGGCGATCCCGCTCGTCACCGGCATCGCGCTGGTCACCGTGCGGGTGCTGCTGAAGACGCAAATCGTTCGCGGGCCGCTGTGCTGGTTGCCGTTCGTCATGCTGATCGGTGTGTTCGTGCTCGGCTTCCTGGGGCTGGCCTACAGCATCTACCCCTTCGTCGTGATCGACAAGCTGACCATCTGGCAGGCCGCCAGCAGCCCGGCGGCGCTCAAGGTCATCCTCTTCGGCGTCTGCATCTCGGTGCCGGCGATCGCCGGCTACACCGTGTTCTCGTACCGCGTTTTCCGCGGCAAGACCGGAGAGCTCAAGTACGCATGACCGGGTTCAAGGGCAACAAGGCCGCGCTGCCGAGCAAGCCCTGTGCGCAGTGCCAACGGCCGATGGCCTGGCGCCGTGCCTGGGCTAAGAACTGGGCCGAGGTGAAGTACTGTTCCGACCGGTGCCGGGGCGACGCACGCCGCAAGGGCGGCGCGGCGCCATGAACGCGAGCCGGGCCACAACGCGCACGCTGGTGCTGGTGCTCGGAGACCAGCTGAGTCTCGCCAGCCCCGCATTGGCAGGGTTCGATCATGAGCACGATGCCGTGCTGATGATCGAAGCGCCCGGCGAGGCCACGCACGTGTGGAGCCACAAGGCGCGAATCGTGCTGTTCATTTCGGCCATGCGGCACTTTCGCGACCAACTGCGCGAGCGCGGTTTCACCGTTCACTACGTCGCGCTGGGTGACAGCGCCTGCGCCGACCTGCCGGGCCGTCTGCGCGAGCAACTGCAGGTCTTGCGTCCGTCGACCTTGCGCTTGACCGAGGCCGGCGAATGGCGCCTGCAGCAGGCCATCGCTGCGGTGGCGGGCGAATGCCAGGCCGAGTTGCGCGCGCTGGACGACACCCATTTCATGTGCTCGCGCGCCGACTTCGCACGCTGGTCGTCGAAGTACGGCCGCCAGCTGCGCATGGAGTTTTTCTACCGCGAGATGCGGCGCCAGCACCGTGTGCTGCTCGATGCCGACGGCCAGCCCGAGGGCGGCCAGTGGAACTTCGACACCGAGAACCGCAAGCCCTGGCCCAAGGCCGGCCCGGGCCTGATCCCGCCGGCCGAAAGCTTCGCGCCCGATGCACTCACGCAGCAGGTGATCGCCGAGGTGGAGGCGCGCTTCTCCGAGCACCCGGGAACGCTCGCATCGTTCATGTGGCCCGTCACCCGCGAGCAAGCCTTGCTCGCTTTGCAGACCTTCGTCGAAGCACGCCTGGCGAATTTCGGCGAACACCAGGACGCGATGTGGACGGCCACGCCTTTCGGCTGGCACTCGCTGCTCTCGACCAGCCTCAACCTGCACCTGCTCGACCCGCGCGAAGTGATTGCAGCGGCCGAGGCGGCCTACCGCAGCGGCAGCGTTCCGCTCGCCAGCGCCGAAGGTTTCATCCGCCAGGTGCTGGGCTGGCGCGAGTTCATCCGCGGTGTGTACTGGCTCGACATGCCGGGCATGGCCGAGGCCAACCACCTGCAGCACACCCGCCCGCTGCCGAGCTGGTACTGGAGCGGCGAGACGCGGATGGAATGTGTGCGCGACACCGTGCAGCAGACGCTGCAGCACGGTTATGCGCACCACATCCAGCGGCTCATGGTCACGGGCCTGTTCGCGCTGCTCGCCGAAGTCGACCCGAAGCAGGTGGCGGCCTGGTACCTCGCGGTCTATGTCGACGCCGTGGAGTGGGCCGAGTTGCCCAACGTGGCGGGCATGGCGCTGTACGCCGATGGCGGCCGCTTCACGAGCAAGCCTTATGTCGCATCGGGCGCCTACATCCAGCGCATGAGCAACCACTGCTCGCGATGCCCGTACGCGCCGACGCCGAAAGACGCGGGCAAGAGCGCCAAGCCGGCCTGCCCGTTCACGCTGCTGTACTGGAACTTTCTCGACCGGCACGAAGCCGAACTCGCCGCCAACCCGCGCACCGCGCTGATGGCGAAGAACTTGTCACGACTGTCGCCGGCCGAACGTGGGCGGCTGCGCGCCGATGCGCAGGCGGTGCTGGCCGCCGTCGAAACCCTCTGAGGCCTCAGGACTTGGCGCGGCTCGCGACGAGCTGCGCTTCGATCTGCGCCGGCGGCAACGCGCCGGGCACCCGCTTGCCGTCTTCGAACACCAGCGCCGGCGTGCCGTTCACACGGTACTTCTTGCCCATCGCCAAGTTGCGCTGCAAGGCACCGGCGTCGCATTGCGCCATGGCGCGCGGCGGCACGGCACCGTTGACCATCCATTCGCGCCAGACGGCGGTGCTGTCCTTGGCGCACCAGATGTTGCGCGACTTCTCAGGCGAGTCACCGCCGAGGATCGAGTACAGGAAGGTGTAGACGGTCACGTCCTTCACCTGCAGCAGCTCGCGCTCGAACTTCTTGCAGTAACCGCAGTTCGGGTCGGCGAACACCACCAGTTTGCGCGCGCCCGTGCCCTGCTTGTAGACGATGGCGTCTTTGAGCGGCAGGTTGGCGAAATCGATCGCCGTCAGCTTGTCGATGCGCGCTTCGGTGAGGTTCACGCCGGTTTTCGTGTCGATCAGCGCGCCCTGGAGGATGTGCTCGCCGCGCTCGTCGCTGTAGACGACTTCGGTGCCGACGCGCAGTTCGTAGACGCCGGGGATCGGCGTCTTGCTCACTTCGTCGATCTTGGGAAAGTCAGGCAGCCGCTCGGCGATGTTCTTGCGGATCAGCGCTTCCTGTGCCACGGCAGCTTGCGCGAACAGGGCGGCGATGCCGGTGGCCAGGGCCAAACGAAGGAGCTTGTTCATCGGGGGCTTTCAGGAGTCGAGGGCTCGTCGGGTGAGCCAGCGCTTGAGGGGGACCACTTGGTTGACCAGAGTCAGGCCACGGTTGCGAAGTTCCTTGGCCATCGGCTGCGGCTGTGAAAAAAGGCGCAGCAGGCCGTCGGTGACCTGGCCCATCGCCCAGGTGGGCGCGAGCCGTTCGCGAGCATAGCGCCGCAGCAGCTTTTCGTCTCCGAGGGCGCGCCAGGGCTCGCGCTCGGCGAGCACGCGGCACAAGGCGGCCACGTCGGCCAGGCCCAGGTTCAAGCCTTGGCCTGCCAGCGGGTGCACCACGTGGGCAGCATCGCCCAGCAGCACCCAGCCCGGCCCGGCCCAGGCCTCGGCCCGCGCTTGCATCAACGGCCAGGCTGCACGGTTCGAGGCGAGCCGCAGTTCGCCGGCTTCGCCCGCGGTGGCCAGTATGAGTTGCGCCTCGAACGCGGCGGCGTCGAGGGCCAGCAGTTCCTTCGCCCGGGCCTCCGGCAACGACCAGACGAGCGCGAACGAGCGTTCGGGCTCGGGCGCGTCGAAAGGCAGCAGCGCCAGCACGTCGGGCGCGCCGAACCACTGGCGTGCCATGCCGCGGTGCGGTCGCGACGCGGTGAGCCGCGCGGCGATGGCCGTGTGGCCATAGTCGTGGCGTTCGAACTTCACGCCGAGTGCGGCGCGGGTGGCCGAGGCCTTGCCCTCGCACAGCGCCGTGAGCGGTGCGGCGACTTCGGCGTCGACCACGCTGATGTGCGGCGCGAAGCGCAGTGCCTGCGCCAGTGCCCGTTCGAGCACGGCGGCATCGGTGATCCAGGCGAGTGCATCGACCCGCTGCTGCCAGGCCGAAAAATCGAGCGCCGCGTTCGGCGCGTCGCCCTTCACGTGCATGTCGAGCACGGCGGTCGCAGCGTGGGCCGGCAGGCTGTCCCAGACCTTGATGCCGCGCAGCAGTTCGACCGAAGCCGCGCTGAGCGCGTAGGCCCGCACGTCTTCGGCGCTGCCCGGGCGCACCGGCTCGGGGCGCAGCGCGACCGTGAGGCCGGCACGCGCCAGCGCCAGCGCGAGGCTCTGCCCCACGATGCCCGCCCCGAGAACCTGCACGTCGAATGTTGTCATCCCCCTCGATTGTAAGGAGGGCATGTTCCTTGCACTCACCGGGCTGCGGGCACAATTCCTCTCCGCCGACTCCGGCAACCGCCGCCATGAACAGCCAGTGAGCCACACCATCGCCACCTCAGCCAACGAACTTCAGGTGAGCGTGCAGTCGTTGCACGTCTACCCGGTGAAGTCGTGCGCCGGCATTGCCCTGCGCGAGAGCCTGCTGATCGAGACCGGGCTCGAGTTCGACCGCGCCTGGATGGTCGTCGACGAGCGCGGCGAGTTCGTCACACAACGCCACCTGCCGCGCATGGCGCTGATCCAGCCGGTGCTGCGCTCCTACGAGATGATCCTGCGCGCGCCCGGCATGCTGGCCCTGCACATCGCGCTCGACACCGTCGAAAAGCCGGTGCGCGCCAGGGTCTGGAACGACGACGTGGCCGCCTACGACATGGGCGACCTGTGCGCGCAGTGGTTCAGTGACTTTCTCGGTGCGAAGCTGCGCCTGGTGCGCTTCGACCCGGAGCAGCGGCGCCTGTCCGAACGGCGCTGGACCGGCGCGATCGAGGCACAGAACGGTTTTGCCGACGGATACCCGCTGCTCGTGACCTCGGCCGCGTCGATGCCCGAGCTGAACCGCCGCTTGCAGGCGCAGGGCCAAGAGGCCGTGACGATGGCACGCTTTCGCCCCAACCTCGTGCTCGACGGGCTCGACGCGCACGGCGAAGACGCACTCGACGAGATCACCATCGGCACCGATGAAGGCGCGGTGCGCCTGAAGCTCGTGAAACCCTGCGCACGCTGCCCGATCCCCGATGTCGACCCGCTCACCGGTGTGCCCGGGCACGCGGTCGGCGACGCGCTTCAGTCGTACCGGGCCGACTCTCGACTCGACGGCGCGCTCACCTTCGGCATGAACGCCGTGATCGTCGAAGGCTTCGACCGCAACCTGCGTGTGGGCATGACAGGCAGCGCCAGCTACCGCTTCGACTGACCGAGGCGCGCGGCAGCCCGCGCCTGAACCGTCAGTCGGCGTCTTCTTCTGTCGGCCAGGCCGCAGGGTCTTCGGCCCAGGCCTGCAGGGCCGCGCCGCGCCGCTTCAGCAGCGCTGCCAGCTTGGGCAGGCCGGCGTGCGGCTCGTGCGCCCAGGCCGCCGGCACGTCGCCCCGGTCGAGCGACTCGCCGTGCATCACCCAGCGCTTGCCGAAGGCCCGCAGCGCCTCGCGCGGCGTGGCCAGGTCGTGTGCGGCGAGCACGTCGCTCGGCAGGTCACCGCAGACCACCCACCAGCCGACCCACTCGGGCCGATGCCGGCTTTCCACGGCCCAGATGCTGGCGTAGGGCATCACGTGCCAGGCCGGCCACTCGCCGATGCGGCCGGGTTCGATGCCGTGGCGTTGCAGGCAGGCCACGACCTCGGCGGCACGCGCGGCGCACCAGGTGTCTTCGTCGGTCGGTTCGGTGGCACTCATGCAGGGTGGCTCAGGGTCGGCGCGGCGGCAGGGGGATGAATTCTGTCTCACCGGGCACACGCTCGAAACGCTGCGCTTCCCAGTCGTCCTGCGCCTGCACGATGCGCTCCTTGCGGCTGGAGACGAAGTTCCAGACCATGAAGCGATGCCCGAGCGGCGCGCCGCCGACGAGCACGATGCGGCCGCCGCGCGGTGCGCTCAGAACCGGCTCGGCGCCGGGCGCGAGCACGACCATCGTGAACGCCGGCACGAGTTCGCCGTCGAGCTCGAAGTCGCGGTCGGTGCTGTAGAGCGCGCGTTCTTCGGCAGCGGCCGGGATCGTGAGCGACGCGCCCGAAGCCACCGCGAAGTTCAGGTCGAGGTAGAGGGTGGGCGAGAGCGTTTGCACCGGCGACGTGAGATCGAACGCGCTGCCGATCAAGACCCGCACCAGCACGCCGTCGATCTCGCGCGCCGGGATTTCGGCGCCGGGCACGTGCTGAAAGGCGGGTGCGTCTTCTTCGCGCTCGGCCGGCACCGCCAGCCACAGTTGCAGGCCGTGGCTTCGGCGCTCCTGCCCGAGCAGGTCTTTCGGCGTGCGTTCGGAATGCACGATGCCTCGCCCGGCCGTCATCAGGTTGACCGCGCCGGGCTCGATGCGCTGCACCACCCCGGTGGAGTCGCGGTGCATCATCGCGCCCTCGAACAGGTAGGTCACGGTCGCGAGGCCGATGTGCGGGTGCGGCCGCACGTCGTGGTTGTCGCCGGGCTGCGCGGTGATCGGGCCGAAGTGGTCGAAGAACACGAACGGGCCGACCGCCTGGCGCTGCGCGGCCGGCAACGAGCGGCGCACGACGAAGCCGCCGCCCAGGTCTTTCTGGTGGGGTTTCAGGACTTCGAGTTCGCTCATGGGTGGCTCCGCAGCGTGGGTTCACGCCAGTTTAGGACGCGCGCCTAAAATCCGCCCTTCACCCCCGAAAACTCCAAAGTCTTCCATGAGCCTGAAATGCGGCATCGTGGGCCTGCCCAACGTCGGCAAGTCCACCCTGTTCAATGCGCTGACCAAAGCCGGCATCGCGGCCGAGAACTACCCGTTCTGCACCATCGAGCCCAACGTGGGCGTCGTCGAGTTGCCCGACCCGCGGCTCGATGCACTGGCCAGCATCGTCAAGCCCGAGCGCATCGTGCCGGCGATCGTCGAGTTCGTCGACATCGCGGGGCTGGTGGCCGGTGCGTCGAAGGGTGAAGGCCTGGGCAACCAGTTCCTGGCCCACATTCGCGAGACCGACGCCATCGTCAACGTGGTGCGCTGCTTCGACGACGAGAACGTGATCCACGTGGCCGGCAAGGTCGACCCGATTTCCGACATCGAGGTGATCCAGACCGAACTGTGCCTGGCCGACATGGGCACGGTCGAAAAAGGCCTGCACCGCTACAACAAGGTCGCACGCTCGGGCGACAAAGAGGCGCAGAAGATCGTTGCCGTGCTCGACAAGTGCATGGCCGCGTTGAACCAGGGCAAGCCGGTGCGCACGATCGCGTTCAGCAAGGAAGACATGGTGCTGGTCAAGCCGCTGTGCCTGATCACCGCCAAGCCGGCGATGTTCGTCGGCAACGTCGACGAGAGCGGCTTCGAGAACAACCCCTACCTCGACAAGCTGCGCGCCTACGCCGACAGCCAGGGCGCGCCGGTGGTGGCGATCTGCGCCAAGACCGAGGCCGAGCTCTCGGAGATGAGCGACGACGACCGCTTGATGTTCCTGTCTGAAATGGGCCAGACCGAGCCGGGCCTGAACCGCCTGATCCGCGCCGCCTTCAAGCTGCTCGGCCTGCAGACCTATTTCACCGCCGGTGTGAAGGAAGTGCGCGCCT
Organism: Rhizobacter sp.; assembly: GCF_032229685.1. Taxonomy (GTDB): domain Bacteria; phylum Pseudomonadota; class Gammaproteobacteria; order Burkholderiales; family Burkholderiaceae_C; genus LMDS01. The sequence continues at coordinate 97,985 of NZ_JAVTWP010000032.1, read as the reverse complement.
GGACCATCCACATCGGCGACACCGCCCCGCAGGCGGCCGGTGTCATCCACACCGACTTCGAGCGCGGCTTCATCCGCGCGCAGACCATCGCCTTCGACGACTTCATCGGCTTCAAGGGCGAACAGGGCGCGAAGGACAACGGCAAGATGCGCGCCGAAGGCAAGGACTACGTGGTCAAGGACGGCGACGTCTTGAACTTCCTGTTCAACGTGTGACGCCGGCGGCCCGGCCCGACACACCCCCGTCTGCACGCTTGGCCACCCGAAAGCTCCACGCACTGCACTGGACGCTGGCGTCCGGGCTGGCTGCGCTCGCCTACGCACTGGCGGGCAAGGCGGGGCTGTTGCTGGCCGTGCCGCCCGGGTTTGCGTCGCCGCTGTACCCGGCTGCGGGCGTGGCTCTCGCCGCGCTGCTGATCCTGGGGCGGCGTGCCCTGCCCGGTGTGGCGCTCGGCGCGCTGTACGTCAACCTGTCGGTTCGCGGCGACGTGCAAGGCCTGACCGCCGCGGCCCTGCTGATGGCGGCGGTCATGGCTCTCGGTGCGTCGCTGCAGGCGTGGGCCGGCGACATGCTCATCAAGCGCTTCGTGCACCAGCCGCTCGAATTGGCGGAACCGCGCGAGGTGCTGGGCTTCCTGGGCGCTGCCACGCTGTCGTGCCTGGTGAGCCCGACGGTCGCGAACCTCGCGCTCTGGCTGAGCGGCACGGTGCCGTCGGCGGCCGTGCCCTTCAGCGCCGCCACCTGGTGGGTCGGCGACGTGCTGGGGGTGCTGATCGCCACGCCGATCCTGCTCACGCTGTTCGGCCGGCCGCGCTCGGCCTGGGCGCCGCGGCGCCTCAGCGTGGGCCTGTCGCTCGCGCTCGTCTCGGGCCTGCTCGCGCTGGGCATCGTGCAGGTGGCGCACTGGAACAACGAACGTGTGCGCTCGTCGTTCGACCGTGACGCCACCGGCGCTTTCGCCGCGATGCGCGCGCAACTGCACGAACCGCTGCAAGCGCTCGAAGCGCTGCACAGCGTGTTCGTCGCTTCCGAAGACGTGTCATCGGAAGAGATGCGGCTGGCCACGCGCCAGTGGCTGGCGCCCGGCCTCTTGCAGGCGATGGGCTGGAGCGACCGGCTGCGGCGCGAAGAGGTGCCCGCTTTCGAGGCGCGGGTGCGCGCCGAAGGTGCGAAGAACTTCACCGTGTTCGACCGCAGCGACGCCGGCGAAAAGCGCCCCGGCGGCGACGAGCTGGTCGTGATCCACTACATCGAGCCGCCTGCCGGCAACACGGCCGCGCTGGGCGTCAACGTGATGTCGATTCCGGCGGCGCGGGCCGCGGTCGAAAAAGCACGGGCTTCCGGGCAACCGGCCGCCACCGCCGGCTTCAGGCTGACGCAGCAGCCGGCGGGCGAGAACCAGTCTGGCGTCGTGATCTACCAGGCGCTCTACGAGCCGCGCGTGCCTTCCGCCGCCCAGCGTGCCGGCGCCTTGCGAGGCGTCGCCTTCGTGACCTTGCGGATGGACGATCAGCTCAAGGGGCTGGTGCCCGTGGTACCGGCTTATCTGAACCTGTGCATTGTCGACAACACCACCGGCGAGCCGCGGCGGCGCCTCGCCGGGCCCGCAGGTTGCGATTCGATCACGCCACCCTTGCTCGACGTGCGGCCGCTCGCCTACGCCGGCCGCAATTGGGAACTGCGTGTCTATGCCGACGCCGGCGCCCTGCCCGATGCGCACAACGGCGACGTGTGGCTGTTCGCCGTGGTCGGGCTGCTGTCGACCGCGATGCTCACGGGCTTTCTGCTGACGCTGACCGGGCGCGCGTTGCGGGTCGAGACCGCGGTGCGCGAGCGCACGGCGGCGCTGCAGGCCGAAATACGCGAGCGCGAAGGGGCCGAAGCGGCGTTGCGCGAGAGCGAGCAGCGCTTTCGCAACATCCTCAACAATGTGCCGATCGGCGTGGTTTACACCGACCTGCACGGCCAGATCATCCAGGCCAACCCGCGATTCTGCGAACTCACCGGCTACGCGGAACACGAGTTGCTGGCGCTGCGGCCGCCCGACTACACGGCGGCCGAAGACGTGGCGCAAGACGCCGGGCTGACAGCGCAGCTGGTGCGGGGCGAGATACCGATGTACCGCCGCCACAAGCGCTACATCGCCAAGGGCGGCAGCACGGTGTGGGTGCAGGCCACGGTCTCGCTGCTGCGTGACGCCCAGGGCCAGCCGCTGCACATCGTGGGCGTGGCCGAAGACATCACCGAGCACCTGAAGCTCGAAGACGCCGAGCGCGCGCGCGAGGCGGCCGAGGCCTCGAACCGCGCGAAGAGCGAGTTCCTGTCGCGCATGAGCCATGAGCTGCGAACGCCTTTGAACGCGATGCTCGGGTTCGCGCAGTTGCTCGAACTCGACCAGCGCCAGCCGCTCAGCGCCAGCCAGCAGCCATGGGTGAGCCAGATCCAGCAGGCCGGCTGGCACCTGCTGGAGATGATCAACGACGTGCTCGACCTGTCGCGCATCGAATCGGGCAACCTGCGCCTGCACACCGAAACGCTGAACCTGTCAGAGCTGCTGTCGGCGAGCATCGCGATGGTCGATGGCGAAGCCAGACAACGCCGGATCCTGATCATCCAGGAGCTGGGCGAAGGCACGGCCACCGTGCTGGGCGACTCGACCCGGGTGAAGCAGATCCTCACCAACCTGTTGAGCAACGCGGTGAAGTACAACGCCGACGCCGGCCGCATCCACATCGCCAGCCGCGCCAGCTCGGCCGACACGGTGGAAATCGCGGTCACCGACACCGGCCTGGGCATGACGCCCGAGCAGCTCGCCGAACTGTTCCAACCCTTCAACCGGCTCGGCCGTGAACGTTCGGCGCAGCAAGGCACGGGCATCGGCCTGGTCATCAGCCAGCGCCTGGCCGAGCTGATGGGCGGCTCGCTGAAGGCCCGCAGCATCGCCGGCAAGGGCTCGTCGTTCATGTTGACGCTGCCGAGCTCGGCCGACCCCGACACGGTGCGCTCGGAATTCGACAACACGCCGCTGCCGGCGGCCGAATACCACCGACGCATCGTCCATTACGTGGAAGACAACGAGACCAACGTCGAAGTGATGCGCGGCATCCTCGCGCAGCGTGCGCAGGTGCAGCTCGAGGTGTCGGTCGACGGCCGTGGCGGCCTGGCCGCCATTCGCGCGCACCGGCCCGACCTGATCCTGCTCGACATGCACCTGCCCGACATCAGCGGCATGGAGTTGCTGCGCGAGTTGAAGGCCGACGCGCGCACGGCCGCCATTCCGGTGATCGTGGTCTCGGCCGACGCCCTGGCCCAGCAGATCGACGCCGCGTTCCAGGCAGGCTGCGCCCACTACCTGACCAAGCCGGTCAGCGTGAACGAGCTCCTGGCCGTGGTCGACGACCTGCTGGAGCGCATCGACACCCACTTTGGTTAGCGCTCGCATACTTGAAAAGTGTGGGCCCGCGCGCATCTGTGAGGTCTGGCGCACAGCAATCAGGGTAATCGCCAAGATCAATCAGCACTCCGCCTGGGCGAGTGCTAATATTTGCGGAACCGAAAGGAGATCAGCTTGTCTGACCGTTCCATGAACACCTCCACTGCTTCTGCATTGACCGTCCGCGACCCGTGGGCCCTGGTGCCTTCGCTCGGCAACCTGGACGCCTACATCTCGGCGGCGAACCGCGTGCCCTTGCTCACGCAAGAAGAAGAGATCGCCTTCGCCAACCGCCTGCGCTCGAACGGCGACCTCGACGCCGCCGGAAAGCTGGTGCTGTCGCACCTGCGCCTGGTGGTCTCGATCTCGCGCAAGTACCTCGGCTACGGCCTGCCGCACGGCGACCTCATCCAGGAAGGCAACATCGGCCTGATGAAAGCCGTGAAGCGCTTCGACCCAGACCAAGGCGTGCGCCTTGTGAGCTACGCCATGCACTGGATCAAGGCCGAGATCCACGAGTACATCCTGAAGAACTGGCGCATGGTCAAGGTCGCCACGACCAAGGCACAGCGCAAGCTGTTCTTCAACCTGCGCTCGATGAAGCAAAGCCTGAAGGACGACGCCGAAGACGTCGACACGCACCGCACCACGCTGACGAGCAAAGAGGTCGACACCCTCGCGAGCACGCTCAACGTCAAGCGCGAAGAAGTGCTCGAAATGGAAACCCGGCTCTCGGGTGGTGACGTCGCACTCGAACCGCTGACCGACGACAGCGAAGAGAGCTACGCGCCCATCGCCTACCTGGCCGACGACACGAACGAGCCGACGCGCGTGATCGAAGCCAAGGGCCGCGACTGGCTCGCCGGCGACGGCATCGCGCTCGCGCTCGAGGCGCTCGACGCACGCAGCCGGCGCATCGTCGAAGAGCGCTGGCTCAAGGTCAACGACGACAGCAGCGGCGGCATGACGCTGCACGAGCTGGCCGACGAGTACGGCGTGAGCGCAGAACGCATCCGCCAGATCGAAGTGGCGGCGATGAAGAAGATGCGCAAGGCGCTGGCTCCGGCCGCCTGACGCGGCAGGCACCAACGAAAAAGCGGCCTCGCGAGGCCGCTTTTTTTCGCCCGCACGGCTCAGCCGGCCGCGAGCAGCGCTTTCAGATCGGCCGTGAGCGCCTCGACCGGCGAACCGTAACGCACAAACAGGCGCACCTTGCCTTTCGGGTCGAGCACGTAAGAGCCGGCGGTGTGGTCCATCGTGTAGCTGCCTTCCACCTTGCCCGGTACCTTGGCGTAGAACACCTTGAACTCCTTGGCCGTGGCCTTGGTTTCGTCGGCTGTGCCGCGCAGCGCCACGAAGCTCGGGTCGAAGCTGGCCATGTAGGCCTTCAGCGCTTCGGGCGTGTCGCGCTCGGGGTCGACCGTGATGAACACGCCCTGCACACGATCGCCGTCCTTGCCGAGCGCCTTCTTCACCTGGGCCAGCTCGGCCATCGTGGTGGGGCAGACATCGGGGCACTGCGTGTAGCCGAAGAACACGACCGTGACCTTGCCCTTGAAGTCGTCGAGCGTGCGCGGCTTGCCGTTCTGGTCGGGCAGAGACAGCGTGCGTGCGTATTCGGCGCCGGTGATGTCGACACCCTTGAACTGCTGCGCGGCCGAGGGTGAGCCGAGCTGGTCGCAACCGAGCAGCGCTGTCGCCAGCGCCAGCGTCGTCAACAGGCGAAATGTGTTCATCACAGCAATGGGCCCACGTAGTGGTCGACCAGCAACGCCGCGAACAGCAGCGACAGGTAGACGATGGAATAGCGGAAGGTCTTGCGCGCGAGCGCTTCGGAATAGGCGCGCCACAGCTTCCAGGCGTAGACGACGAATCCGCCACTGAGCAGCACGGCCGCCACCAGGTAGAGGTAGCCGCTCATGCCCGAGATGAAGGGAAGCAGCGTTCCGGCGAACAGCACCAGCGTGTAGAGCAGCACGTGCAGGCGCGTGAACTCCGAGCCGTGGGTGATGGGCAGCATCGGCAGGCCGGACTTGCGGTAGTCCTCGGCGCGGTACAGCGCCAGCGCCCAGAAGTGCGGCGGCGTCCACAGGAAGATGATCAGGCACATGATCAGCGCCTCGGGCCCGACCTCACCCCGAATCGCGGCCCAGCCGAGCACCGGCGGCATCGCGCCCGACGCCCCGCCGATGACGATGTTCTGAGGTGTCATCGGTTTCAGGACCACGGTGTAGATCACCGCGTAGCCCACGAAGGTGGCGAAGGTCAGCCACATCGTCAGCGGGTTCACGGCAAACCATAGCAGCACGCTGCCGGCTGCACACAACAGAGCCGAGAAGGTCAGCGTCTGCGTGTTGGTGAGTTGGCCGCGCGCCGTGGGGCGCCACGCGGTCCGGGCCATGCGCGCGTCGATGCGCTGCTCGACCAGGCAGTTGAACGCGGCAGCTGCGGCCGCCACGAGCCAGATGCCGGCCGTGGCGGCGAGTGCCACGCGCCAGTCGGGCAGGCCGGGCGTGGCCATCAGCATGCCGATCACCGCGCAGAAGACGATCAACTGCACCACGCGAGGTTTGGTCAGCGCATAGAACTGGCGCGCGCGCGACGGCAGCGAAACGCTGGCGGGCACGGCTTGGGTGAGGGTGTCTGACATGGTGCGCAGTGAATCCGGCATTTTACGTAGCCGGGCGCCACGGCCGGTCGGTGGTTGTCGCCATGGCAGCGGCTTCGCCGGCCCGGCGCGCTTGCGTCAGCAGGGCGGCGAGCAGCGTGACCAGCGCCGCCGCGCCGGCCGTGTGGGCCATCGCGGCGACGATCGGCCAGCCCAGAACCACGTTGCTCAGGCCGCTGGCGAGCTGCCAGAGCGCGACGGCGGCGATCGCCAGCGCCCAGCGCCGCAAGCCGGCGACCCGGGTCGCGAACAAGCGCCAGGACAGCAGCGCCAGCGCGCCCAGCACCACGAAAGCACCGAGGCGGTGAACGAAGTGGATGGCAGTGAGCGCTGCGAACGGCAGATAACCGCCGTCCTTGCCTGCACCGAGCTCGCGTTGCAACGCGAAGCCATGCTCGAAGTCCATCGGCGGCCACCACACGCCCTGGCAGGTCGGAAAGTCGCTGCAGGCCAGCACGGCGTAGTTGGTGCTGACCCAGCCGCCGAGCGCGATCTGCACGACGCTGAGCGCTGCGACGAGCCAGACGCCGCCATGCAGCCCCGGCGAGAGTCGCACTCGTGCGGGTTCGTGCAAGCGTGTCTGCACGGCCAGCAAGGCCAGCAAGCCGAGCCCGCCCAGCAGGTGCAGCGTGACGATCGCCGGGTAGAGCTTCATCGTGACCGTGAGCGCGCCGAACGCGCCTTGCGCGCAGACCCAGACGAGGGTGGCGGTCGGCCACCACGGCGAGACCGCAGCGCTGCGTTGGCGCGCCTCGCGCCAGCTCATCACGGTCATCACCACGATCAGCGCACCGACGCCGGTGGCCAGGTAACGGTGGATCATCTCGACCCAGGCCTTGCCGTGGGTGACCGGCCCGCTAGGCAGCGCGCTCTGGGCGCTCTGAATGTGCGCCTGGGCGCCGAGCGGGCTCGCGCTGCCGTAGCAGCCAGGCCAGTCGGGGCAGCCGAGGCCGGAATCGGTGAGCCGCGTGAAGGCGCCGAACAGCACCAGATCGAAGGTCAGGAACAGGGTGACGATGGTCAGCGCCTGCAACCGGGCAGCGCCGGTTCGCGCGCCCTGCCCGGCCGACGCCGGACGCAGCCACACCCAGAGCAGCGGCCCGAGCGCGAGCAGCCCGCCCACGAGCGCGACAGCGCCGATGGGGCTCAGGTCGTAGGCGGCGGGCGGGTTCACTCAGCGCCCCGCCTTGTCCCAACCCGCCGAGGCCCGCAGCAGCTTTTCGATGTCGCGCTTGAGCTTGCCCGGCTCCGGGTCGGCAGGCACGCGCATCATCCAGTTGCCGAGGGGATCGACCACGACCATGTGCTGTTCGAGCGTGCTGCCTGGAGCCGGCGTGAGCCACTGCGCCAGCGCTTCGGGCGCGATGCGGAGCACGGTCGCGGGCACGCCGGTGCCGATGGCCTGCAGCGTGGCCGCGCGCGGTGCCGCCGCATCGGTGATCAGCCAGACCTTGTCGAGGCGGTCTTTCTCGCGGCCGAGCGTTTCGCGCAGCTGGCGCTGGATCCACAGCTGGCGTTCGCAGACCGCGTCGCAGGCGCCCCCGGAGATCACGACGAGCAGCCATTGGCCCTTGAGCGTCGACGCCGCCACGGCTCGGCCTTGCAGGTCCAGCAGTGGCAGCTTCTCGGGGATCGGCCGCAGTGGCTGAATCAGCTCGCTGTAGTTGGTGCGCCCTTCGGGACGGATCACGAAGTAGGTGAAGTACGACGCGATCACCGGCGCCGCGCAGACCAGCAGCACCAGCAGCATCTTCCAGCGACCGCTCGATGTGCGCTGCGCGGCACTGTCGAGTGCAGGCGCCGGCATCGAATGCACCGTGAAGCTCAACGGATCGTTCTTGTCAGTCATCACGCTTGCGCCGCGGTCGAAGGAGTTGGAACCAGACATACAAACCTGCCATCAAGGCGCTCATCGCGAACCACTGGAACGCATAACCGTAGTGCTTCTGGACATCGGCCGACGGGCGCGGCCATTGCCGCAGCAGGCCGTCGCCCACGGTGCCCGCCGAGTCTTGCTGCTGCACAGACAGCGGTGCCAGCCGCAGACCTGTTTCGGCGGCGAAGCCCGCGAGGTCGAGATTTTGCCGGATCGCACCGCTCGCCACCGCGCTGAACTCGTACAGCCGCGCCGGCGGCGGGGCGATGAGCCCCTGCACTTCGACAACGCCCGCCGGCGTGGGGATCGCCGGCAGCAGGCTGCGGTCGTTCAGGTCGCGCACGACCCAGCCGCGCTGCACCAGCACCGCCTCGGGCCGGCCTTCGAGTTGCAGCGGGGTCACGACGTAGAAGCCGACCCGGGCATTCATTTGCCGGTTCTCGAGGAACACGGTTCGCTGGGCGACCCACTGACCGCGCAGGCGTGCAGGCCGGTAGTGCTGGAGCGCCGCGGCATCGGCATCGCGCGCAAGGTCGGCGGCCGACAGCGCGGGCAGCAAGCCGCGCGACTCGAGCGCCGACTGAATCGCCATCTTCTGTGCGGCACGACTCAGCTGCCAGGTGCCCAGGCTGGCGGTGAGCGCCACGCCGAGCACCGTAGCGAGCAACACCCAAGCCCGACGACGCGGTGATGGCACGGCGCTCACCGACACGCAGCACCCCGCGGCGGATAATCGGGTGACATGAAGACCCTGATCATCATCGCTTTTGTCGGCATCCTCGGTGCACTCGCCATGGCCGGTGTTTTCATGCTGCGCGGTGGCCGCAACGGCAAGGCCAAGAGCGGCAGCATGATGCGCGCGCTGGCACTGCGTGTGGCCTTGTCGGTGCTGTTGTTCGCATGTGTGCTGTTCAGCTGGTGGGCAGGGTGGATCCAACCCACGGGCATTCCGCTGGGCAAGTGATCGACCCAAAAACAAACGCCGCGTTCAGCGGCGTTTGTGATCCGAGCGCGAAACAGGTCAGAGCCAGTACACCACGATGTACAGGCCGAGCCAGACCACGTCGACGAAGTGCCAGTACCAGGCCGCGCCCTCGAAACCGAAATGACGCTCCGGGGTGAAGTGCCCCTTCATCAGGCGGATCGTGATGAACAGCAGCATCAGCATGCCCACGAAAACGTGAAAACCGTGGAAGCCGGTCAGCATGAAGAAGGTGGAACCGTAGGCGCCCGACGAGAGCTTCAGGTTCAGCTCGCTGTAGGCGTGGATGTATTCGTAGACCTGGAAACCGAGGAAGGTCACGCCCAGCAGCACCGTCAACCACATGAAGGCGATGGTGCGGGCACGGTGGCCGGCCACCAGCGCGTGGTGGGCGATCGTCAGCGTGACGCCCGAGGTCAGCAGCAACAGCGTGTTGATGGTCGGGATCGGCCACGGGCCCATGGTCGTGAACGGGTCGACGATGCCGGCCGGCGAGCCGGTGGCGCCCACGGCGCCGGTCGGCCACACGGCCTTGAAGTCGGGCCAGAGCACGGCGTTTTCGAGGCTGCCCAGGTTCGGCAACGCGTGCAGGCGGGTCCAGTAGAGCGCGCCGAAGAACGCGCCGAAGAACATCACCTCCGAGAAGATGAACCAGCTCATGCTCCAGCGGAACGAGATGTCGATGCGGTCGCCGTAGAGGCCGCCTTCGCTTTCGCCGATGGCCTGGCGGAACCACTGTTGCAGCACGAAGGCCCACATCGCCAGGCCGAAGACCAGCGAATAGGCGCCCCAGCCGTGCCCGTTGATCCACTGGCCAGCGCCGAGGATCACGAAGAACAGGCCGATCGACGCCATCACCGGGTGGCGTGAAGGCTCGGGAACGTAGTAGTAGGGTGCGTGCCCCTGAGGTGCGGCTGCCGACATGTTTTCTCCTGAAGTCCTGATTCTTTGAATGTTGTTTGCGCTTGTCTATTTCGCCACGCCGGTGGCGAGCACCCAGTTCACCAGCAGCAGCAGCAGCGAGATGAAGATCACCGCGCCGATCACGCCGGCGATGACCACATGCACCGGGTTGAGCTGGTTCACGTCTTTTTCGTAGTCGCTCGACTTGCGCACGCCGAAGAACGACCAGCCGACCGCGCGCATCGTCTGCAGGAACGAGCCCTTGCGTTGCACCGCCTGTTTCAGGTCACCCCCGGTCGGCTGGGTCATGAGCGGGCCTTTTCAGCATCGGCGACCGCCGCTTTCGCCGCGGCTTCGGGCGCCGCCGGGACCTTGCCGCCGACCTCGAAGAAGGTGTACGACAAGGTGATCGTCTTCACGTCTTTCGACAGCTTCGGGTCGATCACGAACACCACCGGCCACTGCTTGGACTCGCCCGGCTTGAGCGTGTACTCGTTGAAGCAGAAACACTCGAGCTTGTTGAAGTACGGCATCGCCTGCATCGGCGCGTAGCTCGGGATCGCCTGCGCCGCCATCGTGCGGTTCTGGACGTTCCTGAATTCGTACATCACGGTCGTGAGCTGGCCGGGGTGCACTTCGACCGAACGCTGCGCGGGTTTGAATTCCCACGGGCCGCGTGCATTGGCGTCGAACTCGATCGTGATGGTGCGGGCGAGGTCGACCTGGGTGTTCTTGTCGTACGAGCTCATGCCGGCGGTGGTGGCCAGCTCAGACAACGAGAGCACGTTGATGCCCAGCGCCGTGCAGATCGCGCGGTAGATCGGCACCAGCGCGTAGCCGAAGCAGAACATCAGCGCGGTCACGACCAGCAGCTTGCGCACCATGCGGCTGTTGTCGCCCCGCAAGGCGGCGGCGCTGCTGCGTGAGATCGGTGTGTCGGACATGGCTCGGCAGCGGGCTCGCGGTCACATGCCGAGCACGGCGCTCTTGATCATGAAGCCGACGAAGATCGCGACCGCGATCGACGCCAGCGTCAGGCCGAAGCGCAGATTCTTCTTACGCTGCTCGGGCGTCATCACGGGTTCCGTGTTCACTCGCTCAGGCGAGGATCTTGGTGGCGGCCGCGTTCAGCTTGGGCGGCTGCTCGAAGGTGTGGAAGGGCGCCGGCGACGGCACTTCCCACTCGAGGCCCTCGGCGCCTTCCCAAGGCTGCTGCGGTGCCGGCGCGCCCTTGCCGCGCATCATCGGCACGACGATGAACAGGAAGAAGTAGACCTGCATCGCGCCGAACCAGAACGCACCCAGCGACGCGATCATGTTGAAGTCGGCGAACTGCATCGGGTAGTCGGCATAACGGCGCGGCATACCGGCCAGCCCGAGAAAGTGCATCGGGAAGAAGGTGATGTTGAACGCGATCAGCGAGCCCCAGAAGTGGATCTTGCCGCGGGTCTCGGAGTACATCACGCCGGTCCACTTCGGGCCCCAGTAGTACACGCCGGCGAACAGCGCATAGAGCGAGCCGGCCACCAGCACGTAGTGGAAGTGGGCGACGACGTAGTAGGTGTCCTGCAGCTGGATGTCGACCGGCGCCATCGCCAGGATCAGGCCGGTGAAGCCGCCCATCGTGAACACGAAGATGAAGCCGACTGCAAACAGCATCGGCGTCTCGAAGGTCATCGAGCCGCGCCACATGGTGGCGATCCAGTTGAAGATCTTCACGCCGGTGGGCACCGCGATCAGCATGGTCGCGTACATGAAGAACAGCTGGCCGGTGACCGGCATGCCGGTCGTGAACATGTGATGCGCCCAGACGATGAACGACAGGATCGCGATCGACGCGGTGGCATACACCATCGAGGTGTAGCCGAACAGGCGCTTGCGCGCAAACGCCGGGATGATGGCGCTGACGATGCCGAAGGCCGGCAAGATCATGATGTAGACCTCGGGGTGGCCGAAGAACCAGAAGATGTGCTGGTACATCACCGGGTCGCCGCCGCCGGCGGGGTTGAAGAAGTGCGTGCCGAAGTGGCGGTCGGTCAGCGTCATCGTGATCGCGCCGGCGAGCACCGGCATCACGGCGATCAGCAGGTAGGCGGTGATCAGCCAGGTCCAGCAGAACAGCGGCATCTTCATCAGCGTCATGCCGGGCGCGCGCATGTTCAGGATGGTGACGACGATGTTGATCGAGCCCATGATCGAGCTCGCGCCGAGGATGTGCATCGCGAAGATGCCGGCGTCCATCGACGGGCCCATCTGCAGCGTGAGCGGGGCGTAGAGCGTCCAGCCGGCAGCGGGCGCGCCGCCCGGCATGAAGAACGATGCGACGAGCATCGCACCGGCCGGGATCAGCAGCCAGAAGCTGAAGTTGTTCATGCGCGCGAAGGCCATGTCGGGCGCACCGATCTGCAGCGGGATCATCCAGTTCGCGAAGCCGACGAAGGCCGGCATGATCGCGCCGAACACCATGATCAGCCCGTGCATCGTGGTCAGCTGGTTGAACAGCTGCGGGTTGAAGAACTGCAGGCCGGGCTGGAACAGTTCGAGGCGGATCAGCAACGCCAGCACCCCGCCCACCATCAACATGGTGAACGAGAACAGCAGGTACATCGTGCCGATGTCTTTATGGTTGGTGGCGAACAACCAGCGGCGCCAGCCGGTCGGCGCGCCGTGGTGGTGATCGTCGTGCCCGTGGGCGTGATCGTGGCCGTGGCCGCCGTGGTGGTCAATGACTGCGCTCATGGCAATTCCTGTTCTTCAATTCCGAATTTCTTGGCGAACGTTCTGTGTGCAGGTGGCGAAGGCGCTCACTTGCGCGCGGCCACCACTTCCGAGGGCTGCACGATCTGCCCGGTCTTGTTCGACCAGCTGTTCTTCGTGTAGGTGGCCACGGCGGCGAGTTCAGTGTCGCTGAGCTGCTTCCAGGACGGCATGGCGCCGTTGTTCTGGCCGTTCAGCAAGACCTGGATCTGCTTGGCGTGGTCGGCGTCGAGCACCACGGCGGCGCCGTCGAGCGCCTTGATGGGGCCGCCGCCCTTGCCAGAAGCCTGGTGGCAGGCGGCGCAGTTCGCGGCGTAGACCTTTTCACCGCGCGCCAGCAGGTCGGGCAGCGTCCAGACCTTGGCCGGGTCGTCGGCGAGTGCAGCCATGGCCTTCTTCTGGCCATCGACCCACTTGGTGTAGTCGGCCTGCGACAGCACCTTCACGTGGATCGGCATGTAGGCGTGTTCCTTGCCGCACAGCTCGGCGCACTGGCCATAGAAGTCACCGGTTTCCTTGGCGCGGAACCAGGTGTCACGCACGAAGCCGGGGATCGCGTCTTGCTTGATGCCGAACGACGGCACCATGAAGGCGTGGATCACGTCGCTCGCGGTCGTGATGATGCGGATCTTCTTGTCGACCGGCACGACCAGCGGCTTGTCGACCTTCAGCAGGTAGTCGTCGCCGGCCGGCTTGCCGGCATCGGACATTTCACGCTGCGTGGCGTCGAGCGTCGAGACGAAGCCGATGCCTTCGCCTTCGCCTTTCAGGTAGTCGTAGCCCCACTTCCACTGGATGCCGGTGGCCTTGATCGTCAGGTCGGCCGCGCTTGTGTCCTTCATGGCCACCACGACCTTGGTGGCGGGCAGCGCCATGCCGATCACGATGATGAAAGGCACGATGGTCCAGACGATCTCGACCGTGGTGCTCTCGTGGAAGTTCGCCGACTTCGCACCCTTGGACTTGCGGTGCTTGAAGATCGAATAGAACATCACCCCGAACACGCCGATGAAGATGACCGTGCAGATCACCAGCATGAAGTAGTGCAACCAGCGTTGTTCTGCCGCGATGTCGGTGATCGGCGGGTGCAGGTCGAGCTGGTTGACGGCCGGGCCGCCCGGCAGGTTGCCCACCGCCACGGCCGCATGGCTCGCAAGCAGCGCGCCGAGGGTGAGGCTCAACTCGGCGACTCGCCGCCCGGCCTTGCAAATGATTGCGTTCATCGTCTTCATGGTTGCCACTTCAGTTTTTTTCTCGGAGCGGGTCGCGCGACTGCCAGCGCCGCAGAGCCCATCGCAATTCTTCTGCCAGCTGGCGGCGCAGTTCGGGGCGCACGAAGCGGCCGACACAAATGCGCAAACCCTGGCCCGACAGCTCAACCAGCGAGCGGTCACCCGACTCGGGCTCGACCCGCACCCACGCCGGCACGAACTCGACCCGCTCGACACGCCGGCCGGAGGCGAACTCCACGGTCAGGCGCCCGGGCTGCAGGCGGATGTGTTCGCTGTCGGTGGCATGGCGGCTGTAGACGAACAGCGCCGCACCCATCGCCAGCACCTCGACCCACGCGAACGGCAACACCAGCGTGGCACCGTGGTGCCAGAACAGGCTGCCGATCGCCAGAGACAGCAGGCACAGCGAACCGAAGAACCACAACATCTGCCGCGGCGTGACCGAACAATTGCGCTTGAGCACCCATTGCACGGAGCCCTCGTCCGCAGCCGACTCGCGCCCGAAGCGCAGCGGGCTGGCCGCAGGCGACCGACCGATCGATGGGTGAATGAGGGTTGCTGACATCCCGCGCCGACTGCCTTGTAAATCTGCCCGATGAACCAATCTTGAACGTGCGCAGGGCGGCGAACCATGCCTCCCCGGCGTCTTTTGCGTCAGCCGTACCCGACTCAACCCGCGAATTTTAGCTCACGGGCCAAGGCCTTTGCGCGAGCCTGTGCGCCCGGCCTTCACCATGGCGCGCATGTCGTCGAGCGACAAGGTCGTCGGCTGGTCCGCGCGCAGGCGCGGCGCCGCCTTGAACGCGTGCCCGTAGGCCACTTCGAAGCTCAAGCCGATCTTGCCATCGGGGCCCTTCATCGACAGCAGCTCCTCCTCGAGCGCGCGCCGCCAGCGTGGCGTGCGCAGTCCGGGTATTCGGTCGGGCGCAGTGTTGCCGCCGAGCGAGCGCAGTTCCTGCAGCAGCGCCGAAGGGCTGTCCCACCGAAGCGTCAGGGTTTCCTGGTCCATCACCGGGTCGGCAAAGCCCGCCTGCACCAGCATGTCGCCCAGGTCGTGCATGTCGACGAAGCCCGGTGTGGGTGCCGGCCAGCCGAGCCGCGCGTACAGGGCACGCAACTCGCGCAGCGTTCCGGGGCCGAGGCAAGAGAACATCACGAAGCCGTCGACCCGCAACAGCTTCTGCCAGCGGTCGAATAAGGCGGGCGGGTCGACCACCGCGTGCAGCATCATGTTGGCCCAGACCAGCTGGGCGCCGGGGGCGATCTCTCGTGCCTGCTCGACCACTTCGACGCCAGCGCCGCTCCAGCGGTTCGGCGACCACCACGGCCGCTGCGCCGCCACGCGGCTGCGTTCGGCCCAGACGGCGTCGGGCTCGACGATGCAGCGCTGCGCCTTCGGGTAGGCCTGCTCCAGCAAGGGGCCACCCGTACCGAGAAAGCCCCACCAGTCGAGCACCCGTTCAGGTTTCGCCAGCACGACCTGCAGCTTCTCGGCCATGCGCCGCGCCACTTCGGCGTGCAGCCAGGGTGCCTCGGCGTGTCGAGCCAAACGCCGCAGTGCGGCGTCGACCGCCACGGCATCGAGGCGGCGGGCAGTGTCGGGATCGGGCTTGGGCATGTGGCGGCCAGTATATTGAGGCGATGCTGTTCAGCCGCCTGATCGATGCCGTGGCCGCCACACCGAGCCAGTGCGCCGTGTGCCACGACTGGGGCCAGCAGCGGGTCTGCGCCCTTTGTGTGACGCGGTTCGCGCCGGTGCTGCCACGCTGCGCGCGTTGCGCGATCGACGTGCCTGCGGGCACGGCCTTGTGCGGCGCCTGCCTCACCGACCCGCCGCCGTTCGAGCGCACGCTCGCTGCCGTCGACTACGCCCACCCCTGGGATGGCTTGATCACGCAGTTCAAGTTTCACGCCGCGCTCGACCTGGCCCCGGCACTGACGCAGCGCCTGCTGAGCACGTTCGAGCGCAGCGGCGAAACCGCACCCACGTTGTTGCTGCCGGTCCCGCTGAGCGCCGAGCGCCTGCGCGAACGTGGCTACAACCAGGCCTGGGAACTGGTGCGGCGGCTGGCACGTGCGGTGGGCTGCCGCGCCGACGCGGCCCTGTTGCTTCGGGTGAAGGACACGCCGCACCAGCTTGCGCTCGCGCCCGAACAACGTGCCGGGAACATGCGCGGGGCTTTCGCGGTCGAACCGCGGCGCCGCGCCGAGCTGGCCGGCGCGAGCGTCACGCTGGTCGACGACGTGATGACCACGGGTGCCACAGTGGCCGAAGCAGCGCGTGTGCTGCTGCAGGCCGGCGCGTCGAAGGTGCACGTGTGGGTGGTGGCACGCACGCCGCGCAACGACGTGTGCTGATCCGCCGCACGACGACAATCCACGCATGTTCAACGTCGTCCTGGTTCAGCCCGAGATCCCGCCGAACACCGGCAACGTGATCCGGCTGGCCGCCAACACCGGGTGCACGCTGCACCTGGTCGAGCCCCTCGGCTTTTCGATGGACGACCGGCAGCTCAAACGGGCCGGGCTCGACTACCACGAGTACGCACCGGTGCGCCGGCATGCCTCGTGGGCCGCCTTCATCGAGACCGAACGGCCCGACCCGCAACGCCTGTTCGCGTTCACGACGCGTGGCAGCCGGCCGTTCGCCGAGGTGCGGTGGGCCCCGGGCGATTGGCTCGTGTTCGGTTCCGAAACCGCCGGCCTGCCCGAAGCCTTGCGTGACTCCATCGACAACGCACAGCGTGTGCGCCTGCCGATGCGTGCCGGCCAGCGCAGCCTGAACCTCAGCAACAGCGTGGCTGTGGCGGTGTTCGAAGCCTGGCGCCAGAACGGCTACGCCGACGGCGGGTGATGGCGCACCCGGTGGCGGGTACGCCACCACCCGCCAGGCGGGTGCTCGGCCGCTTGGGAGCGGCCCGGCGCCGGCCGAGCCATCTCCGCGAGCAGGCTCACTCCGGCTTTACGCCGGCCGCCTTGATCACCTTGGCCCAGCGCTCGCGCTCGCTTTTCATCAGGCCGGCCAGCGCTTCGGGGGCCGTGCCGGCGGCGCTGAAATACTGGCCGAGGATCTTGCCGCGCACGTCGTCGCTCTTGATGATGCGGATCAACTCGCTCGAGACTCGATCGATGATCGGTTTTGGCGTGCCGGCCGGCGCCAACACCGCCTGCCACGAGATCGCCTCGAAGCCGGCGTAACCCTGTTCGACGAAGCTCGGCAGTTCGGGCAGCGAACCCGAGCGCCCGAGCGTCGTCACGCCCAGCGCCTTGAGCTTGCCGGCACGCACCTGCCCCATCGCGATGCCGGGCACCATGATGCCGGCCTGCACCTGGCCGGCGAGGATGGCGTTGACCACCTGCGGAAAGCCCTGGTAGGGCACGTGCACGATGTCGAGCCCGGCGCGGGCCTTGAAGAGCTCCATCGCCAAGTGCGCCGCGCTGCCGTTGCCCACGCTGCCGTAGTTGAGCTGGCCACTCTTCTCTTTGGCGATGCGCACGAAGTCGGCGAGCGTGTTCGCGCCGAGCTTGGGGTCGACGACCAGCACGTTCGGCGAGGTGGCCACGAGCGTGACCGGCGCCAGGTCTTTCACCGGGTCGTAGTTCAGGTTCGCGCTCAGCAGCGGCGCCGTCACGAGCGGGCCCTGGATCGTGAACAGGAAGGTGTATCCGTCGGGGTCGGCCTTGGCCACCGCGCCGGTGCCCACGTTGCCACCGGCACCGGGTTTGTTGTCGACGATGACGGTCTGGCCCAGCGCATGGCCGAGCGGCTCGGCGAGCAGCCGGCCGATGATGTCGGGCGAGCTGCCGGGCGGGAACGGCACCACCAGCTTGATCGGGCGGCTCGGCCAGGCCTGCCCGAAGGCGGGCAGCGCAAGCGTGGTGGCCGCCGCGGCGGTGGTGTGCAGGAACAGTCGGCGTTGCATTCGGTTCGTCTCCGTCAGAGGTTCTCGGGCCGCGCGCCGCGGCCCATCAGTTGTTCAAGTGCCTGGGCCGGTGTGGCGCTGCCTTCGAGCACCTGCACCACGGCCTGCGTGACCGGCATCTCCACGCCCAGCGCCTGCGCACGGCGCAGCACCATCGGCGCGGTGCCCACGCCTTCGGCGACGTGGCCCAGGTCGGTGAGGATCGCCGGCAGGCTCAGCCCTTCGGCGAGCAGACGGCCGACCGTGCGGTTGCGCGACAGGTCGCCGGTGGCGGTCAAGACCAGATCGCCCAGGCCCGAGAGCCCCATGAAGGTCTCGACCCGTGCACCCAGCGCCACGCCCAGGCGCGTCATCTCCGCCAGGCCGCGCGTGATCAGCGCAGCACGCGCGTTCAGCCCGAGCGCCATGCCGTCGGCGATGCCGGTCGCAATGGCGAGCACGTTCTTCACCGCGCCGCCGACTTCCACACCGACCGGGTCGTTCGAGGTGTAGACCCGCAGGCTCTCGCTGTGCAGCACCTCGACGGCCTGTTCGCAGAGCGTGTCGTCGCTGCTCGCGGCGACGAGCGCGGTGGGCTGGCCACGCGCCACCTCGATCGCGAAGCTGGGCCCGGACAACACGCCCACGCTCGACGCGATGTTCAGCGTGCGCGCGATCTCATGGCCCAGCGCGCCGGTGCCCGGCGCAAAGCCCTTGCACAGCCACAGCACGCCACCGCGGTGCGCGACCAGTCGGCGCAGCATGCCGTCGAGCCCCGCCATCGGCGTGGCCACGATCACGAGGCCATCCGCGGCATGCGCGAGGGCGGCGTCGAAGTCGTAGGTGATCTGCAGCGCGGGCGGCAGCACCACCTCGGGCAGGTAGCGCATGTTGCGGCGCATCGCGCGCATCTGCGCCGCCTGGGCCGCGTCGCGTGCCCACAGGCGTGTGGGGTGGCGGCCGGCGGTGCTCACCGCCAGCGCCGTGCCCCATGCGCCCGCGCCCAGGACGGTGAGGTTCATGCGAGTGCAGAACGACGACGGCCAGGGCGGGCGCGAAGCGCGTTCAGTTCGCGCTGGTGATGATGCCCGAGCCGTTGCTCGGCGCCGCGTTCTGGGCTTGCTGCGCTTCGTACATCGCCTGGAAGTTGACTTCGGCGAGCAGCACCGGCGGGAAACCGGCGCGCGTGCACACATCGGAGACGATGGCACGCAGGTACGGGTAGATGATGCCCGGGCAGGCGATGCCGACGATCGGCTGCAGCTGGTCTTCGGGGATGTTGCGGATCTCGAAGATGCCGCCCTGCTTCGCTTCGACCAGGAACAGCACCTTGTCGTTGACCTTGGTCGTGACCGTGGCCGTGACGGTCACTTCATACACGCCTTCGGCGATCGGCTCGGCACCCAGGCCGAGGTTGATGTCGACCTGCGGCTGGCCCTGTTCGAGCAGGATCTGCGGCGAGTTGGGTTGCTCCAGCGACAGGTCCTTCAGGTAGATGCGCTGAATCTGGAACACGGGGCTCTGGGTATCGTCGGCCATGGGAATCTCGGGTTGGATGAGAGTGCCCGCGCGGGGTGCGCGCTGAGCGGAGCCCGGCATTATGGCCGAGCGGGTTCGGTACCCCGGGGCCAGTCAGGCGCCTGCGAGCAGGGGCAGCAGTTCGCCGCGGCGGTCGAGCTCGACGAGGTCGTCGCAGCCGCCCACGTGCGTGCTGCCGATGAAGATCTGCGGCACCGTGCGGCGCCCGGTGAGCTGCATCATCGTGCTGCGCTCGGCCGGCTCGAGGTCGACCCGCACTTCGTCGATCTGCTCGACACCGCGCTGTTTGAGCAGCGCCTTGGCGTGCACGCAGTAGGGGCAGCTCTGCGTCAGGTACATCTTCACCGCTTGCATGGCGAGCGCTCCGCTCAGGCGGTCTTTTCGACCGGCAGGTTGGCTTCGCGCCACGCGGCCAGTCCACCGGCCAGGGCCTGCGAGTTCTCGAAGCCGAGCTTCTTCAGCGTGGCGACAGCGCGGCTGGCGCGGGTGCCGGTCGGGCACAGCACCACGAGCGGAAGCGCCTTGTTCTTGGGCAGTTCGTTCGAGGCTTCGAGGCTCGCCAGCGGCACGCTCTTGGCGCCGACCGCGTGGCCGGCGGCGTATTCGGCCGGCTCGCTCACGTCGATCAACACGGCCTTTTCGCGGTTGATGAGTTGCACCGCGGCACTCGCCGACACCTTGCCGGCGCCACCGGCACCCTTGTTGATCATCGGCCAGATGAGCAAGGCACCCGAGGTGGCGGCGGCGAGAAAGAGGAACCAGTTGTCGATGAAGAACTTCACAGGCGCGCCGAAGGGTTGGTGTCAGGTCGGCGATTATAGAATTCCGACGCTTGGCGCATGGCTTGCGTGGGCCAAAGCCCCATCCACCCGACCCGGAACCGGCCATGCACAAGCTCGTATTGATTCGCCACGGCGAGTCCACCTGGAACCTCGAAAACCGCTTCACGGGCTGGACCGACGTGGAGCTCACGCCGCTCGGCGTGCAGCAGGCGCAGCAGTCGGGCCGCCTGCTGAAGGCCGAGGGTTACGACTTCGACATCGCCTACACCTCGGTGCTCAAGCGCGCGATCTGGACGCTCTGGCACGCGCTCGACCAGATGGACCGCACCTGGTTGCCGGTGGTGGGCGACTGGCGCCTGAACGAACGCCACTACGGCGCGCTGCAGGGCCTGAACAAGGCCGAGACGGCGAAGAAGTTCGGCGACGAGCAGGTGCTGGTCTGGCGCCGCAGCTACGACACGCCGCCGCCCGTGCTCGACGCGGCCGACCCGCGCAGCGAACGCGGCGACGTGCGCTACGCGAAGCTGAAACCCGGCGACGTTCCGCTCACCGAATGCCTGAAAGACACCGTCGCACGCGTGTTGCCGCTGTGGAACGACACGCTCGCGCCGGCGATCCGCTCGGGCCAGCGTGTGTTGATCGCCGCGCACGGCAACAGCATCCGCGCCTTGGTGAAGTACCTCGACGGCGTGTCGGACGCCGACATCGTCAACCTCAACATCCCGAACGGCATTCCGCTCGTCTACGAGCTCGACGACGCGCTGAAGCCGATCCGCAGCTACTACCTCGGTGATGCCGAAGCGGCGGCCAAGGCAGCCGCGGCCGTGGCGGCGCAGGGCAAGAAAGGCTGAGGCAGGCTCAGGCGGCGAGCGCCGCCGCGATGTCGCCGCGCAGCTGTTCGGCGAGAGCGCGCCGGTCGGCCTGCGCCGCATCCCGTGGTGGCAACAAGGCCACACGCACGACCAGTTGCTCGCCGCTGGCCACCATCCACAAGCTCTGCGCCAGCGTCGTCGCGCCCACGAACTCGACGGCGCGGCTGATCGCATGCTTGGCGTCGCTGAAGCGGATCGCGACCGGCTGCACCGGCGTTTCGGTGGCGATCGCGGCCTGCAGCAAGTTGGCGTGGAACGGCAGCAGCGCCTGGCCGTCGGAGGTGGTGCCTTCGGGAAAGATCGCCACCGTGTCACCCGATTTCAGCGCATCGGCCATCGCGTGCACCACACGCAAGGCATCGCGCTTGCGTTCACGTTCGAGGTAGAGCGTTCCGCCGGCATCGACGAGGTGGCGCATCAGCGGCCACGATTTCACGTCGGCCTTCGAGACGAATCGCGCCTGCGGGCAGACCGCGTGCATCGCCATGATGTCGAGCCATGAGATGTGGTTGGCAACGAGCAGCACCGCGCCGGCCACTGGCGCCCCCTCGACGCGCAGCGTGATGCCCATGAGGCGCAGTGTCTTGCTCGCCCACCACTGCACGCGCTTCTGGCGCTCCGCGGCCGGCAATGAGCCGAAGCGCAGCAACACGATCAGCACGCCGTGCATGCCGTGCAGCACGCAACGCAGCAGCCGGCCGGCCGCACGCAGCCGAGAGGTCATTCGGGCTGTGCTTCGTAGGCCACGCCACCGGCGACCACGGTGCAGCGCACCCGCCCGGGCAGCTCGTAGCCACTGAAGGGCGTGTGCTTGCCCTGGCTCTTGAGGGCGCCTGGCGCGACAAGCCAGCGCGCTTCGGCATCGAACAGGCACAGGTCGGCCACACCGCCTTCGACGAGCCGGCCCGCGCTGGCCGACAGCGAACCCAGCGCATCACCCAGCACCGCTACCGGCGCGCTCGTGATCGTGGCCAGCGTGCGGGCCAGGGGCTGGTTCGTCTCGGCGCCCCACTTCAGCGCCAGGCTGAGCAGCAGTTCCAGCCCGGTTGCACCGGGTTCGGCTTCGGCGAAAGGCAGGTTCTTGGCGTCGGCCGCCACCGGCGTGTGGTCGCTCGCGAGTGCGTCGATCGTGCCGTCGGCCAGGCCAGCGCGGATCGCGTCGCGGTCGCGCTGCTGGCGCAAGGGCGGGGTCAGGCGCATCGCTGCGTTGAAGTAGCCGATGTCGATGTCGGTCAGGTGCAGGTGGTTGACGCTCACGTCGCAGGTAACGGGCAAACCTTCGGCCTTGGCGCGGCGCACGAGCTCGATGCCGGCGGCGCTGCTCAGCCGGCACAGGTGAACGCGCGCGCCGGTGTCGCGCACCAGTTCGAACAGCGTGGCCAGCGCGATGGTCTCGGCGATCACCGGCACGCCCGCCAGGCCCATGCGCGTGGCGAGCGGCCCCTTGGCCGCCACGCCGTTGCCGAGCCAGGCGTCGGCCGGGCGCAGCCAGCTCGTGTAGCCGAAGGTGGCGGCGTACTGCAGCGCGCGGTGCAGCACGAGCGTGTCTTTCAGTGCGACCTCGGCCTGCGAGAAGCCGACGCAGCCGGCTTCGGTCAGCTCGGCCATTTCGGTCAGCACTTCACCTTTCAGATCGCGTGTGAGCGCGCCGAGCGGGAAGACCCGCGCCTGGTTCAGGTTTCGGGCGCGGAACTTCAGCATCTGTACGAGGCCGGGCTCGTCGAGCACCGGGTCGGTGTCGGGCGGGCACACGAGGCTCGTCACGCCACCGGCCACGGCCGCGGCCATTTCAGATTCGAGCATCGCTTCGTGTTCGTGGCCCGGTTCGCCCAGGCGTGCCGCCAGGTCGACAAGGCCTGGCGCCACGATCAAACCGTGCGCGTCGATGACCCGGTCAGCATCGAAGTCGGCGCTGACCTTGCCGAGCGTGACGATGCGGCCGGCCGCGATGGCCACGTCGCCCGTTTCGTCGCGGCCCGTCGCCGGGTCGATGAGTCGGCCGTTCTGGATGAGAATTTTCATGGGACCGTCAGGCGTTGTTGCCGGCAATGATCGACATCACGGCCATGCGCACCGCGATGCCGAAGGTGACCTGCGGCAGGATCACGCTCTGCGTGCCGTCGGCCACCATCGAGTCGATCTCGACACCGCGGTTGATCGGGCCCGGGTGCATCACGATCGCGTCGGGTTTGGCATGCGCGAGCTTCTCGGGCGTGAGGCCGTAGTTCTTGAAGAACTCGCCGGCGCTCGGCAGCATCGCGCCGCTCATGCGTTCGTTCTGCAGCCGCAGCATGATGATCACGTCGGCATCCTTGATGCCTTCTTTCATGTCGTGGCACACCCGCACGCCCATCGCCGAAAGATCGCCCGGCACCAGTGTCTTCGGGCCGACCGCGC
Organism: Rhizobacter sp.; assembly: GCF_032229685.1. GTDB lineage: Bacteria > Pseudomonadota > Gammaproteobacteria > Burkholderiales > Burkholderiaceae_C > LMDS01. The sequence goes on along the minus strand of NZ_JAVTWP010000032.1, from coordinate 74,642 downwards.
GGATCTCGGGCACACCGAGGGTCGTCAACGCGTGGATGTCGGAGCGCGCCACGCGCGAATGCACGATGTCGCCGACGATCGCGACGGTGAGCTTCGTGAAGTCCTGCTTGAAGTGCCGGATCGTGTACATGTCGAGCAGGCCCTGCGTGGGGTGCGCGTGGCGCCCGTCGCCGGCATTGATCACGTGCACGTGCGGCGCGCAGTGTTGTGCGATGAGGTAGGGCGCGCCGCTCTCGCTGTGGCGCACCACGAACATGTCGGCGTGCATCGCCGACAGGTTGGCGATGGTGTCGAGCAGGCTCTCGCCCTTGGCCGCGCTCGAGCGTGCGATGTCGAGGTTGATCACGTCGGCCGAGAGGCGTTTGGCCGCGATCTCGAAGGTGGTGCGGGTGCGGGTGCTGTTCTCGAAGAACAGGTTGAAAACGCTCTTGCCACGCAGCAAGGGCACCTTCTTCACTTCGCGGTCGTTGACGCTGAGGAAGGTACCGGCGGTGTCGAGGATCTGGTTCAGCACCGGCTGCGGCAGCCCTTCGATCGAGAGCAGGTGGATCAGCTCGCCGTGGGCGTTGAGTTGGGGGTTGCGTCGGGACAGCATGCTCACGCATCCCCCTTGATGTCGAAACTGAAACGGCCCGCATCGTCGCGGGCCAGCGACAGCCGCTGCGCCGCTGGCAGCGTGATGCGTGCGGCCGACACCGCCGCGCTGATCGGCAACTCGCGCCCGCCGCGGTCGACCAGCACCGCCAGCGTCACGCTCGAAGGTCGCCCGAAGTCGTAGAGCTCGTTGATGACCGCGCGGATCGTGCGGCCGGTGTAGAGCACGTCGTCGACCAGCACGATCGGAAGGCCGTTCACGTCGAAGGGCAGCCGTGTGTGGTCGGCGCCGGCCGTCATGCCGCGCGAGCCGAAGTCGTCGCGGTGCAGCGCGCTCGAGATCACGCCATGTTCGCCGGCCAGGCCCAGGTCACGCTGCAGGCGCTCGGCCAGCCAGGCGCCGCCCGACCAGATGCCGACCAGAACCGAGCCCGGCTGCAGCAGGCCGCGCACGCCGCGCGCCAGGTCGGCGTAGAGCGCTTCGGCGTCGAGGTGCAGGCTGCTCATTCAGGGGTCTCCAGCGTTCTCAAGAATTGCTCCAGGATGATCGCGGCCGAGGTGGCGTCGGCGTCAGTCGCGCCCTGCGCTTGGGCTTCGGTCGTGCTGTAGCGCTCGTCCACCTCGTGCACGGCGAGGTGGAAACGGCCGTGCAACTGGCGGGCAAAACGCCGTGCGCGGGCGGTATTGTCGTGCGCCGCGCCATCGGGGTGGAACGGCACGCCGACGACCAGCGCATCGGGTTGCCACTCGTTGATGAGCGCAGCGATCGCTGTGAAGCGGGCGTCGCCTTCCGCCGCGATGGTTCGCATCGGGGTGGCCGCGTGGGTGAGCGTGTTGCCCGAAGCGACGCCGACGCGCTTGGTGCCGTAGTCGAAGGCAAGAAAGGAATGCGGGGCGGACATTGCAGAAGACGTCGGCAACACCGAGCTCATGCGTGCCCCGCCTCCTGGCTCAGCATGCCCGAGCTGATGCCCAGCAGCTGCAAGGCCCGGTCGTAGCGCTGCTCGATGGGCGTGTCGAAGATGATGCCGGGCTCGGCGCTCACGTTGATCCAGCCGTTGCGGCTCATCTCGTCTTCGAGCTGGCCCGCGCCCCAGCCGCTGTAACCCAGCGTCACGAGGATCTTCTTCGGGCCGGCACCGTTGGAGAGCGCTTCCAGCACGTCTTTGCTGGTGGTCATTTCCAGGCCGCCCGGGATCTGCAGCGACGAGTTGTAGTGCCCGCCCTCGCCTTCGCCGCCGTCGAGCCGCTCATGCAGCACGAAGCCGCGCTCGGTCTGCACCGGGCCACCGAAATAGACCGGCGCTTCGGCCAGGTCTTCGCGGTCGAGCGTGAGTTCGACCTTCTCGAACAGGTTCTTCAGCTTGATGTCGATCGGCTTGTTGATCACCAGCCCGACGGCGCCCTTTTCGGTGTGCTCGCACAGGTAGACCACCGAACCGGCAAAGGCGCCGTCGCCCATGCCCGGCATCGCGATGAGAAAGTGGTTGGTGAAGTTGACCGGCGGCACTGACATGCGCGCATTTTATTCCTCCGGCAAACTCCCGCCCCATGCAAAGACCATTGGAGCGCGCTCTTGTCTGGTTTCGGCGCGACTTGCGCGCCGACGACCACGCTGCGCTGTACCACGCCCTGCGCGCCGCCCGCGAGGTGTGGTGTGCGTTCGTCTTCGACCGCGAGATCCTCGACCCCTTGCCGCGGCGCGACCGGCGGGTCGAGTTCATCCGCGAGAGTGTCGACGAGCTGAGCCGCACGCTGGGCCAGCTGGGCGAAGCGCACGGCCGCCCCGGCGTTCGCCTGATCGTGTGCCACGGCCAGGCCAGCAAAGCGTTGCCCGAACTTGCCACCCAGCTGCGCGCGCAGGCGGTCTACGCCAACCACGACGACGAGCCTGACGCGCTGGCGCGCGACGCTCGGGTGCGCGACGCGCTGGCCGCCGCCGGCATCGCCTTTCACACCAGCAAGGACCACGTGGTGTTCGAACGCAGCGAGCTGCTCACCGGGGGCGGCAAGCCTTACAGCGTGTTCACGCCCTACAAGAACGCCTGGCTGAAGAAGGTCGAGCCGTTCTTTCTGAAGGCCTACCCGGTCGAGCCGTATGCCGACAGCCTCGCGGCGGCGCCCGAGCCGCTGGCAGCGGGTGTTCCGTCGCTGGGCCAGCTGGGCTTCGAGCCGAGCAACCTGGCGGCGCTGAAGATCCAGACCGGCAGCAGCGGCGCGCAAGCGCTGTTCACCGACTTCCTGCAACGCATCGACGCCTACGAAGAGACGCGCAACTTCCCCGCCGTGAAGGGGCCGAGTTACCTGTCGGTGCACCTGCGCTTCGGCACCGTCTCGGTCCGCCAGCTCGCCCGTGCGGCGTGCGCGCTGATCGAGAGCAGCGGCTCGCGCGGCGCCGAGGTCTGGGTGTCCGAGCTGATCTGGCGCGACTTCTACCACCAGATCCTGCACCACCACCCGCGCGTGGTCGGCGCGAGTTTCAAGCCCGACTACGACCGCATCGAATGGGAACAAGGCTTGGAGGCCGATGCCTTGTTCGCCGCCTGGTGCGAAGGCCGCACCGGCTACCCGCTGGTCGACGCGGCCATGGCGCAGATCAACCAGACCGGCTACATGCACAACCGCCTGCGCATGGTCGTCGCGAGTTTTCTGGTGAAAGACCTGGGCATCGACTGGCGCCGCGGCGAAGCCTACTTCGCCGAACACCTGAACGACTTCGACCTGGCGGCCAACAACGGGGGCTGGCAATGGGCGGCGTCGACCGGTTGTGATGCGCAGCCCTACTTCCGCATCTTCAACCCGGTGAGCCAGAGCGAGAAGTTCGATGCCTCGGGCAAGTTCATCCGCCGTTACCTGCCGCAGTTGGCGGCATTGCCCGACAAGCTGATCCACGCCCCCTGGGCCGCCCGGCCGCTCGAGTTGCAGGCTGCGGGAGTGGTGCTCGGCAAGAACTACCCGCTGCCCGTCGTGCAGCACGATGAAGCCCGGGCGCGCACGCTGCGGCGTTTCGGCGTGGTGAAGGGCGGGGTGTAAAGCGCGACGCAGCCCTCACGGCTGCGTCGGCTCGAACGCTCAGGCGGCGACGCGCGACGAGGTGTAGCGGGCCACCAGCGCCAGCAGGTCCTCTTCCGAGTACGGCTTGCCGAGGTAGTGGTCGACGCCGAGTTCGGCCGCGTAGTCGCGGTGCTTCTGCGCGATGCGCGAGGTGATCATGATCACCGGCAGTTCGCGCAGGCGCGCATCGCCACGCATGTTGCGCACCAGGTCGAAGCCGTCCATGCGTGGCATCTCGATGTCCGAGAGCACGATCTGGGGCAGTTCTTCGGCCAGGCGCTCGAGCGCGTCGAGACCGTCCTTGGCGAGCACCACGCGATAACCTTCGCGCAGCAGCAGGCGCTGGGTGACACGCCGCACCGTCAACGAGTCGTCGACCACCATCACGAGCGGTTCCAGCTTCTCGTCGGGCCGGGTGATCACGGGGAGCGCGGGCATCGGCACCGGCGCACGCAGCGCCGCGCTGGTGGCAGCGCGCGCCGACTCGCCGTACAGGGTGGCCAGCGCCACCGGGTTGTAGATCAACGCCACCGCACCCGAGGCCAGCAGCGTGATGCCGGCCAGACCTGGCATGCGCGAGAGTTGTGGCCCGAGATTCTTGACCACCACTTCCTGGTTGCCCAGCACTTCGTCGACGTGCAAGGCGATGCGCTGCTGCGCGCTGCGAATCACGACGACTGTGCGCGTGCGATCGGCCTGGCCGAGCGAACGCGGGCTGAGCTGCAACAACGCGCCGAGCCAGAAGAACTGCACGGTGCGCTCGGGCATGGCGTACACACCGCTGGCGTACGACTGATCGATCTCCTGTGGCGTGCCTCGGCGCACCACCTCGACGAGCGTGGAAGGCACGGCCACGTTGGTCTCGCCGCAGCGCAGCATCACCACCTGCGTCACCGCCGTGGTCAGCGGCAACACCATGCGGAACGAGGTGCCCTTGCCGGCCGCCGTGGCGGTTTCGACGCGGCCACCCATCGCGTTCACTTCGGAGCGCACCACGTCCATGCCGACGCCGCGGCCGGCGAGTTCGGTCACCGCCTCCGCGGTCGAGAAGCCCGGCGTGAAGATCAGGTTGGCGAGTTCGGCGTCGGTCGGGTGCGCGTTCGCATCGATCAACCCGAGCGCCACACCCTTGGCGCGGATGCGCTCGAGGTTCAGGCCGGCGCCGTCGTCGCGGAACTCGACGCCCACTTCGTTGCCCTCTTGCGTGAGCGCGACGATGATCGAACCGGTCGGGTCCTTGCCGGACGCGCTGCGCACGTCGGGCATCTCGATGCCGTGGCTCACACAATTGCGCAGCAGGTGTTCGAACGAGCCGGTCATGCGGTCGAGCACGCCGCGGTCGACTTCGATCGAGCCGCCGACGATGTCGAGCCGCACGGCCTTGCCGGTTTCTTTGGCGGCCTGGCGCACCACGCGGTAGAGGCGGTCCGACAGGCCTTCGAACTCGACCATGCGGGTGCGCAGCAGGTCGTCTTGCAGGTCACGCGTCATGCGCGCCTGCGCCACCAGTTCGTCTTCGGTGTTCTCGACCGAGCGTTGCAGGCTGCGCTGCACGGTGTGCACGTCGTTGACCGACTCGGCCATCATGCGCGTGAGTTCCTGGAAGCGCGTGAACCGGTCGAATTCGAGCGGGTCGAAACTCTGCGACGCGGCCTTCGCTGCTTCGAGCCGCGAGGTCATCTGCATTTCGCCGTGGAACTCGATGTCACGCAGCTGCGCGCGCAACCGTTCCAGGTTCTCCGTGAGGTCGCCGAGCGAGCCCTTGATCTGCGACACGCCGGAATCGATGCGTGAGCGCGTGATGCTCACTTCACCGGCCAGATTCACCAGGCGGTCGAGCAGCGGCGCGCGCACCCGCACGGCCGACTGCGTGCCCTGGGCGCGCTCGGGGGCCTTGCGCACCAGGGCTTCGGTGCGAGAGAAACGGCTGAAGTCGATCGGCGCGACCGGGCTGGCCGCGGCCGCGGCGACTCTCGGCGCACTGAGCACCGGCTCGGCACGCGCCGGGGCCGGCGTTTCTTCGAGCACCGCGGGCTGGGTGACCACGTCGTCCTGGCTGAGCACCTCGGCGGCGTCTTCGGCCACTTCGCGCGGCGCTTCGGTCAGCAGAACCTCGAGCGGTGCGGCAGGCGCCACCACCTCGGGCCGTGCCGGCTCGGCTTCGACACTGCGCGGCGCGCTGGCCACCGGCTGCGGCGTGGCCGGCGTGTCGCCCTGACGCAGGGCCTCGAAGGTCTGCGACAGCGCGTCGCCGTAGATCTGCAAGGTCTCGACATCGGGCGCGCTGACCGGTTGCTGCGCCAGCACGTGCTCGATGCGGGTTTCGAGGCGGTGCGCCATTTCGCCCAGGCGCATCGCGCCGGCCAGGCGGGCACCGCCCTTCAGGGTGTGCAGGGTGCGCATGCACGCCGCCGGGTGGGCGGCTTCGCCGGGGCGACGCACCCAGTCGCGCAGCTTCGCGGCGAGCTGCGGCAGCAGCTCTTCGGCTTCTTCTTCGAAGATCGGGAACAGTTCGGCGTCGATCGCATCGACCGCGTCGATCGTGTCGTCACCGTCCACCAGCGCATGGGTCGCGCCCATGCCACGCGAGGCCTCGACAGGCAGATCGCCGAAGGGCTTCAGCTCGGTGAGGCCGAGCGCGCCGAACTGCGAATCGCCATACGCCGACACCGTGAACGGGGCGGGCGCCGACAGGGCCGCGTGCGCGGTGTCCATCACGAGTTCGGCGACTGCCGGGGCAGCGGCGTCGGCCACCGGCTCGGCCGCAGCGGGCTCCGGCGGCGTATCGAGCGCGATCAGGGGAACCGCCGCTTCGCGCGACGGCGTTTCTTCCGGCTCGGCCTGTTCCAGCTCCGACGCCGCAGTCGCGGCTTCGAGGCGGCGCGCCGAGCTCAGCTCGTGTTCGGCCAGGCGGGCCAGCAGGTCCGGCGAAGGCTCTTTCAGGAAGCCGGCCGCGAACTGGTGCAGCAGGCGCCGGATTTCTTCGGCCGCGTCGACGAACAGACGCGCTTCTTCCGGCGTGCCGTGGCCGATCGCGAGCGAACGGGTCTGGGCGTGCTCGAGCGCGCGAGCGAGCTGCGACAGGTCGCTGAAACCGACCGTGGCCGAGCTGCCGGCGAGCGAGTGCGCGAGCGCGATCGGCGCATCGCCGATCGGGCGGTGCAACTCCATCGCCCACTCGGCGATTTCGGTCGTCAGGCGGCGCGACAGCTCGTCGGCTTCGTTGAGGTAGATGTTGAAGAGCGGAATGCCGATGCGCAGATGGCCGACCTGCTTGATCAGTTCGTCTTCGGGTTCCGGCTGCGGCGGCGGTTCGGGCAAGTCGTCGAGCGCGGCGTGCACCGACTCGGGCGCAGCGGCGGCCACGGGCGCGGGTTCGGCGGCTGTGCCGAAGTCCAGGTCGAAGTCGATCAGGTCGACGGACACCTCGGGCAGCGGTGCTTCTTCGGCCACGCGCAGCGGCATCGGCTCGGTGGCGGCACTCGCGAACGGGTCGGGCGCGTCGAGCGCACTCGTGTCGAGCGCGCCGTGGGCGCTGTCGAGGTCGAACTCGAACGAGACTTCAGGCACTGGTTCGGCCGGCTGCGCCAGCGCCGGCGTCATGTCGACAGGCACCGGCAACAGGCCGCTGAGGTCGAGATCGCCCGCGCTCGGCAGGTCGGGCGGCAAGAGCGGCAGCGCGATGTCGGAACTGTCGCTGCTGCCGGCCGGGGCCTGGCCGTCGCTGACCCGCTGCGCCGCCGCTTTCACGGCAGCCGCCGTGTGGCCGGCGTCGTTCTTCGCCGAAACGGCCTCGACCCAGTCGCTCAGGTGCGCGAGCGACCAGGCGGTGAAGTCGAGCAGTGCCGGCTCAGCGGCGCCCTGATCGGCCAGGTGGCTGTTGTAGAGCTGCTCGCCGGCCCAGGCCGCGTCGCCGAATTCCTTCAGCCCGACCATGCGCGAACTGCCCTTGAGCGTGTGGAAAGCGCGCCGCAGCGTCGTGAGCGCCGCAATGTCGGCCGGTGCGCGGACGAGATCGGCATGCGCCGCACGCGCGGTCTCGAGCACCTCTTGTGCTTCTTCGAGGAAGATCGAGCGCATCTCGTCGTCTTCGGCGAGATCGGCAGCGGCGTCTTCGAAGCTCAGCGTCATCGGCGTGGTGATGCGGCCTGTCGACGAACGCTCGGGCTCCAGACCCACGGGGTCGGACGCGGTCGAGACGAAGTCGGCCAGCGCGTCCGACAGATCGCCGCGCACATTGGCAAGTTCTTCGGGGTGTTGTGCGGCTTCGAGCGCTTCCTGCGCGCGCTGCACGGTGGCGGCGAGTGCGGGCTGGTCGGCAGCCTGTGCTTCCTGCGACAGGCGCTGCAGATCGCGCGACACGTCTTCGACCGGCACCTCGTCGCTGACAGACGCCAGTGCGAGTTGCTGGGCCTGTTCGATCAGCCGCGGGTCGACCGCCGGCGTGGCGGTGACGCCCGGCGCGTGCACTTCGCCGCGTCCCATCACGGGGCTCAGCGTGCCGGCGTCGGCATCGAAGCGGAACAGCGACTTGGCCATTTGCGGCTGCACGCTGAGCATGTCGATCAGGAAGCCGAGCGCACCCAGGTTGCCGGCCAGGCGGTCGAACACGCCAGCCTGGTGAACCCGCGTCGGGTCGACCTCGGTCTGCACCAGGCCATCGACCTCGTCGCGCATGCGCAGCAAGGCGTGCGAGGCGTGGTCCATGCCCAGCACCGAGAGAACGCCACGCATCGCCGAAAGCTGGTTCGGCACCGGGATCAGCACGTCGCGCTCGGCCGGGTTGCGGAAGTACTGGTCGATCAGCTTCTCGGCCTCGGAGAGCGATGCGCGCAGTTCCTGCACCACGCTGCCCATGGTCTGCCGGTCGGAGACACGCCGGTACAGCTCTTCCATCCACGGCTCGAGCGGGTCGGGCGCGCGGCCCTGCCGCACGGCCGCCAGGCGCTCGGCCAGGCGCTGGACGCGTGGCGCCTGCTCGGGGCTGTCGAACTCCGCGTCTTCAAGGGCGGCCTCGACGTAGAGCAGGCTGGTCGCCACTTCCATGGCCAGCGGCGCCGAAGGCGCTGCGCCGGTCTGCTGGGTCTGGGCCACCGACTGCTGCAGTTCGGCCGCGAAGGTTTCGCCGAGCGGGAACAGGCGCTTGAGCGAATCGCCAACCAGCGCGAACTGCTCAGACAAGCCTGCCAGGCGGTGCATTTCGCCGCCGGCGATCGCCGACCACGCTTCCTTGGCGGCCGTGACACGTTTGCGTGCCTGGGCCACCAGCGCCGGGTCGAACTTGCCGAGCGGGCTGACGGTGTAGTCGACCGGCGCGTATTGCGCCAGGCCGTAGGCACGCCGCACGGCGGCGAGGCGCGGTGCGTGGTCGCCGGGGCCGGGCTCGGCGCTCTGGGCGCAGAAGAAAAGCAGGTCCTGGGCGAGGCGCTCGGAGAGTTCGGAATCGCCACGCTCGAGAATGCGGTACTGCGCCAGCAGGCGCGAGGCCACCCGTTTGCTGAACACGTCGAAGCCGAGCAGGCTCTTCGCCTGCGCTTCGAACACCGCGGAAGCGAGCTTCCAGAGATTGGCGATCTGCGGCTGCGTGGCGCCGGCGCCGAGGCCGGCGCAGACGTCGCTCATGCGCTCGGCCACCGCCAGCGGGTTGGAAGCGCGCATCATCGCCAGCAACAGGGCTTCGAGCGCGGCGTGGGTGGCGGCGTCGGGCTGGCGCGGGGCGGCCTGCGGGTCTGATGGCAGGTCGCGCCACTGCCAGTCGACCGACCACAGGTCGGCCGGGTGAACGCGGTCGGCACCGGCCGCTTCCTGGACGGCGCGGTATTGCGGGAACAGCGACAGCGTGGACACCGGCTTGCTCGCCAGCATGCGGCTCAGGTAATCGAGCAAGGCGAACGAGGCGCGCTCGATGTCGTCGATCACCAGCGTGGTGAGCTTGTGCGGCTTGCTCACATAACGCTGCACCGCCGCCTCGCTGGCCCGCAGCACCATCGCGGCGGCCGGCAAGCCGACGAGTTCGAGCGCACCCACGCCCTGGTGGATCTGCGTTCGGGCACCGCGCAGCACGGCCGGGTCGACCGCCTCGATGTCGGAGCTGGCGAGGGTTTCGGTTTCCTTGACGAAGCGGCGCAGCGCCTTGTGCGCGGCGTCGAGCGAACGGCGCAGCTCTTCATGCACCCACGCCAGGGCGCTGAGGTCGTCACCGGTTTCGGTGGAGTTCGGGCTCATCGTCACGCTCATCGTTGTGGGGCCGAATCAATCGATCTTGAACCGCGCCACCGACTGCTTCAGTTCTTCGGCCGTGCGTGAGAGCTCGCGCACCATCTGCGCGGTGGAGCGTGTGCCTTCACCGGTCTGCTCGGTCACCGCGAAGATGTGCTGGATGTTCGCCGCCACCACGTTGGCCGACTGCGCTTCGCTGAGCGCCTGGTTCGAGATCTGCGCGATCAGTTCGGAGAGCTGGCGCGAAACCCGGTCGATTTCGCCGAGCGCCGTGCCGGCCGCGTCGGTCAGTCGGGTTCCTTCGACCACGCCCTGGGTGCTGCGCTCCATGGCGCCCACCGCGTCTTGCGTGTCGGTCTGAATGGTCTTGACCAGCGCCGCGATCTGGCGCGTCGCGTCGCCAGAGCGTTCAGCGAGGCGTTGCACTTCTTCCGCCACGACCGAGAAGCCTCGGCCGGCTTCACCGGCCGACGCGGCCTGGATGGCGGCGTTCAGCGCCAGCACGTTGGTCTGCTCGGTAATGTCGGAAATCAGCTCGGTGATTTCGCCGATCTCCTGAGACGATTCGCCCAGACGCTTGATGCGCTTGGAGGTTTCCTGGATCTGGTCGCGGATCGAGTTCATGCCGCCGATCGTGTTCTGCACCGCGCGCAGGCCCGACTCGGCCGCTTCGAGTGACTGGCGCGCCACCGCTGCGGTTTCTTGCGCCTGGCCCGACACGTTGTTGATGCGGCCGGCCATCTGCAGCACCGACTCGCCGGTGTCGCGAATCTCGCGCAGCTGCTCGCTCGACGTGGCCAGCAGTTCGGTGGAGTTGGCCTCGACCTTCTCGGTCGTTTCGGTCACGCGGCCCACCGTGCCTTGCACCTGCGACACCAGCGTGCGCAGTTCTTCCACCGTGTAGTTCACCGAGTCGGCGATCGCGCCGGTGATGTCTTCGGTCACCGTGGCTTGTTGTGTCAGGTCACCTTCAGCCACCGCCTGCAGTTCGTTCATCAACCGCAAAATGGCCGCCTGGTTCGCGTCGTTCACCCGCTTGGCTTCCTGCTGTTCGCGTTCGGCCGCGAGGCGCTGCTCTTCCGCCGCCGAACGGCGTTCGCTCTGGTCGCGCACATACAGGCGCAGGAAGCCGACGCCGCCGAGCAACATCACGATCGCGGCCAGCAGCAGCAGCCCGAAGTTCAGACCGCTGAAGCCGGTTTCCGCAGCGAGCTTTTCCTGCACTGCCTCGAGGCCCTTGCGCAGCGGTTCACTGTCGGCCACCACGGTGGACTGCGCTTCACGCGCTGCCACCAGGCCTTGCAGATTGCCGAGAATCGCGCCGGCTTGCGTGCGGGTCTCTTCGTACTGTTTCATGAGCGCGACCAGGCGCTCCTTGGTGGCCGGGTCGCGCGTGGGCGCCAGGCGCAGTTCGGCGTTGCCGTCGGACAGGCCCTGGCCGATCTCGCGGAAGGTGTTCAAGTCCTTGCCGAGCAGGAACACGGCCTCGGGGCTCACGCCTTCCATCGTCAGGAATTCGTTGGCCGACTTGCCGATGCGCTGCGTCAGCATCACGAGCTGGCCGGCGGCCGACAGCTCCGCGGGCGACGCACCCTGCTGCAGCTTCAGCGACGAAATGGTTTCGGCGATCTCGAGCAGGTCCGACGACTGGCGGTTGATCGAGCGCAGCGCCTCGTTCACCTGGGTCAGGATCTTCTGCTGGCCCAGAATGGTGGTCGCGTTCTTCTCGGCCTTGTCGACCAGCGGCAACACCGGGTCGAGCAGGCCCTGCACCGCCGACGGCGCGGCCGCCACGGCACCTTCGCCGGTCTTCAGGCTGCGCACGTTGCGCGCCAGCACGTCGACACTCTCGCGCACCTCGGCGAAGGCCGGCACATTGCCGATCAGGGCCTGCGAGGTCGACTTGGCGAGGCGTTGCGACTGCATCAGCGCCTGGCCGCTGGCGCCCACCTGCGCCGAACCCTGGTTGGCAGATCGGACCGACAGCAGCGTCATCGCGATCAGGCCGATGAAGCCGATCACGATCATGAAGAACAGGATGCGCTGCTGCTCGGCCACCGGCCGCGAGCCGATGATCGGCAGCCCGGTGCCGGCCGCGGCCAGGGCGGGGGCAGCGGCGTCGGGCAGCCGCGTTTCGGAGAACTCGGCCATGCCCGAAGGCGCGGCTTCGGAAATGATCGAGGTGTCGAGATCCATCGGCTGCTGCAGGGTCGGCGCCTCCAGGCTCGACACCGAGTTCGGGTCGACCCCATGCCCTTGGGTCGAGGCACCGCCAGCGGGCGCGTAGGCGTCGCCGAACGGGACTTCGTCCACCAGGTCGTGGTCGGGGTTGGCCCCGCCCTTTTGGCCCCAACCCTTGATCTTGTTCAGCAAGCTCATATCGACCTCGTGCACTCTCGTTTGTGTGTCTGCGCGGGCGCGGGTATCAGCCCACGACCTTCAGAAATGCTTCATCGGTGGCCAGTTCGGCCAGGTTCAACTCCTGCCAGACGCGCCCGGCCTCGTCTCGCAGGCGCACGCCCACGAACGCGGGCCGGGGAGCACCCTCCACCTCGGGCTCGAGCGTGAGCTCGGCTTCGCTGCGCAAGCCCGACAGCCGGTCGACCATCAAGGTGCAGTTGATGTCCAGCGACTGGTTGAAACCGACCAGCCGGGACTGTTCGCGGCCCATTTCCTGCGACTTGACGCCGAGAAAATCGGCCAGGTCGACCACGCCGTGCAGGTGCCCCCGCAGGTTCGACACGCCCAGAAACCAGCGGTGACTGTGCGGCACCGGCACGATCGGCGCGAGCGCGAAGATCTCGCCGGCCTCGCGCAGCGGGAACAGCAGGCCGCGCCCGCTGCACTCGACGGCCAGCCACGACTTGCCGCGCGCCTGGGTGCGCGCTGCCTGCAGACGCTCGGCCAGCCGGCTCTGGAGTTCGCGCAGTGCTTGCTTGTTCGCCATTCAGGTTCGGTCCGTGGGGTGCGCCGGCACTGGTCAGTCGAAAGCGTGGATCTTGGCGACGAGTTCGTCGGCGTCGACCGGCTTGACGATGTAGTCGCGGGCGCCCTGGCGCATGCCCCAGACCTTGTCGGTTTCCTGGTTCTTGCTCGTGCACATGATCACCGGCACGTTGGCAAAGCGCGGGTCGCGCGTGATGGCGCGGGTCAGCTGAAAGCCGTTCTGGCCCGGCATCACCACGTCCATCAGGATCAGGTCGGGGGTTTCTTCGCCGAGCCGCTTCATCGCTTCCTCGCCGTTCTCGGCGGTGCGGATGGCGTAGCCACGTTTGCCGAGCAGGTCGGACATGAAATGCAGTTCGGTCTTCGAATCGTCGACCAAAAGAATCTTGCGGATCGTCATGATCTGGTCCTCAACATCAACGTTGGAGTCTCGGCGAAATGCAAGCACTTCGCGCACGGCCGAACATCACGCAGTGGCGCCGGCCGTATCAAACAACACGCCGGTGCAGTTCGACGGCTTGCAGCAACTGGTCTTTCGTGAAGGGCTTGGTCAGGTAGTCCTGCGAGCCCACCATGCGGCCGCGCGCCTTGTCGAACAGGCCGTCCTTGCTCGACAGCATGATCACCGGCACTTCGGAGAATTTCTGGTTGCGCTTGATGATGGCGCAGGTCTGGTAACCGTCGAGGCGCGGCATCAGGATGTCGCAGAAGATCAGATCGGGATCGTGATCGTTGACCTTCGACAGCGCGTCGAAGCCGTCTTCGGCCAGCAGCACCTGGTAGCCGCCCTGCTTGAGGAAGATCTCGGCGCTGCGCCGGATCGTGTTGCTGTCATCGATGACCAGCACCTTGATGCCTGCGGCGCCGGCGGGGGCCTGATTGCTCAACGAACATTCTCCTCAACGACGGGGCGCGGTTCAGCCCGCGTTTGTGATGTCGGCCTCGCGGTTCAGATCTGAACCATCTCGAAGTCTTCCTTGCGGGCGCCACACTCGGGGCAGGTCCAGTTCATCGCCACATCGGCCCAGGCCGTTCCCGGCGCGATGCCATGCTCAGGGTCACCGGCTGCCTCGTCGTAGATCCATCCGCAGATGAGGCACATCCAGGTTTTGGGGTCGCTCACGTAAGGCTCTTTGCTTCACTACAATGCGACCAGATTCTAGCGGTGCACTTCGTCAGAAAATCAAGTCTTTGTAGGTACATACGCAACATTCTTCACATTTGCCTAGAGGTTTGGCCAAGTTGTGCAAACGGCTCGCCCGGCTCTGAAAACCGCTGCTTCGGACTGCTTCCCATGACCGCTGAAACCCCCGTTCCCGAGCTCGAATCCGACGCCGTCGAAGACCAGGTCGCCCCGGCGTGCGTGATGAGCTTCAATGCCAGCGACCCGACCGGCGCCGGCGGCACGGCCGGTGACGTGGCCACCGTCGCCGCCATGGGGGCGCACGCGCTGCCCGTGGTCACCAGCATCGTGATGCGTGACACCGCCGAGGTCTTCGACCACCACGCACTCGACCCCGACGTGATCGCCGAGCAGGCCCGCAGCATTCTCGAAGACGTGACCATCGCGGCCTGGAAGGTCGGCTTCCTCGGTTCGGCCGAAGGCGTGAGCGCGGTCGCCGAGATCCTGTCCGACTACCCCGACGTGCCGCTCGTGGCCTACATGCCCAACCTGTCGTGGGTCGAAGAAGACGATCAGCAGGCCTACCTCGACGCCTTCCGCGAGTTGGTGCTGCCCCAGACCGAAGTGCTGGTCGGCAGCCACCAGACGCTCACCGACTTCCTGTTGCCCGACTGGGAAGGCGATCGACCGGCTTCGCCGCGCGAGCTCGCGGTGGCCGCGGGCGAGCACGGCACGCGCTTCGTGCTGGTCACGAGCGTGCTGATCCAGAGCTCGAAGACCGCCGACCAGTTCATGGACAACGTGCTCGCTTCGCCCGAAGGCGCCATCACCGGCGAGAAGTTCGAGCGCTTCGAGGTGAGCTTCGTCGGCGCCGGCGACACGCTGTCGGCCTCGCTCGCAGCCTTGCTGGCGGCCGGCGCCGAGTTGCAGGCCGCGGTCGGCGAAGCGCTGACCTTTCTCGATCAAGCGCTCGACGCGGGCTTTCGCCCGGGTATGGGCAACGTGCTGCCCGACCGCTTCTTCTGGGCCCTGCCGCCAGGCGAAGAAGCCGAGCCCGGCAGCGCCGAAGAACCCGCCGACGACGGCCTTGCCCCGAAGAGCCCACGCCATGTCCACTGAATCCACGAACGCACAGCTCTTCGAGCGGGCCCAGAAGGTCATCCCCGGTGGCGTCAACTCGCCGGTGCGGGCATTTCGGGCTGTCGGCGGCACGCCACGCTTCATCAAGAGTGGCCACGGCGCGTACATCGTCGACGCCGAAGGCCGGCGCTACATCGACTACATCGGCTCCTGGGGCCCGATGATCCTCGGCCACGGCCACCCGGCCGTGCTCGACGCAGTGCAGAAAGCCGCTGTCGAGGGCTTTTCTTTCGGCGCGCCGACCGAGCGCGAAGTCGAGCTCGCCGAAGAGATCCTGAGCCTGGTGCCGAGCATGGACCAGGTGCGCCTCGTCAGCTCGGGCACCGAAGCGGCGATGAGTGCGCTGCGCCTGGCGCGCGGCGCCACCGGCCGCAGCAAGATCGTCAAGTTCGAGGGCTGTTACCACGGCCACGCTGATGCCCTGCTGGTGAAGGCCGGCTCGGGCCTGGCCACGTTCGGCCACCCCACCAGCGCCGGCGTGCCGCCCGAAGTGGTGCAGCACACGCTCGTGCTCGAGTACAACAACCTCGAACAGATCGAAGAAGCCTTCAAGCTGCACGGCCCTGAGATCGCCTGCGTGATGATCGAGCCGATCGCCGGCAACATGAACTTCGTGCGCGCTTCGGTGCCGTTCATGAAACGCATCCGCGAGCTGTGCACGCAGCACGGCGCGCTGTTCGTGTTCGACGAGGTGATGACCGGGTTCCGCGTGGCGCTCGGCAGCGCACAGAGCCTTTACGCGAAGCTGATCCCCGGCTTCGAGCCCGACATCAGCGTGTTCGGCAAGGTCATCGGCGGTGGCATGCCGCTGGCGGCTTTCGGGGCGAGGCGCGCGGTGATGCAGCAGTTGGCCCCGCTTGGCCCGGTGTACCAGGCCGGCACCTTGTCGGGCAACCCGGTCGCCACGGCCTGCGGCCTGGCGACGCTGCGAGAGATTCGCCGACCCGGCTTCTTCGAGGCGCTGAGTGCAAGCACCCGCTCACTCGTCGACGGCCTCGTGGCCGCGGCCCGCAGCGCTGGTGTGCCGATGGTCGGCGACTGCGAAGGGGGCATGTTCGGCTTCTTCTTCGCGGACGAACTGCCGCAGAACTACAACGCCGTGCTCGCGACCGACAAAGAGCGTTTCAACCGCTTCTTCCACGCCATGCTCGACCGCGGCGTGTACTTCGCGCCGGCCTTGTACGAGGCCGGTTTCGTGAGCGCGGCGCACAGCGCGGCCGACATCGCCGCCACCTGCCAGGCCGCCGCAGACAGCCTGCGCGGCTGAGCTTCGCTCAGACGGCTCAGGCCGGCGCCGAGCGCATGCCGTAGGTCTTGCCGCCGGCGAACAGGTATTCGGCCCGCAGCACGGCGTCGCCCTTTTCGCCGACGAGCGTGAAGCCGAGCACGGCGATCGTGTCGCCCACCTTGATCTCGGGCACCTTCCAGGCTTCCATGCGCGTGAGCGGCGCGAACTCGATCTCCCAGACCGGGTCGCGGCGTGTCGGCAGCTTCGCCGCGGCCAGCAGGCGCGGCCCGTCGACGCTGGCCGACTGCGCCGGCAGCGCACGCTTGGCCAGATCGGTGGGCAACTTCAGATCGGCAGCAATCTGCAGGTCGACCTCGGCGTGCGGGTTCCCCCATGACACTTTCACGGCCTTTCCTTCGAGGTAGATCGGACGCTCCTGATCGAAGCTGCTCCAGCCGTGGTGGGCAAAGGCGCGCGGAGCGGCGAACACGCTCGCACCCATCAGGATCATGTGACGACGTTGCATGCGGCGAGCTCCTTCAGCGGTAGGCGATCCAGCGACCGCAGATGATGACGCCGAGCCAAAGCCCCAACGACAGTGCGGTCTGCAGCCGGGCGATGGCGTCGAGCCGGGTGAGGCCGTCGCGGGCGTGGAACAGCCCGGCATTCGCACCCGCCAGCGTCAGCAAAGCCATCTTGAGCACGAATGCGCGGTTGGCCATGAGCTCGGCCGCCTGGCTCGCGAACATCAGCAGGCCGCTGGCAGCGGCCAGGCCGAAGCCGATCAGGGACACCGTCAGGCCGAGCCTGGCCAGCGCCGGCAAGGGCAGCGCGCGTCCCAGCCCCCACACCCGCAACTCGACCAGCACCAGGTTGCCCACCAGCAGGGCGATGCCGGTGATGTGCACCACTTCGAGCGCCGGGTAGACGATGGGGTTGGTGGTGATCCACGACGACATGCAAGGCATTTTCCACGCAGGGGGCGAACCGCGCCGCTCCTAGAATGGCCCGATGCACATTCACATCCTCGGCATCTGCGGCACCTTCATGGGCGGCCTGGCCGCGCTGGCGCGCGAAAGCGGCCACAAGGTCACCGGCTGCGACGCCAACGTCTACCCGCCGATGAGCGACCAGCTGCGCGCGCTCGGCATCGAGCTGATCGAAGGCTTCGGCCCCGAGCAGATGTCGCTCGCGCCAGACCTCTACGTCGTTGGCAACGTCGTCAGCCGTGGCAACGCATTGATGGAAGCGGTGCTCGATGCCGGCGCGCCTTACACCAGCGGCCCGCAATGGCTGGCCGAGAACGTGCTGCAGGGCCGGCACGTGCTGGCCGTGGCCGGCACGCACGGCAAGACCAGCACCACCTCGATGCTGGCCTGGATGCTCGACCAGGCCGGCCTGAACCCGGGCTTTCTGGTCGGCGGTGTGCCGCTCAATTTCGGCGTGTCGGCACGCCTGGGCAACACGCAGCCCGGCGCGCCGTTCGTGATCGAGGCCGACGAGTACGACACGGCCTTCTTCGACAAGCGCAGCAAGTTCGTGCATTACCGGCCGCGCACCGCGATCCTGAACAACCTCGAGTACGACCACGCCGACATCTTCGAGAACCTGGCCGCGATCGAGCGCCAGTTTCACCACCTGGTGCGCACCGTGCCGGCACATGGGCGACTCGTCGTCAACGCACGCGAAGAGAGCCTGCAGCGGGTGCTGACGATGGGCTGCTGGAGCGAGGTGCAGCGCTTCGGCGCGCGCAAGGAAGAGCCCGGGGCGCTGCGCGCGCGCGGTGAGCCTCATGCCTTCGACGTGCTGCGCGGCAGCCTGAAGATCGCACGCGTCGAGTGGCCGCTGCTGGGCGAACACAACCAACTCAATGCGGTCGCAGCGATCGCCGCCGCCGAACACGTGGGCGTGGCGCCCGAGGTCGCGGCGCGTGCCCTCGCCAGTTTCGAGAACGTGCGTCGCCGCCTCGAACTGATCGGCGAAGTGCGCGGCATCCGTGTCTACGACGACTTCGCGCACCACCCGACGGCCATGCGCACCACCGTCAACGGGCTGCGCCGCAAGGTCGGCCTGGAGCGCATCCTCGCCGTGTTCGAGCCGCGTTCGAACACGATGAAGCTCGGCGCGATGAAAGCGCAATTGCCCTGGTCGCTCGAAGAGGCCGACCTCGCCTTCTGCCACAGCGGCGGGCTCGGCTGGGACGCGGTGCAGGCGCTGGCCCCGATGGGCCCACAGGCGGTGGTCTGCGAGACGATCGCCGAGCTGGTGCAGCGTGTCGTCGCCGCGGCGCGGCCCGGCGACCACATTCTCTGCATGAGCAACGGCGGCTTCGGCGGCGTGCACGCCAAGCTGCTCGAGGCGCTGGGCGCGGCGTCACGTTGATGGCCGACGAGAGCGTCACGCACCTGCTGTACCTGCACGGCTTTCGCTCGTCGCCCCAGTCGAGCAAGGCACGCGTGATGGCGGCGTGGGTGCAACGGCATCGGCCCGATCTGGCCTGGTGGTGCCCGCAGTTGCCGCCCTCGCCTCAAGATGCGATGCAGATGTTGTTCGACGGCATTGCACAGTGGTCGGCACAACGCACCGCCGTGATCGGCAGTTCGCTCGGCGGCTTCTATGCCACCGCCTTGGCCGAGCGGCTCGGTTGCCGCGCGGTGGTGTTGAACCCGGCCATCGACCCGGCACGCGACCTGGCCAAGTACATCGGCGAAACGACGGCGTGGCACAGCGACGAGCGCTTCTTCTTCCGGCCGGAGTTCATCGACGAGTTGCGTGCGATCGCGCCTGCCTCGTTGACACGGCCGGAGCGCTACTTCGCAGTGATTGCCAAGGGCGACGAGGTGCTCGACTGGCGCGAGATGAGCGCGCGCTACAAAGGCTGCAGGATCAGGCTGCTCGAAGGCAGCGACCACGCGCTGAGCGACTTCGAGAAAGAGGACCTTCCCGAGGTGCTCGACTTCCTCGGCTTGCCCGTCACCAGTGGATGATGGTCCAGACCACCCGGCCCCAGACCTCGACGTTGAACCACGTCAGGCAGGCCAGGTAGGTGCCGCGCCGGAAGCTGCGCGCACGCTGGATCCAGACGTCGATGTCCAGGGTGATGAAGAGCACGAAACACACCACCGAGCCCGTGGCCAGGATGGCGGCGATGACGCCGATGATCCAGCGAAAAACCGTCATGGGTTCACCTTCACAGAATCACCACCAGCCGCTCGAGGATGAGCACGGCGAAGAAGGCCAGGGCGGCCACCACCGTCCACTTCACGATCAGGATGCCGATCGCACGAAATCGCTGTTGACCCGTGCCCAGGTACATCGCCAGGCACACCACGCCGGCACCGAGCAGCAGAAGAAAGATCCAGCGAAAGATCAGCATCGTTCAAGGCAGGCCCGTCACCACGCGGGGGCCAGCTCGGCAAAGCCGGCGGGCGCCCGGGCGGCGTCGTCGAAGGTGACGAACTCGTAGCTGCTGCGGTCGGCGAACACGGCTCGCAGCAGCTTGTTGTTGAGCGCGTGGCCCGACTTGAAGCCGCTGTACGCGGCGAGCAGCGGGTGGCCGGCGACATGCATGTCGCCGATGGCGTCGAGGATCTTGTGCTTCACGAACTCGTCGTCGTAGCGCAAGCCTTCGTTGTTGAGCACCTTGTAATCGTCGACCACGATCGCATTGTCCATGCTGCCGCCCAGGCTGCGGCCGCGCGAGCGCATCGTCTCCACGTCCTTCGTGAAGCCGAAGGTGCGGGCGCGCGCGATCTGCTGCTTGTACTGGCCCGAGCCCATGTCGAACACGACACGCTGGCCGGTCTGGTTGACGGCCGGGTGGTCGAACGCGATCTCGAAGGTCAGCGTGTAGCCGTTGAGCGGGTCGAGCCGCGCCCAGATCGCCGAAGCGCCTTCGCCGTGGCGCACTTCCACGGGCTTCAGGATGCGCAGAAAGCGCTTGGGCGCGTCCTGCAATTCGATGCCGGCGCTCTGCAGCAGGAACACGAACGAGGCCGCCGAGCCGTCGAGGATCGGCACTTCTTCGGCCGTGATGTCGACCACCAGGTTGTCGAGCCCCAAGCCCGCGCACGCCGACAGCAGGTGTTCGATCGTGTTGACCTTGGGGGCGCCGGTGTCGCCACCGGGCGAGATGGTGGTGGCCATGCGGGTGTCGCAGACCGCGTCGACATTAACCGGAATGTTCACCGGCACCGGCAGATCGACGCGCCGGAACACGATGCCGGTGTCGACCGGCGCGGGCCGCAACACGAGCTCGACCCGCTGCCCGCCGTGCAAGCCCACGCCGACGGCCCGGGTCATCGACTTGAGCGTGCGTTGTTGCAACATGCCGGGGATTTTAGGAGGCTTCTGCCCCGCCTCGACCAGCGCGGGACTTTCAGCCTCCACCCTTTCCCTGCGCCGGCGCGCCAGGAAAGGGCGTGTGGCCAGCATCAGTCGGCTTGTTTGCGCAGGAAGGCCGGGATCTCGATCTCGTCCATGCCGTTGCTCGCCAGCGCATCGACCTTGGCCGCCGCAGTGCGGCCGTTGCGCCACACGCTCGGCGTGGTCAGCGAGCTGTAGTCGTGCGGTGCGCTGGTGCTGCTGGTCTGCGCCGGCTGCGTCAGCGCGTTGTGCAGGATCGGCAGGTCGTTGGTGCCGGTCATCTTGGCCGGCATGCTGTGCACCACGGTCATCGGCGCCTGCTGCTGGCGGCGCTGCGGGCTCAGGCCGGTGGCGATCACGGTCACGCGCAACTGGTCGCCCAGGCTTTCGTCGTACGCGGTGCCGTAGATCACGTGCGCGTCGTCGGCAGCGTAGCGGCGGATCGTGTTCATCGCGTTGCGGCTTTCGGCCAGCTTGAAGGTGTTGCGGTTGGCCGCGATCAACACCAGCACGCCACGCGCGCCCGACAGGTCGATGCCTTCGAGCAGCGGGCAGGCCACGGCCGCGTCGGCGGCCTTGGTGGCGCGGTCGGGGCCGCTCGCGATCGCGGTGCCCATCATCGCCTTGCCCGGCTCGCTCATCACCGTCTTCACGTCTTCGAAGTCGACGTTCACCAGGCCCGGCATGTGGATGATGTCGCTGATGCCACCGACCGCGTTCTTCAGCACGTCATTCGCGTGCGCGAAGGCCTGGTCCTGCGTGATGTCGTCACCCAGCACGTCGAGCAGCTTGTCGTTCAGGATCACGATCAGTGAATCGACATTGGCCTCCAGCTCGGCCAGGCCGGCGTCGGCCGACTTCATGCGGCGGTTGCCTTCGAACTCGAACGGCTTGGTGACCACGCCCACGGTCAGGATGCCCATTTCCTTGGCCACGCGGGCGATCACCGGCGCGGCGCCGGTGCCGGTGCCACCGCCCATGCCGGCGGTGATGAACAGCATGTGCGAGCCGTCGATCGCCTGGCGGATGCGGTCGACCGCCTCTTCGGCCGCGGCCTTGCCGGCTTCGGGTTTGGCGCCCGCGCCCAGGCCGGTGGTGCCGAGCTGGATCAGGTTGTGCGCCGCCGAGCGGTTGAGGGCCTGCGCGTCGGTGTTGGCGCAGACGAACTCCACGCCTTGCACGCCCTGCGCGATCATGTGTTCGACCGCGTTGCCGCCGCCACCGCCCACGCCGATCACCTTGATCTGCGTACCCATGCTGAACTCTTCGATCATTTCGATGGCCATGTGATTCTCCAAAAAACCTTCAATGCAGTTGCCGTTGTGTCGACGGGCCGCGAGCCCGCCTTGCTTGTTTCACTTGCTCTGTTCGCCACGGTCGCCCGGCGGTGCCGGGGTCCGAGGTCGCTGGTGTCGCCGGGACGGTGGGTCCAGCCCGTGACCGGGGTGGTCGAGCTGGCGTGAGTGCAGGTTGTTTTTCATGCTCGCCCCCGTGTCAGAAGTTGCCCAGGAACCAGTCCCTGGCGCGCCCGAAAAGTGTTTTCACCGAACCCGCCTGCTGCGCCGCGCGCTGCCCGCGCGAGCGTGCGATGCGGGCTTCTTCGAGCAGGCCCATCACCGTGGCCGAGCGCGGGTTGCCCACCATGTCGTGCAGCGCACCGTGATACGTCGGTATGCCCTTGCGCACGGGTTTGAGGAAGATGTCTTCGCCGAGCTCGACCATGCCCGGCATCACCGCCGCCCCGCCGGTGATGACGACGCCGCTGGAAAGCAGCTCTTCGTAGCCGCTCTCGCGGATCACCTGGTGCACGAGCGAGTAGATCTCTTCGATGCGCGGCTCGATCACGCCGGCCAGCGCCTGGCGGCTCAGCATGCGCGGCGCGCGGTCGCCCAGGCCGGGCACTTCGAGCTGCTCGCTCGGGTCGGCGAGCAGTTGTTTGGCTACGCCGTACTCGATCTTGATCTCTTCGGCGTCTTTCGTCGGCGTGCGCAGCGCCATCGCGATGTCGCTCGTGATCAGGTCGCCGGCGATCGGGATCACGGCCGTGTGGCGGATCGCTCCGTCGGTGAAGATCGCCACGTCGGTGGTGCCGGCGCCGATGTCGACCAGCGCCACGCCCAGGTCCTTCTCGTCGTCGGTCAGCACCGAATGGCTCGACGCGCTCGGGTTCAGCACCAGCTGGTCGACCTCGAGCCCGCAACGCCGCACGCACTTCACGATGTTCTCGGCCGCGCTCTGCGCGCCGGTGACGATGTGCACTTTCACTTCGAGTCGGCCGCCACTCATGCCGATCGGCTCTTTCACTTCATGCCCGTCGATCACGAATTCCTGCGGCTCGACCAGCAGCAGGCGCTGGTCGTTCGGGATGTTGATCGCCTTGGCGGTCTCGACCACACGCGCCACGTCGACTGGCGTCACTTCCTTGTCGCGCACGATCACCATGCCGGTCGAGTTCTGGCCGCGGATGTGGCTGCCGGTGATGCCGGTGTAGACGCGCGTGATCTTGCAGTCGGCCATCATCTCGGCCTCTTTGAGCGCCTGCTGGATCGACTGCACCGTGGCGTCGATGTTCACGACCACACCGCGCTTCAGGCCGTGCGCCGGCGCGCTGCCCAGGCCGGCGATGCGCAACTCGCCACCGGGCAGCACTTCGGCCACCACGACCATCACCTTGGCGGTGCCGATGTCGAGGCCGACGACGAGGTCCTTGTATTCCTTGGGCATGTTTGTTTTCCTATTTCCTGGCCGGTTTGCCGCTCGGATCGACCGCGGTCGAGATGCCCTTGAGCCGAACGGCATAGCCTTCGTTGTGCCGCAGGTCGGCGTACTGCAGCGGCCGCTGGTAGCGCGACGTGACCTGCGTCAGCGTGCCCACAAAACGCTCGGTGCGCGCCACCACCTCGTCGTCGCTGCCGCGGCCGAGTTCGACTTCGGCGCCCGAGTCGAGCTCGGCGCGCCACGAACCGCGGCCCGAGAGCTCGAGTGCGTCGATGCGCGTTTCCATCGGCGCGAACACCGGCTCGAGGCGGCGCAGCATCGTGAGCATCTGCGCCGCAGCCGCTTCAGGCCCGCGCAGTGTCGGCAGCGCTTCGTCTTCGACATCACCGAGGTTGGCCTCGAACACCTCGCCGAAGCTGTTGACGAGCTTGTCGGCGGCGTCGCCGCTGCCTTCCCAGAGCGCAGCCGCACGGTGCTCTTCGAGCAATACCCGCAGCCGGTTCGGCCACACGCGCTGCACGACGGCCTGGCGCACCCAGGGCACCGCTTCGAAAGCGCGCCGCCCGACCGCCAGGTCGAGCGTGAAGAAGTTGCCCACCAGCCGCGGCGCCGCGTTGGCGCGGATCGTCAGCGCGCTGTTGTGCGCCAGATCACCTTCGACGCGGATGCCCTGCACTGCGAACAGCGGCTGGCGCATCGCCCACATCAGCAGCACCACCACGATCGCGCTCACGCCGATGGCCGCCAGCAAGCCGGCGGTCAGATTCATCAGCCGGATGTCGGCCGGGAGCTCGGGGGTGCGTGCGGTCTTCGCCATGGTCTCAGGCAGCGCCCGCCTGTGTCGCGTCGAGCGCCGCACCGGCAACGATCTGCACGCACAAGGCCTCGTAGCTCAGGCCCGCGGCCTTGGCCGACATCGGCACCAGCGAATGCGTCGTCATGCCCGGCGAGGTGTTCATCTCGAGCAGAAAAGCCTTGCGGTCGCTGCGCCGGATCATCAGGTCGGCCCGGCCCCAGCCGCGGCAGCCGAGGGTGCGGTAGGCCTGCACGACGATGCGCTGGATCTCTTCTTCTTCGGCCGCCGGCAGGCCACTTGGGCACTGGTACTTCACGTCGTCGGTGAAGTACTTGTTCTGGTAGTCGTAAGCACCTTCGGGCGCCATGATCCTGATGACCGGCAGCGCGCGCGCCGAGCTGCCCTGTCCGAGCACCGGGCAGGTCACTTCGTCGCCTTCGATGAACTCTTCGCACAGCACGTCGGCGTCGTACTTCGCAGCCAGTTCGACTGCGCCCTGCATCTGCGAATAACCCGCCACCTTGCTGATGCCGATCGACGAACCCTCGCGCGGCGGCTTCACGATCAGCGGCAGGCCGAGTTCGTCGGGCACGGTGCGGATGCGCTCGCGCGAGCGTTGTTCGGGCGCCAGCCACACGTAGCGCGGCGTCGGCAGGCCTTCGGCGAGCCAGACGCGCTTGGTCATCACCTTGTCCATCGCGATGGCAGACGCCATCACGCCCGAGCCGGTGTACGGCATGCCCAGCAGTTCGAGCGCACCCTGCACGCTGCCGTCTTCGCCGTGGCGGCCGTGCAGCGCGATGAAACAGCGTGCGAAGCCTTCGCGCTTCAACTCGACCAGCTCGCGCTCGGCCGGGTCGAAGGCATGCGCGTCGACGCCTTGCGACTGCAACGCGGCCAGCACACCCGTCCCCGACATCAAGGAGATCTGGCGCTCGGCCGAAGTGCCACCCATCAGCACCGCCACCTTGCCGAGGGCTTTCACGTCGATGCTCATGCCGCTGCCCCTTTCGCGCTCAACATCTCGCTCACCAGCCCCGGCACGTTGCCGATCGAGCCCGCGCCCATAGCGATCACCACGTCGCCGCCGCGTGCCTGTTCGACGATGGTCTTGGGCATGTCGGCAATCTCGTCGACGAACACCGGGTCGACCTTGCCGGCCACTCGCAGCGCGCGTGCCAGTGCTCGCCCGTCGGCCGCGACGATCGGTGTTTCGCCGGCGGCATAGACCTCGGCGAGCAGCACCAGGTCGGCGGTGCCGATGACCTTCACGAAGTCTTCGAAACAGTCGCGGGTGCGCGTGAAGCGGTGCGGCTGGAACGCGAGCACGAGGCGGCGCCCCGGGAACGCGCCGCGCGCGGCGGCCAGGGTGGCCGCCATCTCGACCGGGTGGTGGCCGTAGTCGTCGATCAAGGTGAAGCTGCCGCCGCCGTTCGCTTCGCTGACCGGCTGCTCGCCGTAGCGCTGGAAACGCCGGCCCACGCCGTTGAACTCGGCCAGCCCCTTGACCACCGGCGCGTCGGGCAGTTCGAGTTCGGTCGCCACCGCAATGGCCGCCAGCGCGTTCAGCACGTTGTGGTCGCCCGGCAGGTTCAGGCTCACGCGCAGGTCGGGCATCTGCACGCCGTTGCGGCGCTGCACCGTGAACTGCATGGTGCCGGCGTCGGCCACCACGTTCACCGCGCGCACCATCGCGTCTTCGCCGAAGCCATAGGTGACGACCGGGCGCGAGATCATCGGCATGATCGAGCGCACGCCCGGGTCGTCGCTGCACAGGATGGCCGCGCCGTAGAACGGCATGCGGTGGATGAATTCGACGAAGGCCGACTTCAACTTGGCGAAATCGTGGCCGTAGGTGTCCATGTGGTCGGCGTCGATGTTCGTGACGACGGCCATCACCGGCAGCAGGTTCAGGAACGACGCGTCCGACTCGTCTGCCTCGACCACGATGTAGTCGCCCGAACCGAGCCGCGAGTTGGCACCGGCCGCGTTGAGCCGCCCGCCGATCACGAAGGTCGGGTCGACGCCGGCTTCGGCCAGCACGCTGGTGACCAGCGATGTCGTCGTCGTCTTGCCGTGCGTGCCGGCGATCGCGATGCCCGACTTCAGGCGCATCAGTTCGGCCAGCATCACCGCGCGCGGCACCAAGGGCACACGTTTGGCGCGGGCGGCGATCACCTCGGGGTTGTCGGCGCGCACGGCGGTCGACGTGACCACCGCTTCGGCGCCCGCGATGTTGCCGGCGTCGTGACCGATGTTGACGCGAATACCGAGCGACGCGAGGCGGCGTGTCGTGCTGCTGTCGCTCTGGTCGGAACCCGAAACGGCATACCCGAGGTTGTGCAGGATCTCGGCGATGCCGCTCATGCCGGCGCCGCCGACGCCCACAAAATGAATGTGCTTGACGGCGTGTTTCATGTGAGCGCCAACCCTTCGATCTGATCGGCCACGCGCGCTGCGGCCTTCGGCTTGGCGAGCGTGCGTGCCTTGGTGGCCATGGTCAGCAGCGCGTCGCGCTTCAGCCCCGCCAACAGGTCGGCCAGCTTGCGCGGCGTGAGCTCGGTCTGCGGCAGGTGGATGCCGGCGCCTTTGCCGGCCAGCCAGGTCGCGTTGTCGCGCTGGTGCGCGGTGGTGCTCACGACCAGCGGTACCAGCACCGCCGGCACGCCGGCCGCGCACAGCTCGCTAACCGTCACCGCGCCGGCGCGGCAGACGATCACGTCGCACTCGGCCAGACGCGAGGCCATGTCGTCGATGAAGGGCAGCACCTGGGCCGCCACGTTGGCCCGCGCATAGGCCGCCTGCACGCCGGCGTGGTTGGCCTCGCCGGTCTGGTGCGTGACACGCGGGCGCTGCGCTTCACCGAGCAGCGCCAGCGCTTGTGGCACGCATTCGTTCAGCACCCGCGCGCCGAGGCTGCCGCCGACCACGAGCAGGCGCAACGGCCCGCTGCGGCCGGCAAACCGGTCTGCAGGTTCGGGCAGGTTTTCGATCTCGGCGCGCACCGGGTTGCCCGTGACGATCGCGTCTTTGGTCCAGCGTGCCGCTTCACCGTCGAAGCCGAAGGCCACCCGCTCGGCGAAAGGAAGCAGCGCGCGGTTGCTCATCAGCAGCGACGCGTCGGCGTTGACGAGCACCAGCGGCTTGCGCAGCAGGGCCGCCATCAGCCCGCCGGGGAAACACACGTAGCCACCCATGCCGAGCACGGCGGTGGCGTGGCGCTTGCGCAGGATCTGCAGGCAAGTCCAGAACGAACCGAGCAGGCGCAGGCCGCCAGTCAGCGTCTGCATCAAGCCCTTGCCGCGCAGGCCGTTGAAGCCGATCGTGTCGAGGTCGATGCCGGTCGGCGGCACGAGGCGGTTTTCCATGCCGGTGGTCGTGCCGAGCCAGCTCACGCTCCAGCCGCGCGACTGCATTTCGCGTGCGACGGCGAGGCCGGGGATCACATGGCCGCCCGTGCCGGCCGCCATCACAACGAGGTGGTTGGCGCTCATGCGCGGCCCCCTCGCATCATCTGGCGATTCTCGATATCGATCCGCAGCACGATCGCCAGCGCGATCATGTTCATCACGATCGCCGAGCCGCCGTAACTCATCAGCGGCAGGGTCAGCCCCTTGGTCGGCAGCACGCCGAGGTTCACGCCCATGTTGATGAAGGCCTGCCCGCCCATCCACAAGCCGATGCCCTGTGCGAACAGGCCGGCGAACACGCGGTCGAGCGCGATCGCCTGGCGGCCGATGTGGAACAGGCGCCGGGCGAGCCAGAAGAAGGCGACGATCACGCAGGCCACACCGATGAAACCGAGCTCTTCGCCGATCACCGCGAGCAGGAAGTCGGTGTGCGCCTCGGGCAGGTAGTGCAGCTTCTCGACGCTGCCGCCCAGGCCCTGGCCGAAGACTTCGCCGCGCCCGAAGGCGATCAGCGAGTGCGTGAGCTGATAACCCTTTCCTTGAGCGTACAAAGGGTCCCAGGGTTTCAGGAACGCGAGGATGCGCTCGGCACGCCACGGGCTGCTGACGATCATCAACACGAACGCGCCGACCAGCACCGCGATGCTCAGGAAGAACATGCGGCCGTTCACGCCGCCCAGGAACAGGATGCCCATCGCGATCACTGCGATCACCATGAAAGCGCCCATGTCGGGCTCGGCCAGCAGCAGCATGCCGATCACGCCGAGTGCGATGGCCATCGGCGCTACCGCGCGCACGAACTTTTCCTTGATGTCCATCTTGCGCACCATGTAGTTGGCGGCGTACATCGCGATCGCGAGCTTGGCGAATTCCGAAGGCTGGAAGCTGAACGGCCCGACGGGGATCCAGCGGTGCGCGCCGTTCACGCCCTTGCCGATGAACGGCACGAGCACCAGCACCAGCAGCAACAACGACGCGACGAAGACCCAGGGCGAGGCTTTCTCCCACACGCTGACCGGCACCTGCACCGCCACCAGCGCCGCCACGAGGGAGACCACGACGAAGAGGATCTGCCGCGTCATGAAGTAGGTGGGTGCGTAGCGCGCGAACTTCGGGTTGTCGGGCAGGGCCACGCTCGCGCTGTAGACCATCACCACACCGAGCGCGAGCAGCGCGATCACGACGCACACGAGCGCCTGGTCGAAGCCGGCCAGGCGCGTCGGCCGGCCACCCTTGCCGATGTCGATCCAGTCGCGCACGGGGATCGAGCTCTTGGTGTCGGGCTTGCCCTTGGCTCTGCCGGTTGTCTTGTCGGTGTCACCACGCTTGGGCATGAACGCGGTGAGGCGTTCGCGCCATGCGGCGAACCCGAAGCCGGCCGCAGCCCGAGCAGAGCTCATGCCAGCACCCCCCCGCTGTCGGCCACGATCGCCTGCACTTCGGCCACGAACACTTCGGCCCGGTGCGCGTAGTTGCGGAACATGTCGAGACTCGCGCACGCCGGGCTCAGCAACACCGCGTCGCCGCTGTGAGCACGCTCGAACGACCAGCGCGTCGCAGCCTGCAGGGTCTCGAAGCGCTGCAGCGGCACACCGGTCGTGGCAAGCGCCGCTTCGATCCCTGCCGCGTCGCGGCCGATCGTGGCCACCGCCCGCGCATGGCGGCGCACCGGCTCGGCCAGCGGCGAAAAGTCCTGGCCTTTGCCGTCGCCGCCGAGGATCACGACGAGCTTCGCCGGCGCCTTGTCGTCGCCCAGGCCGTTCAGCGCAGCCACCGTGGCGCCCACATTCGTGCCCTTGCTGTCGTCGAAGGCGTCGACGCCGTTGAAGGTGGCGATGTACTGCACGCGGTGCGGCTCGCCGGCGTATTCGCGCAGGCCGTGCAGCATCGGCGCCAGCGGGCAACCGACCGCGCTGGCGAGCGCGAGCGCGGCCAGTGCGTTGGCGGCGTTGTGGCGGCCGCGCACGCGCAGGGCATCGGCCGGCATCAGGCGCTGGATGTGCAATTCCTCGGCGTCCCGGTCGCCGCCCTTGCCACGCTTGATCGTTTCGTCGGCTTCGAGTGCACGCACCAGCCAGGCCATGCCGTTTTCGTCGACGAGCCCGTAGTCGCCCGGGCGCTGCGGGCGCCCCAGGCCGAAGCGCACGACATCACGCTCGACAGCACGTGCCGGCCGGCCGCGTGCGCCCTTCACCATCACCGGCGCGGGCACGAGCTTTTCGACGGCCGCGTCGTCGCGGTTGATCACCATCACCGCGTTCTGGCCGAAGACACGCGCCTTGGCAGCGCTGTAGTTCGCCATCGAACCGTGCCAGTCGAGGTGGTCTTGCGTGATGTTCAGCACCGTCGCCGCGCTGGGCTCGAAGCCCTTGGCCTCGTCGAGCTGGAAACTGGAGAGTTCGAGCACCCAGACTTCCGGCAGGTGCTCGAACACCGGCTCGGCCGGCGGAGGCGGCGCCAGCACGATCGGCACGGGCGTGTCGTCGTCGGCATCGATCACCGCGGCAGCCGGCGCGGCTGCTTCTTCATCGGCCGGCACGGCCGCATCGTCGGTCTCGCTCGAAGGCGTCACCAGTTCGGCCGCGGGCGGCGCCATGACGAGCGGTTCGAGCTCGAGCGCGTCGGCCAGCGTCTGCAACATGGTCGGCCCGATGTTGCCGGCCACCGCCACACGCTTGCCGGCGCGCGCGATCAGCATCGCGGCCATTGCTGTCGTGGTGGTCTTGCCGTTCGTGCCGGTGATCGCGATCACCTTGGGGGCGTAACCCCGTTCGGCTTTCAGGTCGGCCAAGGCGTGCGCGAACAGGTCGAGCTCGCCCTGCACAAGCACACCGGTGTCGGCAGCGAGGGTCAGCGGCGCCTTGATGCGCTCGTCGAGGGGCGACAGGCCGGGGCTCTTCAACACCAGCTTCACGCCGGCGAAGTCTTCGTCGGTGAGCGGCCCGTGCAGCAACACCGCCGAAGGCACGTGTTCGGCCAGGGCCGCCGCGTTGGGCGCCACCTCGCGCGAGTCCCAGACCCGCAGGTTCGCACCGAAGCGCGCGCACCAGCGCGCCATGGCCAGGCCCGATTCGCCCAGGCCGAGCACAAGAACCGTGGTGTCCTTCAAGTAGTCCATCAGCGCAGCTTCAGACTCGCGAGACCGACCAAGCACAGCAGCATGGTGACGATCCAGAAACGCACGACGACCTGGGTTTCCTTCCACCCCGACTTCTCGAAGTGGTGGTGCAGTGGCGCCATCTTGAAGATGCGTCGGCCGGTGCCGAAGCGCTTCTTCGTGAACTTGAACCAGGTGACCTGCAGCATCACCGAGAGCGCTTCGGCCACGAACACGCCACCCATGATGCCGAGCACGATCTCCTGGCGCGTGATGACGGCGATGGTGCCGAGCGCACCGCCGAGCGAGAGCGCGCCCACGTCGCCCATGAAGACCTGCGCCGGGTGCGTGTTGAACCACAGGAAGGCCAGGCCCGCCCCGGCCATGGCAGCGCAGAAGATCAGCAGCTCGCCGGTGCCCGGGATGTAGGGGAACAGCAGGTACTTGCTGTAGACCGAGCTGCCGGTCACGTAGGCGAAGACACCGAGCGCGGAGCCGACCATCACGACCGGCATGATCGCCAGGCCATCGAGCCCGTCGGTCAGGTTCACCGCATTGCTGGCGCCCACGATCACGAAGTAGGTGAGCGCAATGAAGCCGAACACGCCGAGCGGGTAGCTGATGGTCTTGAAGAAGGGCACGATCAGGTCGGCCTTGGGTGGCAGGTCGTTCGAGAAGCCGCTCTGCACCCAGCGCAGGAACAGTTCGAGCACCCGCAGGTTCGAGGTTTCCGACACGCTGAACGCGAGGTAGAGCGCCGCCACGAGGCCGATCACCGACTGCCAGAAGTACTTCTCGCCCGAGGCCATGCCTTCGGGGTTCTTCTGCACCACCTTGCGCCAGTCGTCGACCCAGCCGATGGCCCCGAAACCCAGCGTCACGACCAGGACGATCCAGACGAAGCGGTTGCTCCAGTCGAACCACAGCAGCGTCGACACCGCGATGCCGATCAGGATCAGCACGCCGCCCATCGTGGGCGTGCCGCTCTTGACCATGTGCGTCTCCACGCCGTAGTCGCGGATCGGCTGGCCGATCTTCAGTTCGGCCAGGCGCTTGATCACCCAGGGCCCGAAGGCCAGGCCGATCAGCATGGCCGTCATCGCGGCCATCACGGCGCGAAACGTGAGGTACTGGAAGACACGGAAGACGCCGAACTCCGGCGACAGCGTCTGCAACCAGTTCGCCAGGCTAAGCAGCATGCGGCGCTCCCGCGGTGTTCATCAATGCCGACACGACCTGCTCCATGCGCATGAAGCGCGAACCTTTCACCACCACCGAACGGCACTCGGGCGCCTGCGCCAGCGCCCCGATCAACGACGGCACGGCGTCGAAGTGGCGCGCGCCTGCGAAAGCCTTTGCGCTGTGCGCGCTCATGCTGCCCGCGACCCACAAGGCCTCGATGCCACGCGCTTTCGCGTAGGCGCCGACTTCGGTGTGGAAGGCCGGCCCCTGGTCGCCCACTTCGCCCATGTCGCCGAGCACCAGCCAGCGCGGGCCGGGCATCACCGCGAGCACGTCGATGGCGGCGCGCACCGAGTCGGGGTTGGCGTTGTAGGTGTCGTCGATCAGGGTCACGCTGTGGCCTTGGTTGATGAACGACTTGACCTGCGAGCGGCCCTTCACCGGCTCGAAGGCTTCGAGCCCGCGGCCGATAGCGTCGAGCGGGCAGCCGGCGGCGAGCGCGCACGCCGCCGCGGCGAGCGCGTTCTTCACGTTGTGCCAGCCGGCCACGTGCAACTGCAAGGCGAGCGCACCGGCCGGCGTTTTCAGCATCACGGCCCAGTGCGGTGCGGGTGCGTCGCCATTCCATTCGGCGTGGCAGGTCACGTCGGCCTCGCCTTGCAGTGCGAAGGTCAATGTCGGGCGGGTACCGGCCAGCGCGTGCCAGAGCGCGGCGTGGGTTTCGTCGGCAGGGAAGACAGCCACGCCAGTGGGGCCCAGCGCTTCGATGACCGCGCCGTTTTCGCGCGCCACCGCTTCCACGCTGGCCATGAATTCCTGGTGTTCGCGCTGCGCGTTGTTGACGAGCGCGACCGTGGGCGCGGCAATGGCGGCGAGTTCGGCGATCTCGCCCGGGTGGTTCATGCCGAGTTCGACCACGCCGGCACGATGCCAGGTCTGCTCGTCCTGGCGCAGGCCGAGCAGCGTGAGCGGCACACCGATGTGGTTGTTGAAGTTGCCCGCGGTCGCGAACGCCGCGTCGCCGAGCCAGGTGCGCAGGATCGTCGCGATCATCTGCGTGACCGTGGTCTTGCCGTTGCTGCCGGTCACCGCGATCAGCGGCAGTTGCATGCGCTGGCGCCAGGCGCTGGCGAGCGCGGTGAGCGCGGCTTGGGTATCGGCGACCTGCAGGCCCGGCATGCCGGCTTGCGCCAAACCGCGCTCGGCCAGCGCCGCCACCGCGCCACTGGCTTTGGCCTGAGGCAGAAAGTCGTGCGCGTCGAAACGTTCGCCTTTCAGCGCCACGAACAGGTCACCGGCGCGCAGGCTGCGCGTGTCGCTGTGCACGCGCAGCACTTCGATCGCAGCGTCACCGACGAGCGTGGCAGCAGGCAACAGCGCGTGGGCTTGCGCCAGCGTCATCATGCTGGCGCTCCCCGCAAGGCGAGGCCGGCAGACGCTTCGGCCACATCGGAGAACGGCAGCTTCACGCCGCGAATCTCCTGATAGTCCTCGTGGCCCTTGCCGGCGATCAGGATCACGTCTTGCGCATCGGCCTCGCGCAGCGCGTAGCGGATCGCGGCGCGGCGCTCTTCGACCACCGTCACGCGTTCCTGGTTGCCGGCCAGGCCCGCCACGATCTGCAGCGTGATGAAGGCCGGCGCTTCGTTGCGCGGGTTGTCGCTGGTGATCACCACGCGCCCGGCCAGGCGCTGCGCCAGCGCACCCATCAGCGGGCGCTTGCCGGCGTCGCGGTTGCCACCGCAACCGAACACGCACCAAAGCTGGCCACCGCGTTGCGTGGCAAAAGGTTGCAGCGCGAGCAGCGCCTTTTCGAGCGCGTCGGGTGTGTGGGCGTAGTCGACCACGACCTCCGGGCCCGACGAGGTGTCGGCGATGACCCGCTGCATGCGGCCGGGCACGGGTGTGAGCGTGGTGCAGGCCCGCGCGGCGTCGGCCAGCGTCACACCTGAAGCGCGCAGCCCGCCGATCACGGCCAGCAGGTTCGAGACGTTGTAGTCGCCGATCAGGCGCGTGGCCACCGCCACCTGGGCGGCACCTTCGTGCAGCACGAAGCCCAGGCCACCGTCGACGTACTCCACATCGGT
This sequence comes from Rhizobacter sp., assembly GCF_032229685.1. Classification (GTDB taxonomy): domain Bacteria; phylum Pseudomonadota; class Gammaproteobacteria; order Burkholderiales; family Burkholderiaceae_C; genus LMDS01. The sequence goes on along the minus strand of NZ_JAVTWP010000032.1, from coordinate 40,683 downwards.
GGCGCGCAAGCGCGCCGCCTGCACGGTTGAGTACGTCCACACGTCGATCGCCGAGGCGTCGAGCGTGGGCACCAGCGTGGCGCCTTGCACGTCGTCGATGTTCAGCACCGCGGCCTTCAGGCCGGGCCACGCGAACACCGCCGCCTTGGCCCGCCAGTACGCGTCCATCGAGCCGTGGTAGTCGAGATGATCGAGCGTGAAGTTGGTGAACAGCGCCACGTCGATGTGCGTGCCGGCCAGGCGGTGCTCGGCCACGCCGATCGACGAAGCCTCGATCGCGCAGGCCTCGAAGCCGGCGTCGACAAAACGTTTGAAGCTCATCTGCAGCGTCACCGGGTCGGGTGTCGTCAGGCCGGTGAATTCGATCTCTGCGTTCTTGCCCGGCGACGGCGGTTCGCCGACACCGAGTGTGCCCACCACGCCGCAGCGTCGGCCGAGTGCCGACATCGCTTGCGCGACCCACCACGCGGTGGACGTCTTGCCGTTGGTGCCGGTGACGGCGATCACGCGCAGCTGCTCGCTCGGCGAGCCCATGAAGCCGCTGGCGAGCGCGCCGGTGCTGGCCTTCAGGCCGTGCATCGCGGCCACCTCGGCGCGCTCGTCGATTGCGAACACTTCAGCGCCTTCGGCTTCGACGAGGCAGGCGCTCGCGCCCGCAGCCAGCGCGTTCGAGACGAACTGGCGGCCGTCGACCGCGTAGCCCGGCCACGCGATGAACGCGTGCCCCGGCTGCACACGCCGGCTGTCGGTCGTGAGCGCGCGCACGCCACGCTGCGCGAACCAGCCGAGCGCGGCGTCTACAGAAGCGAGCGGGCGCAGGGCCATCAGAAGCTCTCCTCTTCCGCCGGCACTTCGTGCGTGATGATCTGGGTCTTCACTTCCATGTCGGGCTGCACGCCGAGGTTGCGCAGCGTCTGCTGCACCACCTGGCTGAAGACCGGCGCCGCCACGTCGCCGCCGAACCACTTGCCGGCGTTCGGCTCGTCGACCATCACCGCGACGATGATGCGCGGGTTGACGATCGGCGCCATGCCCACGAACCACGAGCGGTACTTCTTGGTGGCGTAGCCCTTGCCTTCCTGCTTGTAGGCCGTGCCCGACTTGCCGCCCACCGTGTAGCCCATGGCCTGCGCTTTCGGGCCGGTGCCACCGGGGCCGGCAGCCATCTGCAGCATCTGGCGCACAGCCTGTGCGGTCTTCGCCGAGAACACGCGCTGGCCGACGACCGGCGCGTCGGGCGTGCCAGGCAAGCGGCCGAGCGTGACCGGGATCACCTCACCGTCGTGCGCGAACGCGGTGTAGGCGTGCGCGATCTGCAGCAGCGAGGCCGACAGGCCATAGCCGTAGCTCATCGTCGCCTGCTCGATCGGGCGCCAGGTCTTGTAGGGGCGCAGCCGCCCGGTCACGGCGCCAGGGAAGCCGATCTGCGGTTTCTGCCCGAAGCCGACCTGCGCGTACAGCTCCCACATCTCGCGCGGCGGGAACTGCATCGCCATCTTCACGACGCCGACGTTGCTCGACTTCTGGATCACCTGCGCCACCGTGAGGTCGCCGTGCGGGTGAGCGTCGGTGATGGTCGAGCCGGTGATGGTCATGCGGCCCGGCGCCGTCGGGATCACGGTGTTCGGCGTGACGCGGCCGGTTTCCATCGCCCACGCGGCGATGAAGGGTTTCATCGTCGAGCCAGGCTCGAAGGTGTCGGTCACGGCGCGGTTGCGCAGCTGCGCGCCGGTCAGGTTGCGGCGGTCGGCGGGCGAATAACTCGGGAAGTTGGCCAGCGCCAGCAGCTCGCCGCTCTGCGCGTCGAGCACCACCACGCTGCCGGCCTTGGCCTTGTGCTCGGCCACCGCGTCGCGGATGCGCTGGTAGGCGAAGAACTGCACTTTCGAGTCGATCGACAGCGTGATGTCGCGCCCGTCGACCGGCGCCACGCTGTCGCCGATGTCTTCGACCACGCGGCCGAGCCGGTCCTTGATGACGCGGCGCGAGCCGTCGCGGCCGGCCAGGTCCTTTTCGAACGCGAGTTCGATGCCTTCCTGGCCCTTGTCTTCCACGTTGGTGAAGCCGACCACGTGCGTGGCCGCTTCGCCTTCGGGGTACTTGCGCTTGTACTCGCGCAGCTGGTGGATGCCCTTCAGGTTGAGCGCCAGCACGTCCTTGGCGACCTGGTCGTCGGCCAGGCGCTTGAGCCACACGAAGTTGGGGTTGTCGTCGAGCCGGCCTTCGAGCTCCTGCGGCGTCATGCCGAGCAGCTTGGCGAGTTGGCGGCGCTCGGCCTTGTCGGCGCTGAAGTCTTTCGGGATCGCCCAGAGCGAAGAGGCCGGCACGCTCGAGGCGAGGATCTGGCCGTTGCGGTCGAGGATGCGGCCGCGGCTCGCCGGCAGCGTGAGCGAACGCGCGTAGCGGATCTCGCCCTGCTTGAGGAAGAACTCGGTGCCGATGATCTGCACGTAGACCGCGCGGCCGAGCAGGATGCAGAAGCTCAGGCCCACCAGCGCGACCAGGAACTTCGAACGCCACGGTGGCGTTTTCGACGCGAGCAAGGGGCTGGTCGAGTAGTTGACGCTCCGCGCACTGGGCGTGGCGCCGGAGCGCGCTCCGGTCTTCCTGGCGCTGCCGGGGGTTTTCATGCCGAACCAGCTCATCGTGCACTCCCGCTGGCGGCTGTGCCTGAGACGCCGGAAGCGGCGTGCGCATAGCTCACGTACTGCGTCACCGCCGGCGTGGCGTTGCGCATCGCCAGCTTGTCGCGCGCCGTCTTCTCCACCCGCAGCGGCGTGGCCTGCGACTGCTTTTCGGAGCGCAGGCGCTCGTACTCGCTGTCGAGCAGCCGCTCTTCGTTGCGCGCGCGGTCGAGCTCGGCGAACAGGCGGCGCGAGTCGTGCGAGACACGCACGAGGTACAGGCTGCTGAAGATCAGCGCCACGAGCAGCAAGACGTTCAGGCGTGTCATGCCGCCACCCCGACGTCCGTGCGCTCGGCCACGCGCATCACCGCCGAACGCGAGCGCGGGTTGCCGCGTACTTCGTCGTCACCCGGCTTCACGCGTGCGATCGACTGCAGGCGCATGGCCTTGGGTTCGGCGAACGGCGCGCGACGGTCGAACACCTGCTTGCTTTCGCTCGCGACGAAGGTCTTCACGATGCGGTCTTCGAGCGAGTGGAAGCTGATCACCACGAGCCGCCCGCCCGGGGCCAGCACGTCGATCGAAGCGCTCAGGCCTTGTTCGAGCTCCTCAAGCTCGGCGTTGACGAAAATCCGAAGAGCTTGAAATGTGCGCGTTGCAGGGTTCTGGCCCGCTTCGCGGGTTTTGACCGCACCAGCCACGACGTTGGAAAGCTCCCCTGTGGTTCGAACAGGGTTCCCGCTTTCGCGCCGAGCAACAAGCGCCTTTGCAACCTGTAGAGCAAACCGTTCTTCCCCATAGTCACGAATCACCTCCGTCAATTGGCGCACATCGGCGCGGGCCAGAAACTCTGCCGCGCTCTCGCCGCGGGTGGTGTCCATGCGCATGTCCAGCGGGCCGTCGAAACGGAAGCTGAAGCCACGCTCGGGGTTGTCGATCTGCGGAGAAGAAACGCCCAGGTCGAGCAGCAGGCCGTCGACCCGGCTCACGCCGAGCGAAGCCAGCAGCGGCACCAGGTGCGCGAAGCTCGTGTGGTGGATGGAAAAGCGCGGGTCGGCAATGCGCGTGGCGCCGGCGCTCGCGGCCTCCACGGCCTGCGGGTCACGGTCGATCGCGATCAGGCGCCCTTGCGGCGACAGCCGTTCGAGCAAGGCGCGCGAGTGGCCGCCGCGGCCGAACGTGCCGTCGACGTAGATGCCGGCCGGCGTGGTCACGAGAGCGTCGATCGCTTCGGCCAGCAAGACGGTGGTGTGTTGCCAGTCGCTGCGAGGGTCCATGGAAACGGGGCCGATCAGAAACTGAAACTCTTCAGCGATTCGGGCATTTCAGACTGCATGACCTTGGCTTCGTACTCGGCATAGCGCTGCGCGTCCCAGAGCTCGAAGTGGCTGCCCATGCCGAGCAGCATCACGTCGCGCACCAGGCCGGCCGAAGTGCGCAGCTCGGGTGGCACGAGCAGGCGCGAAGAAGCGTCGATCTCGACTTCCATCGCGTTGCCGAGGAACACGCGGCGCCACGCACCACCGCCCATCGGCAGCGCCGCGATGCGCTCGGAAAACGTCTCCCACGCCGGGCGCGGGAATATCATCAAACTGCCTTCGGGGTGTTTCGTGATCGTGAGCTGCTTGACGTCCATCGTCGCCAGGCGCTCGCGGTGACGCGCAGGCATGGCGATGCGTCCCTTGCTGTCCAGCGTCAGGGCCGCGGGCCCTTGAAACACGTTGTTCGCCACAAACATCCACTAAAGTGCACTTTGCGCCACTGTAGCGGACGGGGGCGGCCCGGTCAATTCAAGATGTAAACAAAAATCAATGGAATCAAGGACTTAGCGCTGATTTTAAACCCAGCATCGCTCCAAAACATGTTCAAAAATAAGGACTTGCGGGGGGCAATGAAAGTGTTGGGTGAGATTGGAGGGCGGCCAAGCTTCGCTTCGTTCCACCGGGCAGCGTGAGCGGGAAGCTCGAAAAAGTCACGCGGGGCGCGCCAAACGCCCGACCTGCGCACCGTGGTCCACAGGCGCCGGCACCGGTCAACGTGCCGCCAAGCTCCGCGAACCGCCGCGCAGGTTCTTCAACAACACCGACTGCACCTTCGGATCGGCCAGCGCCCCCACGTTGAACCGCGACCAGGGCGACGCGCTGGCCGAGTCGACGCAGAAGATGCGCCCCGGCGCCAGCACCACGCCGCGCGGCAGCAGCTCGCGCGCCAGCACCAGCGAGTCGGGCACGCCCGGCAAGGCGGCCCACAGGTACAGCGAGTGCGGCGTGCGCACGAACACCGTGGCGCCGAGCTCGTCGAGCAGCGCCTGCGCGCGCAGCGTGGCCGCGCCGATGCGCGAACGCAGCCGCGCCAGGTGGCGCTGGTAGCGGCCTTCGCCGAGCATCACGTCGAGCATGCGTTCGCAGTATTCCGAGCTGTTCACGTGCACCAGCGCCTTCAGGTCGGCCAGGTCGCTCGCCAAGTCGGCGTTGCAGGCGACGAAGCCGACGCGCAGGCCGGCCGAGAAAGACTTGGAAAAGCTGCCGATGTAGATGGTGCGTTCGAGCTGGTCGAGCGACGAGAGCCGTGCCGCCGCGGTCGGCTTGAAGTCGGCGAGCGAATCGTTCTCGACGATCAGCAGGTTGTGCGCCTGCGCGAGCTGCAGGATGCGAAAGGCCTTGGCCGGCGAGATGTCTGATCCCGTCGGGTTCTGCGCCACCGACTGCGTGAAGAACAGGCGCGGCTTGTGCGTGACCAGCAGTTGTTCGAGCGCGGCGAGGTCGGGGCCGTCGGGCTCGCGCGGCACACCGAGAATCGTGGCGCCGGCGAGCTTGAGCTTGGCGTACAGCATGTAGTAGCCGGGGTCGTCGACGAGCACCACGCCGCCGGGCGGCACGAAGTAGCGCACCACCAGATCGAGCGCGTCGTTGGCGCCGTGCGTCAGCAATATCTGGCGCGACTCGGCGGCGATGCCGAAGTCGGCCAGCTTGCCCACCAGGTGCTCACGCAGCGGCGCGTAGCCGAAGCGGGTGCCGTAGCGAAAGCTCGAACCCAGGCCGGTGCGCACGACCTTGTGGTGGTACTTGTCGAGCCGCACGTCGGCCAGCCATTCGACCGGCGGAAACCCGTCGCCCACAGGCAGCGCATCGGGCGCGGGCTTGAACTGCTCGCGGATCATCCAGACGATGTCCATTGCCCGGCCCAGCGAGCCGGCGGTGTCGTCGGTGGCGGCGCGTTGTGCCCCGCCCGGCGCGCCCTGGCCCGTGGCCACGACGAAGTAACCCGAGCCACGCCGCGGCTCGACCAGGCCCCGCGCCACGAGCAGCTCGAATGCGGCCACCACGGTGTTCTTCGCGTAGCCGTGCAGCGTGGCCAGCGCCCGCAGCGAGGGCAGCTTGTCGCCGGGCTTGAAAGCACCTTCGGCGATCTGGCGCGCCATCGAATCGGCAAGGGAAGACGCGATCGGCGCGGGCTTGGCCATGGGTCGGTGAGGAAGTCGGGCGGGGGGTGAACTGAATATGACAGCTTTCTCTGCCGCCGGCGCCATGTGGATCACTGTCCCTCGAAACCGTACCTTTATCAACTGGTACAGCGGCGCTTAGAGTTCCGGCCACAAGAACACCGCCACCCCACAGGAGACATTCATGTTCGACACCCCGGCCGTTCCACTTTCGCTGCGCCGCCGCGCGCTCGCCATCGCCCTGGCCTCGGCCGGCGTGTTCGGCCCTGCCGCCGCGCAGGCGCAGGACATCAAGGTCGGCTTCAACGCCGACCAGTCGGGCACTGCCGCGGCCGAGCTCGGCCTGGCGGCACGCCACGGCTTCGAGCTGGCGATCGAAGACATCAACAAGGCCGGCGGCGTGCTCGGCAAGAAGCTCGTGGCCGTGGTGCGCGACGACACCGGCGCGCCGCCCAAGTCGATCCAGAACATGACCGAGCTGATCGACAACGAGAAGGTCGTGGCCGTGATCGGGCCCACCAACTCGGGCAATGCACTCGCCTGGCTGCACATTCCGCAGCAGAAGAAGATCCCGGTGATCGTGCCGGTCGCCACCGCCACCGACATCACGCGGCGCTACGCGAACGAATCACAGAACTACATCTTCCGTGTCTCGATGGTCGACCGCGAGCAGGTGGCGCTGCTGCTGGCCTATGCGGTGAAGTCGAGCAAAGGCAAGAAGATCGCGTTCATCGCCGACTCGACCGGCTTCGGCACCCAGGGCGTGAAAGACGCGACCGAGGTGCTGGCGCTGCACGGCCTGGCGCCGGTGGCGGTCGAGAAGTTCGGCCCGAAAGACACCGACATGACCGCACAGCTCGCGAAGATCCGCGACGCCGGCGCCGACACGGTCCTGATCTACGGCCTGGCCGACGGCAACGCGCACACGCTGCGCAGCATGGAGAAGATCGCCTACATGCCGACCGCCATCGGCACTTGGGGCAACATGAGTTCGGTGTTGCTGAACACCGCCGGCCCCAAGCTGGCCGAGCACCTGGTGTTCGCCACCTCCACCGCCGAAGACGCCAACACCCGCGCCAGCGCACTGGCCGCACGCGTGCGCGCCCGTTACCCGCAGATGGTGACCTTCGTGAGCGCGGCGCAGGCCTACGACTCGGTGATGCTGCTGGCCTCGGCCATCAAGCTGGCCGGATCAGTCGACGGCGAGAAAGTGGCTGCCGCGCTCGACGGTAACCTGCCCGACACACAAGGCATCGTGAAGCTCTACAACAAGCCGTTCAACAAGGCCAAGCACGAAGCGCTGGGCGTCGACGACTTTCAGCTCGGCAAGTGGAGAGACGGCAAGGTGACGGCGTTCAGCGATGCGGTGACCAAGAGCTTCACTGCCGCCGACTTCAAACGCTGATGGGCCCACCCCCGGAGCGGCTGACGCCGCTCCCCCTCAAGGGGGCAACACCGGCGGCCCGGCAAAGCCGGCTCCGCGGTGTTCGCTTGGGAATGCACGCCGACATATGACAAACCTGCTGCAAGCGCTGATGAGCGGCCTGGCGCTCGGGGGCATCTACGCCCTCGTGGCGCTCGGCTTCAGCATCACGCACACCACCACGCGCACGCTGAACTTCGGCCAGGGCGAGTTCCTCGTCGGGGGCGCGTTCGTCGGCGTGGCCACGTTGCTGCTGCTCGCAGGCAAGGGCCCGGTCGGCGTGCTCTCGGCGGCCGACGTGTCGCTGTGGCGGTATTCGGGTGCGCTCGTCGTGTCGGTGGCAGTGCTCGGCGTGCTGGGCGCGCTGATGTACTTCATCGCGGTGAGGCCGTTCTTCGGCATGAGCGGCATGGCCTGGGTGATGAGCACGATCGGCTTCGGCATCATCCTGCAGAACACGGCGCTGGCCATCTGGGGGGCGGGTTCGGTCGCCATGCCATCGCCGCTCGGTGAAGGCGTGCTGCGCGTCTTCGGCGCCGGCATCCGGCCCCAGGAAATCCTGGTGCTCGCGACCACCGCCGTCGTGATGCTGGCGCTCGACCACGTGTTGCGCCGCACGCGCATCGGCAAGGCCGTGCGCGCGGTCGCCGCCAACCCGCAGGCCGCGGCGCTGATGGGCATCAACGTGGGGGCGATCGTGGTTCTGGCCTTCGTCACGTCGTCGGGCCTGGCGGGCATGGCCGGGCTGCTGATCGCGCCGATCACCACGGCCTCGGTCTTCATGGGGCTGACGATCGCGCTGAAGGCGTTTTCGTCCGCCATCGTCGGCGGGCTCACCAACCCGCGCGGCTGCATCGCCGGCGGCTTCTTGCTCGGGGTGATCGAAGCGCTGGTGGGCCTGTGGCGCGCCGAGCTGCGCGAGATCACGATCTTCGTGCTGATCATCGCGGTGCTGGTGGTCAAGCCCGAAGGCCTGTTCGGCCAGAAGCCGTTCGAGAAAGTGTGAGCGGCATGGGCACGCTCTTGCGCCAACACCGCTTCTGGTTCGCGCTGGCCCTGCTCGCGGCCGCGGCCGGGCCGTGGCTGCTCTCGAACGAGTTCTATCTGAAGATCATCTTCAGCGCCGGTGTGTACTACCTCGCCGCCGCCGGGCTGAACGTGCTGGTCGGCTGGAGCGGCCAGAAGTCGCTCGGCCACGCCGGCCTGTTCGCCGTGGGTGCGTACACCGCCGCGCTGCTCACCGCACAGGCGGGCTGGAACCCGTGGCTGGCGTTGATCGCCGCGGCCGTGGTGTCGGCGGTGTTCGGCGTGGTGATCGCCCTGCCCTCGCTGCGCGTGAAAGGCCCGTCGCTCGCGATGGTGACGATCGGCTTCGGCATTGTGGTCGAGAAGGTCGTCACCGAGTGGCAGGTCTTCGGCGGGCAGGCCGGCATCTACGGCGTGCTGCCGCCCACGGTGGGCGGCAAGATGCTCGGTATCCGCGAATGGGCCTGGCTGGTGCTGGCGATCGGGCTGGTCACGCACCTGCTGCTGCGCACCTTGCTGCGTGGCAAGTTCGGCCGCGCCTTGCAGGCTGTGCAGGCTGCCGAGGTGGCGGCCGAAAGCGTGGGCGTGAACGTCTACCGCATGAAGGTGCTGGCCTTCGTGATCAGCGCCGTCACCTGCGGCGTGGCCGGCGCGCTGGTGGCACAGCAGAACCAGTACATCAACTCCGACTTCATCAGCTTCAACCTGTCGATCTTCCTGCTGCTGATCGTGCTGTTCGGCGGGCCTTCGGTGATGGGGCCGGCCGTCGGCGCGGTGGTGCTGACGCTGATGGACGCCTTCCTCGCGCGCTGGCCCGGCCTGCAGCACTTCAGCTACGGCGCGCTGCTGCTGTTCGCGCTGTACGCGATGCCGCAAGGCCTGGCCGGTGCCTTGCGAGCCCTCGGCACGCGCTTGTGGCCCGGCCTGCATCGGCCTGAAGCCCTGCCCGCGGCCGAGGGCGATTGGCAACCGCGTTACCCCGCCGCGCGCGACGTCAACGACGTGATGCTGCGCGCGACCGGCGTGCACAAGGCCTATGGCGGCGTGGTGCCCACCAACGACGTGAACCTGGAGCTGCGTGCCGGCCACGTGCACGCGCTGATCGGCCCGAACGGTGCGGGCAAGACGACGCTGCTCAACATCCTTTCGGGCATCGTCGCGCCCGACCGCGGACGCATCGAGTTCGCCGGCGCCGACATCACCCGCTGCGGCGCCAGCGAGGTGTGCCAGCGGGGCATGGGCCGCACCTTCCAGAACCTGAAGCTGTTCCCGCACATGAGCGTGCTCGACAACGTGCTCGTGGGCCTGCACCCGCACCTGGCGGTGGGTTTCTGGGCCAGCCTGGCCGGCTGGCGCAGCGCGCGCGCCGAAGAGCGCGAGGCGCGTGAACAGGCGGTGCGCCTGCTCCGTTTCGTGGGCCTCACCGAGCGTGCCCACGACCTGGCCGGCAGCCTGCCCTACGGCCTGCAACGGCGGCTGGAACTGACCCGGGCACTCGCCACCCAGCCGCGCCTGTTGCTGCTCGACGAACCCGCCGCCGGCCTGAACCCGCAGGAAACCGAAGCGCTGACGGCCCTGATCCGGCGCATCGCCACCAGCGGCATCACCGTGCTGCTGATCGAACACCACATGGACCTGGTGATGGCCGTGTCCGACCACGTCGTCGTGCTCGACCACGGCGTGAAGATCGCCGAGGGTTCACCCGCCGACGTGCAGCGCAACCCGCTCGTGATCAAGGCCTACCTCGGTGTCGACCACGACGAAGACGAAGGTACGTCGATGCCCGCGCTCGCCGGAGCACCAGCATGCTGAAGATCACCGACCTGCGCGTGAACTACGGCGCCATCGAAGCACTGAAAGGCGTGAGCCTGGAAGTGCAGGCCGGCGAAGTGGTCACGCTGATCGGCGGCAACGGCGCTGGCAAGAGCACGCTGATGCGCGCGATCTCGGGCCTGGAGCCGGCGGCGGCCGGGTCGATCAGCTTCGAAGGTGCGAGCCTTGCCGCGGTGCCTGCACATCGCCGTGTCGGCCTCGGCATCGCGCAGTCGCCCGAGGGCCGGCAGGTCTTCGCCGACCAGAGCGTGCGCGACAACCTGGTGCTCGGCGCCTACCTGCGAACCGATGGCGACGCCGCGATCGGCGCCGACATCGACGCGCAGTTCGCCACCTTCCCGCGCCTGAAGGAGCGCCAGCACCAGCTCGCCGGCACGCTGAGCGGCGGCGAGCAGCAGATGCTCGCGATCAGCCGCGCGCTGATGGCCCGGCCGAAGCTGCTGCTGCTCGACGAACCCTCGCTCGGCCTGGCGCCGCTGATCGTGAAAGAGATCTTCGGCGTGATCCGCGCGCTCAAGGCCCGCGGCGTGACGATCCTGCTGGTCGAGCAGATGGCGAACCAGGCGCTCAAGGTGGCCGACCGTGCCTACGTGCTGAAGACCGGCCAGATCACTTCGAGCGGCTCGGCCCGCGAAATGCTCAACGACCCCGCGGTGCGCGAGGCCTACCTCGGCAAGCACTGACAACCCATCCACCGAACCATCATGACCACCCCGTACTCGAGCCGCATCGCCGGCTTTCACAAACAGAGCGTCGCCGAGCGCATCGCACAAGTCGCCGGCATCGTCGGCCTCGACGCCGCCGACCGCGCGCTGCTGGCGAACACCGGCAGCCTGACGCCCGACGTCGCCGACCACCTGATCGAGAACATGGTCGGCACCATGGCCATTCCGGTCGGCGTGGCCACCAACATGAAGGTCGACGGGCGCGACGTGCTCGTGCCCATGGCCACCGAAGAATCGTCGGTCGTGGCGGCCGTGTGCAACGCCGCGCGCCAGTGCTACGACAACGGCGGTTTCGTGACCTCGATGTCGGGCACGCTGATGATCGCGCAGGTGCAACTGGTGGGCGTGAGCGACCCGGCCAACGCGCGGCTGAGCATCCTCGAACACCTGGAAGAGATCCGTGCCCTCTGCAACGAGTGCGACCCGGTGCTCGTGAAGCTCGGCGGCGGTTTTCGCGAGCTCGAGATCCGTGTGCTCGACACCCGTTCGGGCCCGATGGTCATCACCCACATCATCGTCGACACGCGCGACGCGATGGGCGCGAACGCGGTCAACACGATGGCCGAAAAGCTCGCGCCGTCGATCGCCGCGTGGACCGGCGGGCGCACCTACCTGCGCATCCTCTCGAACCTGGCCGACCGCCGCGTGGCACGTGCGCGCTGCGTCTGGCGCACGGCCGACATCGGTGGCGAGGCGGTGCGCGACGGCATCGTGCTCGCTGGCCACTTCGCCGAGGCCGACCCCTACCGTGCCGCCACCCACAACAAGGGCATCATGAACGGCATCAGCGCCGTGGTGCTGGCCACCGGCAACGACACCCGCGCGGTCGAAGCCGGCGCGCACGCGTATGCGGCGCGCGACGGCCGCTACGCCAGCCTCACGCGCTGGGAAGTCACCGCTGCCGGCGACCTGGCCGGCTCGCTCGAGCTGCCGATGGCGGTCGGCCTCGTCGGCGGCGCGACCAAGGCGCACCCGATGGCGCGGCTCTCGCTGAAGATGCTCGGCGCCGACTCGGCCGAGCGGCTGGCGCGCACGATCACGGCGGTGGGGCTGGCGCAGAATTTTTCGGCCTTGCGCGCGCTCGCCACCACCGGCATCCAGAAAGGCCACATGGCCTTGCACGCCCACAACATCGCGATGATGGCGGGCGCGCTCGGGCCCGAAGTCGACGAGGTCGCCAAGCGGCTGGTGGCCGGTGGCAAGGTGCGCATCGACCTGGCCGAGGCCGAGTTGCAGAAGCTGCGGGGCGAGCGCAAGGGCTGATCCACGTCGGAGCGCTGCGTGGCTGCGGGGTTAAGCTCCCGCCGATGAACTCCACTACCCGCGTCTCCATCAGCGAAGTCGGCCCGCGCGACGGGCTGCAGAGCGTGAAGGCGACGATGCCCACCGCCGCCAAGCGGCGCTGGATCGACGCGCTGTACGCGAGCGGCCTGCGCGAGATCGAGGTCTGCTCCTTCGTGCCGGCCAGGCACCTGCCGCAGATGGCCGACGCGGCCGAAGTGGTGGCCCACGCGCTCACCCTGCCGGGGCTGACCGTGATGGCGCTGGTGCCCAACCTGCGCGGCGCCGAAGCAGCACTCGCCGCCGGCGTGCACAAGCTGACGGTGCCGGTCTCGGCCAGCGCCGCGCACTCGCTGGCCAACGTGCGCAAGACGCGCGAGCAGATGATCGACGAAGTGCGCAGCATCGACGCGCTGCGCCGCGAGCGCGCGCCGCAGGTGCAGCTCGAAGTCGGCATGTCGACGGCGTTCGGCTGCACCTTGCAAGGCCCCGTGCCCGAAGACGACGTGATCCGCATCGCGGGCGAACTCGTCGCCGCCGGTGTCGACGAATGCGGTTTGTCCGACACGACCGGCCACGCCAACCCGGCGCAGGTGCAGCGCTTGTTCCGTCGCCTTCGCGCCGAGATCGGCGATCGCGCCGGCGCCGCCCACATGCACAACACCCGCGGCCTGGGCCTGGCCAACTGCCTGGCGGCGTTCGAGGTCGGCGTGCGCAGCTTCGACTCATCGCTGGGCGGTCTGGGCGGTTGCCCTTACGCGCCGGGCGCTTCGGGCAACGTGGTCACCGAAGACCTGGTCTTCATGTTCGAGGCGATGGGTGTCGCGACCGGCGTGAACATCGAGTTGCTGCTCGCTGCACGCGAACCCCTCAGGGCCGGGCTGCCAGGCGAGCCGATCTACGGCATGACGCCCGAAGCCGGCCTGCCCAAGGGCTTCGTGCAGGGAGCTGCCGATGTCTGAGCAAGCGTTGCCACTCGCTGGCGTGCGCGTCGTCGAGTTCACCCACATGGTGATGGGCCCGACCTGCGGCATGATCCTTGGCGACCTGGGCGCCGAGGTCATCAAGGTCGAGCCGATCGCCGGCGACAACACGCGCAAGCTGCTCGGCTCGGGCGCCGGCTTCTTCCCGATGTTCAACCGCAACAAGAAGGGCCTCGCGGTCGATGTGAAAGACCCGCGTGGGCGAGAGATCGTTCTGAAGCTCGTCGCCGGGGCCGACGTGTTCAGCGAGAACTTCAAGGGCGGCACGATGGCGAAGCTGGGCTTCGGCTACCCCGATCTGTCGGCGCTGAACCCGAGGCTCGTCTACGTGTCGCACAAGGGCTTTCTGCCCGGCCCCTACGACCACCGCACCGCCCTCGACGAGGTGGTGCAGATGATGGGCGGCCTGGCCTACATGACCGGCCCGGAAGGCCGGCCGCTGCGCGCCGGCTCGAGCGTGAACGACATCATGGGCGGCATGTTCGGCGCCATCGCGGTGCTGGCCGCGCTCGCGCAGCGGGCCACCACCGGGCGTGGGCAAGAGGTGCAATCGGCGCTGTTCGAGAACAACGTGTTCCTCGTCGCCCAGCACATGATGCAGTTCGCCGTGACAGGCCAGCCCGCCGCGCCGATGCCCAGCCGCATCTCGGCCTGGGGCATCTACGACGTGTTCACGGTCGCGGGCGGCGAGCAGATCTTTCTCGCCGTCGTCTCCGACACGCAGTGGGCGGTGTTCTGCGAAGCCTTCGCCTTCGCCGACCTGAAAGCCGACGAGCGCCTGCGCTCGAACAACCAGCGTGTGCTGGCGCGCGACTGGCTGATGCCGCTGCTGCGCGAGCGTCTCGCGCTGCGCACTGCGAGCGAACTGGCCGCGGTGTTCGAGTCCCACGGCCTGCCCTTCGCACCGATCACGCGGCCCGAAGAACTGGTCGCCGACCCGCACCTGCTGGCGACCGGCGGCCTCGCGCCCCTGACGCTGCCCGACGGCCGCGCCACCACGGTGCCGCTGCTGCCGATCGCGCTCGACGGCCAGCGCCTCGGTGTGCGCACCGACCCGCCGCGCCTGGGCGAACACACCGACGAATTGCTCGCCGGCCTGGGCTATTCGTCACCAGAGATCACGGCTCTGCGCCAGGCCGGCGTGATCGGTGAAACGCAAACCACATGAGCACCGCGTTCGACGCCATCGTCATCGGCGCCGGCCAGGCCGGCCCTTCGCTTGCGGTGAGGCTCGCCGCGTCGGGCTTGAAAACCGCGCTGATCGAGCGCGAGCATCTGGGCGGTACCTGCGTCAACGATGGCTGCATCCCCACCAAGACGCTGGTCGCGAGCGCCCGCGCCGCGCACGTGGCACGGCGTGCGGCAGAGTTCGGCGTGAGCATCAATGGTCCGGTCAGCGTCGACATGAAGGCGGTGAAGGCGCGCAAGGACGCGGTGGTCGCGCAGTCGGTCGACGGGCTGACCGGCTGGTTGAGCGGCACGCCGAACCTGAGTGTCGTGTGGGGCGCGGCGCGCTTCACCGGCCCGCACACCCTCGAAGTGGCGGGCCAGGTGCTCGAAGCGCCGAAGATCTTCATCAACGTCGGCGGCCGCGCGACGCTGCCCGACTGGCCCGGCATCCACGATGTGCTGGTGCTGAACAACACCACGATGATGCAGCTCGACACGCTGCCCGAGCATCTGCTGATCGTCGGCGGGAGTTACATCGGGCTCGAGTTTGCGCAGATGTACCGCCGCTTCGGCTCGGAGGTCACGGTGATCGAGTACGGCGACCGCCTGATCGCGCGCGAAGACGCGGACGTGTCGAAGGAAGTGCAGGCGATTCTTGAGCGCGACGGGGTGCAATTTCTGCTGTCGGCGCGCGACGCGAAATTGAACCAGGCCGATGACGGCTTGATTCGCGTCGCGCTGACTTCGAACGGCTCCGTGCGCGAGCTGCAAGGCAGCCACCTGCTCGCCGCCGTCGGCCGCAAGCCGAACACCGAAGCCCTGGGCCTTCAGAGCGCCGGCATCGCGGTGGACAAACGCGGTTTCATCATCACCGACGAACAGCTTCGCACAAGCGTCGAAGGTGTGTGGGCGCTCGGCGACGTGAACGGCCGCGGTGCGTTCACGCACACCTCGTACAACGACTACGAGATCGTCGCCGCCAACCTGTTCGACAACGATCCGCGCCGCACCGGCGACCGCATTCCGACCTACGCGCTGTTCATCGACCCACCGCTCGGCCGGGTGGGTTTGACCGAAACCGAAGTGCGTGCCACTGGCCGCCCGGCCCTGATCGGCGTGATGCCGATGAGCCGCGTCGGCCGCGCCCGCGAACGTGGCGAGACGCAGGGCTTCATGAAGGTGCTGGTCGATGCGCAGAGCGAGCGCATTCTCGGCGCGGCGCTGCTCGGCATCGAGGGCGACGAAGTCGTGCACCTGCTGCTCGACGTGATGGCCGCCGACCTGCCGTACACGGTGCTCCAGCGTGCCATGCACATCCACCCGACGGTGAGCGAGCTGATCCCGACGCTGCTGGGTTCGCTGAAGCCGCTGGCCGGCAAGGGCTGAGCAGGTCAGCGCACGGCTTTGCGGCGTGTGCCGCACGTCACAACAGAGGCATCGAAACACCGCACAGCCGGCCTGCTTGTCGGGGCAATGCCCGATAATCCGCGCGGCCTCGACGTTTGAGGCACGAGCTGAAGGCCTGAACAAGATGTGGCTCCGCGTGTTCTTGTTGCTCTTGTGTGCCCTGCCGCTCGGCTCGCGGGCCGAGCCGGTCATCGGTGTCGTCACCATCGTCGAAGGCGAACTCTTCGCCACGCGCGACAGCACCCGCTTCGCGCTGGCCGAAGGTGTGCGCATCACGGCCGACGACATCGTCGAAACGGCGCCGCAGGCCAAGCTGGCGCGAATCGAGTTCAGCGATGGCCTGATCCTCGACATCGGCCCGAACACCCGTGTGCTGTTGACGCCCCGGTTCCCCGGCGAGCGTGGTGGCAAACGGGCCGCGAAGCTCTACGTGCTGCGGGGCTGGGCCAAGATCACCGTGCCCAAGACGCTGGCCGGTGCGGGCTTCGCTACCGAGTCCTTCGACCTGACCGGCATTGCGCGCGACGCGGTGCTCAACGTCGAGGGCACGGCGTCGGCCGTGTTCGCCGAGTCGGGCGAACTCACGCTGGTCGAGCGCAGCAAAGGCAAGGCAGGCGCGTCGGTGAAACTGAAAATGGGCGACTTCCTCCAGCGCGCCGGCGAAGCCAAGTCGGTGCTCGCTCAACGCCCCAGTGCCGACTTCATCCAGCGCGTGCCGCGCGCCTTTCTCGACACGCTGCCGGCCCGCGCCGCGCTGTTCGCCACGCGCGAGGTGCCGGCCAAACGTGTGGCGCCGGTCACCTATGCCGACGTGCAAGCCTGGGTCGACGCCGAACCCGACCTGCGCCCGCTGTTCGTGGCGCGCTGGAAAGCGCTCGCGGCGGAGCCCGAATTCCGCAAGGGGCTGGTCGCCGGGCTGCGCGACCACCCGGAGTGGGACCGCACGTTGTTCCCAGAAAAGTACCTGCCGAAGCCGGCAGCCTCGGCCGCGTCGGCCGGCTCGCCCGCCTACCGCTGAACCGAACACCACTGCCGGACACGCCTCATGAAGCTGCTGCTCAAGTTCAACCTCGTGTTCCTGGTCGTCTTCGCGATCGGTTTCGGCGTGGCCGCGACGATCGCGCGCGACCTGCTGCAGCGTGACGCCCGCGAAGGCGTGCTCGACCGCGCCCGGCTGCTGATGGAAAAAGCGGTCGTGGTCAGCTCGTTCACGGCCGAGCACATCGCGCCGCTGCTCGAGACGCAGATGAAGTACAGCTTCCTGCCCGAGTCGGTGCCCTCGTTCGTCTCGACCGAGATCCTGAAGAAGCTGCAGGGCAAGTACCCCGATTATTCGTACAAGCCGGCGATGCTGAACCCGACCAACCCGCGTGACCGCGCGGTCGAATGGGAAGCCGACGTGATCACGCAGTTCCGCAACTCGCCCGACCGGACCGAGTTCATCGGCGAGCGCGACACGCCGTCGGGCCGCTCGCTGTTCATTGCCCGCCCGATCAAGATCGTCAACCCGGCCTGCCTGCGCTGCCACACCACGCCCGACGCCGCGCCGAAGACGCTGGTCGAGAAGTACGGCCCGAACAACGGCTTCGGCTGGACCATGAACGAAGCGCTCGGCGCGCAGGTGGTCTCGGTGCCGCTCGCGGTGCCGCTCGAACGCGCCGACCATGCCCTCAAGGTCGTGCTGGGCCTGTTGGCGGCCGTGTTCGTGCTGATCGGCGGCACGCTCAACCTGATGCTGTGGAAGCTCGTGATCCAGCCGGTGAGCCGGCTCTCGGCGCTCTCTGACCGCGTCAGCATGGGCGACATGGAAGCGCCCGAGTTCGCGGCCAAGTCGCGCGACGAGATCGGCGTGCTCGCCGAGTCGTTCGCCCGCATGCGCAAGAGCCTCGTGCATGCGATGAAGCTGCTCGACAGCTGACATCGTCTCGCGATGGCTCACCCGGAGAAGCTTGGCAAGTACGCGATCACCGGCGTGATCGGCGACGGCGCCATGGGCGTCGTCTACACCGGCTTCGACGCCGGCATCCAGCGCCGCGTGGCACTCAAGACGATCCACAAGAAGCTGATCGACGACGACCAGCAGGCCGCGTCGATCGCCGCCCGCTTCCGCAACGAGGCGCAGGCGGTGGGCCGGCTGCTGCACCCGGGCATCGTGGCGATCTACGAATACGGCGAGGACGACACCACTGCCTTCATCGCGATGGAATACGTGGAAGGCCGCAACCTCGCGCAGGTGCTGACGAAAACGCGGCTGCTGCCCGAGCCCGAGTTGCTGCGGCTCATGGACCAGCTGCTCGACGCGCTCGACTGCGCGCACCAGCACCAGGTTTGGCATCGTGACATCAAGCCCGCCAACCTGATCATCACCGCCACCGGCCAGCTCAAGGTGGCCGACTTCGGCATCGCGCGCATCGAGAACCGGGCCCTGACGCAGGTCGACTCGATCATCGGCACGCCGGGCTACATGGCGCCCGAGCAGTACGTGGGCGACAGCATCGACCACCGTGTCGACATCTTCGCGGCCGGCGTGTTGCTGTACCGGCTGCTCTCGGGCGAAGCGCCCTTCACCGGTACCTACGAGGCGGTGATGTACAAGATATTGAACGAGCACCCCACGCCGCCGAGCCAGGTCGAAGGCAGCGGGCGCACGGCACGCTTCGATCGGGTGGTGGCCAAGGCGATCGCGAAGGATCCGCAGAACCGCTTCACGAGCGCGGCCGAATTCCGTGAAGTGCTCTCACGCGTGGCCGCCGGCCTGCCGGTGAACCTGAACGAGACCACGGTCGTGATGCGCCCGGCACCGAGCGCCGCGGTGGTCTCGGCCATGAGCGACGCGCCGGGCGCACGCTCTCACGACAAGGCCACCAACACGCCGAGCGGCGCGATCACGACGCCCATCACCGGCTGGGACAGCGCCGCGCTGTCGCAGGTCGAGCGTGCGCTCGCCGCGTTTCTCGGGCCGATGGCGCGGGTGCTGGTGCGCAACGCGGCGAAAGCGTCGGTCGACATGCGCGGCCTCGGCAACGCGCTGGCCGAGCACATCGCCGAGCCGGCAGACCGCAGTGCCTTTCTGCAGAAGGTGGCCACGATCTCTTCTTCGTTGGGCGGCCTGGCGCGCTCGCACACCAGCGCCCCGAAATCGACCGGCCCCGGAACGGCAACGGCCACGGCGATCTCGGAAGCGACCCTCGAGCACTCGGTCAAGGTGATGACGAAGCACATCGGGCCGATCGCCAAGATCGTGGTCAAGAAGGCCTCGGCCGTCGCCGGCAGCCCTGAAAAGTTCTTTCAGCTGCTGGCCGATCAGGCCGAAGGCGTGGACCGGAACAAGCTGCTGCAGGAACTGCAGCAGCGGCACTGATGGCCTTGTTCGCTCAGCCGAGCGGCGCCACGCCGATCAGCCAGCGGTGGCCCCAGAACAGGAACACGGCGTAGAGCGCCAGACCGCCGAACACCACGATCAGGTCGTTCGCTGCGCTGGCCGGTGCGCCCGGCACGGCGCGCGCCACTCGGCGCTTCATCGAGATGCGGTCGGCCACGGCCCAGGCCAGAAAGCCGCCGAACAACAGCACGTCGGCCAGGTTGCCGTTGGCCAGCAGGTGAGACAGCGCCCAGAGCTTGGTGGCCACCAGCATCGGGTGTTTCGCAGCCGTCTTGATGCGCCCCGGCAGGTAGGCCGCGAACAGCAGCGGGAAGACCGGCAGCATCAACAGCAGCGCCACATGGCGCATCGCGGTTGGTGGCGTGTAGAGCACGACCGGCGCCTGCCGGGCCAGGCCGTAGCCGTAGACCAGCAGCGCAAAACCGATCAGCGAGACGACCGTGTACAGGCCCTTCCAGGCGCCCTCGCCACGCTGCGAGACCTGCCGGTCACGCCAGGCCGGCGCGAACACCGAAACCGAATGGATGCCGAGGAACAGCACCAGACCGATGATCAACAGACTCATGCACACGCTCCCTCGTTGAGGCAGCGCAGTGTATCGCCGGGCTCAGGCCGGCCCGATGGCGCTCAGTTCGATTCCTTGATCACGCGCCCGCTCGCCGACTGCACCGGCCGCGCGTTCATCGGGTACAGACGGCTGAAGATGCCGATCTGTTCGGCCGAGACCTGAACCGGGTTCTTCATCACCATCCACAGCACACCTTCGCTGCAGGGCGGGGTGGTGAGCGAACCCATGTAGGTGAAGTAGCTGCGTTCGGCCGGCAGCAAGGCGCCCAGGTCGAGCGGCAGCTTCGCGGACACCTCGTCACCCTTTTCGAGCGGCAGGTTGTTCCATACGCTCTGCACGATCGGCAGTGCGCTGCCACGTTCGAGCAGCACCGCAACGACCGCGAGCCGCCCTTCCAGGTCCTTGTGCACGAGGTGCGCGACCATGTCGAACTGCTTGCCGTCGATGCGCTCTTCCGACGGGCGGTGGAAGTGGAACTGCAGCAGGTCGTAGCGCCGCCCCATCACTTCGATCGAGTTGCCCGGGGCCACGTTGACCTGCACGGTGTGGCCGTTGTCGATCACGCGGAACGCGGTCGGCTTGTAGTCGAACGCCACGGCATCGAGGCTGACCTTGATGC
This sequence comes from Rhizobacter sp., assembly GCF_032229685.1. Taxonomy (GTDB): domain Bacteria; phylum Pseudomonadota; class Gammaproteobacteria; order Burkholderiales; family Burkholderiaceae_C; genus LMDS01. Next base: position 20,198 of record NZ_JAVTWP010000032.1, on the reverse strand, counting down.
CGTCGCGGATGTCGATCGGGCTTTGGCGCGTGCCGGTCGAGCATTTCGCGAATTCGGGCTTCATGCGGCCCCAGCCTTCGGGGCCGCCGGCGCCTTCGTAGCTCCAGTGCGCGGCGTGGCCTGCTTCCGCGCTGGCGTGAAGGGCCGGTTTGCGCGGCTCGGCGGCAGCACGCCGGGGCATGGACGAAGCACCGAGGTGGACCGTGCCGGCAAGGGCTGCCGGCTCCTGCGCCACGCTCGCCTTCGAGACCACACGCACCACGTTCGGGCTGGCGGCTTCCGGCGGTTTGGTGGCACCCAGCCGGGCCGCGAGTTTTTCGCGCAGCATGTCCATCGGGTCCTGCGGACCGGGCTTCCTGGTGCTGCTGCGGGCCTCTTCCTTGGCAGGCTTCGGGTCTGCCGCTTCGGCCTTGGGCTCGGTGGCCGCGCTTTTGGGCGCGACGGGAGGCGCCGCGTGTTCGCCAGCGAGCGCGCTCGAGCACAGGGCAGCAGCGCTCAAGCCGGCCACGGCGCGTGCCAGCAACTGGTGCATGGAAATTCTGGGGACGGACATGGCAGGGCTCCGGCACGCGGGACGCGCGCATCGCCTTCATATCGGCCCGAACACGGCGAACTTGAAGCTCAGGTCACACGCGGCTTGACCCAGATCCACGCGAACACACCCACGCTCATCATCACCAGTGAGGCGACCGCCAGCCAGACGGTGGAATGCATCACCAGCGGCGCGATCACGCCCGCCACCAGGCCGTTGGCCAGGCTGCCCACGCAGGCCTGGAACGACGAGGCCATGCCACGCCGTTCGGGCACGAGGTCGAGCACCATGAGGGTGACCACCGGCACCATGAGCGCCCAGCCGAAGGCGTAGATGCCGAGCGGCAGCAACGCCCACCAGGCCTGCGGCGTGAACACGAGATTCAGCCCCAGGTTCAGCAGCGAGACCAGCAACATGATCAGGAAACCATGACGGATCTGGTGCTGCGGCTTGATGCGCCCGGCCAGCCGCCCCGACATCCACGCACCGCCCATGATGCCGGCGATCGTGATCAGGAAGAACCAGAAGAACTGCCCCGGCGCCAGGTGCAGGTGTTCACCCAGGAAGACCGGCGCCGACAGCACGTACAGGAACATGCCGTTGAACGGGATGCCGCTGGCCAGCGCAAGCATCATGAAACGCGCGCTCGAGCCCATCTCGCGGTACCCGCGCATCAGGTTGCGCACGTTGAACGGCTGGCGCTGCGACAAGTGCAGCGTCTCGGGCAGCAGCTTGTAGTTGGCCACCCACAACACCACGCCCACGGCGACCAGAAACCAGAAGATCGCGTGCCAGTCGGCATGCACGAACAGGAAACCACCGACCATCGGTGCGACCGCCGGCGCCACGCCGAAATAGATCGTCACCTGCGACATCACCCGTTGTGCGTCGGCGGGCGGGAACATGTCGCGGATCACCGCGCGCGAGATCACGATGCCGGCGCCGGCCGACATGCCCTGCACCGCGCGAAAGAACACCAGCGCGCCGATGTGCTGCGACATCGCGCAACCCACCGAAGCCAGCGTGAACACCGCCAGCCCCCACAGCACGACCGGGCGGCGGCCGAAGCTGTCGGAGAGCGCGCCATGAAAGAGATTCATGATCGCAAAGCCGAACAGGTAGGCCGACAGCGTCTGCTGCATCTCCACCGGCGTGGCGCCGATCGCCGCAGCGATGCCGGTGAAGGCCGGCAGGTAGGTGTCGATCGAGAAGGGGCCGAGCATGCCCAGGCAGGCGAGCAAGACGGCAAGGGCCCAGCGCGGAGCGCGCCAGAGTGTGTGTGCGTCGGGGTTCATCAGAGCCGTCGAGTCTATGCTGTCGGGGTGCCAGAACCAGGGGAAGCCATGAACCTCGCCCAGATCGACATTCGCCCGCTGGCGCCGGAGCGCCTTGCAGACTTCCTCGACTTCTTCGAGCAGCGCGCGTTTGCCGACAACCCGAAGTGGCTCTCTTGTTATTGCCACTTCCCGCACGCCGACCACGCCACCGTCGTCTGGAAAGACCGCAGCGCGGCGCAGAACCGTGCCGCCACCTGTGAGCGCATCGCAGGCGGAACGATGCAGGGCTGGCTGGCCTACGCCGGTGGTCAGGCCGTTGGCTGGTGCAACGCCGGCCCGCGCCGCCTCGTCGCCGGCCTGTTCGACGAGCCCGAGCCGCTGCAAGAACGCATCGGCGCGATCGCCTGCTTCGTGATCGCCCCCGCCTTCCGCGGGCAGGGCCTGGCCCGGGCGCTGCTGAACACCGCCTGCGACGACCTGCGCGAACGTGGTTTCGACTGGGCCGAGGCCTACCCGCGCAGCGACGCCAGCAACGCCGCCCAGCACCACCACGGGCCGCTGGCGATGTACTCGGCCGCCGGTTTCGAGGTCGTCAAGGACGACGGCGAAGGGGGCCTCACGGTGCGCAAGCCGCTCGCCGGCGCCTGAAAAAAGTGTGAAGCGAGCCGATAGGCCGGATTCTGTGCGGCCGGCGCCTCTTGCGAAGCGCCAACCGTGACCGCCATTCCTCTGGGCCGTGCATCGCTGCACGGCTCGGTGCTACCTACCCGCACACATCTCCCCGGGCCGGGGCCGTGAGCGACGCGGTTGCCCGCATCACCCAACGTGTGCCTATTTGGTATTGCTGCGCGTAGAGATTGCCCGTTTCACCCCCTTGGTGCTCGTGGCTTCGGCTTGCGCCTGCGCCGCGGCCTCAAGGGACTCGTCTCTGTTGCTCTGATCCTCACCTCACGGTGGACAGCCGTTGACTGCTACGCCGCCCTGCGCAGTCCGGACCTTCCTCCAGTGCGCCCTTTCGAGCCTTGCACCAGCGGCGGTCTGGCTTGCTTCACGGTCGGAATTATGGGCGCTGGGCGGGAGCGGTGCAGCGCCGGCGCAACAGATCGGGCGCGCCGAGGCCCTGCCGGCCTTTGAAACAAACACTTTCGTCAACCGATCGGGCAATCCCGCGTTCTAATACGGGCCGCGCTCATGCGGTCGGCTCTGGCAGATCGCCAGCATGTCGACTCATCGAAGGCATGTCGCTCAGAGTGCGTTGGCTCAGTGAAATGACCTTCCCCCACGTTCTGTACAGGAGATACCCCATGAAGACGAAAAACGCTCTCACCATCGTGGCCGCTGTGGCCGCTGCCATGTTCGCCCAGGCTTCGTTCGCCCAGGCTTCGGCTCCCGCTGCGCGCGCCGATGTCAAGGCCGAAACCAAGGCTGCCGCCAAGGAAGGCAAGCTGACCCCGGCCGGCGAAGGCGCTCCGAAGGCTGCCGCCGAAGGCAAGTCGACCAAGACCCGCGCCGAGCGCAAGGCCGACACCAACGCTGCCGCCAAGGAAGGCAAGCTGACCCCGGCTGGCGAAGGCACTCCGAAGGCTGCCGCCGAAGGCAAGTCGACCGCTGCACGTGCCGACGTCAAGGCCGACACCAAGGCCGCCGCCAAGAAGGGCGAGCTGACCCCGGCTGGCGAAGGCGCCACCGCCCCGAAGAAGTAATTTCGACGGCTCGGCCGCCCCGCGCGGCCGGCACTTCGAATCAGGACAGCGGCCCCCGGGCCGCTGTTTTCATTGGTGCCGCAGGCTCGGAATCAGGCCCGGCGAAACACCTGCAGGTCGTCGTAGTACGCAGGATCTTCGTTTGCCGGCCACCAGGTCGGCACGCCCAGCACCGGCAAAGGCAGGAACGGCTTGTCGGCCAGCCGCTCGGCGCTGAGCTGCCGCAGGGCCTGCGCTGAGGCCAGGTCAGCGCCCTCGGGCAGCAGCCACACATGGGCCGTGATCGCCTTGCGCGGCTGCGTCAGCTTTTCCAGCAGCGCGTGGCCGAACAGCGTGATGCGGGCCTGCGCCCACAACGCACGCCGGCTCACGAACAAGGCCGGCCAGTCGCGGGCGCGCAAGGCATCGACCAGGTCTTGCGGCGCCTGCAGCAGTGCGGCGTTTTCGTCGAACAGCGTGAGGGCATCACGGACCGCACCACGGCTGCCACCCACGCCCGCAGAAGCGATCTGCCCGGCCTGCAGTTCGTTGAGCCGGCGCTTCCAGGCCGGCAGGCACAGCCACACCAGGGCGTTGAAGAAGTCGTGCAGGTTGTTGCGCGTCGGCACGCAGGCGGTGCGGGCAACGAAGGTTTCGTAAGCCTCGCCGGCGGGCTGGCAGGCCGGATCGACAAAACGCACGCGGCCGGCTGCCACGCACACGCTGGCGTCGCTCGCGGCATTCAGCGCCTCCAACAAGCCGCCTCGCGCAGCCTGCGCCGCGATCGGTTCGCCACGTTCGCGCCAAGGCTCGAGCCAGGGCTGCGACCAGTCGATCTCGAAGCGCTCGGTGGCGCCACGGCCGGTCACGGGCGGCTCGGGCCCAGGTAACGCACCGTGCGCGGCTTGTCGGCCGGCACCAGTTCGAAGTGCTCGGCATGGCGCTTGAGAAAGCGGCTGGGTGACGCGCTCTTGCTCTTCAGCAGCCCATGCCGGCGCAGGCCTTCGCCGGCCTCGTTCAGCTGCATCGGCGCGCCGCCCTGCAGCGCGGGAACAGCCTGCAGGATGCTCAGCACCTCGGCCGGCACCACGACCCGGGGTACCGCCGGCGGCTCGGCCACGGGCGCCGGAGCGCGGGTGCGCGCCGGCTGGGCGCGTGCCCGCGGTGCAGCCACCTTGGCCGCAGCGCCACGCGCCGGCGGCCGGGCCTTCACGTGCTCGATGTCGACAAAGCCGTCGTACACGCCGCGCGACTCGTCGCCGGTCTTGCCCATCTGGCCGATACCGAACACACGGCAGCCTTTTTCACGCAGCCGGATCACGAGCGGCGCGAAATCGGAGTCCGACGACACGATCACGACGACCTGCGGGCGCTCGGCCGCGACCAGGTCGATCGCGTCGACGGCCAGGGCGATGTCGGTCGAGTTCTTGCCGGTCGACAGGTTGACGATCGGGCGGATCGACAAGCGCTTGAAGAGCTGCTGGTGGTTCACGGCGGCTTCGGCGGTGCAGTGCGCGCGCCGCACATGAATGGCACCGTGGTCGGCCAGCACCCGCGCGATGGCCTGCTCGATCACGCTGGCCGAGACGTTGTCGGCGTCGATGAAGAGCATCACGGTCGGTGCGTTGTTCATGCCAGCCTCCAGGTCATCGTTTCACCACCGCGCAGCGGCTTGAGTTGGGCGTCGCCGAAAGGCAGCGTCTCGGGCACGAGCCAGGGCTCGCGCCGCAGCGTGACTTGGCCGGTGTTGCGCGGCAGGCCGTAGAAGTCGGGGCCGTGGAAGCTGGCGAAGGCCTCCAGCCGGTCGAGCGCGCCGGCGGCTTCGAATGCCTCGGCATACAGCTCGATCGCATTCAGTGCCGTGTAGCAGCCGGCGCAGCCGCTCGCGTGTTCCTTCAGCTGAGCCGGGTGCGGTGCGCTGTCGGTGCCGAGAAAGAACTTGGGGCTGCCCGAGGTGGCGGCCTCGACCAGCGCGCGGCGGTGTTCTTCGCGCTTGAGCACCGGCAGGCAGTAGAGGTGCGGCCTCAGCGCCGCACCGCCGCCCGGGCCGAGGAAGATCGCGTTGCGGTTGTAGAGCAAGTGGTGCGCGGTGATGGTGGCGCCGGTGAAACCGCTCGCCTCGCTCACGTAGTGCGCCGCCTCGCGCGTGGTGATGTGTTCGAACACGATCTTCAGTTCCGGGAAGTCGCGGCGCAGCGGGATCAGCTGGGTGTCGATGAAGGCCTTTTCGCGGTCGAACAGGTCGATCGCGGGGTCGGTGACCTCGCCGTGCACCAGCAGCGGCAGGCCGGCGCGCTGCATCGCCTCGAGCGTGGGGTAGGTCTTGCGCAGGTCGGTCACGCCGGCGTCGCTGTTGGTCGTGGCGCCCGCCGGGTAGAGCTTGAGTGCGACCACGCCGGCCGCCTTGGCTCGGGCGATCTCTTCGGGTGCGAGCACGTCGGTGAGATACAGCGTCATCAGTGGCTCGAAGCTCATGCCCGCGGGCAGCGCCGCGACGATGCGCTCGCGGTAGGCCACAGCCTGCGCGGCCGTCGTGACCGGCGGCTTCAGGTTCGGCATGACGATGGCGCGCGCGAACTGGCGCGCCGTGTGCGGCACGACCGCAGCGAGCGCCGCGCCGTCGCGCAGGTGAAGGTGCCAGTCGTCGGGGCGTGTGAAAGTGAGGGTTTCGATCGGGTTCATGGGCCGCATTGTCGCGCGCCAAACGGCCGGCCGGCACCGCCGTTAACAGCATCACGCTGGCCTCGCACCTCGCGCGGCACAGTCGGTCTAGACTCGCGCCTTCCCTTCGTCGGCCCCTGCCGGCGGGTCGCCGCGACATGCACCCCAGTGCCGCGTGCGGCCACACGGGCCCTGGCAGTCGCGGAGCGAAACATGCTTCCTGTTTTTCGTTGGTGTCTATGCGGTCTTGGCGCGCTGTGGAGTTGCGCCGCCCTCGCGCAAGCCGCGCCCGCACAGCCCGAAGTCGACGAAAGCAAGATCCCGGAATGGGTCAAGCGCCAGGCGCGCTCGCCGTACAAGGTCATCATCGAGAGCAACACGGTGAAGACCAAACCGGCGCCGCCGAAGGAAGAGCCCGCGGCCAAGACGGCGGTGAAGAAGCCGTTGCTTCTCAGGGCCTCCCCTGCCGACACAGACAAGCCGCCCGCGGCGCTTGCCAACAACAGCGCCAGCCCGGCGCCGATCGTCGCTCAGCCGCTCGCGGCGCCTTCGGCCCCGGTGGAGACCGCTGCGGCGTCTGCAGCACCCGCACCAGCACCTGCGCCGCAGCCTGCCGCCACGATCGCCGCAGCGCCGGAAGCGGCGCTGGCCGCCGTCGCCGTGCCAGCGGCCGTTGCCGCGGAGCCTGCGCCGCTGACGCTGCTCAAGCGCATCGAGCCAGTGCTTTCGCCAGACCTTCTCGACAGCCGGCTCAACACCGCCAAGGTGGTGGTGGCCTTCACGGTGATGGCCAGCGGCGAGGTGTCGAACCTGTCGATCGCCTCGACCACCGATTCGCGCCTGAACCGCGCCGTGCTGCGGGCGCTGCAGGCGTGGCGCTACGCGCCGATCCCGGAGCCGCGCGAACACATGGTCAGCTTCGCGTTCGCGACCGAGTAAACAACGCGCCGGCTCCCGCCGGCACGCGCGGTCAGTGCGCCAGGATCTTCGAGAGGAATTCTTTCGCCCGTGGCGAACGCGCGTCGGGGTTGCCGAAGAATTCCTTGCTGGTGCAGTCTTCGACGATCTTGCCGGCGTCCATGAAGATCACGCGGTGGCTCACCTTCTTCGCGAAGCCCATTTCGTGCGTCACGCACATCATGGTCATGCCTTCGTTGGCGAGCTGAATCATCACGTCGAGCACCTCGCCGACCATCTCGGGGTCGAGCGCCGAGGTGGGTTCATCGAACAGCATGACGATCGGGTCCATGCTGAGCGCGCGCGCGATCGCCACCCGCTGCTGCTGGCCGCCCGAGAGCTGGCCGGGGAACTTGTCCTTGTGCGCCATCAGGCCCACGCGGTCGAGCATCTTCAGGCCGCGCGTCTTCGCGTCGGCGTCGTTGCGGCCGAGCACCTTGATCTGCGCCAGCGTGAGGTTCTCGGTCACCGTGAGGTGCGGGAACAGCTCGAAATGCTGGAACACCATGCCCACGCGCGCGCGCAGCTTCGGCAGGTTGGTCTTGGGGTCGGCGATCGAGATGCCGTCGACCACGATGTCGCCCTTCTGGAAGGGCTCGAGCGCGTTGACGGTCTTGATGAGCGTGGACTTGCCCGAGCCCGACGGGCCGCACACCACGACCACTTCACCCTTCTTGATGGTGGTGGTGTTGTCGGTCAGCACCTGGAAGCTGCCGTACCACTTGGAAACGTTCTTGATGTCGATCACAGCGTGTTCCCCTGATCAGCGAATGATGGCGATCTTCTTCTGCAGGCGACGCACGAGCATCGACAGGCTGAAGCAGATGATGAAGTAGACGACGGCGGCCGTGAGGTAGGTTTCGACCGGGCGGTTGAAGTTCTTGCCCGCCACCTCGAAGCCCTTGAGCAGGTCGTAGGCACCGATCGCGTAGACCAGCGACGTGTCCTGGAACAGGATGATCGTCTGCGTGAGCAGCACCGGCAGCATGTTGCGGAAGGCCTGCGGCAGCACGATCAGCTTCATGCACTGCGCGTAGGTCATGCCGACCGCGTAGCCGGCATTGACCTGGCCCTTCGACACGCTCTGGATGCCAGCCCGCATGATCTCGGAGTAGTAAGCCGCCTCGAACACGGTGAAGGTGATGATCGCCGACACCTCGGCCCCCATCGGCCGGCCGATCAGCAGCGGGATCAGCAGGAAGAACCACAGGATCACCATCACCAGCGGGATCGAGCGCAGCGTGTTCACGTAGAACGCCGCCACGGCCACCAGCCACTTCTTGCCCGACAAGCGCATCAGCGCCAGGACCGTGCCGAGCGCGATGCCGCCGATCATCGCGATGAGCGTGAGCTGCACCGAGAAGATCAGGCCCTTGAGGATGAAGTTGGAGACGACGTTCCAGTTCAGGAACGTGAAGTCGAGTGCGGCGATCATTTGCCACCCCCGATCATGCCGGGCACCTGGACCCGCTGTTCGATGAACAGCGCGATCCGGTTGATGGCGAAGGCCGAAATGAAATACAGGGCCGTCACCGCGAGGTAGACCTCGATGCCGCGCGAGGTTTCTTCCTGGGCCTGCATCGCGAACATCGTGAGCTCGGCGATGCTGACCGCGAACGCCACCGACGAGTTCTTGACGATGTTCATCGATTCGCTGGTGAGCGGCGGGATGACGATGCGAAACGCCATCGGCAGCAACACGTAGCGGTAGGTCTGCGGCAGCGTGAGGCCCATCGCCAGGCCAGCGTAACGCTGGCCCTTGGGCAAGGCCTGAATGCCTGCCTTGACCTGCTCGGCCACGCGAGCCGAAGTGAAGAAGCCGAGCGCGAAGACCACGAGCACGATGCTCGGTACAGAGCGCAGGCTCAGGAAGATCGACGGGATCACGTGGTACCAGAGGAAGATCTGGACCAGCAGCGGCACGTTGCGGAAGAGTTCCGTCCAGATTTCACCGATGGCCACGAGCCACTTGTTCGGTGTGGTGCGCAGAATGCCCATCAGCGAACCGACCGCGAGTGCGACGACCAGCGACATCACTGCGACAGAAAGCGTCCAGCCCCAGGCCGACATCAGCCACTCGAGGTAAGTGCGGCCTCCGCCGGTGTCTTGCAGGAATACCTGCCAGTCCCATTTGCTTCCCACAGCTCCCCCTCGTCGAGTTGTTCTTGCTGCCGCCCAGCAGCGTCAGGTGATGGTCAGTGCGAACCCGGGTGCCAAAGGCACCCGGGTTCTCCTGCCATTCTTACTTCTTGGCGTAGTCTTCGAGCGGCTTGTCGCTCGGGTTGGCCCAGGCTGCCTTGGTCAGCTCCGAAGCCGGCAGGCCGACCTTGGTGTTGGTCGGCGGGATCGGCTGCATGAACCACTTGTCGTACAGCTTGGCGACATCACCGCTCTTGGCCATGGCCTTGATGCTGTCGTCGACGGCCTTCTTGAAGGCCGGGTCGTCCTTGCGGTACATGATGCCGATCGGCTCGACGCTGATCACCTCGCCGACGATCTTGTAGTCGGCCGGGTTCTTCGCCTTGGAGATGAGGCCGGCCAGGATCTGGCCGTCCATCACGAAGGCGTCGGCACGGCCCGATTCGAGCAGCAGGAAGCTGTCGGAGTGGTCCTTGCCCATCAGTTCCTTGATGTCGACGTTGTTGGCACGCTCGTGCTTGCGCAGCAACTGCACAGACGTGGTGCCGGTGGTGGTGGCCACGGTCTTGCCGGTGAGGTTGGCGATGCTCGTGATGCCCGAGTTGGCTTTCACGGCGATGCGCACTTCTTCGACGTAGAGCGTGGGGGCGAAGGCCACGTCTTTCTGGCGGGTGGCGTTGTTGGTGGTCGAGCCGCACTCGATGTCGACGGTGCCGTTCTGCACCAGCGGAATGCGGTTCTGCGAAGTCACGGGCTGGTACTTGATGTCGAGCTTGGCCAGGCCGAGCTGCTTCTGCACGTCGGCCAGCACCTTCTGGCAAACCTCGTAGTGAAAGCCCGTGTACTTGCCGTCGCCGAGCGTGTACGACAGGGCACCCGACGATTCACGCACGCCCATCGTGGCGGCGCCGGTGTCCTTGATCTTCTTCAGGGTGTCGGTAGCCTGCGCCTGCACGGCACCCACGGCGACCATCGCGGAGGCCACAGCCACGGCGCGGACGAACATCGACTTCTTCATACGAGCTCCTACGGGGTTAAAAACGAAACAACGGATTCTTCGGTATGCGGGCCGACGTGAAAACGCGTATTTGCCCGCGACACTAGGGTTTGCCGCAGTCCCAATCAGAAGGCTTCGCAACCTTCATGCCACCAGCCTAACCGGCTGGGTCAACTTCTCGGGCACGAGCAGCGCGTTCATCTCGGCGCGGCTCATGATGCCCAAAGCTTCGGCCACTTCGGCAATGGTGCCACCGGTGGCCAGCGCCGTCTTGGCGATCAGTGCGGCCTTTTCGTAGCCGATGATCGGGTTCAGCGCCGTCACCAGCGTCACCGACTCGGCCACACGCCTGGCCAGCAGGCCATGGTTGGCTTCGATGCCTTCGACGCAGTTCACCTGCAGCGTCTTGCAGGCGTTGGTGAGGTGGCGCAGGCTCTTGTGCAGCGCATAACCCATGATGGGCTCGAAGGCATTGAGCTGCAGCTGGCCGGCTTCCGAGGCCATCGTGATCGTCACGTCGTTGCCGATCACCTCGAAGGCCACCTGGTTCATCACTTCGGGGATCACCGGGTTCACCTTGCCCGGCATGATCGACGAACCGGCCTGGCGCGCCGGCAGCTTGATGTCGCCGAAGCCGGCCTGCGGGCCGCTCGAGAGCAGGCGCAGGTCGTTGCAGACCTTGCTGAGCTTGCAGGCCACACGCTTGAGCACGCCCGACAGTTGCACGAAGGAGCCGGTGTCCTGCGTGGCTTCCACAAGGTTGGCCGCCCGCACCACCGGCACACCGCTCACTTCGGCCAGCATCGGCACGACCATCTCGGCGTAACCGGCCGGCGCGTTGATGCCGGTGCCGATCGCGGTGGCACCGAGGTTCACTTCGGTGATCAGCGCGCGCGCTTCGCGCAGGCGCAACTCGTCCTCGCCGATCATGATCGCGAAGGCGAGGAACTCCTGGCCGAGTGTCATCGGCACCGCGTCCTGCAACTGGGTGCGGCCGATCTTCAGCACGTTCTTGAACTCGAGCGCCTTGGCCTCGAACGCGCCCCGAAGTTCTGCCATCGCCACCAGCAGCGCCTCGATGCCGAACCACGCGGCCACGCGCAGCGCGGTGGGGTACACGTCGTTCGTGCTCTGCGACGCGTTCACGTGGTCGTTCGGGTGCAGTGCGGCGTAGTGGCCCCTGGGGTGGCCCAGGTGTTCGAGCGCGCGGTTGGCGATCACCTCGTTGGCATTCATGTTGGTCGAGGTGCCAGCCCCGCCCTGGATCACGTCGACCACGAACTGCTCGTGCAGGGCCCCGGCGATCACGTCGTCACAGGCGCGCACGATGGCCTCGGCCCGCGCGGCGTCGAGTGCACCGAGTTGCACGTTGGCCCGGGCGGCCGCCTTTTTCACGAAGGCCAGAGCCCGCACCAGCTCGGGCATCTGCGCGACGGTCTGGCCCGAGATCGGGAAGTTGGCGACAGCACGCGCGCTGTGCACGCCCCAATAGGCGGCGGCGGGGATGTCCATGTCACCGAGGAAGTCGTGTTCCCGGCGGGTTTCGAAGGCGGTCATCAAGGGGTCTCGCGGGTTGAATGAGCCGGGGTGTCCGGCCGCGCCGCGAACTGTAGGGGCGGCCCCGGATCGGCGCCAATGCTGAATCTCCGGGCACCTATGCATTCGGCGCATAGCGCCTCAGGGTTCACCCGAGGTTCAGGCCGAGTCCAGCAGAAAGTCCCACAGCGCCTGCGCGCCGGGCTTGCTGTGGCGCGCCATCTCGGGCCTTTCGCGGTACAGGCGGATGTCCATCGTCAGCTCGTGCGCCCCGGCCGGGCCGGCCCGCACCAGGCGCCTGCTCTTGAGCTCCTTCTTCACCGAACTGGCCGGCAGGAAGGCCAGGCCATGGCCTTCGATCGCCATCGCCTTCAGGCCTTCGGCCATGTCGGTCTCGTAGATCGGCTCGAGGTTGAGCGGCTCGCTCGACAGCCGGGTGATCTGCTCGACCAGCCGGCCCAGGTACGCCCCTTCGGCATAGCTCAGGAAGGGCACGCCGCGGCCGGCCGGGCCGGGCAGGCGAAACAGCGGCTGACCGTCGGCGTCGGCCTTGGCGAACGCGATCAGCGTCTCGTGGCCGAGGCTCAGCATCTCGTAGCGGTCGGGGTTGAGCTGCAACGGCTGCGATGGGTGGTGGTAGGCCATCAGCAGGTCGCAGCTGCCTTCGGTCAGGTGCATCACGGCGTCGTGCACGTTGAGCGCGATCAGGCGGCTCTTCATCGCGCCGAAACGCTTGCGCAGGTCCATCACCCAGTGCGGGAAGAACGTGAACGCGAGCGAGTGCGGCACGGCGAACTCGATCATGTCGTGCCCGGCCGCCTTGTGACCGCGCATCATGTTGCGCGTGGTCTGCAGCGAGCCGAGGATCTCGAGCGCCTGCGAGTGCAGGGTTTCGCCGGCGGGCGTGAGGCGGGTCGGGTACGACGAGCGGTCGACGAGGTCGATGCCGGCCCAGGCTTCGAGCGACTGGATGCGGCGCGAGAACGCCGGCTGCGTCACGTGCCGCAATTGGGCCGAGCGCGAGAAGCTGCGCGTCTCGGCCAGGCTCACGAAGTCTTCAAGCCATTTGGTTTCCACGCGGGGCAGTGTAGCGACCCGCGGGCGGGCGCTTACAGCCTGGCCGAGCGGATCGGCGTGCTGCCGAAGTGGCGTGCGAGCTCGTTGGCAGTGCGCACGCGCACCGTGCGATCGGCCGCGTCGGCTTCGGTGCGCACCGCCATGTCGATCGTGAGGGCGCTGCGCGCGCGGCGGTCGACGGCCGACACGCGGAACGTGACCTGGCCTTCGACGCCACGGCAGGCAAGCGCGCCGTTGACCGGCGTGAGCAGCATGAAACGGTCGGCGTCCAGCTCGACACCGCGGGCTCGCAACGCGCTCTCGATGTCGGTCGCCGCGCGGGCGCGAAGCGTCGCGAGCGTGGCCGCGGCAGCCTCGGCCGAAGGGTGCACGCCGGCACAGGCATCGAAGCCGAAACTCTGGTTCTCGACCCACACCAGGATTGCCGCGTCGGGCATGGCGTGGGCGCCGAGGCTGGCGGCGGCCAGCGAAGCCAGCGCGGCCCAGCGGCCGAGTCTTGCAGTGACTTTCATGGGGTTCGCCTTGCTGAGTCCATCGATGACGAGACTCTAGGCAAGGGGCGCCGGCAAGAGTGCCGCCGCCCTCGGCCGATGTTGTCGAGTTCACGGCCGCAATTCACGCGCCGTGTCACATCGGGCGGTTCAGGCTTCTGCCAGCGCTTCGCTGTCGTCGGCCGAGCTCTGCTGCAGACGCCACATGTCGGCGTAGCGCCCGCCCTGCTCCAGCAATTCCGCATGCGAGCCGCGCTCGAGGATGCGGCCCTGCTCCATCACCAGGATCTGGTGCGCGTCGACGACCGTGGACAAGCGGTGTGCGATCACCAGCGCCGTCTTGTTGCGCGCTGCGCTGCGCAGCTCTTCCTGGATCGCACGCTCGTTGGCCGAGTCGAGCGCCGAGGTGGCTTCGTCGAAGATCAATACCGGCGGGTTCTTCAGCAAGGTGCGGGCGATCGCGACACGCTGCTTTTCACCGCCCGAGAGCTTGAGCCCACGCTCGCCCACCATCGTGTCGTAGCCTTTCGGCGTGGACGTGATGAAGCCGTGGATGTGCGCGGCCTTCGCCGCCCCTTCGACCGCGGCCCGCCCCGCCCCCGGCCGGCCGTAGCCGATGTTGTATTCGACCGTGTCGTTGAACAGCACCGTGTCTTGCGGCACGATGCCGATGGCCTGACGCAGGCTCTGCTGCGTGACCTCGCGGATGTCCTGCCCGTCGATGCTGATGCGCCCGGCGTTCACGTCGTAGAAGCGGAACATCAGCCGCGCCAGCGTGCTCTTGCCCGAACCCGACGGGCCGACCACCGCCACCGTCTTGCCGGCCGGGATCTCGAAGCTGATGTCGTGCAGGATCGTGCGGTCGGCGTCGTAGCCGAAGCGCACGTGCTCGAAGCGCACCACACCACCGGCGTGGGCCAGCGGCTTCGCACCCGGTGCGTCGGCGATCTCGCGGTTCTGGCCGAGCAGCGCGAACATCTTTTCCATGTCGATCATCGACTGCTTGATCTCGCGGTAGATCACGCCGAGAAAATTGAGCGGCACGTAGAGCTGGATCATCAGCGCGTTGACGAGCACCAGGTCACCGAGCGTCATCGTGCCGGCCACCACACCCACGGTGGCGCGCCACACCAGCAGCGTGACGGCGGTGGCGATGATCAGGCTCTGGCCGAGGTTGAGCGCCGAGAGCGAGGTCTGCGACTTGATCGACACCTTTTCCAGCCGCTGCAGGTTCTCGTCGTAGCGGCCCTGTTCGAACTTCTCGTTCGAGAAGTACTTGACCGTCTCGTAGTTGATCAGCGCGTCGACTGCGCGTGTGTTGGCCTTCGAGTCCTGCTCGTTCATGGCGCGCCGGAAGTGCGTGCGCCACTCGGTCACGGTGACGGTGAACACGATGTAGAGCACCAGCGTGCCGAAGGTGATGGCGGCGAACCAGCCGTCGAACTTGGCCGACAAGAGGCTGATGACGAGCGTGATCTCGACCAGCGTGGGCAGGATGTTGTAGATCGTGTAGTTCAAGAGCGACTGGATCGAGCGCGAGCCGCGTTCCAGGTCGCGCGACACGCCGCCGGTCTGGCGCTCGAGGTGAAAGCGCAGGCTCAAGGCGAGCAGGTGCTCGAAGGCTTCGAGCGACACCCGCCGCGCGATGCGTGCGGCCACCGGGTAGAACAGGTACTCGCGCAGTTCGGTGAAGAGCGTGATCGACAGCCGCAGCGCGCCGTAGCCGAAGAGCAGCGCCACCGGCACCACCAGCGCGGTGCGCGGGTCACCGGGTTTCAGGTCGAGCGCATCGACGAGCTGCTTGAGCACCAGCGGCACGCCCACGTTGGCGAGCTTGGCCGCGACCAGGAACGACAAGGCCACCAGCACGCGCCAGCGCCACTGCCACACATAGGGCAGGAGCTTCTTGAGCGTCGACCAGTCGGAACGGGGGGCGCTTGCCGGGGCATCGGGCGAAGGCGGGGCGGCAAGGGTGGCTGGGCGCATCGGGAAAGAGTGAAAGAATCGGGCGGTCGACAAAAGCAGGTGAAGCATATGCCCGAAGTTTCAAGTGCGCCCGGCACCGACAGCGACACGCTCTCGCCGCTTCAGCTGCCGGGCGACCGCCAGCTCGTGATGCGCGTGATGCCGATGCCGGCCGACACCAATGGCAACGGCGACATCTTCGGTGGCTGGATCATGGCGCAGGTCGACATCGCCGGCGGCGTCTTGCCTTCGCGCATCGCCAAGGGCCGCATCGTCACCGTGGCGGTGAACCAGTTCATCTTCAAACAACCGGTCTCGATCGGCGACCTGCTGAGTTTCTACGCCAAGGTCGAGCGCATCGGCAAGACCTCGGTCACCGTCAACGTCGAGGTCTACGCCGAGCGTGACCCGGCGAATCTGCACGTGGTGAAAGTGACCGAAGCGAACCTGACCTACGTGGCGATCGACCGCGAAGGCAAGCCGCGGCTGATTCCGAAAGGCTGAGAAAGGCTGACTCAGGCGCGCTGGCGCCGCGTCGGTTCGGTGGCGGGCAGCATCGGCACGATCTCGGTCGCGATCATCGCGGCCAGTTGTTCGGCCCACAGCGCGTAGACCGCGGGCCCGGGGTGAAAGCCGTCTTCGGCCATCAAGACGCTGCTGTCGGAGGCTTGCGAATTCTCGAACGGCAGCGGCAGCCACCAGCGGTTCGGCCAGCGCTGCACCCAGTCGCTGAGCCCGCGGTTGTAGCGCTGGGCGTCGGCGCCCAGCACCCAGCGCAGCGGGTTGGGCAAGAGCGGAAAGGAATGGATCGGCGCGATGCCGCTGTGCACCACGTGCTTCACGCCGGCGCGCTTTTCGGCCGCGCGGTCGAGTTTGTCGAGCCGGGTCAGCCAGAGCTTGAGCGGCACCTGGGCCACCACGTCGTTCAGCCCGAGCGCCGTGACCATCACGTCGGCCGGGTGCAGCGACAGCTTGCGCACCGCCGTGAGCGTGACCTGCGTGGCGTCGCCCGTGCGCGCGATGAGTTGCCAGGCCACCGAGCCGCCGAGGCGCTGCGACAGCGCTTCGCTCAGCCGCCCGGCCAATGCCTGGGTCTGGTTGCGGGCGCCGACGCCAGCGGCCGAAGAGTCACCGACGATCAAGACCCGCAGACAGACCTTGCCGGTACCGGCGACGCCTTCGCGCGGGCCTTCGGCCTCGGGCAGGCGCAGCGCGGTGCGCCGCACTTGCCGGCCCTGCCAGACCAGCAACGGCGCGAGTGCGATCTTGGCGGCAGCGAGAAGCCAGGAGTTCAAGGCAGGGCGTGTTGAGTCGGCGAAGCATTGCCGGCCGTGATCTTCGCATCGCCGGCGGGGATCGGGCAGCCCGCGCCGCAAAGAATCTCGGGATTGCGAGATCGGTCGCGATCTATTCCCGGATTGTTCGGCGCGACCGGGCGGCGAACCGCCCGGTCACGTTCAGAACTTCGAGAAATCGGGCTTGCGCTTCTGAAAAAACGCGCTGAAGGCTTCCTGCGCTTCAGGGCTGCGCAAGCGCTTGCCGAACAGTTCGCCTTCGACCGCGATCGTTTCGAGCGCAGCCTGCGACCGTGCACGGCGCATCAGCGTCTTGCTGTCACGCACGGCGCCCGGCGGCAGCGCGTTGAAACGTTCGGCAATGCGGCGCGCGTGGTTCACCACTTCGCCCGCCGGCAGCACCGCGTTGGCGATGCCGCACTCGACCGCGTCGGCGCCGCTGAACGGGTCGCCGAGCAACAGCTTCTCGGCCGCGCGCACGTTGCCCATCAGTTGCGGCACGATCAGGCTCGAGGCGAACTCAGGCACCAGGCCCAGGCTCACGAAAGGCATCGCCAGCCGCGCTTCGTCAGAGACGTAGACGAAGTCGCAGTGCAGCAGCAAGGTGGTGCCGATGCCGATGGCAGCGCCGGTCACGGCCGCGATCACGGGCTTGTCGCAGCCCATCAGCGCGCGCATGAACACGAAGGCCGGCGACTCGGTGTTGCCGGGCGGGCGCTGCATGAAGTCTTCGATGTCGTTGCCCGAGGTGAAGATGCCGGGCTGGCCGGTGATCAACACGGCGCGCACGGCACCGTCGGCCTTCGCGGCATTCAGCGCGTCGGCCATCTGCTGGTACATGGCGCCGGTGATCGCGTTCTTCTTCTCGGGCCGCGCGATCTCGATCGTGGCCACGCCGTTCAGGGTGGCGGTCTTGATGCTCATGCTGTGGTCTCCTGCTTGAAATGAAAGTGATCTGGTCAAGCCACTTCGGCCCAATGGTTCGCCAGGTGCATCAGGTGCGCCCGGGTGTAGTCGGCCTTGCCGAGCGAACCGTAGGCGAAGTGCGGCATCAGCGCGCCGGTGTGGCGCTCGAAGGCTTGCAAGGCACCGACAAGGTGGTCGATGGCCGGTGCCAGCGGCTGGCCCTGCGCAATGTCGGGCGCACCCGGGATCGGCTCGGCCAGGTTGTGCGTCATTTGGCCGCGCGCGTTGAAGAGCGAGAAGGCATACGACCCGAGCGTGGCTCGAAACCAGGCCGGCTTCGGCTCGGGGAAGCCGCTGATCGAATACTCGACGCTCTGCGCTGCATGGTGCAGCACGTGCGCCATGTCCCATGCACCGCTCATGCGCAGCGCCTGGTTCTTCAACTGCTCCAGCGTCTTCAGCGCCACGTCGATCGAAGCGAAACGTTCCGAGTTCAGCGGTGCCGGTTTCACCGCGCTCACGAGCACCGGTGCCGCCAGCGCGCCCACGCCCACGACCAGGCCGATGCGCCGCAGCATGCTGCGGCGCTCGGCGCTCATCGCGGAAGACGACGAATCAGACACGCTCGAAGATGCCGGCCGCGCCCTGGCCCGTGCCCACGCACATCGTCACCATGCCGTACTTCAGGTTGTGGCGGCGCAGCGCGTGCACCACCGTCGCGGCGCGGATCGCGCCGGTCGCGCCCAGCGGGTGGCCGAGCGCGATCGCACCACCCATCGGGTTGACCTTGGCCGGGTCGAGGCCGACGCTGTTGATGACGGCGAGCGACTGCGCCGCGAAAGCTTCGTTGAGCTCGATCCAGCCGATGTCGTCGAGCTTCAGGTTCGCGTAGCGCAGTGCCGCCGGGATCGCCTCGATCGGGCCGATGCCCATGATCTCGGGCGGCACGCCGCGCGCGGCAAAGCTGGTGAACTTGGCCAGCGGCGTCAGGCCGAACTGCTTCACGGCCTTCTCGCTGGCGAGGATCAATGCGCCTGCGCCGTCGCTGGTCTGCGAGCTGTTGCCGGCGGTCACCGAGCCCTTGGCGGCGAACACCGGCTTCAGCTTGGCCAGGCCCTCGAGCGAGGTGTCGGGCCGCGGGCCTTCGTCGAGGGTCACGGTGCGGGTCTTCACGCCCTGGTCGCCCGATTCGAGGTTCGGGAAGCGCGACACGACCTCGATCGGCGTCATCTCGTCGGTGAACTCGCCGGCGGCCTGCGCCTTCATGGCGCGCAGGTGCGATTCGAGCGCGAACGCGTCTTGCGCTTCGCGGCTGACCTTCCACTGCGCCGCGACCTTCTCGGCGGTGATGCCCATGCCGTAGGCGATGCCGATGTTCTCGTTCTTCTCGAAGATGGCGGGGTTGAACGACGGCTTGTTGCCACCCATCGGCACCAGGCTCATCGACTCGGCGCCGCCGGCGATCAGCACGTCGGCCTCGCCCACGCGGATGCGGTCGGCCGCCATCTGGATCGCGGTGATGCCCGACGCGCAGAACCGGTTCACGGTCACGCCACCGATCGGGTTACTGAACGCCAGCGCCACTGCCACACGCGCCATGTTCATGCCTTGCTCGCCCTCGGGGAAAGAGCAGCCGACGATGGCGTCTTCGATCGCCTTCGGGTCGAGCGTCGGCACCTGCAGCATCGCGCTCTTGATCGCAGCGACGAGCAGGTCGTCGGGCCGGGTGTTGCGGAAGTAGCCGCGGCCCGAGCGGCCGATCGGGGTGCGGGTGGCGGCAACGATGTACGCCTCTTGTACTTGCTTGCTCATGCTCGTGACTCCAATCAGTTCCGCACCGGCTTGCCGGTTTGCAGCATGCCCATGATCCGTTCCTGCGTCTTCTCGTGGTCGAGCAGGCCGCAGAAGTGTTTGCGCTCCAGCGCCATCAGGTATTCCTCGCTGACCAGCGAGCCGGCGTCGACATCGCCGCCGCACACCACGTCGGCGATCAGCGCCGAGATGTGGAAGTCGTGCGCGCTGATGAAGCCGCCGTCGCGCATGTTGGCGAGTTGCGCCTTGATGGTGGCGATGGCGTTGCGGCCCGCCACCGGGAACAGCGTGCGCGCCGGGGCGCGGTAGCCGCTCTCGAACATGGCTTTCGCCTGCTGCGTGGCGACAAACAGGAGCTCGTCCTTGTTCGGCACGATCACGTCGCTCCAGAGCAGGTAGCCGAGCTTGCGCGATTCGATCGCGCTGGTGCCCACCTTGGCCATCGCGGCGTTGGTGAAACCGTCGGACAGGAACTTGAAGATGTCGGCATTGGCGTTGCCGGCACTCGCCATCTCGGCCGCACGGCGCGCGATATACGTCAGGCCACCACCGCCCGGGATCAGGCCGACGCCCACTTCCACGAGGCCGATGTAGCTTTCCATCGCCGCCACACGCTTCGCGGTGTGCAACGCGATCTCGCAGCCGCCGCCGAGCGCGATGCCGCGGATCGCCGAGACCACCGGCACCGTGGCGTAACGAAGGCGCAGCATCGTATCCTGCAGCTTCTTCACTTCGGGCACGATGCCCTTGCCGCCGGCCTTCATGAAGACCGGCATCATCTGCTCGAGGTTGGCACCGGCCGAGAACACGTCGTCTGGCGACCAGATCACGAGGCCCTTGTACTCGCGCTCGGCGAGTTCGACGGCTTTCG
>NZ_JAVTWP010000031.1:0-574862 GCF_032229685.1 Rhizobacter sp. | reverse complement strand
CCTTCATCGCCACCGTGGGGCAGTTCGCCTACACCAAGTCGTTCAAGTACGCCGAGGCCACGGCGCTGATGCCGCTGGACTTCACGCGGCTGGTCTGGGCTTCTCTGATCGGCTTCCTGGTCTTCGGCAAAGTGCCCGACATCTGGAGCTGGATCGGCGGCACGGTCATCTTCGCGAACGCCGTGTACATCACCTTCCACGAGGCCGGCGCGCGCACCGACAAGCCTGCCGTCCCGCCGGCGTAGCCGGAGTCTTCGCCGCCGCTGGACAGGCTCGACAAGAAAGCGATCCGGACGGCGCACCGTCCGGTCGCGCTCGGCTCAGCGGAAACGGCTGAAATCTGGCTTGCGCTTCTCGAGGAATGCGTTGGCGCCTTCCTGCTGTTCTTCGGTCTTGAAGTAGTTCGGCGCCACTTCCTTGATCAGGTCGCTCATGTCGCGGCCCATGATGGGCTGCATGTGGTGGTAGAACGAGCGCTTGACGATGCGCAGGCAGGTCGGGCTCAGGGACAACAGTTCGTCGGCGTACTTGCGCACTTCTTCGTCGAGCTTTTCTTTCGGCACGACCGAATTCGCCAGGCCCCAGTCCAATGCCTGCTGCGCGGTGTAGCGCCGGCACAGCATCCACAGCTCGCGCGCGCGCTTGTGGCCCAGCACATTGGCCGAGTGCGAAACGATGTAGCCGCCAGCCGGCGAGCCGACCCGCGGACCGTTCTGGCCGAAGATGGAATGGTCGGCGGCGACCGTGAAGTCGCAGAAGTAGGCGATGTGATGGCCGGCCCCAATGGCGTAGCCGCTGACGCGCGCGATCACCGGCTTCGGGCACTCGACGATCTGACGGTTGAACGTGAAGTTCAGGTCTTCCAGGCCGCTCTTGCCGCCGCTGCCCTTCTCCCAGTTGACGTCGCCGCCGACGCAGAAGGCACGGTCGCCGGTTCCGGTCAGGACGATGACGCCGACCTTCGTGTCGGCGGCGGCCACGTCGAGCAAGCGCTGCATCTCGACGATGTTGTCGCCGGTGAACGCATTCAGCGTCTTCGGCCGGTTGATGGTGATCGTGCCGACGTAGTCCTTGACGTCGTAGTAGATCTCTTTATCGGACATGGTGTTGCTCCAGTGCAAGGGTTGAGGAAAGGCGGGGCGGGCGCTGGGCTGCACCCGAATCGGGTTCAGTTCAGCTTGATGCTGGCATCGCGCACCACCTTGCCGAGCTTGGCGATCTCGGAGCGGATGTGGGCCGCGAACTGCTCGGGTGTGGAAGTCGTGATCTCGGCGCCGAACGCAGCCATGCGCTCGCGCGTCTCGGGCAGCGCCATGACCTTCAGGACCTGTGCGTTGAGTTGATCGATGATGGCCTTGGGTGTGCCGGCCGGCGCGAGCAGGCCGAGCCAGGCGGTGGACTCGAAGCCCGGGTAGCCCGACTCCGCCACCGTGGGCAGATCGGGCAACACGGACAAGCGCCTGGGGCCCGTGGTCGCCAGCGCCTTGAGCTTGCCCGCCTTGACCTGGGCCGTCGACGAGGCCACGCTGTCGACGATCATCGGCACCTGGCCGGCGATCACGTCGGCCACCGCCGGCGCGCTGCCCTTGTAGGGAATGTGCGCGATGTCGACCCCGGCCGCCCCCTTGAACATCTCTGCCGCGAGGTGCGTGGACGTGCCGTTGCCCGACGAGGCATAGCTCAGCTGGCCCGGCTTGACCTTGGCCATCGCGACCAGTTCGGTCAGCGTGTTGACCGGCACCGAGGGATGGACCGAGATGATGTTCGGCACCGCCGCGAGCAGGCTGATCGGCGCGAAGTCCTTGATCGGATCGTAGCTCAGCTTGCCGAACAGCGCGGGGTTCGCGCCATGCGTGGCATTGAAGCCGATGAACAGCGTGTAACCGTCAGGCGCCGACCGCGCCGCGGCTTCGGCGCCGATGTTGCCGCCCGCGCCGCCCTTGTTGTCGATCACGATCGGCTGCCCGAGCTGCTCGGCCAGCCGCAGTGCCAACGTGCGCGCCACGTTGTCGAGCACGCCCGCCGGCGTGGAGGGCACGATGATGTGAACCGGCTTGGTCGGATAGGCCGTCTGCGCCTGTGCCGCCGGCCCGGCGCTGGCGGCCCACACGAGCATGGCGCAGGCCACGACCCTCGAAACGACGGTGTTCGTCACGCGATCTCCTTCAGGTTTGAGCGGTGTTCGCGCCGCGCTGGCGCGCCAGTTCGACGAACCAGTCGAGACTGGCCGGGTTGGCCATCGCGCCGCGGTTCGCGACCTTCTCGATCGGCTGGCCGAGCAGCAGCTTCTTCACCGGAACTTCCAGCTTCTTGCCGGTCAGCGTGCGCGGCACCTCGGCCACCGCGATCACGTCGTTCGGCACGTGGCGCGCCGACAGCGCGCTGCGGATCGCGGCCTTGATGCGCTCGGTCAACTCGGCATCGAGCGCATGCCCGGGGCGCAGCACGACGAACAACGGCATCCAGCTTTCCCGGCCGAGGAACTCGAGGTCGACCACCAGGCTGTCCATCACCTCCGGCAAGGCCTCGACCACGCTGTAGAGCTCACTCGTGCCCATGCGCACGCCGTGGCGGTTGATCGTGGCGTCGCTGCGGCCGTAGATGACCGCGCCGCCGCGCGGCGTGACACGCAGCCAGTCTCCGTGGCGCCAGACGCCGGGGTAGGTGTCGAAATAGCTCTCGCGCAGACGCGTGCCGCCCGGGTCGTTCCAGAGGTACAGCGGCATCGACGGGATCGGCGCGGTGCAGACGAGCTCGCCGACCTCGTCGACCAGCGCGCGGCCGGCGTCGTCCCAGGCCTGCACGTTCGCGCCCAGGCAGCGCACCTGCATTTCGCCGACCACCACCGGCACGGTCGGCACACCGCCGACGAAGGCGCCGGCAAAGTCGGTGCCGCCCGACATCGGCGTGAGCCAGACGTCGCTGCCCACCTTGTCGTAGACCCAGCGGTAGCTCTCGGGGGACAGCGGCGAGCCGGTCGAGCCGACGGTGCGCAGCCGGCCGAGCGCTGCGACGTTGCGCGGCTCGACGCCGTGCTTCTCGCACATCGTGAAGAACGCGGCGCCGGCGCCGAAGAAGTCAAGGTTCATCTCGCCGCAGAAGCGCCACAGCGTCGAGTAGTCGGGCCAGGCCGGGTTGCCGTCGTAGACGCACATGGTCGCGCCCACCAGCAGCGCGGCCACGTTCAGGTTCCACATCACCCAGCCGGTGGTCGTGTACCAGTGGAAACGGTCGGTGGCGGCGACATCGTTGTGCAGCGCCATCGTCTTCACGTGCTCGATCAGGATGCCGCCATGGCCATGCACGATCGGCTTCGGCAGCCCGGTGGTGCCGGACGAGTAGACGACCCAGAGCGGGTGGTCGAATGCTTGCAGATCGATTTGCAGCGCGGCGTCGCGTTGCAGCGCATCGCGCCAGGCCACGCCCTGCGGCCAGGCCGTTGCGACCGCCTCGGGATCGAGGTACGGCACCAGCACCAGGCGCTCGACGCTCGGCAATTCCTGCAGCATCTGCCCGATCAGTTCGCGGCGGTCGTAGGCCTTGCCGCTCCAGCGGTAGCCGTCGGCGGCGATCATCACCTTGGGCTCAATCTGACGGAAACGGTCGAGCACCGCGGCCACGCCCATCTCGGGCGAACACAGCGACCAGATCGCTCCGACACTGGCCACCGCGAGGAACGCCACCACCGTCTGCGGAATGTTCGGCAGGTAGGCGACGACGCGGTCGCCGCTCGTCACGCCCTGCTCGCGCAGCCACTGGGCGAGCGCAGCCACATCGCGCTCGAGCCGGGCCCACGAGACTTCGTCGCGCTGCCCGGCCTCGTTGCGGAAGATGATCGCCGGCCGCTGCACGGTGGCATGCCTGAAGATCTGGCTGACGTAGTTGGTGCGGGTGTTCGGGAACCAGCGCGCCCCCGGCATCGAACGGTCGGCCAGCACCGGCGTGCGCTCGCCCTCGAGCGGCAACTCGAAGTACTCGACCAGTGCCGACCAGAACGCCCCGACCTCATCGACCGACCATTGCCACAACGCAGCGTAGTCGGCGAAGTGCAAGCCCTTGTGGGCGCGCAGCCATTCGGTGAAATGCGTGACGCGCGCGCGTGAAACGCGCTGCGGCGACGGGCGCCAGATCACCTCGGCGGCTTCGGCGTGGCTCATGAAGAGGTCCTGGTTGGATGGGGCTCGGCCAGGCGCACGACGCGCTCGCTCACCAGCCGCGCCACTTCGGCGGCGTCGCAGCCGAGTTCGCGCAGCAGTGCCTCGCTGTGCTCGCCGGCGCGCGGTGGCGGCGCCATCGCATCGGGGCTCAGCATGCCCTCACTCAGACGCGAAGGAAACGGGATCAGCGGCAGGCCTGGCAGCGCCGCGTGCGTCACGAAGCGCCGCGCGAGGATCGGATCGGCCATGGCCTCGGACACGGTGTTCACCGGGCCGCTGGGAATGTCGGCGGCCGCGAAGGCATCGACCCAGTGAGCAGCCGGACGGGTGGCGAAGATCGTTTTCAGTTCCACCGCCATCTCGGGCCGGCGCGCGACGCGGTCGGCGTTGGTCGCATAGCGCGGATCGTCGACCCACGCCGGCCGGTCGATCGCCTCGCAGAAGCGCCGAAACGCACCGTCACTGATCACCGAGACGCTGAACCAGCGGCCGTCACCGGCGCGGAAGTGCCGGCTCGGCGCGGCGATCGGCAGGTTGATGGCGCGCGCCGGCTCGCGCTGCTCGACGGCATGCTCGCCCACCTTGGCCGCCATCAGGTTGAACATCGTGTCGATCAGCGCGGTCTCGACCGCCTGGCCGCGGCCGGTCTGACGCCAGTGCATCACCGCCGCGAGGATGCCGAAGGCGCCGCACATGCCGCAGGCCACGTCGACGAGCGGCAGGCCCATGCGGATGGGATCGTCGCCCTCGTCGCCGCTGGCGTAGAAGCCGCCCGCCATGCCCTGCACGACGCTGTCGACCGCCGGGCGCAGGCGGTATTCGCCGCGCTCGCCGAAGGCCGTGACGGCGGCGTAGACGATCTCGGGATGGGTCGCCCGGACCGCGTCGTAGGTCAACGCGTACTTCTCGGCGAAGTCGGGGCGGAAGTTGTGCACGACCACCTGCGAACGCGCGATCAGGCGGTCGAGAATCGCACGGCCGGCGGGCTTGCGCACATCGAGCGCGAGCGACTCCTTGCCGCGGTTGCAGGACATGTAGGTGACGCTCGAATCGCCGTAGAACGGCGGCCCCAGGTGACGCCCGTCTTCACCCGCCAGCGCTTCGACCTTGATGACGCGCGCGCCCAGATCGGCCAGCGCCATCGCCGCATACGGCCCGGCGATCAGGCGCGACAGGTCGACGACCGTGATCCCGTCGAGTACGCCTGCCATCTCAAGGCCCGACGCGCTACTTGGCGCCGCGCGCCCGGGTGCGGAAGGCGGCGATGCCGGCGCGGTGCTCGGGCGTGTCTTCGAGCACGGCCATGTGCGACGACACCATGTCAAGGTGGGTGGCCAGCGCCATCGTCTGGCTCTGGTAGACCGCGCGCCGGAAGAAGCGAACCGCCTGCTGCGGCTTTGACGCGATCGTGCGCGCCAGCTCGTAGGTGGCGCTCATGAGTTCGGCATCGGGCACGCTGCGGTTGACCATGCCGATGCGCTCGGCCTCTTCGGCGCCGACGACGCGGCCGGTCCAGAACAGTTCGAGCGCGCGGGCGGTGCCGATCAGGCGCGGCAGGAACCAAGAGCCGGCGTCGCCGGCCATCAGGCCAATGTTGATGTAGGTCTCGGCCAGCGTGGCCGACCGCGCCATCAGGCGGATGTCGCACATGAGCGCCATGTCGAGGCCGGCACCGCGCGCCGCGCCGTTGATCGCGGCGATGACCGGCTTGTCCATGCGCTCGAGCGCGAGCGGTATGCGGTGCACGTTGCGGAAAAGGAAGTTCTTGCGCTCCAGGCTGTCCATCTCGCTGAACTTGGCCATCTCCTCGAAGTCGCCGCCGGCGCAGAACGCGCGGCCGGCGCCGGTGACGACGATGACCTTGACGCGTTCGTCAGCCTCGGCAGACTCAAGCGCCGCGCGCCAGGCTTCGATCATCTTCAGGTCGAAGGCATTGAGCTGGTCGGGGCGGTTCAGGGTCAGCGTGGCGATGCCATCGGCGTCAACGTCCAGGCGAACCGGCGGCTGATCGGACATGTTCGAGGGCTCCTTCGGTTTCGGTGAGAACGTGTTCAGGATAACATAACAAGTGTTAGTTTGGCAGCTTCGAAAGCTCGTGCCACCCCTCCACCACCGGACCGCCCATGGACCATGCCGACAACCGCAACGTCATCGCCACCATCAAGCGTGGCTGGAACGAGGACGCGTTCATGCGCGCGCAAGGCCTGCTCGTCGAGGAGCGCGGCGTGGGCGAGGTCACGATCCGCCTGCCGCAGGCCGGCCCGACCCAGCGCGGCGGCGGCGCGGGTGGCGACGCGGCCAAGGTGCTCAACGGTGGCGTCATCGCCTACATGTGCGACGGTGCGCTGGGCTACTCGATCATCTCCGGGCTGTTCGAGCTGCCGGACGCCCGGTCGGTCGATGTGCGCGAGCTGCGAACCTTCACGATCACGCTGACGATGACTTATCTTGACGTGGCCCGCGGCGACAGCTTCGAGGCGCGCGGGCGCGTCGTTCGCCTCGGGCGCGGCACGGCGTTCGCGGAGGGCCAGTTCATCAGCGAAGACGGCAAGGTCTGCGCGACGGCGCAGGGCATCTGGCGGGTGCTCTGGCCCCGATCGTGAGTTCCCAGAATCCAGGGGCTTCGCCGGGTGCCTCGGGCACGCCCGACACACCGCCATCCCAAGCCGTGAGCGACGATCCGATCGCACCCGACGCCGCCACCGGCAAGCCGCCCGCCCGCACGATGCGGGCGCGGCGCCGGGTGATCCTGATGGTGTTGATCCCGCTGTTCGGCCTCGCGCTGCTGCTGGCCTTCTACCTGCGTGGCGGGCGTGATGTCGAGACCGACAACGCCTATGTCAAGGCCGACAAGGTCGCCGTCAGCGCCGAGGTCGCAGGCAGCGTCGCCGAGGTGCTGGTGCGCGAGAACGAAGCGGTCGCGCCGGGCCAGGTCCTGTTCAGGCTGGCCCCGATGCCGTTCCGCGTGGCGGTCGCCGAGGCCGAAGCGCGGCTGGCCCAGGCGCGCGTCGACCTGGCGGCGCTGGGCGCGGGCCACCGCCAGAAGCAGGCGGAGATCGTCGTGGCCCGGACCCGCTTGTCGTTCGCGCAGCAGGAGCAGCAACGCCAGGCCGAGCTGGTGGCGCGTGGCTTTGTCTCGGCGTCTCGCTTCGACGACGCGCGTCAGGCCAGCGCGCTGGCCGGGCAGCAGATCAGCGTCCTCGAACAGGAACTGCAGCGCATCGCCGTGACCTTGGGCGGCAGCGCCAACGCGCCTGCCGATCGGCATCCGAGCATCCGCGCCGCGCACGCCGAACTCGAGCGTGCGCGGCTCGATCTCGCGCGCACCGAGATCCGTGCCGCGTTGCCGGGCATCGCCAGCAAACCGCCCCGGCTCGGTCAGTTCGTCAGCGTCGGCAGTGTCGCGATGGCCCTGGTGGTCAGCACCACGCCCTGGGTCGAAGCCAACTTCACCGAGACCGATCTGACGCACATTCGTTCCGGGCAGGCGGCGCGCGTGCGCGTCGACAGCTACCCGGGCGTGACTTGGCTCGGCACGGTCGACAGCCTGAGCCCGGCCACCGGGGCCGAGTTCGCGCTGATCCCGGCCCAGAACGCCACCGGCAACTGGGTCAAGGTCGTGCAGCGGGTGCCGGTTCGCATCCGGCTCGATGCTGCGGCCGGCCAGCCGCCGCTGCGCGCGGGCCTCAGTGCGACCGCCACGATCGCCACCGGCCAGCGGCGCGAGCTCTTCGGCCTGTCGATGCCGGCCGGCTGGTGACGTGGTCGTGAGCGCGGCTGCCGCCAGCCCCCGGGTCACCCACCCGGTGCTGGTCACCGTCTCGGTGATGCTGGCCACGATCATGCAGGCCGTCGACACCACCATCGCCAACGTGGCACTGCCGCAAATGCAAAGCGCGATGGGGGCGACCCAGGACCAGATCGCCTGGGTGCTCACCTCCTACATCGTGGCGGCGGCGATCTGCATGCCGCTGACCGGCTTCCTGTCGGGACGCCTCGGGCGCAAGCGCGTCTTCATGTGGTCGGTGGTCGGCTTCACGATCGCGTCGATGCTGTGCGGCGCGGCCCAGAACCTGAACCAGCTCGTGGGCTTTCGGCTGCTGCAGGGCGTGTTCGGCGCCTGTCTGGTGCCGCTGTCGCAGGCCGTGCTGCTCGACAGCCATCCGCGCGAGCGCCACGCGTCGGCCATGGCCTTGTGGGGCGTCGGCGTGATGGTCGGCCCGATCCTGGGCCCGTCGCTCGGCGGCTGGCTGACCGAGCACCTGAGCTGGCGTTGGGTGTTCTACATCAACCTGCCGGTGGGCATCCTGACCTGGCTCGGCCTGGCAAGCTTTGTGCCGGAGACGCCACTGGACCGTTCGCGCCGCTTCGACGGGCTGGGCTTCGGGCTGCTCGCGCTGGCCATTGGCGCGTTCCAGATGATGCTGGACCGCGGCGAATCGCTGGGCTGGTTCGCGAGCCCGGAGATCGTCGCCGAAGCCGTGCTCGCCGGCTTGGCCTTTTACCTCTTCCTGGCCCACATGTTCACCCACGCCCACCCGTTCATCGAGCCGGGCTTGTTCGCGGACCGCAATTTCAGCGTCGGCCTGCTGCTGATCTTCTTCATGGGCGCCATCCTGTTCGGCACCATGGCGCTGCTGCCGCCGTTCTTGCACAACCTGCTGGGCTACCCGGTGATCGACGTCGGCAATTTGCTGGTGCCGCGCGGTGTCGGCACCATGGTCGCGATGCTCATCGTCGGACGCCTGTCGGGCGTGCTCGACCTGCGCTGGCAGTTGCTGACCGGCATGGCGCTGACGAGCCTGGCGATGCACCAGATGACACAGTTCAACGCCGACATCGGTGCCTGGGACGTGGCGCGCACCGGCATCGTCCAGGGCTTGGGTCTGGGCTTCGTGTTCGTGCCGCTGTCGACGGTCGCCTTCTCGACCCTGGCGCCGCGCTTTCGCAACGAGGGCGCGGCGCTGTTCAGCCTGATACGCAACATCGGCGCCAGCATCGGCATCTCGGCCATGGTGGCACTGCTGGCGCAGAACACGCAGGCCGGGCACGCGGTGCTGGCCGAGCACATCAACCCCTTCAGCTTGCCGCTCCGGCAGGCGGTGGAAGCCGGCGCGCACGACCTGTCGAGCGAGGCGGGTCTGCTGGCGCTGAACGCCGAAGTCGGCCGGCAGGCGGCCATGCTCGCCTACCTGGAGGACTTCAGGCTGATGATGTGGGTGGGCCTGATCGGCATCCCGCTGATCGCGCTGCTGCGCAAGCCGCCGGCGGCCGTGCCGATCGCCGAAGCCCCGGGCACCGCCGAGTGATCGTCCGGGGCGGTCAGCCGAGGTCGCCGCCAGCCACCGGCAAGGTCACACCCGTGACATAGGAGGCTTCGTCGGAAGCCAGGAACAGGATCGCCGCCGCCTGCTCGTCGGCCGTGCCGTAGCGTTTGACGAAGGTGGAATCGATGGTCTGGTCGACGATCGCCTGGTACCAGCCGCGCTGCCGCTCGTCCATGGTTTCGGTGTTGCGCGGGATGCGCCGCGGCCCGACATCGGTGCCGCCCGGGGCCACCGCGTTGACACGAATGCCCTGCTCCGCATACTCCCAGGCCAGACATACCGTCAGTGCATTGACCCCGCCCTTGGCCGCCGAGTACGGCACTCGGTGGACGCCGCGGGTGGCGGTGGACGAGACGTTGACGATGCTGCCCGCGCCTTGCTTGATCATGTATGGCAGCACCGCGTGGCAGCACCACAGCGTCGGGAACAGCGAGCGGTTGATCTCGGCCGTGATCTGCTCTTCGCGATACTGCGCAAAGGGCTGGACCCAGATCGTGCCGCCGACGTTGTTGACCAGCACGTCGATGCGCCCGTCGAGTGCCGCTGCTTTTGCCATCAGCTTCCTGCAGGCCGCGTACTGCTCGACGTCGGCGCGCAGCGCGCTGGCCCTGCCCCCCAAGGCCAGCACCTCGTCGCGGACTTCCTCGACGATCTTCGAGCGGTCGACCAAGACGACATGCGCGCCCTCGGCGGCCATCGCCAGCGCCACCGCGCGGCCGATGCCCTGGGCCGCGCCGGTGACCACGGCGGTCTTGCCCTCGAAGCGCTGGCGCACTGCGGAGCGCGTGCGCCTCTTGCTGCCGGCTGCGGCTGTGACCATGACTGCCTCGGCCTCAGACGCTGTAGATGTCGAGCACGGTCTCGATCAGGTCGTTGAGTACCAGGATCTTCTTCTTGCGGATGCACCAGTCCTCGCCCTGACGGCCCAGCAGGTACTCGTAGTGCCCGTAGAAGCTTTGCGAGACGTTGCGCTTGAACAGGTGGGTGACGAAGTTGGCCTTGACCGCGCAGGTGCCGTCGGCACCCGGTGTCACGCGCACGTTCGACACCATGTGGCAGGTGCGCGGCAGCGGTGTCGATGCCGCCGAACGCCCGGTGCGCAGCCGGAACACACGGTCTTCGAGGCCGGTGCGGTCGCCGTAGTACATCAGCGAGACCTCGTTCTGCGGGTCGCTGGTGTACTCGTCTTCCGAGTCCCACGACGGAATCCAGTACTCGGCCTTGGGATCGAACAGCGCGAGCCAGTCGTCCCAGCGGCGCGCGTCGATGTACTCCGCCTCGCGGTACAGGAAGTCGGTGACGCTGTGCAGCGTTGCCGCGTCGCTCATCGTTCGCTCCCGTTCGAGCCGGCCTTCATCAGCTCCGCCCAGCGCCCGTGCTGGGCGATGAAGATGCCTTCGTCGGACGCCTTCGCGCCGCTGCTGCCGGGCGTGATGCCGAGCCCGACCGCGAGGTCGTCGGCGCCGGGAACCTCGTGCACCTGGCCGCGCGACATGTCGCTCCAGCGCACCACGCTGTAGTGGTTGCAGCCCTTCTGTGTCTCGTTGAACTCGGTCAGGTCGTCGGGCGTCGCCATGCCCGAGGCGTTGAAGAAGTCCTCGTACTGGCGGATGCGCTTGCTGCGTTCGACCGCCGGTTCGCCGACCGGCGCGAAGCAGTAGATCGTGACCTCGGTCTTGTCGACCGACAGCGGGCGGAACATGCGAATCTGCGTGCCCATCTGGTCCATCAGGAACATGTTCGGGTAGATGCCCAGGTTGCGCGAGCGGTTGACGGCCCAGTCGGCCTTCTCCTTGCCCATGCTGGCCGCGAGTTCCTCGCGGCGGCCATAGATCGGCCGGTCCTGCGGGTTGGAGACGCTCGACCACAACATCGTGTGACCGTTGCCCAGGTCGTAGTAGCCGCCGCGGAAGCGGTTGAAGTCGCCCACCGCCATGACCTTCAGCGCCTTGCCCTCGGCGTTGATCTTGGCGCGGTTCTTGATCATCTGCACGTAGTTGGCGTGGACCGAATCGACGTGGTAGCCGTCGACGCCGTTCTCCGCCTGCAGCTTCCAGTTGCCCTCGTAGGTGTAGACCGACCGGCCCTTGAGCACCTCGATGCCCTGGGGCGACTGCTCGACCACGATGTCGATGAAGGTCTTGGCCTCGGCCAGATAGTCCGTCAGCGGTTCGGCGTCCTTGTTCAGCGTCGCGAACAGGAAGCCACGGTAGTTCTCAAGCCGCACCCGGGTCAGGCCGCGCTTGCTCTTGTCGAAGCTTTCGGGGTAGCCGGCGCCCTCTTCGTTCATGGCCGCCAGCAGCTTGCCCTGGCCGTCGTAAGCCCAGCCGTGGAACGAGCACACGAAGGTGCTGGCGTTGCCCTTCGAGGTGCGGCACAGCGTCGCGCCGCGGTGCGAGCAGATGTTGACGAAGGCATTCAGCTTGCCGGTCTTGTCACGGTTGATGACGATCGGCGCACGCCCGATCCAGCCGGTGATGTAGTCCTTGGGCTTGGGCAGCTGGCTCTCGTGCGCGACGTAGACCCAGACCTTTTCCCAGATATGGCGTTGCTCGAGCTCG
Organism: Rhizobacter sp.; assembly: GCF_032229685.1. Taxonomy (GTDB): domain Bacteria; phylum Pseudomonadota; class Gammaproteobacteria; order Burkholderiales; family Burkholderiaceae_C; genus LMDS01. The sequence continues at coordinate 562,817 of NZ_JAVTWP010000031.1, read as the reverse complement.
AACATCTCGGGGTCGACGAAGATGCGCCGATCGACGGCGCGCAGCCCGTCTTCGTGGTGAACGACGTCGTCGAGCAGGGTTCGGGGTGCAGCGTCCATGGGGGGCTCCTTGATTAAGTGGATTCGTCGGCACGCGTACCCGCGTCCAGTGCCGCGTAGACCTCGTCGCCTTCGATCTTGACCGGGTAGATCATCAGTGCCTTGACGCACGGAAACGCGGTGGCCGCGCCGGTGCGGATGTCGAAGCGGCCGCTGTGGAACGGGCACTCGATCTCGCAGCCGATGATGTCGCCTTCGGACATCGACGCCGCGCCATGGGTGCAGGTGTCGTCGAAGACGAAATAGCCTTCGTCCAGGCGCACCAGTGCCACCGGTTCGCGGCCTTCGACGGGCACCTGAAGGGCGTAGCCCGCCTCGACATCGTCGATGCGGGCGATGAATGTCATCGTCTTGGAGTCGCTCACGCAGCGGTCCTCTCGTTGGGCAAAGGCAGCTGACATGTCAGTGCAGGGTCGGGAAAGCGCGCCCGGCGGCCAGCGAGCCGGCGGTCACGATGGCGTTCAGGATCATCGAGTGGTCGGCAATGCCGCGGCCAACGATGTCGTAGGCGGTGCCGTGCGCAACCGTCACATGAGGGTACGGCGGGCCGAGGATGACCGCGACGTTGCCGGCGAAGGCAGCGGTCTTGATCGCGATGTGGCCCTGGTCGTGGTACATCGCCAGCACGATGTCGAAACGACCCTCGATGCAGTGGCGAAACACCGTGTCGGGACTCACCGGGCCGGTGACATCGATCCCGGCGGCGCGCGCACGCTGGATGCCCGGCGTCATGTGCTGCTCTTCTTCGGCGCCCTTGGCATGCGGATTGAAGCCCGCGACCGCAATGCGCGGGCTGGCCATTCCCCACTGCCGGAGCACGCCGTTGAGCGTGCGCAGCGCCGACTCGATCAGGTCGGCGGTGATGAGCCCGGAGACCTCGCGCAGCGCGACGTGGTCGGTCAGGTGCGCCACCCGCAGCGCACCCGACACCAGCAGCAGATAGCTGTGCCCGGGCCTGACCTGCACGACCCGGTCGAGCACGCCCGCCATCTGCATCGCGCCGGAGCTGATCGGTCCCATCACGGTGGCCTGCAACCGGCCCGCACGCGCCAGATTGTCGGCCTCGTCGAGCCAGACCCCGGTGGCGCGACCGCAGGCCAGGTTGTCTTCGCCAAGCGTGATGTCGGCCGGATCCAGCGCGCCCGAGTCGATGATGTCGATCGTGCCCGCCCGCCCCGACATGCGCTCGGGTGCATCGATGACACGCAGCTTCGCATTGACGCCTCCCTGGTCGATCGCCTGCCGCACTGCGGCGGCACTGCCGATCAGCACCGGACGGCAAAGCGCATGCAGCTGCCCGCTCGCCCAGGCCTTGACCACCACCTCGGGACCGATGCCGCAGGGATCGCCGATCACGATACCGACCTTCGCGCGGTCGCGCGGCCTGATCGCCAAGCTAGCCGAGGTCACGAGACAATCTCCATAGATTAACCATAATCTCGATATTTACAGAAAAGTCATCATTCTGCACCGGGGTTTTCCAGTACCGCAGAAGCGGCGCCCAGCCATCGTTCGGCATTGCCGCGCCGGAGCTGACGCTTGACCGAATCGTCCAGCTGCAGCGCCTGCACGCGCCCGACCGGCGCCTTGTCCATGATTGCGAACGGGTAGTCGCTGCCCAGCATCAGCTGGGTGGCGCCAAAGGTCTGCAGCAGGTAGTCGATGGTCGCCGCGTCGTAGACGAGGTCGTCGTAGTACATGGCACGCGCGCCGACGCGCGGTGCCGTCGGCATGGCTTCACGCAGCGCCGGAAAACTCTCCCAGGCGTGCTGCAGGCGCGGCAGCAACTGCGCCAGCGTGCCACCGCCATGGCTGAACGCGATGCGCAGCCGCGGGCAGCGCGCCAGCGTGCCGCCGGTCAGCAGCGAGGCCGCGGCCAGCCCCACCTCGCCCGGGAACGCCAGCGCCTGTTCGAGGATCGGCGGGCCGACCAAGCGGTCCATGCCGGCGGGCCGCAGCGCATGCACGAAGATCGCCGCGCCCCAGCGCTCGGCCGCTTCGAAGAAGGGCAGGAAGCGCGCATCGCCGATGCTGACGCCGTCGATGTTGCTGCCGATCTCGACGCCGGCCAGGCCGCATTGGTGAACGGCGTGGTCGAGTTCGCCAATCGCACGCTCGACGTCCTGCAGCGGCACCGCGCCAAGGCCGATGAAGCGTGCCGGTGCCTGCTGCACCATGCCGGCGATGGCCTCGTTCAGGAAGCGCGTCAGCACCGCGGCATCGTCGCCCGCGAGCCAGTACGACAACAGCTCGGGCATCGGCGACAACACCTGCCGGCCGATCTGCATCGTGTCCATGTCGGCCAAGCGCACCTGGCAGTCCCAGCACTGGTGCGACACCGTGCGGTAGACCTTGGCGTCGAGCATCACATGGCGGTGGCACGTCTGCGCCGGCGCCATCGACGGCCAGCGCACGCCGAGCCGCTGCCCGAGGTAGGGCGGGAATTCGGCCGGGACCACGTGGGTGTGAATGTCGATGCTGTCGTGGGCGGTCATGTCAGGCTCGGGTTCGCTTTCGGGGGGGGCGTGGCCGTGTGAGCCGCAGGGGCCTTCGCGGGCACCTTCGCCGCGACATAGGTGTCGATCATGTCCTGCCACAGCGTGAGCAGACCCGCCACGCGCTCCGGCTCCGCCGACCAGAGCTGGCGGATGCCGAAGCCCCGCACCAGGCTGACGGTGAGCAGCAGCAGGTCCTCGCTGATCCGGGCCGGCAGCCCGAGTTCCTGCATCACGGCGAGCCACTGCTGCTCGACCGGGCGGCGGTAGTTGCGCACGACGCGAATGCCGGCCTCCTTCAGCGCCGGGTCCTTGCCGCCCGCGAGCAGCATGTCCAGGCCGACGAAGAAGTAGTCGCTGAAGTAGAAGGCCTGGGCGTCACCGATCAGCGCCTCGACCGGCCGCCCCGAGCGCTTCGCGGCTTCGGCGAGCCTCAGGCCATCGGCCAGCGCGATGCCGAACACGTGCTCCATCGCGGCCGTCACCAGGTCGTGCTTGCTCGGGAAGTGGTGCACCTGCGCGCCGCGCGACACGCCCGCGCGCCGCGCGACCTCGGGCGTCGTGAAGCCGGCGAAGCCGCGCTCCTTCAGCACCTCGAAGGCCGCATCGAGGATGCGGCGCTTCATCTCGCCGCTGCGCACGGCCTGCGTGCGCCTGGACTTCGGCGCCGCCGACACCGGCGGGCTTCGACGCGCGCTGCGGGCCACAGGGGCATCAGCCATGGACTGGCTTCGTGGCACCGCGTGCGCGCAACTCCGGCGCTTTCGCCGCCCGCAGGATCAGCAGGGCCGAGGCCGCCGCGGTCGCGAGATAGGCCCAACCCACGCCGTGCCAACCGCCAACGCCGACCAGCGCTGCCGCCAGGGGTGGCCCAAGCAAGGCGCCGAGATTCGAGGCCTGCACCGCCAGGCCGTTGACCGAGCCGAAGTTCTGGCGCGGCGCCGCGACCGCCGGCAGGCAGGCGTAGATCGCGGCCGGCAGCACGCCACCGATGAACGAGAACGCGATGCACAGCGCCAGGCGCAGCAGCGGGTCGGCAGCGACGACGAATGCGCCGCAGCCGGCGAGTCCCATCACGAGGCCCGACACCAGCACCAGCAGCGCCGGCGCGACGCCGCGGTTCGAGAGCCAACCGCCCAGCCACGCGCCCGGCGCGTTGACGATGATGACGACCGCGACGAACGCGGAAGCGCGCGCGAGTCCGAACCCGAGTTCGTCCTGCAGGAAGGTCGGCAGCCACACCATCATCGTCATCCACTGCAAGGTGTAGACGGTGAAGCAGCCGGCGAGCAGCCAGGGCGTGCTCGACTCCAGGCCGCGCAGCAATGCGGCCGGGGTCTGCGCGGCAGCGGCAACCCGATCGTCCGCGGGAAAGGCCCACAGTGTCAGCGTCAACAGCACGCCAGCGCCGAGCGCGCCGACCCACCAGCCGCCGCGCCAGCCGAGCACGCCCATCAGCTGCGGCGCCAGCAGCAGCATCGTCGTCATCCCCAGCGCCATGTAACTGCTCCACAGACCGAGCGCCAGCTTAAGCCGGGACGGTGCCGCGGCGTCGCGCATCAGCGCCGGCGCCGAAACCACGATGCAGACGAATCCCAGGCCCTCGACGATGCGCGACGCGAACAGCCCGCCCATGCCCTGACTGAGCGCGCCGAGCAAGGCGCCGGCACCGAGTGCCAGCAGTCCGAGCTTGAGAATGTTGCGGCGCCCGATGCGGTCGGCCAGCAGCCCGGTGGCCAGACCGATCACGGCCGCGGTCAGGTTGACGACCGAGGTGATCCAGCCGAGCTGGACCAGGCTGGCACCGTACTGCTCGCGCAATGCAATCATCGCGGGTGGCAGCTTGCCGACCTGCGTGGCGGCGAACACGCCGCACATCAGCAACAGGCCGACCCGCGGCCAGTCGCTCGATCTGGCGATGTCGGCGGATGCCATCACGGCATCGTGCTGCCGCCGTTGACGCTGATCACCTGGCCGGTGACGAACGACGCCTCGGTCGAGGCCACGTAGCTCACCATCGAGGCGACCTCGGCCATTTCGGCGGCCCGGCCCATCGGGATGATGCTGACGAACCGGTCCACCAGTGCCGGGTCCTTGGTGTTCAGCTCGACCAGCTGCGGCGTGCTGACCGCGCACGGCGCCACCGTGTTCACCGTGATGCCGTCGCGTGCGAACTCGCGCGCCAGCCCGGTGGTCAGGCCGTGCGCGCCGCCCTTGGCGGCGTTGTAGGCAGCGTGGTCCCAGAGCCCGCTCATCACCGAATCGGCACCGAGGATGACGATGCGCCCGTAGCGCTGCTGCTTCATCGTCGGCAGCGCCGCGCGGCAGCACCAGATCACGGTCCAGAGGTTGCGGTCGATGGTCTGCTTCAGCGTTTGCGGCGTGTGTTCGAGGAACGGCAGGATCACGCCGCCGCCGGCGTTGTTGACGAGGATGTCGATGCGGCCGAACGCGGCCAGCGTGCTCGCGATCAGCGTGTTGGCGACGGACTCCTGCGCCAGGTCGCCGGCTTCGGTGATGACCTCGACACCGAGCTCGCGCACGGCCTGCGCGCTCGCCGCCAGACCGGCCGCATCGGCGTCGGCGAGCGCCAGCCGGGCGCCATCACGCGCCAGCCGAAGCGCGATTTCCAGGCCGATGCCGCGCGCCGCACCGGTCACCACCGCGACCCGGCCTTCGTGCGGTTTGGCACGCGTCGCCCAGGGCGCGGCTGGCGCGGCGCCGCTCATGCAGGCACCCGGCGTTCGATCGCGCCCACCTTGCCGAAGGCCGGCTTGGGCACGCTGCCCCAGGTGTCGAGCGCCGACGGATGCGCCTCGAGCATGCGCGGCTCGCGCGCGCCCTTCTCGGGGAACTCTTCCATGCCGAAGCTGTACTCGACGGTCATGCCGTCGGGATCGAGGAAGTACAGGAAGATGCTGCCCGAGGGCTTGTGCCGGCCCGGCCCGAACACGATCGGCACCTCGGCCTTGTTGAGCCGGTTCATCGCGACGCCGATGTCGTCGATGTCGCTGACCATGAAGTTGATGTGGTTCAGGTGGTTGCCCTCGACCGAGCGCCCGATCGCGAACGAGTGGTGCAGCGGGTTGGGTTGGCAGCGCATGAACGCGAAGCGGCCTTCGACGAAGTCCGAGATCGCGAAGCCGAGATTGGCCGTCAGGTACGCCGCCATCTCGTCGAAGCGTTCGACCGACAGCACCACGTGGCCGAGCCGCACGATCTTGGTCAGGCTCTGGCGGAACGGCAGCGCCATCTGCAGCACGCGGGTGTAGAACTCCATCGTCAGCCCGGAGTTCGGCTCGACGAAGCGCAGGCCGTCGCCCTGGCGCAGCGCCGCGCGTTCCTCGGCATCGATTTCTTCCACAGCGAGACCAAGGCCGGCGAGGTGCTTGCGCGCATGCTCCATCTCGGCGCGGCTCTCGAGCTCGAACGCGACCCGCTTGACGCCCGGCGCCTGGGCCGGGTACAGCACGAGGTGGTGGTGGTCGCTGCCGCAGCGCAGGAAGGCTGGCCCGCCCGCCACCGGTTCGGAGGCGTCGAGACCGACGGTGTCGGTGTAGAACGCGGCCGATCGGTCGAGGTCGGTCACGTTCAGCGCGACGTAGCCCAGCTTGCGGTATCGGAAGGGCATGCTCATGGTCGTCTCCGTCAGAGAAGGATGCTCACGCGCCCCTGCGGGCGCAGCGAATCGAGGTCGAGCACGCAGCGCTTCTTGCGGATGCGCAGGCCCGCGGCCTGGCGCACCAGCGAATATTCGCTGCTGCCGATGTAGATGTCGGTGTGGCCGCCCTTGGTGCGGTAGGTCACGAAGGCGGTGGCGACGCGGCACCCGTCGGCGCCCGACTCGAGGATACGCACGTTGCTGACGAGGTGCCGCGTCTTCGAGCGCGGGTACTCGGAGAAGGCGGTCTTCTTCTGCAGCCGTTTGACGCGCTCGCCGAGGCGGAACGCGTCGTCGGCAATGTAGAACAGGTTGCGATCCGGCGTTGCGTCCTTGGCCAGGTCGGTCGAGGGTACTTCGTAGCGCGCGTCGTCGGTGAACAGCGCCAGCCATTCGTCGAGCCGCCAGTCGTCGAGCAGCGCGGCCTCATGGAAAAGAAAGTCTTCGATCTCGGGGCGGGTGAAGGTCTGCATGTGTGTGGCTCCTCAGGCGGCGGCGTTGGCACGTGTCAGGCGCGAACTCCACTCGGTCCAGAAGGCGCGCATCTGGATCTCGTCGTCCATTGCCGGCTGCGCCTTGCCCATGCCCTTGGAGATGTCGTTCCAGCCCGCCTCGCGCACGTTCTCGTAGCCGGTCTGGCACTGCTGCAGCGCTTCGACGTCGTCGGGTGTCGCGAAGCCGCCCGGGCCGAGAAATTCGAGGAAGTTCTCGAGACGCGACTTGCGCGACCAGTCGCTTTCCTCGGTGGGTGCCAGCGCCCAGGCGTTCACGTGCAGGAAATTCGGCGCCAGCGGATAGAAGGTGCGCACCGTGACCGCCATGATGTCGTTGATGACGAGGTTCGGGAAGATCAGCAGGTTGCGGTTCTTCAAGGCGATGCGCTGCGCGCGTTCGGCGCCGAAGCGCTGCGTCAGCCCGGCGACGATCTTCTCGATGTCGGCCTTGCCCTGCTCGCCCCACGCCGGGATCCACTGCCCGACCGGGCGACCCCAGGGGGCGCTGTACTCGATCACGGCGTGCCCGTTGCCCAGGTCGCGCCCGTGGCCCACCAGCGGCACCGGCGAGAGTGAGCCGACCGTGCCTTTCAGGTAGTCGAGGTAACTGGCATGCGTGGTCGAGGCGTGGTAGCCGTCGATGCTGTTCTCGACCAGCAGTTTCCAGTTGGCGCGCAGGCTGTATTCCTGCGTGCCGCCGACGATCGCCATGCCGACTTCGGACTGGTCGGCCACCAGGTCGATGTACTCGCGCGCGTTGCCCAGGTAGGTGGGCAGATCGACGATGTCCTTGTCGAAGGCGATGAAATGGAAGCCGCGGTATTCCTCGTGGCGAGGTGCCGTCACGAGGTTCGCGCCGCCTTCATCGTTGAAGCCCTCGCAGTACGACTCCTTGCCCGGCTGGTCCTTGAGCTTGCCGTCGTTGCCGAACACCCAGCCGTGATAGAAGCACTGGAAGTTCTTGGCCGTGCCCGAGCGGTCGCGGCACACCGTGGCGCCGCGGTGCGGGCAGGTGTTCATGAAGGCGTTGATCGTGCCGCGGGCATCGCGGTTGAAGATGACGTTGCGCCCGGCCACCGTGCGCGTGACGAACTGGCCCGGTTTGGCGAGTTCGGACGCGTGGCCGAGGTAGAGCCAGCAGCGGTTGAAAATTGCATCGCGTTCGGCCTCGAAGACGTTGGTGTCAACGAACGAGGTGCGCGGCACCTTGAACAGCTGGCGCTCGTTGTCGACGTGCAGCTTGATGACCTTGGAGATGTCTTTCATCGGGTCTTCTCCTGTTGCCTGGCAGGCGTTGGCGCCTCGCACGGCGTGCGGTGCGAGGCACGGATTGATCGGCCGCGGGGAATGCCGTCACACCCCGAGGTAGTGGTTCAGCAGCGTGTGGTCGGCCTGCACGGTGGCGCTCGGCCCGCGCGCCACGACGGCGCCGCGCGACATCACCGCGACCTCGTCGGCGACGTTGAACACGGTGTCCAGGTTCTGGTCGACGACGATCAGCGCCATGCCGCTGCCGCGCAGCGAGCGCAGCACCGACTGAATCTCCTCGACGATCAGCGGCGCCAGGCCTTCGGTCGGTTCGTCGAGGATCAGCAGCCGCGGGTTGGTCAGCAAGGCCCGGCCGATCGCCAGCATCTGCTGCTCACCACCCGACAGCGCATCGCCGCGGTTGCGCCGGCGTTCGCCGAGGCGCGGGAAGATCTCGAGCACGCGATCCAGCGTCCAGCCGGCGGGGCCGTCGCGGCGCGGGCGCGCGCCCAGCGTCAGGCTCTCCATCACCGTCAGCGACGGAAACACGCCGCGGTTCTCGGGCACGTAGGCCACACCCAGGCGCGCGATGTCGTGCGTGGCGCGACCGACGAGCGACACACCGTCGAACAGGACGTCACCGGCGGTCAGCGGCATCAGCCCGACGATGCTGCGCAGCGTCGTCGTCTTGCCGACGCCGTTGCGGCCCACCAGCCCGAGGAAGCTCGATGCGTCGGCGCGCAGGCTGATGCCGTGCAGCACCGGCGTGGCACCGTAGGCGGCGCGGATGTCTTTCAGCTCAAGCAAGCGTGCGCCCCTTGAAGTAGATCTTCTGCACCCGCTCGCTGCCGCGGATCTCGGCCGGTGTGCCCTGCTCGAACAAGGCACCCTGCTCGAACACGAACACGTGGTCGGTCAGCCCCTCGATCACCTTCAGGTCGTGCTCGATGATCACCAGGGTCAGCGACGCCGGCAGGCTGGCACGCAGCATGTCGACGACGTCGTTCGTTTCTTCCTCGCTCATGCCGGCGGTCGGCTCGTCGAGCAGCAACAGGCGCGGCTCGGTCGCCAGCGCCAGCGCGATCTCGAGCTGGCGCAGCTCACCGTAGGACAGGTCGGTGGCCGGCACCTGCGCCTTGCCCGACAGCCCGACCTTGTCGACGCAGGCCGCGGCGCGCTCGTCGAAGTGGTGGTCGCGCGCACGCGGCGACCAGAAATCGAAGGCCCGCGCCGGCTCGCGCGACTGCACCGCCATGCGCACGTTGTCCGTCACCGTGAACTCGGGAAAGATGCTGGTCTTCTGGAAGCTGCGACCGATGCCGAGGTGGCTGCGCCGCTCGGCCGGCAGCGCTGTGATGTCGACACCGTCGAAGTGGATCGAACCCGAGGTCGCGCGCAGGGTTCCGGTCAGCAGGTTCAGCAGCGTCGTCTTGCCGGCGCCGTTCGGGCCGAGCACACCGTAGCGCTTGCCCGACATCAGTTTCAGGTCGACGCCGTTCAGGGCCCGAAAGCGCCCGTAGGCCAGCGTCAGCCCGCGGGTCTCGAGCAACGCAGCGGCCGTCACGCCGCCTCCTCGGGCAGCGCCGCGGCCGCAGCGCGGGTGCTCGGCTTCGTGCCGCGCCAACGCCCCAGCGCATTCATCACCAGCGGCACCAGACCGTTCGGGGCGTACAGCACGACCACCACGAAGACGATGCCGAGCACGAGCCGCCAGTGGTCGGTCAGCGTGCCGAGGTAGTGGAACAACGCGAGGAACAGGGCCGCGCCGACCAGTGGCCCGTACAGGGCGCCCACGCCGCCCAGGATCACCATCAGGATGACCTCACCCGAGGTGGTCCAGAACAGCAGCGACGGATCGACCAGGCTGAACAGGCTGGCCTGCAAGGCACCCGCCACCGCAGCCAGCGAGCCAGCCATCACGAAGCCGATCAGCTGGAAGCGCCGCACCGGGTAGCCGAGCGCGCGCATGCGCGCCGCGTTCTGGCGGATGCCGGAAAAGACCGAGCCCAGCGGCGAAGCGTCGAGCCGTTTCAGGCCGTACACCAGCAGCACCAGCCCGACCAGCGCGACGTAGTAAAACGTGAACTCGCTGTCCAGCGACAGCCAGGCCGGCAGGTCGGTGCCGCGCCACAGTTTCGGGCGCGGGATCGACGGGATGCCGTTGATCCCGCCCGACCAGGCCTGCGTCGACAGCACCAGCACGTAGAACAGCTGGCAGAACGCGATCGTGATCATCACGAAGCCCACGCCACCGAGCCGCAGCACCATCGCGCCGACCAGCGCCGAGACCACGATGCCGACGACCAGCGCTGCCGCCAGCAGCAGGAACAGGTTGTCGGACAGGTGGCGCAGCATGAACCCGGCCAGATAGGCGCCAACGCCGAGAAAGAGCCCATGGCCGAAGCTGATCAGCCCGAGCCGCCCGATCAGGATGTTCAGGCTGAGCGCGAACATGCCGGTGATCATGACTTCGGTCGCGAACTCGGTCTGCGTGCCGCGGGTGAAGTGCGGCAGGGCCAGTGCCGCTGCCAGCACGGCCAGCGTCGGCCAGTGACGGATGTTGTTCATCGCGCGATTCCCATCAGGCCTTGCGGCCGCACCAGCAGCACCGCGACGAGCACGAGATAGATCACCGCGGTCGAGAACTCGGCCGCGTAGATCTGGCCGACGACGGTGGCTGCGCCGATCAGCAGGCTCGCGATCAGCGCGCCTGCCAGCGAGCCCATGCCGCCGACCACGACCACCACCAGCGCGGAGATCAGGATCTCGCTGCCCATGCCGGGAAAGGCATTGAAGATCGGCACCGAGAGCACGCCCGCCAGGCCGGCCAGCGCCGAGCCCACCGCGAACACGCCGCTGAAGAGACGGGAGACGTCGATGCCCAGCGCCGCGGCCATCTCGCGGTCGTCGACACCGGCGCGCACCATCGCCCCCAGGCGCGTGCGGCCGAAGCCCAACAGCAAGGTGGTGATGACCACGGCGCCGATGACCACGACCTGCACCCGATAGACCGGCACCAAGGCGCCCGCCAGTGCGACGGTGCCTTCGAGTCCGGGCGGCAACGCCAGGGTCTGGATCGGCGCGCCCCAGATGATGCGCACCAGCTCGTCGAAAGCGAACACCAGCCCGAGCGTCAGCAGCACCTGCGGGTACATACCGCGCCCATAGGTGCGCGCCAGCAGCGTGCGCTCGAGCAGCACGCCCAGCATCGCGGTGAGCAGCGGTGCGAACAGCAACGCGAGGTAGAAGTTGCCCAGGCCGCGCGCGATCGTGATGCCGAAGTAGGCGCCAACCATGTACAGCGCGCCGTGCGCCAGGTTGACGACGTGCATCAGGCCGAAGACGAGCGACAGCCCCGAGGCGATCAGGAACAGCAGCACCCCCATCTGCAGGGCGTTCAGAACCTGTTCAACGACGATCTGCATGGTGTGCCAGGCGCTGGTTCAAAGTGCGGCGAAAGCCTGGGGTCAGAGCGCGCAGCCCTCGCCCTTGTCGGCGACCTGTTCGTAGGTCTTGAGGATCTTGTGGCCGAGCGTGCCGTCGGCGCGCTTGATGACTTCGCCGATGTAGATGTTCTGCACCACATTGCCGGTGCGCGGGTCGATCCGGAAGTAGCCGCGTGGGCTGTCGACCTGCAGGGTCGTCAGCGTCTTGCGGACCTTGGCCTTGTCGCCCAGGTCGCCCTTGAGGGCCTCGACGGTCGCGAGCATCAGTTTGGCGGTGTCGTAGCCCTGCACGTGCATCACGTGAGCGACCTTGCCGTACTTCTTCTGGAAGCGCGCCTGGAACGCGCGGTTGCGCGGGGTCTCGAGGCTGGCCATGTAGTGGCCGCTGACCATCACGCCGACGGCGGCATCGCCCATCGCCGGAAAGAACAGTTCGTCAGCGCCGTAGATCGGCACGACCACCTTCAACTTCGGGCCGCGCACGCCGGCCTGGGTGACCTGCGTGATGAAACGGGGGGCCGCGCTGCCGGCCAGAAACCCCCAGACCATGTCGATGTCGGCCTGCTTGGCGCGGATGTTGGTGATGATCGGCGTGAAGTCCGCCGTGCCCAAGGCCGGCCACTCTTCCAGCGGCGCCTTGCCGCCTTTCTGCATAAAGCCTTCCTTGAACGCGCCGGCCTGCTCGCGCCCCGAATCGTAGTTGGAAGCCACGGTGAGCGCCGATTTGCCCAGGTTCTCCGCCGCGTACTGGCCCATCGAATGGTTCACCTGCCAGTTCGAGAACGAGGTGCGCACGATGTAGGGACTGCAGTTCTTGCCGGTCACCTCGTTGTTGCCGGCGTTGGCCACGAGCAGGAAGGTCTTGGAGCGGTCGACCTCGTCGCGGATCGCGGCGACCACGTGGGACGCGATCGGTCCCACCATGAAATCGACGTTCTCGTCCTTCGTGTAGCGCCGCACCAGCTGCAGCGTGACCTTCGGGTCTTCCTTGTTGTCTTCCTTCAGGACGACGATCTTCCGTCCGGCCGCTTGGCCGCCGGCCTCTTCGATCGCCAGGTCGAAGCCTTCCTTGACGGCCTCGCCGTACGCCGCGAAGACTTGGGAGAACGGCAGCAGCAAGCCCACCTTGAGATCCTTGCCCTGAGCGGCAGCAGGAAGCGGAACGGCACAGGCGATGGCCAGCGCGGCAGCGATGGCGGAGCGGTTGAAAGCGGTCATCTTTGTCTCCTTGGTGGCCCGGGGCCGTATGTGGATGGTCGGTCGTCGCGATGAAACAAACAGATCAGCCTGTTTTCAGCGGTGTACGCCACAGCGGACGAACCTCGATGCGCACGTCAGTGTCCAGAATCTACGAGATAACGTCTATTATCGGTAACCACTACAAAAACCGAGATTTTCCGCGCAGGCGGCTCCCGCCCGTCAGCAGGGCATCAGAACGGGAAGACGACGTAGCGCGGCAAGGTATCGGCGTCGTAGACGGCGCGTCGCTGCCGAAGCAAGGCCCCGGCCGGCGACACCTCGATCAGGTCGCGGTAGACGCCGGTGGTCAGCAGGGTCGAGACGCCACCTTCCGGGGTCATCGCGATCGAGAAGTTCGACATCACCTCGAAGCGGCCGGGGGCCGCCTCGCGGCACTCCAGGCGCTGGAAGAAGTGGCGCGTGCGGTAGGCCTGGTAGGTGCCGGCCCAGACCTTGGTGACGATGGACACGCGGTCCTCCAGCCGCGCACGGCTGTCGTCGAGCATCAGCGCGATGGACAGGCCGCGCTGCTCGTTCTCGGCCGAGATGCAGATGTACGACGCCGCCGGGTCGGTCGAGAAGGTCGCGAGCCAGCCGGCCATGTCTTGCGCGTCGAGCGCGGCGATGTGCCGGGTCTGCACGGCGTCGATCGCGTTCAGGGTGTCGGCGTTCATGCTTCAGCCTCCCGCTTGAAACCCATCAGCTTGCGGTAGTACTCCCACTTCGGCAGCTGACCGGTCTCGTCGTTCTGCTTGACGTCGAACGACGGCTCCTTGCCGCCGGTGACGCCCTTCTGGAACTCCGCGTACCCGGGCGTGAAACTGCCGATGTGGATGCGCTGGAAGATCGCCGCGTCTTCCATGCTGACCATGCCGCAGGGCCCGAGCAGGTTGGACGACTGGCGCAATCGGTGGCGCACCATCGCCTCGTCGTCGTCGGCATGCGAAAAGTAGGCGTAGTGCACTTCGGTCACGTCGTGGCTGCGCGCGATCGCGAAGCGCAGGTTGATGACGTCGAGGTGCTTGACGAGCACGCTCACCGGGAACAGCTCGACCACGCACGATCCCTTTTCCGGGTTCTGGCCCTTGAACTCGATCAACGAGGGGTCCTTCAGAAAGCCGCTGCTCTGGATCGGCTTGAGCTGTGCCTCGATCGCGATGTGGCCGTTCGGCGTCATGAACTGGGCGCCCTGCCCGCCCTGCCAGTTCAGCAGCCGAAAGCCGGTGTGCAGCAGCGGCGCGTGGAAGCCGTCGTTGTCGTTGTAGGCCTTCCAGTTGACCGCGTAACGCACCTTCTGGTAGCCGAGCAGCTTCAGCCGCCCGTCGCCAGCCAGCACCACCCGCAGTGTCGAACGCATGCTCTCGCCCAGCCACTCGTCCAGCGGCGGCGTGGCCTCGCCCAGGGTGACGAACAGCAGGCCCAGGTACTCGGCGGTGCGCAGCTGCTTGAGGCCGAAATTCTTCTTGTCGAAATCGGGCGCGAATTCCTTCGAGCCCGGGCAGCCGACCAGGTCGCCCTCGAGTGCGAACAGCCAGCGGTGGTAGGGGCACTCGAACTCCGGACGGTTGCCGCAGGTCGCGGTTTCCACCTGCGTGCCGCGGTGGGTGCAGCTGTTCAGGAACACGCGCAGCTCGCGGTCCTTGCCGCGCGCAATCAGCAAGGGCATGCGGCCGAGGTCGAAGGTCTTGAAGTCCCCGACTTCGGGCAGCTCGCCCGCGTGGGCCACCGGGTGCCAGCAGTCACCGTAGTAGATGGTCTTGAGCTCCTGTTCGAACAGCGGCTCGCTGACGAACACCTCCTTCGGCACTTGGCTGATCCGGTCGGACCAGATCAGCGGCTGGGTGCGAACGTTGTCATGGTCAGGGGTGTGCATGTCGATACCTCCAGGGTGGGACAGCAGGTGACGATCAGACCTTGCCGGTCTGCAGAAACTGATGAACGACCGTGTTGAACTCGGCCGGCGCCTCGTACTGCGGCCAGTGCGCCGCATCGGCACGGACCACGTGGAGTTGCCCGCCGGGCACCTGCGCGCAGGCTGCGGTCGCGGCCTCGAGGTCGTGAATCGGGTTGAACCGCGTCCAGAGGAACAGCGTGTCGCAGGCCAGCCTGCCGAGTTCGATCATCACCGGCGCACCCGCGCCGGAATCGGCCGACTTCAGCAGCGCGAGCACCTTCGGCGCGGCCTGCTGGAAGTCGGGCCGCAGGTAGATCGCCAGCCGCGAGCCGACGAGTTCGTCGTCGAGCAAGGGCCAGTTGGACTCATGCATCAGCCACTGCATGCGCCTGCGCACCGTCTCGATCGTCGGCACCTGGCCGACATTCCTGCGGCTGAGTTCTTCCAGGTTCTGCAGGTCGCGCCGGCCCTTCTCGCTGACGATCGGGATGCCGCCGGTCGTGTTGAGAATCAGGCGCTTGACGCGAAACGGACACATCACCGCGAACGTGCCGGCGACCCAGCCACCCAGCGACTCGCCCGAGATGTGCGCGCGCGCGATGCCCAAGGCGTCCATGAGTTCGCCGAGCTGGCGCGCATAGGTGGCGGGCAGGTAGTCGATGTCGAGCGGCTTGGCCGACAAGCCGTGGCCGACGAAGTCGAAGGCGACGACGTGGTAGTGGGCCGACAGGGCCAGCACGTTCTTCGCATAGGCCTCGAGGTGGCCGCCGATGCCGTGCATCAGAAACAGCGCCTCGGGCTTGCCGGCGCCGGCCTCGACGATGCGGATGTTGCCGAAGCTCGGCGTCTCGACGTAGCGCACCGTGGCGCCGAGCAGGTCCAGCCACAGACTCATGGCGCTGTCTCCAGGGGTTCGACGCCGAGCCCCAGGTAGGCCTCGCGCACCATCGGATCGTTCATCAAGTCGGCCCCGGCGCCGCTGTGCACGACACGCCCGCTTTCCAGCACGTAGGCACGGTCGGCCAGCGGCAGCGCCTCGTGTGCGTTCTGTTCGACCAGCAGGATCGTCATGCCCTCGCGGCGCAGCCCGGCGATGATCGAAAACACCTCCTCGACGATCAGCGGCGCCAGCCCCATCGACGGTTCGTCGAGCAGCAGCAGGCGCGGCTGGCTCATCAGCGCGCGGCCGATCGCCAGCATCTGCTGCTGCCCACCGGACAACAGGCCCGACATCTGCGCGCGCTTGTCTGCGAGCACCGGGAACATCGTGTACATGCGCTGCAGACCACGTTCCACGTCCGCCGCCGATCGGGTCTGCCCGCCCAGGCGCAGGTTCTCGTCGACCGACAGGTCGCCGAACACGCAGCGCCCTTCCGGGCAGTGCGCAATTCCGAGGCCGACGCGGCGGTATGCCGGCAAGTCACCCAGCGCGCGGCCGTCGAACTCGACGCTGCCATGGCGCGCGGGTTGCAGCCCGGAGATCGTCTTCAGCAGCGTGGTCTTGCCGGCGCCGTTGCTGCCGACCAGCGCCACCAGCTGGCCGGGCAGCACCTCCAGGCTCACGCCGTGCAGGCACTGGATGTGGCCGTACCAGCTGTCGACCGCGCTCACGCGCAACAGCGGCTGTCCGGCGGACGGTGAAGGGGCAGCAGTGGCAGGCATCGATTCGCTTTCAGTGGCGGGTGCCGAGGTAGGCGGCGATCACGTCCGGGTCGCGCGCCACCTCGCGTGGTGTGCCTTCGGCGATGCGGCGGCCGTAGTTCAGCACCACGACGTGGTCGGACACGCCCATCACCAGCTTCATGTCGTGCTCGATCAGCACGACCGTGATGCGCTGCGAAGCGAGCCGCTCGATGAGCCGCCCCATCTCGAGCTTCTCGCGCGGGTTCAAGCCGGCCGCCGGTTCGTCGAGCAGCAGCAGCGTCGGCTCGTTCATCAGCGCGCGGGCCAGTTCGAGGCGCTTGAGCGCACCGTACGACAAGGCATCGGGCATCGTCTCGGGCAGGACATCCAGCCCGACCATCGCGATCAGCCGGCGCGCGCGCTCACCGAGCTCGTCGTCACGCCGCACCAGCGACGCGGGGCGGAAGATGCCCGCCCACAATCCGCCCTGCAAGCCGACGTGGGCGCCGAGCAGCACGTTTTCGAGCACGGTCATGTTGCGGCAGATCTTCAGGTTCTGGAACGTGCGCGCCACGCCCAGCGGCGCCAGTTCGTGCGGCGCCAGCGCCGCCAGGTCGCGCCCTTCGATGAGCACCCTTCCCGCGCTCGGCCGGTACAGGCAGCTGACGATGTTGAGCAGCGTGGTCTTGCCGGCACCATTGGGCCCGATCAAGGAATGCACCTGGCCGCGCGTCAGCGAGAAGGTCACGTCTTCAAGCACCTTCGGCCCGCCGAAGTCCTTGTGCAAGGCTTCGACGCTCACGATCTCGGCGGCCCCGGTGGGCGCCGCCGGCGACTGCGATCCGAGGCTGCTCATGCGTGCGCTCCGGCGCGGCGTGCGCGCCAGCGATCCCGCAGTGTCGGCACGATGCCGCGCGGCATGAACAGCACCGCGGCGAACAGCCCGCCACCCACCACGAGGGTCTCGTACTCGGCCGCGCCCGCCAGCAGGTTGGGCAGCAGCGTGACGATCGCCGCACCCAGCACCGCGCCGCCGATCGAGCCGATGCCGCCGATCACGGCCATCATCAGGAACTGCACCGAATGCACGAACGACGCCGAAGCCGGCGTGATGAAGCCCGCGTAGTGGGCGTAGAGCGCGCCCATCAGGCCGGCGATCGCGCCCGACAGGACGAAGATGCGCACCTTGTAGCTGCGCACGTCCACCCCCATCGTCGTGGCCGCGATCTCGGCGTCGTGCAGCGCACGCAGCGCGCGCCCGGCTGGCGAGCGCATCAGGTTCAGCGCCGCGCCGACCACGAGTGCCAGCACCAGGAGCAGCAACCAGTACCAGGCCGCGTCGCCACGCAGCACGTGGCGGCCGATCTGGAGCGGGCCGACCGACATGCCGTCCGGGCCGCCGCTGAACTGCTGCTCGTTGCGCAGCACGATGCCCAGCAGCAGGCCGATGCCCAGCGTGGCGACCGCCAGGTAGTAGCCCGAGAGTTTCAGGAACAAGCGGCCCACCGCCCAGGCCAGCAGCGTGCTGCCCAACACGGCACACGGCAGCGCCAGCAGCACCGGCCAGCCGCGTGCGACCGACAGATGGGCCGACAGGTAGGCCCCGCTGGCGAAGAACGCCGCGTGTCCCAGGCTCAGCTGGCCGGTGGTGCCAATCAGCAAGGTGAGCGACACCGCGACCGCGGCGTTGATCAGCACCAGATTGGCCACGGCCAGGTAGAACGGGTTCGGCACCAGCACCGGCATCAACGCGGCGAGCACGAGCACGGCCGCCAGCACCAAGGCGCGGCGCCATCGGCGGCGCGCCACCGGCGGCACCACGGGCAGGGCCGCCACAGCGGTCGACGAAGAGTTGCTGGTCATTCAGACACGCTCCACACGAGGCTTGCCGAACAGACCGTTGGGCCTGACCATGAACAGCAGCACGATCATCACGAACGGCACCGCGTCCTTGTAGGCCGACGAGATGTAGCCCGCGGTCATCGCTTCGGCCAGGCCGATCGCGAAACCGCCGAGCACCGCGCCCAGCGGGCTGCCCATGCCGCCGATGATGGCAGCGATGATCGCCTTCAGACCGACCATCACGCCGACGTCATAGTAGGTGTAGGTGATCGGCGTGGTGACGATGCCAGCGACCGCGCCGAGCACGCCGGACAGCGCAAAAGCGAGCAGCAGCACGCGCTTGACGTCGATGCCGACCAGCTGCGCGGTGACCGGGTCGAGCGATGCGGCGACGAAGCCGCGACCGATTCGGCTGCTGCGGAAGAACCAGGCCAGCGCCGCGAGCACGACCACCGTGACGCCGATCACCCAGACGGCCTGCGGCAGGATGCTGGCGCCGCCGATGCGGATCGGATCGCCGCCGCTGAAAGACGGGATCGAGCGCGTCTGCGTGCCCCACAGCACGTGCGCCACCCCGCGCAGCATGATGCCGAAAGCAACCGTCAGGATGATCACCTGCAGCACGCCGGAACGCCGCAGCGTGTGGGTGAACAGGAACTGCAGCAGCAGCGACACGCAAAGCACCACCGCCACCGCCAACAGCATCGCAATGCCCAGCGGCACCTGGGACTGCAGCAACACTGCGGTTGTCATGCCGCCGAGCATGACGGATTCGCCCTGCGAAAAGTTGAGCGCCCCGCTGGCGTTGAAGATCAGCGTGAACCCCAGTGCCACCAGCGCATAGCGGGCACCCTCGGTCAGGCCCGAGGACAGGAACTGGATGAAGGCCGCGTCCATCGAGTGGGTCACTCCAGCAATTTCCAGCGGCCGTTCTTGACCTGGATGATGCGCAGCGACTCGGCGTTCAGGCCGACGTGGTCGCTCTCGCTCATGCGGAAGCGCCCGGTCACGCCGACGAAGTCGTTGCCGGTCTCGATCGCGTCGCGGATCCTGGCCGGATCGATGCTGCCGCCGCGCCGCACCGCCTCACGCACCGCGACGAAGGCGTCGTACGCGGTGCCGGCGAAGAACGACGGGTCTTCGTTGAACTTGGCGCGATACGTCTTGACGTAAGCCTGCACCACAGGCTGCTGCGGATCGGTCGTCGGCAGCTGCTCCCACACCAGGATGGCCACGTTGGCCATCACCATGTCTTCGGCCGCGCCGCCGGCGAGCCGGACGAAGTCGTTCGACGCAAGCCCGTGGGTGCCGTAGTGGGGCAACGTGATGCCGAGCTGCTTGTAGTTCTTGGTGGCAATGATCGCCGGCTCGCCGAAACCGCAGTTCAGGATCGCCTGCAGGCCCGGCTCCTGGCGCAGCTTGGTCAGCTGCACCGTCATGTCGGTGTCTTTCGGGTTGTACGACTCGTCGCGCAGGATCTTGATGCCGTTGGCCGGCGCGAGTTTCTGCGCGGCGGCCAGGCACGAGCGGCCGAACGCGTCGGTGCCCGCGATGATGCCGATGCTCTTGAGGCCGCGCCCGGTCATGTGATTGAAGAGCCGGCTGACCACCATCGAATCGGTCTGGATGGTCTTGAACACGAACTTCTTCACGGGGTCGACGATCGCCGCACCCGCACCCATCGACACCATCGGGATGCCGGCCCGCTCGACCAGCGGGATCGCCGCCAGCGTCGGCCCCGTCAGCGAGCAGCCGATGATGACCTGGACCTTGTCGTTGTCGATGAGGCGCTTGACCAGGGTGTTGGCACGCGCCGCATCGGACTCGTCGTCGTAGCCGACGAACTCGATCCTGCGGCCGTCGACGCCGCCCGCGGCGTTGGTGCTCTCCACCAGCATCTCGACCGTCTTCATCGCGCCGGCACCGGCATAGGCGGCCGGGCCGGTGACCGAGAAGCACCCGCCGATGCGCAGGGGCGGCTTGGTCTGTGCCAATACCGGCGCGGCGAGGAACACGCCGATCGCGGCAAGGGTCAGCAGCCAGCTGGCGTGGAATTGACGTTTACGCATGGAAGATGTCCTTGGGAACTGAAGCGCCGGCTCTGGCGCCGGCATCGCCGCGATCCGTCGCGGGCTAAATGGGCGTCGTCACTCCACCAGCTTCCAGCGCCCGCCCTTGACCTGCACGATGCGCAGCGATGCGGCGGTGAGACCGACGTGGTCGGTCGGGCTCATCTGGAACGGCCCGGTCACGCCCTTGAACGAACTCGCCTCGAGCGCGTCGCGCAGCTTGCCGGGCTCGATGCTGCCGGCGCGCTGCACGGCCTCGCGGATCGCCAGCATCGCGTCGTGCGCATTGCCGGCGAAGTACGACGGCGCTTCGCCGTGCTTGGTCTGGTAGGCCTTCACGTAGGCTTGCACCACACCCTGCAGCGGGTCGCTGGCGGGCAGCTGGTCCCAGACCAGGATCGGCCCGTTGGTCATCACCATGTCGTCGGCCGCGGCACCGGCCAGCTTGACGAAGGTGTCGGACGCGAGTGCGTGCGTGCCGTAGTGCGGCAACGTGATGCCCAGTTGCTTGTAGTTCTTGGTCAGGATCACCGCCGGCTCGCCGAAGCCGCAGTTCAGGATCGCCTGCACACCCGGGGCCTGGCGCAGGTTGGTGAGCTGCGCGGTCATGTCGGTGTCCTTCACGTTGAAGGATTCCTCCCGCGCGATCTTCACGCCCTTCTCCGGCGCGAGCTTCTGCGCCGCGCCCAGGCAGGCCCTGCCGAAGGCATCGGTGCCGGCGATCACGCCGATGGTCGTGATCTTGTTCTTGAGCATGTGCTCGTAAAGCCGCGTGATCGCCATCGCGTCGGTCTGGTTCATCTTGAAGACGAACTTCTTGACCGGGTCGATGATCACCGTGCCGCCGGCCAGCGACAGCATCGGCACGCCGGCGCGTTCGACCAGCGGCGCGGCCGACATCGTCGTGCCGGTGGTCGAGCCGCCGATCAGCACGTGCACGCCGTCGTTGTCGAGCATGCGCTTGACCAGCGTGTTGGCACGCGCCGGGTCGGTTTCGTCGTCGTAGCGCACCAGCTCGAGCTTGCGGCCGTCGATCCCGCCGGCCGCGTTGATCGAGTCGACGTACATCTCCACCGTCTTCATCGCACCCGAGCCGAGGTAGGCGGCCGGTCCGGTGACCGACAGGAAGGCGCCGATCTTCAGCGGTGGCTTGCCTTGGGCCAGGGCCGGCGGGGTGGTCAGGCTGACGGCAACCGCCAGCGCGGCGGCGGCCAGGTGGCTGAACTTCTTCAGGAACTTCGTCATGGATGTCTCGTGGTTCGGGAGGAGATTTCGGGCGTCATTCGACGGTCGTGGTCCAGGGCACCAGCCCCGGCTCGCTGCTGAGCCAATTCTTCAGCTCGTTCTTCTTCACTTTCGCGTTCGTGGTCTTCGGTAGTTCCGCCACGAACACGACGTGCTTGGGGGTCTCTGGACGGCTCAGACGGCCGTCGCAGAAGCCGGTGATGTCCGCCGCCGTCGCGGTGGCGTGGGCGGCCCGGCGCACGACGACGGCGACAACCGCCTCGCCCCATTCCGGGTGCGGCACACCGACGACCGCGACCTCCTCGACCGCCGGGTGCTCGACCAGCACCGCTTCAACCGAGGTCGGGAAGACGTTGACGGCGCCGGTGATGATCATGAACTTCTGGCGGTCCATCAGGTACAGGTAGCCACGCTCGTCCAGGCGCCCGATGTCGTTGGTCCGCAGCCAGCCGTCGGTGAGGGCCTCGGCGGTGGCCTTCGGCAGGTTGCGGTAGCCCTTCATCAGGGTGTTGCCGCGCAGCCAGATCTCGCCGGCCTCGCCGACCGGCAGCGGCTGGCCCTGGTCGTCGCGGATCGAGCAGTCGTAGTGCACGCCGATCTTGCCGACCGATTTGAGCAGCCCGGGTTCGTCGCGCAGCGCCTTGTCGTGGTCGGCGTTGGTGAGGTAGCTGATCCAGCCGCCGGTGGCCTCGGTCATTGCGTAGGTCTGGATCAGCGCGACCTTGAAGGTCGCCTTCGCGTCGCGGATCAGCTTCGGCGTGGCCGGCGACGAACCGTACATCATCAGGCGCAGCGACGACAGGTTGTAGACCGGGTTGGCCTGAACCTCGGCGATCGCACGCTGCAACATCGTCGGCACGAGCAGGCCGACCGTGACCTTGAAGCGCCCAACTTCCTGCAGGAAGCTCTGGATCTGGAATGCGCCGTCGGGGATCGCCACCGTCATCGCATTGCCGATGCCGAACACGCCCATCATCACGACGACCCATGCCGACGACGCCGGCACGTACCAGACATCGTCGCGTGCGAAGCCGAACGAGATCAACGAGTGCAGGATGCAGTTGGCACCGCCCTCCTGCGTCAGCATCACGCCCTTGGGCACGCCGGTGGTGCCTGAGGTGTAGCTGATCAGCAGCAGGTCGTCGCCGTTCAGTGCGGGCCAGGCGGGCTCGCCGTGCGCATCGGCCAACAGTTGCTCGTAGTCGAGCGGCATGCCGTGCCCGGCGCCGTAGCCGATCAGCGTGATGCCGAGCGCGGCGATCTCGGCCAGGTGCTCGGCCACCAGTTGCTTGCAGCGCGCATGCACCAGGAGGTAGCGTGCCTCGCTGTCCTTCAGGACGTGGACCATCTCCGGCCACGGATACTGCGTGTTCAGGCCGACACGTGGCGCGCCGATCTTCATGCACGCGAAGAAGTGCTCGTAGACCTCGATCGTCTCGAAGGTCAGGATCGCGACGGTCTCGCCGCTGCGGTGCCCGAGCTTCTGCAGGGCCACGCCGAAGCGGTCCGAGCGCCGGTCCATCTGTTGCCAGGTGGCACTGCGCTCACCGCACAGGTAGGCGGTGTTGTCAGGGTAGTTGCGCCCGCAGCGCCTGACCATGTCTCTGGGCAGCATCGTGTTCGTCTCCTTCGTTCAAGCGTGTTTGGCGCGGGCCACGTTGCGCGCGCGCCGGAACACCAGGCCCTTGTCGTCGTAGTCGGCCTTCAGCGCCATGCCGGCGGTCACCGCCTCGGGCGCCGTTCCGACGATGCGGCAGATCAGCCGCGGCCCCTCTTCGAGCTCGACCAGCCCATGCACCAGTGGCACCGGGAAGTCGGGGGAATACGGCCGGCGCGTGACCGTGTACGACAAGAGCACGGCACGGCCGCTGGCGCGCTTCCAGGCCACGCCGGCGCCATCGCGCGCACACCAGGCGCGCTCGTGATACCCGAGCGCGGCGCCGCTGCGGCGGTCGACCGCGATGCGCAACTCCTTGACCGCGATCCCGGCAAGGAACTCGTCGTCGTAGCGATGCATGAAAACCTGATCCATCGGGAATTCCTTCAACCTTGACGATCAGTTCAGGCGCTTCTTCGGGCTGACCAGCAGGCAGGCGTGGTAGTCCAGGCAGCCGCCGTTGCCGCTGACCAGGATCAGCCCGTTGTTCACCTGGCGTTCACCGCCGGCACCGCGCGCCTGGATCACCGCCTCGGACAGCGGCGTCACGCCCTGCAGATAGAAGCCCGACAGATGCCCGCCGCCGGTGTTGACCGGCAGCTTGCCGCCGGGCGCGGTGTGGCCGCGCGCGACGAAGGCGCCGCCGGCGCCGCGCCGGCACAGGCCGTAGCCTTCGAGACTGAGCAGGCCGACGTAGGAAAACGCGTCGTAGAACTGCGCCTGTGTCACGTCGCGTGCCGTGACACCGGCGCTGCGGTAGGCGGTCTTGCCGGCCTGCGTGGCGCCGGTGTCGACCTCGGCCTCGTCGCCGCGCAGGCCCGATCGGCCGCGGTGGCCCTGGCCCATGCCGTGGATGTAGGTCGCGGGCTGGGGCGCATCGGCCGCGCGCTCGACCGATGTCACCACCAGTGCGATCGCACCATTGACCGGGAAGCAGCAGTCGAGCACCCGGAACGGCTCGACGACGAACGGCGAAGCGAGGTAGTCGGCCATCGTCAGCGGCTTGCGCAGGAAGGCCTGCGGGTTCAGCGCCGCCCACTGGCGACAGGCCAGCGCGTAGGCGCCGAGCTGCTCGTGCGTGGTGCCGAACAGCGCCATGTGGCGGCGCGCCG
Source organism: Rhizobacter sp. (assembly GCF_032229685.1). Taxonomy (GTDB): domain Bacteria; phylum Pseudomonadota; class Gammaproteobacteria; order Burkholderiales; family Burkholderiaceae_C; genus LMDS01. The sequence goes on along the minus strand of NZ_JAVTWP010000031.1, from coordinate 538,694 downwards.
CCAGCGCATAACCGGCGCTGGCGCCGAAGAAGCCCTGGCGCGCCTCCCAGCTCTCGATGCCCGACAGCGGCATCGCCATCGCGAAGGTGTCACCGCCGCCCTTGCCTTTCAGCGGCGTGTCGGCGAAGACGCAGACCACCGACTTGGCCAGCCCGGCCTCGACCGCGAGCGCGGCGTATTGCACCATCTGCACGGCGGTGGAGCCTTCGGAGTCCATCGCCGCCAGCAGCGCCAGGTCGCGCATCCCGAGGTCGTTGTGCAGGCGCAGCGGCAACTCGTCGGTGGCCGCGGTCGGGCTCTTGTTGAGCAGCAGGCCGTCGATGTCTTTCAAGCGCAAGCCGGCATCGGCGGCAGCTGCCGTGATCGCGGTCGCCGCCAGTTCGCGGATCGTGCCGATCGGCTGGCGCGACATGGCGCTGAAGCCCAGGCCGGTGATCGCGGCACGGGCACGGGGCTTCTTCGTCGCTGCGCTGACCATGGCACGCATCAGATGATGAATGCCAGGCTCGGCACGGCCTCGTCGCCGTGGATCAGCATCACCTTCTTGAAGAACATGAGGAGCGAGCCGTCCGGCTTGCGACGCAGATGGTGCTCGACCCGGCCGGGCCAGACCTCGATCTTGCCGGTCGAGGAGCGCCGCAGTTCGTAGAGCACGAAGTTCGACAGCACGCGCCAGCCGCCTGCCTCGTGGCGCGAGATTTCGATGTTGCTCACCACGCGGCGCAGTCGCGAGACCGGCAGCTGCGAGTGGCGCTTGCCGGTGGCGAGTTGAGCAATGCGCGTGCGCAGCCGCGAGCGGTTGTCGGCGGTGATCGAGACATGCTTGTTCATGTCGTAGTCGCCCTCGCCGCGCGGCACCCAGTACATCATGTCCTCATCGACGAGGGCTTCCCATTCGAGGTAGCGCGACTCGTCGGCGAGGCGCGCCTCCATGTACAGGAAGTCGCAGATCTCGCGGTGTTCGTCCGCACCAATGGCGGCCGGCTTGACGGTGCCAGCAGCATCCGTGGTGGATGTCATCAAATCTCCTTGTGCCCGAACCATGCGGGCGAATTGTCTGAACGGTGACCTTGTTCGAGCGAGGTCGGGCAAGGCCGACCCGCGATCAGGTGGCCGATGGTGGCGCCGTCATGATCTTCTTGTAGTGCTGCCACAAGCCGCGGTTGGTGCACTCGTCGGTCACGTGCCCCACGGTCACACCCATCGCGTCGACATGCTCGCGGTTCAGGCCGCGTGACAGGTCCATCCAGCCGGCACGGTCGCGCAACGCCATCTGCTGCCGCTCGGAGATCACGCTGTCGTCGGCAAGAAGGAAGGCCGATGGGCCCATCGCCGCTTCGGAGTTGCGGATGATCCGCTGGTTGATCTCGTCGGGTGCGCCATCGAGCAGCATCGGGGTGTGCCAGTGCACGCACTCGTGGGCGCTGATCGGCTCGAAGAACACGATGTTCATCTCGCCGAGAAACAGGTTCGGGAAGATCGCCGCGTGCGGCGGGCCATCGCGCAGAATGCGCCCGCCCTTCTCGTCGCCGTGGGCCTGCTTCATCATGGCCTGGTATTCGGGGAAGCGGTCGGCCGAGGTATTGAGCCAGGTCAGATTCTGGGTGTAGGTCGGCGAGAAGTAGAGCTCGGTGTGGCCATTGCCCCAGGCCTTGGTTTCCGACAGGAGCGTGTCTTCGCCGGCGATGACCGCGGAGTCGTACTGCGAGTTGATCACCTGCGCGAACGAACTGTGAACGTCATTGACGTGGTAACCGTCGGTGTCGTTCTCCGGCAGCATCTTCCAGTTCGATTCGAAGCGCTGCTTGGTCCAGCCCGCGGTGAGCTTGATGCGGCCGGTCGGCGACATGTCGCAGGCGCGGTCGATCAGGATCTTGGCGCGCCCGAGGTGATCGAGCAGTGGCGGAATTGCGGCGTTGAAGGTCGCGAACACGAAGCCACGGTACTGTTCGGTGCGCAGCGTCTTCATGCCGAGCTCCGACTTCTCTTTGGCGAAACCGCCCGGGTAGGGCACGTCTTTCAGGTTGCCCGCCAGGTCGTAGACCCAGCCGTGGTAGGCGCAGGTGAAGTACTTCTCCTTGCCGTGCTTGGCCACGCAGAGCATGTTGCCGCGATGCGCGCAGCGATTCACCAGCACCGCCACCGAGGCGTCGCGCTGGCGCACCATCAGCACCTCTTCGCGGCCGATGGTGCGCCGAACGTATTCGCCGACTTGCGGCACTTCAGAGTCGTGCCCGACGAAGACCCAGCCGCCGTAGAAGATCTTCGTCATCTCGAGTTCGAAGATGGATTCGTCGGTGTACAGGCTGCCGTGGACCCGCTCGTCCTCGATCAATGCAGCGATGTCGAGCGGTTTGCGGACGAAGTTGATGGTTTGAGATGTCATGATTCTTGAAGCTCTCAATTAGCTAACGTTAGTTAGGTCAGATGTCGGGCGACCCGTGGCAGACCCGGCCTCAGCGCCCGAGATCCTTGGCGGTTTGCCCGGCGATGCCCCAGTTGGTCTTTGGCACGTCGTGGATCCAGACGCGCACGTTTTCCTTCGGCGCGCCGATGGCTTCGTGCAGCGCCTGGGTGACCTTCTCGATCACAGCGCGCTTTTGCTCCTCGGTGCGGCCTTCGAGCATGTAGATCTGAGCGAACGGCATGTGGGGTTCCTGACGTCAGACGAACCGGATGCCGACGCTGCCCAGGTGCTGCATCTTCAGCGTGACGCTGTCGCCCGCCTGCACCGCCACCGCCTCGGTGATGCCACCCGACAGCACCAGGCTGCCGGCCGGCAGTTCCTGGTCACGCGTGGCCAGGTGGTTGACCAGCATCGCCACCGCCGCCGCCGGGTGGCCCACCACCGCCGCGCCCGCACCGAAGGCCACCGGCACGCCGTTCTTCTCCAGCACGATGCCCAGCGTGCGCAGGTCCAGGTCTTGCGCGCTGGCGATGCGCCCGCCGACCACGAAGCGCACAGCCGAAGTGTTGTCGGCGATCACGCTCTTGGCGTCGAACTTGAAATCGCGGTAGCGGCTGTCGATGACCTCGATGCCGGGCAGCACGAAGTCGCAGGCCGCCAGCACCATGCCGATGTGGCAGCCCGGGCCCTTCAGCGCCGTCTTCGTGACAAAGCAGATCTCGGGCTCGACCTTGGGGTGGATCAGCTCGCTGACCTTGACCGCGCCGCCCTCGGGCACGGTGAATTCGTCGACGAGGAAGCCGAACACCGGCTCGCTGACGCCCATCTGCTTCATCTTGGCGTAGGACGTGAGCCCGGCCTTGTAGCCGACGACGCGCGCGCCGCGCCCGAGCTTGCGCTGCAGGATCGCGTCCTGGATCGCGTAGGCGTCTTCCCAGTCCATGCCGGGGTGTTCGTCGGTGATCTTGGGCGTGTCGCGCGCCTCGAGCTGGCAGCGCTCGAGGTGCTCGGCGAGGCCGGCGATGGTGTCGCGGTCGAGTGCCATCAGCGCTCCCTCAGGCCGCCTGCCGCGAGGCGCCGGCGCGCTCGCGCGCCATGGTCATCGCGGTGTCCTCGATCATGTCTTCCTGGCCCCCGACCATGCCGCGCCGCCCGAGCTCGACCAGCAGGTCGCGGGCCGGGATGCCGTACTTCTGGCCGGCGCGCTTGGCGAACAGCAGGAAGCTGGAGTAGACGCCGGCATAACCGAGCGTCAACGAGTCGCGGTCGATGCGGATGACGTGGTCCATGATCGGCACCACCAGATCTTCGGCCACGTCCTGGATCTTGAACACGTCGACGCCGGTGGCGATGCCCATGCGGTCGCACACAGCGACGAACACTTCCATCGGCGTGTTGCCGGCGCCGGCGCCCAGCCCGGCGGCAGCCGCATCGATGCGGTTGGCACCGACCTCGATCGCCGCCAGCGAATTGGCGATGCCCATCGCCAGGTTGTGGTGGCCGTGGAAGCCGAGTTCGGTCTCGGGCCTGAGCGCCTGGCGCACCGCACCCAGACGCGCCTTGACGTCGTCGGGTAGCATGTAGCCGGCCGAGTCGGTGACGTAGATGCAGTTGGCGCCGTAGCCTTCCATCAGCCTGGCCTGCTTGACCAGGCCTTCGGGGCCGTGCATGTGCGCCATCATGAGGAACCCGACGGTGTCCATCTCGAGCTTGCGCGCCATCGTGATGTGCTGCTCGGAGACATCGGCCTCGGTGCAGTGGGTGGCCACACGGATCGTGTGCACGCCGATCTCCTTGGCCATCTGCAGGTGATCGACGGTGCCGATGCCGGGGATCAGCAGCGCCGAGACCTTGGCCTGCTTCATCAGCGGGATCACGGTGCCGAGGTATTCCTCGTCGGTGTGCGCGGGAAAGCCGTAGTTGACCGAGCTGCCGCCCAGGCCGTCGCCGTGCGTGACTTCGATCAGCGGCACGCCGGCGGCGTCCAGCCCGCTGGCGATGCTCTGCATCTGCGCCAGCGTCATCTGGTGGCGCTTGGGGTGCATGCCGTCGCGCAGCGTCATGTCGTGCACCGTGATCTTTTTGCCCTTGAGCGTCATGTCGTGTTCTCCTTGGAGGGGCGGTTCAGGCGGCAACGGCTTCGAGCGTGAGCTTGCCGGCAAGCATCGCCTCGGCAAACATCTCGGCAGTGCGCGCGGCCGCGGCCGTCATGATGTCGAGGTTGCCGGCGTACTTCGGCAGGTAGTCGCCCAGGCCCTCGACCTCGAGGAAGATCGAGACGCGCTTGCCGTCGAACACCGGGCCGTTGACGAGCTTGTAGCCGGGCACGTACTTCTGCACTTCCTTGATCATCGCGTGGATCGACGCGGTGATCTTCGGCTGATCGGGCTCGGTCTCGGTCAGGCAGTGCACCGTGTCGCGCATGATCAGCGGCGGCTCGGCCGGGTTGATGATGATGATGGCCTTGCCCTTCGTCGCGCCGCCGACCTTCTCGATCGCGCCCGCCGTGGTGCGGGTGAATTCGTCGATGTTCTTGCGCGTGCCCGGGCCGGCCGAGCGGCTCGACACGGTGGCGACGATCTCGCCGTAGGCGACCGCCTGCACGCGGCTCACCGCGGCGACCATCGGGATCGTCGCCTGCCCGCCGCAGGTGACCATGTTGACGTTCATCTCGCGTTTGCCGACGTGCTCCTTCAGGTTCACCGGGGGCACGCAGAACGGGCCGATCGCGGCCGGCGTCAGGTCGATCATCATCACGCCGAGCGCGTTGAGCTTGCGCGAGTTCTCGGCATGCACGTAGGCGCTGGTGGCGTCGAACGCGATCTGCACGCCGTCGGCCTTGACATGCGGCAGCAGGCCGTCCACGCCATCGGCGGTGGTCTTGATGCCCATCTCGCGGGCCCGCTTCAGGCCATCCGACTCGGGGTCGATGCCCACCATCCACACCGGCTCGAGCACCGCGCTGCGCTGCAACTTGGCCAGCAGGTCGGTGCCGATGTTGCCGGGCCCGATCAGGGCGCACTTGATCTTCTTCATGGCAAGGGTTCTCGCGGTTTCAGTGGAAGCGCACCGAGCAGCCGCCGAGGCCGCCGATCGTGACGCGGAAGTTGTCGCCGGCCTGGGCCGGGAACATCGCGGCCAGCGCACCCGACAGGATGACTTCGCCGGCCTTCAGCGGAATGCCCAGGCGGCCCAGCGTGTTGGCCAGCCACGCCACCGCGTTGACCGGCGAGCCGAGGGCTGCGGCGCCGGCGCCGGTGGCGATGATCTCGCCGTTCTTCTCGAGCACCATGCCGCAGGTCGACAGGTCGACGCGCCTCGGGTCGACGGCGTTGTCGCCGAGCACGAACACACCGCAGGACGCGTTGTCGGCCACCGTGTCCTGGATCTTGATCTTCCAGTCGCGGATGCGCGAGTCGACGATCTCGAAGCACGGCATCACGCATTCGGTGGCCGCCAGCACGTCGGCGTTGCTCAGCCCCGGGCCCATCAGGTCGCGCTTGAGGATGAACGCGATCTCGCCTTCGGCCTTGGGCTGGATCAGCGTGGACATGGCGATCGATTCGCCCTGCGCCACGATCATGCCGTCGAGCATGTAGCCGAAGTCGGGCTGGAACACGCCCAGCATGTTCATCACCGCGGCGCTGGTCACGCCGATCTTCTTGCCGACCACGCGCTCGCCGGCCTCCAGGCGCCGCGCCAGCATGCGCTGCTGGACGAGGTAGGCGTCGGCGATGCTGATGTCGGCGTGCCGGTTCGTCAGCGGCTCGACGACGCTGCAGCCGCGCAAGGCCGCGTAGAGCTCGTCGCCGAGGGCTTCGATGAGGGGCTGGTCCATGGTCTGCTGCTCAGGTGTAGACCTCGGTGAATGAGCTTGGCAGCACACCCGTGTGGTAGAAGATTCCGCGCCCCACTTCTTCCTCGGTCCATGTGGTCACGGGCCGGTCAGGCTGAGCCTGGTAGCCCAGCCCGGCAAAGGTCTCGTTGCGGTTGCCGCTGGGGTCGAAGAAGTAGATCGTCTCGCCGCGCGTGATGCCGTGGCGCGTGGGCGCGATGTCGATGCGCACCTTGTTCTTGGCCATGACGTCGCCGGCCTTGAGGATGTCGTGCCACGAGTCGAGGAAGAACGAGATGTGGTGCAGGCCGGGTGTCGGACCGCCGACGAAGGCGATGTCGTGCGGCTTGCTCGAGCACGAAACGAACGAGGCCAGCTGGAACGCGCCGCCCGGGCCCACGGTGATCTGCTCGGTCTGGAAGAAGCCGAGCACGTCCATGAAGAACTTGGTGTTCTCGGCCACCTTGTTGATGCCTTGGCCCGGATCGAACGGGCACATCAGCAGAATGTGATCGAGCCAGTGCGCGCCGGCCCCCTTGAGGCCATCGGGCCAGGGGTCCGGGTTGATGGAGCCGACCTCGGTGCCGACGCATTCCTTCATGGCATACAGCCGCATGTCGTGCCCGCTGGGCAACGTGAACTGCAGCATCCGGCCGGTCGAGGGCAACGTGCCTTCGCGCAGCATCTTGGTCTTGATGCCGCCGGCTTCGATCTTGAGCTTCAGCACATCGAGATCGGCGTCGCTCTTGACCTTGTAGGCCACATGATTGAAGCCCGCCTGGTCGGACGGGGTCAGTATCACGGAGTACTTGTCCCACTCGTCCCAGCACTTCAGGTACACGTTGCCGTGCTTGTCTTCCATCGTCGTCTTCATGCCCAGCACGTTCTCGTAGTGCTTCACGGCGGCAGCCACGTCCATCACCTTGATGCTGACATGCCCGATTCTCATCACAGTCATTTCATGTCTCCTTCGATTGATTCGTTTCGCCTGCCGGCTCGCTTCGGGACGAAGCGCCAGCACCCCACTGAAAGCCCAGCGCCTTCTGCATCTTGCCCACCACCTCGACCTCGACGCCTTGGAGCGGTGACACGCGGCAGGCCAGGCAGACTCCGCGCGCCTCTTCCTCGGCCGACACGTGGGCCCGGCTCATCGCGCCCACCTTTCGCACGCTGCCGACGCACACGCTGATCTTGCAGACTCCGCAGCCGCCATTCACACAGCCCACGGGGATGCCCTTGCGGCCAAGCCTCACCATGCCCTGCAGCAGCGTCTCCGACTCGGTGCAGTCATACGACTCCCCGGTCTGCCTGAGACGAACGAGGTGCCGGCATGCAGCAGCGGCCGGCAATGCAGCCATCGACACTGACTTTGTCGAGTCCATCGCGCGCTCAGGCAGCGTCGGCCTCGGCCAGGAAATTGCCAACGAGTTGGGCGAAGCGCTGCGCGTGCTCGATCTGGGTCCAGTGCCCGCAGCGGCCGTACACATGGAGCTGCGAGCGCAGGATCAGCTGCGACAGCCGGATCGAATTCGACAGCGGCAGGACCTGGTCCTCGCGGCCGTGGATGATCAGGGTCTCGTGCGGCAGCTTGCGAATGTCTTCGTCGCTGCTGGCCAGCGACTCGACCCAGCGCTGCCGCGGCGCCGGAAACATCGCGGCATACGACTCCTGGAAGCCCGGGCGATTGCTCGCCTCGTAGCGCAGCTGCGCCAGCTCGTCGCTGACCAGATTGCGGTCGTAGGCAAACCAGTCCATGACCTTGCGCATGTTCTCGAACGACGGCGTGTAGCCCCAGATCGCGTCGAGCGCGGGGGTCAGCTCGAAGTTCACACCGGCGGCACCCATCAGCACGAGGCGGCGGACCCGCTCGGGGTGGCGGATCGCAAGCGCAAGCGACAACGCTCCGCCGAACGAGTTGCCCACCAGATCGACTTGCGCCAGGTCGAGGGTGTCGATCAGCCCGACTGCCTGCGCGATCCAGCCGTCCATCGTATAGGTCGCGCCGGCTGGGCGGTCGGTGAATCCGAACCCCGCCATGTCGGGCGCGATGACACGCCGGTCTTTGGCCAGCTCGGGCATGACCAGGCGCCAGTTCGCGTAAGCACTGACACCGGGACCGGACCCGTGGATCATCAGCACCGGAAAGCCACGGCCAACATCGTGGTAGTTGGTGCGCAAGCCGGCCGCGACAATGCTCTTGCCGATCTCCGGAGACTGAGGTGTGGTCATCGCGATCCGATCAAAAAAAGGGAAGCAACTCGGGCGGCCCGCTGCCGCCACCGGAACTTGCAAAACTCTGCCGAACGACTCCGCTGCCGCGAGGTCCCGAGGGCACTGCGATTGAATATCGAGATTCTTGCAAACGGGGAATATGTTTGCATATAGCGTAAACCCGTTAATTCATCGAGATTTTCGTTGATAGGATCATGGATACTTCGGTCCCATACAACCCACCCGAGCAGGCTCGCCCGCCATGTCCCTCGCCGACGCTGATGTTTTGGAAGCCCGTGAAGCCGCCGAGGAACCGCGCACGCTGATCGAAACGGCGTATCGCCAGCTGCGGCGGGACATCATCGACGGGAGCCATCAGGCCGGGCAAAAGCTGCGCGTCGAGCACCTGAAGGCGAGCTACCAGGTCAGTGCCGGAACGCTTCGCGAGGCGCTGGCGCTTCTGGTGTCCGATTCCCTCGTCGTGGCGCAAGGCCAGCGCGGTTTTCGCGTGGCGCCGATGTCGCTTGCCGACCTCGAAGACCTGACGCGCATGCGCGTTCTGCTCGAATGCGAGGCGGTACGCGAAAGCATCGCACTCGGCAAGGATGACTGGGAAGCGAGTGTCGTCAGCGCGTTTCACAAGCTGTCGTTGGCCGAGCAGCGATTGCGTGTGGACCCCAAGGGCGCGTTCGACGACTGGGAGGGCTGCAACCGCCAGTTCCACGAAGCGCTGGTGGGAGCCTGCAGGTCGCGCTGGATGCTCAAGTTTCGCAGCTTGCTGTACCAGCAGTCCGAACGTTATCGGCGCGTCTCGGCCATCAAGGGGCCGCCGCCTGTCGAGGTGCACGACGAGCATCGGGCGATCTTCGATGCGGTGATGACGCGCAATGCCGACCTCGCCGGTGCTGTGCTGACGGCGCACGTGCACCGGGCGCTCACAGTGATCCGCAAGGCCGGCCTGCTCAAATGATCAACGCTGAGCTGCACGGCCCCGTGGTCGTGTTGGGCGGCGGCTTGGCTGCCGTGTCGTTCGCCTGCGCCTTGCGCACAGGCGGGTTCAAGGATGGCATTGTCGTCGTCAGCGACGAAGTCGAGCCGCCGTACGACCGTCCACCCCTGTCCAAGGAATTCCAGCGCGAAGGTGTCGCCGACAAGATCCGTCTCGATCTGAGCCGCGCGCCCGATGTCGAATGGCTGCGTGGCACGCCGGCGTGCAAGGTGGATACGCAGCGGCGCGAAGTGCTGTTGGCCGACGATCGCAGGCTCGGCTACAGCGCCCTGGTGTTCGCCACCGGCGCAACGCCCCGCCGTCTGCCGACGCTGCAAGATGCGCCGATGCCCGTCATCACGCTGCGCACCCTGGACGACGCGCAGCGCATTCGCGCCAAGCTCGCGCCTGGCGCCCGTTTGGTGGTGGTCGGCGGCGGCGTGATCGGCCTCGAACTGGCGGCCACCGCGCGCGGCCTCGGCGCCTCGGTCACCGTGATCGAAGCCCTCGATCGGCTGATGAACCGCTGCGCTTCGGAAACCCTCGCCAAGGTGGTCGCACGGTCGCACCTCGACCATGGCGTGGACATCCGCCTGGGTCGTCAGGTGATGGGCTTCGACGGTTCCGCGGTCGTGCTCGACGACGGCGCCCGGGTGGAAGCCGATCTGGTGGTTGTGGGCATCGGCGTTGTCGCCAACGATGAACTGGCGCGCGCCGCCGACATTGCCTGCGACGACGGCATCTTCGTCGACCGCCTCGGCCGCACGACCTGCCCCGGCGTCTACGCCATCGGTGACGTCACGCGCCAGCGCAACCCGATCAGCGGGCGCTTCGAGCGCATCGAGACCTGGTCGAACGCCCAGAACCAGGGGCAGGCCGCGGCGCGCACCTTGCTGGACCCCACGGCGGCGCCCTACGCCGACATCCCCTGGTATTGGTCGGACCAATACGATCTGCGGCTCCAAGTGGCGGGTGTGTCGAACGGCGACGAGGAGATCGTGCGCGGCGAAGCCGTGCCGGGCGCCAAGTTTTCGCTGATCCAGTTGCACCGGGGCCGCGCGGTCGGCGTGACCTGCATGAACAACGTGCGCGAATTCTCGTCGCTCAAGCGCCTGCTCGGCACTGTGGCGCTGCCGGACCGCGCCGCGCTCGCCGACCCCGGTACGGACCTGCGCAAACTGCTTGCGCCGCCGAAGACCGAAGCCCATGGAGTTCAACCCGCGTGATGTGAATCGGCGTCTGGTGGCTCGCGTGCTTCGACGCGCCGGGAGCGCCGAACTGCCCAAGTCTGCGGGCACCTCACCGGATTGATCGTCCACCCGGGTTCCTTCGCTTGACGCACCCGGGAACGCCGGCTAGGCTGATACAAAGTACGGAACGACTGTTCCGATATCAGAACGCCTAGGAGACAAGTCACCGTGCAGCCCTCGCTGGCATCCTTCCAGCCGGAAGCCGCTTTGTCGCACAGCGACGCTGCACCCATGGCGCTGGGCCGCGTGCTGCGCGCGTTGCGCTTGCTCGCCGATGAGCCGGATGGCCTGACGCTGGCGGAGTTCATGGTCCAGCTCGGCGCGCCCAAGACCAGCGTGCACTCCCTGCTGCGTGGTCTCGCTGCAGAAGGCTACCTGCAGCGCCACGACACGGTGTACCGGCTCGGGCCGGAATCATTCGTCCTCGGTGCGGCACTCGTGGCGGCACGGTCGCTGGCCATCGTGGCCACGCCCTACCTGCTCGATGCGCGCGCCCAGTCCGGTGAGACGATCCTGCTCGCCGTCATCGACCGGGCCGCCGGCCGCCTGACCTACACGCAGATCATCGAGAGCCACAAGCCGGTCCGCTACACCGTGCCTGTCGGAACCACGCGCCCCCTCTACGCCGCAGCGGCCGGCCGGGTGCTGCTGGCGTTCCAGGACGACGCCTGGCGCCGCGACTACCTCAAGAGCGCCGACCTGCGCGCGCTGACGGACAAGACGGTCACCGATCGCCGGCAGCTGGAGCGGGCCCTCGACCGTACCCGCGTCGCGGGTTACGCATCGACCTTCGGCGAAGTGACGCCCGACGTCGCGGGCTTTGCGGCACCGATCTTTGATCCGAACGGTCAGGTCAATGCCGCGGTGATCGTGGCCGCGCCCATCGAGCGCGGCCGCGCCGCGGCCGAACGAATGACGGGCATCGCGATCGATGCTGCTTCTCAACTGTCACGGGCGCTCGGCCACCGCATCGGGCCGGCACCCTCCTCTCAACGAACCGCTGGAAAGAAATGAGCAACGAACTGCTTTATGAAGTGAGCGACGGCGTAGCCGTCATCACCATCAACCGGCCGGAGCGCAAGAATGCTCTGAACCGTGCCGTGCGCCAGGCCTTCTTCGAGGTCTGGCCGCGCTTCGAGGCCGATGAGTCCGCCCAGGTGGCGATCCTCACCGGTGCCGGCGACACCTTCTGCGCCGGCATGGACCTGGTCGAGGCCGCCGACACGGTGCTGCGCATTCCGCCGAAGAACTTCATGCCGGTGCTCGGCGACAACGTCGAGGTCACCAAACCCGTGATCGCCGCCGTGCAGGGCTATGCCTACGCCGGAGGCTGGCTGCTGGCCCAGATGTGCGACCTTTGCGTCGCCGACGAGACGGCCAAGTTCGCGATCACCGAAGGCCGGGTCGGCCGTGGCATGCCCTGGGCCTCGCCGGTGATCCACATGCTGCCGCAGCGCATCCTGATGGAAGTGGCGATGACCTGCGACCCGCTGACGGCACAGCGCGCCTACGAGCTCGGCTACGTGAACCGCGTCATGCCCAAGGGGCAGGCGCTGCAGGGCGCGCGCGAACTCGCCGCCCGCATCACGGTGAACGCCCCGCTGACCGTGCGCGGCGCCAAGGAAATGGTTCGCATGGCCACCGAAATGGGTCGCACGGCTGCGCTGCGCGCGTCGCACCGTGCGTTCGACGCCGTTTACCTCAGTGAAGACGCGCTCGAAGGACCGCGCTCGTTTCGCGAGAAGCGCAAGCCGCAATGGAAAGGACGATGACATGATGATTCGCACCACACCGATCCGCAGCGCGAGGATGGCCGCTTGCAAGCCCGAGCCACGCACCGTGCAACTGACGAGCGCGCTGGCGGCCCAGAATGCCGCCTGGACCTTCGACGATCTGCCCGCCGACGCCCGCACGCTGGTGCGCCAGTGCCTGCTCGACTGGATCGCGGTCACGTTGGCCGGGGCCCAGGAGCCACTGACCCACATGCTGGCCGAGGAAGCCCGCGAACAGGGCGGCTTCGCGCACGCCACCGTGGTCGGCCACGGTTTCGCCACCAGCTGTCGCCAGGCCGCGCTGGTCAACGGCGCGGCTTCGCACGCGCTCGACTACGACGACGTCAACATGTCGTTCACCGGGCACCCCACGGTCGTGCTGGTACCGGCCTTGCTCGCGCTCGCCGAGGCCCGCGGGGCGAGTGGCGCGGACTTCATGACCGCGTTCGTCGCCGGCTACGAGACGCTGTGCCGCATCGGCGCGGCGGTCTCGCCCGGCCACTACGCGCGCGGGTTCCATGCCACCGGCACGATCGGCACCTTTGGCGCGGCAGCGGCCTGCGCACGTCTGCTGCAGCTCGATGCCGACGATACGGCCACGGCGCTGGGCATCGCGGCCACCGAGGCGGCGGGCCTGAAGGCCATGTTCGGCACGATGTGCAAACCGCTGCACGCCGGCCGCGCCAGCGCCGACGGCATCATGGCGGCTCAGCTCGCCGCGCGGGGCTTCACCAGCCGCAACGACGCGATCGAGGCCCTGCAAGGTTTTGCGGCCACCCACGGGCCTGACTTCGACCCCGGGGCCGCGCTGCAGCGGCCGGCGAACGGCCTGCACCTGCGCAACAACCTGTTCAAGTACCACGCCGCGTGCTACGGCACGCACGCCGCGATCGAGGCGACGCGCCAGCTCTGCGAGCAGCATCGGCTGACCTCGTCCGACGTGCGGCGCATCATCGTGCGTGCGCCGGCCAGCAGCGACGGCGTGTGCAACATCGCCGCGCCGCGCACCGGCCTGGAGGCCAAGTTCAGCCTTCGGCACACGGTAGCGATGGTGCTCGCCGGCGTCGACACCGCCGACATGGCCAGCTACAGCGACAGTGCAACCAACGATGCGGCGCTGGGCGGACTGCGCGAGCGCGTGCACGTCGAACTGGCGCGCGAGTGCAGCGCCCTGACCCAGGCCGAAGTCGAGATCGAGACAGTCGCCGGGCCTCGCGTGCGGCAGCGCCACGACAGCGGCATTCCCGTCACCGACCTGGCAGCACAGCAGCAACGGCTCGAGGCGAAATTCCGCAGCCTCACCCGCCCCTTGCTCGACGAGCAATCCTGCGACGAGGTGCTGGAACTGATCGAGCGGCTCGACGAGTTGCCCGACCTCTCGCCGCTCGCCGGCCTGCTGGCGTGCCAGCCGCCGCGCACGCAGCGGCATTGAGCCGCCGCAGCCGTTTTCAATTGCCCTGAAGAACACACCGAATGAACTTTCTTACCGACGAACAACTGGCCTGGAAAGACTCCGTGCGCCGCTGGGTCGACCGCGATATCGGCCGCGAGTACATCCGCAAGTGCGACATGGACCGCGCGTTCCCGTTCGAGGCCTACGAGAAGGCCGCCAAGCTCGGCTTTCATAGCCTGCTCGTGCCCGAGGCCGACGGCGGCGACGGCGGCGACGTGTTCTCCTACGCGCTGCTGTGCGAGTCGCTCTCGACCTATGGCGTGGACTTCTCGGTGGCGATCGCCGGTGGCATCTTCACCGCGATGAACCTGGCGCTGCACGGCAGCGAAGACCAGAAGCAGCGTTTTCTCAAGCCCTTCATGCGCGGCGAGGTCCGGTTCCCGATCTCGATGTCGGAGCCGAACGCCGGCTCCGACGTGGCCAACGTGCAGACCTTCGCCACGCGGGACGGCGACGACTTCGTGCTCAACGGGCAGAAGCTCTGGTGCAGCGGCGCCGGCAACCGTGGCGCGGTGATCCTGATGCTGGTGCGCACCGAACGCACGGAGGACAAGCGCAAGGGCCTGTCCGTCCTGATCGTTCCGAACGACCTGGCAGGCATGACGATCCGCCCGCTGCAGACGCTGGCGCGGCGCTCGGTCACGACGACCGAAATCTTCCTCGACAATGTGCGCGTGCCGGCCGCCAACATGCTGGGCGCACCGGGCGAAGGCTGGAAGATCATCGCCGGCGAACACCTGTCGCTCGAGCGCGTGGCAGTGGCGGCGAGCTATGTCGGCAACGCCCAGGGCGCGGTCGACGATGCGCTGGCCTATGCGCAGCAGCGCGTGCAGTTCGGCAAGCCGATCTTCGAGTTCCAGGTGATCCGTCATATGCTCGCCGACATGCAGACCCAGACCGACGCGGCCAGGCTGATCACCTACCGCGCCGCCGACTTGGCCGCGCGCGGCCTGCCTTGCCGCAAGGAAGTGGCGATGGCCAAGCTGTTCGCTTCCGAGACCCTGCAGAACGTATCTCGCCAGGGCATGCAGATCCTCGGCGGCCACGGCATGGTTCCCGAAGGCGACATGGAGCGTTACTTCCGCGAAGGCATGCAGGCCACGGTCGGCGGCGGCACCTCGCAGATCCAGCGCACGATCATCGCGCAAGAGATGCGCATCTGATGGGCACCGCCGTTCCGGTCGCGGCCACCGTGCCCGCCATCGCTGCGGTGGCCGCGACCGTGGTGCTCGTGCGCGACGGCGCGCGCGGGCTCGAGACCTTGATGGTGGTGCGCCACCACGAGATCGACTTCGCCAGTGGCGCGGCGGTGTTCCCGGGGGGCAAGATCTCGGCATCGGACCGCGACCCGCGGCTCGCGGCACGCTGTGGCGCGCCGCAGGGTCTCGACGATCAGCAGCGGGCGCTGCGGGTCGCGGCCGTGCGCGAGACCTTCGAGGAAAGCGGCTTGATCCTGGCCCGCAGCAACGGCGCGTTGCTCGACGGTACGCAGCGCGCAGCGCTGCATCGGCACTGGGCCGAAAGAGTCGCGGCCGGTGGCGAGGCATTCGTCGACATGGTCTGCGACGAAGCGCTCGAACTGGCGCTGGAGGCGCTGCTGCCCTTCGCCCACTGGGTCACTCCCGAGATCGCGCCGAAGCGCTTCGACACCCACTTCTTCATCGCCGCGGCGCCGCCTGGCCAGATCGCGCAGCACGACGGATCGGAAGCCGTGGACTCCTTCTGGGTGCGCCCCGCCAACGCGCTCGACGACTGCGAGCAGGGTCGGCGCACGATCATCTTCCCGACGCTGGCGAACCTGGCCTTGCTGGCGCAATCGCCCGACGTGGCCGGTGCGCTGGCCGCGGCGCGGGCACGGCCGGTGACCCGCATCCAGCCGACGCTGGGCAAGCGCGCCGACGGCAAGACCGTGCCAATCATGCCCGTGGATTGCGGCTACCCCACCCTGACCGCGGGCCTGATGAACCTGGTCGCGCGCTGAACCGAACGAAAGCATCGCCATGGAAATTCTCGGCATCGGACTGCACTTCGAGGACCTGCCGCTGGGCCGGCAATTCCGCACCATCGGCCGCACGGTGACGGAGGCCGACATCGTCAACTTCTGCACCTGCACCGGCATGACCGAGGTGCTGTTCACCGACCTCGAATTCCTGCGCACCGAATCCGACATCAAGGGCCGCGTCGCTCCCGGCGCGCTCGCCTACACCTTCGCCGAAGGTCTGCTCGTGCACGCGACGATGCAGCACACCGGCTTCGCCTTCCTCGAGATGGACCTGAAGGTGCACAACCCGGTGTTCGCCGGCGACACCCTGCATGTCGAATGCGAGGTGATCGAGGCCCGGCTGAGCAAGAGCCGGCCCGGCCGCGGCCTGGTGCGCACCCGCAACCGGATCGTCAAGCAGGACGGCACGCTCGCGATCACCTACACGCCGATGCGCATGATCAAGTGCCGCGACAAGGCGGCAGGCTAAAAGGCGCGCAGCCCATGCAAGCCTATGCGCTGAACGACGAGCAGCGCGAGATCCAGGCCCTGGTGCGCCGGCTGGCGCGCGACAAGGTGGCGGCGCGCGCCGCCGCCATCGACCGCAGCGCCGAATACCCGCAGGACATGTTCGATCTGCTGCGCGAGGTCGGCCTGTTCACGATCCCGTTCCCGAAGGAGTACGGCGGCACCGGCAGCATGCTGTCGGCCGCGCTGGCGATCGAGGAACTCGGGCGCGTCTGCTACAACACGGCCTACCTGCTGATCGTGCAATGGGTGCCTTTCGGCGCCATCCTCGCCGCAGGCAACACCGAACAGAAGCAGCGCCTGCTCGGCCCGCTGGCCGCCGGCGAGTTGCGGGGCGCGTTCTCCACCACCGAACCGCAGAGTGGCTCTGACGTGGCCGGCATCCGCACCCGCGCCCGGCGCTGCGAGGGTGGCTACCGCATCACCGGCTCGAAGATCTGGTGCACCAACTCGCACATCGCCGACTTCGTCCTGGTCGCCGCCAAGACCGGCGACGCCGAAGGCGCCCGCGCCATCAACCTGTTCATCGTCGAGCGCGGCAGCCCGGGCTTCACGGTCGGCCGCCAGGAAGACAAGATGGGCGCGCGCGGCGTGCCTTCGTGCCCGCTGTTCCTCGACGACGTGTTCGTTCCCGAGTCCAACCGCATCGGCGAGGACGGGCGCGGCTTCAAAGACGTAATGGAGGCCTTCAACCAGAGCCGCCCGCTGATCGGCGCGCGCGGTGTCGGCCTGGCGCAGGGCGCCATCGACCACAGCATCGAGTTCGTCACCAACCGCGTGACCTGGGGCCGCAAGGTCAGCGAGAACCAGGGCATCCGCTGGATGCTGGCCGACATGGCGATGCAGACCGAGGCCGCGCGCCAGCTCGTCTACCGTGCCGCCGCGGTGGTCGATGGCGGCGCATCGGGGATCGAGCTCGCACCGATCGCCGCGATGGCCAAGTGCTTTGCCAGCGACACCGCGATGCGCGTGGCGACCGACGCGGTGCAGCTGTTCGGCGCGGCCGGTATTTCGGCCGATACGCCGATCAACCGTTACTTCCGCGACGCGAAGGTGCTGCAGATCATCGAAGGCACCAACCAGATCCAGCGCAACATCATCGGCGACAGCCTGCTCGGGCGCGCGGCGCGCTGAGCGCCGCCGCCATCACCGACTCCTGCGAGGCCCGCATGACCACCCACACCCCACCCGCCGCCAGCACCGCGCCGGCCGACATCCTCGTCGAGCGGCGCGAAGGCGTCGCCATCGTCACCCTGAACCGCCCGCAGGAACGCAACCCGCTGGGACTGGCGTTCCCCGACCAGATGCTGGGCGTGCTGCAGGCGCTCGACGACGACCTCGGCCTGCACGCCGTGGTGCTGACCGGCGCCGGCAACGCGTTCTGCGCCGGCGCCGAGCTGGGCCAGGTCGTGCACCCCGACGGCGTCGACCCCGAGGTGCAGTTCCGCCTCATCCGCGGCCTGCACAAGGTGGTGCAGCGCATCCGCGACCTCGAACTGCCCGTGATCGCCGCGGTCAACGGCGCCGCGGTGGGCGGTGGCGCGGCGCTGGCCATGGCCTGCGACATCGCCGTGGCCTCGGACCGGGCGCGCTACTTCTTCGCCTTCGGCCGCCTGGGTGCCGCGGCCTGCGACATGGGCTGCTCGTACCTGCTGCCGCGCATCGTCGGCAGCGTGCGCGCCCGGCACTGGCTGCTCACCGGCGCCAGCATCGAGGCCGAGGCCGGGCGCGCTGCGGGCCTGTTCGTCGACGTCGTTCCCGGCGAGCGCCTGCTGGACGCGGCGCTGGCCATCGCCGCGTCAATCAAGATGGCGACACCGCGACGCGCTGGCGCGGCCAGCAAGCTGTCGATCGCACGCGGCGAGGACACCGATCTGCAGGCCTGCCTGAGCTACGAGGCCTATGTGCAGAACTACCTCTTCTCCACCGACGACCACAAGACCCGGCTGCGCGCGCTGATGGCGCAGCAAAAACGCAAGTAGGGCCTGCGCTGGCTGGCTGGGCCGGCCGCAGTTCAGCAGGCGTCCGGCGGGGCTGCGCCGTCGACGGTGATGCCGCGCGCCAGCAGGTCGTCGATCTGCGTCGGGGTCAAGCCGGCCTCGCAAAGCAGCGCCACACTGTGCTCGCCCAGCCGCGGGGCTTGGCGCTGCGGCAGCGGCGGCGAGGCCGACCAGCGCGTGGGCACGGCCATGGTCCGGATCGCGCCCTCGCTCGGATGTTCGACGTCCTGGAAGAAGCCCACGGCGTCGAGGTGCGGGTCGTGCAGCAGCGAATCGGGCGTGTGCATCGCCATCGCCGGGATGCCGGCGGCCTCAAACAGGCGCAGCCATTCGGCGCTGCTGCGCCCGGCCAGTTCAGCGGCAAAGAGATCGTTAAGCTCGCCCACGTGCCGCGCAACACCGGCCTGGTCGGCGAAACGCGCTTCGGCCTTCAGCTCGGGCCGCCCGATGATGTCGAAGAAAGCGTGCCAGTGCGCCGGCGCATAGGCCGTGGCGCCGAGGTGGCCGTCCAGCGTCTTGAACGGCCGCCGCGCGAAAATGCGCGGGTAGCCGGTGCCGCCGATCGGCGGCCTGAAGCTCTGGCCGTACAGGTGCGGCGTCATCGTGAACTGCACCATGCTCTCGAACATCGGCACCTCGACCATCTGGCCCTGGCCGCTGCGCTCGCGGTGCAGCAGCGCGGCCAGCAGGGCATAGGTGGTCACCAGGCCGACACCCTGGTCGGCGATCCAGCCCGGCGCGTACTGCGGCCCGCCCTGCGGTGCGGCCAGCTCCGCCAGCGCGGCCATGCCGCAGCCGGCCTGGATCAGGTCGTCGAGCGCGGCGCGTTCTGCATAGGGGCCGTCCTGGCCGAAGCCGACCAGGGCGCAATAGACGAGTTTGGGGTTGACGCCGGCCAGCACCTCGTAGCCCAAGCCCAGGCGCTCCATCGCCTTCGGGCGCACGTTGCACACCAGCGCGTCGGCGCTGCGCACCATCTGCAGCAGCGCGTCGCGCCCGGCGGCGTCCTTCAGATCGAGCACGACACTGCGCTTGCTGCGGTTGAGCTGCAGAAACAGCGACGACATGCCGGCGTGGCGGCCCGGCGCGTTGTGGCGCGTCAGGTCGCCCTGCGGCGGCTCGATCTTGATCACGTCGGCACCCAGATCGCCCAGGGTCTGGGTCGCGTACGGGCCCATCGCGACGCTGGTCAGGTCGAGGATGCGCAGGCCCGCGAGCGGGCCTCTCGATTCGACCTGCACCGGCATCTCAATCCGGCGTGATCAACGCCACCACCGCGTTGCGCTCGACCGTCTGCCCGGCCTGGCAACTGACCGACGCCACCGTGCCGGCGCACTCGGCGACGATGCGCATTTCCATCTTCATCGATTCGAGGATCGCGACCACCGCGCCGCTCTCGACGCGATCGCCCGGCGCCACGTTGACCTTCAGGATCAGGCCCATCATCGGCGCCTTCAGTTCGCCGCTGGCCTGCGCCGCGGTGCTGATGTACGACAGGTAGGGCACGACCTTCAGGCTGTGAACGCCACGCCGGTCGTGCACGTAGAGCATGTCGCCGTCCTGGTGCAGCCGCACGGTCTCGCGGCACGCATCGGTGATGGCGAGGAACATGCCGCTCTCGCCCGCCGGCGACAGCTGCACGTTGACGCGCTCGTCGTTCACGCCGACCCGCATGCTGCCGTCGGTGCGCAGCGGCGCAAAGCGGATCTCGGCGCTCACGCCGTCGGTCGTCTCGACATGCAGGGTCGGGATCGGCCCCATGCCGTCGCCGCCGGCGTTCATCTGCCAGCCGCTGCCCGGCCAGCTGGCCCAGGGGCTGCGCGCGGTGCCGGCGCCCTGCCGCTGCCGCTGCAGCCAGTGGCAGGCCGCCACCGCGAGGGTCTGCGTGTCGTGGCGCGCGGCGCCCAGCGCCCAGCCGGCGATCTGCTCGTCGATCAGGCGCGTGTGGAAGGTGGCGGCGCGCGTTTCGGGCAGGTCGATCAGGTGCTTGAGGAAACCCTGGTTCGTGGTCACGCCGAACACGGCGGTCTCGTCGAGCGCCAGCTTCAGGCGGTCGAGCGCCTCGTTGCGCGTGGGCGCGTACGTGATGAGCTTGGCCAGCATCGGGTCGTAGTACGGCGTGACCTCCATGCCGCTCTCGATGCCGGTCTCGACCCGCACGCCGTCGCTGGGGAAGCGCACCTGCGACAGCTTGCCGGTGGACGGCAGGAAGCCCGCCGCCGGGTCTTCGGCGCAGATGCGCGCCTCGACCGCGTGGCCGCGGATGCGCACGTCGCCCTGCTGCACCGGCAGGCCTTCGCCGCTGGCGATGCGCAGCATGATCTCGACGATGTCCAGCCCCGTCACCATCTCGGTCACCGGGTGCTCGACCTGCAGACGCGGGTTGACCTCGAGGAAGTGGTACTCGTCGGCGCCGACGATGAACTCGACCGTGCCCACGCCCCGGTACTTGAGCCGCTCGCCCAAGCGCACCGCGTCGGCCGCCATGCCGTCGCGCATCTTCGCGCTGAGGTTGGCCGCGGGTGCCTCCTCGATCACCTTCTGGTGGCGCCGCTGCAGCGTGCACTCGCGCTCGAACAGGTGGATCACTCGGCCCTGGCCGTCGCCGGCGATCTGGATCTCGATGTGGCGGCCGTGGCGGATCAGCTTCTCGACGATCAGCCCGGCGTCGCCGAAAGAATTCTTGGCCTCGCGCATCGCCGACTCGATCTCCAGCTCCAGACCCTCGAAGCTGGTGATGCCGCGCATGCCCTTGCCGCCGCCGCCGGCCGCGGCCTTGAGCATCACCGGCAGGCCGACAGCGCGCACCGACGCAGCGATCGCGGCCGGATCGACGCTCGGCGCCTCGCTGCCCGGCACGATCGGCACCTTGGCGGCCTTGGCCTCGCGCTTGGCCGCGGCCTTGTCGCCCAAGCGCTCGATCACATCGGCCGTCGGGCCGATGAACACCAGACCCGCCGCTTCGACGGCACGCGCGAAGCTGGCGTTTTCGGCGAGGAAGCCGAATCCCGGATGGATGGCTTCGGCCCCGACCGACTTCGCGGCGGCGATCACCGCGTCGATGCGCAGGTAGCTTTCGGAGGCTGGCGCGCCGCCGATCTCCACCGATTCGCCGATCTGCCGCACATGCAGCGCGTCGCGGTCGGCGCTGGAATGCACGCCGGCCACCGCCACGCCCAGCCGTCGGCAGGTGCGGGCAATGCGGCAGGCGATCTCGCCACGATTCGCTATCAGAATTTTCTTGAACACGGCGTCGATTCCCAGGTCACATCCGGAACACGCCGAAGCGCGAAGGCACGGCCGGCACGCGGCCGGCCAGGTCGAGCAGCAGCGCCATCACATCGCGCGTCTCGGCCGGCTCGATGACCATGTCGCACCAGGTGTTGCGGGCGAAGTTGTAGGCGTTGGCGAAGTCCTCGAAGGTCTTGCGCACCGGCGCCTTGTAGGCTTCGCGCTGCTCGTCGCTCCAGCTCGTGCCGTCGCGCTTGTGCTGATCGTCCTTGACCATCGCCAGCGTCGTCGCGGCCTGGTCCGGGCCCATGATCGCGGCGCGGCCGTTGGGCCACATGATCAGCGCATTCGGCTTGAACGGGCGACCGCACATCGCCAGGTAGCCCGCGCCGTACGAGCCGCCGATGATCAGCGTGTACTTGGGCACGTTGGCGCAGGTCATCGCCGTGATCATCTTTGCGCCGTGCTTGGCGATGCCGGCCTCCTCGGCCTCGCGGCCGACCATGAAGCCGTTGATGTCGGCCATGAACAGCAGCGGGATGTCGCGCTTGCAGCACAGGTCGATGAACTGCGTCGCTTTCATCGCGCTTTCGGAGAACAGCACGCCGTTGTTGCACAGGATGCCAACGTCGAAGCCCTTGATGCGGGCGAAGCCGGTGATCAGCGTGTCGCCGTAGTCAGGCTTGAATTCGTGCAGATCGCTGCCGTCGATCAGGCGCAGCACGATCTCGCGGTTGTTCGTGGGGATGCGCGGGTCGGCGCTGATGATGGCGTTGATCTCGCTCGGCGGGTGCAGCGGTTCGATGGTTTCGGCCACGTCGCGGCGCTGGGCGGGGACATCCCCGAGGTGGGCGACGATGTCGCGCAGGATCGCCATCGCATGCGCGTCGCTCTCGGCCAGCCGGTCGGTGTTGCCGTCCTGGCGGTTCGCGCGCTCGGCATCGGCACCGGAGGGCATCGCCGCATCGCCGATCGCCAGTGCACCCTGATCCCGCACGATCACCACCTCGTCGCACACGGCCGCCACGAATGCGCCCGCGTCGGCGGCCGGGCCGTGCACACTGGCGATCTGCGCGATGCCCTCGCGCGACATGCGCATCTGGTTGTACAGGATCGAACCGAACTGGCCGTCGTCGGCGAACACGCCAGGCTTGGCGCCGCGCTCCGCCACACCCGGGCGCCCGCCCGACTGCACAAGGGTCAGGCAGGGCAGCCGGTGCATCCACGCGAAGCGCTGGGCGCGCACGTGCTTCTTGCAGGTCGTGGCGGTGTAGGTGCCGTCGTGCACGGCGGCGTCGTTGGCGATCACCATGCAGGGCCGGCCCGCGACCATGCCCACACCGGCAACGATGCCGGCGCCCGCCGCATCGTCGCCGTACAGGCCCTCGCCAGCAAGTTGGCAGAGTTCAAGGAAGGGCGAGCCGGGGTCAAGCAGCGCGCTCACGCGTTCGCGCACCAGAAGTTGCCCGGCGTCGCGCAGGGTCGCTCGCACCGCGTCGGAGCCGGCCGCGACGGCCGACGCGCGGCGTGCGCGCAGATCGTTGACGCGGCCTTCGTAGAACTCGCGGTTGGCGCGCAACTCGTCGGGGCTGGCCGCGAGGGCCGATTTGATGACGCTCATCGCATGCTCCCGCCGGCACGGGCCGGGTTTGCTACGGGCCGGGCCGCGGGGGTCGTTGATTTCATCGGGGTGCTGTGAATAAGTTGCAGGAGTCGGCGCGGGACGACTAAGATAACAAACATTCGTTAGGTTGCCAATCCTCTTACGCCATGAATTCGATCCGATCCGACCTCGCCGTCGACACCACGGCCTTCGAGCGTCAGCGCGACGCCTACCTGCCGATCGCGGCCGCGCTGCAAGAGCGCCGCGACGAGGCCACACTGGGCGGCAGCGAGAAATCGCGCAAGCTGCACAAGAGCCGCGGCCAGATGCTGCCGCGCGAGCGCATCACCGCGTTGCTTGACCCGGGCTCGCCCTTCCTCGAGATCGGCCATCTCGCCGGTGCCGACCTGTACGAGGGCGTGCCGCCGGGGGCGACCATCATCACCGGCGTCGGCCAAGTCTGCGGCCGCCCGTGCATGCTGATCGTCAACGACGCCACCGTGAAGGGCGGCACGATGTTCGGCATGACGACCAAGCGCCACACGCGAGCGCAGTTGTTCGCCTGGCAGCACCGCCTGCCCTGCATCACGATGGTCCAGTCCGGTGGCGGATTTCTGCCCGACCTCGAGAACATCTTTCCCGACGACGGGCAGGCCGGTTCGATCATGTACAACCAGGTCAAGATGTCGTCCGAGGGCATCGCGCAGATCGCGCTGGTGCACGGGCCGTCGACCGCCGGCGGCGCCTACATCCCGTCGCTGTGCGACGAGGTGGTGATCATTCGCAACCAGGGCGCGATGTTCCTCGGCAGCCCGCAACTCGTCTTCGCCGCGACCGGCGAAGTGGTCGACATCGAGCCGTTGGGCGGGGCCGAGATGCACAGCCGGCTCAGTGGCGTCACCGACCACATGGCGGAAGACGACGCACACGCCTTGAAGATCACGCGCGAGATCGTCGCTCACCTGGGCGAACCACCGCGCCTACGCTGGACGCCGGCGCCGGCCGAGCCGCCGACGTACGACCCGGGGCAACTCACCGGTCTGGCGCGCATCGGCGACAAGGACAGCGTCGACTGCCGCGAGATCATCGCGCGCCTGGTCGACGCCAGCCGCTTCCAGGAGTTCAAGCAGCTGCATGGCGAGACGCTGGTGTGCGGCTTCGCGCGCATCGAGGGTTTCGAGATCGGCATCCTGGCCAACAACGGCGCGCTGACCTCGCAGGCCAGCGCCAAGGGCGCGCACTACATCGAGCTGTGCTGCCAGCGCGACATCCCTCTGCTGTTCCTGGTCGATTCGCCGGGCTTCGCCGACAGCAACCAGGCCGACCAGCGCGGCATCGGCAAGCACGGCGCCAAGCTGCTCAATGCGGTGGCGAACGCCGACGTGCCCAAGTTCACGCTGATCATCGGCCAGGCCCATGGCGCGGCCTACTACGCGATGTGCGGTCGCGCCTTCAAGCCGAACGCGCTGATGATGTGGCCCAACGCGCGCGCCGCCGCCTCGCATGACGCAAGCGACGATGTGGCCGGGGCGCTGAACTGGGCCCGCCATCTGTGGTGCGACATGATCATCGACCCGACCGAGACGCGCTCCGTCCTCGCCCAGCTGCTCGACGTGGTCGGCCGAACGCCCGCAAAACCCACCGAGTTCGCCGTGTTCCGGATGTAAGCAGTTGCTCGCTAGACGAATGCACCGGTAGCGTCACGCCGCCCACGCGCGCCGAGGAACTCGATCATCAGGCGGTTCACTTCATCCGGCGCCTCGAAGGCCACCCAGTGGCTGGCGCCGGGCACGATGCGACAAGCGATGTGCGGCGCCGTGGCCTCGAGGTAGGCGGCGCGCGACGCGGCATCGGGCTGCGGCAGCGGGTCCTTCTCGGGCAGGATCGCCAGCACCGGGCAGTGCGTCTGGCGCAGGCTCGGCCCCAGCGTGTCGCGGTAGCCGAGAAAGCGGGACCTGAACCGCGTCAGCGCGTGGTTGCGGCGCTGCATCGCGACGATGAGGTCGTCGATCCGGGTCGGATCGCCGACCATCATCATTTCGAGGTTGCGGCGGTGCACGGCGTTGGCTTCGGCGTCGCTCGCGCCGGCCGGCACGGGCCGCAAGGGTGGCCGCGACCAGCTGCCTGGCGGGAAGCCGCCCGGCGCCAGCAGGCAGATGCCGGCCACGCGCTCGGGCAGGCGCGCGGCGAGCCACGCCGTCATCACGCCGCCGTACGAGAAACCGGCCACGCGGAACGGTTCACCGACCGGCACCAGGCCGCCGACGACGCTCGCGAGCAGATACTCGCCGTAGGCATCGAGATCGGCGTCGTCCGGCACATCGAGCGACTCGCCCATGCCCGGCAGGTCGGGCAGCACCAGGCGGAAGTGCTGCGACAAGGTTTCGATGTTGCGCACCCAGTGGGTCCACGAGCCGGTGCCGCCATGCAACAGCAGCAGCGTCGGGCCTCTGCCGACGCAGCGCGCGACCACACCGGCGACGCTGACGGTCTCGAACTGCAGCGCGGGGAACAGTCCCTGCGGCGTGATGTCGGGCAGGGCGCCGCTCACAGCGTGGCCTCGGTGCCGAGGATGTTGCTGACCTGGCTGGACAGCACGCCGCCATTGCCGTGGCACAGCGCCAGCTCGGCCCCCGCCACCTGGCGCGCGCCGGCCTCGCCGCGCAGTTGGCGCACGGCTTCCACCAGCGTGAACATGCCGTACATGCCGGGGTGCACGCACGACAGGCCGCCGCCGTTGGTGTTGACCGGCAGCGCCCCGCCCGGCGCGATGGCGCCACTGGCGACGAAGGCGCCGCCCTCGCCCTTCTTGCAGAAGCCCAGGTCCTCGAGGAACAGAATGGTGTTTATCGTGAAGGCGTCGTAGAGCTCGACCACGTCGATGTCGCGCGGGCTCAGGCGCGCCATCTCGAAGGCGCGCCGGCCGGAGTCGATCGCCGCGGTCTGCGTCAGATCGGGCATCGCGACGATGTTCATGTGCGTCGTGGCTGCAGCCGCACCCAGCAGGTAGACCGGCTTCATCGGCAGGTGGCGTGCGCGCGCCGCGGTCGTCATCACCAGCGCCGCACCGCCGTCGGTGACGAGGCAGCAGTCGCGCACCGTCAGCGGGCTCGACACCATGCGCGACGCCAGCACGTCGGCCACGCTCAGCGGCCCGCGCATGAAGGCCTCGGGGTTCAGGTTGGCCCAGGCGCGCGCCGCCACCGCGACCGCCGCGAGCTGCTCGCGCGTGGTGCCGTATTCGTGCATGTGGCGCGAGGCCGCGAGCGCATACGAGGTGGCCGGGAAGATCGGCGCATACGGTGCTTCGTACGCGAACGGCTTGACCGACGAGATCAGCTTGCCCGATGCGGTGCGCTGGTTGCTGCCGTAGAAGATCAGCGCGGTCTCACACAGCCCTTCCTTCAGCGCCATCGCCGCCATCAGCGTGTACGACAGGAAGGTCGAACCGCCGGTGCGGTTGTTGTCGGTGAACTTCGGCTGGATGCCCAGCATCTCGGCGATCAGCAGCGCCGACAGCGGGTTGGCGTTGCCCGGCAGCGAGCCGAACACCGCGTCGACGTGGCGCGTGGTCAACCCGGCTTCGGCCAGCGCCTTGACGCTGGCTTCGACCGCGATCTCCTCTGAACTGCGGCCCGGCGCTTCGCCGAGGCCGGCCAGTGCCGCGCCGACGATCGCGGCGCTCCCGCGGATGCCGCCGCTCATGCCGCCACCTCGCCCGCAACGGCATCGAACACCACGCAGGGCTCGCTGCCCGCTCCGGTGGCGACGCGCGCCTGAACCGCCAGGCCGACGCGCACGGCGTCGTTCGGCACGCCGTCGACGCGGCTCATCACGCGCGGGCCTTCGGCCAAGTTGACCAGCACCACGTTGTACGGCCCGCCCTTCTCGGCGCTGCGGTTGACGATGCTCACCGCGTAGACCACGCCGCGACCACCGGCCGGCACCCACTCGAGCGCGACGCTGCCGCAGTGATTGCAGGCCAGGCGCGGATAGAACACATGCTGACCGCAACCGCGGCAGTGCTGGATCCGGAACTCGCCCGCGGCGAGGTACTGCGCATAGACCGCGTCCGGACCCGGACCCTGGGTCCAGCTCGTTGCCGCCGTTGTGTCGCTCATCGGGTAGTCCTTCGATATCGCTCTGGATGGATGGCCACGCGGGGTGCGTTGCGGGCTGGGTGCGCCGGGTTCAGCCCGGCAGCTCCAGCACGCCCTTGGCCAGGATGTTGCGCTGGATCTCGTTGCTGCCGCCGTAGATGCTGGCCGGCCGCGCCGAGAAGAACACGTTGGCCGGGTGCAGCGCACCGCCGGCCAAGGCCAGCGACTCGTCGCTGACGCCCGTCTCGCCCGCGGTCTCCAGCATCAGGTCGGCGACGCGCTGCTGTGTCTCGGTGACCCAGATCTTCAGCATCGACACCTCAGGCCCCAGCTCGCGCCCGCGCCGCAGCACGTCGACGCAGCGCACGAAGAGGGCATCCAGGTCGTCAACGTCGAGCCGCAACTCGTCGTGGCGGGCACGCCAGGCGTCATCGTTGTCCAGCCCCTTGGCCTGCGCCAGTTCGCGCAGCCGCAGCAGCGGCGCGCGCGCGCCGCGCGGGTTGCCGATCATGATGCGCTCGGAGCCGAGCAGCGACTTGGCCATGGTCCAGCCCTGGTTCAGCTCGCCCACCAGATTGGCGCGCGGAACGCGGACGTTGTCGAAGAACACCTCGCAGAACTCGGCACCACCGCTCAGGTTGCGGATGCGCTTGACAGTGATGCCCGGTGCGCGCATGTCGGCGAGCAGGAAGCTGATGCCTTGCTGTTTCTTGGCCTGCGGGTCGGTGCGCACCAGCAGGAAGATCATGTCGGCCTCGTGTGCGAACGACGTCCAGATCTTCTGCCCGTTGACGACGAACTCGTCGCCGTCGAGCACCGCGGTGGTCCGCAGGTTCGCCAGGTCGGAGCCGGCCGACGGCTCCGAGTAACCTTGGCACCAGCGCACCTCGCCGGCCAGGATGCGCGGCAGGATCTCGCGCTTCTGCGCCTCGGTGCCGTAGCGGATGATCAGCGGGCCCAGCATCACCACCGCCATGTTGGGCGCGATCTGGATGCCGTGGCGGTCGAACTCTGACTGCAACGCCACCTGCTCGTAGGCGCCCAGCCCCATGCCGCCGTGCTCGGGGGGCCAGTTCGGCGCGGCCCAGCCCTGCGCATGCAGCTTGGCATGCCAGGCCTGCGTGTCGCGCAGGCTCATGCGGCTGGACGGAAAGCGCCATTCGGGCGGAAAGTTCTGCGCGATCCAACGACGCAGCGCGTCGCGCCGAATCGGCCGTTCGCCCTCGACGATGAACTCGGGCGCCGCATCGTCGTCGCGGTCGGCCGGGGCCAGGTCGCCGTAGCGCCCGCGGTGCCAGGCGGCCATGCCCAGCCAAGCCGCGCCGACCATCGCCTTCTTGAGGTACAGGCCGATGTCGCATTCGTCGGTGTAACCGATGCCACCGTGCAGTTGGATGCAGCCCTTGGTGACCTCGAGAGCCGCGGCCGAAGCACGTGCCTTGGCCTGGCTGGCGGCCGCGGCCAGACGCCGTGCATCGCTGGCACCGAAGTCGCCGCCGGTCACGCTGTCGGCCAGCGCGGCCGATTGCATCACCACCGCGCGCGTCAACTCCACCTGGATCAGCAGGTTCGCGCTGCGGTGCTGCAGCGCCTGGAAGCTGCCCACCGGGCGGCCGAACTGTTCACGCAGCCCGATGTAGTCGACGCTGAGCGCCAGCGCGCGCCCCATCACGCCCAGCAGTTCGGCGGCAGAGGCGATGCGCGCCTGGTCGAGCGCGCGCTGCAGGGCCAGGTCAGCGCGGCCCGTCCCCGCCACCTGCTGCGCCGCCGGCACCCGCACGCCGCGAAACTGCAGTTCGCCCCAGAAACCGCCATCGACACGTGGCTGAAATTGCATGCTCAGCCCGGGCTGGCCGGACTCGACCAGCAGCAGCAGCGGCCCTTGCGGGCCGGCGGCGCTGACGATGAAAGCATCGGCACCGTGCGCCGCGGCGACAAAACGCTTGCTGCCGTCGAGCACGAAGCCGTCGCCGCTCGGCGTGGCCTGCAGGGCCTGCGGCAAGGTGGTCTGGTCGTGCTCGCGCTCCTGCCAGGCCAGCGCGAGCTGGCACTCGCCGCGGGCCAGCAACGGCAGCCAGCGCGTGCGCAGCGCGTCGTTGTCGCCATGCAGCAAGGCCCATGCGGGCAGCAGCGCGCCGGCGATCAGCGGCTCGGGTGCGAGCGCGCGCCCGCATTGCTCGAGCAACAGCGACGCTTGCGCCAAGCCGCAGGCGCTGCCGCCGTGCTGTTCGGGCAGGCACAGGCCGGTCCAGCCGAGCGCCGCCATCTCGCGCCAGCGCGCGCGGTCGAAACCGGGTGCACGGCCGCGCCAGTCGCGCAGGCGCCGCCCTGGCTCGTCGGCAGAGAAGAAGGCCGCCGCCGCGTCGCGCAGCATGCGCTGCTCGTCGCCCAGGTCGTCGAGTTTGGCAGCGAGGTCGATCATGGGTGCAGCGCCTTCACATCGTCAGCACGAGGCGCCCGCAGGCCTCGCGCGATTCCATCATCCGGTGGGCCCTGGCGGCGTCGGCCAATGGCAGGCTGCCGCCCACCACCGGCCGCAGCCGGCCCAGCCGCACCAGCTCGAGCAGGGTCTCGACCTCGGCCAGCGTGACGCCGTCGGTGCCCAGGAACGACATCTCCTTCAGGATCGCGTGCGCCGGACGCAAGCTCACGGGCGCGGCATTCAGGTTGCCGACGAAGACATGGCGCGCGCCCAGCGCCATGCCCTTCAGCGCCGCGGCCCAGGCCATCTGCCCGACGATGTTGAAGACCACGTCGACGCCGGCGCCGCCGGTCAACTGGCGCGCCTCGGCGGCGAAGTCGAGATCAGGGCTGACGATGACGTCGTCGGCACCGTGCTCGATGAGGAACGCGCGCTTCGATTCCGAGGTGGTGACGGCGATGGTGCGCGCGCCCAGCATGCGCGCCACCTGCACCGCATGGATGCCGACACCGCCGCTGGCGCCGGTGATCAGCACCGCTTCGCCCGGCTGCACCGCCGCCACCTTCTGCAGGCCGTGGTAGGCCGTGCCGAGCGCGCACGGCACGACGGCGGCCTGCTCGTAGCTCACACCCGCCGGGATGCGCACCAGCGCGCTCACCGGCACCGCAACGTACTCGGCGTAACCGCCCGGCACCGCTTCGCCGAACAGGCCGGCACCGTTCTCGCAGAGGTGGTCGCGGGCGCGCACGCATTGACGGCAGTGGCCGCAGTGGTCCTTCATCAGGATCGCCACCCGATCACCGGCGGCGAAGCCCGCGGCACGCGGACCGAGCGCGGCGACCTCCCCGGCCATCTCGTGACCGATGATGCCCGGCAGTGCGGTGCGCGGGAAATGCCCTTGGCGTGCCATCACGTCGTGGTAGCACACGCCGCTGGCGCGCAGGCGCACCAACACCTCGCCGTCTTTCGGCACCGGCACCGGCAGCTCGACCGCGGCGAACTGCTCCGGGCCGCCATAAGCTTGAAGGACGATTGCTTGCATGCTTCACCTCGGGTGGCTTACCGCTGGCGCGTGGCACGCGTCTGTGGCATCGTTTGAGTCTAACAAACGGCCGTTTGATTTACCATCAACGCCAAATTCCCCCAGACCCTCGACAGGAGCCCGCACCATGTTCAACGGCAAAGCACTCGACAACAAGGTCGCCATCGTCACCGGTGCCGGCCAAGGCATCGGCGCGGCGGTGGCGCGCGCCTATGGCGCCCAGGGCGCCAAGGTGGCCGTGGTCGACTGGAACCTGGAGACCGCCGAGCCGGTGGCGCAGGCGATCCGAAGCGCGGGCGGGCAGGCCGTCGCGCTGAAATGCGATGTGTCGGACCGCGCCGGCGTGGACGCGATGGTCGCGGCGACGGTGGCCAAGTTCGGCCCGATCGACGTGCTTGCCAATAACGCCGGCATCACACGCACCGCGATGCTGCACAAGATGACGCCGCACCAGTGGGACCAGGTGCTGGCGGTGCACCTGACCGGCAGCTTCAACTGCCTGCAGGCGGTGGTCGGCGGCATGATGGAGCGCAAGCGCGGCTGGATCATCAACACGATCTCCACCGCCGGCATCCTGGGCACCATCGGGCAGATCAACTACGGCTCGGCCAAGGCCGGCCTGATCGGCTTCACCAAGTCGGCGGCGCGCGAACTGGCCCGCTACAACATCGTCGTCAACTGCGTCGCGCCGGGCGCGGCGACGCCGATGACCGAGACCATCCGCACCGACGAGCGTTTCGCCGCGCGCACGCTCGAGCGCATTCCGCTCGGGCGCTGGGCCGAGCCGGAAGAGATCGCGCCGGTGTGGGTGTTCCTGGCTTCCGAAGGCGCGAGCTACGTCACCGGCCAGCTCATCGGTGCCGACGGCGGCATGTCGATCCACTGATGCCGGCCATGAGCAGCCCCGCCGAGGCCCCCCGCGCATCGCTGCACCCGCTGTTCCACCCGCGCGCGATCGCGGTCTACGGCGCCTCGTCGGACCCGACCAAGATCGGCGGGCGCCCGCTCGACTTCCTGAAGAACAGCGGCTTCGACGGGGCGCTCTACCCGATCAACCCGAAGGCGCCGCAGATCCAGGGGCTGGCGTCTTTCGCCAGCGTGTCGGCGGTGCCGGGGCCGGTCGACCTGGCGATCGTCGCGGTGCCCGCACCCGCCGTGCTGGCCGCGCTAGAAGACTGCGCCGCCAAGGGCGTCGGCGCCGCAGTGGTGCTCAGCTCGGGCTTTGCCGAGGTCGGCGGTCAGGGGGCCGAATGGCAACTCGGCATCAGCGCGCTCACGCGCCGCACCGGCATGCGCGTGGTCGGGCCGAATTGCATGGGCGTGATCAACGTGAAGCGCCGCCTCCTCGGCACCTTCACGCCCAGCGCCGCAGGCTTCGGCCTGGTGCCGGGGCGCATCAGCCTGGTCAGCCAGAGCGGTGCGTTCGGTGGCTACTGCCTGTCACTGATGCGCCAGCGCGCGCTCGGCCTGAACCTGTGGATCACCACCGGCAACCAGAGCGACGTCGACTTCGCCGACTGCGTCAGCCACTTCGCGCAGGACGACGACACGCAGGTCATCGTCGGCTACATCGAGGCCGCCACCGACAAGGCCCGGCTGATCGCCGCGCTCGATCTGGCGCGGCGCAACGGCAAGCGCATCGTCGTGATGAAGGTCGGCAGCTCGGAAGCAGGCGCGCAGGCAGCGGCTTCGCATACCGCGTCGCTGGCCGGGTCGGACCAGGTCTACGACGGCCTGTTCAAGCAGTACGGCGTGTACCGCGCGCGCAGCATCGACGAACTCTTCGATGTCGCCTACGCCTGCTCGTTGTCGACGCCGACGCCGCAGGGTCGCCGGCTCGGGCTGTTGACGGTGTCGGGCGGCGTCGGCGCGCTGATGGCCGACGTGGCCGCCGAATGCGGGCTCGACGTGGCACCGATGCCCGAGGACGCGCAGCGCCGGCTGAAGGAGATCCTGCCGTTCTGCGGCCCGCGCAACCCGGTCGACATGACGGCCCAGCTCGTCAACGACCTGACGCTGTTCGAGAAGAACTTCGTGCTCATGCTCGAGGAAGGGGGCTACGACCTGATCGTCGCCTTCCTGTCCAGCGTCGGCCAGGTGCTCGATCTGAGCCGCGCCCTGCTGGTGCAGCTGCAGAAGGTGCTGGCGCGCTTCCCCGACCGCACCGTGATCATGTCGATGCTCGCGTCGCCCGAAGTGCGCAAGGTCTACGAAGCCGCCGGCGTGATGCTGTTCGACGAGCCGACGCGTGCGGTGCGCGCCGCGAGTGCCTTGGTTTACTTCGCGCAGGAGGCCAAGCGCGCCCGGTCGCGCACCGCCCTGCCGCTGTTGCCGGCTGCGGCCCTGGCGCCGCCGGCCGGCGCCGTCAACGAAGTCCAGGCCAAGGCAGTGCTGGCCAGCGCCGGCATCCCGGTGGTGCGCGAACTCGTTGCCGCGACGGAAGACAGCGCCGCGCGTGCCGCCGAGACGCTGGGCTACCCGGTGGTGCTGAAGATCGCCTCGGCCGACATCGCGCACAAGAGCGAAATCGGCGGCGTGCTGATCGGCCTGCAGGACGAGGCCCAGGTGCGCGAAGGCTTCCGCACCCTGATGCAGCGCGCCGCAACACACGCCCCACAGGCCCGGCTCGAGGGCGTGGTCGTCGCGCGCCTGGCCGACAAGGGCGTGGAGACGATCCTGGGCGTGGTGCACGATCCGGTGTTCGGCGCGGTCGTGATGTTCGGCCTGGGCGGCGTGTTCGTCGAGGCTTTCAAGGACGTTGCCTTCCGCGTCGCGCCCTTCGGCGTCGACGAGGCGCGCGCGATGATCGACGAGGTCAAGGGCCGCATCCTGCTGACCGGACTGCGCGGGCAGCCGCCGTCGGATGAAGCGGCGCTGGCTGAAGCCATCGCGGCGCTGTCGGTCTACGCCGCGCGCCACGAGGCCGCGATCGAGAGCATCGACATCAACCCCTTCGTCGTGCTGCCGCAAGGCCAGGGCGGGCTCGCCCTGGATGCGCTGATCGTGCCGCGCGCGAACGGCTGACCCGTCAGACCAGGTCGTCGACCCGTCCGCGGCGCATCATCAGCTTCTCGCTGAACTCGAACACCTGCTCGGCGCGCTGGTTGAACACGCGCACCCGGCCGCTCATCACGCCGCGCTTGCCGTCCGACAGGTTCTTCTTGCCCTCGATCGTGATCTCGGCGCGCAGCGTGTCACCGGGCCGCACCGGCACCGTGAACTTGAAATCGGTCAGCTCGAGCGCGGCGATCGTGGCCGGGCCGAGGATCTCCTCCATCATCCCGGCGGCGATGCTGGCCGTCAGCAGGCCGGGGCAGATGCGACCGCCGAAGTCGGTGTGCTTCCTGGCGAACTCCTCGTTGATGAAGATCGGCAGCTTCAGGCCGGCCAGGCAGGTGAAGTTGACG
This sequence comes from Rhizobacter sp., assembly GCF_032229685.1. Taxonomy (GTDB): domain Bacteria; phylum Pseudomonadota; class Gammaproteobacteria; order Burkholderiales; family Burkholderiaceae_C; genus LMDS01. Next base: position 504,464 of record NZ_JAVTWP010000031.1, on the reverse strand, counting down.
ATGTCGGTCTCGGTCACGGTGCGACCGTAACTCTTGAAGACATCGCCGGGGTTCAGATCGTCGAGCGAGCGGTTGGACATGGCATGCGCCTCGGTTGGGGTTGCGCCGGAGTGGCCAAACTAACAGTTGGCAGGATACTTCACTCGGTGCATGATGCGGGCGGCCCTCGGTGCCGCGCTTCCCCGGTATTCCCATGTTGTTCCTCAACCCCGATTTCGAACTCCCAAACATCGGCGCCGCGACCACGAGCCTGCGCGGCGCCGTGCGCGAATTCATCGCCGGCGAACTGGCCGCCGGCGGCTTCACGCCCCGGTGCGATTCCTGGACCGAAGGGCTGGCGCCCGATTTCAGCCGCCGCCTCGGCGCGCGTGGCTGGATCGGCTACCACTGGCCCACCCAGTACGGCGGTCGCGGCGGCAGCGCCTTCGACACCTTGACGATCAACGAGGAACTGCTCGCCGTCGGTGCCCCGGTCGGCGCGCACTGGATCGCGGCGCGCCAGAGCGCCCCGCTGCTGATGCGCTTCGGCAGCGAGGCGCAGCGCTTGGAATTCCTGCCACGCATCGCCGCCGGCACGACCTACTTCGCCATCGGCATGAGCGAGCCCGATGTCGGCTCCGACCTGGCTTCGGTGCGCAGCCGCGCCGAGCTGGCCGACGGCACGTGGGTGCTGAACGGCCGCAAGGTGTGGACCAGCGGCGCCCACCTGTGCCACTACGCCATCGTGCTGTGCCGCACCGCGCCGGCCGACCCCAAGGCGCGCCATGCCGGCCTGAGCCAGCTCATCGTCGACCTGAAGGCCCCGGGCGTGACCATCCGCCCGATCCGCATGCTCGACGGCAGCCACCATTTCAACGAGGTGATCTTCGACAATGTGCAGGTGCCGGCCGAGCGCTTGGTGGGCAACGCCGGCGACGGCTGGAAGCAGGTGAGCAGCGAACTGGCCTACGAACGCAGCGGCCCCGAGCGCTTCCTCAGCACGATGCCGCTGGTGGAACGCTGCCTGCAGCTCGTGCTGGCCGGCCCGGCGGCCGTGGGCGACATCGCCGCCGGCCGTCTGCTGGCACGGCTGATGACACTGCGCAACATGAGCCTGGGGGTCTGGGGCGCGCTCGGCGCCGGCCAGTCGCCTGCGATCGAGGCTGCGATGGTCAAGGACCTGGGCACGAACTTCGAGCGCGACGCGATCGAGATCGTGCGCGAGGCGATGACGGCCGACGCGCGCGTGGCCGGCGACGAAGCGCTCATGCAGCTGATGGCCGACGCGCTGCCGCTGTCTCCCACCTACAACCTGCGCGGCGGCACCAACGAAGTGCTGCGCAACATGATCGCGAAGAACCTGCAAGGAAAATGAGCGACCTCGCCCGCCCCTTGGCCGAAGCGGCCGAACGATTGTTCGCCCAGCGTTGCGGGACCGATGTGGTCGCCAGCGCCGAATCCGGCAGCTGGCCGCAGGCCCTGTGGTCGGCGCTCGAGGCGTTGACGCCCGCACAGCTGCTGGTGCCCGAAGAGCGCGGCGGTGCAGGCGGCGACTGGACCGACGCCTGCACGTTGCTCGAACGCGCCGGCGAATTCAACGTGCCGCTGCCGGTGGCCGAGACCGTGCTCGCCGGCTGGTTGCTCGACCGCGCCGGCCTGCCCGCCGTGGCCGGGCCGCTGAGCTTTGCCTGCGGCACGGTCGATCTGGCCGCAGCGCATCGACAAGGCCGCGTCGCGATCGAGGCGCGCAACGTGCCCTGGGCGGCACGCAGCGCGGGGCTCGTGCTGGTCGGGCTGGGCAACGACGCCGAGGCTTGGCTGCTGTACCTGCCGAACGATTCGTACACGACCGCCCCCGACCGCGCACCGGCCGGCGACCCGCGCGACCGGGTCTTGCGGCCCGACTCGCCACTCGACGCGGCCGGCGAGACGTGCCGGCCCCTGCCGGGGCTGCGCCACGCCGACGTGCTCGGCCGTGCCGCGCTGCTGCGCGCCGCGCAGATTGCCGGCGCCTGCCGCCGCGTGCTCGCGCTGACGCTGGCCTACACCGGCGAGCGCGTGCAGTTCGGCCGGGCCATCGGCCAATTCCAGGCGGTGCAACACCAGCTGGCGCAGCTCGCCGAAGAGACCGCGGCCGTGCGCGTCGCGGTTCAGGCGGCGGCACGCACCGGCGACGGTCCCTGGTCGCTGGCGGCGATGGCAGCCGCCAAGCTGCGCGCCGGCGAGGCCGCCGGCCTGTGCGCCCGGATCGCGCACCAGCTACACGGCGCGATGGGCGTCACGGCCGAACACCCTTTGCATCAAAGCACCCGCCGGATGCTGGCTTGGCGCGACGAGCACGGCGCCGAAGCCTACTGGGCGCGCGAACTGGTGCAGGCCTTGCGCGATGCCGGTGCGCCCGGCGCCTGGCAAGCCATCGTTGCCGCGACCAGCCGATGATGATGCGCACCCACGCTGCTGACAGGAGCCCGCCATGACACCGCTGCACGGCATCCGGGTGCTCGACCTGACCGGCTATCTGATGGGACCGTTCGCCACGCAGATCCTCGGCGACATGGGTGCCGACGTGATCAAGGTCGAACCCGTCGAAGGCGACTTGGTGCGCGCGATCGGCCCGACGCGCAGCCCCGGCATGGGCGGCATCTTCCAGCAGAACAACCGCAACAAGCGCAGCATCGTCCTCGACCTGAAGCAGCCCGCCGGGCGCGATGCCGTGCTCAGGCTGGCCAAGAACGCCGACATCTTCATCTACAACGTGAGGCCGGCGGCGATGGCGCGGCTCGGTCTGTCGTACGAAGCCGTGTCCGCCGCGAACCCGGCCATCGTCTACGTTGGAGCGGTCGGTTTCGGGCAAGACGGCCCGTACGCCGCGAAGCCCGCGCTCGACGACCTGATGCAGGGCATGTCGGCGATTCCGAGCCTCTTCGAGCGCGCCGGCGCCGAAGGGCCACGCTACATCCCGATGGCGATGGCCGACCGCTATTCCGGCATCTCGCTGGTCAACGCGGTGCTCGGCGCGCTGGTGCACAAGCTGCGCAGCGGCGAGGGCCAATCGATCGAGGTGCCGATGTTCGAGTCGCTGGTGCAGGGCGTGCTGGGCGACCACCTGATGGGCGCCAGCTTCGAGCCGCCGATCGGGCCGCCGGGCTACCCGCGCCACCTGAGCCACGACCGGCGCCCGTTCCGCACCTCGGACGGCTACCTCTGCACGTTCATCATCAACGACCGCCAATGGCGCACTGTGCTCGAAAGCATCGGCGAGCCCGAGCGCATGAACGATCCGCGCTTCGCGACGCTGCAGGCACGCACCGATCACTCGGCCGAGGTCTATGGCTTCCTCGAGGCGACCTTTCGCACCCGCAGCACGGCGCAGTGGCTGGAACTGCTGGAAAAGGCCGATGTTCCTGCCGGCCCGCTGCACACGCTCGAATCGCTGCTCGACGACGAGCACCTGAAGGCGGTCGGTTTCTTCGAGCACCACGAACACCCGACCGAGGGCACCGTGGTCAGCCTGCGGCCGCCGTCGCGCTGGTCGAAGACACCGCTGGCCATCGGCCGGCTGGCGCCGCGGCTCGGACAGCACAGCGGCGAGATCCTGCGCGAGGCCGGATTCACTCCCGCCGAGATCACCGCGATGGCTGCGGCGGGCGCCACCTCGCCCGACGCCGCCAGGAACTGAGAACGGCATGCAGGGCAAGGTCGCATTGATCACCGGCGGCACGCGCGGCATCGGCTACGCGGTGGCGCAGGCCCTGGCACGAGAAGGCGCGCAGGTGATCGTGACCGGACGCGACCCGGCGCACGGCGAAGAGGCCTTGGTCGGCCTGCGCGGCCTCGGCGCCGAGGCTGCGTTCGAGGTCGCCGAAGCCGGCGACCATGCCGCGATGAGCGGCGTCGTCGAGCGCACGGTTCAGCGCTTCGGCGGACTCGACATCCTCGTGAGCGCCGGCGCGGCCGGTGCGCTCGGCCCGACGCCGTTTGCCGAGATGACGGCCGCGCAGATCGAGGCTTCCTTCAGTGCACGGCTCTATCCGCGCATCTTTCCGGTCCACGCCGCGCTGCCCGCGCTGCGTGCCCGCGGGGCCGGCTCGGTGATCATGGTGACGACTGACGCGGCGCGCCATCCGACCCCGGGCGAGGCCATCATCGGCGCCACCGGCGCGGCCATCCTGTTGATGACGAAGGCGCTCGCACGCGAGTTCTCGCGCTGGCACATCCGCGTCAATGCGGTCGCGCTGACGCTGACCAGCGACACGCCGGCCTGGGACCGCATCTTCTCCAAGCCCGGTTTCGAGAACCGCCTGTTCTCGAAGGCGCTCGAGCGCTTCCCGCAGGGCCGCGCGCCGAACGCCGCCGAAGTTGCCGGCGTGGTCGCGTTCCTCGCGTCGGACGCCGCATCACAGGTCACCGGTCAGACCGTCAGCGTCAACGGTGGCCTGTCGTTCGGCGGATGGTGAGCCCGTGCGCGAAAGACGTGACTCGACCAAGCCAGGCACGATGATCGCGGCCGCGCTGCGATCAGACGCCGCGAAACTTCGGCTCGCGCTTCTCGAGCAAGGCCGCCACGCCTTCCTTCGCGTCGGCCATCTCGAGCGTGCGCGATTGCGCGAACGCCTCGAGTTCGCCGGCGCTGCGCGGATCCCAGTTCAGGCCACGGTACAGCGAGCGCTTCATCATCCGCACCGCCACCGGCGCGCACGCCGCGATCTCGGCGGCCAGTTCACGCGCCTTCGGCAGCACCTGATCGGGCTCGACGGCGTGGTTGGCGATGCCCATCTCGGCCGCCTGGGCGCCCGAGAACACGCGCCCCGTGAACAGCAGCTCGGCGGCGCGCGGCACGCTCGTGATGCGCGGCAGCAGGTAGCTGATCGCCATGCCGGAGTGGATGCCCAAGCGCGCGAAGTTCGCGCCGTAGCGTGCGTCGCGATTGGCGATTCGGATGTCGCACACCAGGCCCAGGCCAAAGCCGCCGCCGATCGCATGGCCGTTCATCGCCGCGATGACCGGCACCTGGACCTCGAGGATCGTCAGGAACGGCCGGTAGATGCCGAACGAGGCGTCATGCGGCTGCTCGTTGCCGCGGTCGAGGATGCCGCTGCGAAAGTCCGCCCCGGAACAAAAGCTCGTGCCGTTGCCGGTGATGATGACGCAGCGGATGTCGCGGTCGCCCTTGACGCGATCGATGACCTGCTGAAACGGCGCCAGCATCTCGGGCGACATCGCATTGCGATGATCGGGTCGGTTCAGCGTGATCTCGCAGACGAGATCGCGGGTGGTCACAAGGACGGCAGCTTCGGCCATGAACTCTCCTGTATCGAGGCCGGAACGGCCTCATTCGTTGCGGGCACTGCCGTGACGGCGGTGTTTTCGAGGCCCGCGCCGCGCACACAGCGCCGAACCTCTCTCACATCGATGCTAGTGCAAAGGAGCCATCCATGAAATCTCGCAAGTGCAGCTTCGCTCTCGCGGCTTTGTTCACGTTCGCGCCGCTGGCCTCGGTGCAGGCGCAGGCCTGGCCGTCCAAGCCAATCCAGATGATCATTCCTCAAGGGGCTGGCGGCAGCACCGATGCGATCGCCAGGCTGGTGGCGCAATCGCTCGGCGAGCGACTGGCCCAGACGGTGATCGCCGACAACCGTGCTGGCGCCGGCGGCACGTTGGGCGTCGTGGCCGCCGCGAGGGCGCCGGCCGACGGCCACTCGTTGCTCATCGGTTCGAACACGACGATGGCAGCAAATGCCTTTCTCTACGCAAACTTCCCGGTCGATCCGCTGAAGGATTTCGTGCCGCTGGCGCTCGCCGCCGACGCATCTTTCGTCTTCGTGGTACCGGCCAACTCTCCGTACAAAACGCTGAAGGAGTTCGTCTCCGCAGCCAAGGCGCGTCCAGGCAAGCTCAGCTACGGCTCCGGCACCAGTTCTGCCCAGTTGTGCACAGAGCTCCTCAAGGCCTCAGCGGGCATCGATGTGCTCAGAGTGCCCTACAAGTCATCGGCGCAATCGCTGACCGACCTGATGGGAGGCCAACTTGACCTGGTGTGCGAGCCCCTGTCCAGCAGTCAGCCGAATATCCGCGCCGGGCGCTTGCGTGCGCTGGCGCAGACCGGCATCCGTCGCTCGCCGCTGGAGCCCGAACTGGAGACCGCCGTCGAGGCAGGCGTCAAGGGCATGGAATACACCGCCTGGGTGGCCTTCTACGCGCCCGCAGGCGTGCCGAAGGACATCGCCGGCCAGCTCGGTCGCGAACTGCTCGCGATCCTGAAGGACCCGGCCATCGGCGCGAAGATCAGGGCCATCGGATTCGAGCCACGGCCGGCGGATGGGGAAGCGCTCCATGTGCTGCATCGGGCCGAGATGTCGTCGGTGGCCGCCACAGTCAAGGCGGCGGGCATCAAGCCCGAGTGAATGCCGCGTCGCCACCCACCGGCATTGCCAGGGAGAACCCATTGCTCGTCGAAACCTACTTGGGCCGCGTGTCGCCGCTGGAATGCGACCACCTCGGCCACATGAACGTGCAGTTCTACGTGGCCAAGGTCTCCGACGCCGCGTGGCACGTGATGACGTCGATCGGCATCACACCGGCCTTCATCCGCGAGCGGCGCCAGGCGCCGGCCGCCGTCAAACAAGAGATCGCCTACCTGAAGGAAGCGCTGGCCGGCGACCTGCTGCGCATGGAAAGCGGCGTGCTCGAAGCCAGCGAACGCAAGATCACCTTCTTTCACCGCCTGACCAAGATCGAGACCGGCCAAGTGGTGATGACGTCCAAGGTGTTCACCGTCAACATGGACCTCGACGCGCGCCGCTCGGCGCCGCTGGATGCGGCCGTGCTGGCCTGCGCGCGCGGGCGACTGCTGGCGGAGGACACGCTGTGAGCGCGCCGAGCTTCATCACCGGCCGCGGCGCGATCAACCCCTGGGAGTGCGACCAGTGGGGCCACCTGAACGTGCAGTTCTATCTGGCCAAGGCGAGCGATGCACAGGCCCATCTGGCGGCCCGTCTGGGCCTGCCGCCGTCACGCCTGCGCAGCGTCGAAGCCAGCCTGATGCCCGCCACCGACCGCGCGCTGTTCAAGCGCGAACTGCGCGCAGGCGACATCTATTTCATTCGTTCGGGCATTCGCGCGGTGGCGGCCGACGGCACGCTAGACATCGCCAGCCGGATGGTCAACCAGGAGACCGGCATCGAATCGGCCGCGTTCGAGACGCGCCTGCGCTGGGTCGCGCGGGACCGCACGACGCCCCTGCCCTGGCCCGACGACGTGGCCGCCGCCGCCGCCACGCTCGCGGGAGACCTGCCGGAACTGCAGCCACCAGCGCCGATGGCGAACCTGCCGCCAGCACAACGGCAGCTCGATCGCCTGCTGCTCACCTATCGCGGATCGGTCGAGGCCTGGGAGTGCGACTCCGGGGGCGTGGCACCGCCGCGCGCGCATATCGCGCGCTTCAACGACGCGATCACCCACCTGTTCCGGGCGATGAAGATCGACCGCGCCGAACTGTTCGCGAGCGGGCTCGGATCGGCGGCACTCGACTACGACATCTCGTACCACCGGCCGATGCGCGCCGGCGCGGCGGTCGAGATCCGCAGCGGCATGCTCGCGCTGAGCGACAAGGTCTATCACCTCGTTCACTACGTTCTTGATTCGGCCAGCGGCGAACTCATCACGACAATCGTCGTGGCTGCGTTGTTCTTCGACCTGGCCGCGCGCAAGTCGGTGGCGATACCGCTGGCGGTGCGCGCCGAAGCAAACCGGCTGATCGCCGAGAGCGGCTGATCCCATGGCTCCAGCGCCTTCGCGCCAAACCGTGGCCTGCCAGGACGCCGCTGCCATGCCGGTGCGCAATGGTGCCGACGCGATCATCGAGACCTTGCTTGAGCTCGGGGTGGACACGGTCTTCGGGTACCCCGGCGGCGCGGTGCTTCCGCTCTACGATGCGCTGCATGCCAGGCCTCTGTTGCGTCATGTGCTGGTGCGCCACGAGCAGGCGGCCGTGCATGCGGCACAAGGTTATGCACGCACGACCGGCCGGGTCGGCGTCGTGTTCGTCACGTCGGGCCCGGGCATGAGCAACACGACCACCGGCCTGCTGGACGCATTCTGCGACTCGGTGCCGGTGGTCTGCATCAGCGGCCAGGTGGCCACCACGGCGATCGGCACCGATGCGTTCCAGGAGTGCGACGCGCTGGGCATCTCGCGCACCGTCACAAAATGGAACGTGCAGGTGCGCAAGGTCGAGGCGCTGGTGCCGAGTCTGCGCAAGGCGTTCGCGATCGCCGCCGGCGCACGGCCGGGCCCGGTGCTGGTCGACGTGCCCAAGGACGTGCAGCTGCATCCGCTGCCCGCGGGGCCGGCGCACGCCGGCAGCGCGATTCGCGGGCGCGCCGTTTCGGCCCCCGTCGCGGGCGGGTTGCCTCTGGGGCGATTGCGCAACGCGGTCGATCTGATCACCAAGGCGGCGCGCCCGGTCGTCTACGGCGGAGGCGGGCTGATCAATTCCGGCACCGGTGCCTGCGCCGCATTCGCGGAACTGGTTCGGCGCACGTCGATGCCCTGCACGCTCACGTTGATGGGCCTGGGCGCCTTTCCCGCGTCGGACCCGCAATGGCTGGGCATGTTGGGCATGCACGGAACCCTGGAGGCCAACCTCGCGATGCACCACGCCGACCTCGTCGTTTGTGTCGGGGCGCGCTTCGACGACCGCGTGACCGGAACGCTGGACACCTTCTGCCCAAGCGCGAGCATCGTCCACATCGATGTCGATCCGACCTCGATCAACAAGGTCGTCAGGGCCACCGTGCCCTTGGTGGGCGACTGCGAGCGAATGCTGCGGGCGCTGCTCGACACGCTGGGCCCGCGTGATCTGGCGCCCGCGCGACTCGACGCCTGGTGGTCGCGCGTCGGCCGATGGCGTGCCGAACAATCGCTTGCGTACGTCGACACACCCGAAGCCATCGCCGCACCGGCCCTGATGGCACGGCTGCAGGCCGCCCTTCAAGGGCGCGACGCGATCGTCTCCACCGATGTCGGACAACATCAGATGTGGGCCGCGCAGCACCTTCGATTCGAGCGCCCCCACCGCTGGCTCACCTCCGGCGGCGCAGGCACCATGGGCTACGGGCTGCCCGCGGCCATCGGCGCCCAGATTGCCCATCCGGATCGGCTGGTGGTGTGCGTCAGCGGCGACGCCTCGATTCTGATGAACATCCAGGAACTGTCGACCGCGATTCAGCACCGAACGCCGGTCAAGATTGTGTTGTCGAACAACGGCTACATGGGCATGGTTCGGCAGTGGCAGGAGTTGATTCACGGCGCACGCTACAGCCACAGCTACACCGCGGCATTGCCGGACTTCGTCGCCTTGGCCAAGGCCTTCGGCTGGAGCGCTCGCCGCGTCGATCGCCGCGCGGAACTCGACGCCGCGATCGCCGAGTGTCTGGCGTGCGAAGGTCCGTTCCTTCTGGACGTGCACGTCACGGCCGACGAGAACTGCTTTCCGATGATCCCGGCCGGGAGAGGGCACCACGAGCTGCTGCTCGGCAAGGATCGGCCTTACGTCGCGCGGTAGGCACGCTGCGCTCGGGGCCTGTTGATGACTGCGCGACGAGCCGGCCCGCAAACGGGTGTCAATGCGCCAGCGCGCGCGCCGACGCCTGCATGTCCTTGGCCAGTTCGACCGCGGTCGCGTTGTCGATCTGATCGGCCAGGCCCACCGCGGCGATGCTGTGCGTCAGCGCGCGCATGCCGAGCATCGGCACCGCAACGATGACCACGCCGCCGATGTAGTCGCCGCGGTCGATGCTGTAACCCTGCTGGCGCACCTGCTCGATCTCGCGCCGCCACTGCGGCAGCGAGGGGGCGTTCTGCCAGCGCAATGAGCGAAATCGTCGTTCGATTTCCGTTCGCGGATGACCGCCGAACGCCGCGACGCAGCGCCCGGTGGCGCTGATCAGCGCCGGGAAGCGGCTGCCGATGTCGACCTGCAGACTCACCAGCGACTGGGCCCGTGACAACGCCACGACGATCATGTGCTCGAGGCCGACCAGCTCGATGCCGATCGCGGTCACGCCGTAGCCACTCGACAGGCGCCGCAGCTCGGGTTGCACGGTGGCCGAGAACCCGCTGTGGCCGACCGCCGCGCGCGCCAGCGGCAGCAGGCCGATCCCCAGCCCGTACTGCTTGGTCGCCGGGTCGACCTTGAGCAACTGCTCGGCGACGAGTGCACGCACGATGTGCAGGCAGGTGCTGGGCACCAGGCCGAGCGCGCGGGCAATCGCGTTGACGCCCATCGGTTCGGGCGTCTGCGCGAGCAGTCTCAACACCGCTGCCGCGCGCCTGACGGCCGGCACGGCGCGCTCGCGCGGTGTCTCGACAGGTGCGGTGGGTGCCGGTGTTTTCGCCATGAAGTCATTGTATTAGGACAATCACAAGTCTCATTTGACAATAACTAACGATTGTTAGATAGTGGCATTCTTCTCCCGCGATTTCCCACCCGAACGATGCCCAGGCTCACCGACACGCTGCGTTTCTCGGACGCTCAGGAACAGTTCTCGTCGGCACGGCTGTGGGAGCTGTTCGACGGCGACCGCGAGTGCTTGAATATCGCGCACGAATGCATCGACCGGCACGCCCGCACCGACGGCGGGCGCACCGCCGTCATCGTCGCCCACGCCGACGGGCGCGACGAATCGCTGAGCTTCACCGAGCTGGCACAGGCATCGTCGCGCTTCGCCCACCACTTCGAGGCGCTCGACGTGCAGCCCGGCGATCGTGTCGCGATCATGCTCGAGCCCTCGCTCGCGTTCTACGCCGCGCTGTTCGGGGCGATCAAGTGCGGCGCGATCGCGGTGCCGCTGTTCACGCTGTTCGGGCCCGACGGCATCCGCCTGCGGGTCGGTGATTGCGCACCACGGCTGCTCGTGACCAACGCCGAGAAGGCGCCGCAATGCGAAGGCCGGACTGGCGTGCAGGTGATCGTGGCGGACGCGGCGTTGTCGACGGCGTTGGCGGCCCTCCCGACACACTACGAGCCCCGGACCCGCGCCGACGACCTCGCGATCTTCCAGTACACCTCGGGCACGACGCGCGAACTGCCCGAAGCCGTCAAGCACAGCCACCGCGCCATCGTCACGCTGATGGTGGCGGCGCTCTATGGCATCGGGCTGCGCCCCGGCGACCGCTATTTCTGCCCGTCGTCGCCGGCTTGGGGACACGGCCTGTGGCACGGCACGCTGGCGCCGCTGGCGCTGGGCATCACGATCGGTGCCTACGCCGGCCGCTTCGATGCCGAGCGGCTGCTGCGCGCGCTGGCCGAACACCGCTTCACCAACCTCGCGGCCGCGGCCACGCACTACCGCATGATCCGGCGCTCGAACGCCGCGCCACGCTATCACTACGCGCTCGAGAAGCTGTCGTTCACCGGCGAACCGATGGACAGCGAGACCGCCACGTTCGTGCAGCAGACCTTCGGCCATCCCGCGTGCAGCATGTACGGCACGACCGAGATCGGCGTGGTGCTGGTCGGCTACCCCGGCGCGCCAGACTTCGTTTTCAAGCCGGGTTCGCTCGGCAAGGCCGTGCCGGGCGGCCGCGTCGAGGTGCAGGACGCGCAGGGGCAGCCCTGCCCGCCCGGCGTGACCGGCGAACTCAAGGTCTGGCGGCGCGACCACTGGATCGCCACCAAGGACCTGGGTCGCATCGACGACGACGGCTACTTCTTCCACGGCGGCCGCGCCGACGACACCATCATCTCGGCCGGCTGGACCATGAGCGCGGTCGAAATCGAGGACGCGATCCTGAAGCACCCCGATGTCAACGAGGCCGCCGCGATCGGTGTCGCCGACGAATTGCGCGGCCAGGTGGTCAAGGCCTTCGTCGTCTCTGCACGGGCTGGTGACGCGGTCTTCACGCAGGAGATCCAGGAGCTGGTGCGCAGCCGTCTCAGCCAGCACGAATACCCACGCCAGATGGCCTTCGTCGGCGAACTGCCCAAGACCGCCGCCGGCAAGGTCAACCGCAAGATCCTGCGCGAGCGCGAACTGCTCGCGAGCCGCCCCGCCACCGCCTGACCACTTTCGCCCAGACAGAGGACACCATGTCGAAGACCACCGAACGCGAGTTCCCGAAGATCACCGAACAAGGGCTGGACGACCTGCGCCGCCGCATCGGTGTCAAGATCGGCAGCACCGTCGAGCCCTGGTGCCACGAGGCCACGCGCGACAACATCCGCCACTACGCACACGGCATCGGCGACGACAACCCGCTGTGGTGCGACCCCGACTACGCCGCGAAGACGCAGTACGGCGGCATCGTCGCGCTGCCGAGCTTCCTGTACGCCACCGACCGCATCGTGTCGGGCTACGTCGGTGGCCTGCCCGGCGTGCACGCGATGTGGTCGGGGGCCGACTGGAGCTGGCACAAGCCGGTGCGCCGCAACGACGAGATCAGCACCGAGGTGAGGCTGAAAGACCTGACGGTGCACGAGACCCGCTTTGCCGGCCGCGCGGTGCAGCAGACCTACCACGTCGACTTCTTCAACCAGCAGGGTGATCCGATCGCCAGCGCCGACACCTGGTGCTTCCGCACCGAGCGCAATCACGCCCGCGAGAAGGGCACCAAGTACACCGAGGTCAAGGCCCGCCCGCCACGCCGCTACACCGAGGATGAACTCGCGCAGGCCTACCAGCTGTACCGCGACGAGCCGGTGCGCGGCGCCAGCAAGCGCTACTGGGAAGACGTGATTGAAGGCGAAGAGTTGCCGGTGATGTTCAAGGGCCCGATGACGGTGACCGGCTTCATCGCCTACGCGCAGGGCTGGGGCGGCCTGTACATCCGCGCCAACAAGCTGGCCTGGAAGCTGATCGACGCGCACCCGGGCCTGGGCATCGCGAACCGCTTCGGCATTCCAGACTGCCCCGAGCGCGTGCACTGGGAAGAAGAATTCGCGCTCGAGGTCGGCGCACCCGGCGCCTACGACTACGGCCCCGAGCGCAGCTCGTGGCTGACCCACCACCTGACCAACTGGATGGGCGACGACGGCTTCCTGCGCCGCGCCCACTGCAAGATCCGCCGCCACAACCCGGCCGGCGACATGCTGTTCATCAAGGGCAAGGTCAAGCGCAAGTTCGTCGAGGATGGCCGCGCGTTGGTCGAGATCGAGCAGGAAGCGCGCAATCAGGACGACGAGTTGTCGGTGCTGGGCGGTGGCGTCGTCGAACTGCCGCGCCGCGCCTGAAATGAAACCCCCACGCTCGCTTCGCTCGCTGCCCCCCGAGGGGGCGCTCAGTCCCTTCGGAACGGCCGGGCGGTACTGAGATGAGCACACCCTTGCCGAGCGCACTGGGCGGCCTGCGGGTTCTTGACCTGTCGCGCGTACTGGCCGGCCCGCTGTGCGCGCAGATGCTCGCCGACCACGGCGCCAGCGTCATCAAGGTCGAGCCGCCGGACGGCGACGAGGCACGCCGCTTCGGCCCGCCGCTGGACGAGCGCGGCGAGGTCGCGTACTTCGGCGCGCTGAACCGCGGCAAACGTTCGATCGCCGTCGACCTGTCGCGCCCGGCCGGCCGCGCCGTGCTCGAGAAGCTGCTGGCCGACGCCGATGTGCTGATCGAGAACTTTCTGCCCGGCACGATGGAAAAGTGGGGCTTGGGCTACGAGGACGTGCTGGCGGCGCGCTACCCGCGCCTCGTCCATTGCAGCGTCAGCGGCTTCGGCGCCGATGGGCCACTCGGCGGCCTGCCCGGCTATGACGCCGTGCTGCAGGCGATCTGCGGCCTGATGAGCGTCAACGGCACGCCCGACTCCGGCCCGCTGCGCCTGGGCGTGCCGGTGGTCGACTACCTGACCGGCTACAACGCGTTCAGCGGCGTGCTGCTGGCGCTGGCCGCGCGCGAGCGCAGCGGCCGCGGCCAGCGTGTCGAGGCGACGCTGTTCGACACCGGGCTGGCACTGCTGATCCCGCACGCGTCGAACTGGTTCTACTCGGGGCGCATTCCGCAGCGCATGGGCAGCTCGCATCCGAACATCGCACCCTACGACCGCTATGCCGCCGCCGACGGCGAGGTGTTTCTCGGTGTCGTCAACAACGGCCAGTTCAAGCGCTTTTGCGAGTGCGTGGCACGGCCCGATCTCGCCACCGACCTGCGCTTTGCCGACAGTTCGGCACGGCTGGAGAATCGCGACGCGCTGCGCACCGAGATCGAGCGCACGCTGCTCGGCTTCGAGGTCGCTCCGCTGTGTGCGGACCTGATGCGCCGCGGCGTGCCGGCAGGTCCGGTCAACGACGTGGCGCAGGCGCTCTCGCAGCCGCACGCGGCGCACCGCGCGATGGTGGTGGACGAGCACGGCCGGCGTTCGCTCGGCCTGCCGGTGAAGCTGTCGTCCACGCCCGGCCGACCGGGCGACCTGCCACCGCGCCTGAGCGAACACGCGGCCGCGATCCTGGCCGAACTCGGTTGCGACGCTGCGGCTGCCGAGGCCCTGCTCGCCAATGGCACGGTGATGCGCCCGTCGCCGTGACTTGTCGCGTGGCGACTCGAGAGACAAAAGGAGACAGTCCGATGAACCCCACTCGATGCGCGCGCCGCGTGCTTCTGATCGCCGCAGCGGTGCTGCCGCTGCTGGCTGCGGCCCAGTCATACCCGAACCGCAGTGTGCGCATCATCGTCCCCTACCCCGCCGGCCAGGGCACCGACGTGGCCACACGCCATTTCGCCGAGAAGCTCTCCAAGGCGCTGGGGCAGTCCTTCTACGTCGAGAACAAGGCCGGCGCGGGCGGCAACATCGGTGCCGACGCCGGCGCGAAGGCCGCGCCCGACGGCTACACGCTGACGATGGGCACGAACGCCACGCACGCTCAGAACCCGTTCCTCTACGGCGCGATGCCCTTCGATGCCGCGGCCGATTTCGAACCGGTCATCCTGACCGGCATGTTGCCGATGGTGATCGCTGCGAGCCCGTCGTTTCCGGCCTCGTCGGTCAGCGAACTGATCGCGGCGGCCAGGAAGCGCCCCGGCAAGGTCGACGTCGCGCTGCCCAGCACCAGCGCCCGCATCGTGCTTGAGCTGCTGCGCGAGCGGGCGGGGACACCGTTTTTCGGCGTGCCTTACAAGGGCTCGGCGGCGGCCATGACCGATGTGATAGGGGGCCAGTTGCCGCTGACGATCGACACCGTGACGGCCATGCGCCCGCAGGTCGAGGCAGGCCGGCTCAAAGCCATCGCCATCACCTCGCTGCAGGGCAGCGAGTTGATGCCGGGCATCAAGTCGGTCGCCGAGCAAGGCGTGGCAGGCTTCGAGATGACGGCGTGGAACGCGCTGTACGCGCCGCGCGGCACGCCGCCCGCGGTGATCGAGACCCTGAACGCCGAGATGGTGAAGATCCTGGCGCAGCCCGAGACGCGTCAGCGCCTGCTGCAGCTCGGCATCGAACCCGCTGGTGGCAGCCCGGAACGGCTGCGCAGCTTTGCCGACAACGAGCGCGCCAAATGGGGCCCGTTGATCAAGGCGGCGGGCATCAAGGTCGATTGAGTCAGCTGCGGCCGCGGCGCGCCGCCAGCGTCACTTCAAGCCGGCCTTGAAGGCATCGAGCACCTCGGTGCCAGCGCGACCACGCCGGTCGAGGTTGTCGGCCCAGTCCTTGGCAACCTCGTGCATCGCGTTCGACACCACGGCCTTGTCGGCCGCCGACAGCGTGACCAGCTGAACCCCGGCCTGCTTGACCTTGTCCATCTCGCCGGCCTCGTCACGCTCGACCTGCGCGCAGGTGCTTCGGGCGGTTTCTTCGCCCATCGCCGTGAGTTCCTTCTGAAGGGGCACGGGCAGGCTCTGCCAGCGCTTTTCGCTGATCACGTAGTTGGCCACGAAGGAACCGAAGTTCTCACCGACCGTTGCAGTCTTGGACAGCTTGTGGATGTCGTACGGCACCAGGCTGTTGAACGGGAACAGCACGCCTTCGATCGTGCCGCGCGAGAGCGCCTCGTAGACTTCGGGCGTGGGGATCAACACCGGTGTCGCCTTGATCTTCTTCAGCACCAGTTCCTTGGCCGACCCCGATGCGCGGATCTTCATGCCTTCCAGGTCCTTCAGCGACGCGAAGGGCTTGCGCGTGACCACCTGGTAAGGCGGCAGCACGATCGTGAACAGCAGGCGCACCCCGTTCGGCTCGAATTCCTTCTTCGACAGCAGGCCACCGAACTTGGCGAGGTTCCAGTAGGCGAGCGTGCCCTTGCACGAGCCGGTGAAGCTCAGCGGCAACTCCGCGACCACCGACAGCGGCATCTTGTCGGAGACGAATCCGGGCGCGACATAGGTGATGTCGAGCACGCCCGACTGGGTCAGCGACAGAAAGTCCTTGGCCTTGCCCATCTGTTCGGCCGGGTAATACTCGAACTCGACGCCCTTGCCGGCAGGGCTGGCCTTAAGCCGATCGATCATCGGCTGGATCATGTACCTCGGCAGGTAGTGGCCGACCGGGAAAGAGTCGGCAATCTTGAGCTTGATCGCTGTCTGCGCGCCCGCGCCAGCGGCGCCGCCGATGCACAGTACCGTGGCCAGGGTCGGCAGCAGGTGGCGGAGGGTTGTTGACATGTCGTTCCTTTGGTTGTCGAGACAGCGTGGCCTCAGCTATGGCGCCATCTGCGCCGGAAGCCACAGAATGATCGCCGGAAACGCCACCAGCACGACCAGCAGCAGCAAGTGGCTGAAGACATGCGGCCAGACCCCGGCAAACACCTCTTGCAGGGGCCGATTCGCGTAGCGAGAGACGACGAACACGTTCAACCCCACCGGGGGTGTCACCAGGCCGACCTCGGCAACGACGATGACGATCACGCCGAACCACACCGGATCGAAACCGAGCGACTTGACCAGCGGCAGGACCACCGGGATCGTCAGGATCAGGATCGCCACCTGGTCCATCACGCAGCCCAGCAGCAGGAAGCCGAACAGGATGAACGCCATCACGAGCCAGCGCGACACCTGCAACGCACCGACCCACTGCACGATGACCTGGGTGACCTGCGTCAGCGTGAAGAAGTAGCCGAAGATCTTCGCGCACACGACGATCATGATGATCATGCAGCTGGCTTGGCCGGCGTGGGTCAGCGCCTTCATCAGCGACGCACGGTTGACCTTGCCCTCCAGCGCTGCCAGCAAGAAGCCACCGAAGGCGCCGATGCCGGCTGCTTCGGTCGGTGTCGCAATGCCGGTGTAGATCACACCGGTGACGGCCATGAACAGCAGCAGCATCGGCCCGACGACCTTCAGCGACGCGAGCTTCTCGCGCAGCGTGTAGGCCTTGCCGCGCGGCGCGCAGGCCGGGTCGAGCGTGACCAGGACCCAGACCGTGGCGATGATTGTCAGCGTCACCAGGATGCCCGGGATCACGCCGCCGACCAGCAACTGGCCGATGCTGACGTCGGCGATGATGCCGTACAGCACCAGCGCAATGCTCGGCGGGATCAGCATCGCGAGGGTTCCGGAGATCGCCACGACCCCCGCAGCGAGCTTGGGGTCGTAACCCTGCTTGAGCATTGCCGGCAAAGTGGTCGAGGACAGGGTCGCGGCCGAGGCCGTGCTCGAGCCCGAGATCGCGCCGAAGCCGGCGCCGGCGATGGCGGTGGCCATCGCCAGCCCGCCCGGCACGCGGCCGACCCAGGCCGCGGCCGCCTTGAAGAGATTGTCGGCCACGCCGCTGAGGATCACGAACTCTGCCATCAGGATGAACATCGGCACCGAGATCAGTTCGTAGGTTGCAGCGGTCGACAGCGGCGTCGTCGCGAGCACGCCGGTCAGCGTCTGCACCCCGCCCACCAGATACAGGCCCAGGCTGCCGGCGACGGCGAGCGCAAACGCCACCGGCATGCCCGCGGCCAGCAGCACGAACAACAACAGCACGACGCCACTGGCGATCATGTGCCGAGGTCCTCGGTGCCCGAGATCGGCGGCAACGCAATCACCTCGCGCCCCGAGGCCAGCGTCGCGATGTAGCCGGCGGCGTCGAGGGCCAGCCGCAGCGCCAGCAGCCCGAAGCCCAGCGGCAGCAGGATGCTGACGGTCCAGCTCGGCGCCCCGATGCCGCTGGTGGAGACGGAGCCGACCTGGAACTCGCCCCAGGTGTGCTGCGCCGCGACGACCGCGCACAGGCCGAAGACCGGCGCAGCCAGCGCGCTGGTCGCGGCCTGCAGAACGTAGCGGGTGGTCCGGCCCATGCGGTTGTGCAGGATGTCGACCGCGACATGGCCGTGCGCCTTCAGTGTGTGGGACACCGCGAGGAAGAACAGCCCCGGCATCAGGTAGCTCGACACCATCTCGTACGACCAGGACAGCGGGGCGTTGAACAGGTAGCGCAGCGCCACATCGGCCACGACGAGCAGCATCAACAGCATCAGCATCACGCCGCCGATCGCCATCAGCGCGGCATCGAGGGCGTCAATCGCGGCGCGCAGCCGGGCGAAGCCCGAGGCGTCGGAGCCCGGACCGGGTGGCAATTGCCTGGGCTGGGTCATCGCCGTCGCTGCCGCGTCATGAGCGGCGCTGATCGAACGCGCGCCCGTAAACCATCGAAGCAATCGTGTTGCGCAGGATCTCGGTCGTGCCGCCGCCAAGCGCGAAGCCGCGCGAGTCGCGCACCATGCGCTCCAGCGGCAGCGCGCGCGTGAAGCCGGCGTGGCCGTGGATCTGCAGTGCCTCGTTGGTGACACGCTGCACCATCTCGTTGGCGTAGAGCTTGGCCATCGCCGCTTCGAGCGGGTCAGGGAAGCCGTCGACCAGGTTCGTCGCCGCGCGGTAGATCATCAGGCGCGCAGCGTGCAACTGCACCGCCATGTCGGCGATCTTCCACTGCAGACCCTGGAACTCGCAGATCGGCCGCCCGAACTGCTCGCGCTCCTGCGAATACTTCTTGGCGGCCTCGTAGGCCGCCTGCGCCACGCCCAGGCACATCGCGGCATTGCCGACGCGCTCGGGCCCGAACGAGCTCATCAGGCGCTTGAAACTGCGCGTCGAGTCGGGGTCGCCGGCGAGGATCACGTTTTGCATCGGCACGCGGCAATGGTCGAAGTAGAGCTCGACCTCGGGCATGCCGCGCCCGCCCATCTTGCGGTCCGGATGGCCGACCTCGAAGCCCTTCATGCCGCGCTCGACCACCAGCGCCCCGATGCCGCGCGGGCCCTGCGTCTTGCCCCAGCGCGCGAACACGAAGATGTGGCTGGCCAGGTGACCGCCGGTGCAGTAGGCCTTCTGGCCGTTGAGCACGATGTGGTCGCCGTCGGGCGTGGCCGAGGTGATCATGTCGGTCATGCCCGAGCCGGCGCCGGGCTCGCTGATGCCGATAGCGAAGCTGTAGTCGCCTTTTGCGCAGCCCGGCAGCCAGCGCTGCTTCTGCTCCTCGGACGCCAGCACCGCCAGCGCGCGCGACGGCCCGTTGAGCGCGATCTGCGCCACCAGCGCGGTGTTGAAGCACACCCGCGCCACTTCCTCAAGCAGGATGGTGCCCTGGATCACCGGCGCGCCCGAGCCGCCGTGGGCTTCCGGGATCACCATGCCGAGGTAGCCGAGCTTGGCGAGCAGGTCGCGGTTCTCGGTCGGGAATTCCTCCTTCTCGTCCCAGTACGCGGCCTTGGCGCTGAAGGCGCGCTCGGCGGTCTTGCGGATTTCCTGGCGGAAGGCTTCGAGGTCGGGGTCGAGCTGGAACATGGCGGTACTCCGGTGTCAATGGCCAACGAACTTGGGCTTGCGCTTTTCCATGAAGGCCGCGACGCCTTCCTTGCGGTCGTCGCTGTGCAGCACCAGGTTCTGGGCCTGGGCTTCGTAGTCGAGAAATGCCTCGAGGCTGGGCTGCATCGCGTTGCGGAACATGCGCTTGCCCACCGCGAGCGCGAAGGTGGCCGATTCGGCCAGCTCCTCGGCCAGCGCGACGGCGCGCGCGTCGAGCAAATCGTCGGCCACGACCTCGTTGACCATGCCGAGCTGTCGCCCCTCTTCGGCCGGCACCATGCGCGCCGACATCATCAGCTCGCGCGCCCGCAGCACGCCGATGTACTGCGTCAGGAAGTAGGCCGCGGCGCCGTCGGGCGCCAAGCCGATCTTCTTGAACACCAGGCTGAACTTGGCGTTGTCGGACGCGAGGATCAGGTCACAGGCCAGTGCCAGACTCCAGCCAACGCCCACGGTCGCGCCACGCACCACAGCGATCACCGGCTTGTCGAGATTGGCCAGGCCGGTGATCACGCGGTGCGCGCGCTGGACGCGCTGCCGGCCGCTCAGCACGTCCAGGCTCTGCATCGTGCCGACGTCGGCACCGGCGCAGAACGCGCGCCCCTCGCCGCGCAGCAGCACGGCGCGGACCGCGCCGTCCTTCTGCAAGCTCAGGGTCGCGTCGGAGAGCTGCTCCATCATCTCCGGCGTCAGCGCGTTGAGGCGCTCGGGCCGATCCAGCACGAGATGCGCGACCGCGCCGTGGCGCTCGATTCGAACCGTCATGAAATTCTCCAGTTGGCGTGGCAGGCCCCGAAGCCCGGGATCAGATCACTTGTTGCTGCCCTGCGCGTACTGCACCGCGATGCGGCCGACGCGCTCGCGCGCGATCACGAGTTTCATGATCTGCGCAGTGCCGTCGCCGATCTGCAGGCCCAGCGTGTCGCGCATGCGTTGCTGGTGCGGCAGGTCGGTGGTGTAGCCGTAGTGGCCGTGGGTCAGCAGGCACTGCGTGATGACCTCGTAGCTGATCTTGGGCACCCACCACTTGCACATCGCGGCCTCGGCGGTGTGCGGCAGGTTCGCGTCGCGCAGCCACAGCGTGCGGTAGCACAGCGCGCGCGCCGCGGTCAGCAGCGTATCGGCCTCGGCCAGCGGGAAGGTCACGCCCTGGTACTGGGCCAGCGGCGCGCCGAAGGCCTTGCGCTCCTTGATGTACTCCCAGGACTCGTTCAACGAGGCCTGCGCCGCGCCCAGGCACTGCAGGCCGATCAGCGCGCGGCTGTAGTCGAAGCCGTTCATGATCTGGAAGAACGCGCGGTTCTCCTCGCCCATGCGGTGGTTGGCCGGAATCTTCACGTTGTCGAAGAACACCGAGCCGCGACCGACGATCTTCGTGCCCACGTCGTTGAAACGCGCGCGGCTGACGCCTGGCGCGTTCATCGGGACGACGAACGCGCTGATGCCCTTGGCCACGTCCTCGACCTTGCCGGTGCGGGCGAAGGACACGATCACGTCGGCCTGCTCACAGAAGCTGATCGAGGTCTTCTCGCCGTTGATGAGGTAGTGGTCGCCCTTGCGCTCGGCACGCAGGGTCAGGTTGGCGGCGTCGGAGCCGCCGCGCGGTTCGGTCAGGCCCAAAGCCACAAGAGCCTCGCCCGCCGCGAGCTTGGGCACCCATTCGTTCGCCACGTCCGGCTCGGCGTACTTGCACAGGATCTGGCCCATCAGCCAGCTCACCAACTGCACGTAGCTCATGTTGAAGTCGCCCGCGGCGATCTCCTCGATGATCACGCCCGAGGTGACGCAGTCCACCCCCATGCCGCCGAATTCCTCGGGCAGCGCCGCGCTGATCAGGCCCAGGCTGCCCATCTCCTTCAGGATGGTCCGGTCGATGGTGTTCGTCTTCTCGCGCTTCATGTAGTCGGGCGCCAGCCGTTCCTTCGCGAAACGCGCCGCCATGTCGCGCATCGCCACTTGTTCGGTGTTCAGTGAAAAGTCCATTCAGAGTCTCCTCAATTCATCGGGTGAAGGGGTTCAAGCTGCCGGTCACGAATTCGGAAAGATGTGACCGGCGATCACATTCTTCTGCGTCTGCGTCGTGCCGCCGGTCAGCGTGAGCATGCGCACGTCGCGCACCATGCGCTCCAGCGGCAGCGAGCCGAAGTAGCCGTAGCCGCCGAACATCTGCTGGCATTGCACGGTCACGCGCTGCGCCATTTCGGTGGCGAAGACCTTGGCGATCGAGCACAGCTGCGGGTCGGGCTTGCCGGCGTCGATCAACGCCAGCGCCTTGTAGCAAAGGCAGCGCGCGGCCTCGATCTCGATCAGCGAATCGGCCATCATCCAGCGCAGGCCCTGCATCTCGCTCAACTTCTGGCCGAACTGCTCGCGCACCGTCATGTACTCGCGCGCCAGGTCGAACGCGCCCTCGGCCACGCCGAGCGCCATCACGCCCATGCCGACGCGGGTGCCGTTGTAGATCGTCAGCGGCCTGACGAAACCGCGCGAGTTCTGCGGGTCGCCCAGGGTCACGACGTTGCTCGCCGGCACGCGCACGTTGTCGAAGAACAGCTCGTTCTCGGCCGCGCCGCGCACGCCCATCTTGCCCTCGAGCTTGCGCACCGTCAGCCCCGGCCGATCGCGCTCGACGACGATCGTGCCGATGCCCTTGGCACCGCTCGACGGCCCGAAGCGCGCGTACACCAGGTGCATGTCGGCGCGGTCGCCGAAGGTCGTGAAGATCTTGCTGCCGTTGATCAGGTATTCGTCGCCGTCGCGCACGGCCGCCGTGCGGATCGCGGTGCCGTCGGAGCCGGCCTGCGGTTCGGTCCAGGCGATGCTGCATTCGAACTCGCCGGTGACGAAGCGCGGCACCAGCCGGCGCCTGAGTTCGTCGGGGCCGTGGTTGGCGATGATGCGCGGCGAGACGTTCTGGTCGTGCACGATCATCGCGGTCAGCAGGTCGACCTTGGCGAGTTCCTCGATCACCAGGTAGGTGCTGACCAGCCCGGCGCCGGCGCCACCGAACTCCTTGTCGACGCTCAGGCCGAGGTAGCCGAGCTCGGCCAGGCGGTGTTTGTTCTCTTCCGGGAACGCTTCTTCACGGTCCCAGCGTGCGGCCTTGTCGCGAAACTCCTGCTGCGCCAGCTTGCGCGCGGCATCCCGCAGCATCACCTGTTCTTCGGTCAGATCGAAATCCATGCGGGCCTCATTTGGTCTTCAGGCCCATCAGGCCGGCGATCAGGTTGCGCTGCATCTGCGAGGTGCCGGCGGTGATAGTGGTGGCACGTGCATCGCGGTAGTGGCGCTGCATGTCGAATTCCATGATGTAGCCGTAGCCGCCCATGATCTGCATGCCCTGGTTGGCGATGTTGGCGTAGGCCTCGGAGCCGAACAGCTTGGCCTGCGAGATCGCCATCAGCGCATCCTCGCCGCGCGCCAGCTGCCAGGCGGCCCGCCACATCATCAGCCGGCTCGCCTCGACCGCGGTCTGCATGTCGGCGAGCATGTGGGCGATGGCCTGGAAGGTGCCGATCGGCTTGCCGAACTGCTTGCGCTCCTTGGCGTAGGCCAGGGCCAGGTCGACCGCCGCTTGCGCGCCGCCGACATAGCCCGCCGCCGTCATCAAGCGTTCGAGCTGCAGACCGGACAGCATGTAGCCCCAGCCCTTGTCCGGCTCGCCCACCAAGCGGTCGGCGGGCACGCGGACGTCGTCGAAGAACACCTCGTAGGTGCCCAGCGAACGCCGGCCCAGCGTGTCGAGCTTGCGCAGCGTGATGCCCGGCGTGTCCTTGTCGACCAGGAACAGCGACAGCGCCTGCTGGTGCGGCCCTTCGGGTTGCGTGCGGGCATACAGGTTGATGACGTTCCTGTCGGCGCCCGCGCCGGTCGAGAACACCTTCTGGCCGTTGATGACCCACATGTCGCCGTCGCGGCGCGCGCTGGTGCGCATCGCGCCGGCATCCGAGCCGGCGCCGGGTTCAGTCATCGAGATCGACATGCGGATCTCGCCGTCGAGCAGCTTGGGCAGCCAGTGCGCGCGCTGCGCCTCGGTGCCGTTGTGCAGGATGTTCAGGCCGTTGAAGACGCAGGTGCCGTAGGCGCCGAGGAAGTCGTAGCTCTTGCGGCCGAGCTCTTCGGCGATCACGGCGAAGTCGATCACGCTGCCGCCCAGGCCGCCCACCGACTCCGGGAACGGCATGCGCAGCAGGCCCATCTCGACGAAGGCGTCGTACAGCTCGTAGGGGTAGCGCGGCTCGGCGTCGCAGCGCCGGATGTATTCCGGCGTGGCGACGCGGTTCAGCATCGCGCGCACGCTGTCGCGCAACAGGTTCTGCTCTTCGGTGAAGCTGAAGTCCATGGGGTGAAGTCCTTGCCGCGTCAGCGCGCCACGAACGGCGGCAGACCGGTCTGCGCCGTCAGGCCGCCGTCGGCCACCAGCGCGGCGCCGGTGATGAATGAAGCCTCTTCCGAGGCGAGGAACAGGACGGTGCTGGCGATCTCGTCGGCCTCGCCCATGCGGCCCAGCGGATGCACGGCCGCCATCGCACGGCGCACCTCGTCGGCGCGCGCGCCGGCCAGCACCTGCGTCACGCGGGTGTCGATGCCACCCGGGCAGACGCAGTTGACGCGGATGCCGTCTTGCGCGCACTCGAGCGCCGCCGACCGCGTGAGGTTGATGACACCGGCCTTGGCGGCGTTGTAGGCCGACATGCCGTAGTCGCCCGCCGTGCCGGAAATCGACGCGGTGTTGACTACCGCGCCTTTGCCCTGGCGCCGCATGACCGGCAGGCAGTACTTGAGGCCCAGGAACACGCTCGTCAGGGTCACGGCCAGGATCCGGTTCCAGGTGTCGAGCGAATAGTCGGCCAGCAGCGCCGGCTCGCCGAAGCCGGCGTTGTTGACGAGCACGTCGATGCGGCCGTAGCGGTCGAGCGCGAGTTGCACGGTCGCCTGCACCGCGTCCGGGTCGGCGGCGTCCATCTTGATCCACACCGCGTCACCACCCTGCGCGACGATGCCGGCCGCCGTCTCCTCGGCCCGCTTGCCGCTGAGGTCGGCGACGACGACGCGCGCGCCTTCGCGCGCGAAGCGCAGCGCGGTCGCGGCGCCGATGCCGGCGCCTGCCGCGGTGACGATCGCCGTGCGTGCCTCGAATCTGCCGGTCATGGCGTCAGCGCACCCTCAGCCGAGCTGGATCCAGGTCGTCTTCAGCTCGGTGTACTTGTCGATCGCGTGCAGCGACTTGTCGCGGCCGAAGCCCGACTGCCGGTAGCCGCCGAACGGTGTCGTGATGTCGCCGCCGTTGTAGCAATTGACCCAGACCGAGCCGGCGCGGATCGACTTCGCCATCTTGTGGGCGGTGTTGATGTTCGAGGTCCAGATCGCCGACCCCAAGCCGTAGATCGTGTCGTTGGCGATGCGCACAGCGTCGTCCTGGTCGCGGAAGGTCAGCGTGGCCAGCACCGGGCCGAAGATCTCCTCGCGTGCGATCGTCATGTCGCCGGCGACGCCGTCGAAGATGGTCGGCTCGATGTAGAAGCCCCCGGTCTGCGTCAGCACCTGCTTGCCGCCGAGCGCGAGTCTGGCACCCTGCTGGCTGCCCTTGGCGATGTAGCCGCAGATCCGCTCGGTCTGCTCGTGGCTGACGATCGCGCCGGCGCGCGACTTCGGATCGAGCGGGTCGCCGGGCTGCATCTTGCGGGCCCAGCCGATCACCTTCTCGAGCACCTCGTCCTTGATCGACTCCTGCACCACCAGGCGCGAGCCGGCGGCGCACACCTCGCCCTGGTTGTAGAAGATGCCGAACGCCGCGTTGCGAGCGGCGGTGTCGATGTCGGGGGCGTCGGCGAAGATGATGTTGGGCGACTTGCCGCCGCATTCGAGGCTGACGCGCTTCATGTTCGACTGCGCCGCGTAGGCCATGAACATCTTGCCGATCTCGCCCGACCCGGTGAAGGTCAGCGCGTCGACGTCAGGGTGCAGGCCGAGCGCCTTGCCGGCCGTCGGCCCGAAGCCGGGCACGACATTGATCACGCCGGGCGGAATGCCGGCTTCGAGCGCGAGCTCGGCGAGGCGGATCGCGGTCAGCGGCGATTGTTCGGCCGGCTTGATCACGACGGTGTTGCCGGCCACGAGCGCGGGGCCGATCTTCCAGCACGCCAGCATCAGCGGAAAGTTCCACGGCAGCACCACGCCCACCACGCCCATCGGCTCGCGTGTCACCATCGCGACCACGTCGTGACCGGTCGGCGCCACCTGGTCGTAGAGCTTGTCCGCCGCCTCGGCGTACCAGGCGATGGCCTCGATCGCCATCGGGATGTCGATCAGGTGCGCGTCGCGGATCGGCTTGCCGACGTCGAGCGTTTCGAGCAGCGCCAGTTCCTCGGCGTGTTTGCGCATCACCTCGGCGAGCGCGAGCATGAGCCGCTTGCGTTCGCGCGGCGCCAGCCGCGACCAGCGTCCGTCCTCGAACGCGGTACGCGCCGCCTTGACGGCGCGGTCCACGTCGGGCGCATCGCACGACGCGACGCTGACAATCGTGCGGCCGTCGATCGGGCTGATGCAGTCGAAGCTCGCACCCGACGCGGCCGCAACGAACTTGCCGTCGATGAAGGCCTGGTGGCGAATCGACAGCGTCGCTGCCTTCTGGGTCCAGAAGTCCCTGGTCTGTGTCATGGCCGCGTCCTCATGGGGTGAATGGCCGGCCGGTCAATGCTCGACCGCGCCCTTGGGCAGGAAGGTGATGGTCTCGGTGAACTCGACCAGCACCTCGCCGTGCTGGTTGATGACGCGGTGGCGCAGGTCCATCAGCGTGTAGCCGCGCGAGCTCGGCGGGCGCAGCCAGGCCTCGCCCTCGACGTGCACGGTGTCGCCCGGGAACAGTGCGGCCTTGACGCGCGCATCGACGCCGGTCATGCCGCCGAACGGGCCATGCTCGCGCCCTTCGAGCACCTTGTCGATGATGCCGGCCACGGTCGGCGCCAGCAGGCCCATGCCGACCGAGATGATCATCGGCCCGGGCGCGAAGCGGTTGCGGTGCTTACCCGACATGTGGGTCTTGATGTACTCCATGTCGATGAAGAAGGGCTCGTGCAGGCCGACGACGTTGACGAAGGTGACGATGTCGGTCTCGGTGATCGTGCGGTTGTGGGTCTTGAAGGGCACCGGCTTTGCGCCGGCGGGTGGGTCCATGGCCATCGTGGTCTCCTGTTGAAAGTAGGGTTCTTTACTCTGCGCCCGGCTTCAGGCAGTCGGGCATCTTGGCGAGCGGGAAACCCTCGTAGGGCACGGAACGGCTGTGCTCGTCGAGCTTCCAGGTCTGGCGCGCGTTGGGCACGCCGCCGTCGACGCGAATGAAGGAACCGGTGATGTAAGCCGCGCCTTCGGACAGCAGGTAGACGATGGCCGAAGAAACCTCGGCCTCGGTGCCGTAACGTTGCAGCGGCGCGGTCTTCATCAGACTGCGGAACTTGGCCTTCATCTCCGGGCCGTAGGTGTCGAAACCGCTGCTGGCCACGAAGCCCGGTGCCACCGCATTGACGCGCACGCCCGCCTGCCCCCACTCGCAGGCCGCGGTTTCGGTGAACGACAACATGCCGGCACGCGCCGCGCCGCTGTGCGCCATCGTCGGCATGCCCATCCACATGTCGGCGATGATGTTGACGATGGCGCCGCCATGGGTTTCCATCCACTGCGTGTAGGCCTCGCGCGAGACCAGGAAGCCGCCATGCAGGTTGTTACGCACGACCGCGTCCCAACCCTTGAGCGTGATGTCGCGCACCGGCTGCGGGTACTGGCCGCCGGCGTTGTTGACCAGCCCGTCGATGCGGCCATGCGCAGCGAGCACATCGGTGATCATCTGCTTCACACCCGGCTCGTCGCGGATGTCGCAGGAATGGATGCTGACTTTCGCGCCCGGCGCCGCAGCTTCGATCTCGGCCTGCACATCCTGCAGCTTCTCGATCTTGCGGCCCACCAAGGCCAAAGCGGCACCCAGGCTGGCGAGTTCATGCGCGGTGCAGCGGCCGATGCCGCTGCCGCCGCCGGTGACGATGACGGTCTGTCCGGCGAACAGGCCGGCGCGGTAGATGGAGCGATAGGCGGTCGTGGTCATGGGTTTCCTTCGGCGGATGGCGCCGGCTTGAGCATGAAGTTGCCGTGGCCGACGGCGATGGGCTTGTCGGGGCTGGACTGCCAGGCCTCGATGCGCAGGTGCGCGACGCGCTGGCCCTGCTTGACCATGAAGACGTTGGCGTAGACGTCCTCGGGTCGACCGGAGCGCAGGTACTCGAAGGTGAAGTTGATCGTCTTGGGCAGGTCCGTGCTGTCCATGTGCCACAGCAGGTAGAACATGCCGGCGCACTCGAGGAAGCCGCCGGTCGCGCCGCCATGCAGTGCAGGCAACACGGGATTGCCGATGAGCTTCGGGACAAACGGCATGCAGGCCGTGAACTGGTCGCCCTTGATGTCTAGGCGCATGCCGAGGAAGCACGCGTAGGGCACGAGTTCCACGATCGGAGTCCAGTTCCGGCTCGCACGTGCTGCGGTGACGATGGCATTCACGTTCATGGCCGGTTCGCCTGCAGTGCCGACAGCGCATCATCGAGCGCAATCACTGGGCCCCCGGTGAACATGAAGATTGCCGACGAGGTGGCGATCGGATCGTCCGGCGTGTCGTGGTAGGCGCAGCCCCGGACAAACGCCAGTTCGTGGCCCAGCTTGTAGCAGACCGCTCCACCGAAGATCTCGCGCCCCGGGGTGGCCGCTTTCAAATAGTCGATCCGCAGATCGAGCGTTGCCATCGGGCGCAGCTTGTCCAGCCGCACGAAGATCGCCAGCCCGTAACAGCTGTCGAGCAGGGCGGTGATGACACCGCCATGGACGACGCCCGTCTCCGGATTGCCGACCAGACGCGCATCGGGCAGCACCTTGATGACGCACCACTCCGGCTCGACCTTGTGCAGCCGCAGGCCGAGCTCGCGGCTGTAGGCCGAGATCGAGGTGATCTTCTCCCACATGTGCATCCGCTTGTCACGGCCCGAATCTTCGTTCGACATCGACAATCCTTCCATTCATGCGCGCGACGCGCGCCCTACATCCGCTTGGCCACTTCCTCGAGCATGACTTCGGTGGCGCCGCCACCGATGGCCTCGACGCGCGCGTCGCGAACCATGCGGGCGATCGTCGTCTCGTGCATGTAGCCGAAGCCACCGTGGAACTGCTGGCAGTCGTACAGCACCTTGTTGACGAGTTCGCCGCACAAGGCCTTGACCATCGAGACCTCCTTGACGCAGTCCTTGCCCTGCGCATCGAGCCAGGCGGCGTGGTAGACGAGCGCGCGGCCGGCCTCGACCTGCGCCGCGCGCATCGCCAGGCGCTGGCGGATCGCCTGCTTGTCCCACAGCGTCGCGCCGAAGGCCTTGCGGTCGCGCACGTAGTCCACCGTCATCTCGATCGCCCGCGCCGCTTCGCCCATCGCCTGTGCACCGATCACCATGCGTTCGTTCTGGAAGTTGCGCATGATCTGGTAGAAGCCCTTGTTCTCGCCGCCCAGCAGGTTCGCCGCCGGGATGCGGCAGTTCTCGAACACCAGCTCGGCGGTGTCGCTGCACAGCCAGCCGCTTTTCTTCAGCGAGCGCCCGACGCGGAACCCCGGCGTGCCCTTTTCGACAATGAAGATCGAGATGCCGCGCGAGCCCTTGGCGGTGGGATCGGTCTTGGCGCCGACGAAGTACAGGTCGCCGTGCACGCCGTTGGTGATGAACATCTTGCTGCCGTTGATGACCCAGTGGTCGCCGTCGCGTACCGCGCGGGTGCGGATGCCGGCCACGTCGGAGCCGGCGTCGGGTTCGGTCACCGCCACCGCGCAGACCTTCTCGCCGCGGATCAGCGACGGCAGGTAACGCTGCAGCTGCTCTGGCGAGCCGAAGTTGGCCAGGTGCGGCGAGGCCATGTCGGTGTGCACCGTCACCGTGACCGCGTAGCCGCCGAAGGTGGAGCGACCGAGCTCTTCGGCCAGGATCGCGCTGTACACGGTGTCCAGGCCCGAGCCGCCGTAGGTCTCGGGGTAGCGGATGCCGAGGTAACCGAGCTCGCCCATCTGGCGCATCACCTCGCGCGGCACCATGCCGGCCTCTTCCCAGGGGGCGGCACGCGGCACGATTTTCTGGCCGATGTAGCGGCGCAGATTGTCGCGAAACTGACGGTGCTCTTCAGTGAAATAGATCGGCTCGTTCATGCTTTCTCCTCGGGTTCGATCACCACCAGCACATCGCCGCCGCGCACCGAATCACCCTCGCGACAACGCAGTTCGGTCACGCGCCCGTCGGCCGGCGCCGCCAGCGTGTGCAGCATCTTCATCGCCTCCAGCATCACCAGCGTGTCGCCGGCGCGCACGCTCGCGCCGACGCTGACGGGCACGGACGTCACCAGCCCCGGCATCGGCGCACGCAGGCTGTTGCCGGCATCGGCCCCGGCCGCGTCGCCACCGGCGAGCGCGTGGCGGATGCGGTCCACGCGGGTCCAGGTGTGGGTGCCTTGCGGGCCGCACAGCCACACCCGCTCGGCGCCGGCTTCGTGTACACGCAGAAAGCGGTGGCTCGCGCTGCGGCCGGCGTGTTCGACATCCAGCCGTTCGCCGTCGAGCCGGCCTGCGAAGCTGAAGCTGCGCTCGGCCACCTGCACCTGCCACGTGTTGCCGCGGGCCTGCACCAGCGCCTCGTGCAGCGTGCGCGACGGGTCCTCGAGCAGCACGCGCACGCCCGCCGGCGCGGCATCGCCGGTCACGCGCCAGGCGCCCAGTGCCTGCCACGGCGAGGCCGTGGCAGGCGCGTGGGCGACCAGCGCGCATCCCAACGCAGCCGTGGCCAGGGCCAGGGCCGTGTCGCCACGCGGGCGCCAGCCTTCGGGGAAGCTGCGCTCGATGTAGTGGGTGCTGAGCATCTGCCCGAAGGCTGGCGCCCGCAGCAGATCGGCCAGGAAGCCGAGGTTGCAGCGCACGCCCAACAGCTGATACTGGTCGAGCGCGGTGGCCAGACGCCGCGCGGCCTGCTCGCGGGTGTCGGCGCAGGCGATCACCTTGGCAAGCATCGAGTCGTAGTAGGGCGTGACGCGGCTTCCGGCGCGCACGCCGCTGTCGACGCGCACGCCCTCGCCGCCGGGCTCGGCGTAGCCGACGATCGCGCCGATCTCGGGCGCGAAGCCGGCACCCGGATCTTCGGCGCAGACCCGCGCCTCGATCGCCCAGCCGCGCCGGCCAAGGTCCTTCTGCTCGAACGCGAGCGGTTCGCCGGCCGCGACGCGCAACTGCCATTCGACCAGGTCGATGCCCACCGTGGCCTCGGTGACCGGGTGCTCGACCTGCAGCCGGGTGTTCATCTCCAGGAAGAAGGTGTCGCCGCTGCCCGCGTCGTGGATGAATTCGATCGTGCCGGTGCTGTCGTAGCCGATCGCGCGCCCGACCGCCAGCGCATGCCGGTACAGCGTTTCGCGTTGCGCGTCCTGCAGATGGGCCGCGGGCGCCTCTTCGATCACCTTCTGGTGGTTGCGCTGGATCGAGCACTCGCGTTCGAACAGATGCACCAGGTGGCCGTGCTTGTCGCCGAGCAACTGCACTTCGAGGTGGCGCGGCTCGGCCAGATAGCGTTCGAGCAGCACGCGGTCGTCGCCGAACGAGGCCTTCGCCTCGCGCCGCACGGTGTCGAGCGCCGCGGCGAATTCGCCCGCGGCGCGCACCACCCGCATGCCCTTGCCGCCGCCGCCGGCCGAAGCTTTGATCAGCACCGGAAAGCCGATTCGCGCGGCGGCTTCGCTCAGCACCGCGCTCGCTTGGTCGTCACCGTGGTAGCCGGGCACGACCGGCACGCCGTGCTCGACCGCAATGCGCTTGGATTCGATCTTCGAGCCCATGCGCCGGATAGCATCGCGCGACGGCCCGACGAAGGCGATGCCGGCCGCCTCGCAGGCCTCGATCAGCGCCAGGCTCTCGGACAGGAAGCCGTAACCCGGGTGCACCGCCTGCGCGCCGGTGGCGCGCGCCGCGGCGACGATGGCGCCCGCATCGAGGTAGCTGCGCGCGGCCTCGGGCGGGCCGATGCGCACCGCCGTGTCGCAGCTCGCCACGTGCAACGCTTCGCGGTCGGCATCGGAATACACGGCCACGGTGTGCAAGCCCATGCGCCGCGCGGTGCGGGCGATGCGGCAGGCGATCTCGCCGCGGTTGGCAATCAGCAGGGTGTCGAACATGTTGCCCTGCGGGTCACTTCGCGCGCCAGGCAGGCTGCCGCTTGGCGAAGAAAGCCGTGATGCCTTCACGCCCCTCCTCGGTTTCCCAGGCATCGGCGAGCTTGTCGGCGGTGTAGATCATGCTGGTGGACAGATCGTGCTGGTCGACGTAGGCGATCAGCTTCTTCGTCGCGGCCACCGCGCCGGGGGCGCATTGCAGCAGGTCGGCGAGCTCGCGCTCGACCGCCGCGTCGAGCTGGTCGTCGGGCACGACCTCGGAGATCAGGCCGAGCCGCTGCGCCTCTGCGGCCTTCATGCGCCTGGCGGTCAGGAAAGTGCGGCGCGCGTTGGCCTCGCCCATGCGCGCCACGACATACGGTGCGATGTTGGCCGGCAGCAGGCCCAGGCGCACTTCGGTCAGGCAGTACACGCCGCTGTCGACCGCGACCGAAACATCGCACACCGAGATCATGCCCACGCCGCCGCCATAGGCCGGGCCGTTGATGCGCCCGATCAGCGGCATCGGCAACTCGTTGAGTGCACGGAACATGGTCGCCAGCTCGGCACTGTCGGCGACCCGCTCGGTGCGCGTCTTCTTCATGTTCTGCTGCATCCAGCCGAGGTCGCCGCCGGCGCAGAAGGTCTGGCCGGCGCCGGTGAGCACCACGGCGCGCACCCCGCTCGCCTTGGCCAGCCAACCGGCGGCATCGCGCAGCTCGGCGATCAGCGTCGCGTTGAGCGCGTTGTGGGTGTCGGGCCGGTTCAGCGTGAGCCGGGCCACGCCGCGCTCGTCGATGTCGAGCAGCAGGGTCTGGAAGGTCGGGGGGGTCATGGTGCGGCTCTCACATGCGGTACACGGGGGTGGCGGTCTTGGGCAGCACGCGACGCGTGGCCAGCGCCAGCGCCAGCCCGAGCACGCTGCGCGACTGCGAGGGCGCGATCAGGCCGTCGTCCCACAGCCGCGAGGTGGCGTAGTACGGGTCGGACTGGCGGCCGTATTGCTCGCGCACGGCGCGCTCGGTCTCGGCCATGCGCGCCTCGTCGGCCGGACCGCGCAGGTTGGAGCGGGCCAGCTCGAGCATCACGTTGCTGGCGATGTCGGCGCTCATGGTCGCCACCGAGGCACTCGGCCAGGCGAACAGGAACTCGGGCTCGAAGCCGCGCCCGCACATGCCGTAGTTGCCGGCGCCGTAGGAGCCGCCGACGATCAGGGTGAGCTTGGGCACGCGCGCGTTCGACACCGCGTAGACCATGTTGGCGCTGTGCTTGGCGATGCCGCCGCGCTCGGCCTCGGTGCCGACCATGAAGCCGGCGATGTTCTGCAGGAACAGCAGCGGCACGCCGCGCTGGTTGGCCAGTTCGATGAAGTGCGTGCCCTTCAGCGCCGCTTCGGCCAGCAGCGCGCCGTTGTTGGCCAGGATGCCCACCGGCTGGCCGTGGATCGCGCCGAAGCCGGTCACCAGCGTGGTGCCCCAGTCAGGCTTGAACTCGTGCAGCTCGCTGCCGTCGACCAGGCGGGCGATGATCTCGCGCGCGTCGTAGGGCTGCTTGGGGTCGGCGGGGACGATGGCGTCGAGCTCGGCCGGGTCGTACAGCGGCGGGCGCGGCGTCAGCGGCGGCGCGGGCAGCGGTGCCGGCGGCAGGCTGGCGACGATCTCGCGCAGCCGCGCCAGTGCCTGCGGCTCGTTCTCGGCCAAGTGGTCGTTGACGCCGGACACGCGGGTGTGCATCTCCGCGCCTCCCAGGGTCTCGCCGTCCACGGTTTCGTTGATCGCGATCTTCACGATCGACGGCCCGCCGAGGTGGATGCGGGCGTTGCCGCGCACCATCACCACTTCGTCCGACAGCGCCGGGATGTAGGCCCCGCCCGCGGTGCAGCCGCCGAACACGGCCGAGATCTGCGGCACGCCGTCCTGCGACATGCGGCATTGCTGGAAGAAGTTGTTGCCGAAGTGGTCGCGGTCGGGGAAAACGCGGTCCTGCTCGGGCAGGAAGGCGCCGCCGCAGTCCACTAGGTAGAGCACCGGCAGACGCAGCCTCCAGGCGATCTCCTGCGCGCGGCGGTGCTTCTTGACCGTCTCGTGGAAGAACGAGCCGCCCTTCACCGTGGCGTCGTTGGCGATGAACATGCACGGCTGTCCGGCGACGATGCCGATGCCGGTGACGATGCCGGCCGCCGGCACCTCGTTGCCGTACTGGCCCCACGCGGCCAGGGGCGAGAGCTCGAGGAAGGCGGTCGCGTCGTCGAGCACGAAGTCGATGCGCTCGCGCACCAGCAGCTTGCCGCGGTCGCGGTGGCGCTGGATGTGCGCGTCGCGTCCGCCCGTGGCCGCTCGCGCGAGCCGCTCGCGCAGCAACTCGAGTTGCTGTTGGCTGTGAGTTGCGGCCGCGGCGGCGCCACCCGAGCGCAGATCAGCGCGGCTGGTCATCACGGCCATGGGGCGTGTCCTTTCGAGCCGGCCGTTGAAGCCGCTTGCAAACGCCAGGTACTTTTCATTTCACCTCCGACCCACGGGGGCGTCGATGCGTGCGGGCGCACGGCTCGACGCACTAGCATCCATATTCTGCCACCAAACATACGTTAGTTAGCTCGATTGGTTTTCCCGGGACACGATCGCAGAATCGGCGCATGGTCAACCCCGCGCTCGACTTCCGACCCGACACGCGCGAGTTCTTCGCCGACCCTTACCCAATCTACCGCCGCCTGCGCGAGGAAGACCCGGTGCACTGGAGCCCGCGGCTGCGCGCTTGGGTGCTGACCCGCTACGACGACGTGAAGAAAGTGCTGCTCGACCGCGAGGTGTCGGTGGTGCGCATGCGTCCGCACTTCGCGGCCCTGCCCGGCCCCGAGGCGGCGCGCGTGGCCGAGATCCTGAAATCCCTCGCAACCTGGATGGTGTTCCGCGACCCGCCGCATCACACCCACCTGCGGCGCTTGACGAGCAAGGTGCTCACCGCGCAGTCGATGCAGGCCATGCGCCCGACCGTGACGGCGCTGACCGAGCTGCTGCTGACCGAGATCGGCGAGCGTGAGCACATCGACTTCGTCGCCGACTTCGCCGGCCCGCTGCCGGCCCGCTGCCGGCGCTGGTGATCATGGCGATGCTGGGAATCCCGCGCGACCGGCTGTTGACGGTCAAGCGCCTGTCGGACGAGATCGCGATGCTGGTCGGTGCCTCGCACATGTCGGTGCCTCGCACATGTCGGCGCAGAAGTACGCGATCGCCGAGCGCGCGACCCAGGAGATGGCAGCCTACCTGCGCGAGCTCATCCAGGCGCGCCGGACGGAGCCGGGCACCGACCTGCTGTCGCAGCTGGTGCATGTCGAAGACGCCGGCGAACGCCTGACCGACGACGAACTGGTCGCGACCTGCATGTTGCTCGTCTTCGCGGGTCACGAGACCACCACCAACCACCTCGCCAACGGCCTGCTCGCGCTGCTCGCCTTCCCCGGCGAGCAGGCGGCGCTGCGCGCCGACCCCGGCCTGGCCCCGAGCGCGGTCGAGGAGTTGCTGCGCTATGACGGCCCGAGCGGCGTGCAGTCGCGCACCGTGCTGGTCGAGCAGCAGCTGCGCGGCAAGACGCTCGCGGTCGGCGACCGGGTCTATGTGATGCTGAGCGCGGCCAACCGCAACCCCGAGGCCTACCCCGACCCGGACCGGCTCGATCTGCAGCGCGACGGCGTGCCGCAGCTTTCATTCGGCTTCGGCATGCACATCTGTCTGGGCTTTCCGCTCGCACGGCTCGAGGGCCAGACGCGCTGCCCGCCGTGCTCGCGCGCTGGCGGCGCATCGAGCTGGCGGTGCCAGAAGCGCAGCTCGAGTGGCAGGAGTCGATGGTGTTCCGCGGCGTGCGATGCATGCCGCTCAAGGTCGCGCGCTGAGCCGCGCCGTCGCGAACGCGCCTCAGGTGCGCGTCACGGTATCGCCCTTGACGCGAGACAGAGGCCACAGGGCCGAGAAGGTGACCAGCGCGGTTACCCCAAAGGCAGCCCCGAAACTCGCGCCGGCGGCGACCACTAGGCTGAAGATCGCCGGCCCCACCACATAGGCCAGCAGCAGCAGCAAGGTGGCGCCGGTCATGGTCTCGTTCAGCGTTTCGGGCGGTGCCAGGCGCGCGACCTCGGCGAACTGCACGCCGTTCCAGCTGGCCACCGTCAAACCGGCCAGCACCGCCAGCGCGACCACGCTCCAGGTCGGCCACGCCGGCGTGCAGAACGCCAGCGCGAGCGTGGTCAGACCCGACCCGATCACCGCCCAGCGCAGCACGCGCGGCCCGTCGCCCAGCCGATCCGAGATGAAGCCGGCCAGCGGCCGGCCGAGCGCGCTGACCAGCTGCATCAGCGCGAACAGCGCACCGGCGGCCGTCAGCGTCCAGTGCAGCTCGACCACGAGGTAGGTGACGAGGAACGCGAACCACACGCTCTGCCCCGCGCCCAGGCAGCCGCCCGCCAGGCCCATGCGGCGCAAGGCCGGCATCGCCACCAGCACCGCGATCGGCTGACGCAGGTTGTTCGGCGAGAGGAACATGCGCCAGTTCAGCTGCAGCGTGGTCTCGCGCGCGGCGTCGACACGGGCCCGCAACGGCTGCACCGCGAAGAGCGTCAGCGCGCCCAACGCGGCGGCGATGGTCACGGCCACGCCGATGCCGAACGTCTGCGACGCCCAGGGCATCAGCAGCCCGGCGATCACGCCGCCCAGCGGCACGCCGGCCTGCTTGACCGAGAACAGAAGGTTGCGATGCCGCAGCGGCGCGAAGCGCTGCAGCACGTCCATGCCGGCCGACGACGGCGGCCCGATCGACAAGCCGATCAGCAAGCTGCCAACCACGAGCGCAATGGACTCCGGCACCGCGCTCAGCAACGCGCCGAGCACGCCCAACGCCAGGCCGACCTGGAGGTTGCGCATCGAACCCAGGCGCCGCAGCAGCGGCATGCCCAGCAGCAGCGCGACGACCGAGCCGCCGGTGATCATCGACGAGAGGTAACCCACGCTCTCGACCGGCCAGCCGATGCGCGGTGCGAGCGTCGGCGCCAGCGTCGGCGCAATGCGCGACAGGAAAGAAACGGCCGTCTGCACCGCCAGCATCGCCAGCAGCGGGCCGACCCAGTCTTCGTCGCGGCCGGTCTGCAAGCCGGGCGGGTCTTTGGGGCCGGCCGCCGTCATCCAGTGGCCGGCGGCACGTGCGCGGGCAAGGTCACCCGCGCATCGCGGCCAGCGTGCCGCTGTGCATCAGGTGGCCGTTCAGCGGCCGGCCGATGATGCGTTCCGCCAGACGCGAGGCCTCGACCAGCTTCTCCAGGTCGATGCCGGTCGGGATGCCGAGCTCCTCGCACATGAACGCCATGTCCTCGGTGCAGACGTTGCCGGCCGCCGAGCCGGTCTTGTGCTCGGCGAAAGGGCAGCCGCCCAGGCCGGCGACCGAGCTGTCGAACAGCTCCACGCCCATCTGCAACGCGGCGTAGACGTTGGCGCCGCCGAGCCCGCGCGTGTCATGCAGGTGCAGCCCGATGCGCGCATGCGGCACGATCTCGCGCACCGCGCCGATGCGGCGCTTGATCTCTTCGGGGTTGGCCCAGCCCATCGTGTCGGCCAGGTAAAAGGCCGGGAACGGGATGCGCCGGTCGGCGCACACCTCGGCCAGCCAGCGCACGATGTCGGTGATCGCCGACACGGGCACCGGGCCGCCGAGGTTGCAGCCGAAGGACGTGACCACATAGGCCTGCTCGAGCGGGATGTCGAGCGCGATGTAGCGGTCGATCCAGCCGAGCTGCCGCTCGCGGTTCTCGGCCACGCTGCAGTTGTTGTTGCGCTGCGAGAACGGCTCGGTCACGTAGAACACGATCTTGCCATCAAGATCGACCTGCTCGCAGGCGCGGGCCCGCTCGAAGCCGTTGTCGTTCAGCCAGAGTGCGGTGTAGCGCGTGCCCGGCCGCTTCTTCAGCCGGGCGAACAGTTCGGGCGAATCGGCCATTTGCGGCACCGCGCGCGGGCTCACGAACGATGCGCACTGCACCTGCTTCAGGCCGGCTGCGGCGAGCGCGTCGATGAGTTCCAGGCGGTCGGCCAGCGGGTAGGTCGCCTTCTCCATCTGGAAGCCCTCGCGCGGCCCTTCTTCGTGGAATTCGACCTGTTTCGGGAATGACGTCATCGGGTTGCTCCTTCGCATTGCGAATTATTCGACTGGCGCCACCTCGGCCAGCACCTGGTGGCGCTCGACCATGTCGCCGACCTTGCAGCGCAGAGCCGCCACGCTGCCGTCGAACGGGGCGGTGACGTGCAGCTCCATTTTCATCGACTCGAGCACGATCACCGTCTGGCCGATCTTCACCGCATCGCCGACCGCGGCCTTGACGGCCACGACCTTGCCCATCATCGGCGCGCCGAGCTGCCCGCCCGCAGCCTCATCGGCGAGCGCACCGCCGAGGTACGGCGTGCAGTCGAACACGCTGCGCCCGAGCGGGCTCGACAGCTCAATGCTGCGGGCATCTCCGACGAGCGCGAGTTCGAGGGTGCGGCCGCCGAAGTGCAGCAGCCGGTGGCCGCTGGGCAACACGGCCAGCGATGCGCGCTCGGGTGCATCGCCGAGCACGAGCTCGATGCTGCCGTCGGCCTGCGGCGCGCCGAAGCGCACCGGCCATTCGGCCGTGCCGCTCTTCAGCACCAGGTTCGGCAACGGCGCCGCGGCGGACGCACCGTTGGCCAGGCGCCAGCCGGTGAAACCCTGGGCCTGGCTCCAGCAGCCGAGCTCCGGGGTCGCGGCGCGCTGCGTGGCGAGCCAGTGCAGCGCGGCCGCGGCCACGTGCTCGGCCGGCACGACAGGCGCCGCTCGCGCAGCCACACCATCGGCCGCGAACGACTCGTCGATCAGGCGGGTGTGGAAGCTCGCGGCGATCGTTTGCGGCCAGTGCAGCAGCTCATGCAGGAACTGCAGGTTGGTCGTCAAGCCGATCACCGTGCTGTCACGCAAACCCGCGGCCAGCGCGCGGCGCGCGGCCTCGCGGTTCGGGCCGCGCGACACCAGCTTGGCAATCATCGAGTCGTAGTACGGCGAGATCTCGTCGCCGCTTTCCACGCCCGACTCGATGCGCACCGCGGCGCGCGTGAAGTCGACGCGGTCCAGCCGCCCGGTCGTCGGCAGGAAGCCGGCTTCGGCATCCTCGGCACAGAGCCGCGCCTCGAAGGCATGACCGTCGCAGCGCACGTCGGCCTGCGCAAGCGGCAGGCGGCCGGTGTCGGCAATGCGCAGCTGCAGTTCGACCAGGTCGAGCCCCGTCACTTCCTCGGTGACCGGGTGTTCGACCTGCAGGCGCGGGTTGACCTCGAGGAAAAAGTAGTCGTCTCCGGTGACGACGAACTCGACCGTGCCGAGCCCGCGATAGCTCACCCCGCCGGCGAGCTTGACCGCATCGGCCAGCAGGCGCTCGCGCAACGCCGCCGGCAGGCCGGCGCTCGGCGCCTCCTCGATCACCTTCTGGTGCCGCCGCTGCAGCGTGCATTCGCGCTCGAACAGGTGGATCGCATGACCCTGGCCATCGCCCGCGACCTGCACCTCGATGTGGCGCACGCGCGGCAGGTAGCGCTCGACGATCAGCTCGCCGTTGCCGAAGGCTTTCTCGGCCTCGCGCATCGCGCTTTCGACGCGTGCGTCCAGGCCGTCCAGCGTCTCGACCACCGCCATCCCGCGGCCACCGCCGCCGGCGACGGCCTTCAGCAACACCGGCAGTGGCATGCCGCGCACCGCGTTCATCACCTCGGCGGCGTCGTTCATGCCGCCTTCGCTGCCCGCGATCACCGGCACGCCCAGGCGCGCGGCCTCGCGCTTGGCCTGCGCCTTGCCGCCCAGGCGTTCCATCGTCTCGGCCGTGGGGCCGATGAAGATCAGCCCGGCGGCGTCGAGCGCGCGCACGAAGTCCGGGTTCTCGGAGACGAAGCCGAAACCGGGGTGCACCGCGTCGGCGCCGACGCGCTGCGCCGCCGCGACGATGGCATCGATGCGCAGGTAGCTGTCGGACGGTGCCGCGCCGCCGAGTTCGACCGACTCGCCGATCTCGCGCACATGGCGCGCATGCCGGTCGACGCTCGAATGCACGGTCGCGACCTTCAGACCGAGGCGCCGGCAGGTGCGCGCGATGCGGCAGGCGATCTCGCCGCGGTTGGCAATCAGGACTTTGTGGATGCGTTGCATGTCAGAAGCGGAAGATGCCGAACGGGGTCGGCTTGGGCGCGGTGCGCGACGCGAGGTCGAGCATCAGGCCCATCACGTCGCGCGTCTCGACCGGGTCGATGATGCCGTCGGCCCACAGGTTGGACGAGAAGTTGTCGGCCGGCTGAAAGTCTTCGTAGACCTTGCGCACCGGCGCCTTGAAGGCTTCTTCTTCCTCGGGCGTCCACTCACGGCCTTCGGTCTTGTTGATCTGTCGCCGCACCAGCGCCATCACGGTGGCCGCCTGGTCGGGGCCCATGATCGCGGCGCGCGCGTTCGGCCACGCGAACATCGCCGTCGGGTTGAACGGCCGGCCGCACATCGCGAGGTAGCCTGCGCCGTACGACGCGCCGATGATGATCGTGTACTTGGGCACGTTGGCCGACGCCATCGCGGTGATCATCTTCGCGCCGGCCTTGGCGATGCCCGACTGTTCGGCGGCGCGCCCGACCATGAAGCCGGTGACGTCGGCCATGAACAGCAATGGAATGTCGCGCTGGCAGCACAGGTCGATGAAGTGCGCCGCCTTCATCGCGCTTTCGGGGAACAGCACGCCCTGGTTGGCGAGGATGCCGATCTCGTGGCCGTGGATGCGCGCGAAACCGGTCAGCAGCGTGTCGCCGTACAGCGGCTTGAATTCCTGGAAGCGGCTGTCGTCGACGAAGCGGGCGAGGATCTCGCGCGTGTCGGTCGGAATCTTGGGGTCGCGGCTGATCAGGCCGTGGATCTCGCGCGGGTCGAAGCGCGGTGGCAGGCTGGGTTGCTTGGTCCAGCGCGGCTTCGGCGGCTCGCCGAGTTCACGCACGATCTCGCGCGTGAGCGCCAGCGCGTGGCGGTCGTCGTGGGCGATGTGGTCGGTGACTCCGCTCAGGCTGCAGTGCATCTGTGCGCCGCCGAGCGATTCGGCATCGACCGTTTCGCCGGTCGCGGCGAAGGTCAGCTCGGGCCCGCCGAGGTACATGAAGCCCTGTTCCTTGACGATCACGATCTCGTCGCACAGCGCCGGGATGTAGGCACCACCCGCGGTGCAGGGCCCCAGCACCACGGCGATCTGGTGGATGCCCTCGGCCGACATGCGCACCTGGTTGTTGAAGATGCTGCCGAACTGGCCGACGTCGGGAAAGATGTTGGCCATGTCGGGCAGGAAGGCGCCACCGCTGTCGACCAGCGTGATGCACGGCAGCCGATGCGCCCAGGCGATCTGCTGCGCCCGCACGTGCTTCTTGCACGTCATGCCGTAGTAGGTGCCGCCCTTCACGGTGGCGTCGTTGGCGATGACCATGCAAGGGCGGCCGTTGATCAGGCCGATGCCGGTGATGATGCTCGCACCCGGCGGCACGCCGTCGTACTGGCCCTCGCCGGCGAGCATGCCGAACTCGAGGAACGGCGAGCCCGGATCGAGCAGCACCTCGACGCGGTCGCGCGGCAGGATCTTGTTGCGCGCCAGGTGTTTCTCGCGTGCCTTCGGCGGCCCGCCAGCGAGCGCCTTGCGGCGGCGCTCGTGCAGCCGGGCGATCAATGCTTCGTAGGCGGCGCGATTGAGCTGGAACTCTGGGTCGGCGCTTGATGCGCGGGAGGAAAGTATCGTCATCCTTGGGCCCGAACCGTGGTCACTTGAACACCGGCGGACGCCGCGCCGCGAACGCCGCCAGGCCCTCGCTCACGTCGTCGTTCATCAGCTCGGTGGCCATCACATCCTGCTCGAGTGTGAGTCCATCGGCGAGCGTCTTGTCCATGCCTTGCCGCGCCAGGCGCTTCATGACCGCCAGGCCGGCGCGGCTGCGCGTGGTGAGCTGCGTGCAATATGCCAGCGCGGCTTCGCCGAGCTTGTCGGGCTCGACGACGTAGTTGACCAGGCCCCATTGCAGCGCCGTGGGGGCGTCGATCCAGCGTGCGCTGAAGAACATGTCCAGGCCACGGCGCAGCCCGACGATGCGCGGGAAGCGCTGCGAGCCGCCCCAGCCGGGCACCAGCCCATACTGCGCATGCTGGTCGCCGATGCGGAAGTCGGTCGACGCGAAGATCACGTCGCAGGCCATCATCAGCTCGCTGCCGCCCGCCAGCGCCAGACCCTGGCAGGCCGCCACCACGGGCAGCGGGCTGGCTTCCAGGCGTTGCAGCACCTTGTGCCCGTAACGGATGAAGTGGTCGATCTTGGCCGGGTCGCTGCGCAGGCCCTTGACCTCGTCGAGGTCGGCGCCGGTACAGAAGTGCTTGCCCTGGGCGCGCACGAGCACGGCGCGCACGCCCGAGCCGGGCTTCTCGAAGTCGTTCATCGCCGCCTCGATGCCCGCATGCACGGCGAGCGACAGGCAGTTGAACTTGTCCGGCCGCGCCAGTTCGATGATGCCGACGGCGCCTTCGCGGCCGACGACGAGTGGCGAAGCGGCGCTCATTTCTTGTTCTCTGCCGCGTACTGCACCGCCACGCGACCGGCGCGCTCACGCGCGACGATGAGTTTCATAACCTGCGCGGTGCCGTCGCCGATCTCGAGGCCCATCACGTCGCGCAGGCGCTGCTGGTGCGGCAGATCCTTCGACCAGCCGTAGTGGCCGAAGGTCAGGATGCACTGGTGGATGGCGTCGAACGATGTCTTCGGGCCCATCCACTTGACCATCGCCGACTCGGCCGTGTGCGGCTGGCCGTTGTCGCGCAGCGCCAAGCCGTGGTAGCAGAGCTGG
Organism: Rhizobacter sp.; assembly: GCF_032229685.1. Lineage (GTDB taxonomy): Bacteria > Pseudomonadota > Gammaproteobacteria > Burkholderiales > Burkholderiaceae_C > LMDS01. Next base: position 461,680 of record NZ_JAVTWP010000031.1, on the reverse strand, counting down.
CGGCAGGCCGCGAGCAGCGTCTCGAACTCGACGATCGGGAACGACACGCCCTGGTACTGCACGATCGGCGCACCCATCGCCTGGCGTTCCTTCATGTACTCCCAAGTCTCGTCGATCGACGCCTGGGCCGCGCCGATGCACTGCAGCGCGATCAGGATGCGGCTGAAGTCGAACCCCTGCATGACCTGCGTGAAGCCCTTGCCCTCGGCGCCCATCATGTTCTCGGCCGGCACCCGTACGTCGTCGAAAAACACCGAGCCGCGGCCGATGATCTTGCTGCCGACGTCGTTGAAGCGGGTGCGCTGGATGCCGGGCAGGTCCATCGGCACCAGGAAGGCGGTGATGCCGCGCGCCCCGGAATCGGGCTTGCCGGTGCGGGTGAACAGCACGATCGCGTCGCACTGGTCGGAAAAACTGATCGAGGTCTTCTCGCCCGAGATGATGAAGTCGTTGCCGTCGCGGCGCGCCTTGACTTGGAGGTTGGCGGCGTCGGAGCCGCCACGCGGTTCGGTCAGGCCCAGGCCGATGATCGCTTCGCCGGCCACCAGCCGGCTGTTCCAGTGGCGCGCCAGTTCGGGGTTGGCGTTGGCATGCACGATCGCACCCATCAGTGAGCCGAGCAACTGGATATAGCTGACGTTGAAATCGCCGTAGGCCATTTCTTCGGTGATCATCCCGGAGGTGACACCGCTGAGGCCGAGGCCGCCGTATTCTTCGGGCAGGTCAACGCCGATCAGTCCCAGCGAGCCAATTTCCTTCATCAGCGCGCGATCGAAGCCCTGCTCGGCCTCGCGCTTCTGGTAACCCGGCTTGAGCTTCTCGCGCGCGAAGCGGCGCGCCACGTCGCGCAATGCGATCTGGTCGTCGTTGAACAGCATGTCCGGTCTCCTAGTCGATCCTGGGATTGGGCGCCAGGGACACTTCGGCGATCCGCCGCCGCGCCCCAGTGCCAACGTAACGCTTGCCTGCGTTGGCAAGGCAGCGCTATGATAGCATCAAACATACGTTAGTTAGAAACTGTCAGGCGAATCCAAACAGTGGCTCTGCTGTACCATTTTTGACCGCTCAACCTAACTGACAACCACACCATGTCCACCAAGACCCGCGAGAAACCGGCTGCCGTCGAAGCAGACACCGCTACGCGCGAACGCATCCTGCTCGAGGCCGCCCGGCTGTTTCGCCATCACGGCTATGCCGCCACCACCTTGCGCGAAGTGGCCGACGCGTCGGGCATCAAGGCCGGCAGCATCTACTACCACTTCGAGTCCAAGGAACAGATCCTCGGCGAGGTGCTGGACAAAGGCATTCAGGTCGTTGCCGATGCGGTGCGCCAGCGGGTCGATGCGCTGCCTGAGAGCGCGACCGCACGCCAACGGGTCGCGGCGGCGATCGAGGGTCACTTGTGGGGCCTGCTTCACCACGGCGATTTCACCTCGGCGAACATCCGCATCTACGGACAGATTCCGACCGCCGCCAAGAACAGCCATCGCAAGATTCGCCGCAGCTATGCGGACTATTGGGATCGACTCCTGGAAGACGCGCTGAAAGGCGGCGAGCTTCGCCGGGACACCAGCACCGCAGTGATCCGGCTGTTCGTGATTGGCGCCCTGAACTGGACGGTCGAGTGGTACAACCCGCAGAAAGGTTCGTTCCCGGACTTCGTCAAGCAGGTCACCGCGATCGTTTTCGACGGCACCTTCGAGAACAGCGCGGCATGAGCGTCAAACCAGGTTGGGAAGGGCGTTTCTTCGAAGATTTCGAGGTCGGCGACGAGTACCGTCACCCGCTCGGGCGCACGCTCACGCAGCAAGACAACATCTGGTTCACGCTGCTGACGCAGAACGTCGCGGCGGTGCATTTCGACGAACACTACGCGTCGCACACCGAATTCGCGCGCCCGCTGGTCAACTCATGCCTGACCCTGGCGCTCGTCACAGGCCAGTCGGTCATCGATGTCTCGTACAACGTGTTCGCCAACCTCGGCTGGGACGAGGTCCGCCTGCCCAAGCCGGTGTTCGAGGGCGACACGATCTACTCGCGCTCGGCGGTACGCGACAAGCGCGAATCCAGGTCGCGCCCCACCATGGGTGTGGTCACCGTCGCCACCGAAGGCTTCAACCAGGACGGCGTGGTGGTGTGCACCTTCAATCGCACCTTGATGGTCTACAAGCGCGGCATGGGGCCGAGTCGCGCGCCGCCCGTCCCGAAGACGCCGATTTGAGATCCACCGCGCCTGCGCGCGCCATGCCCACGTGAACTCCCAGGAACTGATCGAACGCTTCGGCCCGCGCGAAGCCATGGAATACGACGTCGTGATCGTCGGCGCCGGCCCGGCCGGTCTGGCGACGGCGATCCGGCTCAAGCAGCTCGATGCCGGGCTGTCGGTGGTCGTGATCGAGAAGGGTTCCGAGCCGGGCGCGCACATCCTGTCGGGCGCGGTGATGGACCCACGCGCGCTCGGCGAACTCATTCCCGACTGGAAGGCACAGGGTGCGCCGCTCACGCAGCCGGTGACCGGCGACGACGTGCTGTTCCTGTCCGAGACCGGCACCACGCGCACGCCCGACTGGCTGGTGCCGCGCAACCTGCACAACGACGGCTGCTACGTCATCTCGCTCGGCAACGTGGTGCGCTGGCTGGCGCAGCAGGCCGAGGCGGTGGGCGTGGATATCTTCCCCGGCTTCGCCGCCGCCGAAGTGCTGTACGACGAACAGGGCAGCGTTCGCGGCGTCGCGTCCGGCAACATGGGGGTCGGCAAGGACGGCGAGCCCACCGGGTCGTTCCAGCTCGGCATGGAGCTGGTCGGCAAGTACACGGTGTTTGCCGAAGGCGCGCGCGGCCACCTGGGCAAGCAGCTGATCGCGCGCTACCGGCTTGACCAAGGCAGGGACCCGCAGAGTTTTGCCATCGGCATCAAGGAGTTGTGGGAGGTCGATCCCGCCCGCGCCAAACCGGGGCTGGTGGTGCACACCGCCGGTTGGCCCATGGTCGATCAGACCTTCGGCGGCGGCTTCCTCTACCACCTGGCCGGCAACCAGGTGACGCTGGGCTTCGTTGTCGGGCTCGACTACCAGAACCCGTTCATGAGCCCGTTCGACGAGATGCAGCGCTGGAAGACACACCCCGCGATCCGTGCGCATATCGAAGGCGGCAAGCGCCTGGGCTATGGCGCGCGTGCGATCAACAATGGCACGCCGCAGGCGCTGCCCAAGACCGTGTTCCCGGGCGGCGCGCTGGTCGGCTGCGACGCCGGCTACCTGAACGCGGCGCGCATCAAGGGCAGTCACGCGGCAATCAAGAGCGGCATGCTGTGCGCCGAGGCGATCGCGCCGGCCCTGGCCGCCGGACGCCAGCGCGACGAACTGCTGGCCTACCCCGCCGCTTTCGAGAAGAGCTGGCTGAACGAGGAACTGCAGCAGACCCGCAACTTCAAGCTCTGGTTCAAGAAGGGCAAGCTGGTCGGCAACCTGATGACCGGCATCGAGCAGTGGCTGCTGCCCAGGCTCGGCATCGCCAGCCCGCCATGGACCCTGCACGGCACCAAGCGCGACCACGAGAGCCTGCTGCCCGCCGACCGGTCCACGCCCATCGCCTACCCCAAGCCCGACGGCAAGCTCAGCTTCGACCGCCTGTCTTCGGTCTTCGTCAGCAACACCAACCACGAAGAGAACCAGCCTGCGCACTTGACGCTGAAGGATGCGGCGGTGCCGGTGGCGCTGAACCTGTCGAAGTACGCGGGCCCGGAAAGTCGCTACTGCCCCGCCGGCGTCTACGAGTTCGTGAAGGACGACGACCAGACCGAGCGGCTGCAGATCAACGCGCAGAACTGCGTGCATTGCAAGACCTGCGACATCAAGGACCCGTCGCAGAACATCGTCTGGGTCACGCCCGAAGGCGGCGGCGGCCCCAACTACGCCGGAATGTGAACCCCATGAATGAACCGCAATTCGGCTGGAACGATGCCGCGCTCTCGGAAGCGCCGCGCGTCTTCGAGGCCGGCCTGTTCGACGGCCAGGTCGTGATGGTCTCCGGCGCCGGCAGCGGCATCGGCAAGGCCATCGCCTTCCTCTACGCGCGGCTGGGCGCCAAGCTCGTCATCTGTGGCCGCGACCGCGCCAAGCTCGACGCCTGCGAACCCTGGCTGCGCAAGCTCGGCAGCCCCGACGTGCTGGTGCAGCAGGCCAACATTCGCCAGCCCGAAGACGTCGAGAAGCTGCTGGACGCCACCTACGCACACTTCGGGCGCCTGGACGTGCAGGTCAACAACGCCGGGGGCCAGTTCCCGAAGGCCGCGCTCGACATCAGCCCCAACGGCTGGAAGGCGGTGGTCGACAACAACCTGAACGGCACCTGGTACATGATGCACGCCGCCGCGAAGCGCTGGCGCGACACCGGCACGCCGGGCAACATCGTCAACATCGTGCTGACCTTCCAGCGCGGCTTCCCCGGCGTGGCCCACTCCTGCGCCGCGCGGGCCGCCGTGACCTACCTGTCGAAGACGGTCGCGGTCGAATGGGCAGCGCACGACATCCGCGTCAACTGCGTCGCTCCGGGCGTGATCGAGAGCACCGGCTTCAAGCAGTACTCCGCCGAAGCGCGCGAGCAGTTCCCGCGCGGCAACCCGATGCTTCGCCAGGGCGACGTGCAGGACATCGCGCACGCGGTGATCTACCTCACCGGGCCCAGCGGCAAGTTCATCACCGGCGAGCTGCTCAACGTCGATGGCGGTGGCGTGCTGTGGGGCGAACTCTGGACGATCCCCAAGCCCGCCTACTTCACGCAGGAGCAGGCGGCATGACCGCGCCCGTCCAACAGCCGAAGTTCGGCCCTGGCGACGAGGCCCTGTCGCAGCTGCCCACGGTGTACCGCGACGACTTGTACGCCGGCAAGGTCGTGCTGGTGTCCGGCGCCGGCAGCGGCATCGGCAAGGCCATCGCCTTCCTGTTCGCACGCCTGGGTGCCACGCTGGCGATCTGCGGCCGCAAGCTCGACGCGCTTGAAGACTGCGCCGAGAAGCTGCGCGCGCTGTCGGGCCGGGAGGTCTTCGTGCACCCGATGACGATCCGCGATCCGGGCCAGGTCGAAGGCCTGCTCGACGCGGTGTTCGAGCGTTTCGGCAGCATCGATGTGCTGGTCAACAATGCCGGCGGGCAGTTCGCCGCGCACGCGATGGACTTCACCGACAAAGGCTGGAACGCCGTCATCGACACCAACCTCAACGGCACCTGGTACATGATGCAGGGCACGGCGAAGCGCTGGGTCAAGCAAGGCAAGCGCGACGGCAGCATCGTCACCATCACCGCCGCCGTGGACCGCGGCCTGCCAGGCATGGCGCACACCGCAGCCTCGCGTGCCGGCGTGATCGCGTTGTCGCAGACGCTCGCCGTCGAATGGGCCGAGCACGGCATCCGCGTCAACTGCATCGGCGCCGGCGCGATCGAGAGCAACGGCTTCAACAACTATAAGGAAGAAAACGTCGGCGGCCTCTTCCGCACCAACCCCATGCTCAGGGCCGGCGACGTGCAGGACATCGCCGAGGCGGTGGTCTACCTCACGGCATCCTCGGGCAAGTACATCACCGGCGAGACCGTCAACATCGACGGCGGCATGGTGCTGTGGGGCGACTTCTGGCCCGCCGGCATGCCCGACTACTTCAAACCACCCGCTTCGAACCCATGACCTCCGCACAGGACAAGACTACCGCCAACACCGGGCCGCTGGCCGGCATCAAGATCGTCGACCTCACCACCGTGGTGATGGGCCCGTTTGCGTCGCAGATCCTCGCCGACCTGGGCGCCGACGTCATCAAGGTCGAATCGCCCGACGGCGACACCGTGCGCAACATCGGGCCCAGCCGCAGCAAGGGGATGGGGCCGATGTACCTGGCGCTGAACCGCAACAAGCGCAGCATCGCGCTCGACCTGCGCAAGCCCGAGGCGCTGGCAGCGCTGAAGCGCCTGATCGCCGGCGCCGACGTGCTGCTGTTCAACATCCGGCCCAGTTCGATGGGGCGCCTGGGGCTGGGCTATGACGACGTCGCCACGATCAACCCGCGCATCATCTACTGCGGCGCCTACGGCTTCGGCGAAGGCGGACGCTACGCCGGCAAGCCCGCGCTAGACGACCTGATCCAGGGCGCCGTGGCGCTGCCCTCGCTGGTCGGGCGCGTCACCGGCGAGCCGCGCTACCTGCCCACCAACATCTGTGATCGCACCACCGGCCTCACCGCCGTGTACTCCGTCACCTCCGCACTCTACGCACGCGAACGCACGGGCCGTGGCCAGGCGATCGAAGTGCCGATGTTCGAGACCATGACCCAGTTCGTGCTGTCCGACCACATGTACGGCCAGACCTTCGATCCTTCCCTGGCCGACGCCGGCTACGTGCGTCTGCTCGCCAAGGACCGTCGCCCCTGCAAGACCCGTGATGGCTACATCTGCGTGCTGATCTACATCGACAAGCACTGGAAGAATTTCTGCGAGATGCTGGGCCGCGAGGAGATGCTGAGCGACCCGCGCTTCCTGCGCATGGCCGACCGCACGCGCAACGTCGACGCGCTCTACGCCTTCGTGACCGAAACCATGCTCACCCGCACCACCGCCGAGTGGATGGACGCACTCGCGAAGGCCGACATCCCGGTGACGCCGATGCACACGCCGGCCACGCTGATGGACGACCCGCACCTGGCCGACGTCGGCTTCTTCGACTGGATCGATCACCCCAGCGAAGGACGCATCCGCACGATGAACGTCCCGGGCACCTGGTCCGGCACGCCGCCATCGATCCGCCGCCATGCACCGCTGCTCGGCGAGAACACGCGCGAGTTGCTGGCCGAGGCCGGCTATGCGCCGGCCGACATCGATCGCATGCTGGCCAGCGGTGCGGCCGGTGCCACAGCCGTGCCGGCCCGGGCAGAGCCCTGACGTTCAGCCCCCGCGCGCACCACCCGCGCGAACGACGCCACTGCGCACCAGCGCTTCCAGTTCCGGCGCCGGCACGCCCCAGCGCCGCACCTGTTCGAGCGCCCCATCGTCAGCGCTGTGCGGAGCGCGCGGTAGCGCCGATGGCGTGGCGCTGAAACGCGGCGCCGGCGCCGGCTGAACCACACCGCCGATCTCGACGAAGGTCGCGCGCGCGTGATTGTGCAGATGCTTCGGCGCGTCCAGAGGCGCGAGCACCGGCGCGAAGCAGGCGTCGCTGCCCTCGAGCAGTTCGCACCATTGCGCGCGCGTGCGGGTCTCGAAGATCGCGGCCAGGCGGGCCTTGCTCTCGCCCCAGCGAGCCACGTCGTCGAAGTCGAAGGCGTCGGCGCTCAGGCCCAGGCGCTTCAACAGGACCTCGCGGAACTTCAGTTCGATCGGCGCCACCGACACGTACTCACCGTCGGCGCAGCGAAACACCTCGTAGTGCGGCGCCCCCGAATCCAGCAGGTTGGTGCCGCGTGGCCCGGTGTGCATGCTGCTGCCGAGCATGCCGTACAGCGAGGTCATCAGCATCGCCGCGCCGTCGACCATCGCCGCATCGACAACCTGCCCGGCGCCGCCGCGCTGCGTGTTCCACAGCGCCGCGAGCATGCCAAACGCGAGCAGCAGGCCGCCGCCGCCGAAATCGCCGACCAGGTTCAGCGGCGGCGTCGGCGGCGCACCGGCGCGACCGATCGCATGCAGCGCCCCCGACAGGGCGATGTAGTTCAGGTCGTGCCCCGCGGCCAGCGCGAGCGGCCCGGTCTGGCCGAAGCCGGTGACGCGCCCGTAGACAAGTTTGGGTTGTTGCGCCACGCAAGGCTCGGGGCCCAGGCCGAGCCGCTCCATCGTCTGCGGCCGAAAGCCCTCGATCAGCGCGTCGCTGCAGGCGACGAGCCGGCGCGCGAACTCGACCCCCTCGGCCGCTTTCAGGTCGACCGCGATCGAGCGTTTGCCGCGGTTCAGCAGGTCGAATTTCGGCGCCCGCTCGATGCCCAGGCCGCTGGGCGCAAGCCGGTCCACCCTCAGCACCTCGGCGCCCAGGTCGGCCAGCAACATGCCGCACATCGGGCCCGGCCCGATGCCGGCGAACTCCACCACCTTCATGCCGCACAGCGGTCCCTGGCTCATTGTCTGTTCTCCTTTTACGATGGAATATCAACCTAGCAAGCGATCCAGCCGTTCCTTGGCCTCGGCCAACTCGCCGAGCATGTCTTGCACGACCTGCCGCACCGAGGTCTCCTCGCGCATGTCGGCAACGATCTGCCCGACGGGGTAGGTCAGGAACTCCTTGGCACGCACCCGCTCGACCCGCGTGCGGCCCTGCCCCCACCACAGGATTGCCTGCAGCGGCGCGGGCAGCGGATCGGGCGCGCCGGGCGCGTCCCAGGCATCGGTGAAGGCGCTGCGCAGTGTGCGGCAGGGCTTGCCGGTGACGCTGCGCGTCAGCACCGCATCGTCGGGGCCGGCTTCGAACATGCGGGCCTTGATCTCGGGCGTGACCTCGCTCTGCACCGTCTTCAGCCAGACCGAGCCGCACCACGCGCCCTCGCAGCCGAGCGCCAGCGCCGCCGCGAGCTGGCGCCCGCGGCCGATGCCACCGGCGCCGAGCACGGGCAAGGGCGCGACCGCGTCGACGATGCGCGGCCACAGCACCATCGAGGTGATGCTGCCGGTGTGGCCGCCGGCCTCGGTGCCGACCGCGATGACGAAATCACAGCCGGCATCGCGGTGCTTGATCGCGTGTTTGGGCGCGCCCGCCATCGCTGCGACCTTGATGCCGCGCGCATGCGCGCGCTGCACGAGTTCAGCCGGCGGCGAACCGAGCGCGTTGACGATCAGCTTGATCGGGTGGCGCAGCGCGATCTCGATCATCGCGGCGCTTTCGCCCGGGGTGAAGTTGAAGGTCGACACCAGGTCGCGCTCGATCTGCGCCGCTTCGGCCGCAGGCAGCGCGGGGACACCGGCACGATCGAGCATGCCGCGCACGAAGGCCAGGTGCTCGGCGGGCAGCAGCCGATCGGCGTCGTACTTTGCCTCGCCCTCGCCGGCGTCCTGGTAGGTGGTGGGCATCAGGATGTCGACACCGTAGGGGCGGCCGCCGATGTGGTCGTCGATCCATTGCAACTCGGCATCGACGCGCTGCGGGCTCATGCGGGCCAGACCGAGCACGCCCAGCCCACCGGCCTTCGAGACTTCGACGACCACGTCGCGGCAGTGCGAGAACGCGAAGATCGGCGCCTCGATACCGAACATTTCACACAAGCGGTTTTCCATGCTGGCTCCGTGACCGTTGGTCCGATATTGGACTATCATACCAATAATGGACCAACCATCGGCGACGATCGACCCCGGCAACGACGACTACAGCGGCCCGAAATCGCCGCTGCGCGTGATGCAGATCGTCGAGTTGCTGGCCGCTTCGAACAGCGGCCTGTCGCTGGCCGCGATGACCGAGGCATTGCAGATCCCGAAGACCAGCCTGTTGAATCATCTTCGGGTCATGGTGGTGGCCGGCTACGTCAGCTCGCGCGACGCGCGCTACACGCTCGGACCGGCGTCGATGCGGCTGGGCGCGATCATTGCCGCCGACGCTGGCGTGCTGGCCGCCTGGCGCCCGGTGGCGCTGGACCTCGTCGCCCAGAGCGGCGAGACCGCGATGCTCGCCACGCTCGACGACCGCAGCGCCGAGGCGCTGTACATCGACGTCGTCAACAGCGATCAGGACATCCGCTACTCGCCGCGCGTCGGCTCGCGCTGGCCGCTGTACTGCACCGGCATGGGCCGCGCGCTGCTGGCGTTCCAGGAGCCGGTCTTCCTCGACCGCTACCTGGCCAGCGCGCGCACGGTCGAGCGCACCGAACTCACCGTGACCGGCGTGGCGCGCCTGCGGCGCATCATCGCCGGCGTCCGCAGCGCCGGTGTCGTCGTCACCGAGGGCGAGCACACCGTCGGCGCCGGTGCGGTGGCGGCGCCGATCATCGAACGCGACGGCCGCGTGCGCTGCGCCATCGGCATTGGCGTGCCGATCGCCCGCCTCGGGCCGCGGCGCGAGGCCTTGGCCGGGCTCGTGGCCGACGCTGCGCGGCGCGTCTCGTGGACGCTCGGCGGACACGGCGCGAGCCCGAACCCGTCGACGATCACCGCCCTCACCCCGCTTCCCGACGAGGTGCGGCCACCTGCCACACGCTCGTCGCCCATGCCAAGGGCCGCCGCGCCCGCACGGAGACACCGATGACCATGATCCTTGCCACCACCGCACACCACCTGTCGCGCGGCATCGCCGTCGCGTTGATGCTCAGCCTGGCGTCGCTCGCCAGCCAGGCGCAGTATCCAAACAAGCCGGTTCGCCTGGTCCTGCCCTTCGGCCCGGGGTCGGCCACCGACACCTTCCTGCGCATCGTCGCCGAGCCGCTGGGCACCGCGCTTGGCCAGAGCGTGGTGGTCGACAAAAAGCCCGGCGCGATGTCCGTTCTGGCCGTCGAGCATGTCGCCAAGTCGCCGGCCGACGGCTACACGGTGGTCGCCGCCACCAACTCCATCGTCGCCAATCCGGCCGGCATCCTGCGCAGCGTCAACTACGACCCGTTACGCGACTTCACGCCCATCACCCGGCTGGCCGGCACGTCCTACGTGCTGGTGGTGGCGGCCGACCAGCCCTGGAAGACGCTGGACGAACTGGTTGCGCATGCGCGCGCCAATCCGGGAAAGCTCAATTACGCCAGCGGCAACCTCGGTGGTGTGCTGTACGGCGGCATGTTGCAGAAGTCGATCGGCGTGAACATGGTTCACGTGCCTTACAAGTCCACGCCGCCGGCGCTGCTGGAGCTGCTGGCCGGCCGCGTGCACCTCATGTTCACCGACCTGGCGACGGCCGGCGGGCAGGTCAAGGCGGGCAAGGTGCGGCCGCTGCTGGCCACCGCAACGCAGCGCACGGCGCTGTTCCCCGATGTGCCGACCATTGCCGAAACAGGCTTGAAGGGCTTCGCCGACATGCCGGCCTGGTGGGCACTTTACGGCCCGGCCGGCATGCCCGCCGACGCCGTCGAACGGCTGAACCGCGAGATCACGACGATCCTGCAGCGGCCCGACATCCGCAGCCGGCTGCTCGCGATGGGCATCGACGCCGTGCCGTCGTCGCCGCAGGGGCTGGCCGAGTTCACCCGCGAACAGTCGCAGAACTATGTGCGGCTGATCAAGGAATTCAACATCCAGCCGGAATGACCCGGTTGCAACGCATCGCGAAGAGACTCGATCCATGCACCCTACCCAACCCCTCTGGCTCGGCGACATCCGCCCGGGCATGCGCCTGCCCCTGCCCGGCTTCGACTGCAGCGCCGAACTGGTGGCCGGCTACGCCGACCTGCTGGACGCGCGCCATCCGATCCATGTCGACCCCGAGTACGCCAAGACCACGCGCTACGGGCGGCTGATCGCGCACGGGCCGCTCGTCATCGCCAAGGTGCTGGCCGAGTTGAACGGCATCTTCGGCACTGCCCTGCAGGTCATGCTCGACGTCGGCGAGTGGCGTTTCTACGGGCCGGTGTTCGTGGGCGACGCGGTCAAGGTCGAGTGTTTCGTGATCGACGTGAACGCAGCCAAAGGCAGCAGCGCAGGCGCGGTCAGGCTCGAGATCCGCGTGCTCGGGAACGACGGCGCGCTGGTGCAGCGCGGCACCGTCGGCGTGCTGATTTCGCGCGCCGCGGCGAAGGCCTGATCGCCCATCTTCAACTTCCATCAAGGTACCGCATCCCATGAGCCAACCCGAGCGCCGAGTCCCCCCCAACAGCGTCGACCGCGAAGCGTTCCGCGACATGTGTCGCAAGTTCGCCGAACGCGAGATCAAGCCACGCTGGCAGCAGGCCGACCGCGAGGCGCGCTTCCCGCGCGAGTTCTTCGTGGCCGCCGCCAAGGCCGGGCTGATCGGCCTGCACGCACCTGAATCGATGGGCGGCGCCGACCTCGGCGTCACCGAAGAAGCGATCTCGATCGAAGAGCAGGCCAAGGCCAACCCGAATCTGGCGATCATGGCGCTGATCCAGGGCGTGGCGGGCTCGCTGCTGGCCGAGCATGGCCATGCGGTGCACCACGACCTGGTGCGCGCCAACATCGCCGGCGAATGCCTGCTCGCGCTGGCCGTCACCGAGCCCGAAGCGGGCAGCGACGTTCAGAACCTCAAGACCACCGCGACGCGCGACGGTGACGAGTGGGTGCTCGACGGCATCAAGTCCTTCATCACGCTGGGCGGCGACTGCGACACGATGCTGGTGCTGGCGCGCACCGACCCGACCCAGGGCCGGCGCGGCATGCACTTCTTCGCCGTCGATCGCAAGACGCCGGGCGTCGAGACTTCGCAGATCAAGACCTACGCAAACCGCCCGTTGCCGACCTACCGCGTGATGTTCAACAACGCGCGCGTGCCCGAGTCGCGTCGCCTGACCGCCGGCTTCGGCGCGATCATGGCCGGCTTCAACCGCGAGCGCGTGATGGTGGCCGCGCGCTGGCTCGGCCACATGCAGACGGCGCTGGCCTGGGCGCTCGACTACGCCAAGGTGCGCCAGCAGTTCGGCAAGCCGATCGGCGCGAACCAGAGCATCGCCTTCATGCTCGCGCAGGGCCATGTCGACGTCGAAGCCTCGCGCCTGTACACCTACCATGCGGCGCAGCGCTGGGACAGCGGCGCGGCCATCAAGGACATCATCCTCGATGTCTCGTCCGCGAAGCTGTTCGTCACGCAGGCCGTGTACCGCGTGACGCAGAACGCGCTGCACATCGGCGGCGGCTGGGGCATCACCGAGGAACTGCCGGTGATGCGCATGGCGCTCGACGCGCTGGTGGCGCCGGTCACCGTCGGGTCGTACGAGATCCAGCTGCGCGTGATCGCCAAGCAGCTCGGCCTGCCCTGCGACTGAGCGGGCTTGCGACGATGACCCAAGCGTCCGCCGGCCCGTCGCCCTACCGCTCGGCCTTCCGCCCCGACCTGCTCGCCGGCCAGGTGATCGTGGTCACCGGCGGTGGCTCGGGCATCGGCCGCTGCACCGCGCACGAACTGGCAGCGCTCGGCGCCACACCGGTGCTTGTGGGCCGCACGTTGGCCAAGCTCGAAGGCGTGCGCGCCGAACTGGCCGAACGCGGCTGCCGCGCCGGCGTGCAGGTGATCGACATCCGCGACGGCGCCGCGGTGCGCGACGGCGTGGCCGCCATCCTGGCCGAACACGGCCGCATCGATGGCCTGGTCAACAACGCCGGGGGCCAGTTCCCGAGCCCGCTGGAGAGCATTTCCGACAAGGGCTGGGACGCCGTCGTGCGCAACAACCTGAACGGCGGCTTCAGCATGATGCGCGAGGTGTTCACGCAGTGGATGCGCGCGCATGGCGGTGCCATCGTCGGTGTGGTCGCGCCGGTCGACTTCGGCTTCCCGAACATGGGCCACACCGGTGCCGCGCGCGCCGGCATGATCAACCTGACGCAGACTGCGGCGCTCGAATGGGTGCAGCACGGCGTGCGCGTCAACGCAGTCGCACCGGGCTCGATCATCGGCAGCGGCCTGGGCACCTACAGCCCCGAATTCCAGGAGCGCCTGAAGACGCGGCGCACCCACATCCCCTATCACCGGCTGGGCACCGAGGCCGAGGTCTCGGCCTGCATCTGCTTCCTGCTGTCGCCGGCCTCCACTTACGTCACCGGCCTGGTGCTGCAGGTCGACGGCGGGCTGCGCCTGGCCAAGCACAACTGGACCGTGCCCGAGCACCAGGCCATCCCGCCTTACGACCCGTTCGGGCAATCCGCGCGGCCCGAGTTCCTGAAGGGGCAATGATGTCGCTGCCCTTCTCCGCACTGCGCGTGCTCGACATGAGCCAGGGCTACGCCGGCCCCTATTGCGGCATGCTGCTCGGCCAGCACGGCGCGCAGGTCACGAAGGTCGAACCGCCCGAGGGCGACTGGATCCGCGGCATGGGCACGCGCCACGGCGAACACACCGCGCTCGACCTCGCCGTCAACCGCGGCAAACGCAGCATCGCGATCGACATGCGCGCCGATCCCGGGCGCGCGCTCGCGCGGCGGCTGGCCGGCGGCTGCGACGTGTTCATCGAGAGCTTCCGCCCCGGCGTGGCCGACAAGCTCGGCCTCGGCTACGCGGCATTGGCGGCCGCGAATCCGAAGCTCGTCTACCTGTCGATCAACGGCTTCGGCCCGACCGGCCCCGACGCCGCACGGCCCGGCACCGACACGGTGCTGCAGGCCTTCTCAGGAATGATGGCGCTGAACCGCGACGCGGCCGGCAACCCGAGCCGGGTCGGCTTCCTGATCGTCGATGCGCTGTCGGCGCTGTACGCCTTCCAGGCGCTGTCGGTCGCGCTCTATGCACGCCTGGCCGGCGGCGGCGGGCGCCATCTCGAGATCAGCCTGATGCAGTCGTGCGCGGCGTTCCTGGCGCCGAAGATCATCGAGTCGCGGCTCGAGCCGGCGGGCGCTCGCTCGCTCAACGCGCCGGCCGGCATCTACCGCAGCAGCGACGGCTGGATCGCACTGGCCCTGAGCAAGGAAACGCAGTTCCGCTCGCTGGCCGCCGCCATCGGCCGCGAAGTCCTGCTGGGCGACCGGCGCTTCAACAGTTTCGAGACCCGCGCGCGCCATCTGCCCGCTCTGCTGCCGGCGATCGAGCAGGCGCTGCTCGGCGCCACCACGGCCGAATGGCTGCAGCGCTTCGCCACGGCCGACGTGCTGTGCAGCCGTGTCAACGGCATCGCCGAGTGGCTGGCCGAACCGCAGGTGCAGGCGACGGGCGCGGTGGCCGAAGCGCCGGCGCCGATGGGCGCCATTCCGCTGCCGCTGATCCCCGGCGCCGGCGCGCCGCACGGCGACTGGCCGGCGATCGGCGGCGACGGCGCGCAGGTGCTGCGTGCAGCGGGCCTGTCCGAGCCCGAGATCGATGCGCTCGTCGCCGCCGGCACGGTCGTGCTTCCCCCCTCGCCGGCGCGCGAAACAGCAAGGCATTGAAGACGATGGACCTCACTCTGTCCGACAAGCACCAGGCGCTGGCCGACGAGGTGGCGCAGTTCGTGGCCCGCCACGGCACACGCGCCCCGAAGCCGCACGCCGGCTACCAGCCGCCGGACGAACGCATGCTCGACTGGCAGGCCCTGCTGGTCGAGCACGGCTACTCGGCCCGCACCGTGCCGCGCGAATACGGCGGTTTCGGCGCCGCGCCCGACGTGCTGGAAGGCGCGATCATCGCCGAGGGCTTCGCCCGCGCCGGTGTCTGGCAGGGCTTCATGAACCAGGGCGTGCGCATGGTCGCGCCGACGCTGCTCGAGGTCGGCACCGAAGCGCAGAAGCGCGACTACGTGCGCCCCACCATCCTGGGCCGCATGCTGTGGTGCCAAGGCTATTCCGAACCCGGCGCCGGCAGTGACCTGGCCTCGGTGCAGACGCGCGCGGTGCGCGACGGCGACGACTACGTCATCAACGGCCAGAAGATCTGGACCAGCTTCGCGCACTACGCGCACATGATCTACGTGCTGTGCCGAACCGAGCCCGAGCGCCCCAAGCACGCCGGCCTGTCCTACCTGCTGCTGTCGATGAAGACGCCGGGCATCGAGGTGCGCCCGCTGCCCAACATGACCGGGCGGCGCGAGTTCAACGAGGTCTTCTTCACCGACGTGCGCGTGCCCGCCAGCCAGATGGTGATGGGCCCGGGCGACGGCTGGAAGGTGGCGCAGGTCAACCTGAAGCACGAACGCCTGAAGCTCGGTGACCCCGACAAGATCACGCAGCGCCTGCACCGCCTCGTGACGCTGATGCGCACGGCGCAGGCCGACGGCCACGTGGCGATGCAGGAACCCGAACTGCGCGTCCGGCTGCTGCAGTTGCAGGCCGAGGCCGCGGCGCTGCGCGCGCACCACCTGCGTTTGCTGACCGAGCAGGCGCAGAACATAGACTCGGGCGTCAAGCGCCTGATCGTCAAGCTCGCCGGCACCGGGTTGCTGTGGCGCCTGTCGGCGCTGGCGCTCGACGCCTGCGGCGAAGCCGGGCTGCGCTACGCGCCGCATGCCGATGCGAGCGATGACGACGAGGTCACGGTCTGGAACTTCGACCACATGTACGACCTCGGCATGCTGATCGGCGGCGGCACCTCGCACATCCAGAAGAACATCATCGCCGAGCGCGGCCTCGGGCTGCCGCCCGAAGCACGCGCGGGATCCGCCGCACCGGCGGCGAACCCGGGAGACCATCATCGAATTCGGTCTTGACGCGGCGCAGCGCCAGTTCGATGCCGCGCTGCGCGCCTTCATCCGCAGCGCCGTTCCGCTCGACCGCGTGCGCGCGCTCGCGCACGGCGGCTTCGACACCGCGCTGTGGCGCGAACTGCAGGCACTGGGCGTGCCGGCGCTGCGCGTGCCCGAGGCCCACGGCGGCTTGGGCTTGGGCTTGCTCGACGCGGCGGTGGCCGCCGAGGCGCTGGGCAGTGGCAGCGTGCCGGCACCGTTTGCCGCCGTCGCGGTGATGGCACCGGCCTGGGTGCAGGGCGCGGCCAGCGCCGCGCAGCAAGCCGAGTGGCTGCCGCGCATGGCCAGCGGCGAGATGCGCGTCGCGGTGGTGCTCGACGCGCTGGCGTGCGCCCCGGCGCGCGCGCCATCGATATCGGCCAACGCCCTCAGCGGGCAGGCCTGCGGCGTGCTCGACGCCGCAGGCGCCACCCATGGCTTGGTGCTGCTCGGCGATGGCCGCACGGCGCTGGTCGCGATCGATGGCCGCGGTGTCGGCGTGCAGGCGCGGGCCAACATCGACGGCACGCGCAGCGTCGCCGACCTTCGTTTCGACGCCGCACCGGCCGTGCTGCTGGCCGCGGCGGCCGACCCCTGGGCGCTGGCGCGTCGGGTGCGCGACGCCGGCCGCATCGTGCTCGCGGCCGACGCCATAGGCGCCGCGCAGCACATGCTCGACTCGGCCGTGGCCTGGGCCGGCGAGCGGGTGCAGTTCGGTCGCTTGATCGGCAGTTTCCAGGGCCTGAAGCACACGCTGGCCGAAGCGGTGACGCTGCTCGAACCGTGCCGCGCGCTGTTGTGGCAGGCCGCGCATGCGCACGACCAGCATGCCGACGACGCAGCGCTGCTGGCCTGCCACGTGAAGGCGCACGTCGGCGACGTGAGCCGCGAGGTCGCGCGCATGACGACCGAGGCGCACGGCGGCATGGGCTTCACCGACCTGCTCGGCCTGCACCACTGGTTCAAACGCTGCACCTTCGACCGCCAGTTGCTCGGCACGCCGGCGCAGTGCCGCGACGAGGCCGCTTCGCTGCAGGGCTGGGACCAGCCCCTGCCCACCACCACTCTACCGACAGGAGTCACCGCTTGAAAACACCCGACCGCTCCCTCGGCCGCGTCGCCGCCATCATCGGCATGGGCGACTCGTACGCCGACAAGCAGGACGTCAAGGACCCGCTGCAGCTCGCCACCGAGGCGAGCTGGGCCGCGTTCAAGGACGCCGGCATCCGCAAGGACGACATCGACATCCTGCTCACCGGCCGCTCGCCCTGGGCCGACCGGCGGCCGCAGTGGAACAACATCTTCGCCTCGCACATGCAGATGCCGGTGCGCATGACGACCGAGATCACCTTCCACGGTGCCGGCGTCAACGCCATGATCGGCCAGGCCGCGCTGGCGATCGCCGCCGGCGTGGCCGACTACGTGCTGTGCGTGCAGTCGGATGCGGTCGAGCTGTTCATCGACGCCACCGCGGTGGGCGCGGCCACCGACGCCTGCCCGCAGTTCGAGTTCCCCTACGGCCCGACGATTCCGACCATCTACGCGCAGCTCGCCTGCCGCTACATGCACGAGTTCGGCGTCACCGAGGAAGACTTCGCCGAGGTCGCGGTGCAGCGCCAGGAATGGGCGATCCATCACCCGAAAGCGGCCAAGCGCAGGCACGGCCTGATCACCGTCGACGACGTGATGCGCTCGCCCTACATCTCGTCGCCGCTGCGGCGCTGGATGTGCGCCACCTGGGGGCCCGGTGGCACTGCGGGTGCCTTCGTCGTCACCAGTGTCGAACGCGCGAAGCAGGCCAAGCGCCCGATCTACATTCACGGCTTCGGCACCTGCACCACGCACGAGTACCTGTGCGAGCGCATCAACCTGCGCAAGAGCCGCATCCCGCTCGGGCCGCTGCCGGCGATCACGACCACCGGCGCCGCCCACGCCGCGCGCGAGGCCTACGCGATGGCCGACATGACGCCCGCCGACATGCAGCTCGGTGCGCTCGCGGGCAACTTCTCGCACACCGTGCTCGTGCAGCTCGAAGACCTGGGCTTCGCGCCCAAGGGCCGCGCGATGGACCTGGTGCGAAGCGGGCGCATGCGCCCGGGCGGCGACTTTCCGGTCGACACCAACGGCGGCTGGATGGGCTTCGGCCAGCCCGGCATCTCGGTGGCCGCCGACTCGCTGGTCGAGACCGTGCGCCAGTTGCGCGGCGACCCGCTCGGCCTGAAGGCCGGCAACTCGCCCAAGCGCGCGATGGCGTATTCGGCCGGCGGCATGCTGGCGTGCCACAGCGCCGTCATCCTCGGCACCGAAGCGCAATAGACGCTCGCACCACGCCGCACCAGGAGCACACACCATGTTGGAACAAGGCGAATTCGCCGACTACACCGAATCATTTCCGACCCCGCGCGTCACGCAGGACGCGCTGCCCTACTGGGCCGCCGTCAAGGAAGGCCGGCTGCTGTTCCAGCGCTGCCCGGCCTGCCGCGGCGCGATCTTCCCGCCGCGCTCGATCTGCCCGATGTGCGAGGCCGGCGCCACACCGGCGTGGGAAGAGTCCAAGGGCGCGGGCAGTATCTACAGCTTCTCGGTCGTGCACCGGCCGCCCTCGGCGGTGTGGCGCGCGCGCTCGCCCTACACGATCGGCCTCGTGCGGCTCGACGAAGACTGGTTCCTGTTCACCGAGATCGAAGGCCGGCCCGAAGACATGGCGGTCGACAAGCGGGTGCAACTGGCGTTTCCCGAACGCGAGGTGGCGCTGCCGGTGTTCCGCCTCGTCAGCGGCGACGCACCGCGATGAGCGACGCGCGTGCCATGTGGGACGCCACGGCCGAAGGCATGGCGCCGGAAGTCCGGCAGGCGCTGCAGCTCAAAGGCGTGCAGGCACTGCTGGCCTGGGTCAAGGAACGCTCGCCGATGCAGCGCGAGCGATTGGCGCAGGTCGACCCGGCCGCGGTGCGAAGCCTGGCCGACTTTGCCGCACTCGTGCCGCTCTGCACCAAGGACGAGCTGCGCGCCGCGATGGACCGCGTCGGCAGCGCCCTGCCCCACCTGTGCGTGCCGCGCGAAGACATCGTGCTGTCCGGCCCGTCGGCCGGGACCAGCGGACGCCAGACCTACCAGGCCTTCGACGCCCACGACCTGGACCGCAACGTCGAGCTGGCGGCGCGCCTGTTCTGGTGCAGCGGGCTGCGGCCGGGCGATGTGCTGCAGATGCTGGTCACGCCGTTCACGCCGGCAGCCGACATCTTCCGCCTCGGCGCTCAGCGCGCCGGCGCGCAGTGGATCATCCGCGACAACCACGAGCCCGCGCAGGTGCCGCGTTATGTCGAGGTTGCGCGCTCGCTCAAGCCCACCTTCCTGCAGGCCGGCGTGGCCACGTTGCGCGCGATGGCCCAGCACGCCGCGGCCACGCCCGACGGCGGGGCGCTGCCCTACCGGCGCGCGATTCTGATGGGCGCGGCGCTCGGCCCGGAAGCGCGCGAGCAGTTCCGCCAGACGCTGGGCATCGAGGTCACGACGCTGTCGGGCCAGGGCTCGGACTTCAACCTCTTCAGCACCGAGTGCCCGGCCCACGACGGCGAGCACTGGCACGGCGAGGACATGACGCTGGTCGAGGTCGTCGACCCGGCCACCGGCGCGCCGGCGCGCGAGGGCGACGTGGGCGAGATGGTCATCACCGACTTCTACCGCCGCGCCACGCCGCATGTGCGCTGGCGCACCGAGGACATGGTGCGTGTGCACCCGGGCGTGTGCAGTTGCGGCCGGACGTCGCGCCGCTTCACGCTGCTCGACCGGCTGGCCAACCGCGTGCCGGTGCGCGGCGGCGCCGTCTATCCGTTCCAGGTCGAGACCGCGCTGTCGCGCAGCGAGGACGGCCGCAACATCGAGTTCGCGCTGGTGCGCCGGGCGGTCGAGCCGCAGACGCTGGAAGTGCGCCTGCTGCGCCCCGCCACGCTGGCCGACGACGCCGCGGCCAGCGTGGCGCTGCGGCTGCAAGCCCACCTCGACGCCGAGTTGAAGCTGCCGACCCAGGTGTCGTTCCACGACGACCTGCCGCGCGTCGGCTACAAGACGCTGCGCGTGCTCGACGACAGGACGGCGTGATGCCATGAACCTTGCCACCGAGACCGCCGCCGGACGCGGTTCCGCCGCGATTCCCAGCGACTGCCACGGCCAGAACTTCTGGCGCATCGACCCGGCGGTGCAGGACCTGCTCGCGCTGAGCCTGGGCAGCGCCGAACTCGCGCACTTTCGCCCGCACTTCGACCGCCTGGGCGAACTGGCCGGCGGGCGCCTGGACGAACTCGCGGCCAGGGCCGAACGCCACCCGCCGGTGCTGCGCCCGCGCGACCGCTTCGGCCGCGACGAGGACTCGATCGACTACCACCCCGCCTACCGCGAGATGGAACGCATCGCTTGGAGCGAATTCGGCTTGGTCGCGATGAGCCACCGCGGTGGCGTGTTCGGCTGGCCGGAGCCGGTATCGCCGCTGGTCAAGTACACCTTCAAGTACCTGTTCGTGCAGGCCGAGTTCGGCCTGATGTGCCCGATCAACGGCTGCGACACCGCCGCGCATGTCGTTTTCAAGCACGGCGACGACGCGCTCAAGGCGCGCTTGGCGCGTGTGCTCAGTCAGGACATGAACGAGGTGCTGAAGATCACCCAGTTCATGACCGAGAAGAACGGCGGCTCGGATCTCGGCAGCAACGAGCTGCGCGCCGAACGCGACGGCGAGCACTGGCGCCTGCACGGCGAGAAATGGTTCTGCAGCCACACCGACGCCGACTACGCCCTCGTGCTGGCGCGACCGGCCGGCGCACCTGCGGGCACGCGCGGGCTGGGCATGTTCGCGGTGCCGCGCCGGCTCGACGACGGCAGCTTCAACCGCAGCCGCATCGTGCGTCTGAAGGAGAAGATGGGCACGCGCTCGATGGCCACCGGCGAGGTGATCTTCGACGGATCGCTCGCCTATGCGGTGGGCGACGTCGCCGACGGCATCAGGAACGCGATGGCGCCCGTCAACCTGTCGCGGCTGTCGCACGGCGTGCGCGCGGCCGCGATGATGCGGCGCTGCCTGAACAAGGCACTGCGGGTGGCGCGCCAGCGTGTCGCCTTCAAGAAGACGCTGATCGACCACCCGTTGATGCGCCGCTCGCGGCTCAAGCTGATGCTGCCGACCGAGCAGGCGCTGTCGGTGTTTGTCTTCACCGCGGCGGCGATGCGTGATGCGAACGCCGGCCAGCCGCGCGCGCGCGCATTGCTGCGCATCGCCACCGCACTGCTGAAGTTCCGCGCCTGCCGCGACAACGTGCGTGTGGCCACCGCAGCGATGGAAGTGCGCGGCGGCCTGGGCTACATCGAGGAGTGGGTGCATTCGCGGCTGGTGCGCGACGCCCACATCGGCCTGCTGTGGGAAGGCACGAGCAACATCAACGGGCTGGACATCATCACGCGCGCGGTGCGCAAGGACCGCGCCGAGCAAGCCTTGCACGCGGCCCTGCGCGAGCGGCTGCAGCAGCCGGCGATCCCGACGGCGCTGCGCAGCGCGTTGACCGCGGCGCTCGACCGCGGCACAGCCTTCGCGCGCCGCATCGCCGACGATGCGACGCTGGAGGCGCATGCGCGCACGGCCTCGTCAGCGCTGTACCACGCGCTCAGCGCCTGCCTGCTGGCCTGGGAAGGCGCCGAGATCGGCAGCCGTGGCGGCGATGCGCGCCGGCTGCTGCTGGCTTGGTTGGTGCTGCGCCACTGGGCCGGCCGCCTCGACCCATTCGATCTTTCCAGCGACGCACGCGAGCAAGACGCGATCAGCCTGCTGCTCGACACCGCGCCCGTGCCGCTGGCGCGCGCGCAGGCGCTGCTGAACGACTGAACCACAAACCAACCGGAGCACGACCCATGGATTTCGAACTGAGTGAAGAACAACGCGCGATCGCCGAGACGACGCGCCGTTTCGTCGAGAAGGAAATGCCACGCCAGCAGGTGCTGCAGTGGTCGCGCGACAAGGTCGAGCCGCCGCAGGAGCTGTTCAAGAAGTTGGGCAAGATGGGCTACTACGGCTTCCTGCTGCCCGAGGCCTACAGCGGGCTCGAGAAGCCCGACCCGATGGGCATGCTGGCTTTCGTCGAGCAGTTCGCGCGCGCCTCGTCGGCCATCACCACCGCCTGGGGCCGCGTCGCGGTGATCCTGGCGCCGCTGGTGGCCAAGTTCGGCACCCAGGCGCAGAAGGACATGGTGCTGCCCAAGGTGATGGCCGGCGACATCTTCATGGCGCTGGGCCTCACCGAGCCCGGCTCCGGCAGCGACGCGGCCTCGCTGCGCACCACCGCCGTCAGGCGCAGCGACGGCCACTGGGTCATCAGCGGCGAGAAGCTGTATTGCTCGCAGGCCAAATCGGCAGGCTTCCTGATCCTGGCCGCGCGCACCGACCCGCACGCCGTCAAGCAGGAGGGCATCTCGACCTTCCTGATCCCGAACCCGGGCAGCAACCCGGCGATCGAACTGACGCGCATCGAGACCATGGGCCTGGGGCCGGTGCCGACCTTTTCGGCCCACTTCCGCGACCTGGTGCTGCCGCCGGACGCGCTGATCGGGGCCGAGAACAAGGGCTGGCAATGTGTGCTCGGCGGGCTCGACAACGAACGCCTGTACCACGGCGCCATCGGCGTCGGCGCCTCGCAGGCCATCATCGACGAGGTGGTGGCCTACCTGAAGCAGCGCGTGCAGTTCGGCAAGCCGCTCTCCAAGCTGCAGTCGGTGCGGCACAAGATCGTCGACATGCAGTTGCGCACCGATGCGGCGCGGCTGCTGGTCTACCGCGGCGCCAGCGTGCTTGAGAAAACCGGCGCCTGCCACAACGAGGCCTCGTTCGCCAAGGTGGCCGGTGCCGAGTGCTACATGCACTGCGCCTACACCGGGCTGCATCTGCTGGGCGGCTACGGCTACACCGTCGACTCGGGCCTGCCGATGCACTTCCAGGACGCCAAGCTGTTCGAGATCGGCGGCGGCGCGATGGAAGTGCAGCGCGACATCATCGCGCGCGGCATGGGGCTCTAGGTGGCAGCGTCGAACGGAAAGCTGGCAAGCCTGGCCGACGCCGCCGAACTCGCGCGCGGCGCGGCGCGCGTCGCCCTCGGTGGCTGGAGCTTCAGCCGCCGGCCGCTGGCCATCGCGATGCACTGGGCCGCGCACGGTCTGCGCTTCGACGAACTGCTGGTGCTCACCGGCGGCGTCGAGACCGACTTGCTGGTCGCCGCCGGCGCGGCGCAGCGCGTGCGCGGCTTCTACCTCGGCATGGAGGCGCTGGGCATGGGGCCGGGGCTGAAGGCCGGCTGCGACGTGATCGAGGAAACCGAGACCTCGCTGATGCTGGGCCTGAACGCGGCGGTCGAGGGCGCGTCCTTCCTGCCACTGGCGGCGCGCCATGGCGTCGCGCTGGCGCAGGTGCGACCCGATCTGCGCCGCGTGCGCTGCCCGTACACCAATGAAGAGCAACTCGCGATCCCGCCCCTGCCCATCACCGTGGCCTACGTGCACGCATGGCGCGCCGACCGCCGAGGCAACGCGGTGTTCGGTGGCCACCGGGCAGCCGACCGGCTGCTGGCGCTGGCGGCGGACCGGGCCGTCGTGACCTGCGAGGAACTGGTCGACGACATCACCGCCGGTGGGGTCGAGGCCGATCTCACCGAACCACTGGTCAGCATGGTCGTCCACGCGCCCGGTGGCGCGAAACCCGGCGGCTGCCTGCCCGGCTACGAAGCCGACTGGCCGGCACTGCTGGACTACACGGCGCTCGATCGCGACGCCGTGTCCGGCTGGGCCCGCGCCCGGCTCGAAGGAGGGGCACGATGAGCGACAACGTGAACGTCAACGACACCCGCGGCGACACAACCGCCACGCCACCCGACGTGGCCGAGATGATGGTCTGCACGATGAGCGACTGGCTGCTGCGCGCCGAGGTCATCCAGCTCGGTCTGGCTTCGGCGCTGAACCAGGTCGCCGCGCTGCTTGCGCAGGCGCGCACGAATGGCCAAGGCCCCGCGCTCGAAGACCCGGCGGCGCTGACGCTCACGCGCGCCCAGCGCCCCGCTTTCCTGAGCCGCAGCGAACGCGCCGCCCAGATCGGCGCGCTGCGGCGCTACGAGGCGCCCGAATGGATCGGCCAGATGATGCCGCGCCTGTCGGGCCGCGTGCGCCAATTCGTGCGCCCGCTGCAGATCGACGCCCAAGGGCGCATCAACAGCCTGCGCGTCGCCGACAAGCAGGGGCGCCTGCGCCGCTTCGCCGGCCTGGCGGGACTGGCCGAACTGGCCGAAATCGCGCAGCCCTTTCTGGTCTATCTGCCGCAGCAGGACCAGCGCTGCTTCGCCGATGCGGTCGACTTCGTCGTTGCCGACCCGATCGCCGCGCACCGGCCGGGCGTCGGCCATGTCGTGATGGTCACCGATCTCGCGGTGTTCGAGTTCACGTCGGCCGGCGCGCGCGCCCTCAGCCGCCACCCCGGCGTGACGCACGAGCAGCTGCGCGAGCGCACGCCTGCCGCCGTGGCGGTCGGCAGCGTGCCGTACACGGCCAAACCGGATGCCGCGCTGCTGCACAGCCTGCGCACGCAGATCGATCCGCACCGGGTGCGCGACATCGAGTTCGCCAGTGGCACGGCGCGACGCGACGCGCTGCTGCGTCTGTACGAGCGGGAGGTGGCAACCTCGCTGCCCTGAGCCGCTTCAGTCGGTCGGCGGTTTCGGCAGCATCGCGAAGGCCGCGAGCACCTCCGCGATGCCCACACGCTCGGGCTCGCGGCAGAAGGCCTCAATGCGGTCGTAGGCGGCCGGTGGCACGCCGGTCTCGGCGCCGATGCGCCGCACCAGCTTCGAGTCGGTGTCCCAGTCGTAGGAGAAATCGGCCACGGTCATGCGCTGGTCCTGCACCAGCCGCGCGCCGTCGACGGTCTCGGCCTCGATCACGCAGGACAGCACCGGCACCGTGTCGTCGGTCACCAGCTCGATGCGGTCGGTGAGCGCGTTCACGCCAGCATCGTCGTAGGTCGTCATCGCCGCCATGCTCGGCGTGCCGCGCAGCAGCGTCAGTGCGATGCAGAACGGAATGCTCATCAGCGTGCCCGAGATCGAGTCGAACGGCCCCTTGGCGTCCATGCCGGCGTAGCCGGTCTCGAAGGGATTCATGCGCACGCGCACCTGCTCCAAGGCCCGCCCTTCGAGCTTGTCGCGCAGGATCAGCGCGCCGGTCACCGGCGTCTGGTTGAAGGCGCACACCGGGAAAGGCTTGAAGGTGACGCGCTGCACCGACCACTCCTTCCCCAGCCGCGCCAACAGCGCAGGCACGTCGCAGTCGCTGCGCGCGAACGCCTTGACGAAGCCCGAGCGGCCCTCGAACGCGCCCGGCGCCGAGCGCGAACCGGCGCGCGCGAGTTCGGTGGCCACCAGCCCGTTGCGCGCGGCCACACCGACCTGATAGCGCCATTCGTCGGTGCCGTCGGCGAAGGACTGCAGCATGCCGCCCGTGAACGAGGCCGCGTTCGCCAGCGCTGCCGCGCTGCGCGCGGCGTCAAGGCCGAGCAGGTGCGCGCTGGCCGCAGCCGCCGCCAGCGTGCCATAAAGAGGCGACGCGCGCAGCCCGGCGGGCGTCGTCTTCGGCCCGTATGCCGATTCGAGCAGACCGCCCACCTCGTAGCCGGCGATCAGCGCCGGCAGCAAACGCGCCACCGGCAGGCCGCGTGCCTCGATCAGCGCCGTCAGCAGCGGAATCATGATCGTGCCGAAGTGCCCGGCGCCGCAGGTGTCTTCCTGGGCACGGCCGTGGAACAGCGCCGAGTTGGCCAGCGCGGCGCCGTCGACCGAGGTCTTGCGCCCGTCACCGAGCAAGGTGGCGCCACCACTGCGCTCGCCGTCGAGCGCCAGCGCCGCCCGCCGAGCCACCGGGGCGAAGGGCGTGGCGTGCCCGCCGAGCGCGATGCCGTAGCCGTTGAGCAGGCAGGTGCGGGCCTTCTCGACGACAGGTGGCGGAACCTGCGTCAGATCGAGCTCGGCGACGAAACGGCCGAGGCCTTGTGCGAGCGTCATGGAAGTCTCCTTGATCTGTTGCGGGCCCCGCAGGCCGGTCGTTGCTCAGTCGAGCTTGATGCCGGCTCGGGCGATCACCGCGCCCCAGCGCGCGGTTCCCGCCCTCGAGAATGCCGCCAGTTGCTCGGGCGTGCTGCCGCCGACGATCGCCCCCTGCGCGACCAGCCTATCGCGCATCGCAGGGTCGTTGACGAACTTCTGGATCTCGGCATTCAGCCGCGCGATGATCGGCGCCGGCGTCCCTGCCGGCGCCAGCAACTGGTACCAGGTCGAGGCCGCAAAACCCGGGAACGTTTCGCTGATCGCCGGCACGTCGGGCAGCCCGTGCATGCGCTTGACCGACGCCACCGCGAGCAGCTTGAGCTTGCCGGTGTCGATGAACGGGCGGGGCTGCTGAAGCGCATCGAACAACACGTTGATCTGGCCGCCGAGCAGGTCGTTCAGGGCCGGGCCATTGCCCTTGTAGTGCACGGCCAGCATCGAGATGCCCGCCGCTTCTTCGAGCAGCTTCATCGCCAGGTGGGGCGAGGTTCCGTTGCCGGGCGTGCCGACGTTCACCTTGCCGGGGTTGGCCTTCGCGTACGCGAGCAACTCCTTGAAGGTGGTGGCCGGCAGCGCCGGGTGGGCGACCAGCACGTAGGGCAGTTCGGCAACGCGGCTGATCGGCGCGAAATCGCGTTCGGCGTTATATGGCAGCTTGCTGAACAGGTGCGGGTTGATGCTCAGCGCGCCTGTGGCAAGCAGCAGCGTGTAGCCGTCGGGTGCGGATTTGGCGACCGTGTCGGTGCCCAGGATCGTCGCCGCGCCGGCCTTGTTCTCCACGACGACCGGCTGGCCCAGGCTCTGGGTCAGCCACTGCGCGAGCGAGCGCCCCAGCGCGTCCGAGAAGCCGCCCGCCGCGTACGGAACGATCAGCTTCACCGGCTTGTCGGGATAGGACTGCGCCGATGCCGCGGCGACACCGACCGCGAGCGCCAGCAGACCCGCCAGCCGAGCGACCACACGAAAGCCGAAAGTGCCCATGGTCATTCCTTTCGAGACGGTCAGACCGACCCTTGGTAGAGCGCCCCGGACGGCTCGCCGACGACGGTCGTGCGATGCATGTGGCGATACGTCCCCGGCATGCGGTCGCGCAGCGCCTTGTGCATCGCGCAGCGGTTGTCCCACAGGATCATGTCGTGCAGCTGCCAGTGGTGCCGGTAGGTGAACTCGGGCCGCACCGAAGCCTCGAACAGCGTCTTCAGGATCGGCCGGCTCTCGTCCGGCGTCAGGCCGGCGATGTGGGTCGTGATGCCTTCGCTCACATACAACACCTTGCGGCCGGTCTCGGGGTGCACGCGCACGACCGGCTGCACCACCGGCGGGTTGACCTTCTTGTGGGCGTCGGCGGTCGCGCTGTTGCGGCCCTTCTCGGTGTCGTGGATCGCCCAGGCGTAGTCGTGCACCGCCTGCAGCGGCTCGATCAGCGTCTTCAAGCCATCGGACAACGAGTCGTAGGCGCGGTACATGTTGGTGAACATCGTGTCGCCGCCGATCTCCGGGATCTCCAGGCAGTGCAGCAGCGAGCCCATCGCCGGGCGCGTGGTGTACGAGAGATCGGAGTGCCAGTTGACGCCGGTTTCGCGCGTGTCCGAGGGGCTGCCGTCGGCGTTGGGCCGCGTCGTGACGATGAAGATCTCGGCATGCTGCGGATGCCGGTACTTGTAGAGCGCCGCGTGGTTGTCGAGCTGCCCGAAGCGCGCGCTGAACGCGATGTGCTGCTCGGGCGTGATGTCCTGGCCGCGGATCAGCAGGATGCAGTTCTCGATCCATGCCTGGCGAATCTGTGCGATGTCCACGTCGTTCATCGCACGGCTGAGGTCCGCACCGACGATCTCGGCGCCGATGCCGTACGAGAGTTTCTTGACCGTGATGCCCATGGGGATGGTTCCTTGCAATCGAAGTGGCAGCCCTATTCGGCCTTCGCGCCGGAATCGCGCACGACCTTGGCCCATTTCACCGCCTCCGAACGCATGAAGGTGCCGAGTTGGTCGGCAGAGCCGGTCATCGGCTCCATGCCCATCGTCGCGAAGATCTGCTTCAGCTCGGGCTGCGCGGTGACCTTCGCCGTCTCGGCGCTGAGGCGCGCGATCACGTCGGGCGGCGTGCCGGCGGGCGCCAGCAGCGCATACCAGACGCCGAGGTCGAAGCCGGGATAGCCCGACTCGGCCACCGTCGGTACCTTCGGCTCGAACGAGGAGCGCGCCGCGGAGCTGACGGCGAGGAAGCGCAGCTTGCCCGATTGCACGTGCGGGCCGGTCGTCGCCCAGGCATCGAACATCACCTGCAGGCTGCCGCCGAGCATGTCGTTGACGGCCGCAGCCGTGCCCTTGTAGGGCACGTGCGTGATGCTCATGCCGGTGTGGGCCTTGAGCATCTCCATCGCGAGGTGGGTCGTGCCGCCGATGCCCGACGAACCGTAGTTGAACTTGTCCGGCTTGGCCCGCACTGCGGCGACCAGTTCGGCCACCGAGTTCACCGGGCTCGTTGCCGGCACCGTCAGGAAGAGCGGCAGCTGGCCGACCAGCCCGATCGGCGCGAAGTCCTTCATCGGATCGAAGTTCAGCTTCGCGTAGAGCGCCGGGTTGATGACGAGCTGGCCGGTGGCGCCGAAGAACAGCGTGTAGCCGTCAGGCGGCGCCTTGGCCGCCATCTCGGCGGCGATGTTGCCGCCGGCGCCGCCGCGGTTGTCGACGATCACCTGCACCCCCAGCCCGGTGCCGAGCTTCTGCGCGATCGAGCGCGCCATCAGGTCGGTCGCGCCGCCCGCGGCGTACGGCACGATCAGACGAATCGGCTTGTTGGGATAGGCTTGTGCGGCGGCATCCGTCGCCACCGCGGCCAGCACCATCTGCGCCGTGATCATTGTCTTGAACGGGGTCATTGTCTGTTCCTGGTCGGGTTCGTGCGGCGCGGGTTCAGTCGCGGTAGCCGGGGTCTTCGCGGTCGAGCTTGCGCAGCAGCGCCGCCCATTCCTTCTGGCCCAGCGGCACGAAGCCGCTCTTGCCGAAAATCTCCGTGCCCTGCGCGGCGCTCTTGGCGATCACCGCCGGCGCGATCGGGTACAGCTTCGCGCCGCCGCCGAGCGCGGCCACCTGCATGCGGCAGGCGCGCTCGAGCTGGTACATCAGCATGAAGGTCTCGCCCATCGTCGCGCCGCAGCTGATGGTGCCGTGGTTGCGCAGCAGCATCAGCTTCTTGTCGGCGCCGAGGTCGCGCACCAGGCTCAGCTTCTCGTCGTCGTCGAGCGCGATGCCCTCGAACTCGTGATAGCACAGCTTGTCCCAGACCACCAGCGCGTGCTGCGACGCCGCCAGCAGGCCGTGCTCCTGCATCGACACCGCCGTGCCGTCGCGGGTGTGCAGGTGCATCACGCAGTTCAGGTCGGGGCGCGCGTCGAGGATGGCCGCGTGGATGACCAGCACGGCCGGGTTCAGCGGATAGTCGGACGCGCTCAGGATCGTGCCATTGGAATCCGTCTTGATCAGCGACGAGGCGGTGATCTCGTCGAACAGCATGCCGTAGGGATTGATCAGGTAGTGCCCGGGCTCGCCCGGCACGCGGTGCGAGATGTGGGCCGAGATGATGTCGGACCAGCCCATGCGGTCCGCGAGGCGATAGCAGGCGGCGAGGTCGCGGCGGGCGTGTCGCTCCGCTTCGGAGATTGGGGCCGCCGGTGGCCGGGCAGCGCGCGCTGAGTCAATTGGCATTCGGTGTCTCCTACAGCCCCAGATCCTTGGCGATCGAGTTGCGCATCACCTCGCTGGCGCCGCCGCCGATGCGCATCAGGCGCGAGTCGCGGTAGTGGCGCTCCATCGGAAAGTCCGGCGTCAGCGAATAGCCACCGAGGATCTGCATGCCCTCGTCGGCGACCCGGAAGTACGCCTCGGTGGTGTGCACCTTCGCGATCGATGCCTCCTTGCGGCACTCGATGCCGGCGTCGAGCCGGCGCGCCAGGTCGTAGGTCAGCAAGCGCGAGGTGTGGACCGCAATCTGCATGTCGGCCAGCTTGTGCTGGATGACCTGGAACTTGGCGATCGGCTGGCCGAACTGGACCCGGTCCTTCGCATACTGCAGCGCGCAGTCGAGCGCGGCCTGCGCCGCACCGGTGACCTGCGCCGCGAGCGAGAAGCGCTCCTTGTTGAGGTTGGTCATCAGCTGCTTCCAGCCGCCGTTGAGCTCGCCCAGCAGGTCGTCCTGGTGCACGCGCACGTTTTCATAGGTCACGCGGTTGGTGCCGACGGCGCGGAACGACAGCGTCTCCAGGCGCTCGATCGTCACGCCCGGACTCTTCGGGTCGACGAAGAACAGGCTGATGCCCTTGTGCTGCGGCGCGTCGGGGTCGGTGCGGGTGACCAGCACCGTGCGGTCGGCGAGATCGACCTGCGAGTTGAAGACTTTGGCGCCGTTGATGACGAAGTGGTCGCCGTCGCGGACCGCACGCGTGCGGACGGCTGCGGCGTCGGAACCCGCGTTCGGCTCGGTCAGGCTCATCGACGACTTGAACTTGCCGGCCGCGATCAGCGGCAGGTATTTCTTGCGCTGCGCCTCGCTGCCGTAGGTCAGCAGCGAATGCGCACCGTGCACGGTGGCGCGATAGAACAGCACCGCGAGTTCCAGCAGGCCGTACGAGAGCTCTTCCTGGATGATGCCGAGTTCGACGAAACCCAGGCCCGAGCCGCCGTACTCCTCGGGGATCGCCACGCCCAGCCAGCCCAGTGTGGCCATCTTGTCGAACACCGCCAGCGGCGCGATCTTCTCGCGGTCGCACTGGCGCGCGTAGGAATCGGGCATTTCCTTGCGCACGAACTGGCGCACTGCGTCGCGCAGCATCAGCTGCTCGTCGGTGAAGCCGAAATCACGGTCTGCACGCATCTCTGTACTCCTTGGATTCGTCTCAGCGCCGCGAGAACCGGCGGCCGATCAGCTCGCCGGTGATGTTGACGCCCCATCACCTGCGCGCCGTTCGCGACCACACGGCGCACCGCCTCGTTGGCGAAGCACATGGCGACGCTGGTGTCGAGCAGCGACGGCAGCCCCTCGTCGGCACCCTGCGCGGCGCGGTGGGTCAGCAGGCGGGCCGCCTCGACGTCGATCTTCATCTCGGCCAGCCGCAACTGCACCGCCTGGAAGTCGACCGGCGGCTTGCCGAACTGCTGGCGCTCCTGGGTTTAGGCCAGCGCAACGTCGAGCGCGCTCGCCGCGATGCTCAGCGTGCAGGTCGCGCTGCCTAGGCGCTCCATGGGCATCAGCGCTCAGGGATTGCGCTGACTGCGATTCAGTCTAGTGAGCCTACGATCGCGAACCAGTGGGGCATGCGCTCATTGACACTCTGTCGAACGCTTGTTAGAAACGCGTATTGTCTTCGGAGTGTAAAAGCATTCCGCTCAGACCCCGTCGTCCTGTAGAAAATTATCAAATCTGCTCCTTGATCAGGAGCATGGAGACTACCCGAATGCCCACTCGCCCAAGGAATTCGCCTAACATTAGGCAGGTAATGCCCAATGAAGGGGTGTCTCCATGATGGCCGCCGACGGCGTCGCCGCGGCCGTACCGGTGCTCGAATGTCAAGGGCTCGAACGCCGTTTTGGCGGCTTGGTGGCCGTGACCGGCGTCGACCTGCGCATCGATCGCGGCGAGATTTTCGGTCTGGTGGGTCCGAATGGCAGCGGCAAGACCACGCTGGTCAACGCCATCACGGGCTTTTACCCACCGCAGAAGGGCCGCATCCTGCTCGACGGCACCGACATCACCGGAATGAAGCCGCACAACGTGGCCCGCCGGCGCGTCGCCCGCACCTTCCAGAACCTGGCGCTCTTCAACGGCATGAGCGTGCTCGACAACATCCTGCTTGGCCGCCACGTTCACCTCAATCCCGGCGTGCTGAAGACAGTTTTTTACCCGTGGCTGGCCCAGCCCGAGGAAATCGCCCACCGCCGCATGGTCGAAGAGATCATCGAGTTCCTGCAGCTGCAGAGCGTCCGCGAAGACATGGTGGAAACGCTGCCGATCGGCCTGAAGAAGCGCGTCGAGCTGGCACGCGCTCTGGTGGCCGAGCCGAGCTTCCTGATTCTTGACGAGCCGATGGCCGGCATGAACCAGGAAGAAAAGGAGTACATGGCCCGCTTCGTTCTCGACGCGCGCGACGAACGCGGCATCACGGTGCTGCTGATCGAGCACCACATGGACGTCGTGCTCGGCATTTGCGACCGCATCATGGCCCTGAACTACGGCGAGATCATCGGCACCGGGCTGCCACGGGACGTGGTCGCCAATCCGCGCGTCATCGAAGCCTACCTGGGGAAGGCGAACAAGCATGCAGCGTGACCAAACGACG
Source organism: Rhizobacter sp. (assembly GCF_032229685.1). Taxonomy (GTDB): domain Bacteria; phylum Pseudomonadota; class Gammaproteobacteria; order Burkholderiales; family Burkholderiaceae_C; genus LMDS01. Next base: position 428,997 of record NZ_JAVTWP010000031.1, on the reverse strand, counting down.
CTCGTGGCGGGTTCTGCCTCGCAGTGGGACCTCAGCGAACACACGACGCTGCCGCGGCTGCTGGCCCTCAACGCGCGGGCGCACCCGGACCGGGTGGCCATGCGTGAGAAGGCACTCGGCATCTGGCAGGAATTCACTTGGTCGCAGATGCTCGAGGAGGTCCTCGAGATCGCTGCGGGCCTGGAGGAGCGGGGCTTTGTCGAGCGCGACGCGATGCTTGTCCTGGGCGACAACCGCGTCCGCTTGTATCTGGGCATGCTCGCCGCCTCCGCGCTGAAGGGCTACGCGATGCCGGTGTATCCGGACGCGAACCCAGACGAAGTGGAGCACTTTGCCAGCGAGGCACAGGCACGGTTCGCGTTGGCCGAAGACCAGGAACAGGTCGACAAGCTGCTCGAGCTGCGCAGCAACGCACCGTCGCTGAAACACATCATCTACGACGACTCGCGTGGCATGGGTGGCTACAAGGCCGAAGGCCTGGTGTCCTGGGACGAGCTGCGCGCGGCCGGCGCACGCCGCCTCCAGGCCGAACCGGCGCTGCGCGAATCGCTGGTCGCGCGGGCCGTGCCCGAGGGCCCGGCCGTCTTCGTGCACTCCTCCGGCACCACGGGCAAGCCCAAGGGTGTGGTGCTGCAGCACCGCAACCTGCTGTCCGGCGTGGGCAACGCCTACCGCGGCAAGGTGTTCCGTTTCGACGAAGTGATCCTCGCCTACCTGCCGATGGCCTGGATCGGCGACTTCGCCGTGACCATGGCGGCAGGCATCGGGCTGCGCTTCACGATCAACATCCCCGAGCGCCAGGAAACGGTGCTGCACAACCTGCGCGAGATCGCGCCGACGGTGTATCTGGCGGCGCCGCGCAGCTGGGACAACCTGCTGACGACGATCCGGGTGCGCATGGCCGACTCCACGCCGCTCAAGAAACGCGTGTTTGACTATTTCATCGACCTCGGCGTGACGGTCCAGCGCCTGCGGCTCGACCGCAAGACGCCGAGCGCGATGCAGCGGCTGATGACACGCATCGGCGAGATCGTCCTGTACGGCCCGCTCAAGGACCAGTTCGGCCTGAACCGCATGAGCACGGCGCTCACCGGCGGCGAAGCGATGGGCGAGGACACCTTCCTTTTCTACCGGGCCCTCGGCATCAACCTGCGCCAGTTGTACGGCCAGACCGAAAGCAGCGCGTTCAATGCCGTCCAAGCGTTCGACGAGGTGCAGCTGCACACCGTGGGTCGGCCGCTGCCCGGCGTCGAGACCAAGATCGCCGACGACGGCGAGATCCTGGTGCGCTCCGGCAGCATCTTCAGCGGCTATTTCAACAACCCCGAATCGAGCGCCAAGACGCTGATCGACGGCTGGCTGCACACCGGCGATGCGGGCTACATCGAACCCAATGGTCACTTGGTGGTGCTCGGCCGGCTGGCCGAGGTCGTGTACACATCGAAGGGCGAGCGCTACATCCCGAACTACATCGAGAACCGGATCAAGTTCAGCCCGTACGTGCGTGATGTCGCGGTGATCGGCGCGGGGCGCGACGCGCTCACCGCGATCGTCTGCATCGACAGCGAAGCGGTCGGCCACTGGGCCGAGGTGCGCGGCATTGCCTACATCTCGTACGCCGATCTCTCGCAGAAGCCCGAGGTGCGCAAGCTCGTTGTCGAGGAGATCCGGCGCGTCAACCGCGTGCTGCCCGAGCCGCTTCAGATCAGGCGCTTCGCCAACCTGCACAAGGAGTTCGATCCCGATGACGGCGAGATCACCCGCACCCGCAAATTGCGTCGCAACGTGATCGAGGAACGCTACCTCGTCGTGATGAACGCGCTGTACTCTAACGCCGACTCGGTGGTGATGAAAGCCCAGATCACCTATGACACTGGCGAAACCGGCGTGATCGAACGTCAGCTTTCGGTGGAGAACGTCTGACATGGATTTCGCACTATTCGCCGAATTGGCAATCAACGGGGCCCTGTCGGGTCTGATGTATTCGCTCGTCGCGCTCGGCATCGTCCTGATCTACAAGTCGTCGTCGGTTCCCAACCTCGCGCAGGGCGCCCTCGCCATGCTGGGCGCCTACGTGACCATGGCGGTGTTCGACCTGCTGCAGGTGCCGTTCTGGGTGGTGGTGCCGGTCGCGATGGTCGTCATGTTCCTGATCGGCATGGGAATCGAACGGGTCGCGCTGCGCCGCCTCGCCGGCCGCCCGCTGATGATGATCCTGATGATGACGCTGGCGATCGACATTTTCGTGCGGGCGGCTGCGCTGGTCACCTGGGGTGGTACCAATCGCGTCATTCCGCTGGGCATCACCTCCGATCCGCTGTTCCTTGGCGATGTGTTGGTGAATCGCTCGTACCTCGCCGGAGGTATCGTCGCGCTGCTCCTGTTCGGCTTCTTCGTCTTGTTCTTCCGAACCCGCATGGGCATCGTGCTGCGGGCGATTTCTGACGACTACACGGCCTCCTGGTCGGTCGGCATCTCGGTCGAACGGGGGGTGGCCCTGTCGTGGGCGATGTCGTCCGTCGTGACCACATTCGCCGGCGTGCTGTGGGGCTCGATCCAGGGCGTCGACCAATCGCTGTCGCAGCTGCTGCTGATGGGCATCGCGGTGGCCGTTCTCGGCGGGCTGGACAGCATCGGCGGTGCCGTGGTGGCCGGTGTGGTGATGGGCACGTTCCAGGGCATCGCTTCGGGCTACCTCGACCGACTGGTGGGCGGCGGAAGCCGTGAACTGGTCGTCGCCGCAACGCTGATTCTCACCATCCTGATCCGGCCCCACGGCCTGTTCGGCCGCGAAGACATCCAAAGGATCTGAATTCCATGTTCTACCGTCAGGCTGGTACCCACCACACCACGTATCGGGCCGCCCAAAGGCTGTTCCCGATTCCCTTCGACCGCTGGCAGATCGGCGTGCTGCTCGTGATCGGCCTCGTCGCGCCGTTCCTGATCAGCCCGCTGTACCTGAAGAGTTATGTGCTGCCCTGGCTGATCTGGACCGGGGCCGCGCTCGGGCTCAACCTCATCCTGGGCTGGGCCGGGCAGTTCCACTTCGGTTATGCGGCCGTGATGGGAATCGGCGCCTACACCGCGGTGCATGCCACGCGCGGCGGCATCCCGTTCGAGATCGCCCTGGTGCTGGCCGGCGCGGTGGCCACCGTCATCGGTTGCGCGTTCGCGATCACCGCGCTGCGCGTGCGCGGCCTGTACCTGGCCTTGAGCACGCTGGCCTTGCAGTTCGTGCTGGACTGGGTGATCAATAAGGTGCCGGCGGTCAGCGGCGGCACCCAGGCCACGATTCAGGCGCCGCCCATGCGGCTGCTGGGCATGCCGGTGGTGTCCGACGCGGGCCAGTACTACGTCGCGCTGTTCTGGTGCGCGCTCGTGACGCTCTTCATGCTGAACCTGCGCCGGACCGGCCTCGGCCGTGCGCTGGTGGCGGTGCGCGAGAAAGATTTCGCCGCGGCGGTGATCGGCGTCAACAGCTTCTATTACAAGTTGACGGCGTTCGCAATGTCGTCCTTCATCGGCGGCGTGAGCGGCGCGATCCTGATCTTCACCTTCTACCACGCGGTGACGCCGGAGCAATTCACGGTCAACGTCTCGATCCAGGTGCTGGCCATGGTGATCGTCGGCGGCCTCGGCAGCGTGATCGGCTGCTATTTCGGCGTGGCCTTCATCCTGTTGCTGCCGGGCATTGTTGCCAACCTCATCTTTGCAGCGGCCAATACGATGCAATTGAAGATCGGCATCGAACTGTTGGCGCACATTCCGAGCCTGCTGTACGGCGTGCTGATCATCGGCTTCCTGCTGTTTGAACCCCTTGGCCTGGCCAAGATCTATTCGAACCTTCGCAACTACTTGATCTATTGGCCCTTCGGCTATGAAAGAAAGTAGTGTCGACGCGTCCTCACCGGACGCCATTTCAGCCCCGCCCCCTTTTCATGTCCATCAATGCAAGGAGAACGTTCCATGTTCAAACCGCTGAAACTGCTGCTGAGTGCGGCGTCGTTGCTGCTCGCATCGCAGCAACCCGCCTTCTCGGCTGAACCGATCAAGTTCGCGCTGTGCTACGACCTTACCAAGGCCTACACCTTCATCACGCCGCAGATCGCGCAATCGGTGCGCGACTACGCAGAAGTGCTCAACGCGAAGGGTGGCATCGAGGGGCATCCCATCGAGATCATCGTCCAGGACCACGGCAACGAGCCGCAGCGCGGCATTGAATGCTACGAGAAGGTCAAGCAGATGGGGGCGATCACGGTCGACTTCCTGTCCACGCCGGTCTCTCGCGCCGTGCTGCCTCGCGCGATGAAGGACGGTACCGTCATGGTCCAGGCTTTGGCCGGTCGCGGCGATGCCGTCGACGGCGAAGTCTTCAAGTGGGTGTTCACCCTGGGCCCGACCTACTGGGGCCAGGCCGCCAACATCGTGGGCACCTACAAGAAGCAGTCGGGCGGCAGTCTGAAGGGCAAGAAGATTGCCTTCCTGTACATCGATTACCCGTTCGGCCAGGAACCGATTCCCGTGCTGCAGGAACTGCAGAAGCTGGAAGGTTTCGACCTCCAGATGTTCCCGTACCCGCTGCCCGGCAGTGACCAGTCTGCCGCCTGGTCGCAGCTGCGCCGCTTCCAGCCCGACTTGATCATTCATTGGGCGTTCTCGGCGATGCACGTGGTGGCGTCCAAGGAAGCCAAGCGCAATGGCATCTCGCTCGACAAGATGGTCACCGTCAACTGGTTCAACGAGGTCGATCTCGCCAACATCGGCGCCGACGCCGCCAAGGGCCTGAGAAAGTCCTCGGTCGTCGTCAGCGGCACGGCACATCCGCTGATGCAGCAGATCACCAAGGAGCTGTACGACAAGGGCAAGGGCAACGGCGACCGCAAGTTCCTGGGTGACACCTACTACAACGTCGGCCTGTCGATCTACGCGCCGGTGTTCGAGGCCGCGCGCCTTGCCATCAAGGCCGACAAGTGGCCGCTGACACCGGAGAAGATGCGCAAGGGCATGGAAAGCCTCAAGAACTTCGACGCCGATGGCCTGGTTCCGCCCCTGACCATCACCGCCAAGGACCATGGCGGTGGCGGCAAGACCCGCATCGACATGTGGGACGGCACGAAGTGGGTGGCACAGACCGACTGGTCGGCCGACTACTCAGACCTCGTGTGGTCGACTGTCAAGAAGTCCTCGGCGGAGTTTTCCAAGGCCGGCCAGTAATTGCCAAGGGGTTCGCGCGCTTCCTCGCTCGAACCCCCAACCTTCCCCCACCCTTTTAGCAACCCTGCCCTGCGGCTGTCTACGAAAGCGAACGCCATGCTCCTCAAGCAACTCAAGTGTGTGATCAGTGCGATTGCCATGACGGCCTTCGGCCCGACGGTGCTGGCGGCAGACCCGATCAAGTTCGGCTTGTGCTACGACCTGACGAAGATCTACGTGGCTGCGGTCCCGCAGCTTGCGCAAGCGGTCAAGGACTACGCCGATGTCTTGAACGCGAAAGGGGGCATCGAAGGCCACCCGATCGAAATCATCGTGCAGGACCACGGCAACGAGCCGCAGCGCGGGATCGACTGCTACGAACGGCTCAAGACGCAGGGCGTGATGATATTTGACTTCTTTTCCACGCCGGTTTCGCGGGCGGTGCTGCCGCGCATCACGCAGGACAACAACATCCTCCTGCAGCCGCTGGTCGGTCGCGGCGACGCGGTGGACGGCGATGTGTTCAAGAACGTGTTCCCGCTGGCGCCGACCTATTGGGGCCAGGCCGCCAACATCATCAGCTACATCAAGAAACAGTCGAAAGGCGATCTGACAGGCAAGAAGGTCGCGTTCCTGTACCTCGACACACCTTTCGGCCGTGAGCCGACGCCGGTGTTCGAGGCGCTCAAGCGGCTCGAACGCTTCGAGTACCAGACCTTCCCGATCCCGGTGCCGGGCACCGACCAGAGCGCCGCTTTCACTCAGATGCGGCGGTTCCAGCCCGACTGGGTGATCACCTGGTCGTTCTCCCCGCTGAACCCGATCAGCTTCCGCGAGATGCAGCGCAACGGGATACCGATCGAGAAGATGGTCACCGTCAACTGGATCAACGAGGTGGACATCAACAATTTCGGCGCCGCGGCAGCAAAAGGGCTGAAGCGTTCGACGGTCGTCGTTGGCGGCGCCGAGCATCCGTTGGTGAAGTCGATCGTCAGCGAACTCTACGACAAGGGCAAGGGCAATGGCGACCGCAAGATGGTGGCCGACTCCTACTACAACACCGGCCTTGCGGTCTACTCGTCTGCGTTCGAAGGTGTTCGGCTCGCCATCAAGAGTCAGGGCTGGCCGTTGACGGCCGACAAGATCCGCTTGGGCATGCAGAGCATCAAGAACTTCGACGCCAAGGGCTTCATGGCGCCGATCACCGTCACGGCCAAGGACCATGGCGGTGGCGGCAAGACCCGCATCGACATGTGGGACGGTACAAAGTGGGTAGCGCAGACCGACTGGTTTGCCGACTACACGGGCTTGGTCGACACCCTCGTCAAGGCCAACTCGGCCGACTTCGTGAAGTCCGGCAAATAACGACACCCATCACAGCGATCTTCGGAGGAACCGATATGCGAAACATTTTGTGGACCGCCACTTCAGGGGTTCTCTTGTTCGTCGCTTCGCACGCAGCGGGTGCGGCGGAGCCACTCAAGTTCGGCCAGTGTTACGACCTGACCAAGGTGTACTCCTTCATCTCGCCGCAGATCGCGCAGGCCTCGCGCGACCTGGCCGCGCTGATCAACGCGAAAGGCGGCATCGGCGGCCGGCCGATCGAAATGCTGCTCAACGACCATGGCAACGAGCCGCAACGCGGCGTGGAATGCTACGAGCGCCTGAAGCGAGACGGCGTGGTCGTGTTCGACTTCTTCTCGACCCCGGTCGCGCGCGCGCTGCTGCCCCGCGTGATGCAGGACGGCAATATCCAGCTCCAGGCCTTGCATGGCCGTGCCGACGCGGTCGACGGCGAAGTCTTCAAGACGATCTTCCCGCTGGGCCCGACCTATTGGGGTCAGGCCGCCAACATGATCAGCTACATCAAGCGGCAGGCCGGCGCCAACATCAAGAGCACGAAGGTCGCGTTCCTCTACGCCGACTACCCGTTCGGACAAGAGCCGATCCCGATCCTGCAGGAGTTGCAGAAGCGCGAGGGCTTCGAGCTGCAGATGTTCCCTTACCCGTTGCCGGGCAACGACGTGAGCTCGGCGATGAGCCAGATCCGGCGCTACCAGCCGGACTGGATCGTGCACTGGGGCGTGGGGCCGATGAATGTCGTCGCCCTCAAGGAGATGAAACGCAGCGGCATCCCGAACGAGAAGTTCATCACCGTCAACTGGCTCAACGAAACCGACATCGCGAATATCGGCGCCGAAGCAGCCAAGGGCGCGAAGCGATCCTCCGTCGTGGTCGGCGGCGGAACCGACACCGCGCTGCTGCGGGAAATCACCAAGGAGCTGTACGACAAGGGCAAGGGTGGCGGCGACCGCAAGTTCCTGTCCGACACCTACTACAACGTTTCTCTGGCCATCTGGTCCACCGTCTTCCAGGGAGTGGAGCTCGCGCTGAAGAACGACCCCGGCCCGTTGACCGCTGAAAAGGTCCGCAAGGGCATGGAAAGCCTGCGCAACTACGACGCCAACGGCCTGATGCCCCCGCTGACGATCACCGCAAAGGACCACGGCGGCGGCGGCAAGACCCGCATCGACATGTGGGACGGCACGAAATGGGTGCCGCAGACCGACTGGTTCGCCGATTACACCGATCTGGTCTGGAGCACCGTGAAGCAGCATTCGGCCGATTACGCGAAAGCAGGCAAGTAGATCGTGAACGCACTGACCCTGAACAACATCGAAGTCATCTACGACCACGTCTTTCTGGCGGTCAAAGGTGTTTCCATCGAAGTGCCCGAAGGCGGCATGGTCGCCCTTCTCGGTGCCAACGGTGCCGGCAAGAGCACCACACTGAAGGCCGTCAGTGGCCTGCTCAAAGCCGAGCGTGGCGAAGTGACGCGCGGCAGCGTCAAGTTCCGTGACCAGGACTTGGCGAAGTTCGCGCCCCAGGAGCGTGTCAAGCTCGGGATCGCGCAGGTGCTCGAAGGCCGCCGCGTCTTCGAGCACCTCACGGCGGACGAGAATCTGATCGCCGCCTCGGCCGTGCACGGAAGCCGCGCCGACATGGCCCGCAACATGGACAAGGTCTACGGATACTTTCCGCGCCTGCACCAGCGACGCACGGCCAAGTCGGGGTACCTGTCGGGAGGCGAACAGCAGATGCTGGCGATCGCGCGCGCGCTGATGACACAGCCCAAGCTGTTGATGCTCGACGAACCCAGCCTCGGCCTGGCCCCAGTGATCGTCGTCGAAATCTTTGAAATCATCCGCCGCATCAACCGCGATGAGGGCATGTCGATCCTGCTGGTGGAACAGAACGCGATTGCCGCACTCGACGTGGTGTCGCATGGCTACCTGATCGAGAACGGCCGCGTCGTGATGCACGACAAGGCCGAGGTGATGAAAAACAACCCGGACATCCGAGACGCCTATCTCGGTGGCGCCGAAGGGCGTGACTTTCACGACATCAAGCATTACCGGCGCCGCAAGCGCTGGCTGGCCTGACCGCCGCGGCACCCATGCCGACCGAAGCTGCGCCTGAGTCGGCGGCGAGCGGACGAACGCTTGAGCGACTGCTCGAGCGTTTGGCCAGACTGCCACCGCAGACCTCGCTCACGTTGGCGCAGTTGCGCGCTCAGTACGAACGCGCCCAGCACGCTTTTCCGCTCGGTCCCGAGGTTGCGCTCAAAGTCCTCGATGGCCCGCCGGTTCGAGGCGAATGGTTGCGCCCGGCCGGCGCCGGAGATGGGCTCGTTTTGTACCTGCACGGCGGCGGCTACGTCATCGGGTCGCCTCGCTCGCACCGCCACCTGGCCGCCGCGATCGCCACTGCGGGGCGCATGCGGGCATTCGTGCTCGACTACCGGCTCGCGCCGGAACACCCCTTCCCCGCGGCACTGAACGATGCGGTCGCGGCCTACCGCTGGCTGATCGACGCGCATGGGATCGAGCCACAGCGCATCGTGATCGTCGGCGATTCGGCCGGCGGCGGCCTGGTGGCGACGACGCTGGTCGCGCTGCGCGACGCCGGCCTGCCCTTGCCGGCCGCGGGCGTGTGCCTGTCGCCGTGGACCGACCTGAGCTGCAGCCTGCCGTCGTGCGATCCGCAACGGCCTTCGTATGATCCGCTGATCGACCACGCCGTGCTGCGCGCGATGGCGCGCGCCTACCTGGGTCGGCGCAGCCTGCGCACGCCAGCTGCCTCGCCACTGTTCGCCGATCTGCGTGGCCTGCCGCCGCTGTTGATCCAGGCGGCCACGGACGAGGCGCTGGTCGACGACGCACGCCAGCTCGCGATCGCCGCCAGTCAGGCCGGCGTGCACACCACGCTCGAGGTCTGGCCGCGCCTGGTTCACGTCTGGCACTGGTACGCGCCCATCCTGGACGAAGGGCAGCGCGCGATCGAGCGCATCGCGCAGTTCGCGCGCGACGCGCTCGGCCGGCGCGCCGCCTGAACCCGCAGCGCCTCAGGCCGGCGCGAACACCGGCAGCGGTGGCCCACCGTCGCTCGGGTTGAATTTCACTTTCACCTTCTGCCCGATGCGGATCGCGTCGGCATCGGCATCGACAATGTTGCTCATCATCGTCGGGCCCTCTTCCAGTGTCACGTAGGCGATGACGTAGGGCACCTCGGCGCGCCGCATCACGCTGAAGCTGTAGATCGTGCCTCGGCCGCTGGCCTCGCGCCACTGGGCGCGTTCGCTGCCGCAGAAAGGGCAGGCGGCGCGCGGGTAGTGGTGGTGCTCGCCGCAGTCGTCGCACTGCTTGAGCAGCAGGCGACCTTCGCCGGCGGCGTCCCAGAAGGTCTTCGTTTCCGGGTAGACGGTGGGGGCGACGAGCTTGCGTTCCTTGATCAGCATATTCACTCCCGCTCCATGATCAGTGTGCTGCTGCCGTGGCGCGTGCCCAGCGAGCCGCCGGTGCCGTGCGCCAGTGCGAGCCTGCAGTTCGGAACCTGCACCTTCGGGTGCGCTTCGGCGCGCAACTGGCGCACCGCCTCGATCACCTTGGTCATGCCGCCGCGGTTGCCCGGGTGGTTGTTGCACAGGCCGCCGCCATCGGTGTTGAAGGGCAGCTTGCCGGTGCCCGAGATCAGGTTGCCGTCGGCCACGAACCGCCCGCCCTCGCCCTTCTTGCAGAAGCCGAGATCCTCCAGGGTCAGCAGCACGGTGATCGTGAAGCTGTCGTAGATGGATGCGTACTGGATGTCGGCGGGTTTGACGCCAGCCTCGGCGAAGGCCGCCGCGCCGGTCCAGGCCGCGCCGGTGGTCAGCAGGTCGACCTTGCCGCCGATCTGCGCGCGCATGAATTCGCCGGTGCCGATCACCTTGACCAGCGGACGCTTCAATTGGCGTGCGATCTCCGGCCGCACCACCACGAGCGCGCCGCCGCCGTCGCTGATGACGCAGCAGTCGAGCCGGTGCAGCGGGTCAGAGATCATCGGCGAGCCGACCACGTCCTGCACCGTCACCACGTCGCGCACCATTGCGTGCGGGTTGTGCTGGGCGTGGTGCGACGCGGCCACGCGGATCCATGCGAGCTGCTCGCTGGTCGTGCCGTGCTCGTGCATGTGGCGCATCGCGGCCATCGCGTACATGTTGACCGTGGTCGGCGCATAGGGCAGCTCGAACGGCACGTCGGGGGCCGGGCCGTAGTTGCGCGGTGCGGTGCCGGTGGCCATGCCCTCGGCCTTGGGCCGCCCGGCCAGCGTGATCAGCGCCACGTTGCAGCGGCCGGCCGCGATCGCAGCCGCGGCATGCGCCACATGGACCACGTACGACGATCCGCCGGTCTCAGTGGTGTCCACGTGCTTGAGCGTCATGCCCATGTAGTCGACCATGCTCAGCGCGCCCAGACCCGGCGCGTCGCCGGCGCAGAAGTAGCCGTCGACATCGCGCATGGTCAGGCCGGCGTCGGCGAGCGCACCGCGCGCGACCTCGGCGTGGAGTTGCGCCACCGACTTGTCGTCGGCGCGCCGGATCGGGTGCTCGAAAGCACCCGCGATGTAGGCCTTGCCCTTCAGGCTCATGGATTTCCCTTTTCAGGTTTGACGGTCGCGGTGCCCTTGATCACCTCTTGCCCCTTGGCGTTGCGAACCCAGACGTCGTACACAGGGGGCTGTGTGCCGTCGCGCAATTCGCCGCCGCCGGTCACGTCGTCGTCGATTCGCACCGGCTGCACGAAGCGGATCTCCAGGTGCACCCGGTTCAGCGCCTCGATGCCCAGCGTGTTCTTCAGCGCCTGCCAGATCAGCGCCACCGACATCGTGCCGTGGGCGATGATCCCGCCCATCGGGCTTGTGGCGGCGAAGGCCTTGTCGACGTGGATCGGGTTGTAGTCGTTCGTCACCGCGGCGTAGGCCATGATGGTGTCGAAGTCGACGTGCTTGGTGGATGCTTTCAGCTGCTTGTTCACTGGCGGCTCCTCACTGCGCGACCAGCGTGGTCATGATGCCGGTGAACAGCAGTTCACCCGAGCCGACCGAGCGTGTTTCGCTGCGGATGCGGACCCACTTGCGTTCCTTCTTGATCTCCTTGTCGAGACACCAGACCTGCGTGCGCAGCGTGTCACCGACCCGGGGCATGCGCGCGACGTCGAAGGTCTGCCCGCCGTGCACGCCACCCGGCGGGCGCGGTGCATTCAAGGTCAGCACCGCGTCGATGACGATCATCGCAAGCATGCCACCGGGCATGACGCCGGGGTCGTCGTCGCCGGGATAGACGCTGCGCCATTTCGCCACCGTCGATTCGTCGACGCTGAAGTCGCGCGAGCCGTAGTCCTTGCCGGGCTCGTAGTGGTCATAGTTGAACATCGCTTGCTCGCTCATGGGGTTGCCGGCTCCACTTGGGGAATCTTCTGTTCGCTGCCGGGCCGCGTCTCGAAGCACACGCGCACCCGCATTCCCACGCGCACCGTCGCCGGGTCGCAGTTCAGGACGTTGCACATGAAGCGGAAACCCTCGTCCATGTCGACCAGCGCCAGCACGTACGGCGTGTCGGCCGCAAAGGCGGCCAGCGGCGCGCGGTGGATCACCGAGAAGCTGGCCACCCGGCCGGCGCCGGCCGCCACCTGCCATTCGAGGTCGGTGCCGTGGCAATGCACACAGGCCGAGCGCGAATAGAACTGCGCCTTGCTGCAGGCGCGGCAGCGCTGGAAACGGAATTCGCCTTCGTTGGCGCCTTCCCAGTACCGACGGCTGTAGGCGTCCGGCACGGGCATGGGCTTGGATTGCACTTCTGCCATGTTCAGGTTCTCCCCATGATGATCGAGCAGTGACCGGAGAAGATGCCGCCCAGCGTGTGCGCCAGCGCCACCTCTGCGTCCTTGACCTGGCGCGCACCGCATTCGCCGCGCAGCTGGCGCACGGCCTCGACGACATGGAACATGCCGCCGGCCGCCCCCGACGAGCCGTAAGACAGCAGCCCGCCGTTGGTGTTGACCGGAAAGCGCCCGCCGATCGCGAACTCGCCCGCCAGCGCGGCCGGGCCGGCCTCGCCACGGCCGTAAAAGCCCATCGATTCCAGCGTGATCAGCAGCGTGCTGGTGAAGCAGTCGTAGATGTGCGCGCAGTCGACGTCCTGGTGCTTCAGCCCGGCCTGTGCGAGCGCGTCGGCGGCCGACTCCTTGCAACCAAAATCAACCAGCGAGGGCGCCGCGAAGATGTGCTCGTGGGTGTGGCCTTCGCCGATGCCGAGCAGTTCGACGGCGCGCTTGGGCCGGTCTCGCCCGGTCTCTGCCGCACTGACCACGACCGCCGCGCCGCCGTCCGACACCAGGCAGCAATCGAGCATGCGCAACGGCGATGCGATCACCTTGGACTTGCGCACGTCGTCCATCGTGATCGGCTTCTTCATGTGCGACTGCGGATGCAGCGCCGCATTCGTGCGCTGGTTCACCGCGACCGCCGCGAGGTGGTCGCCGTTCAGCCAGCCCTCGTGGAAGTAGACCTGCGCCGCCATCGCGAACGCCGCCGGCACGCTCATGCCGTAGGGCTGCTCGTACTGCGGGTGGCCCACGTCGGCGAGTGCCGCCTGCACCTTGTCGCCCATGCCGGTGAGGCGGTTGTCGCCGGTGACGCACAGAACGTGGCGGCAGATGCCGGCCTGCACCAACGAAGCAGCGTGGCGCACCAGCAGGCCGCCGGTCATGCCGCCCATGGCGATCGACGCGTTGACCTTCGGGCGCAAGCCGATGTATTCACCGAGGACGCCGCCGAGCATCAGCTGCGGCGACGCGAACGAGTAGGCGGTGAGCAGCCCATCGATGTCGGACACCTTCAGTCCGGCATCGGCCAACGCGCCAAGGCTGGCCTCGGTGTGCAGCGACATGCAGGTGCTGTCGGGCAGCGCGCCGACCTGCGTATCGTGCACGCCGCTGATGATGGCTCTGTTTCCCATGGATTCCCTTCGACTACGAGGCAAGACTGATGCGCACATCGCGCTGCAGACGGTGAATTTCATCGACCGCGCCACCGACCAGATCGGCCATGATGTCGCTCGCCGGGCGCCGCACCTTGAGCATGCCGCCCACCTGGCCGGCGATGTTGTAGAACAGGTCGTGCCGGCCGGCGGCCAGCGCGGCGGACAGAAAATCCTCCATCAGGATGCGCTGGTAGGGCGTCTCCAGCGTCGGCAATCCTGACTCGCCCCAAGCCTGCGAGATCTCGCTGTGGAAGGCACGCACGGTCTTGCCGGTCCAGACCTTGCTGATGCGGAAGGCCTCGGAGTCCGAAGCCACGATCTGGTCCTTGCAGGCGTCGAACAATTCGCACTCGTCGGCCACCAGGAACGCCGTGCCGAGCCAAGCGGCCTGCGCGCCGAGCACCAGCGCGGCGACGATGCCACGGCCGTCGCCAATGCCGCCGGCGGCGATCACCGGCGTCGGGTTCACGGCATCGACGACCTGCGGGATCAAGGGCAGCGAAGCCACGGTGCCGGTGTGGCCACCGGCTTCGGTGCCCTGGGCCACGATCGCGTCGACGCCCGACTTGCGCTGCCTCACCGCATTGCGCACCGAGCCCGACAGGCCGATCAGCTTCATGCCCTGGGCGCGCGCGCGCGGCAGCAGGAAGTCGGGGTCGCCCAGGCCCGCGGCGAAGATCGGCACGCGCTCCTCGAACACCACGTCGAGCACCGACTTGGCGTATTCGATGTTGACCACCGTTTCGTCGGCCGGTTGCACCGGCGGCAGCCCGTAGCGCTGGATTAGCGTCTGCACGAAGGCCGCGTGCTCGGGAAAGCGGCGGCGGATCTCGTCGCGCACGCCGCTGCGCGTGTCGGGCGCGTCGGCGATGCGCGCCGGCAGCAGCAGGTCGACGCCGAACGGCCGGTCGGTCAACGAACGCACTTCGCGGATGCGGCGCCGCGTTTCTTCGGGCGACAAGCCGGAGCAGCCCAGCACGCCGCAGCCCCCCGCCTGCGACACCGCCGCCACCAGCTTCGGCGGCGTGGCCCGCCCGCCCACGCCCATGCCGGCGAGGAAGATCGGGTACTCGATGCCGAGCGAGTCGCAGAACGCGTTGTGAAGGACCGGGCGGGCCATCACTTGAACTCGGGCTTGCGCTTGGCGCGGAAGGCGGTCACACCTTCCTTCACGTCGTCGGTCAGGAAGAGGAACGGGAAAGCGTCGACGGCGTAGCGCATCTCGTCGCCGCCCAGGCCGCGGTTGTAGAACGACTTGGCCATCTCGACCGCCATGCGCGGCTTGGCGGCGATCTTCTCGGCCAAGGCCATCGCCTCGTCGAGCAGTTTGTCGTGCGGCACCACACGCAGCGCGATGCCCAGCCGCGCCGCTTCGGCGGCGTCGATTGGCTCGCCGAGCATGCTCAGCTCCTTGGCCTTCGGGCGGCCGACGATGTCGTGCAAACGAACCACCGCGAAGCCGGGCAACAGCCCGAGCTGGATCTCGGGCACGCCGAACTTGGCCTTGTCGGACGCGATGACGAAGTCGCAGGCGATGGCCAATTCAAAGCCGCCGCCGAAGGCCATGCCGTTGACTGCCGCGATCAAGGGCTTGCGGCAGCGTTCGGGTGACTCGAGGAACGGCAGAACGGTCGCGATGAAGGCACGCACCTGCTCCGGCGTGACCGGGAAGCCGCTGATGTCGGCACCGGCGCAGAACGCCCGGTCGCCGCGGCCGGTGACGATGCCGACGCGGATCTCGTCGTCGGCGTCGATCATCGCCAGGCTTTCGAGCACGCCCTTGCGGATGTCGGCCGACAAGGCGTTGAGCTTGGTCGGCTCGTCCAGCGTGATGACCGCGATGCGGCCCTTCTTCTCGAATTCGACACTTCCTATGCGCATGAACTTCTCCTGTGATGGGACGACGAAATGGCGTGGTTCAGTCGAGCCTGGCGCCCGACGCCTTGACCACCTTGCCGAGCTTGACGATCTCGCTCTGGATGAAGCCACCGAAAGCTTCCGGCGTGGAACTCGCGACCTCAAAACCGGCCTCGGACAACTTCTGGCGGATGTCCGGGGAGGCGAGGATCTTGACCATCTCGGCGTTGAGCCGATCGACCACCGGCTTCGGGGTCCCGGCCGGCGCCAGCAGGCCGATCCAGGCGGTGTACTCGAAGCCGGGAAAGCCGCCTTCGGCGATCGGCGCCAGATCGGGCGTCGCGCCGACGCGCCTGGCACTCGTGACCCCGAGACCGACGACCCTGGCGGAGCGCAGCATCGGCAGCGCCGCCGTGACACCGTCGAACTGCAGCGAGACATGCCCACCCATCAGATCCTGGTTTGCTGGTGCCGTGCCTTTGTAGGGCACATGCAGGATGTTGATGCCGGCCATCGTCTTGAGCATCTCCATCGCCAGATGCGAGGACGTGCCGTTGCCGGAAGACGCGTAGGTCAGCTGACCCGGCTTCTCGCGTGCCAGGCGCACCAGATCGGGAACCGAGCGCACACCCAGGCTCGGGTGCGCCATCAGAACGAAGGGAACGTGGCCGACCAGGGTGATGGGCGCGAAGTCCCGCACCGCGTCGTAGGGCATCTTGCCGTAGAGCGTCGGGTTGACGCCGTGGCTCGTGCTCGTCCCGACCAGCAGGGTGTAGCCGTCGGGGGCGGATTTGGCGACCGCGTCGGCGCCCAGGTTGCCGCCGGAGCCCGGCCGGTTCTCGATCACCACGGCCTGGCCGAGCGCCTCGGAGAGCTTGGGCACGAGCATGCGCAGCACCGCGTCGGTGCTGCCGCCCGGCGACAGCGGCACGACCACGCGCACCGGCTTGTTCGGGTAGTCCTGCGCCTGTGCAAGGCCCGCGGCGAGGGCTAGCGACCATGTCAACGCAGCGAGCCAAGTAGGCTTCATTATGTCTTTCGTGGATTCGAGTTGTTGTTCATTCGGCTCGGGCGCCCGATGCCTTGACGACGCGGCGCCATTTGGAAAGCTCCGCGGCAATGGTGTCCGCGTAGCCTTCGGGCGAGCTCGGGTGCGCCTGTGCGGATTGCGCCGCAAACCGCTCCTTGATCGCGGCCAATAGCGCCGTAAAGGGCAGGGCAAACGGGGTTCTTATGTTGGTCATGTCTTGTCTCCTGACGCGCGATGCGCCCTTGGCAAACTAACAAACGTTTGGCAGTCTGTCAATTCATTTCACGGCAACCGTAAGGCACGGCGCGGCTCACCGGCGCAGGCCGCCGTAGCTCGCCCACGGCGTGGCCACGAGGTAGCCGGCATCGACGGGCAGGTTGATGCCGGTGATCGCCAAGGCCCGGTCCGATGCGAGAAAGGCAACGGCGTTCGCGATCTCGCGCGGCTCAATCAACCGCCCGAGGGCCGCGTGCGTCGTCATCGCGCCGGTCTCGAGCGTGCGGGTGGTGATGCCCTTTTCGAGTGCCGGTGTGTGCGTGAAGCCCGGCGACACGGCGTTGACGCGCACCCCCTTGGGCCCCCACTCCGCCGCCAGGCACTCGGTCAGGTTGATGACGCCAGCCTTGGCCGGGCCGTAGGAATGCAGCGGCCCCGAGCCCATGCCGGCGACCGAGGCAATGTTGACGATCGCCCCGCTGCCGCGCTGCGCCATCGCGGCACCGAAGCGCGCGCAGCAGAGATACGTGCCGCGCAGGTCGATGCGGGCGACGAAGTCCCATTCGCGCAAGCTCAGTTCCTCGGGCGGCAGCGTGCGTTGCAGCACGCCGGCGCTGTTGACCAGAACATTCGGCACGCCGTATTGCGCCTGTACCGCGGCGACCAGCGCATCGACTGATTGTTCTTCGCCGACGTCAAGTGACAGCGCGATCCCGCCCACCGCTTCGGCCACCGCACGCGCCGCCGCTTCGTTGCGGTCAGCCACGACGACACGGGCACCGGCTTCGGCCAGCAAGCGCGCGCAGGCTTCGCCGATGCCGCTGGCGCCGCCGGTGACGACGGCAACCTGCCCTGAAAAGTCGAGCTTCATGCGGTTGATCCCTTGGGTTTGCCTGTCAGTTCGGCACGCAGCACGCGCTTGAGCACCTTGCCCGACGGCAGGCGCGGCAAGGTCTCGCGCAGCACCAGTTCCTTGGGCAGCTTGAAGCCGCCGAGCTTGCCGCGGCAGAACGACTGCAGCTCTTCGAGCGTGAGCGTCGTGCCGGGCCGCAGCACCACCACTGCCGCGACCCGCTCGCCCCAACGCTCGTCGGGCAGGCCGACGGCCGCCGCTTCGAGCACCTGCGGCAGTTGGCACAGCACCCGCTCGACCTCGCTGCTGGCGATGTTCTCGCCGCCGCTGATGATCATGTCCTTCTTGCGGTCGCTGAGGAACAGAAAGCCCTCGGCATCGAGGTAGCCGATGTCGCCGGTGCGAAACCATTGGCCGGCATGAAAGCTCGCCGCGGTCTTCTCGGGGTCGCGCCAGTAGCCGCTGGTGACCTTGGGGCCGCGCAGGCAGATTTCGCCGGCCTCGCCCGACGGCAGTTGGCGGCCGTCGTCGTCGCAGATGCGGATCTCGACGTGCGGCAGCGCGCGCCCGGTCGAGCCGATCTTCTCGATCTCGCGACCGGCCTCCATCAGCGTGTCGCCGGAGCAGCTCTCGGTCAAACCGTAGCCGTCGATGTAGCGGCCGCTCTTGAAGAGCGAGCTGAACTCGCGGATGCGTTCTTCGGGCGTGCGCTCGCCACCGCCGATCTGCCAGCGGAAGCTGCTCACGTCGAAGCGCTCGCGATCCGGCAGCGCGAGCAGGCGGTTCAGCATCACCGGCGCCATCCAGCCGGCGGTCAGGCGTTCGCGCGCGATCAGCGCCAAGGTCTCCTCGGGCTCGAACTCGCGCTGCACCGCGAGCATGCCGCCCATCTGCAGCACCGCCAGGCCCGGCAGGTCGAAGGCGCCGACGTGGTACAGCGGCCCGACCACCAGCAGCCTTTCGCCGCCATGCAGGCCCAGCAAGGCGATGTGGTCCAGGCACTTCCAGTGGTAGTTGGCGTAGGAATGGATCACGCCCTTGGGGCGGTCAGTCGTGCCCGAGGTGTACATCAGCCGGAACAGGTCCTCGGGCCGCCGAACCTGCGGCGCCCACACCGCCTCGACCACGGGCCCGAGGCGGCGGCTGTCGGATTGCGCCGCCTCGTCGACGACGACCACGTGGCCGAAGGCGCCCGCCAGCGCGCGCAATTCCTCGTCCACCAGCAGCAGCTTCACGCCCGCGTGGCCGACGATGTATTCGACCTCGTCGGCGCCGAGGCGGTAGTTGATGGGCAGCAGCACCGCGCCCAGGTGGCTCACGGCCAGCGCCAGTTCGATGAACGCGGCGCTGTTCTTCATCAGCAGCGCAACGATGTCGCCTTCGCCGATGCCGCGTGCGCGCAGGCTGCCGGCGGTGGCGGCCACGCGTGCCGCCAGGTCGCCATAGCCCAGACGCTGGTCGCGGTACAACAGGGCCGGTCGTGCGGGCTCGGCGCGCGCCCAGCGCAGGATGGCGGCACTCAGGTTGACCATGCAGATCTCCTTGGAGACTGACGCGCTCAGTACGAGCGCGGCATGCCCAGGTCGTGGTTGGCCACGTAGTTCAGGATCATTTCCTCGGACACCGGTGCGAAGCGGAACAGCCGCGCATCGCGCCACAGCCGCTCGACGTGGAACTCGGTCGCGTAGCCCATGCCGCCCATGGTCTGCATCGCGCGCTCGGTGGCGCGGCCGACCGCCTGCGCCGCCAGCAGCTTGGCGGCGTTGGCCTCGCTGCCGTAGGGCAGACCCATGTCGCAGTTGACCGCCGCCTTGTGGTTGAGCAGCCGCGCCGCCTCGACCTCGACATGGCATTGCGCGAGCGGAAACTGCAAGCCCTGGTAGCTCGTGACCGGCTTGTCGCCGAAGACCTTGCGCTCGTTGCCGTACTTCACCGCCAGCTTGATCGCCAGTTCGCCGGTGCCGGCCAGCGCCGCGGTGGTGACGATGCGCTCGGTGTTGAGCACGTCGAGCAATTCGTGCCAGCCGCGGTGCAAGGTGCCGACGAGTTCGCCCGGCGCGATGCGCACGTCGTCGAAGAAGACGCTGCTCGACGCCAGCGTGCGCGTGCCGACCTTGTCGATCGCGGTGTGCGCGAGTCCCTTGCGCTCGACGTCGATCATGAACATCGACAGGCCGTCGCTGCGCGACTTGCAGTCGGCGAGCTTCTTGGTGCGCGCCACCACCAGCATCTTGGCCGCGTCGGGCACGCCGGTGATCCAGATCTTGCGGCCGTTCAGGCGCCAGCCGTCGCCGTCGGCCTCGGCATAGGTACGCAGCTCGAGCGTGTTGGTGCCGGCGTCGGGCTCGGTCAGCGCCATGCAGCAGTTGATCTCGCCCGAGACGATCTTGGGCAGCAGCTCGGCCTTCATCGCCGGCGTGCCGAAGCGCGACAGCGCGACGCCGCCGAAGATCGGGTTGATCATGAAGAGTTGCCCGACGGTTGCGCCGCCGCCGCAGGAGGCCAGCGTCTCCACCACCAGCGCCAGCTCGAACATGCCCAGGCCGGCCCCGCCGACCTCGGTGGGCAGCGCGGCGCCACACAGGCCGGCGTCGCAGACCGCGAGCCAGAACTCCTTCGGGAACGCCTTGGCGGCGTCCTGCTTGCGCCAGTACTCCAGGCCGAAGCGGTCGCCGACCTTGCGCGCCGCCTCGATCATCAGCTTCTGTTCATCGGAGAGTCGAAAGTCCATCGTGAGCTCCTGCGTCAGCTAGTCAAACAACAAGCGAGTCGGATGGGCCAGCCCGTCGACGATCTCGTTGAGAAGCGCGGCGCCGCCGACCCCGTCGAGCACCCGGTGGTCGACCGACAGCACCAGCGCGATTTCGAGCCGCAGCGCCGGCTGGCCGAGCTTGTCGGGGCGGAACAGCTCGCGCACGCTGCCGACGCCGAGGATCATCGACTGCCCGGGCACGATGATCGAGGTCATCGCGGTCAGGCCGTGCATGCCGGCATTCGACACCGTGATGGCACCACCGGCCATGTCGTCGGCCCCGAGTCGACCCGCACGCGCACGCTCGGCCAGGGTGTTGGCTTGGCGCGCCAGGTTGACCAGGCTCAAGCGCCCGGCATCGCGCACCAACGGCACGCGCAGACCGTGTTCGGTATGCACGGCCACGCCGACGTCGCTGCCATCGAGCACCAGCGCGCCCTGCGGCGTCCAGACGCGATTCAGCTCGGGCAGCGCACGCAGCGCCCGGCCCACGGCTGCAACGAGGAAGTGGTTGAGCGTCAGCCGCGGCTCGGTCTCGGGGTCTTTCAGCTTGGCGTAGAGGTCGAGCAGGCTCGAGACCTCGGCCTCGCGCGCCAGGTAGAAGTGCGGGATGTCCTGCTTGGCGGCGGTCAGCCGCGCGGCCGTGGCCTGCTGCACCGCGGTGAACGGCTGCAGGCGGCCGGGAACCGTACCGCGGGCCACTGGCGCAGACAGCGGCGGCAGGACTGTCGCCGACGCAGAGTTCGTCATCGTCACGGATGTCGGGGCGGGCGCCAGCGGCGTCGCGGGCACAGGTGTCGGTGCAGGAGCGGATGTCCGCGCTTTCAACACTGCCTCGACATCGCGCGCCCGCACCCGACCGCGCGGCCCCGAGCCCGTCACGTCGGCGATCGCGATCCGATGTTCGCGCGCGAGACGGCGAGCGAACGGTGTGACCGGCCGGCGAGCGGTGGTGGCGGCCGCGTCGGCCACGGCGGGTGCTGCGACCGGCGGCGCGTCCTCGTCCCAATACCCCACCACCGCTCCGACCGGCACGGTCTCGCCCACCGCGACCAGCGGCGTGCCCATCACGCCGTCGCTTTCAGCCTCGACCTCGGTGGCCGCCTTGTCGTTCTCGACCACGAACACGCAGTCGCCGGCCTTGAAACGCGCGCCGGGCGCGAGTGTCCATTCGGCCAGCGCGCCCTCGGTCATCGTCAGGCCCAGCTTGGGCATGAGCCAGTCTCTGCGCACGCCGTCAGGTCCCTTTGAATTCGGCCTTGCGCTTCTCGAGAAACGCGCGACAGCCCTCGTGCGCATCGTCGCTGTCGAGCACCAGGCCGATCATCGCCTGCTCGTGCGCCAGCGCGGCGGGCAGCGGCATCTCCAGGCCCTGGCGCAAGGTGCGCTTGAGCAGCTTCAGCACCAGCGGCGACTTCTCTGCGATGCGCGTCGCCAGCGCCAGCGTCTCGTCCAGCAGCTTCGCACGCGGCACGGTGCGGTTGCACAGCCCCAGCGCCACCGCCTCGGCAGCGCTGATCTGGTCGCCCGTGAACATCAGCTCCTTGGCGCGGCACAGCGGGATCTGGCGAATCAAGCGCTGCGTGCCGCCCGCGCCGGGAAACAGCCCGAGCGTGATCTCGGGCAGGCCGAGCTTGGCTTCCTCGGCCACCAGGCGAATGTCCAGCGCCAGCAGCAACTCGGTGCCGCCGCCGAGCGCCCAGCCGTTGATGGCGCCCAGCGTCGGCTTGTCGCAATTGTCGAAGCGCGTGAACAGGCGATGGATGACTTCGGCGAACTGTTCGTAGTGCGGCAGCCCGCGCCGGCTGTCGAGATCGGCGATGTCGCCGCCGGCCACGAAAGCCCGTTCGCCAGCCCCGGTGACGACGATGGCGCGCACCGAATCGTCGGCCTCGAAGGCCGCGAGGGCGGCGTCGAGTGCGTGCATGGTGGGCACGTCGATCGCGTTCAGGGTCTTCGGCCGGTTGATCGTCAACAGGCCCACCGGGCCGCGCTTTTCACTCAGGATGCTGTCGTTGGCCATGCGTGTCTCCGTGTTCATTCGAGGGTGCGGCGCACCGCCTTGACGATGGCCGCGGCACCGATGTTGTAGCCCTGCTCCAGCGATTTGGCGAAGGGCACCGGCATGAAGGGCGCGCCGACGCGCACCACCGGCGCATCGAGTTCGTCGAAGCCTTCGTCGGCGATCGTCGCCGCGATCTCGGCGCCGACGCCGAAGGCCTGCACCGCCTCGTGCACGATCACCGCACGGTGGGTGCGCGCCAGCGACGCGAGCACGGTGGCGTGGTCCCAGGGCTGCAGGCTGCGCAGGTCGATCACCTCGACCTCCACGCCCTCGCCAGCCAGTTCCTGCGCCGCCGCCAGCGAGGTGTGCACGGTCGCGCCGTAGGTCACGAGCGTCACGTCGCGGCCGGCGCGAACGGTCTTGGCCTTGCCGATCACGTCGCGCACCGTCACGTCGACCGGGCCCTTGCTGCCGTACAGGCCCTTGTGTTCGATGAAGATCACCGGGTCCGGGTCTTCGATGGCGGCGCGCAGCAGGCCGTAAGCATCGGCCGGCGTGGCCGCGCACACGACCTTGAGGCCCGGCACATGCGCCAGCCAGGCTTCCAGACATTGCGAATGCTGCGGCCCGGCGCTCAAGCCCCCGCCGTGCGGCGTGCGCAGCACCATCGGCACGCTGCACTGGCCACCGAACATGAAGCGCGCCTTGGCGGCCTGGTTCACCAAGGCGTCCATCGCCAGCGTGATGAAGTCCATGAACATGATCTCGACGACCGGGCGCAGGCCCGACAGCGCCGCGCCGACCGCGGCGGAAACGATGCTCGCCTCGGAGATCGGGGTGTCGAGCACGCGCTTCGGCCCGAACTCGTCGAGCAGGCCGCGCGTCGCCTTGAACGAGCCGCCGGGCGCGCCGATGTCCTCGCCCATCACGATGACGCGCGGGTCGGCGGCCATGCTGTCGCGCAGCGCCTGTGCGACGCTGGCCATGTATTTCATCTCGGTCGGGCCGGCGCTCACGAGGTCGTCTCCGTGTAGACGCCGGCGAAGGCGGGTTCAAAGGCCGGCAGGCCATCGGCGCGCGCACCGGCGATCGCCGCCTCGATGCGCTGCGCGACCTCGGCGGCCGCTGCATCCAGCACCTCGGCGGCGACGCCCGCGGCGAGCAAGGCCGCATGGGTGCGCGCCAGCGGATCGGTCCTGGCGCCCGCCTGCATTTCGTCGGCGCTGCGGTACTTCTGCGGGTCGCCTTCGAAGTGGCCGCGCACACGGTGCGTCTTGCACTCGAGCACACGCGGGCCGTGGCCTTCGCGGATCGCAGCCACCGCGCGCGCGGCCGCATCGGCGACCGCGAGCACATCGTTGCCGTCCACGCCTTCGTGAACGATGCCGAACGCCGCCGCCAGCGCGTCCAGCCGGGCCGCGAACTGGCGCGAGGTGGGCGAGAACTCGGACCAGCCGTTGTTCTCGCACACCAGCAGCAGCGGCGACTTCCACAGCGCCGCCATGTTCAGCGTCTCGTGCAGCACGCCCTCGGCCATCGCACCATCGCCGAAGAACACGACCGCGAGGCCACCGGTGTCGAGCGTGGCTTGCGCGATCGCGCTGCCGAGCGCGATCGGGATGCCGGCGCCGACGATGCCGTTGGCACCGAGCACGCCCAGGCTCGTGTCTGCCACGTGCATCGAGCCGCCGCGGCCCTGACAGATGCCACCGGCGCGGCCCATGATCTCCTTGAAGAAACCGTCCAAACCGATGCCGCGCGCGAGCACGTGCCCGTGGCCGCGATGGGTGGTGGCCAGCGTGTCCTGCGGCGCCAGCGCCGAAGTCACGCCTGCGGCGATCGCCTCCTGGCCGATGCTCAGGTGGATGAAACCCGGCACCTCGCCGTCGGCGAACAAGCGTGTGAGTGCGGTCTCGGCCTGCCGCACCAGCAGCATCGTGCGATACAGGGCGAGTTGGCGCTGCCCATCGCTCTTCTTCGCCCGGCTCACGCCTTGCCCTCGCCGGCCTTCGGCTTGGCGGGCCAGTCGAACGCGCGCGGCTGCTTGTTGATGAAGCGCGCGACCGCGTCGTGGTGGTAATCGGTCTTCATCACCATCGCCTGGGCCGCCGCTTCGAGCTCGGCGAGCGTGTCCTGGTCGAGGTTGAACGAGCGGTTGAGGATGTTCTTCGAGATGCCGATGGCCTGCGTGGCCGCGCCGTGGAAGCGCGCCGCCATCGCCAGCGCGTCGTCGAGCAGGCGCGCCTCGGGCACCACGTCGTAGACGATACCGAGCGAGCGAGCCTCCTCGACATCGACCTCACGCGCCGAGAACACGAGCTCCTTGGCGCGCATCAGGCCGACCACGCGCGGCAGCAGGTAGAACGCGCCGAGGTCGGGCACCAGGCCGACGCGCGTGAACACCGCGCAGAAGCGCGCGCTCGGCGTGGCGAGCACGAAGTCGCAGGCCAGCGTCAGGATGAACCCGGCGCCGAAGGCCGGGCCGTGGACCGCCGCGATCACCGGCTTCTCGAGGTTGACCAGTTCGCGGAACCAGACATGCAGTCGCCGGATGCGGTCGCGGTCGGCGAACACCGGGCGCTTCTCGGCCGACAGCGACTTCAGGTCGCCGCCGGCGCAGAACGCGCGGCCGGTGCCGGTGATGACGACGGCGCGCACCTCGGCGGTGTCACGCGCTTCGTACACCGCCTCGGCGATGCCCTGGCGCATTTCCAGGTCGAAGGCGTTGCGCGCCTCGGGCTTGTTGAGTCGAATGACGAGTGTGGCGCCGTGGCGCTCGCGCAGAACGGATGCGGTCATGGCTTGAATCCCAGATCTCGGGCGATGATGTTGCGTTGGATGTCGCTGGTGCCCTCGCCGATCACGTAGACCAGGGCATCGCGGTGGATGCGGCTGACCGGGTACTCGCGCATGATCCCGGCGCCGCCATGGATGCGGATCGCCGCTTCGCTGACCGCCACCGCGGCCTCGCTGGCGACGAGCTTGACCTTGGCGGCAGTGGCTGCGTCCAGCGTGCCCTGGTCGACTCGCCAGGCGCCGTAGTACACGAGCCAGCGCGCGGCCTCGATCTGCGCGGCCATGTCGGCGAGGCGATGGCCCACGGCCTGGTAGTCGCCGATGCGCTTTCCGGCGACGATGCGGTCATGGGCGTAGGCCAGCGCCGCCTCGTAGGCCGCGCGCGCCATGCCCAGGGCATTGGCGGCAACGCCGACGCGGTTCTCGCTCAACGAGTCGAGGATCACCGGGTAGGTGCCCTCGCGGTTGCCGAGCAGGGCGTCGCCGGACAAGAGCACGTTGTCGAAGTGGATCAGCGCCGTCTCGGAACCGCGGATGCCTTCCTTGCGCAGTTTCGAGATCGCGACACCGGGGTTCGGCAGCTCGACGATGAACAGGCTGATCGCCTCGGGGGTCAGTTCCGGCCGGGTGCGCGCCGCGACCAGCATGAAGTCGGCGATCGGCGCGTTGGTGATGTAGAGCTTGCTGCCGTCGAGTCGCCAGCCCCCGGCCGTGCGCGTGGCCTTGGTGCGCAGCGCACGCACGTTGGAGCCGCCATCGGGCTCGCTCAGCGCAAATGCCGCGATCTTCTCGCCAGCGAGTGCGGGCACGAAGCAGCGCGCGCGCTGATCCGGCGTGCCGGCGCGCCAGATCGGCCAGATGCCCAGATGCGAATGCGCCGACCAGCTCGACGCGAAGGCCTGGCTGCAGAAGCTGAGCTCCTCGCGCACGATGCAGTCGCTGACCTTGTCCATGCCGCTGCCGCCGTCGGCTTCCGGGTAGCGCACCCCGAGCAGCCCGAGCTCGCCCCAACGCCGGAAAATGTGGCGCGGAAAGGCTTCGTTCTCTTCGGCCTCGTCAACCAGCGGCGCAAGCTCCTCGCGGCACATGCGCCGCACGGTCTCGCGTACCGCATCGTGTTCGGTGGAGAAGCTGAAGTCCAGGCTCATCCGCGTGCACCCTCGTTCTGCGCAACGCCGGACAGTGCACGCGACACGAGCGCGGCCCTGTCGCGCAAGTCCTCGCCCAAGGCCTTGATGCTCGACCGCCCCAGTTGCGCGCTGA
Organism: Rhizobacter sp.; assembly: GCF_032229685.1. Lineage (GTDB taxonomy): Bacteria > Pseudomonadota > Gammaproteobacteria > Burkholderiales > Burkholderiaceae_C > LMDS01. Next base: position 402,673 of record NZ_JAVTWP010000031.1, on the reverse strand, counting down.
AACCGGTGCCGCTGATCGCCATGACGGGCGTGCCAGCCGAGTCGAGCACGGCCGACGACACACTCGTCACGCCCTTGACATAGCAGCCAGCGTCAACGGCATAGCCCTTGTTCGCCGCCTCATCCACGCTTCGCATGTAGCTGTCGAAACTGGGCGGATCGTCCCAGCGCAACGCATCCACGCGCTGGCGCATTTCGGCCTTCGTCAGCCCCGAGCGGGCAGCGATGCTGCGCCCGAGCGCGGAGATGTACATCGGCAGCCGCTGCCCGACGTTCATGTGGACCCGCATGGTCGCGTCGTTGTCGGCACGATCGACCAGAATCACGCGCTCGTCGGGTGCGCGGTGCCACAGTGTCGCCGTCACGCGGTGCGTTGCCGCGATCGCTTCGAGGTGCGGATGCACCATGCGCGCGTACGATGCCGTCTCCAGCGCACCCTTGGCGAGTTCCACCAGGCCCAGACCGATTCGATAGGTCTTGGTGGCCTCGTCAAAACTCACCAGTCTCTCGTGGACCAGTGTCTTGAGGAGGTTGTAGCAGGTGCTGGAGTTCAACCCCAGGTCGCGTGCGATTCGGCTCACGCCGACTGGCGCCGCTGCCGCGGACAGGTAGCGGATTACGGCCAGCCCGCTGGCGAGTGCCCCCACGAGCTTGTCCGGCGATGCCATGGTCTCCATACGCGATGTCGAGTCGTTCGAGTCCCGATATGTTGACACGATGCAGTCGAGCGGTCTACACTTTTTCGCCATAGCGATTCGTTTTCGGTATGGCGAATGACAAAGGAATCAAGATGACTCTCACCCGCCGGCAACTGCTCGCACTGCCGATGTTCACTGCGACGTCTCTGGCGGCACAGACCAGTTACCCGGACAAGCCGATCACGTTGATCATTCCGTCGGTCGCGGGCGGCATCCTCGACACCATCGGACGCATCGTCGGCAAGCACCTGGAATCGATGGGGCAGACGGTCATCTATCAGAATGTGCCGGGGGCCGGCAGCGTGCTCGGCACCGATGTCGTGGCCCGGTCCGCAGCCGATGGCTACACGCTGGGCGTGGTCGCGACCAGCCACGCGATCAACCCGAGCGTTCACGCCAAACTGCCCTACGACACGACGCGTGATCTGGCGCCGATCACGCACACGGTCAACCTGACGAACGTGCTCGTGGTCCACCCTTCAGTGCCCGCGAACAATCTGCGCGAGCTGATCGCGCTGGCCAAGAGAAAGCCCGGCAGCTTGAACTTCGGATCGGCCGGAATCGGGCAATCGAACCACCTGTCAGGCGAGATGCTCAGGGCGGCCTCGGGCATCGACATCGTCCATGTCCCCTACAAGGGCAGCGCGGCCGCGATGACGGACGTGATGGCGGGGCACATCTCGATGATGTTCGTCGATCTGCTCTCCGCAGCGCCTCAGGTCAAGGCCGGCAAGCTGAGAGTCATTGCCGCGACTGGGCTGACCCGCTCGGCCGCAGCTCCCGAGTACCCGACGATCAACGAGTCGGGCGTTGCCGACTTCAACGGCAACTCGTGGCTTGGCCTCGTCGGACGTGCCGGCACGCCGAACGACATCCTCGCCAGAATCAGCGCTGAAGTCACGCGCGGAATCAACACGCCCGAAGTGAGGCAGCGGCTGCTGTCGCAGGGGGTCGAACCGGTCGGCGGGACACCGGCACAATTCGCCAGCTTCCTCGAGACAGAGACGAAGCGCTATGCGGCAGCCGTCAAGGCGGCCGGCATCAAGAGCGAGTGAGCCCCCGAGTACACGCGCCGCCGCGATTCCCGTGGCGCTCGGCTTGGCCGTTGTAGAAGCGACCAAAACGACGCTCGAGAAATTTCCGGTCACCGACCAGCCTTCGTGCTGACCTGACACTCCGCCGACAAGCGGTTCGCCGTATGGCAGCGCACTGCCACGCACCATGGCCGGCAATAGACGTCGACGATCAGGTAATCACGAACAAATCGCTGCAACGCGCGGAAGATCCGCTGAGCCATGCCTCTTCGAAGAAGTCGTTGTCAATCCTGACGCGGTCGGCCCGCACCGCCCTTGACGCGCAACACATGGGGTTTGTCCCATCGGCCGAGGCAAAAATCTAATCTACCTTACGTTTGTTAGACAAACCGCTCCCCAAGAGCTGTTTGGCGCAAAGGCGAACCCGGTCGTTTGGGTTCGCGCGGGGCTCAGAGCACGGTCCCTGGCAAAGGGCTGGTTCATCAACAAGTTGGAGGCAAGCGAATGAATACTCGGATTCTTTGGGCAGGCATTCTCGGAGCAGTGGCGGCATCCACGGCACAAGCTCAGTCCGGCGTCACGCTCTATGGGCGACTGGATGCGAGCACCGCGTACTACGATCGCACCAGAACGAACACGCACAGACTGCTGAGGCTCAACACTGACTCTGGCAGTTCGTCGAGGTGGGGCTTGACGGGCTCGGAAGATCTCGGAGGAGGCCTTTCGGCGCTGTTCAACCTTGAAGCGGCGTTAGACATAGCAACGGGCAACGGCATCACTGGCGGGGCTAACTCCGGGACGCTGATTGCCCAACCCGCCACGGCGTTGTGGCGTCGCAATGCTTATATCGGTTTGAAGAGCGCCAGCTTGGGTCAGGTCACGCTGGGCCGAAACTACACTGCGGCCCTCATTGGCCACGCAAACATCATGAACGCCCTGCCAGCCGGCATCAACACGGGCTTCGCCACCGCGACAGCGGCTCAGGGCATCGGCAACGACTACTGGAACAGCAACCAGATCCGCTACGACAGCCCGAACCTCGGGGGATTCGACTTTGCGGCCAGCATGTCCGCTGGCGAACAAGGCGCGTTCGGGAACAAGGCGGGCTCCACCATTGGCGGGCTCGTGCGCTACATGAGCGGTCCGGTTGCCGTTGCGGCCAGCTACCAAAGGGATTTCGACGCCGCGGGGTCCGGCAAGAGCCTGAGCTGGTACATGCTCTCGGGCTCCTACAAGCTCGGGGACTTCAAGGTGGTCGCCGGCTACGATGCGGTCGACAATCGCGAAGGGCGCACCGCCGCTGCACCTGGCGGCATCGCGACCTTCGCTGGCACCACATGCCCGAGCACACCGGGGCCGGCAACCGGAGCCGTGCCCTGCCCGTACGTCGGATGGACAGATTCGAAGATGTGGACGGTGGGCGGCAGCTACAACGTCACACCGCAGTTTGTAGTCGCTGCGCAGTACTTCGCCGTCAAGGAAACCTTCGGCGGCACGACCAGCAAGCAGACCGTGCTGAATGCGCAGTACTACCTCTCCAAACGCACCTCGCTCTATGCCCTCGTCAGCCAGGTCAAGAACGAAACCTTGGCCCTCGGTCCCATTTGGGCCAACGCGGTGTTCTCCGGCTCCAACGACACCTTGGTGCCGAACGGCAAGAACTACGGCATCGCGACCGGTATCCAGCACATTTTCTGATTTTTCCTAGGTGGGGCGCCCGAGCGGAGCGACCCCCTTTTACAGGGCGGGAGATTCAATCTCCCGCCCTTTTTCTTATGGAACAGCTTGATACGGCGAGGCCGTCGGTCGTGCCGAGCGGGTCCGCTCAAACGGGCCGAAACCGTGGCAGAACGACGTGATCGCTCGCCGGCTCGCACACGAGCTCGACCGCCATGTCGAACTCAATGGCCGCTGGGTCGGCATCGACCAGGGAGCTGATCATTCGCGGTCCCTCGTCGAGTTGCACCAGCAGCACGGCGTAAGGCGTGTCCTGCTTGAACGCCGGCCCCGGGGCGCGATGCACGACGCTGAACGAATGCACGATGCCGCGGCCGCTGGCGGCCCGATGCGCGAGGTTCTCCCCGCCACAGTTGCGGCACATGGCCTGCTGGTAGAACTGCACATTGCCACAATCGCTGCAGTGCTGGAGCAGCAGCTTGCCGTCCTTGAGCCCCTGCCAATACGCCTCCGAATCCGCATCGGGCGTGGGCAGCGGTTTGATGTGTGCTTCCTTGGGATCGATGCGCCTCACAGCGTGGCCTCCGTTCCGAGAATCGTTGTCGCCTGGGTCGCGAAGCCCGCGCCGAGGCTGTGCACCAGCCCCAGCTCTGCGCCAGCGACCTGACGGTCGCCGCAAACACCGCGCAGTTGCTCGACCACCTCGAGGAAGTGAAGCAAGGATCCCGGCATGCCTGGGTGGGCGAAGGACAACAGGCCGCCGTGCGTGTTGCATGGAATCGACCCGCCGTAAGTGATCTGGCGGTCGTCGACGAACCGGCCGCCCTCGCCCTTGGGGCAGAAACCGAGATCCTCCAACATCATGATGACCGTTCCCGTGAAACAGTCATAGACACCCGCGACATCAATGTCCTTCGCGGCGCAGCCGGCCATCGCATAGGCCTTCGCGGACGATTGAACGGCACCCGTCGTCGTCAGCGAGGGCATCAGGAAGATGTGCTCGTGCGTATAGCACTCGCCACCGCCCAAGATGTAGATCGGTTTGGCCTTGAACGCCGATTTGGCCCGATCTGCCGACGAAACGACGAACGCGACGGCCCCGTCCGAGATCAGCGAGCAATCGAGCTTGTGGTACGGTGTTGTGACCCATCCCGAGTTGAGCACGTCGTCGACCGTGATCGGTTCGGTCATCTGCGCACCCGGCGTGCGGCGGGCGTGCTCGCGATGGATCACCGCCACCTTCGCGAACTGCTCGGCGGTGGTGCCGAAATCCTTCATATGGCGATGCGCCGTCATGGCGAAGGTGTTGGCCACGGGAATGCCGAACGGCATCTCGTACTGCTGGTCGCGACTTTCGGTCATCGAGCGCAGGGCGAGGTCTGGCGACAGCCCGGTGAGCAGGCTGTCGGCGCCGATGATCAGGATATTTTCGGCCAGGCCACCCGCGATCGCTGCGGCAGCGATGTTGAACATCGTCGCGGCAGTAGCGCCGGAAACCTGCAGCGTGTTCGAGAACGTGGGCACGATGCCGAAGTACTCGCTGAAGGCCACGCTGAAACGGTGAAATGGGGCCGCGAAGGCGACGCTGGAGAGCACGCCGTCGATCTGCGAGCGCCCTAGGCCGGCATCCTCAAGCGCGGCCTTGGCCGCCTGAGCGGCCAGCGCCATCACACTCTTACCGGGGACGCGGCCGACATCCGATCGGCCGGCGCCGACGATGGCGGTTTCACCGCGGATGCTGCGGCGGCGCCCGCTGGCATCGGGAGCGAAAGATGTCATGCGCGACTCCTGAATGGCATGGATGAATTCTAAACCTAACAAACGGCCGTTTGTCCAATCCGGGCAGTCCCTGTACGCTTCGCTGCCGACGGGTGCGGCCAAACGCCGACGCACTCGATTCTGAGCTCGCCCGTCAGGGCCAGCGACCGAACAGAGTCCTATCTGACGGTTCAGCTCTGCCCGAATCGTTTGACGATTTGCGCCGCCAGTACGACCGGGAACGCACGTCTCCGCGCCTGAATCCCGACCTTACTTTCAGTGGTCGCGGCAATTCACGCCGGGTCTCAAGGTTCGGACAATCCACTCCGAAAATCACAGAGGCGTCACCTGCAATTGTTCGGGCGTCCGTCGACTGTCATGGTCATGCGCGAACTTGACCCGTCTCTCGCAGACGACCATCTGCGCGAGTTCGGACGCGCTGACTCGATCCACCTTGGGGGCTCGTCGCTTCGTGCCAGTCACGGTGCGCCCCTACTCGCTCAGCGGCTGTCCGAACATCTGGTTCGTGACAGTCGGTTCACCAAGATCAAGGCCACCCGCCGTCGGACCTGCAGGCAACGGAAGTGAAGCCGCCGCACCGGCCGTCGCTGGCAGGAGCAACCAGTTCTGCGCCAGCAGCCCTTCATGCGCCAGAAAGCGCAGACGGTTGACCCGCTTCGTGCCTTTGTTGAATCGCGCCAGGTCGTCGTACAGCCGCGGGTTGTCGTCGCGATTCATCTCGAACAGCATGCTGATCGGGCCGCCTCCCAGACGTCATGCACTTGGTCAGCGATGACCTGCGGTCTTTGCAGATAGCCGTTGAAGGTCAGCACGGCTCGCTCGGTGCTCTGTTCCCGCGCATCCACATCCAGCACGAAGAGGTTGCGCCGGTTGAAGAAGGCCTCGTCGGTGACGGCGGCACGGTTTCGGTCGAACCGGGCAAACACCCAGATGAGCTTGCCCCTGGAATCCGTACCCCATAGCCGAGTCACGAATTGACTTGCTTGGCCTGTGCGGCCAGCCAGTCTTGCTCGAACCGCACCGGGCTGACGTAAGCCAGCGTCGAGTGCCGTCGGGTCTGGTTGTACCAGAGTAGCCAAGCGATGGCTTCGTCCTTGGCGTGGCGGCGCGTCACGAACCGCTGACCATGCAGCCGCTCCACCTTCAACGACCCGAACAGCGTCTCGCTGCAGGCGTTGTCCCAGCAGTTGCCACGCCGGCTCATCGATGCCGTGATGCCGTACTCAGCCAGGACGTCCCTGAAGTCCTGGCTCGCGTATTGGCTGCCGCGGTCGCTGTGGAAGATCAACCCCGCCTGCTTGCTCGGGTGGCGCTTGAACCAGGCCATACGCAAGGCATCGATGACGATGTCGCGCGTCATGTCCTCTCGCAGCGACCAGCCCACCACCTGGCGACTGAACAGGTCGATCACTACCGCCAGGAACAGCCACCCCTCGTCGGTGGGGATGTAGGTAATGTCGCCGGCCCAGACCTTGTCGGGCTCGGCCACGGTGAACTGCCGATCGAGCAGGTTCGGCGCGATGGGCAGATCGTGGTTGCTGTCGGTGGTCACCTTGAAGCGGCGCTTGCCCTTGGCCCGGATGCCATGCAGTTGCATGAGCTTCTGAACCCGCTCCTTGCCCACACGAATGCCACGGGCCAGCAGTTCCTTCCACGTGCGCGGCCAGCCGTAGCTGCCATGGCTCTCGGCGTGGATGGCCTTGATGTGCACCAGCAGCGCATCGTCGCTCAGGTGGCGCCGTTGCTCGCTGCTGGCCTGACGCACGAAGTGCTCGTGGTACCCCGCCACGCTGGCCTGCAGAACCCGGCATTGCACCGAGATCGGCCACAAACGCCGATGACGGTTGATGAAGGCGTACTTCAACTCTGCCCTTTCGCGAAGTACGCCGTCGCTTGCCCCAAAATGTCGCGCTCCATCTTCACGCGCGCCAGCTCGGCTCGTAGCCGGCTGATCTCCATCTGCTCGGCGCTCACGACCTTGGTGTCAGCGCCTTTGAGCTTGCACCCTGCCGATCAGCTTTGATCCAGTTGAACAGCGTCTGCTCCACCACGCCCAACGACCTTGCCGCCGCGGCGATGCTCTGTCCACCTGTCCACCTGTCACCAGCCTCACCGCCTCCTGCTTGAACTCCAGCGTATAGCGCGCCCGTACTGTCTTCGTCATTTCCGTTCTCCTTGCTTGCATTGAACCACTCAGCAAGGGGTACGTTTTTCGGGGGCAAGGTCAGTTGCAGGCGACGCTACCGAGTCGATGAATGCAGCCAAAGAAGCGGCCAAAGACCTGCTCAAGAGAAAGAAGTAGTCAGTCGAGCCGGTCGGGATCAGAGGTGGCCCCGGTGGTTCAGACAGTCGCCCGGGTTTTCTAAGTGGATCTCTACAGGGTTGAAGGGGTGAGAGTGCTCAGGCCGCGTCGGCAAGCGAGGCCCGCGAAGCGAAGTAGAACTCGTCGGGCGTCATCTTGTCCAGCGTCGAGTGTGGCCGGCGCGTGTTGTAGAACTCGATGTACCTGCCGATGCCGGCCTTGGCCTGGCTGACCGAGTCGTAGGCATGCAGGTACACCTCTTCGTACTTGATCGAGCGCCACAGCCGCTCGACGAACACGTTGTCGCGCCAGCTGCCGCGCCCGTCCATGCTGATCTTGATGCCATGCTCGTGCAGCGCGCTGGTGAACTCCAGGCTCGTGAACTGGCTGCCCTGGTCGGTGTTGAAGATCTCCGGCGTGCCGTACTTGGCGAGGGCCTCGTTCAATGCTTCCAGGCAGAAGCCTGTCTCCATCGTGATCGAGATTCGGTGCGCGAGAACGCGCCGGCTGGCCCAATCGACGATGGCGCACAGATAAACCCAGCCCTGAGCCATCGGGATGTACGTGATGTCGGTGGCCCAGACGTGGTTGGCACGGGTGATCTTGAGCCCGCCCAGCAGGTACGGGTACACCTTGTTGTGCGGGTGCTTGCGGCTCGTGTTGGGCTTGCGGTACAGCGCCTCGATACCCATCCGGGCCATCAGCGTGCCCACGTGCCGGCGGCCCACCGCGAAGCCTTCTCGCTGCAGCAGGTCGCGCAGCATGTGAACCGCCCCGGACTTCGTGGAGTGGAGGCTGTTTGGTTTAAGTCAGGCTGCCACCATGGCGACTTGACTGGCGAGATGCCGGAAGTAGTTTGCCTCAGCTTCAGCGGGAGGTATGTAGCCGATGGGTTCAAGCAAGCGGTGGTTGTTGAACCAGGCCACCCATTCCAGCGTGGCCAGCTCGACCGCTGCCTTGGTCTTCCAGGGCGCTCGGCGATGAATCAGCTCCGCCTTGTAGAGCCCGTTGATCGTCTCGGCCAAGGCGTTGTCGTAGCTGTCGCCCTTGCTTCCCACGGAGGGCTCGACGCCGGCCTCGGCCAGTCGCTCGCTGTACCGGATGGACACGTATTGCGACCCGCGGTCCGAGTGATGAATCAAGCTGCTGTCGCGCTCGGGTTGACGTGCATACAGCGCCTGCTCCAGAGCATCGAGGACGAAGTCCGTTCGCATCGAACTGCTCACCCGCCAGCCCACGATGCGCCGGGCGAACACATCGATGACGAAGGCCACGTAGAGCCAGCCCTGCCAGGTCGAGACATACGTGAAGTCCGAGACCAAGAGCTGGTTCGGCCGCTCGGCACGGAACTGCCGGTTGACCCGGTCCAGTGGGCACGCTGCCTTGCTGTCGCTGATCGTCGTGCGCACCACCTTGCCGCGCATCACTCCGCGAAGCCCGTGTCGCCGCATCAGCCGCTCAACGGTGCAGCGCGCCACCGAGGTGCCTTCACGCCCCAACTGCCGCCAGACCTTGTCGGCACCGTAGACCTGCATATTAGCCTGCCAGACGCGTTCGATCTGCGGCACCAGCACTTCGTCGCGCTGGACCCTGGCGCAGCGTCTGTGGGGCTCGCGCCGAAGCGCGGCATGTCGTCGATATCCCGACGGGGCGATCTGCAGAACCTTGCAGATCGGCTCGACCCCATGGGTAGCACGGTGCTTGTCAATGAAGTCCCTCAAGACTTGAGTCGGCGGTCGAGCTCCGCCTGGGCGAAAAACGCGCTGGCCAACTTCAGGATCTCGTTGGCCCGGCGCAGTTCCTTGACCTCGCGCTCCAGCTCCTTCATGCGCTGCGCGTCGGCCGTGGTCACACCGTCTCGCACACCAGTGTCGACCTCTTGGCGCTTGACCCATTCCAGCAGCGTCTGCGGCACGCAGCCGATCTTCGGCGCCATCGACTCCACGGCTGCCCACAACGATGGGTACTCCCCGCGGTGCTCCTGCACCATGCGCACCGCCCGCTCACGCACCTCTGGTGAAAACTTGTTCGACTTGTTCATGGCTCCATCTTCTCAAGAGTTGGAGCCTCCTCAAAACCCGGGGCGGTTCACAGCGCGCCGACGCGGAACGCGTCATGCACGCCGAGCAGATAGTCCGACTCGACAAGTCGTACAGCCGCGGCTGTGGTCCCGGCCCTTTGTGCACGCTCAAGACGGCGTCGCATGAGAAGTCTTCCCCAACGATCCGGGCTCGCGTCGGCGAAGACGCCGAAGGTTTCACTGCCCTGCTGCGGGTGTTGACGCCCTGCGAACAGCCCCAGCCTTGGATCGAGTCGCAGGTTGGCGTAAGCGCGGTCATCGAGCACGAGCCTGTCGAACTCGAACTCGAATACCTCGCGCCCGGCCCCGCGCCGAGCCCTCAACAAGCCAAGACGGAGCGGCGCAGACAGACCGTCCCAGTCGGCGTAGACCGCGATCTTGCGCGTACCCGTGGCCATGCCGTCAGCAGTGCCGCTTCTTCGGGACCGGCGTCGTAGGCTCAATCAGGTCAGCGAGGATGCGGGAACTGGTGAAGCCACTGTCGCTCATCCACCCGCTCGCGTCGCCCGAAGGCTTCGCACGTGGCCGCACTGTCGGTACGGGCGCATCAACCTGCCGCGCGCTGAGGTCGCGCCTGACGCGCTTGACCTGCACGGGCTGACTCGCCACAGTTTTCTTGGCATCCACCTCGGCGTCCTGCGCGACCCCGGCCGTACTCGCCGCCACTGCAGTGCGTCCCGCCGGTAACCTGGCGTCCTGCAACTCGCGGCCCAGAGGATCCGCCTGCCCCAGCAGGTCGAGATCCCGCTCGATGCCGAGCACCTGCATCACAGCGAGGTAGGCACCGATCGTGACGCCCGGCCCGCCACGCTCCAGGCTGCGCAAAGTCATGGGCGCCATGCCAGCCCGTTCGGCCACCTGCTTGGACGACAGTCGCCGGCGTCTGCGCGCCAAACACAGCCGCTCGCCGAACCGAAGCAAGTGATCCTCTGTCACTGGCAGCAGGGGTGAAGTCTTCTTGGCCATAGTGCCATTATTCTAGCGATTTTAATAACATATCGCCAGATTATATTCACTATTTTCCACTCTACCGTTCTGCGCGTCATCCCGCCGGTTGTCTGCCGGCTTCGGCCGCGGCTGGCTTTTGGCCAGGTCAGCGCCCATCATGTTTTCGCCGTTGGCGACCTCAAGACCGCACTGCGCTTCGTGGCCCAGCCCGCTGAGACCTTCTCACCCGTGCTCGCTGCAACTGCCGGCTCTTCGTATCGCCTAGCCATCACAGCCGGACGAAGCCGAAGATCCTCAAGATAGTCTGCCCATGCCTTCATCATGTGCCGCCGCTGCTCCATGAACTCCGCCCGATCGTAGGCCGCACCCAACGGGCCGCCCTTTTCGTGGGCGAGTTGTGCTTCGATCACGTCCGGATGCACGTTCATCCGTTCGACCATGATGGTTCGGGCCATTGCCCGAAATCCGTGCGGCGTCATCGTGTCGTTGTCGAAACCCATCCTTCGGAGAGCGACGCGCACGGTGTTTTCGCTCATCGGTCGCTGAATGCTTATCAGCGACGGAAAAACGTAGCGTCCCTGACCCGTGAGCGGCTGCAAGTCCTTCAGAGCCGCCACGGCCTGCGGCGGCAAAGGGACGCAGTGGGGACGCCCATTCACCTTTTCCCGCTTTGTGCGCTTCATCTTGTCCGAGGGGATCGTCCACATCGCTTCGTCCAGATCGAGTTCGCTCCACTCCATCTGTCGGATGTTGCCAGGCCGCTGGAAAAGGAATGCCGACAGCATCAGCGCCGTTCGTGTCGAGGGCTGCCCTTGGTAGCCTTGGATCGATCGCATCAAGTCCCCGGCCTGGCTCGGCTCGAGAATCGCCGACATATGCCGCGTCATGATCGGCTTCAGCGCGCCTCGAAGATCGGCCGCGGGATTGCGTTCACATCGACCGGTCGAGACGCCGTAACGGAACACCTGGCCGCACGCCTCAAGCACCGAGTGCGGCAGTTCTCGTACCCCGCGGCTCTCGACCCGCCGCAGCGTTTGCAGCAGCATCGGGGCGCCGATCTGCGACAGGGTGAGTTTGCCCAGCCAGGGGAACACGTCTTTGCTCAGACGTTCCAGCCAGCGCTTGGCATAGTGATCGCTCCAGCCGGCCTTTTTGGTCGCGTGGAACTCGCGGGCAGTGACTTCAAACGTCGCGTTGACATCGAACTGGGAACTGAGGCGTTCAACCTTGCGCTGAAGAACCGGATCGACCCCACGCAGCTGTTGTTTCCTCGCATCGTCGCGAGCGACTCGCGCCTCCTTCAGCCCGATTTCGGGATAGCTGCCAAGCGCCAGGCGTTTCTCTTTCCCGCTGAAGTAGTACTTCCAGAACCAGCGTTTCGATCCCGATGGAACGACCTCAAGGTACAAGCCACCGGAGTCCGCGAGTCGGACGCGCAGTTTGCCGCTTGGGCAGGCCGCGTTCTTGCAATGTGTTTGAGTGAGCATAGGGGAACAAACCTCCGAACGGACAGGGACACTGCCGTTCGTTCCCCTACATGTTCCCCTACATCCGCTGAGCTGTCGTGAGACGGCAGGAACTCTCCAGACACAAACGACCACGTAAGTCGTTGATTTTGCGTGGCGTCTGGGTCTCTATGAGACCTTGTGAAGAGCAGGGATGGGGTGGCTGATGGGGCTCGAACCCACGACAACAGGAATCACAATCCTGGACTCTACCAACTGAGCTACAGCCACCGTAGAGCTTGAAATTATAGCGGATGCCCGAGCGGGCTCAACCGAAACGCCCGGCTGCGCGGCCTGCGCATCGCGTCATTTCGGGGCGGCGCTGGCGGCGCTCGCAGCGGCCTCGGAAACCTTCAGCGCGTCAGACTTGATCTCGACCTTGAAGCGCGATTTCAGCGCGCCGTAGTAGGCCTGCGATTCGGCGTCGCCCCAGGCCTGCGCATACTGCGCCTGCCCTTGTGTCGCGTCGGCCGTGACTGGGTCGCGCCCGAGCACCTTGCTGACTTTGACGACCGCATAACCTTGCTCGCCGAGGTCGACGCCGACGAACGCCGGCAACGTGGCCACAGGCGCCTTCAGCAGCGCATCGAGCACGGCCGACGGCACTTCGCGCGGCTGGGCCCGCGACACCACCTGCACCGGCTCGGTCAGCGCCGTGGCGGGCGCAGCGCGCAAGGCAGCAAGACGCTCTTCACCGAGCTTGCGGGCGAGTGCCGCAGCCTGCACCGCGGCGAGCCGGTCGCGCACCCGCGCCTTGACTTCGGCCAGCGGCAACTGGTGCGCCGCCGCGTACTGGAGCACGCGCCCCGACACCATCGTGCTCGGGGCGATCTCGACCGCTTCGGTGTTGCGCTTGTTGCGCAAGGCATCGGTGCCGAACAAGGCTTCCAGAAACTTCGGGTTCGCGAGCGCGCCGGTGGCACCGGGCACCGCGCTTCGTTTCACGTTCTGTGCAGTGCGGAGTTCGAGTTTGAACTTGTCGGCGGCAGGCTTCAGGCTGTCGGGCTGCTCGTAGACCATGTTGGTGAACTCGACCGCGACCTCGGAGAAACGTTTCTGGGCCAGTTGTGTCTTGACCTCCGCTTCGAGCTCGGCGCGCACCGATTCGAAGCTGCGCTTCTCGCCGCCCTTCACCGCGGCGAGCTTGATGATGTGGTAACCGAAGTCGCTCTCGACAACGGCACTCAGTTCGTCGGGCTTCAGGCCGAAGGCCGCGTCTTCAAACGGCTTGACCATCGCGCCGCGGCCGAAGAAGTCGAGGTCGCCACCCTTCTCTGCCGAGCCCGGGTCTTCGGAGTTCTTGCGCGCCATGTCGGCAAACGCCGCCGGGTTCTTCTTCAGCTCAGCCAGCAGGCCTTCGGCCTTGGCCTTCGCTTTCGCGCGTTCGGCTTCAGGCGCGCTCTTCTCGGCCTTGATCAGGATGTGGCTCGCGCGCCGCTCTTCGGGTGTGGTGTAGCGCCTCTCGTTCTCGGCGTAGTACTTGCGCAGGTCTTCCTCGGACACGCTGATGCCCTTCTTGAGCGTGTCGAGGTCGAGCACCACGTACTCCACCGAGGCCTGCTCGGGGGCCTGGAACTGCAGCGCGTTGGCCGGGTCCTTGTAGAACTTCTCGATGTCGGCATCGGTCGGCGACACCTTGTCGAGCGAGGCCTTGGTGTCAAAGCGCTGCACCTGCACTTCACGCTGCTGGAACATCGCATCGAGCGCACCCGCCGTGGTGCTCACCGGCGCGAACGCGGTACCCGCCAGACCCAGCATCACCTGACGCAATGTCAGGTCCTGGCGCAGGCGCTGCGCGAACTGCTCCGACGACATGCCCTGCGCACTGAGCACGTCCTTGTTGATGCTGCCGTCGGGGTTGCGCATGAAGGCGAACTGCGAGTCGGCCGCGAACACGCGCTGCAGGCGAGCATCGGTCGTCACCAGATCGAGCTTGTCGGCGGCCGCCAGCATCACGCGCTGCCGCACCAGCCCGTCGAGCGATTGGAGTTTCATCTCAGGCGTGTCGAACATCTTCGGGTCGACGCTGGGCATCTGCTGGCGCACACGTTCCATCTGGTCACGCTGCGCCGCTTCCCACTCGGTGCGCGTGATGTTGTGGCCCGCCACCTTGGCGACGGAATCGTTCGCCTCTCCGGTGAAGCCGCTGTAACCCTGGATCCCGAAGAACACGAACGACGGGAAGATCAGGATCACCAGCAGGAACTGCAACACGCGTGTGTGCTTGCGGAAAAAATCGAACATCGGAAGCCTCTGTCAACGGGCCGCCCGACTGCAGGGCAGCGGGGCGGACAGGCGGGTGCAGGAAGGGTGGTCGGGCCACGCGTCGAACCTTGGTTCACGCGCAAAAGCAACAAAGGCGAACCGAGGTTCGCCTTTGACTGCTTGGCTTCGACAATTCTAGCCGGTCACTCGGGGTGCAAATGGGTGGTGGGTGCTGAGGGGCTCGAACCCCCGACCTACGCCTTGTAAGGGCGCCGCTCTACCAACTGAGCTAAGCACCCGCGTTGCTCGAAACTCGTTGCGCAGGTCTTCAGTTGACCGCGTCTTTCAGTGCCTTGCCGGGCCGGAACTTCGGAACCTTCGCGGCCTTGATCTTGATCGTGGCGCCGGTGCGCGGGTTGCGCCCGCTGCGTGCCGCGCGCTTGCCGACGCTGAAGGTTCCGAACCCGACGAGGGACACGGAGTTGCTCTTCTTCAGCGAGGTTTTCACACCGCCGATCACGGCCTCCAAGGCGCGCGCCGCGGCCGCCTTGGAAATGTCGGCCTGCTTGGCGATGTGTTCGATCAATTCACTTTTGTTCACGGGTGCTCCCCCTCTCTAAAGGTCTCTCACATGGAATTCGGGTGGTGTTCGGGCCGCGCGGCGATGGCCTGCAAGGCGCGATTGATTACAGCCGTGCGCTCACCCACTGTCAAGCGCGGAAGCGGATTCTATTCGTAATCGAACGCCCCCGATCATGGGGAAACGCGCGCTTCCTCGCTTGACAAAAGCCGCTGCGCGCGGCTCACCGAACAGGTGCGCGCACCACCAGAGCAACCCCGGTGACGGTGAAGAACATGCCCAGCAGCATCTGCGGCGTGAACGACTCTGCGAACAAAGCCCAGGCCATCAACGCGGTGCACGGTGGCACCAGGTACATGAGGCTCGTGACCCGCGTGGCCGCACCGCGTTGCAACAGCATGTAGAGCAAGGAACTGCCACCGAGCGTCAGCCCCAATACGGACCAGACCATCGCGCCGATCATGTGCGGGTGCCACACGATCGGCTCGGTCTCGAGCAGGGCCAGGGGCAAGGTCACCACGAAGGCCGCGAGCAACTGCACCGCGCTGGCACTGCGCACGTCGCAGGGCGCGACGAACCGCTTCTGGTAGAGCGTGCCGACGGTGATCCCGAGCAAAGCGAACGCCGCCAGAGCCAGGTTCCACGGTGTCACTTCGCCACCGCCGAGCTTGGGCCACACCACGAGCACGAGGCCGAGCAGCCCGAGCGACAGGCCGAGCCACTGCCGTTTCGACACGCGTGACTGGTTCGCGGCGGAAGCGGTCAGCGCTGTCCAGATGGCGGTGAGCACCGGCTGCAAGCCCACGAGCAGTGCGACCGTGCCGGCGCCGATGCCGGCCTTCACGGCAGACCACACGCCGCCAAGGTAGGCCGCGTGGATCAACATCCCCACCACGGCGAGGTGAAACCATTGTTCGCGGCCGCGTGGCCACTCCACACCCGCGACGCTGATCCAGCCCACGAAACACAGCAGCGACAGTGCATAACGCAGCGCGAGAAAACTCATCGGCGGCGCGTGGGGCATGCCGAACCGTGCCACCACGAAACCCGTGCTCCAGATCAGCACGAAGACCCACGGCATGGACCGGATCAGCGCACGCTGCCGGTCGGATTCTTCGACCTGCACCCCTAACGCGCCTTGGCGCGAATTTCGGGCAGCGCCTTCTGCAGGTAGTACACCATCGACCAGATCGTCAGCACCGCCGACGCATAGATCAGCACCGTGCCCCACTGCTGGGTGTCGATGATGCCGAGGAGTTTGCCGTGGTACAGCAGGAACGGGATCGCGACCATCTGCACCATCGTCTTCACCTTGCCCAGCATGTGCACCGCCACGCTGCGCGAGGCACCGATCTGCGCCATCCATTCACGCAAGGCCGTGATCGCGATCTCGCGGCCGATGATGATCAGCGCGATCAGGCTTTGCACACGCTCGAGTTCCACCAGCACGAGCAATGCAGCGCAGACCAGGAACTTGTCGGCCACCGGGTCGAGAAAGGCGCCGAACGACGACGTCATGTTCAGCTTGCGGGCCAGGTAACCGTCGGCCCAGTCGGTCAGCGCCACCACCACGAACAGCACGGTGGCGAACAGGTTGCGGTCGGCCTCGGCCAGCGGCAGGTGGAAAACGCCGACGATCAGCGGAATGGCAACGATGCGCGCCCAGGTGAGCAGCGTGGGGAGATTGAAGAACATCCGCCCATTGTGACCAACTTCGAGCGCGCTTCGCGCCCGGGCTCAATCGAGGGTGCGCGGCTTGAATTTGCGGTCGTCGCTGAACAGGAACGACTCGGTGAAGCGCCAGGGTTTCGGCAGGCGCGAGACATCACCGAACGGCGCCGCCCGGTGCAGTGCGTCGACGGCCAGCTGGACCGTGTCTTTCGCTTCGCGCGGGTAACGCAGCGTTTCGATCTTGCGGATGCTGCCGTCGCCGTTGAGTTCGACTTCGAGCACGGGAATCGCCAGCAGCGGTTCTGGCGGCACGCCGGTGTAGGTGCTGCCCGGGTTGGCTGCCACGAGGCGCTGCGCGGCCTGCCGGCGCAATTCGTTCCAGTTGCGCACAGCGCCGGGCGCGCTCAGGCGCGACGAGCCGGCCGGCGGCGCGGGGGCTTTCGCAACGCTTTGCCCCGCACCCACCGCAGGGGCCGGGGCCGGAGGCGGCGAAGACGAACAGCCCGCCAGAACGCTCAATGTCAACAGGCTCAGGCACGCACGCCGGTCAATGCAAAGCACGATAGATTTCCTCTGCCAGTTCTTTCGATATGCCGTCGACCGTGAGCAGGTCTTCGACGCTGGCGTGCCCCACCCCGCGCACGCCCCCAAACCTCTGCAGCAGCCGGGCGCGCTTTTTCGGCCCCACCCCTGCAATCTCTTCGAGCTTGCTCGCACCGGTGCGCACACTCGCCCGCCGCGCCCGCATGCCGGTGATGGCAAAACGATGCGCTTCGTCGCGGATCTGCGCCACCAGCATCAGCGCCGCCGAATCGCGCCCGAGCGCCACCTTGGCACGGCCATCGGCGAACACCAGTTCTTCGAGCCCGACCTTACGGCCTTCCCCCTTCTCGACGCCAACAATGCGTGCGAGATCGATGCCCAGCTCCTCGAAAACTTCACGCGCCATCGCCACCTGACCACGCCCGCCGTCCACCAGCATCAGGTCGGGCAGGCGCGCTTCGCCCTTGGCCGCCGCCTCGGCGATCTTCGAATAGCGGCGTGTCAGCACCTGGCGCATGGCCGCGTAGTCGTCGCCGCCGGTGATGCCTTCGATGTTGTAGCGGCGGTACTGGGCACTTTGCATCTTGTGGGCTTCGAACACCACGCACGATGCCTGAGTCGACTCGCCGGCGGTATGGCTGATGTCGAAACACTCGATTCGGAACGTGTCGAGGTTCTCGACCGCCAGATCGAGCGCGCTCACCAACGCACGCGTGCGCGCCTGCTGCGAACCTTCTTCGGCCAGCAGTTGCGCGAGCTTCAGCTGCGCGCCGGTGATGCACATGTCGAGCCAGGCCCGGCGCGGCTCGCGGGGCTGGTGTTGCGCGGTGACCTTCACTCCGCTCTGCAGTGAAAGCGCCTCGATCAGGGTCTTGCTGACGGCGTGGCTCAGCACCAGCAAGGGTGGCACGCCACCGTCGAGGTAGTGCTGCGCGATGAAGGCTTCGAGCACCTGAACCTCGGGCGCGTGGCGGGCCCGTGCCGAGCCCGCAGCGCCTTCGTCGGCCTCTTCTTCGACCACTTCGACCGCGTCGTCCACATGCGCCGGGAAGTACGGCCGGTCGCCCAGGTGGCGCCCGCCGCGCACCATCGCCAGGTTGACGCAGGCGCGCCCGCCTTCGACCTTCACGGCGAGGATGTCGGCGTCCTTTGTTGTGACCCCGGTGTTGTCTTCGACCGACTGCTGGTGCAGCACGCGCGACAGCGCGCCGAGTTGGTTGCGGATCTCGGCCGCCTGCTCGAACTGCAAGGCTTCGGCGCGCGCCATCATCTGCTTCTGCAGGCCGTCCATCAGCTCCTGCTGCTCGCCGAGCAAGAAGCGTTCGGCGTTGTTCACGTCCTGTGCGTAGTCTTCCGGCGAGATGAAGTTGACGCACGGGCCGGAACAGCGCTTGATCTGGTACAGCAGGCAAGGCCGGGTGCGGTTGTTGAAGACGGTGTCTTCGCAGGTGCGCAGCCGAAACACCTTCTGCAGCATCTGGATCGACTCTTTCACCGCCCAGGCGCTCGGGAACGGCCCGAAGTAGCGGTGCTTCTGATCGACCGAACCACGGTAGTAAGCCACGCGCGGGAACTTGTGCGAGGCGATCTTCAGGTACGGGTAACTCTTGTCGTCGCGGAACAGGATGTTGTAGCGCGGCGCCAGCGTCTTGATCAGGTTGTTCTCGAGCAGCAGCGCTTCGGCTTCCGAACGCACCACCGTCGTCTGCATGCGCACGATCTTCGTGATCATGTGGCCGATGCGCGTGCCGCCGTGGTTCTTCTGGAAGTAGCTCGACACGCGCTTCTTCAGGTCGCGCGCCTTGCCCACGTAGAGCACAGCGTCGTTCGCGTCGAAGTAGCGGTACACACCGGGCAGGCTCGGCAATGCCGCCACTTCGGCGAGCAGGCGCGCCTGGGCCGCGCTCTCGTCGCTGCCGGTGTCGTCGGTCGTGGAATCGCCCTCGTTCATCGGGCGCCATTGTGCCGCGCAGGCCTTTTGGATAATGCGTGCGATGCACGACACGCCAGCCCGCCGGTGGGACATCTACTGCCGCGTCATCGACAACCACGGCGACATCGGCGTCTGCTGGCGTCTGGCCTGCAACCTGGCAGCGCGCGGCCAGCAGGTGCACTTGTGGGTCGACGACGCTTCGGCGCTCGCCTGGATGGCGCCGGCCGGTGCCCCTGGCGTGCGGGTCTCGCCGTGGCCGACGGGTTTGCACAACGACGAGCCCGGGCAGGTCGTGATCGAGGCCTTCGGTTGCGAGTTGCCGGCGTTCGTGGTCGAACGCATGGCCGCCATGAAGGTGCCGCCGCTCTGGGTCAATCTCGAATACCTCAGCGCCGAGGGGTTCGTCGAACGCAGCCACCGGATGCTGTCGCCCCAACGCGGCGGGCTGAAGAAGTGGTTCTTCTACCCCGGCTTCACCGAGCGCACCGGGGGCCTGATCCGCGAAGCCGACCTGCTGCAGCGCCGGCAACGCTTCGATGCCGCCGCGTGGCTGCGCACGCTGGGCACCGAGCCCGCGGCCGGCGAGCGGGTGGTCAGCCTGTTCTGCTACGAACAACCCGCCCTGCCCGCGCTGCTGCGCCATCTTTCACAGCACCCGACCCTGTTGCTGGCGACTTCGGGGCATGCTGCCCGGCAAGTCGCACACCTGCTCGGCCCGTCATTGCAGTGCGGCGCTTTGCGGGCCAGGCTGCTGCCCGCCCTGTCGCAAAACGAGTACGACCACCTGCTGTGGGCCAGCGACCTCAACTTCGTGCGTGGTGAAGACTCCTTCGTGCGCGCCCAGTGGGCCGGCCAACCCTTCGTGTGGCAGATCTACCCGCAGGCCGATGGCGTTCACGCGGTGAAGCTGCAGGCCTTTCTTGGGCGCTTCCTGGAAGGTGCCGACGCTTTCTGGGCCGCGCGCCTTCGCGACGTCTGGGCGGCATGGAACGGCGGCGGTGCAAGCTGGCCGGCCGAACCCGAGCTCGCAGCCTGGCAAGGCCGCTGCCTGAACTGGCGCGATGCCCTGGCCCGCCAGAGCGACCTGGCCAGCCAGCTGATCGGCTTTGCCGGCGAAACGCGCTAAAATCGCAGGCTTTTCGCGTGCCGACAGGGCGCGCGGACCGAAGTACAGCCAACGAACCACAAACGGAAACGCTATGAAGACCGCAATGGAATTTCGCGCCGGCAACGTGATCATGCTGGGCAAGGACCCGATGGTCGTGCTGCGCACCGAATACAGCCGCGGCGGCCGCAACTCGGCCACCGTGCGCATGAAGCTCAAGAGCCTGCTCTCGAACTCGGGCACCGAAGTCGTCTACAAGGCCGACGACAAGCTCGACCAGGTGATGCTCGACAAGAAGGAGTGCACCTACTCCTACTTCGCCGATCCGATGTACGCCTTCATGGACGCCGAGTACAACCAGTTCGAGGTCGAGTCCGAGAACATGGGCGACGCGATCCAGTACCTCGAAGACGCGATGCCGGTCGAAGTGGTGTTCTACGACGGCAAGGCCATCTCGGTCGAGCTGCCCACCAGCCTGGTGCGCGAGATCACCGACACCGAGCCGGCCGTCAAGGGCGACACCTCGGGCAAGGTGCTGAAGACCGCGAAGATCGCGACCGGCTTCGAGATCTCGGTGCCGCTGTTCGTGCAGACCGGCGACAAGGTCGAAATCGACACCCGCACGCACGAATACCGCAAGCGCGTGTAAAGCCTTCGGCAGACAGGACAGCGGGCGCCTCTGGCGCCCTTTTCTTTTTCTGGTGGCAGTTCTGCTCCATCATCGAGCCATGCCGTTCGACTTCTCCGCCGTCAGTGCGCCCTTCCGAATGCAACCCGGTCTGCGCAAGCTCGCGCCGGGTGCGCAGCAGCTGACGCCGAACCAGCCCGGTGACCGCGCGCTGGCCGAGAAGCTGCACGTGCTTCGAGGTGATGCCGGCCGCGCCCTGCTCTGCACGCCCGGGTTCGACGCCGGCCCGGCTTTGAGCGCCCTGATGCACCACGCCGTGGCCGAACACCCGCAGGCGTTCGCGCTCGACGGTGACGGGCACTTTTCGGCCTTTCGCCTCGGCTGGTCGCTGCGAGGAGACGAAGCCATCGGCCACGGCCCAAATGACATCGGGGCCTGCCTGCACCCCTTGCCCGCGCAACAACGTCTCGCGGCCCTGCTCGCGCTCGCGTTCGCCGAAGACCTGGCCGTCATCGACGCCCGCAGCGGCCGCGTCGACTGGCTCGCGGTCTGCCTGCCCTCGCGCTGGGCGCCCGAAGAAAAGATCGGCCGCCACTTCACCGAAGTGCACGCGCCGGTCGCCGACAACCAGTTGCTGCTGGCTGCCAGCGAACACATCGTGCGGCTCGTGACCGGGCCCGAGCGCTGGGAGCGCTTCGTCTGGACGCTGGTGGCGACCGCTCGTCTCGACCAGCACCCGCTGCGCCAGGCCCGCGCTCCATGGCCACTGCAGGGCGCTGATGCCGACGTGGCGGCGGCGGCTTTCCTTCGCACCGAGCGCCAGACGTTCATCCCGCTGCCCGATCGGCAGCAGGCGGTGTTCACGATCCATGTCGAAACCACGCCGCTGGCCGACGCGGTGGCGGCACCGGGCGCTGCGCGCCGCCTGCACGACGCGCTCGCCAGCATGAGCCCGGCGGTGCTCGACTACCGCGGCCTCACCGAAGCACGCGCGCCGCTGCTGTCGTGGTTGTCGCAGCAGGCTTTGCCTGCATGACGAACGAGCCGATCGCGCCGGGCTGGCAAGGCCGCGGGTCATACGTGGTGCTCGCCACGGGCTTCGAGCGGGCACAAGAATTCCTCTCCACCTGGGCCGCGTGGCGCTGTGACACGCAGCGCAGCGAGCGCCTGTGTTTCATCGCCATCGATGCGCAGCCCCCGTCGCACGCCGAACTGGCCGAAGCGCTGGCCGACTCGCCCCATCGGCCATTGGCCGAAGCGCTTCTGGCGGCGTGGCCACCGCTCACGCCCGACCTCCACTGCCTTCACTTCGACGAAGGCCGGGTTCAACTGCAGCTCGCGGTCGGCGAGCCGGGCCGGTGGCTGCCCGAACTCGTGGCCACGGTGAACGCGTTCTGCGTCGATGTCGCCAGCGTGGCGACTGGCATCTGGGATGAACGCCGCTGCAAGGCGCTCGGCCGCCTCGCGGCTCCGGAGGCGGTGCTCGAGTGCGCCACCGACGATGCCGTTGTGCGGCGCGGGCTGCTGACAGCGGGGTTCGATGTGCAACCCGGCGCAGGCGGCATCCAGGCCCGCTATGCACCGAGGTTCGTGCCGCGCCGCGCCATCGCGCGGGCCAACGAAGCGCGCGCTGGCGAGCGCCGGGCGCTGATCGTCGGTGCCGGCCTCGCCGGTTGTGCTGCTGCCGCAGCACTGGCCGAGCAAGGCTGGCACAGCACCCTGCTCGAACGCCGAGCCGGCCTGGCCGAAGAAAGCTCGGGCAACCCGGCGGGTTTGTTCCATGGCATCGTCAACGCGCAAGACGGCCTGCATGCCCGCTTCAACCGCGCCGCAGCGTTGGTGGCCCGAGAAGCCGTGCGCACCGCGATCGATGCCCACGGTGCACTCGGCAGCACCGACGGTCTCCTGCGCCT
Organism: Rhizobacter sp.; assembly: GCF_032229685.1. Taxonomy (GTDB): domain Bacteria; phylum Pseudomonadota; class Gammaproteobacteria; order Burkholderiales; family Burkholderiaceae_C; genus LMDS01. The sequence goes on along the minus strand of NZ_JAVTWP010000031.1, from coordinate 380,073 downwards.
CGAGAACACGCTGGGCCAAGCCCGGATGCAAGCGGTGCTCGACACGCTCGGCCTGCCGGCCGCGTATGTGCAAGCGCTGGGCGCTGGGGAAGCGAGCGTGCTTTGCGGCATGCCGCTCCCCCATTCAGCCTGGTTCTACCCCGGCGGTGGCTGGGTGCAGCCGGCGGCGTTGGCGCGCTCGTTCTTCGAACGTGCTTCAGACCACGCACGCTTGCGCACCGGCATCACGGTGCAAGCGTTGCGCTTCGAAGGCAAGCAATGGCAGGCGCTCGACGCCGACGGCGCGGTGATCGACGCCGCGCCGGTGCTGCTGCTCGCGAACGCCGGCGACGCCTTGCGCCTGCTCGGCGCGCCCGGCTGGCCGATCGAAACAACGCGTGGGCAGATCAGCATCGCGCCAGCCGCAGCCTTCGGGCCACCGGGCTCGCCAGGTCGCAGCGCACTGCCCATCGCCGGTGCCGGCTACCTGCTGCCCGAGCTGAACGGGCAGGTGATGTTCGGCGCCACCTCGCAAGCAGCCGATGACGACGCATCGGTGCGCAGTGCCGACCACGCCGCGAACCTCGTTCAGCTCGCTCGGCTCACGGGCACCGCCTTGGCGATGGACACCGCCCAATTCTCTGGTCGCACCGCGTGGCGCTGGGCCAGCCGCGACCGTTTGCCGGTGATCGGCGCGGTGCCGTCGATACCGCTTTTCTGCGTCAGTGGCGCCGCCGACTCGCCGCCTGCTCGTCATGCCGACCAGCCGCGGTTCGTGCCGCGCGTGCCGGGCCTGTTCGTGTTCACGGCCCTGGGCTCGCGCGGCATCACCTGGTCGGCGCTCGGCGGGCGGGTGGTGGCCGCAGCGATCAGCGGCACGCCGGCACCGCTCGAAGCCAGCCTGCTCGACGCGATCGATCCGGCCCGGTTCGTCACGCGCCAGGTGTGGCGCGCGAACTCGCGCTGATCAGGCCAGCGCTGGCGCGTCGAGCCAGCCACGCAGCACCTCGTAGACGCGCGGGTGGTTCAGCAAGGCCATGTGGCCGATGCCCTTGACCTCGACCCGCTGCACGTCGCCGGCCAGACCTTCGTCGGACGCGCTCGACGCCATCACGAGGCCGTCGCCAAACAGCTTGCCGATCAGCGGGCCCATCACCGAATCACCGGCGTCGCCGAGCGTCGCCGAGACGAAGCGCAGCGCGACCGGCGCGTGCCCGGTGCCATGCACCGTCGACGCCGCGACCCGTCGCCCCTGGTGCCCCTGGCGCAAGTCCTTGATGCCCTGGCTGCGGGCATCGGCCATGCGGCCGAGCGGTTTTGTCACGGTCGACAGGCCGAGCGCGGCCGAGGTGGCATGGCCGAGCTTTTCAAGCGGGGCGCCCTGGTGCGGCGAACCCAGGCAGACGAGCAACGGCGCACGCGCCGCCCAGGCTTGGCGTTCGCTGCGGCCCCGCGCCAGCGCCGCGCGAGCGACCAGGCCGCCCATGCTGTGGCCGACAAGAAGCCACTCGTCCACCTGCGGCGCTGCGCGTGCCAGGCGTGTGAGCAGCGCGGCGAGTTGCTGCGCGTTGTTCTCGATCGCGAGGCCGGTGTTGTAGCGCAGGTAGAGCGAGCCGATCCTGAGTTCGCTGTGCAGCAGCGCGCCGTAACTGAGGGGCGCACCCGATGCGAGCACAGCGGCCCATGAAGAAGCAGCCCAGGCATCGCTGCGCAGGTTCCAGCTTTGTTCGTCGCAGGCCAGGCCGTGGATGAACAGGCACACCCGGCTCGGCAGGTGCGCCAGCGCGGCTTTCGAAACGGCGAGCGGTGCGCCGTGCGCGAACAGCCCCATCTGAACCGCGAGCGGGCTGGCCGAAGCCTGGAGCCGGTCACCCATCGCGCCGTTGAGCGCGCTGCGCACGGCCAGTTCCTTGCCCTGTGGCTGCCGCGAAGAATCGGTGCCGAGGCGTTCGACACCGGCGGCGAGCGCGAAAGCGGCGCCGCCACCGTGGCGCACGGCCGCATAGACACCTTGGGAGATCGCATCGTGCACGCCTTGCACGATGCGCGTCGGCACCGCGAGGCCGGGCACGAGTTGCAGGCTGTCGAAGGTCTTGCCGGCGATCGCCTGGTGCATCGCCTGCACGGTGGCCGTGGTGGCTTGCAGGGCGGTGTTCAGCACCGGTGCATAAGAAGCCGCGCCCTCGCCCGGAGGTTTGCGGCGGCCGGCCATGTCAGGGGGCGGGTTGGCCCGATGCGGGCTCGGTTCCGGCCCCGCTGTCTTCGGTCTCCGAGGCGTCGTCCGGAGCGCTTTCGCCGGTCTTGCGGTCGGCCTTTTCTTTCAGTTTCTCTTCTTTTTTCTTCTTCTTCGCCAACTCGCGCTGGCGCTTCTCGAACGAATAATTTGGTTTGGCCATGGGCCGTCCTTTTAGGCAAAGTCAGAGAAACGAACAAACACCGCGAGGTTACGCGCTTTTCGGCGCTGCACCTTCGAGCTGGTGTCAGAAAGTGAGCGTCTTCACGCCCTGCGCGGTGCCGAGCAGGCACACGGCCGCCTTGTTGCGCGCGAAGATGCCCACACTCACGACGCCCGGCCACTGGTTGATCTCGCGCTCCATCGCCACCGGGTCGGTGATCTGCAGGCCTCGCACATCGATGATGTGGCCACCGTTGTCGGTGACCACCCCGGCGCGCAAGCTCGGTGTGCCGCCGAGCGCACGCAGCCGGCGCTCGATCTGCGCCGCCGCCATCGGGATCACTTCGACCGGCAGCGGAAACGCACCGAGCGTGCGCACCAGCTTCGACTCGTCGGCGATGCAGATGAAGCGCTCGGCGATGTCGGCCACGATCTTCTCTCGCGTGAGCGCCGCGCCGCCGCCTTTGATCATGTGGCCTTTGTTGTCGATCTCGTCAGCACCGTCGATGTAGACGGGCACCGATTCGATCTTGTTCGCGTCGAGCACCACGATGCCGTGGGCACGCAGCCGCTCGCTGCTCTTTTCGCTGCTCGACACGGCACCGGCCACGCGTTCCTTCATCGCCGCCAGCGCGTCGATGAAACAGTTCACCGTCGAACCGGTGCCCACGCCGACCACGCTGCCGGGCAGCACGTAGGCGGTGGCGGCCTGGCCCACCAGGGCCTTGAGTTCGTCTTGGGTCATCGGTTCGGGTCGGTTGAAAACACGCCGCGATTATCCCTGCGCCGACTCAACGCGCACCGACCATGTCCTGCGGCCGCACCCATTGCTCGAACTGTTCGGCCGTGACCCAGCCCGAGGCGAGCGCCGCGTCGCGCAGGCTCAGGCCTTCCTTGTGCGCGCGCTTCGCGATCTGCGCCGCCTTGTCGTAGCCGATGTGCGGGTTCAACGCCGTCACCAGCATCAGCGAGCGCTGCACCAGTTCGCCGATGCGCTCGCGGTCGGCTTCGATGCCACGCGCGCAGTGTTCTTCGAAACTCTTCGCACCATCGGCCAGCAGACGCACGCTCTGCAACAGGTTGTGGATGATCACCGGTTTGTAGACGTTGAGCTCGAAGTTGCCCGAGGCGCCAGCCAGGTTCACCGCCACGTCGTTGCCCATCACCTGGCAGGCGAGCATGGTCAGCGCTTCGCACTGCGTCGGGTTGACCTTGCCCGGCATGATCGAGCTGCCCGGTTCGTTCTCGGGGATCCTGATCTCGCCCAGCCCCGAACGCGGGCCCGAGGCGAGCCAGCGCACATCGTTGGCGATCTTCATCAGCGAAGCGGCGAGTGTTTTCAACGCACCGTGGGCGAACACCATCGCGTCGTGCGCGGCCAGCGCCTCGAACTTGTTCGGCGCTGTCTCGAAAGCCAAGCCGGTGGCGCGCGCCAGTTCGGCCGCCACGCGCGCACCGAACTCCGGGTGCGCGTTCAGCCCGGTGCCGACCGCCGTGCCGCCGAGCGCCAGCTCGCGCAGGTGCGGTCGCGTGGTGCGCAGGTGGCGAATGCCGTGGTCGAGCTGCGCGACCCAGCCCGAGATTTCCTGGCCCAGCGTCAGCGGCGTGGCGTCTTGCAGGTGGGTGCGGCCGATCTTCACCACGTCGGCGAAGACCGCTGATTTGGCGGCGAGCGTTTCTCGCAGGGTGGCGAGCGCCGGCAGCAGGTGCGCCTCGATCGCCTGCATCGCAGCCACGCTCATCGCGGTGGGAAACACATCGTTCGACGACTGGCCGCGGTTCACGTCGTCGTTCGGGTGCACGAGGCGTGCTTCGCCGACTTCGCCGCCCATCAACACCGAAGCCCGGTTGGCCAGCACCTCGTTCATGTTCATGTTGCTCTGCGTGCCCGAGCCGGTCTGCCAAACCGACAGCGGGAACTGCGCGTCGTGCCGGCCGGCCAGCACCTCGTCGGCCGCAGCGACGATGGCTTCGGCCTTCTTCGCATCGAGCACGCCGAGCTCGCGGTTGACGACGGCCGCGCTGCGCTTGACCAGCGCCAGCGCCATCAGCAGCTCGTGCGGCATGCGCTCAGTCGAAATGTCGAAGTGGTGCAGCGAGCGCTGCGTCTGTGCGCCCCACAGGCTGGTGTGGGCAACGGCGATCTCGCCGAAAGTGTCGCGTTCCATGCGGGTGTCGTTCATCGGGCTCTCCTCGGGTCAACGCCGCAGTATGCCCACGCGGGGCTTTGCGACAATGGCGGCTCACGCCACGGCCTCTCGCGCATGTCACTCCTGCCCTACCCCATTGCCCGCCCCTTTCTCTTCGGCCTCGACCCTGAACACGCCCATGAGCTGACGCTGGGTGCGCTGGCCCGGTTGCAGAACACGCCCTTGCAATGCCTGTGGCAACAGCCACGCGTGAACGACCCGGTGACAGTGGCGGGCCTGAAGTTCCCGAACCGCCTTGGGCTGGCGGCGGGCCTCGACAAGAACGGCCGCTGCATCGACGGCCTGGGCGCCATGGGCTTCGGGTTCATCGAGGTCGGCACCGTCACGCCGAAGGCGCAGAGTGGCAACCCCAAGCCGCGCATGTTCCGCCTGCCCGAAGCCAACGCGCTCATCAACCGGCTCGGTTTCAACAACGACGGGCTGGGTGCTTTCCTCGCCAACGTGCAGAAGGCCAGGTTCCGTGGCCACGGTGGCATCCTGGGCCTGAACATCGGCAAGAACGCGGCCACGCCGATCGAGCGCGCGGTCGACGACTACCTGTTGTGCCTGGACGGTGTGTACCCGCACGCCGATTACGTGACCGTCAACATCTCGAGCCCGAACACGAAGAACCTGCGCGACCTGCAAAGCGACGCGGCGCTCGATGCGCTGCTCGCGGCTGTGCAGGAGCGCAAGCTGCGGCTCGCCAGCCAGCACGGCCGCCAGGTGCCGATCTTCGTGAAGATCGCGCCCGACCTCGACAGTTCGCAGGTCGACGCGGTGGCCGCCATCCTGAAGCGCCACGGCATCGACGGCGTGATCGCCACCAACACCACGGTCGCGCGCGACGCGGTCAAGCACCTGCAGCACGGCGCCGAGGCCGGCGGCTTGTCGGGGGCGCCGGTGTTCGAGGCATCGAACCGCGTGATCGCGCAACTGCGTGCCGCGCTCGGCAGTGCCTACCCGATCGTCGGTGTGGGCGGTGTGTTGAGTGGTGCCGACGCGCGGGCCAAACGCGCCGCCGGGGCCGACCTCGTGCAGATCTACACCGGCTTCATCTACCGCGGGCCCGTGCTCGTGGGCGAAGCCGCGAGGGCGCTCGCCACCGGGTGAACCGCATGGCGCTTCTGGCGCGTGCTGTTGTATCGTGTGTGCGACCGACCCTCGACACAGGCCGAGACCCCGATGGCAGCAGCGCAGCGTCAGATCAGCACCCGCCCGACGGCTTGGCTCTGCCTCCTCGCGGCCTGCGTTTTCGCTGCAGGCGCGGCCTGTGCACAAGATGCTGCCAGCCTGCGCGCGCGCCACGCGGCCTTGCAGGAACAGCTCGCCCGCAGCCCCCTGCAGCGCCCGATCGTGATCGAATCGAGCCAGACCGCCGGCGACCTGAAAGGCGAGGTCTTCTCGGTCGTCGACTGGCCCTACGCAGCGGTGCAGGCCGCACTGCAGAACACCGACAACTGGTGCGACCTGTTGATGGTGCATCTGCTGGTGAAAGACTGCCGCACCGGGGGCGCACAAGCACCCACGCTCAGCCTGGCCGTGGCCAGAACCTGGGACCAGCCGCTCGACGCCGCGCACCGCATCGACTTCCACTGCAAGACGGTTGCCAGCACGCCCGACTACCTGCACGTGCAGCTGAGCGCCGAGGCCGGCCCGATGGGCACGAAGAACTACCGTCTGATGCTCGAGGTGGTGCCGCTCGACGCGAAACGCAGCTTCATCCACATGTCGTATGCCTACGGCTATGGTTTCGCAGCGCGCCTGGCGATGGAAGGCTACCTGGCCACGCTGGGGCGCAACAAGGTCGGCTTCACCATCACCGGCCAGGGCAACGACGGCAAACCCGTGTACATGGGCAACGTGCGCGGCGTCGTCGAACGCAACACCATGCGCTACTACCTGGCCATCGAAGCCTACCTGGGCGCCATCGGTCTGCCACCGGCCGAGCAGAGCGAACGCCGCATGCGCGACTGGTACGCGAGCATCGAGCGTTACCCGGTGCAACTGCACGAGCTCGAGCGCAACCAGTACCTCGAGATGAAGCGCAAGGAAGTGCAGCGCCAGCAAGCGGCCGCGAAGCCCTGAGGCCGCTCGCGCCGCGCGGCTTCAGTGCAGCGGCACGCCGGTCTTGGCTTTCAGCTCGTCGAGCGTCACGCCTTCGGCCAGCTCGACCACCTTCAGGCCCTGTGGCGTCACGTCGAGCACGGCCAGGTCGGTGATGATGCGGTTGACGACGCCGACGCCGGTGAGCGGCAGGGTGCAGGCCGGGATGATCTTCAGGTCGATCGATCCGTCCTTCTTCTTCGCCACGTGCTCCATCAGCACGATCACACGCGCCACGCCGGCCACCAGGTCCATCGCGCCGCCCATGCCCTTGACCATCTTGCCGGGGATCATCCAGTTCGCCAGATCGCCCTTTTCGCTGACCTGCATGGCACCGAGGATGCTCAGGTTGATCTTGCCGGCGCGGATCATCGCGAAGCTGTCGTGCGAGCCGAAGATCGACGAGCCCGGCAGCGTGGTCACGGTCTGTTTGCCGGCGTTGATGATGTCGGCGTCGACTTGGTCTTCGGTCGGGAACGGGCCGATGCCGAGCATGCCGTTCTCGCTCTGCAGCCAGACCTCGATGTCGGGCGAGACGAAGTTGGCCACCAGCGTGGGCAGGCCGATGCCCAGGTTCACGTAGAAACCGTCCTGCAGTTCCTTGGCCGCACGGGCCGCCATCTGATCGTGTGTCCAGGCCATGGTCAGGCTCCCACTTTTTCGGTGAGCGTGCGCTTCTCGATGCGCTTCTCGGGGTTGGCGTTCAGCACGATGCGGTGCACGTAGATGCCGGGCAGATGAATCGAATCGGGGTCGAACGCGCCGGTCTGGACGATCTCTTCCACTTCGACGATGGTGGTCTTGCCGGCCATCGCCACCGCCGGGTTGAAGTTGCGTGCGGTGCGGCGGAAGATCAGGTTGCCGCTCTGGTCGGCCTTCCAGGCCTTCACAAGCGACACCTCGGGCACCAGCGAACGTTCCATCACGTACTTCTGGCCGTCGAATTCGCGCACTTCCTTGCCTTCGGCCACGAGCGTGCCGACACCGGTCTTGGTGAAGAAGGCCGGGATGCCGGCGCCACCGGCACGCAGCTTCTCGGCCAGCGTGCCCTGCGGCGTGAACTCGAGTTCGAGTTCACCGGCCAGGTATTGGCGCTCGAACTCCTTGTTCTCGCCCACGTAGCTCGAGATCATGCGTTTGATCTGGCGCGATTCGAGCAGCAGGCCGAGGCCGAAGCCGTCGACGCCGGCGTTGTTCGAGATCACGCTCAGGCCCTTGACGCCCGAGTCGCGCAGCGCCGCGATCAGCGCTTCAGGGATGCCGCACAGGCCGAAGCCGCCCACCGCCATCAACTGGCCGTCGCGCACCACGCCCTTCAGGGCTTCGGCGGCGCTTGGGAACACTTTTTTCATCGAGGTCTCCGTGGGGTTCGCAGCCGCAGAGCGTACTACGTAGTGCACTACGTAGTCGTTACGTAGAATCGCCTAAGCATACTTCCGCCCTGCCCTGGCCCCATGCGCTCCGCGCTCGACTACCGCACCGCCTTCGACCTCGCCCCGATCGGCCTGGTGTTGTCGCGCAACCGCCTGATCGTCGACTGCAACCAGCAGGTGCTCGAGATGTTCGGCGCGCACCGCGACGAGCTGGTCGGCGGCAGCTTCGAGCTGCTCTACCCTTCGCACGCCGAGTTCGAGCGCACCGGCGCGCGCATCGTGGCCAGCCTGAACAAGAGCGGCTGGTATGCCGACGAACGTGTGATGAAGCGCTTCGGCGGCCAGCGCGGCGGCGAGCACTTCTGGTGCCACGTTTCCGGGCGTTCGCTCGTCCCCGCCGCGCCGCACGCCGAAGGCATCTGGTCGTTCGAAGACCTGTCGGCTCGGCGCCAGATCGGCGTGGAACTCACGCCGCGCGAGCGTGAAGTGGCGGCTTTGCTGATCGAAGGCCTGACCAGCAAGCTGATCGGCAAGCGGCTGGAGATCAGCCCCCGCACTGTCGACGTGTACCGCGCGCGCCTGATGAAAAAACACCGCGCCTCGACCACACCCGAGCTCGTGCACAAGCTGCTGCGCGCCTGAGCGAGGCGCCCTACACCAGCGCCTTACACCAGCAGCTTGCGCACGTGCTCGGGCAGCGGCACCGACTTCGCGTTCGGGTAGTTGACCCAGACGGTCTTCGCGCCGCCCGAAGCGTAGATCACGCCCGGCTCGTCGGTGCGTTCCAGCGTGATGAAGGTGTCGAAGCTGCTGCGGCCCGGGTTGGCCACGTAGTGCTTGGCGAGCACGTCGCCCGGGAACTTGAGTTGCAGGATGAAGTTGCAGAACGCGTTGACGATGATCGCGCCTTCGCCGTTCGTGTCGAAAGGCCCCGACACCGCGTGCAGCCATTCGAGGCGAACCACTTCCATGTAGCGGAAGTAGATCGTGTTGTTCACGTGGCCCATCGCGTCCATGTCGCCCCAGCGGATCGGGATCACCATCTCGTGCGTGAGCTTCATCTGCTCGGGAAGATCGAATCGCATCACATCCTCGGTTCATTGACGTTGCACACCGAGCTCGGCGTAAAGCCGCTCGACCAGTGCGCGCAGTTCGGTCAGTTCGTTCTGCATTGAAGCTTGCTGAAGCTTCAGCGCGGCCACTTCACTGACCGCCACGAAGTCTTCCGATTCCGCGGCCACCGGCATCGAAGACACGTCGACCGCGCCGCAGAGCAACTGCGCCCAGCGCGGCTCGCGCGCCCCGGGCGCCCGCGGCAGTTTCACGACCAACGGCCCGCCCTTCTCGGGCGACCGCGTGGCGAGCTCATCGAGAAAACCTTCCACCGACGACATGTCGGCGAAGCGGTGCAGGCGGTCGCAGTTGGCACGCAGCTCCGGGCCGGTCTGCGGGCCACGCAGCATCAGCACCGCCAGCAGCGCCACCGACTGCGACGGCAGCCCCATCGCCCGGCCCATGTTGTGCTCGTAGCGCGTGACACGCGAGCCGCTCGCTTCGAGCACGAGGTGCAGGCTCTTCAGCGCGTCGACGGCGGCCTGCACTTCGCTTTCGGTCGCAGCCAGCACCGGGTCGCGCGCCGTCTTCTGGTTGCAGCCCAGCGTGAGCGAGTTGATCGACAGCGGGTAACTGTCGGGCACCGTGTGGGCCTTTTCGACCAGCACGCCGAGGGCGCGTGCTTCGAGCAAGGAGAGTGGCCGCAAGGTCGAGACGCCTAGAGCGCGAAGCCGTCGTCGGCCTGGATCACCGCGCCGTTGATGAAGTGGCTCTCGTTTGCACACAGCATCATCAGCAGCGAGTCGAGGTCTTGTGCCTGCCCCACGCGCTTGCGCGGCAGCATCTCGATCAGCTTCTTGCCCTGCTCGGTCTGCCAGTGGTGGTGGTTGATCTCGGTGTCGATGTAACCCGGGCAGATCGCGTTCACGTTGATGCCGAAGCGGCCCCATTCGAGCGCCATCGAGCGCGTCATGTGAATGACCGCCGCCTTGCTCATGCAGTACACGCCGATCTGGCCCAGCACCTTCAGCCCAGCCATCGACGCGATGTTGACGATGCGCCCGCCCGTGAAGGTGCCCGGCGCCGCGCCCTTGGCCCGCGCCAGCATGCGCTTGCCCACCTCTTGCGCCACGAAGAACGCACCCTTGGTGTTGGTGTCGAAGATGTAGTCGTAGTCTTCGGGCGTGATGTCGACCAGCTTCTGCGTGGTGCTCACACCCGAGTTGTTGATCAGGATGTCGATCGTGCCCATTTCGGTCTCGGCGTGGGCCACGGCCGACTTGATGCTGTCGTGATCGGTCACGTCGAGCGTGACGACGTGCGCGTCACCGCCGTCGGCTTCGATCTCGGCGCGCAGGGTCTTGAGCCGCTCGACGCGGCGCCCGGCGAGCACGACGCCGGCGCCCGCTTTGGCCAGCGTCTTGGCGAACTGCGTGCCGAGGCCGCTCGACGCGCCTGTCACCAGCGCGACCCGGCCCGACAGATCGATGTTGTAGCTCATGTTCTGCTCCGCGAATCCTTTGAATCAGTGCGAACAACGATAGCACGCAGCCCCATGTGGAGAGCCTGCTCCAGAGTGGTTTGGTCGGTGCCGGTCCGTGCTCCCGCGCCCGTAGAATCCTGCGCCAACGACAGCACCGAGGAAGACCATGACGCCCGCAGAACTCATCGCCACGCACGGTCCGCGCGAAGCCATGGAATACGACGTGGTGGTGGTCGGTGCCGGCCCCGGAGGCCTGGCCACCGCCATCCGCCTGAAGCAGCTCGCGGCCGAACAAGGCAAGGAGGTCAATGTCGTCGTGCTCGAGAAGGGCTCCGAGCCGGGCGCACACATCCTGAGCGGCGCCATCATGGACCCGCGTGCATTGACCGAGCTGCTGCCGAACTGGAAGGAACTCGGCGCGCCGCTGAACCAGCCCGTCACCGGCGACCAGATGCTGTTTCTCACGCAGAACGGCGCGATCAACACGCCGCAGTTCCTGATCCCGAAGTCGCTGCACAACGAAGGCAACTACGTCGTCAGCCTGGGCAACGTGGTGCGCTGGCTCGGTCAGCGGGCCGAAGCGCTCGGCGTCGAGATCTTCCCGGGCTTCTCGGCCGCCGAGGTGCTCTACAACGACGACGGTTCGGTGAAAGGCGTGGCCACCGGCAACCTCGGCATCGGCAAGGACGGCGAGCCGACGGGCGAATTCCAGCTCGGCATGGAGCTGCACGCCAAGTACACGATCTTTGCCGAAGGCTCGCGCGGCCACCTCGGCAAGCAGCTGATCGAGAAGTTCAAGCTCGACGCCGGCAAGGACCCGCAGACCTATGCCATCGGCATCAAGGAGCTGTGGGAAGTGGACCCCGCGCAGGCCAAACCCGGCCACGTGATCCACTCGCTCGGCTGGCCGATGGACAGCCAGACCTACGGCGGTGCGTTTCTCTACCACCTGGAAGACAACAAGGTCACGCTCGGCCTGATCACCGGCCTGGAATACAGCAACCCGTGGCTGAGCCCGTTCGAGGAAATGCAGCGCTGGAAGACGCACCCCTCGGTGCGCAAGGTGCTCGAAGGCGCCAAGCGCATCGGCTACGGTGCACGCGCCATCACCTGCGGTGGTTTGATGAGCCTGCCCAAGACCGTGTTCCCCGGCGGCGCACTGGTGGGCTGCGATGCGGGTTTTCTGAACTTCTCGCGCATCAAGGGCAGCCATGCGGCGATCAAGACCGGCATGCTCGCCGCCGACGCGGCCTTCGCGGCCGTGACCAGCGGCCGCCAGCACGACGAGCTCTCGGCATACCCCGAGGCCTTTGCGAAGAGCTGGCTGTTCGAAGAGCTCGACGCGTCGCGCAACACCAAGCAGTGGATGAAGAAGGGCCTGTACCTGTCGTCGATCATGAATGGCATCGAACTCTGGCTGCTGCCCAAGCTCGGCTTCAAGGCGCCGCCCTGGACGATCCACAGCACGGTGCCAGACCACGCCAAGCTCAAGCCCGCGGCCGAGTGCCCGCAGATCGTCTACCCCAAGCCCGACGGCAAGCTCACCTTCGACCGCCTCTCGAGCGTGTTCATCAGCAACACCAACCACAACGAGCACCAGCCCGCGCACCTGACGCTGAAGGACGCGAGCGTGCCGGTGAACATCAACTTGGCCAAGTACGCCGGCCCCGAGAGCCGCTACTGCCCGGCCGGCGTGTACGAGTTCGTGAAGAACCCCGACAACAGCGACCGCCTGCAGATCAACGCGCAGAACTGCGTGCACTGCAAGACCTGCGACATCAAGGACCCGACGCAGAACATCGTCTGGGTCACCCCCGAAGGCGGCGGCGGGCCGAACTACAGCGGCATGTGATGCGGTGGCCGCACCGCTGAAGTACCTGTCGGGCTACGCGCCCGAGTTGCTCGACCGGGTGCAGCAGCTCATCGACGAAGGCCGCCTGGCCGAGAGCATTCGCCAGCGCTACGGCGAGGTGCACGAAGTGCGCACCGATCGTTCGCTGTACGACTACGTGATGGCACTGAAGAACCAGCACTTGCGCAACGCCGAGCCGCTGTCGAAGGTGGCCTACGACCAGAAGCTGCACATCATCCAGAACGCACTCGGCACGCACACCACCGTGTCGCGCGTGCAAGGCAACAAGCTCAAGTCCAAGCGCGAGATCCGCGTGGCCAGCCTGTTCAAGGAAGCACCGGCGCCCTTTCTGCGGATGATCGTGGTGCACGAACTGGCGCACCTGAAGGAGCGTGCGCACGACAAGGCGTTCTATTCGTTGTGCATGCACATGGAGCCGCAGTACCACCAGCTGGAGTTCGACGTGCGGCTTTGGTTGACTTCGCTCGAACTCGAGGGGCGCAGCATTCGGTGACGCGCGGCGTCTGTGGCGGCAAAGGCGCGTCTGCGCTTGCTCGTCGAGCACTACCACCGGTGCCTGAGCCGCCCGCCGGGTGCCGCCCGCCGCGACGTGCCCAAGCAACAGACAAACATCAACCTGGTTTCCGAAACCCGTCTTCGATCCAAGCCGTCGCACTGCCCACATTGAGCTTGAACCCCGCCGCAACGCGCACCGAAGCCAGAGACTCACCAAGCACATCGCTCGCACTCAACACCGCATGCGGATCGTCTTCGTCGGCCACGATGTCCAGCGCCACCGTCACACGCTGGCCAGCCACCGTCACCGCCAAGTTCCGGTGCAAGGTCGCGTGCAACTGCTGCTCGTGGCGCCGGATCACTTCAGCAGCGGTCTTCACCAGCGTGTTGAACGCCGACACATCGAGCGGCTTCGGGTTCTTCTTGTCGCGGCCCATGGTCCAGGGGCCGACGAGTGCCGGCTCGGCCTCGCCGTCTTTCATCATCTCGACCGCCCAGCCTTCGTCGTCTTCGTTCTTGATGACACGGGCGGTCCAGCCGTTGTCGCGCCACAGGCGCTCTTCGTGCACCGCCTCGGCGCCGTCTTCGGCAGACGAGCTCACTTGCCCGAGCGCCCGCGCACCACGCCGACCAGCGGCCACAGCAGCAGCACGATCGCCAGACCTGCGATGCTGCCCACCAGCGGGTTCGACCAGAAGATCGAGATGCTGCCCTGCGAGAGCAGCATGGCCTGGCGGAAGCTCGCTTCGGCCATGTCGCCGAGCACCAGCGCCAGCACCATCGGCGCCAGCGGGTAGCGCAGCTTCTTGAAGAGGTAGCCGACCACGCCGAACACCAGCATCAGCCACACGTCGAACATCGAACCGTGCACGGTGTAGGCGCCGATCGCGCAGATCACGATGATGACCGGCGCGATCACCGAGAACGGGATGCGCAGGATCGCGGCCCAGAACGGCACGGTGGTCAGCACCACCAGCAGGCCGACCACGTTGCCGAGGTACATCGAGGCGATCAAGCCCCAGACGAAGTCTTTCTGCTCCACGAACAGCATCGGCCCGGGTTGCAGGCCCCAGATCAGCAAGCCGCCGAGCAGCACGGCCGCGGTCGGCGAACCAGGAATGCCGAGCGTCAGCATCGGCAGCAAGGCCGACGTGCCGGCCGCGTGCGCCGCAGTCTCGGGCGCGAGCACCCCTTCGATCTGGCCCTTGCCGAACGATTCTGGCTCTTTCGACATGCGCCGCGCCATGCCGTAACTCATGAAAGAAGCCGGCGTCGCGCCGCCCGGCGTGATGCCCATCCAGCAACCCACCGCGACAGAGCGCAGCATCGTCAGCCAGTAGCGCGGCAGCATTGCCCAGGTCTGGAACACGACCTTCAGATTGATCTTCGCGGTCTTGCCCTTGAAGGCGAGGCCCTCTTCCATCGTGATCAGGATCTCGCCGATGCCGAACAGGCCGATCACGGCGATCAGGAAGTCGAAGCCTTTCAGCATTTCCGGGAAGCCGAAGGTCATGCGCAGTTGGCCGGTCACCGTGTCCATGCCCACGGCCGCGAGCGCGAAGCCGAGCATCATCGACGCGATGGTCTTGGCCGGGGGCTCCTTGCTCATGCCGACGAAACTGCAGAAGGTCAGCAACTGCACCGCGAAGAATTCGGGCGGCCCGAACTTGAGCGCGAACTTCGCCAGCAGCGGCGCGAGAAAGGTGATCAGGATCACTGCGAACAAGGCCCCGACGAAGGAGCCGGTGAAGGCCGCCGTGAGCGCCTGCGCCGCCTTGCCCTGCTGCGCCATCGGGTAACCGTCGAAGGTGGTGGCCACCGACCAGGGCTCGCCCGGAATGTTGAACAGGATCGACGTGATCGCGCCACCGAACAGCGCACCCCAGTAGATGCAGCTCAGCATGATGATCGCCGAGGTCGGGTTCATCGAGAACGTGAGCGGCAGCAGGATGGCGATGCCGTTGGCACCGCCGAGCCCGGGCAACACGCCGATCAACACGCCGAGCGTGATGCCGATCAGCATGTAGACGAAGTTCGCCAGCGTCAGTGCGACGCTGAAGCCGTGGATCAGGTTGTTGACTTCTTCCATCGCGTCAAAGGCCGAACAGGCCTTCTATGGGGCCCTTGGGCAGCGGCACCAGGAACCAGCGCTCGAAGACCAGGAAGAACAGCAGCGGCACACCGATCGACACGGCCGCGGTGAGCGGCCAACCGAACTTGCCGTGGCGGCGCATGAAATAGCCGATGAGCACGAACGACGCGGCGTAGATGCCGGCCAGCGCGATGCCGCCCACGTAGATGACCATCGGGATCAGCACCGCGAAGACCATGCCGAGCTGCTCGCGTTCGACGAACACCGGGTCGGCCTTGCGCCAGCCGAGCAGCGCCCTCACCAGCACCGTGCCGCTCGAAGCCAGCAGCAACAGGCCGATGTAGAACGGAAAGTAGCCGGAGCGCGGCCCTTCGTCGCCCCAGCCGGTGCCCACGCGCAGGCTGTCCTTGATGACCAGCAACGCCAGCAGCATCAGGCAGCCGGCCACCACCACTTCAGGCCAGCGCGTGCCCACGGCACCGGGCTGGCCGTTGCCGGCTTCAGAGGGTTCATCGCTCATGCAAAACTCCTGCGGCCCGGCCCGTCGGCCACAGCGCGATCAACGACAAGAACACCGACAACGAGACCGATGCGGTTTCAGTTGGCGATGAAGCCAGCCTCTTTCATCAGAACCCGGTGCATCTGCTCGTTCTTGCCGAGCCAGTCGACGAACTCCTGGCCGCTCAGCGCGGTCTGGTTGAAGGCGCCTTTCTCCATGAAGTCTTTCCACTCCGGCAGCGCGCGCACCTTCTTCAGCAGCTCGGTGTAGTAGGCCAGCTGGTCGGGCGCCACGCCCGGCGGCATGAAGATGCCGCGCAACATCACGTAGTCGACCGGCAAGCCGGCCGAAGCGCAGGTCGGCACGTCTTGCCAAGACTGCGTGGGCGTGAGCTTGGCGGGGTAAGGCATCTTCACCTTGTCCATCACGCACAGCGCGCGCAGCTTGCCGGCGCGCCACTGGCCTTCGGCTTCGATCGGGTTGTTCACGGTCGAGTCGACGTGTTTGCCCACGAGCTGCACCGCCACCTCACCGCCGCCCTTGTAGGGCACGTAGACCAACTTCTTGCCGACCGCTTTCTCGAGCATCACGGTGATGATCTGGTCTTCCTGCTTCGAGCCGGTGCCGGCCATCTTGAAGGTCTTGTCGGGCTGCGCCTTGATGGCGTCGAGGTACGCCTTGGTGGTCTTGTAGGGCGACTCCTCGTTCACCCACAGCACGAACTGGTCGAGCGCCATCATGGTCACGGGCGTCATGTCGCGCCAGTTGAAGGGCACCCCGGTCGCCAGCGGCGTGGTGAACAGGTTCGACAAGGTGATCACGATCTTGTGCGGGTTGCCCTTGTCACCCTTCACGTCGAGAAAGCCTTCGGCGCCGGCGCCGCCCGACTTGTTGACGACGATCAGCGGCTGGTTCATCAGCTTGTGCTTGATCACCACACCCTGGATGAAACGTGCCATCTGGTCGGCACCGCCGCCGGTGCCTGCCGGCACCACGAACTCGACCGGCTTGGTCGGCTCCCAGGCCATCGCGGCCGGGCTGAAGGCGGCGGCCAGCATTGCCGCGGCGGCCAGAACATGGAGGCGCATCTTCTTCAAGGTCATGGCGGTTCCCGTCAGTCGTGAGCGTGGTGCACCGGGCCCGGAGCGGGCCGCGGAAGGAGCGCGCAGTTTACACAGCAGGTGCGTTTCTGCGCAGCCGCCCAACCCGTTCGGCTACCCCTATTGACGCCAGCTCCGCGCGGGCCTCACCACTGCGGCGGGCGCTTGTCGATGAAGGCCTGCACACCTTCGAGGGCCGTGTCTTCCATCATGTTGCAGGCCATCGTCTGGCCCGCGTCTTCGTAGGCCTTTTCGATGCCGGTTTCGAGCTGGCGGTAGAACAGGGCCTTGCCCATCGCCACCGCGACACGCGGCTTGGCCACGATGCTGGCGACCAGCGCCTCGACCGCAGCGTCGAGTTCTTCGGGAGCCGCCACCCGATTGATCAGGCCTTTGTCGAGGGCCTGCTGCGCGCCGATGAACTCACCGGTCACGAGCATCTCGAACGCCGCCTTCCGGCCGAGGTTGCGGCTCAGTGCCACGCTCGGCGTGGAGCAGAACAGCCCGAGGTTGACGCCGCTGACCGCGAACTTCGCGCTGCTGGCCGCCACCGCCAGGTCGCACATCGCCACGAGCTGGCAGCCCGCCGCGGTGGCGATGCCCTGCACCTTGGCGACCACCGGCACCGGCAGGCGCTGCACGCTCATCATCATCTGCGCGCACTGGTCGAACAACGCGCGGTAGTAGCCGAGCGAAGGCTCGGCGCGCATCTCTTTCAGGTCGTGGCCGGCGCAGAAGGCCTTGCCCGCCGCGGCGAGCACGACAACGCGCGCGCCCGTGTCGTCTTTCAGCTTGTCCAGTTCGGCCTGCAGCGCCGCCAGCAAGCCTTGCGACAGCGAGTTGAAAGCCTGCGGGCGGTTCAGCGTGATCGTGACCACACCGCGTTCGTCGCGTGAATTCAGGATCAGCGCTTCATTCTCTTGAGTCATTTCTTTTCTCCGGGTCACTTCGACACCACTGCCGCACGCGCACGCTCGCGCAGGGTGAACTTCTGGATCTTGCCGGTCGAGGTTTTCGGGATCTCCTCGAAGCGCACTTCACGCGGCACCTTGTAGCCGGCCAGCAGGCTCTTGCAGTGCGCCACCAGTTCGGCCGCCGTCACGTTGGCATCGGCGCGCAGTTCGACGAACGCGACCGGCGTCTCGCCCCACTTGTCGTCGGGCCGCGCCACCACCGCACAGGCCAGCACGGCCGGGTGGCGGTAGAGCGCGTCTTCGACTTCGAGCGACGAGATGTTCTCGCCGCCGGAGATGATGATGTCCTTGCTGCGGTCCTTGATCTTCACGTAGCGGTCGGCTTCCATCACCGCCAGGTCGCCGGTGTGGAACCAGCCCCCTTCGAAGGCCTGCGCGGTCGCTGCCGGGTTCTTCAGGTAACCCTTCATCACGATGTTGCCGCGGAACATGATCTCGCCCATGGTCTCGCCGTCGGCCGGTGTTTCTTTCATGTCGGCCGCGCCCATCACGGTCATGCCTTCCTGCAGCGCGTAGCGCACGCCCTGGCGCCCGTTCAGGCGGGTCTGCTCCGACAAGCTCTCTGAAGCCCAGCTGTCGCGCTTCACGGCCACCGAAGCCGGGCCGTAAACCTCGGTCAGGCCGTAGACATGCGTGATGTCGAAGCCGATCTTGGCCATGCCTTCGATCATCGACGCCGGCGGCGCTGCGCCGGCGACCATGCCACGCACCTTCTGAGTGATGCCTTCTCTCAGGGCGGCGGGCGCGGCGATCAGCAGGTTGTGCACGATCGGTGCCGCGCAGTAGTGGTCGACAGCGTGTTCACGCATCGCGGCCAGGATGTTCGGTGCGTCGACACGCCGCAGGCACACGTGTGTGCCGCCGAGCATCGCCACGGTCCAGGGGAAGCACCAGCCGTTGCAGTGGAACATCGGCAGCGTCCACAGGTATTTCGGGAAGTGCGGCATGGTCCAGGTGGCCGCGTTGCTCACCGCGTTCAGGTAGGCGCCGCGGTGGTGCGTGACCACGCCCTTGGGGTCGCCGGTGGTGCCCGAGGTGTACGAGACGGCGATCGCGTCCCATTCGTCCTGCGCGCCTTCGAGCCGGGCCAGGGGCGCGTGCGCGGCGAGCAGCGTTTCGTAGTCGGTGCTGCCGAGCAAGTCGCCGGGCCCGGTGTATTCACTGTCGTTCACGTCGATGACGGTGATGCTGCGGCCGTGTTCGTCTTTCAGCAAGCGCAGCGCGGTGGCCATGGTGGGTGCGAACTCGCGGTCGGTGATCAGCACCTTCGCTTCACAGTGGTTCATCTGCCAGGCCAAAAGCGAAGCGTCGAGCCGTGTGTTGAGCGTGTTCAGCACCGCGTTCAGCGCGGGCACCGCGTAGTGCGCTTCGACCATCTCTGGCGTGTTCGGCAGCATCACGCTGACCGTGTCGCCGCGCGCGATGCCCATCTTGCGCAAGGCCGCGGCCAGCCGGGCCGAGCGATCTCGCAGCTGGGCCCAGTTGTAGCGCCGCGCGCCGTGCACCACGGCCGGCAGGTCGCCGAACACCTCGGCGCTGCGCTCGACGAAGCTCACCGGCGACAAGGCGACGAAGTTGGCGGCGTTCTTGTCGAGGCCCTGGTCGTAGATGGTGTTGTTCATGCGTGTCTCCGTGCAGGCGTTTGCCCTTGCAGCATAGCCTTGCTTCAGGGCGAGCCCGATCCGAAGCGTGCATCGAACTCGGCCCGATCGGCCCAGACGAAGCGCAGCGCGTCAAACCAGGCCGGGAACGTCGCGATCGGCAGCATCAACAGATAGCGCCGGCCACGCCGGGGCTGGCCCAGATAGAACCAGTGCGCACCGCACCAGCCGAACCAGACGGCCAGCAACACCGCGTTGAGGCGCCGGTGGCGCTGCGGCCCCGCGCCCCACACCAACCCGAGTTGCGCGAACACCTGGCGCCAGGCACGCTGCAGCGGCCCGGCCGCCGGACGCAAGGTCATCGCATGACCGAGGTCTGCCCACGCCAGCGGCCAGGAGCGCACGGGTACGACGTGTGCGGCCTCGCCGCGCGGAAAACACACCAGTGCTCCGAAGCGCCGGTTGGGTGAGCCGCCCCACCAAGGCCGCGGCGGCGCGGGCAGCGCGGCGATCAGCGCCGTTCCCAGCACCGCGGCGAGCCGTTCGTGAATCTGGGGCGCCAGCGCTGCGCTGCCGAGCAATACGAGCACGAGTCGCTCGCGCGGCAGGTGTTCGAGCGCCTGGTTGATTTCCCACAGCACGCCCGGCGATGAACCGACTCGCACGACGACCAGCGCGGCATGCCGCATCAACGCGTTGACTTCGGCCTGCCACACGTCGTGCCCGACATACAGGCGCGCAGCGCCGAGCTCGGGCAGCGGTTCGCCCGGCTTGCCGATCGCGACGACCGGGCCCGCGCGTTCCAGCGTGCCCGCGAGCTCCTCTTCGGCCGAAGTCGGCGTGAGCGCGCCGAAAAGCTTTTGCGCCACCGCCCCGCCCTCGTCGGTGATCAGCATGCGCCCGTCGTCCTGGAACGAACGCAGGTACAGCACCGGCGGGCGCGGGTCGTCGGCCATGGCCTGCGCTGCACTTCGGGCTTCGTGCTGGCGGCTGCGCCGGTAGAGCCACAACGCGGTGACCGCGAACACGGCGATGACGGCAGAGAAAGCGGTGCTCCAGGCGCTCTCGTCCAGCTCGACCGATACCTTGTCGGAATTGACCAGCAGGCCGTAGACCAGCATCGGCAACACCAGGTTGGCCACCAGCAGCTTGAGCCACCAGGCCCGGCGCGAGGCCGGCGTGGCCCAGGGGCGCGGCCCGCCGCAGCCGATGGCCAACCACATCAGGCCGAACGCGGTCAGGTTCAGCACGATGACCGCCACCAGCACGAAAGGCCCGAAGCGCTGTGCGTCGAGCGGCCACTGAGTCGCCGCCTCGGCCGCCAGGCGGGCATACAGCGGCACGCACAAGCCGAGCAGCACGAGCCCGAGCGCCTTCAGCCGGCGGTCTTCGGGTCGAGCGGCCTGCACGTCGAGACCCTAGCGGCTTGCGGCCGCGAGCGCTTGGTCGATGTCCCAGAGGATGTCATCGATGTGCTCGAGCCCGACCGAGATGCGGATCATGTCGGGGCGCACGCCGGCGGCGAGCTGCTGCGCCGCGTCGAGCTGGCGATGCGTCGTGGAAGCCGGGTGGATGATGAGCGTGCGTGTGTCGCCGATGTTGGCCAGGTGGCTCATGAACTGCGCCGCGTCGATGAACTTCTCGCCCGCAGCCAGCGCGCCGGCCGGGTCGCTCGTCGGTGACTTCAGGCCGAACGCAAGCAGACCCGACGCGCCCGGCGCACCGTCGACCGAACGCAGCTGCTTTTGCGCCAGCGTGTAGTGCGGGTGATCGGGCAGCCCCGGGTAGTTGACCCAGCCGACCGCCGAGTGCCCGCTCAGAAACGCCGCCACCTTGCGCGCGTTCGCGCAATGCCGCTCCATGCGCAAGGGCAGCGTCTCCACGCCTTGCAGAATCTGCCACGCGCTCATCGGCGACAGCGCGGCGCCGTAGACGCGCAGCGTTTCCATCCGCGCGCGCATGGTGAAGCCGAAGTCGCCGAAGGTCTCGAAGAACTTGACGCCGTGGTAACCGACCGAGGGTTCGGTCATGCCGGGAAACTTGCCGTTGCCCCAGGGGAATTTGCCGCTCTCGACCATCACGCCGCCCAGCGTGGTGCCGTGGCCGGCCAGGTACTTGGTGGCCGAGTGCACCACGATGTCGGCGCCGAAGCGGATCGGGTTGCACAGGAAAGGCGAAGGCACCGTGTTGTCGACGATCAGCGGCACACCGTGCGCGTGCGCCACGTCGGCCACGGCCTGGATGTCGAGCAGTTGCAGGCTCGGGTTGCCCAGGCTCTCGGCGAACACGGCTCGCGTGTTCGGCTGCATCGCCGCCGCGAAGGCCTCGGGCGAACCGGCATCGACGAAGGTGGTGGTGATGCCGAGCTTCTTGAGGTTGACCGCGAGCAGGCTGACCGAGCCGCCGTACAGCGCGCCGGCTGCGACCACGTGGTCGCCCTGCTGCAGCAGCGTCATCAGCGCCATCGCCTCGGCCGCCATGCCGCTGGCCGACGCCAGCGCGGCGCGGCCGCCTTCGAGGGCGGCCACGCGTTCTTCGAGCGCGGCCACCGTGGGGTTCGACAAACGCGAATACACGTTGCCGAAAGTCTGCAGGTTGAACAGGCTGGCTGCGTGCTCGGCGCTGTCGAACACGAAACTCGTGGTCTGGTAGATCGGCAAGGCGCGCGCGCCGGTGGCGGCGTCGGGCACCTGGCCGGCGTGGATGGCCAGGGTCTCGGGCTGGAATCGGTGGTCGGCCATGGCTCAGACAGGTCGTTTCGATGAGATCACGCCGGTGTTCACGCCAGCCCAGTGCAGGCCACCGAAGAGGCGCGCGTGTTCGATCTTCACGCAACGGTCCATCACCGAGTCGAGCCCGGCCTGCTGGGCCAGCGCGTCGGCTTCGAGGTTCTTCACGCCGATCTGCTGCCACAGGCAACGTGCGCCCTTCTCGACCGCCTGCAGTGCGATCGGCAGCACGTCTTCGCTGCGGCGGAACACGTCGACCATGTCGATCGCGAAAGGGATCTCGGCGACGCTCGGGTAACAGCGCTCGCCCAGCACCTCGTTGTAACGCGGGTTCACCGGCACGATGCGGCGGCCGTGCTGCTGCAGGTACTTGGCGGCGAAGAAGCTGGGGCGGTGCCATTCGGCCGAAAGGCCGACCACCGCGATGGTGTGGCAGGTGCGCAGAATGCGGCGCAGCGAAGGGATGTCGTCGGTCATGGTCGGCGGCGAAGTGCCGCGCGACCTTACCTGAAACCGCTGACGGCGGTCAAAACGCTAAGTACCCTGCAGCAGCACCTGTGAGCGCACGGCGCGCAGCGCGTGAGCGTCGCCGAGCAGGCGCTGGCGCTGCGCGCGGTTGAGCGATTCGAGCCCGTCGCTCGCCGCCCGTGCGACCAGCTGCGCGCGGGCTTGTGCCTTCAGGCCTGCGGGCTGCGGCCGCGGCGGGATCGCGCGCAGCACCTGTTCGTGCACTTCGGCGTCGGCCAGCACATCGGCGGCCTGCGGCGCGGGTGCAAAGGCCTGCGCATGGCGCTCGGCTTCGGCGAGCACGAAAGGCTGGTCGATCTCTTCGGGAATCAGGAAGATACCGCGCGCTCGCAGCCACCGACCCGGCGCGGAATGGCTGCCCCAGGCCGAGAGCGGGATCGCTGCGAGCAGGCCCACGATGACGGGCGACAGCCACCACGGAAACGCCGCGCTGCCGACCAGGATGGCGCCAACCCAGGCCAGTGACAGCGCCGTGTGCAGCCCGTGGCGGTGCAGCGCTTCGCCCCAGCCGGTGGCGGCGTCGTCACGCGGCGGCGACTTCCAGTCGAGCTTCCAGCCGGTCAATGCGGCGAACACGAACTGGGTGTGGAAGAGCATGCGCACAGGGGCCAACAGCAGCGAGTGCGCGAACTCGAACAAGGCGCCCAGCAGCAGCCGCGCCACCCCACCGTAGTGGCGGGCCTGGCCACGCAGCACGATCACCGCGAGCGACATCACCTTGGGCGCCAGCAGCAGCACGGCGGTCAGGCCGAACAGCGTCAGCATCAGCTTCAGGTTGGCGCTGGGCCAGATCGGGAACAGCTGGTAGGGCTCGAAGAAATACTGCGGGATCTCACGCGAGTGGCTCGCGAACAAGACCGACGACAGCAGCAGGAACGCGAGCCAGAGCGGCGCCGACACGTAGGCCAGCACGCCGGTCAGAAACACCGTGCGGTGCACCGGGTGCAGGCCGGGTTCGAACATCAGCCGCGAGTTCTGCAAATTGCCGTGGCACCAGCGGCGGTCGCGCTGCAACTCGGCCAGCAGGTTCGGCGGAAGCTGTTCGTAGCTGCCTTCGAGGTCGTGCGCGATCCAGACCTTCCAGCCGGCGCGCCGCATCAGCGCGGCTTCGACGAAGTCGTGCGACATCACGTCGCCCGACAGCGAGGTCTGCCCCGGCAGCGGCGCCAGCGCGCAGTGCGCCATGAACGGCGCGACGCGCAGGATCGCGTTGTGGCCCCAGTAGTGCGATTCGCCGAGCTGCCAGTAGTGCATGCCGGTCGTGAACAGCGGGCCGTAGACACGCGAGCCGAACTGCTGGATGCGCGAGTGCAAGGTGGTGTGGCCACAGGCGCGCGGCGCGGTCTGGATGATGCCGGCGTCGGGTTTCAGCTCCATGAGCTTCACAAGCGATGCTAGGCAGTCGCCAGTCATCACGCTGTCGGCATCGAGCACCACCATGTAGCGGTAACGCCGGCCGAAGCGGCGGCAGAAATCGGCCACGTTGCCAGCCTTGCGCTTGCTGCGGTGCTGGCGCCAGCGGTAGTGCACCCGCACGGCGGCGTGGCCGGCGTCGGCTTCCAGCGCCTGCACGAGCTGGCCCCAAGCGGCCTGCTCGGCAGCGCGGATGTCGGGGTCGTTGGTGTCGCTGAGCACGAAGAAGTCGAAGCGCTCTTTCGAGTCGGTGCGTTGCAGCGATTCGTAGGTGGCGCGCAGGCCGGCGAACACGGTCGCCACGTCTTCGTTGCAGATCGGCATGACGACAGCGGTGCGCGCCTCGGGCGGGATCGGGCCGGCCTGGCCGAGCGCGCGTGTCACCGATTGGCGGTCGCGGCCGCGCAGCAGCACCCAGGCGCCCATCACGGCGGTCCAGAAACCGGCCGAGATCCACGCGAACAGGATGCCGAACAGCACCAGCAGCGCCTGCTCGGTCCAGGTGCCGCCTTGCTTGGGCAGCACGTCGGCCATCGCGTCAGTGCCGACGATCGCACCCAGCGCCACCAGCACCGCGAGCAGCACGCGGCGCAGCATCAGCGGGCGCGCGTCCATGGTCGCGCGCCAGGGCTGCGGCTGGCGATAGCCGAACAAGCGCCGCAGCGAACGCAGGAACGGATGGCCGGCCCAGGGCACGGGCACCATCGAGGCGCGCTGGATCGGAGGCTGCGCTGCCGTCACGGTGGTTCTGGCGTTCATGGCTTGTCGGCCTCCGGCGGAACGATGTAGCTCCATATTTCGGTGAGGCCGCCCTGCCCGGCCTGCTTGATCTGCGCGCGCAGCTCGACCGGTTTGGTAGCGTCGGCACGCTTGATGCGCACCGTCATGCGCCAGGCGCCGCTCACCTGGTTGCGGAAGAGGTTCTGCTCTCTCAGTTGCGCGTTGCCGCCGACCTCGACCGCGGCTTCGAGCTTGGCGTCGGGCTTGAGCAAACGCATGGCGGGGCCGTCGAAATCGACGACGAAATTGATGTCGCCGTCGGGCTGCTTCACGTAGCCGCGGCCGCGCCGGGTCTGCACCACGTAACCCTTGCTCGGCGGCGTGGTGCCGAGCGTCGACCAGTGCAGCTTGTAGGCGAAGTTGAAAGGCTGCTTCGCCGCCGGCGCCACGTCGGGCACCCAGTAGGCGACGATGTTGTCGTTGGTCTCGTCGGGCGTCGGTATCTGCACCAGTTCGACGCGCCCGGCGCCCCAGTTGCCGACCGGCTCGACCCAGGCGCTGGGCCGGCGCTCGTACAAGGCCTCGGGGTCTTCGTAGCTGGTGGCCGCGCGGTCACGCTGCATCAGGCCGAAGCCTTTGGGGTTCACGGCAGAGAACGACGTGACCAGCAGGCGCTTCGGGTTCAGCAGCGGGCGCCAGATCCACTCGCCATCGCCGGTGGCGACCGACAGGCCGTCGGAGTCGTGCACCTCGGGCCGGTAGTCGTCGGTGCCCGGCTGGTTCTCGCCGAAGGCGTACATGCTGTTCAGCGGCGCGATGCCGAACCGGGCGACGCTTTCGCGCGGGTAGACACGCGCTGTGACCTGCATCACCGTGTCGGCGCCCGGCGTCAGCACAAAGCGGTAGGCACCCGCCAGACGCGGCGAGTCGAGCAGCGCCAGGATCGTCAGCGCCGTGGCGCCAGGTTGCGGCCGCTCGATCCAGAACTCGCTGAAACGAGGAAACTCCTCGCCTTGCGCCGCCGCCGTGTCGACCGCCAGGCCGCGTGCCGACAGCCCGTAATGCTGGCCCTTGCCCACCGCGCGAAAGTAACTCGCGCCGAGGAACACCAGCACCTCGTCCTTGTAGCCGGGCTTGTTGACCGGGTAGTGCACACGAAAGCCGGCAAAGCCGGCGTTGCGCAGCTTCTGCGGGTCGAGCTTGTTGCGGCCGTAGTCGAACAGCGCGGAATCGAAGGCGAGCCGTTTCACGCCGTCGGGCTCGATGGTGTTGATGCGCACCGGGTCGGCGAACGTGCGCCCGGCGTGAAAGAACATCAGTTCGAACGGCAGCTTTTCGGCACGCCAGAGCGAGCGCTCGGGCTTGAAGCGGATGTCACGGTAGCCGTCGTAGTCGAGTTCGCGCAGTTCTTGCGGCAGGTTCGACACCGGGGGTTTGTAGGCCACCGCGGCCAGTTCCCTGGCGCGGTTGGCCACGTCGTCGAGATCGAAAGCCTGGGCCGCCAGCGGCAACACGAAGGCCATCAGCGCGGCGATGCGCAGCACAAGTTTTTGCGGCAGTTTGCAGACGTGGTCCAGAACCCATTCCCCTGTCGTTCGGTGCGACCACAACGCAGCAAATGGCATGCCGCTGACCCGGGTCGTTGTTGGAAGGCCCGAACTCTAAGGGTTTTTACTCTTACCGTGATGCAATGCGCACTTGCTTACATGCTGGCGCCGATACCGCATCGGGTCTTGCCGAAAGCCCATGAAAAAACGCCCGGCAGCTCGTGGCTACCGGGCGTCAGGCCCACCGCAGCCCGGGTCGGGCTGCGCTTCGCGCCGGGGGCGGTTGGCGCCGGATCTTCAGCCGAAGGCCCGGGCCTCCGGCATCACGATGCGGCGCTGTCCGACACGCGGTCGCGCTGGATTCAACCGTGCTTGGCGTCGAAGAACTGTTCGTCTTCGGTCGAGCCCTTGAGCGCAGCCGTGGAAGCGTCGCGCTCGATCGTGGTGGTCACGGCGTCGAAGTAACCCGTGCCCACTTCGCGCTGGTGCTTCACCGCGGTGAAACCGCGGTCGGCGGCGGCGAATTCGGCTTCCTGCAACTCGACGAACGCGGTCATGTTGTTGCGGGCGTAGCCGTGCGCCAGGTTGAACATCGAGTAGTTCAGGCTGTGGAAGCCGGCCAGCGTGATGAACTGGAACTTGTAGCCCATGGCACCCAGCTCGCGCTGGAACTTGGCGATGGTGGCGTCGTCGAGGTTCTTCTTCCAGTTGAACGACGGCGAGCAGTTGTAGGCGAGCAGCTTGCCCGGGAACTTGGCGTGGATGGCGTCGGCGAACTTCTTGGCGTAGGCCAGATCGGGCTTGCCGGTTTCGCACCACACCATGTCGGCCACTTCGGAATAAGCCAGGCCGCGCGCCACGGCTTGCTCGAGGCCCGGCTTGCAGCGGTAGAAGCCTTCGACCGTGCGCTCTCCGGTCAGGAAAGGCTTGTCGATGTCGTCCACATCGCTGGTGACGAGGTCGGCGGCTTCGGCGTCGGTGCGCGCGATCACGAGCGTGGGCACGCCCATCACGTCGGCGGCCAGGCGCGCGGCGGTCAGCTTGGCCACGGCTTCACGCGTGGGCACCAGTACCTTGCCACCCATGTGGCCGCATTTCTTCACCGAGGCGAGCTGGTCCTCGAAGTGCACGCCCGCGGCGCCGGCTTCGATCATCGACTTCATCAGCTCGAAGGCGTTGAGCACGCCGCCGAAACCGGCTTCGGCATCGGCCACGATCGGCGCAAAGAAGTCGACGTCGTTCTTGCCTTCCGACCACTGGATCTGGTCGGCGCGCGTGAAGGTGTTGTTGATGCGCTTGACGACGACCGGCACCGAGTTCACGGGGTACAGCGACTGGTCGGGGTACATCTCGCCGGCCGAGTTGGCGTCACCGGCCACTTGCCAGCCCGACAGGTAGATGGCCTTCAGGCCGGCCTTGACCTGCTGCATTGCCTGGTTGCCGGTGAGCGCGCCCAGCGTGTTGACGAAGGGCTCGGTGTTGACGAGGTTCCAGAGCTTTTCCGAACCGCGGCGCGCGAGCGTGTGCTCGACCACCAGCGAACCGCGCAGCCGCACCACGTCGGCGGCGGTGTAGTTGCGCTGAACGCCCTTCCAGCGCGGGTTCGTGGCCCAGTCTTTTTCGAGGGCGGCAATTTGCTGGTCGCGGGTTTGTTGGGTCATGCAGAGCTCCGTGGGTTGATGAACAGAAAACCGAAAACGATGGCATCAGCTTAGCGGTCATCGGCGTCTTTGAGAAGACTTGTGTCTTATATAAGACTAAGTTTATGGTCCAATAAAATCAAAGACTTACGGATTTCATCTCACGATACAGAACGACTTTTGCGATGGCGGAATGAAATGCGGCGGCGCAGCAATTGCGTTTTCACGATGTGACATTGACGGGTGAGCCGGTGAAATTCAGCCACGCAACAGATCGCGCCACGAAGCCCTGCCAAGACGCTGCTCCTATGATCAGCCCCAACCTGTTTGCACGAACCGCCCGCGATGACGAGCTTTGCCTTCCTGTCCAACAACAGCTTCCTGAAAAGCCCGGCGCTCGCACCCACGGCACGCTTCGGCATTGCCGGCGTGGCCTGGGACGGCGCCGTCACCAACCGCCCCGGCGCGCGCTTCGGCCCGCGCGCGATCCGCGAAGCGAGCCACATGCTGTGCGACGCCATCCACCCGTTGTTCGACGTGTCGCCGCACGGCCTGCTGGGTGATGCCGGCGACCTGGCCCTGCCCAACACCAGCATCGAAGGCATGCGCGCCGCGCTGATGCCGCAGGCCGAAGAGCTGGTGCGCGGCCACCACATGTGCTGGCTCGGCGGCGACCACTCGATCACGCTCGCGCTGCTGCGTGTTTACCGCGCCGTGCTGGGGCAGCCCTTGGCCGTCATTCATTTCGACGCGCACTGCGACACGTGGCAAGACCATTTCGGCGAACCGAGCGGCCACGGCACCTGGGTCTATGAAGCGATTCAGGAAGGGCTCGTGCTCAAGCGGTGTTTCACGCAGATCGGCATTCGTTCGTCGGGCGAACGCGAGGCGCGCGAGTACGTCGCCGATCAGGGCGGGCAGATCTTCACGGCGCGCGCATTGCGCGGGCTGGAAAGCCCTGCGCAATTGGCCAGCGTGCTCGGCGCGATCCGATCGCGCCTGGCAGAACACGGCAACCCGCCCGTCTATCTGAGTCTGGACATCGACTGCCTCGACCCGGCTTTCGCGCCCGGCACCGGCACGCCCGAGCCGGGCGGCCTGAGCAGCAACCAAGTGCTGAGCCTGCTCGAAGAGCTGGCCGATCTGCCGTTCGTGGGCATGGACTGCGTGGAGGTCTCGCCGCCCTACGACCACGCCGAGCTGACGAGCCAGGCCGCAGCGAACTTTGTCTGGACCTACCTGTGCGGCCAGCTCGCCACACGGCCTTGACCGCCCGCGTTCACACCGGCAGCGCGGTCGTCTTCTTCACCGTGCGCAAGACCAGCAAGGAATTGCACCGCGCCACGTTGGGCAAACGCATCAGCACCTCGGAGTGAAAGCGTTCCAGGTCCTCAGCGTCGTGGTACGCGAAGCGGATCAGGTAGTCGTTCGAGCCGGCCACGTAGAAGCAGTCGAGCACCTCGGGCTGGTCGCGCACCGCTTGTTCGAAGGCTTCGAGCTGCGGCGTGTTCATGCTCTCGAGGTTGACGATCGTGAAGCTGATGCCGTGCTTGCCGACGGCGCGGGGGTTCACGAGCGCCACGTACTGGGCGATCACGCCGCTGTCTTCGAGCGCCTTGACGCGCCGCAGGCAAGCCGACGGCGACAGATGAACCCGTTGCGCGAGATCCTGGTTCGACAGCCTGCCCTCGCGCTGGAGTTCGGTCAGAATCAACCGGTCCGTCGAATCCAGATTCGTTGAAGCCGCCATGTTTCGCATCAGATTCTGCCAATCAAGCAATTCACCGCATGATATTGCAAGGAACAGGGCGAACCCTTCGCCATTGAGAGAGCACATTGCGCGGCGCTTTCTCTAGACTCCGAACGCGCCTGCTCGCACACTCACACCTCGGGCAAATCACTGCCCCAAGGAACCCGACATGCACAAAGACGACCCCGCGACCCAAGCACCCCAAGCCGCTGCCGCTTCTTCAGCGCCGCAGCCGAAGATGGACGCGTTCTGGATGCCCTTCACTGCCAACCGGCAGTTCAAGAAGGCGCCGCGCCTGCTGTCGAAAGCCAAGGGC
The DNA here is from genome assembly GCF_032229685.1 of Rhizobacter sp. Lineage (GTDB taxonomy): Bacteria > Pseudomonadota > Gammaproteobacteria > Burkholderiales > Burkholderiaceae_C > LMDS01. The sequence goes on along the minus strand of NZ_JAVTWP010000031.1, from coordinate 350,218 downwards.
ATGCATTTCTGGACGCCGGAAGGCCGCCAGATCCTCGACGGTATTGCCGGCCTGTGGTGCGTGAACGCCGGCCACGCGCGGCCGAAGATCGTGCAGGCGATCGCCGACCAAGCGGCAGAGATGGACTTCGCGCCGCCCTTCAACATGGGCCACCCGAAGGCCTTCGAACTCGCCGAGCGGCTGGTCGAGCTCACGCCGGCGGGCCTGAACAAGGTGTTCTTCACCAACTCGGGTTCAGAGTCGGTCGAGACCGCGCTGAAGATGGCGATCGGCTACCACCGCGCCCGCGGTGAGGGCACCCGCACCCGCCTCATCGGCCGCGAGCGGGGTTACCACGGCGTGAACTTCGGTGGCATCTCGGTCGGCGGCATCGTCGGCAACCGCAAGAGCTTCGGGCCCATGCTGCCCGGCGTCGACCACATCCGCCACACCCACGACCTGGCGCGCAACGCGTTCTCGCGCGGTGTGCCCGAGCACGGCGCCGAGTTGGCCGACGACCTGGAGCGCCTCGTCGCGTTGCACGACGCTTCGACCATCGCCGCCGTGATCGTCGAGCCGGTCGCCGGTTCCACCGGCGTGCTGCTGCCGCCAAAGGGCTACCTGCAGCGCCTGCGTTCAATCTGCGACAAGCACGGCATCCTGCTGATCTTCGACGAAGTCATCACCGGGTTCGGCCGCCTCGGCTCACCTTTCGCGGCCCAGCATTTCGGCGTCACGCCCGACATGATGACGGTCGCCAAGGGCATCACCAACGGCTGCGTGCCGATGGGCGCGGTGTTCGTGAAGCAGCAGATCCACGACGCCTTCATGACGGGCCCGGAACACCTGATCGAGTTCCTGCACGGCTACACCTATTCTTCGCACCCTCTCGCCTGCGCAGCCGCCATCGGCACGCTCGACACCTACGCCGAAGAAGGCCTGCTGACTCGCGGCGCCACGATGGCGCCGGTGTTCGAGAACGCGCTGCATTCGCTCAAAGGCCTGCCCAACGTGATCGACGTGCGCAACATCGGCCTGGTCGGTGGCATCGAACTCGAGCCGATCGCCGGCCAGCCAGGCAAGCGTGCGTTCGACGTGTTCCTCGAATGCTGGGCGCGTGGTGTGCTGATCCGCACCACCGGCGACACCATCGCGCTGTCGCCACCGCTGATCGTCGAAAGCTCGCACATCGACCAGATCGTCAGCACGATCGCCGACGTTCTGAAGACGACCGGCTGAACCCGCATTTCTTGCCCCACATCGCCAACCCATCTTCCAAGAGGATTGCCTAGCGCACACCCGTTCATGTCCCTGCTCAGCGCCGACCAGCAACTGACCAAAAACTCCTACTACGCCGCCACCGTGCAGCGTGATCGGGGCTTCGGGTCATTGCAGTCGAATGAAGAGTGCGACGTGGCGGTGGTGGGCGGTGGTTTGGCCGGGTTGTCGGCCGCCATCGAATTGGCCGACCGGGGTTACAGCGTCGTCGTGCTCGAAGCGCGGCAGGTCGGTTGGGGCGCCTCGGGGCGCAACGGTGGCCAGGTGATCGCCGGCCTGGCCTGCGACCAGTCGGTGATCGAACAGCAACTTGGGGCTGAGTCGTCTCGCGAAGTCTGGAACATGACGCTCGAAGCGCTGCGCCTGATCGGCGAACGGCGCGAGCGTTTCGAGATCGACTGCGACTGGCGCAGCGGTTACCTGAGCGTGGCGGTGGGCGCCCGCAAGGCGCGCGAACTGCAGGCCTGGCAAGCGCACATGCAGCGCGCATACGACTACACCACGCAGTGGATTGGACCGGCCGAATTGCCGAAGTGGATCGCCAGCCCGCGCTTTCACAGCGGCGTGCACGACCCGCTCGGCGGCCATCTGCACCCGCTGAAGTACAGCCTGGGCCTGGCGCGCGCTGCGGCAAGCCTCGGCGTGCGCATCCACGAAGAATCGGCCGTCATCGGCATCGAGCCCGGCAGCACCGTGTTGCTGCGCACCGCCACCGGCTCGGTGCGTGCGTCGCATGTGCTGCTGGCCGGCAACGTGTACCTGCAGGGCATCGCCCCGGCGCTCGAACAACGCATCATGCCGGTCGGCACCTACATCGTGGCGTCGGAAGTGCTGGCCCCCGAACTCGCGAACTCACTCGTGCCCTCGCAGTCGGCCGTGTGCGACACCAACTTCGTGCTCGACTACTTCAGGCCCACCGCCGACCACCGAATGCTGTACGGCGGCCGGGTCAGCTACAGCACCGCGACACCGCTCAATCTGGCGGCCAGCATGCAGCGGCGCATGGCACGCACCTTCCCGCAATTGAAGAACACCGCCGTCGAATACGCGTGGGGCGGCTTCGTCGACATCTCGATGAACCGCGCGCCCGACTTCGGGCGCCTGCCCGATGCCGGCGCGGCGCGCGCGTTCTCCAACGTCTACTACCTGCAGGGGTTCTCTGGCCACGGCCTCGCGCTGACGGGCCTGGCGGGCCGCCTCGTCGCCGAAGCGATCGCCGGCGATGCTGAGCGCTTCGACACTTTCGCGCGCATCCGCCACCGCAACTTCCCCGGCGGGGCTCTGTTGCGCACGCCGGCGCTGGTGGCCGGCATGGCCTACTACCGACTGAAGGACATGCTGTGAAGCGCCTTCACCCCCTCATCGCCGGCACACTCTTTGCTCGGTGCCTTGTACAAGAATGCCCATCGCGGATGCGCACCCACCGCCTCTCGCAGCAAGCCTCATGAAAACTGCTTCCGCTCACTCATCGAAGCCCGCCAAACCGGTGGTGCTGGTGCCCGCCTGCAACCGCATGATGGGCCAGCACCCGTTCCACGTGGCCGGCAAGAAATACATCGACGCGGTGCGGCTCGCGGGCTGCCAGCCGTTGGTGGTGCCTTCGGCCGAGGTGGGCGAGATCGACGCGCTGCTCGATCTGGCCGACGGCGTGTTCCTCACCGGCTCGGCCTCGAACGTGCACCCGAGCCACTTCGGCGAAGACGTGCACGACACGACGCTGCCGCTCGACACCGACCGTGACGACTGGACGCTGCCGCTGATTCCGCGCGCGCTTGAGCGTGGCATTCCGCTGTTCGCGATCTGCCGTGGCTTCCAGGAAGCCAACGTCGCGCTCGGCGGCTCGCTGCACCAGGCGGTGCAGGAAGTGGCGGGCCAGTTCGACCACCGTGGCGCCAAGGACGGCACGGCCGAAGAGCAGTACGCCCAGGCGCACGACGTGGCGGTGTTGCCGGGTGGCACGCTGGCCCGCGTGCTTGGGGAAAGCCGCGTCGAGGTCAACTCCGTGCACGGCCAGGGTGTGAACCGCCTGGCCGCGGGGCTGCGGGTCGAGGCCGTGGCGCCCGACGGCCTGGTCGAAGCTTTTTCTGTCGATGCCGCACCGGCCTTCAACCTGTGCGTGCAATGGCATCCCGAATGGCAGGCGGCGAACAACCCGGTCTCGATGCGCTTGTTCCGCGCGTTCGGCGTGGCGTGTGCCGCGTTCCGCGACCGCCACCGAGTCCCGCACCAGGACCCGGATCGATAGTGGCGCCGAGCGCAACCCGTTGCGCGCACCACAACCCGATTCCGAACTCATCCCGGCGCGTCGACACCCCGACCCGCCCCACATTCCCAGGTGCCCCATGGTGGACAAAAGCAACTTCACATTCGCCGACCTAGAAAACTGGTTCAACGAACGCCGCGTGACCGAGATCGAATGCCTCGTGCCCGACCTGACCGGCGTGGCACGCGGCAAGATCCTGCCGCGCGAAAAATTCACCGAAGACCGTGGCATGCGCTTGCCCGAAGCCATCGTCGGCATCGGCGTGACCGGCAACTTCCCGGAAGACGGCCCGTACTACGACGTGATCCACCCGACCGACCGCGACATGCACCTGCGGCCCGACCCGAGCACGGTGCGCATCGTGCCCTGGGCCGTGGACCCGACGGCGCAGGTGATCCACGACTGCTTCGACCGCGACGGCAACATGATCCCGTACGCGCCGCGCTCGGTGCTGCGCCGCATCTGCGACCTCTACGCCACCGAAGGCTGGGAGCCGGTCGTCGCCCCCGAACTCGAGTTCTACCTGATCGAGCGCAACTCCGACCCGAACACGCCGCTGCGCCCACCCAAAGGCCGCAGCGGCCGGGCAGAAACCTCGCGCCAGGCCTATTCGATCGACGCGGTGAACGAGTTCGACCCGCTGTTCGAAGACATCTACGCCTACTGCGAGCAGATGGAATTGAACGTCGACACGCTGATCCACGAGGTCGGCGCCGGGCAGATGGAGATCAATTTCTTCCACGACCACCCGCTCGGTCTGGCCGACGAGGTGTTCTTCTTCAAGCGCACGATCCGCGAGGCGGCGCTGCGCCACGAGATGTATGCCACCTTCATGGCCAAACCGATGGCCAACGAGCCGGGCAGCGCGATGCACGTGCACCAGAGCATCGTCAGCAAGCTCACCGGCAAGAACATCTTCAGCAACGAAGACGGCTCGCCGAGCAAGGAGTTCTACTGGTACATCGGCGGCCTGCAGAAGTACACGCCGGCGGCGATGGCGCTGTTCGCGCCCTACGTCAATTCCTACCGGCGGCTGGCGCGCTCGACGGCGGCGCCGATCAACATCCAGTGGGGCAGCGACAACCGCACCGTCGGCATCCGCTCGCCGGTGGCCACGGCCGCCGCGCGTCGCATCGAGAACCGCGTGATCGGCGCCGACGCCAACCCCTACGTGGCACTCGCCGCCACGCTCGCCTGCGGTTACCTCGGCATGAAGAACCGCATCGAACCCGCGCCCGAATGCAAGGGCGACGCCTACCTGTCGGAATACCAGCTGCCACGCTCGCTGAGCGAAGCGCTGGGCTGGCTCGCCGACGAAAAAGACCTGCACGACGTGCTCGGCAAGGACTTCATCACCGTCTATTCCGAAGTGAAGGAGATCGAACACGACGAGTTCATGAAGGTGATCTCGCCGTGGGAGCGCGAGCACCTGCTGCTGCACGTCTGACCTGCCGACACACACGGAGCACACCATGTCGAACAACATCGTCATCCAGGCGCCCGCCCTGGCGCAGCGGCGCAGCACCAAGGAATGGCAGGCCGCCGACGCCGCTCACTACCTGCACCCGTTCACCGACTTCAAGTCGCTCGCGGCCAAAGGCTCGCGCATCGTCACCAAGGCCGACAACATCTACCTCTGGGACAGCGACGGCCACAAGATCCTCGACGCGATGTCGGGCCTGTGGTGCGTGAACGTGGGTTACGGCCGCCAGGAACTGATCCGTGCCGCGACTCAGCAGATGACCGAGCTGCCGTTCTACAACAGCTTCTTCCAGACCGCCACGCCGCCGGCGATCGAGCTGGCCGAGCTGTTGGCGCGGGTCACCCCGCCGCAGTTCAAGCACGTGTTCTTCTCGGGCTCGGGCTCGGAGGGCAACGACACTGTCGTGCGCATGGTGCGCCGCTACTGGGACGTGCTGGGCCAGCCCGAGCGCACGGTCATCATCAGCCGGCACAACGCGTACCACGGCTCGACCATGGCCGGCGCTTCGCTCGGAGGCATGAGCGGCATGCACGCGCAGGGCGGGCTGCCGATTCCCGGCATCACGCACATCGAACAGCCTTTCTGGTTCGAGCTTGGGCAAGGGCTGAGCCGCGAAGAATTCGGGCTGAAAGCCGCGAGCTGGCTCGAGGCAAAGATCCTCGAAGTCGGCGCCGACAAGGTCGCGGCCTTCATCGGCGAGCCGGTGCAGGGTGCGGGCGGCGTGATCGTGCCGCCCGAGACCTACTGGCCCGAGATCCAGCGCATCTGCGACAAGTACGGCGTGTTGCTCGTCTCCGACGAAGTCATCTGCGGTTTCGGCCGCACCGGCCACTGGTTCGGCTGCGAGCGTTTCGGCTTCAGGCCCGACCTGATGACCTTCGCCAAAGGCGTGACCTCGGGCTACGTGCCGCTCGGCGGCGTGATGGTCGGCGAACGCATCGCCAAGGTGATGATCGACCAGGGCGGCGAGTTCAACCACGGCTACACCTACTCGGGCCACCCGGTGGCCTGCGCGGTGGCGGTGGCCAACATCAAGCTGCTGCAGCGCGAAGGCATCGTCGAGCGGGTGCACGACGATGTCGGCCCCTACCTGGCGCAGCAGTTCGCCCTGCTTGCCGACCACCCGCTCGTGGGCGAGGTGCAGACCTGCGGCCTGATGGGCGCGGTGCAGTTGGTGCAAGACAAGGCCTTGGGCAAGACCTTCCCGGGCGAGCTCGAAGTCGGCATGGTTTGCCGCGGCCACTGCTTCGGCAACGGCTTGATCATGCGCGCCGTCGGCGACCGCATGATCGTGGCGCCGCCGCTTGTGATCACCCGCGCGCAGATCGACGAGATGATGACGCTGATCCGCCGCTGCCTCGACCTCACGCTGGCCGACGCCACGCGCCAAGGCTGGCTGCGTGCGGCCTGACACTCAAGATGGCACGGGGTTTGCCTGTAGCTGGCGAGGCGCCCACGCTGGCTAGACTGCCCGACGCGCCCCGGATTCGACACCACTTCCAATGACAAGGACTCGACCATGAAACGGATGTTCAACACCCTGCTCTCGCTGGCTTCGATCGGGGCGGCCACGGCCCTGCTGTTCGCCGGCCCCGCCCGGGCGCAGGAGGAAGAAAAGCTGCTGAACGTCTACAACTGGTCCGACTACATCGCCGAAGACACGATCAAGAACTTCGAAAAGGAAACGGGCATCAAGGTCCGCTACGACAACTTCGACAACAACGAGATCGTTCACGCCAAGCTGGTGGCGGGCAAGACCGGCTACGACGTGGTCGTGCCCTCGAGCGGCTGGGCCAAGCTGCAGGCCGACGGCGGCCTGCTGCGCAAGATCGACAAGAGCCTGATCCCGAACTACAAGAACCTCGACCCCGACATTCAGGCCCAGCTCGCCAAGCTCGACCCGGGCAACCAGTTCATGGTGAACTGGCTGTGGGGTTACGACACGGTCGGCATCAACGTCGACAAGGTCAAGGCCGCCCTGGGCAACATGCCGATGCCCGACAACGCCTGGGACCTGATCTTCAAGCCCGAGTACATCTCCAAGCTGAAGTCGTGCGGCGTCTCCTTCCTCGACTCCGCGACCGAGGTCGTGCCGGCCGCTCTCTGGTACCTCGGCAAGAACGCGTACAGCAAGAACCAGGGTGACTACGCTGCCGTGGCCACACTGCTGAAGTCGATCCGCCCCTACGTGACGCTGTTCAGCGCCTCGGGCTACATCAACGACATGGCCAGCGGCTCGATCTGTCTGGCTTTCGGCTGGTCGGGTGACATCAACATCGCGAAGAACCGCGCGATCGAAGGCAAGACCGGGCAGAAGATCGAAGCGCTGCTGCCCAAGACCGGCGGCCTGCTGTTCTTCGACACCATGGTGATTCCGGCCGACGCGCCGCACCCCGGCAACGCGCACAAGTTCATCAACTACATCCTGCGCCCCGAGGTGCACGCGAGCATCACCAACAAGGTGTTCTACGCCAACCCGAACAAGGAATCGCGCAAGTTCATCAAGCCCGAGGTGGCAAACGACCCGACGGTGTTCCCGGTCGAGGCCGAGATGAAGAAGATGTCGGTGCCCGAAGCGATCAACAACGACATCCGTCGCCTGATGACGCGCACCTACACCTCGTTCAAGACCGGCCTGTGATTCACCCGGAAAGCGTGTGATGGCTGCAGAAGCATTTCTCCAGATCCGCAACGTCGTCAAGGACTTCAGCGGCTACAAGGCGGTCAACAACGTCAGCATCGACATCGCCAAGGGCGAGATCTTCGCGCTGCTCGGCTCCTCGGGCTGCGGCAAGACCACGCTGCTGCGCATGCTGGCCGGCTTCGAGACGCCGACCTCGGGCAACATCGTGCTCAACGGGCAAGACTTGGCGGGCATGCCGCCCTACGAGAGCCCGATGAACATGATGTTCCAGTCCTACGCGCTGTTCCCGCACATGACGGTGTGGGACAACGTGGCTTTCGGGCCGCGGCGCAGCGGCCTGCCGGCCGCCGAAGTGTCGGCGCGTGTCGAAGAGATGCTGAAGCTGGTGCAGCTCGGCAAGTTCGCCAAGCGCAAGCCGCACCAGCTCTCGGGTGGTCAGCAGCAGCGTGTGGCGCTCGCGCGCAGCCTCGCGAAGAAGCCTCAGTTGCTGCTGCTCGACGAGCCGCTCGGCGCGCTCGACAAGAAGCTGCGCGAAGAAACCCAGATCGAACTCGTCAACATCATCGAGAAGGTCGGCGTAACCTGCGTGATGGTCACGCACGACCAGGAAGAAGCGATGACCATGGCCTCGCGCATCGCGGTGATGAGCGAAGGCCGCTTCCTGCAGGTGGGCGCGCCAAGCGAGATCTACGAAACGCCGGCGAACCGCTTCGTGGCCGACTTCATCGGCAACGTCAACCTGATGGAAGGCACGCTCGCGACCGACGAGGTCGACCACGTGACGATCCGCTGCGCCGACTGCACCCATTACGTCGGCCACGGCATCACCGGCACCGAAGGCATGGGTGTGTCGGTCGCGCTGCGCCCCGAGAAGATCCGCATCACGCGCGACGCGCCGGCGCCGCTCGACGACGAGCCGGGCGCCGCTTTCAACCGCGTGCGTGGCACCGTGAAAGACATGGCCTACTTCGGCAGCTTCACCGTCTATCACCTCGCGCTCGAGAGCGGCTTGGTGCTCAAGATCAGCTCGAGCAACACCGAGCGCCACCGCGCCGACCAGCTGACCTGGGGTGACGAAGCCTGGGCGAGCTGGTCGCCCACCTCGCAAGTGGTGCTCACGGCATGAGCGGCAGCCTGAAACACGGCAGCCGGAGCGGCCGCTGGGCCGTGATCGGCGTGCCCTATTTCTGGCTGCTGCTGTTCTTCATGCTGCCGTTCCTGATCGTGTTGAAGATCAGCGTCTCCGAAATGGAGACCGTCACCTTCAAAGACGTGCTGACCTGGAAAGACGGCGTGCTCGCGCTCTCGCTCAAGCTGAGCAACTACGCGTCGCTGGTGCAGGACGACCTGTACTTCCTGACCTACGTGTCGAGCCTGAAGTACGCCGCTGTCACGACCGTGCTGTGCCTGGCCATCGGCTACCCGTTCGCCTACTTCATGGCACGCGCCAAGCCGACGATCCAGCCGTCGCTGCTGATGCTCGTGATGCTGCCGTTCTGGACTTCGTTCCTGCTGCGTGTGTACGCGTGGAAGGGGCTGCTCAGCGAGCACGGCTGGGCGGCAGACTTCATCTCGGCTCTCGGCCTCGACCGCGTGCTGCTGGTGCTCGGCCTGATCCCGGCGCAAGGCCAGCTGATGAACACGCCTTTCTCGCTGGTGCTGGGCATGACCTACACCTACCTGCCCTTCATGATCCTGCCGCTGTACTCGAACCTGGCCAAGATGGACCTGCGCCTGCTCGAAGCGGCGAGCGACCTGGGCGCCACCGCCTGGGTCGCGTTCTGGAAGATCACCGTGCCCTTGTCGAAGGCCGGCATCATCGCCGGCTCGATGCTGGTGTTCATCCCGTGCGTGGGCGAATACGTGATCCCCGAGCTGCTGGGCGGCCCGCAGACGCAGATGATCGGCCGCACGCTCTGGGACGAGTTCTTCAGCAACAACGACTGGCCGATGGCCTCGACCGTGGCCGTGGCGATGGTGCTGCTGATCATCGTGCCGCTGGCGATCTTCAACAAGTACCAGGCCGAATCGACGGAGAAGCGCGCATGAACGCCGCGGCCATCAACCGTTGGTTCGGCAGAGGCTGGCTGTCGCTGGGTTTCGTCTTCCTGTACCTGCCCATCGTGGCGCTGGTGCTGTATTCGTTCAACGACTCGCCGCTGCCCAACGTGTGGCGCGGCTTCACGCTCAAGTGGTACGCCGCGCTCGGCAGCGACACCGAAATGCTGGCCGGCCTGTGGCTGTCGCTGAAGATCGCTTTCTTCACCGCCTGCTCGTCGGTCGTGCTCGGCACGCTGGCCGCCATCGCGCTGGTGAAGTACCGGCGCTTCAGCGGCCGCACGCTGTTCTCGGGCATGGTCAACGCACCGCTGGTGATGCCCGAAGTCATCATCGGCCTGTCTTTGCTGCTGATGCTGGTGTCGCTGCAGCGCGCGCTCGGCTTCCCCGAGCGTGGCCTCGTCACCATCTGGATGGGCCACTTGCTGCTCGGCATGGCCTACGCCGCGGTGATCGTGCAGGCGCGGCTGCAAGACCTGAATCCGCAGCTCGAAGAGGCCGCGCTCGACCTTGGCGCCAAACCCTGGCAGGTGTTCACGCTGGTCACCTTGCCGATGATCTCGCAGGCGCTCATGTCGGCCTGGCTGCTGACCTTCACGCTCTCGCTCGACGACGTGGTGCTCTCGGCCTTCCTGTCGGGCCCGGGCGCCACCACGATGCCGCTCGTGATCTTCTCGCGCGCCAAGCTCGGGCTGAACCCGAGCGTGAACGCCATCGCCACGCTGATCGTCACGCTCGTGACCATCGGTGTCGTGGCCGCGAGTTACGTGATTGCCCGGCGCGAACGCATCCGCGCCGCTGAAATGGCCGCCGCCGTGCGCGCCGGCTGAACACCGCACAACCAACGATTCAACAAGAGGAGAGACCGCATGAAGAGACTCCAGCCACACGCCATCGCTATCGCCAGCGCCCTCGCCCTGGCGGCGGCCGCACCAAAGCTCGCGCTGGCGCAGTCGAACGATGCGCTGATGAAAGAGCTGAAGGCGCTGAAAGACCGCGTCACGCAGCTCGAAGAAGCACTGAAAGCCAAAGACGCCAAGCCCGCCGATGCCGACAAACAATGGGGCATGACGCCGCAGCAGGTGCAGGACTTCAACCGCGTCAGCGTGAAGACCGAAGCGCTCGAAGACGCGATCGAGGCCCAGGGTTTCAAGGGCCTGAAGATCAGCGGCCAGATGGACCCGAGCTTCATCTACAACAAGCGCCAAGACCGGGCCGGCTTCCAGTTCCTGAACGCGGTCGGCGACGACGGCTACAACTACGACAACTCGTACTTCGGCATGGCGATGATCGACTTCCAGAAAGAAATGGAAGGCGGTACCAAATGGCGCCTGACGCTCGCGCCGAACCGTGGCGTGGGCGCGGTGTTCGACGGCCAGTCGATCGTGCACGAAGCGAGCGTCTCAATCCCGCTCGGCGACCTGCAGACACGCCTGATCGCCGGCCAGATCCCCGACTGGTCGGGCTACGAATACCTGCCGCCGACGCAGAACAAGCTGATCACGCACAACCTGCTGTTCGACTTCACGCTGCCCACCGCCTACACCGGCGCCGGCATGGAAATCACCAGCGGCAAGTGGATCGTGAAGGGCGTCGTCGCCAACATGAACGCCTCGCGCAAGACCAGCGGCAACAAGACACCGGTGCTCGCCTACCGCGTCGACTACTCCAAGGGCGAATACCAGGGCTTCGGTTTTGCCGGCGTGCACGGCAAGGGCGCTAACTTCCGCGCCGACGACGGCGTGGGCAACCCGGTCAGCGGCCTGCCCTACGACACGCGCGACACCTCGATCAACCTGCTCGAGTTCGACGCCTACTTCATCCGCGGCGACTGGACGGTGCTCGGCCAGGTCAGCTATGGCCAGCAGAAGAAGGGCGCGATCACGGCCGACCCGCTCACCGGTGACCTGCGTGATTCGCGCTGGTACGGCGCTTCGGTGCTGGCGGCCTACAAGTTCACGCCGCGCTTCGAGGGCATCGCGCGCGTCGACTACATCAACAACAAGAAGAACGGCGGCGGCCTGCTCGGCTACACCTTCGCCGACGACCGCAACGGCATCGGCCCCGGTTATGTGGACGACGGTGCCGGCGGCTGGATGGCCGGCGACCAGGAACGTGGCGCGAACCGCATGGCCATTTCCTTCGGCGTGGGCTATCTGTTCAACGCCAACACCACCTTCAAGGCCGAGTACCGCCTCGACCGCGCCAACCAGGCCGTGTTCATCGACGCGAAGGACGGCGGCTACAGCAAGTCCAACCACCTGCTCGGCGCCTCGATGGTGCTGAGCTTCTGACGCACCGCCCATGGCCACGACCAGCAAGCCCGCACCAATCGACTGGCGTGCGCGAGCCGCCGAACTTCAATTCGACGGTCGCGGGCTGATCGGCGGCCAGCGTGTGGCGGCGGCGTCGGGTGAAACCTTCGACAGCATCTCGCCCATCGACGGGCGGGTGCTGACGGCCGTGGCGCGGGGCCGCGCACCCGACATCGACGCGGCGGTGGCCTCGGCGCGGCAGGCCTTCAATGACGGGCGCTGGTCGGGCAAGCCGCCGGCCGTGCGCAAGAAGGTGCTGCAGCGGTTCTCGGAATTGATCCTCGGTGCGAAAGAAGAGCTCGCGCTGCTCGAAACGCTCGACATGGGCAAGCCGATCCAGTACAGCCTGGCCGTCGACGTGGGCGCCACGGCACGCTGCATCGCCTGGTACGCCGAAGCCATCGACAAGGTCTACGACGAGATCGCGCCGACCGGCAGCAACGCGCTCGCGTTGATCACGCGCGAACCCATGGGCGTGATCGGCGCGGTGGTGCCCTGGAACTACCCGATGATCATGGCCGCCTGGAAGCTCGGGCCTGCGCTGGCCACCGGCAACAGCGTGGTGCTCAAACCGAGCGAGAAGTCGCCGCTGACGGCCTTGCGTCTTGCCGAACTGGCGATCCAGGCCGGCTTGCCCGAGGGCGTGTTCAACGTCGTGCCCGGCTTCGGCGGCGAAGCGGGCGAGGCTCTCGCCCTGCACATGGACGTCGACGCCATCGGCTTCACCGGCAGCACCCGTGTGGGCCGCAAGATGCTCGAATACGCGGGCCGCAGCAACCTCAAGCGCGTCTACAACGAGCTCGGCGGCAAGTCGGCCTTCGTCGTGTTCGACGATTTCGAAGACGTGGCGCGTGCCGCGAAAACGGCCGCCGGGAGCCTGTTCTTCAATGCGGGCGAAAGCTGCAATGCGCCCTCGCGCGTGTTCGTGCACGAGTCGGTGGCCGACGAGTTCACGGCCATCGTCCAGGCCGAAGCGCCGAAATACGCTCCCGGGGACCCGCTCGGTGGCCAGGCGCAGATCGGCGCCATCGTCGACGAGACACAGATGCGCACCGTGCTCGGCTACATCGAGGCCGGCCGCAGCGAAGGCGCGCGCGTGCTCAACGGCGGCAAGCAGGTGATGAGCGAAACGGGCGGCTACTACATCGAGCCGACGGTGTTCGATGGGGTGAGCAACCAGATGAAAATCGCGCGCGAAGAGATCTTCGGGCCGGTGCTCTCGGTGATCCGCTTCAAGACCGAAGCCGAGGTCGTGGCCATGGCCAACGACAGCGCCTACGGCCTGCAGGCCAGCGTGTGGAGCGACAACATCAACCGCGCCCACCGCGTGGCGCGCGCGCTGCGCGCCGGCACCGTGCACGTGAACCAGTACGACGAAGACGACATCACCGTGCCTTTCGGCGGCTTCAAGCAGAGTGGCAACGGCCGCGACAAATCGCTGCACGCCTTCGACAAATACACCGAGCTCAAGACCACGTGGATCCGCATCGACGCGGAATGAAGGGGCCAGCGCCATGAACCACTCGAAGAACGAACAGCTGATGGCCCGCAAGGCCGCCGCCACGCCGCGCGGCGTGGGCGTGATGGGCACGTTCTTCGCAGACCGTGCCGACAACGCCGAACTGTGGGACGTGGAAGGCCGGCGCTACATCGACTTCGCCGGCGGCATCGCCGTGATGAACACCGGCCACGGCAACCCGCAGGTCGTGGCCGCCGTCGCCGCGCAGTTGCAGCGCTTCACGCACACCTGCTACCAGGTCGTGCCGTATGAAAGCTACATCGCGCTGGCCGAGAAACTCAATGCGCTCACGCCGGGCACACACGCCAAGAAGACCGCGCTGTTCTCGACCGGCGCCGAAGCGATCGAGAACGCGGTCAAGATCGCACGCTCGTACACCAAGCGCTCAGGCGTGATCGCCTTCAGCGGCGCCTTCCACGGCCGGAGCCTCTTCGCCGTGTCGCTCACCGGCAAGGTGCAGCCCTACAAGGCCGGCTTCGGGCCGTTCGCGCCCGAGGTCTACCACGCGCCCTTCCCTTGCCACTGCGCGAACCTCGACGAGGTGAAGAAGGCCGTTCAGCACATCTTCAAGGCCGACATCGAACCGAGCCGCGTGGCGGCCATCGTGTTCGAGCCGGTGCAGGGCGAAGGTGGTTTCAACGTGATCCAGCATGAGGCTGTGAAGTGGTTGCGCGCGCTGTGCGACGAACACGGCATCGTGCTCATTGCCGACGAGATCCAGACCGGTTTCGGGCGCACCGGCAAGATGTTCGCGATGGAACATTTCGGCGTGCTGCCCGACCTGATGACGATCGCCAAATCGCTCGCCGGCGGCCTGCCGCTCTCGGCCGTGACCGGCCGCGCCGAGATCATGGACGCGCCCGCGCCCGGTGGCCTGGGCGGCACCTACGCCGGCAACCCGCTCGCCATCGCGGCGGCGCACGCGGTGATCGACGTGATGGCGGCCGAGCGCCTGCCCGAGCGCGGCCAGAGGTTGGGCGACCGTCTGAAGGCCGTGCTCGAATCGCTGCGCGCCGAGGTGCCACAGATCGCCGACGTGCGCGGCCTCGGTGCGATGGTCGCGGTCGAGTTCAACCAGCCCGGCAGCGGCGCGCCCGACGCCGACTTCACTCGATCAGTGCAGGCCGAGGCGTTGAAGCGCGGCCTGATCCTGCTGACCTGCGGCGTCAACGCCAACGTCGTGCGTTTCCTGTTCCCGCTCACCGTCAGCGAGCCGGTGTTCGACGAGGCGATGCAGATTCTTCGCTCCGGAATGCACGCCGCCCTCGCATGAGCCGGGCCGACGACGAGACCGTTCAACGCCTGCAAGCATCGCTGGCCGCCGAGGGCGTGCACACGCTGATCGCGCAGTTCACCGACATCCACGGCGTGGCCAAGGGCAAGCTCGTGCCCCTGGCGCACCTGGGCACCGTGTTGGGCACCGGTGCAGGCTTCTCGGGCCCGTCGATCGCCGGTACCGGCCTGCCGCGCATGGGCCCACGTTCCGAGTACTACGGGCGCGGTGATGCGCTCACGGCGCGCGCGCTGCCGTGGATGCCGGGTTACGCCGGCATCGTGTGCGACGGGTTCGTTGCCGGTGAACCCTTCGAGGCCTGCCCGCGCCAGGTGCTGCGGCGCCAGATCGCGCGCCTTGCCGAACGCGGCTGGGCGCTGCAGACCGGCATCGAGCCCGAGTTCTTCTTGTTGCGCCGCGGTGCGAACAGCGTCGAGCCCGCCGATGCGAACGACCGCCTGGCCAAACCGTCTTACGACCTGAAGAGCCTGCCGCGCCAGCACGCCTTTCTGGCCGAGCTGGCCGAGGGCTTGCGCGCTTGCGGGCTCGACGTGTTTCAGGCCGATCACGAAGACGCGCAAGGCCAGTACGAGATCAACTTCATGCACGCCGACGCGCTGGCCAGCGCCGACGCGCTGATGCGCTTCAAGCAGGCAGCCCACGTGCTTGCCGAGCGCCATGGCAGCGTCTTCTCGATGATGCCCAAGCCCTTCGCCAACCAACCCGGCAGCGGCATGCACTTTCATGTGTCGCTGTGGCAGGGCGAACGTTCCCTGTTCGACGACACGGCCCAGGGCATGCCCGAACTGCTGCGGCACTTCATCGGCGGTGTGCTCGCCCATTCGGCAGCGCTGTGCGCGGTTGCGGCGCCGACCGTCAATTCCTACAAGCGGCTCGTCGTCGGCGAGTCGCTGTCGGGCACGAGCTGGGCGCCGGCGGTGGTGGCGCACGGCCCGAACAACCGCACGGCGCTGGTCCGCACCCTGCCCGGCCGTTTCGAATGGCGCCTGCCCGACGCCTCGGCCAACCCGTATCTCGCCACCGCGGCGCTGATCGCCGCCGGGCTCAACGGGGTCGACCGCCGCCTCGAACCGGGCGAGGCGTGTACCGACGACTTGTTCGAATGCACGCCCGCCGAGTTGGCCACGCGTGGCATCGGCCTGTTGCCGCAGAGCCTCGGCGAAGCGGTCGCCGCGCTCGAAGCCGACGCCACCGTTCAGCAAGCCCTCGGCGCCGCCTTGAGCGCGGAGTTCATCAGCCTCAAGCGCGCCGAATGGTCGGCTTATGCACGCCACGTGAGCGCCTGGGAACTGGAGCGTTATGCCGACGTCTTCTGAAGCCTTGCATGGCTTCTGGCGTTGGCACGCCGCGCGATGAGCGCCACGCCGGTTCCCTGGCTCGCGTACCTCAGCCTGGCCGCCAGCATGGCGCTGGTGGGCAGCTACGTGGGCCTGTCGAAAGTACTGGTCGTGGTGTTCCCGATCTTCCTGCTGGCCCTGCTTCGTTTTGGCATGGCCGCGGTGGCGATGGCGGGCTGGGTTCGGCGCGGCCCGAACGAAGCGCCGCTGAGCCGACATGATCGCTGGCTGTTGTTCTTCGAGTCGTTCTTCGGCAACTTCCTGTTCTCGATCTGCATGCTGTTCGGCGTGTCGATGAGTTCGGCGCTCGAGGCCGGCGTGATCATGGCCGGCATTCCGGCCGCGGTCGCGTTGATGTCGCGTGTGTTCCTGAAAGAGCGCATCGCACTGCCGGTGATGGCCGGCATCGTCTGCGCGGTGGGCGGCATCGCGCTCGTGTCCGTCACGAAAAACGGCAGCGCCACGCACGGCGGCTCGCTGCTCGGCAACCTGTTGCTGGTTGGCGCGGTGCTGTGCGAAGCCAGCTACGTGGTGATGGGCAAGAAGCTCACAGGCAACGTGAGCCCGAAGCGCATCAGCGCGCTGATCAACCTGTGGGGGCTGGTGCTCGTGCTGCCCCTGGGGCTTTGGCAGGCGCTGCAATTCGACTTCACGGCGGTGGCCGCTGGTTCGTGGTGGCTGCTGCTGTTCTACTCGATCGCGGCCAGCGTGGTCACGGTCTGGCTCTGGATGACCGGCCTGCAGCACGTGCCGGCCGCCAAAGCCGGCGTCTTCACGGTGATGCTGCCCGTGAGCGCGGCCGCGGTCGGCGTGCTGCTGCTGGGCGAGCAGTTCAGCGCCGCACAGGCGGCGGCGTTCGCGCTGGCCTTGCTCGGCGTCGTGCTCGCGACCTGGCCTCAGGCCGGACCGAAGCCCCTATGACAATTGGGCAGGGCAGGCCTGAGTTGAGTCGCCTGCGGTGCGCAATTTCATAGGCGCTTCCCTTCGGCGACTCAGGCCAGCGCAGGCACCGCAGCACGCGCGAGCTGAGACACCTTGGCCGGGTCGTCGGCCTTGAAGCGGTGGTCCGACCACACCTGGCGCCAGTGGCGCGCACCCGGCAGGCCGTTGCGCAGGCCGAGCAGGTGGCGTGACACGTGCGACCAGGGCTCGCCGCGCGCGGTCACCGAGCGCATGTAGTCGACCATCCTGGCTTCTATGGCATCGCGGTCGTGCTGCGGCGGTGCCTCTCCGAAGTGGCGCGCGTCCCAGTCGGCCATGACCCAGGGGTTGTGATAGGCCTCGCGGCCGAGCATCACGCCGTCGACGAAGGCGAGCTGCTCTTCGATCTGCGCGTTCGTCTTCACGCCGCCGTTGAGCACGATCGTGAGCCCCGGGAAGTCACGCTTGAGCCGGTGCACGGTCTCGTAGCGCAGTGGCGGCAGTTCGCGGTTCTCTTTCGGGCTGATGCCTTTCAGCCAGGCGTTGCGTGCGTGCACGATGAACACCTCGCAGCCGGCCTGCGCCACCGTGCCGACGAAGTCGCGCACGAACTCGTAGCTCTCGGTGCGGTCGATGCCGATGCGGTGTTTCACCGTCACCGGCAACGACACGGCGTCGCGCATCGCCTTCACACCGTCGGCCACCAGTTGCGGCTCGGCCATCAGGCAGGCACCGAACGCGCCGCGCTGCACCCGCTCGCTCGGGCAACCGCAGTTCAGGTTCACCTCGTCGTAAGCCCATTGCTGCGCCAGCTTCGCGCACAGCGCCAGGTCGGCCGGCTCGCTGCCGCCGAGTTGCAGGGCAACCGGGTGCTCTTCGGGGTTGAAGTCGAGATGCCGGGGCACGTTGCCGTGCAGCAAGGCACCGGTCGTCACCATCTCGGTGTACAGACGCGTGTGGCGGGTCAGCAGGCGGTGGAAAAAGCGGCAATGCCGGTCGGTCCAGTCCATCATCGGTGCGACAGACAGGCGCCAGGGGTTGGGTTGCGGGTTCAAGACGGTCTCGGATTCGACGGTGGCGCCCGCGGCAGAACGCCAGGCGCGGCGCATCTTACTGAAGTTGCACTTCGTGGCCGCCAGGCCCGGTCGCATCGGTTTCTGGGGTTTTGCTTGTAAACGCGAACGCTTCGCATTACATTCGATTCTCATCGATCCAACCCCTGCCCCATTCATGATCGTCTGCATCTGCCACCGAGTCTCCGACCGCGACATCGCGCGCGAAGTCAAAGCCGGCTGCCGTGACTTCGGCGAACTGCAGGAAGAACTGCGCGTCGCCACCGCGTGCGGCGCCTGCACCGACTGCGCACGCCAGACCTTCGACGGCCAGGTGCGTGCGGCGCAGAGCGTTGCGGCGCCTCTGCGCTTGTGCCCCGTCGTCAACCACCGGCCGGCGCTCGCGGCCTGATCCGCCTTCGGCAGCAGCCTTTGCCACTGCAGCGAGCGAACCACCGCTGCCGCAGTAAGCTGCAGCGTCACGTCTTTGCCATGGCGCACTTTTGAATCACTGCACGGTCTTGCTGCGTTTGATGCCGCTCATGTGTGCTGGCCTGTGTGCCTGCGCCCAGCACACAGCGCCCGGCTCGGCGCAGCAGCGTTTGTCGGAGGCCGTGCGCTCGCGCCCGATCGTGCTGCTCGGTGAAGTGCACGACAACGCCGCACAACACACCCTGCGCGCGCAGGCGTTCGGTGAACTGCTGGCCTCGGGCGCACGGCCGGCCCTCTTGATGGAACAGTTCGACCGCGAGCGCCAGCCCGACATCGACAAGGCGATGGCGCTGCCCGGCGCCACCGCCGACGACGTGATCAAGGCCGCCGCCAGCGAAGGCACGGGCTGGGCCTGGCCGCTGTACCGCCCGTTCATCGCACTCGCGCTCGAGCACCGGTTGCCGCTGATCGCGGCCAACGTGTCGCGTGCAGACGCACGGCGCGTGTCGCAGGAAGGTCTGGCCGCGACCGGCTTCGACGCCAGCGTGCCCGCCGCGATCACGTCGTACCAGACGAGCACGATCCTCGCGAGCCACTGCGGCATGCTCAACGAAGCCCAGGCGCGGCGCATGGCCACGGCCCAGGTCGCACGCGACCAGTTCATGGCGCGGCTGGTGAACGAACATGCAGCGCGCGGCGTGGTGCTGCTCGCCGGCAATGGCCATGTGCGCAACGACGTCGGTGTGCCGACCTGGTTGCCGCCCGCCGTGCGCCAACGCAGCGTGGGCATCGGCCTGCTGGAACAGGGCGAGCCGGGCGAACCTGGCGCAGCGACCTACGACGAGGTGATCACCACCGCCGCGCCCCCAGCCCGGCCCGACCCCTGCGAGGGCATGCGGCGCCCGGCTTCGTGAGGCGCTGCCTCAGTGCAGCTTCACGTGCGGCTCGGTGCGTCGCGTGATCATGCGCGACAAGGTCTCGAGCGCCACCTTCGGCAGCCCGTGCAAAGCGAGTTCGTGCATCTTGTAGAGCGACAGGTACATCAGCCGCGCGAAAAGACCTTCGACCATCAGGCTGCCACCGACCAGCCCGCCCATCATGTTGCCGACGGTGCTGAATTCACCGAGCGACACGAGCGAGCCGAAGTCGCGGTAGCGGTAGTCGCGCAGGCGCTGGCCGGCGAGCCGGCGCCGGATCTGCCCGACCATGTGCGAAGCCTGCTGGTGCGCGGCCTGTGCGCGCGGTGGCACGAAGGCCGGCCGGGTGCCGCCGCCGGTCATGGCGGCCGGCGCCTCGGGCCAGGGGCAGGCGGCGCAATCGCCCATCGCGAACACGTTTTCGTCGAGCGTGGTCTGCAGCGTGGCGTTGACGAGCAACTGGTTGATGCGGTTGGTTTCCAGCCCGTCGAGGTGTTTCAGGAACTCCGGCGCCTTGATCCCTGCGGCCCAGACCACCAGTTCGGCCGGGATCACACGCCCGTCGGCCAGGCGCACGCCGCCTTCCAGCACCTCGGCCACCTTGGCGTTGGTGTGCACCACCACGCCGAGCTTGCGCAGCAGGCCTTCGGTGGCTTCAGAAAGGCGCTCGGGCAAGGCCGGCAAGACGCGGCCCGCCGCCTCGATCAGATTGAGGCGAATGTCGCGTTCGGGGTCGATGCGGTCGAGCCCATAAGCCACCACCTCGCGCGTGGTGCGGTGCAGTTCTGCCGACAGCTCCACGCCGGTCGCGCCGGCACCGATGATCGCCACCTGCAACTGGTGCGGCAGCAGCGGCCCGTCTTGCGCGTGGGCGCGGATGCAGGCATTGACCAAGCGCTGGTTGAAGCGGCGTGCGTCGTCGGCAGTTTCGAGCTTCAGGGCATGTTCGGAAACACCCGGCGTGCCGAAGTCGTTGCTCTGGCTGCCGACCGCGATCACCAGCGTGTCGTAGGCGATGCTGGCTTGCGGCGTGACCGGCGTGCCTTCGTCATCGATGAAGGCGCCGACCGTGATCTGGCGCCGCGCGCGGTCGATCGCCGTCATTTCGCCGACGCGGTAACGAAAATGATGCCAGTGCGACTGCGCCAGGTAGTCGACCTCGTGGAGCCCCAGGTCCATGCTGCCGGCCGCGATCTCGTGCAGCTTGGGCTTCCAGATGTGCGAGCGGTGACGGTCGACGAGGGTGACGTCGGCCCGGCCTCGTTTGCCCAGCGTGTTGCCCAGCGTGGTGGCCAGTTCCAGCCCGCCAGCGCCACCGCCCACGATCACGATCTGGTGCCTGCCGGAGCGCTCGGCGGGTGGCTGGCGGGGCAGTTCGGTGGTCATGCGGGTCTCGGGGCAGGCACAAGGCGGTGGTATCAGCATACCCACATCGGCGTGTGTTACCGACGTACACAAGCCCGGGTTTCCGACCTGCGCGGTCGGCGACCGTCGCCTTGCAATAATCACGCCGATGAACAAGAACAGCAGTTCGACCGCGGCCGCCCAGGTGTTGCGGCCCCACGCGCCGTTGCCGGCCTACTACGGCGACGAAGCCGACCGCGAGCACTACCTGCGCCGCATCTTCGACGACACCGCGGCCGACTACGACCGCATCGAAAAAGTACTGGCATTCGGCTCAGGCCGCTGGTACCGGCACCAGGCTCTGAAGCGCGCGCACCTGGCCAGCGGGGCCGAGGTGCTCGACGTCGGCATCGGCACCGGCCTGGTCGCGCGCGAAGCCTTGGTGCTGATCGGCCCACAAGGGCGTCTGGTCGGCGTCGATCCGAGCCCCGGCATGATGAACGAGGTGGCCTTGCCCGGCGTCGAGTTGGTGTGCGGGCGGGCCGAGGCCTTGCCACGCGCCGACGCCAGCAGTGACTTCGTCAGCATGGGCTATGCCCTGCGCCACATCACCGATGTGAGCGCAGCGTTCGCCGAGTTTCACCGCGTTCTGCGACCGGGTGGGCGGCTGCTGGTGCTGGAGATCAGCAAACCCGCCAGCCGCGTCGGCACGGCGCTGCTCAAGACCTACATGCGCGCTGTGGTTCCGCTGATCGCGGCCGTGGTTTCGCGCCAGCGCGACACCGCGGAGCTGTGGCGTTATTACTGGGACACGATCGAGAGCTGCATTCCGCCGGAATCGGTGCTCGGCGCCTTGCGCGCCGCTGGTTTCGCAGACGTGCAGCGGCATGTCGAACTCGGCATCTTCTCCGAGTACACCGCCGTCAAGCCGGCTTGAAGAGCATCACCTCATGAACCCACCCATCGCCCCCACCCGCGAGGCCCCCGAAGACCACTGCGACGTGCTCGTGATCGGCGGCGGCCCGGCCGGCTCGACCATCGCCGCGCTGCTCGCCACGCAAGGCCGCCAGGTCGTGCTGCTCGAAAAGGCGCAGCACCCGCGCTTTCACATCGGCGAGTCTTTGCTCCCCTGCAACGTCGAGCTGTTCGAGCGGCTGGGCGTGAAGGAGCAGGTCGACAAGATCGGCATGCCCAAGTTCGGCATCGAGTTCGTCTCGCCCGACCACGATCACCGCAGCGCGGTCGAATTCGCCGAAGCCTGGGACAAGAGCAAACCTTCGGCCTGGCAGGTGCGGCGCTCCGAGCTCGACGAGCTGCTGTTCCGCAACGCGGCGGCCCGCGGCGCGACCACGCTCGAAGGCTGCCGCGTGCGCGAGGTCGACTTCGACGCCGACGGCGCGACCGTGCAGGCCGAGCTCGACGACGGCGCGCGCCGCCGCTGGCGCGCGCGCTTCGTGGTCGACGCGTCGGGGCGCGACACCTTCATCGCCAACAAGCTGCGCTGCAAGGAAAAGAACCCCAAGCACAACAGCTCGGCACTCTTCGCCCACTACACAAATGCACGCCGTCTGCCGGGCAAGATGGAAGGCAACATCAGCATCATGTGGTTCCAGCACGGCTGGTTCTGGTTCATTCCGCTGGCCGACGGCACCACCAGCGTCGGCGCGGTGTGCTGGCCCTACTACCTGAAGTCGCGCGACAAGCCGCTGCCGCAGTTCTTCAACGACACGGTGGCGCTCTGCCCCGAACTCGCCGACCGCCTGAAAGACGCCACGCGTGTCGACGACGCGGTGCACGCGACCGGCAACTACTCGTACAGCGCGACCCACTCCAGCGGTGAGCGTTACCTGCTGCTCGGCGATGCCTTCACCTTCATCGACCCGATGTTCTCGTCGGGCGTTTATCTCGCGATGGTCAGCGCCTTCGAAGGCGCCGACGTGGTGGCGACCGCGCTCGACTGCCCGGCCGAAGCAGCGCGTGCGCGCAAACGCTTCGACGCGATGATGAAGAAGGGGCCGAAGGAATACTCGTGGTTCATCACGCGCGTGACCAACCCGACGATTCGCCAGCTCTTCATGTACCCGATCAACCCGCTGCGCGTGAAAGAAGCGCTGATGTCGCTGCTGGCTGGTGACCTGTACGGCAAGAGCCCGATCAAGCCTTCGCTCTGGGCGCTGAAGGGCATCTACTACGCGATCTCGATCGCCAACCTGCGCCGCAGCTACCGAGGCTGGCGGGCACGCGGCAACAACATCCGAGACATGGGCCTGCTGGCCGACGAAAACGTGCAGGCGGTGAAGTAGGCCGCGCCGCCGCGCGCAGCGTCAGGCGCGCGCTGCAGCGTCGGCGATGCCGGCCACGAAACGTGGCCACAGTTCCACCGGCAGGTCGTGGCCCATGCCCGCGATCAGATCGAGCTTGGCACCGGCGATCTTCTGCGCCAGGTCGTGGCCTGCGGCGACCGGCACGAGCGGGTCGTCCTGGCCATGGATGACCTGCGTGGGCACCTTGATCTGCGCCAGCAGCTTCGACCGGTTGCCGTCGGCCGCGATCGCGACCATCTGGCGCGCCGTGCCCTGCGGCCGGTACGAGCGCCGCACCGACATGCCCAGGCGTTCGTTCAGGTAGGCGTCGCTGGCGGGGTAGCCGGGGCTACCGATGAGCCGGTAGAGGCGCACGTAATGCGCGATCACGCTCTGAATGTCGTTCGGATTCTCCGGCCGCGAGATCAGCGCGCTGCGCACCTTCAGCGTGGGCCCGGGCAGACGGCGCGAGCCGCTGCTGGTCATCATCAGCGTCAGGCTCTTCACGCGCGTGGGGTGACGCACGGCGAGCTGCTGCGCGATCATGCCGCCCATCGAGGCGCCGCACACGTGCGCGCTCGCAATGCCGAGTGCATCGAGCAGGCCGGCGGTGTCGTCGGCCATGTCGGCCACGGTGTAGGGGCCGTTCACCTTCAGGCCGACGGCGTACTTGATCGAATCGAGCGCGAGGTTGGGCACGCCGAGGTGGTCGTAGCGCTGGCTCAGGCCGATGTCGCGGTTGTCGAAACGGATCACGCGGAAGCCACGCGCCACGAGGCTGGCCACGAACTCGGTGTGCCAGGCCACGAGCTGCATGCCCAGGCCCATGATGAGCAGCAGTGGCTCACCGTTGACCGGCCCGTGGTCTTCGACTTCGAGCTGGATGCCGTTGGCTGAGACTTGCATGGTCAGGGGCTCGTCGACGACGCTTCGGGGTGGCCGGTGCGGAAGAAGTGGCGGCGCTGGCCGTGCGGCTCGAACGGCTGCCACCGGCCCGGGGCTTGCGCGAGCCGGTCGGCCACGGCATAGAGCGCGAGCGGGTTCATGCCCATGCCGACGTGGCTCGCCTGCACTTCGATGTTCTCGGTCAGCGGCCCCGGCGGGTTCAGGCTGCAGCGCCACGAGACGATGCCGTCGGTGCGCGAATAGATCGAGGTCGTGGGCACCGGCGGGGGTGTGCGCAGGCGTTCGATCATGGCCGGGTCGTGCGCCTTCTGGCCGCTCAGCAATTCGAAGATGCGCCACGCGTTGGTGGCACGCGGGTGGCCGCTGAAAGGCGTTCCGAGCGTGATCACGCAGCGGGTGTGCTCGGGGAGTTGCTTTGCCATCTCGCGGGCATACAACCCGCCGAGACTCCAGCCGACCAGACTGACCGGCTGGCCGTGTTGTTCAGCGAGCGCGCGCACGTCGGCAGCGCACTTCTTCAGCACGCCGTCGCGCGGGCCGAAGTTGAAACCCTGCCCCCAGGCCTTGGTGACGTAACCCAGGCTGTCGAGAAAGTTGCGCAGCGGGATCGTGGTGAAGTCGTTCGCGCCCATGCCGGGGAACACGAGCACCGGGTGACCGTCGCCGCGTGGCAGGCGCCGCAGCCAGGGCGTGGCGGCGAACATCGCGGCCAGTTCCCAGGGCGCCCGGCCCTCGAGCATCATCAGGAACGCGCTGGGGGGCCGCAGGTCGTCGGCGGCGTGGTGTGTCGGGGCGGCTTGGCGCGTTCTCGGCATGCGATGAAACGGGGCAATTTCGATGAGGGCATGTTAGCGGCGGGCCGCGGCTTTCTTTGGAGCGCTTGCCCTAGGCGCCGGTGTCGCGCTGGCGACAACTTTGGCGGCTTTTCCGGGGACGGCTTTTTTGGCCACGGACTTTTTGGCCACGGCTTTCTTCGCCACCGCTTTCTTCGCCACCGCTTTCTTCGCTCCGGGCTTCTTCACTCCCGACTTCTCGGCGACCGGGCCGGTGCTCTTCGGTGGTTCGGCGGGTTCGGGCGCCACACTGGCCGGCAAGGCCTGAAACTCGTCGAACGCGGCCTGCACGTGGCGCGCGAGTTCGGCCACCTCGGGCATCGCCTCGCCGCACGCGATCAGGCCGAACTCGAGCGACTCGTCGTAGGTCTGCACCGTGATGTTGAGCGCCACGCCATGCACCACGATCGAGGTCGGGTAGTTGGTCAGCATGCGCGCACCCGCCATGTAGAGCGGCACGGTCGGGCCGGGCACGTTCGAGATGGTCACGTTGGCGATCGCCGGCAGCCGCTCGGCCACGCGGGCCTTGGCGTAGAGATTGCCGAGCGATTCCATCAGCCAAGGCACGCCGAGCGAAGGAAAGTCGCTCGGCATCAGGCTCTTCACCGCGCCCAGGTTGTTCTTCATTGCGGCCGTGGCAGCCAGCACGTGGGCAAGACGTTTGGCCGGGTCGGCGATGTGCGTGCCGAGGCTCACGACGGTCATCGTGGCCTGGTTGTTCGACGAGGTGTCCCCCTTGGCGCGTGTGGAAACCGGGACGCCGGCGACGAGCGACTTGCGCGGCATCGGGCCGTGTTTGAGAAAGTGGCGCCGCAGTGCACCGCTGCAGACCATCAGCACCGCATCGTTCAGGCTCGCCTTGTGTTTGCGGCGCGTCGCGTTCAACCCGGCCAACGGCAGGCTGATGGAAGCGAACGCGCGTGTCGCCGACACCGTGGCGTTGAGCCGTGTGCGCGGTGCGAGCGAGAGATTGCTGACGCTGTTCGCACGTGCCGCTGCGCCCTGCCCTTTCAGGCGCGACAACACCGAGGTGACCGTGCCACCGGCCGTGTCGCCGACTTTCTGCGTGGCCATCTGCGACAGCACGCCCACCGTGCCGGGGATCGCTTTCACCGCGTCGAGCACCAGCCCCGCCTGGTTGCCGAGCACACCGCGCAGCATGTCGGCCAGGCCGAGCTCGCGCCTCACCTTGCCTGGGCGTTGCTGAGCGACTTCGCGACCGGCCGGGCTCAGGTCGAGGATGGCCTGCCCGAGTGCGACCGCGGCCTGCCCGTCGACGGCGGCGTGGTGCAGCTGGGTGTACATCGCAAAGCGCTTGGTGCCGCCCGGGCCGTCGGCGAGGCCGCTGAACACGTGGAACTTCCAGAGCGGGCGGCTGCGGTCGAGCAACACCGTGTGCAGCCGACCGACCTGTGCTTCGAGCTCGGCCTGGCCGCTGCCCTTCGGCAGCGTGATGCCGACCACGTGCTCTTCGAGATCGGGTTCGTCGTCGACCCAGGTCGGGTTGCTGAGGTTGAGCGGCATCTTCACGAGCTTCTGGCGCAGCGCGGGGGCCAGCACCAGGCGCGCGGCCATGTGGCGGCGCATGTCGGCGAGAAAGTCGCCCGTGTAGCCGGCAGGCAGCTCGAAGTTGTGGAGCGCACCCACATGCATCGGCATCTGCGCCGTCTCGAGGTGCAGAAAGCTCGCGTCGAGCCCCGGGAGTTGTTTCATGCGGTGTGCCTCGGCAGTGTTGAGCCGATGCTACGGCGCGCCCCTTGGCGTGGGCTGAGGGGAAGCCCTGTGGGTCAGGGCTTCGACTGGCGCAGTGCGAGGGCTTCGTTCGCAGCGAGCGCAGTCAGCACCAGTGCGCCGCCACCGAGCACGTGGACAGCCGGCGCCTCGTTGGCACCGAGCCAGGCCCAGGCCACGCCGAAAACGACTTCGAGCAAGGCCAGCAGCGAGGCTTCGGGCGCGGTGAGATGGCGCGCCACCGACACCGCGATCAGGCACGGGATCGAGAGTTGCACCACACCGAGCAGGGCCAGCAGGCCCAAGTCGTGAGCCGAAGCGGCAAAGGGCAACGCGAACGGCAGGGTCACCACCGCCGAGATCACGGCGCCGATCAGCACCGCGGGCAGCAAGTCGAGGCCCGCAGCGCTGCGGTTGTGCTGGATCACGGTCCAGTTGACCGCGGCGGCCATCGGCACCGCGAGCGCGACCGCCGTGCCCAGCACGTGCTGCGCGCTGGCGCCGCTCACCTCGCGCGCGTACATCCAGGCGATGCCGACGCCGGCGACGGCAATCGCCGCCCAGGTGCGGGTGGCGAGCCGGTGGCCGAGAAAGAAGCGCGCGACCAAAGCGGTGAGCAGCGGCGAGATCGCCATCGTGACCAGCACGTTGGCCACCGTCGTCATCATCAGCGCGACCATGAAGGCCGTGAACATGACGCTCCAGCACAGCCCCGAAAGCCACAGGGTGCGGCCGCCTTCGCGCAGCGAACGCCCCAGCGCCTCGCGCCCGCGCAAGGCCGGCAGCAACATCGCCAGCGTGACCACGGTGAACGCGCTGCGCCAGAAAGTGACTTCGAAGCTGCGCGCCGCTTCGAGGTGGCGCGTGACGACGCCCGCGATGCTCCACATCAGCGTGACGGCGATCATCGTGAACACAGCGCGGCGGTGGGTCATGCCCCCCGCGGCATCAAACAGCTTCAATAGTCGCCGCCTGCGCTGCCGGGTGCGAGGTTGTCGAACTTCGTCAGCGGCTTGTTGAAGAACAGCTTCACCGTGCCCGTGGGCCCGTTGCGCTGCTTGCCGATGATGATCTCGGCGACACCCGGTTCCTTGCTGGCTTCCTTGGTGTAGTAGTCGTCGCGGTAGATGAACATGATCACGTCGGCGTCTTGTTCGATCGCACCCGACTCGCGCAGGTCGCTCATCATCGGGCGCTTGTCGGTGCGGGTCTCGACGCTGCGGTTCAGCTGCGAGAGCGCGATCACCGGGCACTTCAGTTCCTTGGCGAGCGACTTCAGGCCGCGCGAGATCTCGCCGATGACGGTGGCGCGGTTCTCTTCGCTGGTGCCGCCGCTGCCGCTCATCAGTTGCAGGTAGTCGACCACGATCATGCCCAGCTGGCCGCACTGGCGCGCCTGGCGCCGGGCCCGCGCGCGCACTTCGGTGGGCGTGAGCGCCGAGCTTTCGTCGATGAACATGCTCACGCTGCCGAGCTTCTCGACCGCTTCGGAGAGGCGCCCCCATTCGTCGTCTTTGAGCCGCCCGGTGCGCAGGTTGCTCTGGTCGATGCGGCCGAGCGAACCGACCAGGCGCAGTGCGAGCTGCGCAGCGCCCATTTCCATCGAGAACACGACGACCGGCAGGCCTTCGCTCACGGCCACGTGCTCGGCGATGTTCAGCGCGAACGCGGTCTTGCCCATAGAAGGGCGCGCCGCCAGCACGATCAGGTCGCCGGGCTGGAAGCCCGAGGTCATGCGGTCGAGGTCGAAGTAGCCGGTGCGCACGCCGGTCACGTCTTCGGCGCCGTTCTCGTGCAGTTCGGTCACGCGGTCGAGCAAGGCCACGACCAGCGAGTCCATGCTCTGGAAACCCTGTTGCGACTTGGAGCCTTCTTCGCCGATGCGGAAGATCTTGCCTTCGGCCTCGTCGAGGATCTCGGAGACCGGCCGGCCCTGCGGGTTGAAGGCGCTGGTGGCGATCTCGTCGCTCGCCGCGACGAGCTTGCGCAGCACCGCGCGCTCGCGCACGATCTCGGCGTAGCGCCGCATGTTCACTGCGCTGGGAACGCTCTGCGCCAGCGCGTTCAGGTAGACCAGGCCACCGCAGTCTTCGGCCTTGCCCAGGCTCTGCAATTGCTCGAAGACCGTGATCACGTCGGCCGGCTTGGTCGCACCGATCAGCCCGCCGATGGCGGCGTAGATCAGCCGGTGTTCGAAGCGGTAGAAGTCGCTGTCGACGAGCAGGTCGCCGGCGCGGTCCCAGGCGCTGTTGTCGAGCAGCAGACCGCCCAGCACGCTCTGTTCGGCCTCCACCGAGTGCGGCGGAATGCGCAGCTTCGAGACCTCGTCGTCAGAACGGGTCGCGCTGGAATCTCGGAAGGGGAAGACGGCCGACATCGATTGATCCTATGAACACAGACGCAAGTCGCGTACCGGGTGAACCCGCTGTGTGCAACCATGTGCACAACCCGGTGGAAAGCAGAGGAAAACTGCCGCTCCAATGAGAAAGGGCCGGCATGGCCGGCCCCTCATGACTTCGGCTGTGAGGCGTCAGTCTGTCTCGCCCATGACGACGACTTTCACTTCCACGACCACGTCGGTGTGCGGCGACACGCTCACCGTGTGCTCGCCCACAGTCTTCAGCGGGCCGTTCGGCAGGCGCACCTGCGACTTCACGACCTTGAAGTCGATGCGGGTCAGCGCGTCGGCGATGTCGGCATTCGTGACCGAGCCGAACAGGCGCCCGTCGACACCGGCCTTTTGCGTGATGTGCACCGTGCGGCCGCTCATCTTCTCGCCCAGGGCGCTGGCAGCAGCCAGCTTCTCGGCAGCAGCCTTCTCGAGCTCGGCGCGGCGCGCTTCGAATTCCTTGATCGCCGATTCGGTGGCGCGGCGGGCCGCGCGCTGCGGGATCAGGAAGTTGCGTGCGTAGCCGTCTTTCACCTTGACGACGTCGCCGAGGTTACCGAGGTTGGCGACTTTTTCCAGCAGGATGATTTGCATGTGTGTGCTCCTCAGACCTTGTGCTGGTCGCTGTACGGCAGCATGGCCAGGAAACGGGCGCGCTTGATGCACGTCGTCAGCTGGCGCTGGAAGAACGCGCGCGTGCCGGTCAGACGGGCGGGCGTGATCTTGCCGTTTTCACCGATGAAGTCACGCAGGGTGTCGACGTCCTTGTAGTCGATCTGCTTGACGCCAGTGACCGTGAAGCGGCAAAAGCGCTTGCGACGGAACAGCAGGGATTGGGTATTGCGCTTGGGTTTGCGGTCCTTGGAGAACCGGCCTTTACCACGTGGCGGGGGCATATTGACACCTCTTTGCTAATCAAGTCCGGATGCGGACGTATTTCGAACAGTGAGCCCGATTCGTTCAATCGAGCTCGGTCACATGGAACACCACTCCGCGGCCGTTGCGTTGCGAACCCAGAAAACCGGCGAAGCCATGTGTGCTTCCCATTTCCAGGCCCGCCACCTGCTGCGTGACCGCCCCGATTGCCCTGGCCTTGATCTCGAAGAAGACCTGCCTGGGTTGGCCGTCTTGCGTGACCTGCGATTCGTGCTTCAGGCTCAAATCGAGGGCGGGCAAACCGGCCGGGGTGTAACGCAACGCGCCTCGCTCGAGCAACTGTGCGGTCAGAACCAGACGGTTCATTCAGCGCGGCTGCGAAGCCAGGCCAGCGGCCGACGCGTTTACTGAACGCGTCAGGCTGCGGTTTCCTGGTGTTGTTGCTGGGGCGCCGGCGCCTTGCGCGAATCTTCGCGCTCGACCATCTTCATCATGACCGACGGCGCGGTTTCGGCTTCGTCTTTCAGCACCGTGAGGTGGCGGATGACGGCGTCGTTGAAACGGAAACCCGTTTCCAGCTCGGCCAGCACTTCCTTGCCGCACTCGATGTTGATGCACAGGTAGTGCGTCTTGGCGAGCTTCTGGATCATGTAGGCCATCTGGCGACGACCCCAGTCTTCCACGCGGTGCACCTTGCCACCGCCGGCGGTGACGACACCCTTGTAGCGTTCCAGCATGGCCGGAACCTGTTCGCTTTGATCCGGATGGATCAGCAGCACGATTTCATAGTGACGCATTGAGACTCCTTGTGGTTTCCGTCACCGCGACACCGCCGCGGGATGCGGCGGCGCAGGGGTCAGGGTTGGAAGCCACCCCGAAGCGTCAGACCCGGGTGTGGCAAGGCAAGCCGAAGATTATAGCCCGAGAGCGGCGCCGCAGGCCATTCGCTCAGTCGCTCGGCCCTTCGGAGCCCTGCGGGTGGCGCAGGGCCCGCACGAAGGCGCGCTGCGCTGGCGATGGCGCCGGCGTGAGCAGACTCACCAGCACGCAGGCCACGAAACCCGCCGGCACGCCGAACACACCGGCCGAGATCGGCAGGATGCCGAACCAGAGTTCGGGCGGCGCCACCACGCCGAACGCGCCGCGCAGCCAAGGCTCGTTGTGCACCAGGTAGTAGAGCGTGATCGCCAGGCCCGTCAGCATGCCGGCCACCGCACCCCAGCGGTTGGCCCGGCTCCAGAAGATGCCGAGCACCAGCGCCGGGAAAAACGCCGAAGCACCGATCGAAAACGCCGCGGTGACGAGAAACAGGATGTCGGCCGGCTTCTGTGTCGCCAACGCCGCCGCGGCCAGCGCTGCCGCCAGCAGCAGCACCTTGGAGATCGTGACCCGGCGCGAACCCGACGCGTTGCGCCCGATCATCTTGAAGTACAAGTCGTGCGACAAGGCGTTGGAGATCGTCAGCAGCAGCCCGTCGGCCGTCGACAGCGCTGCCGCCAGGCCGCCGGCGGCCACCATGCCCGACACGACGTAGGGCAGGCCGGCGATCTCAGGCGTGGCCAGCACCACCAGGTCGCTGCCGAGGCGGATCTCGCTCAGCTGCAGGATGCCGTCGAGGTTGATGTCGGTCACCGACACCAGCGAAGAGTCGACCCGGGACCAGTTGGCGATCCAGGCCGGCAAGCGGTCGACGGGCAGGCCGACCAGGCCATTGAAGACCTCGAACTTGACCAGCACCGCCAGCGCCGGCGCCGTCACGTAGAGCACGGCGATGAACAGCAGCGACCAGCCCACCGATTCGCGCGCCTCCTTGACCGAAGGCGTGGTGTAGCTGCGCATCAGGATGTGCGGCAGCGCGGCCGTGCCCAGCATCAGGCAGAACATCAGCGCGATGAAATTGCGGCGCGACTCGGTGAAGGCCTGGCGCTGGGCGGCGTTGCCTTCGGGGTCGCCGGCGAACTGCTGCGCATGCGGTGGCATACCGCCGAGTGGCTGTGCACTGAGGGTGTTGCTCGCCTGCGCACGCCGCCAGGCCTCGCGCGCCAGTTGCTCGTTCTTGGGCAGCGCGGCGAGTGCCTTTTCGGCGCGCTGGATGTCGCGCAACGGCGCCCTCTCGAGCTTCAGGTCTTCGACCCGCTGCCGCGCTGCGATGCGGTCACCGACCAGGGCTTCGGGCACGTTCTTCAGCTTGTCGCCGTACTCGTCGGCACGAGCCTTGAAGAGCGCGCGAACCTCCAGCTCTTTCGGGTCGTTCAGCAGTTGCTGTTCGCGTTCGCTCACCTTGGCGAGTTGCTGGCCGAGCACGAGCTGCGGCACCGGCACGCCGGTCTGCTTGACCGACAGCCACACCACCGGCACCACGTAGGCGATGACCAGGATGATGTACTGGGCCACCTGGGTCCAGGTGACCGCGCGCATGCCGCCCAGAAACGAGCACACGAGCACGCCACCCAGGCCGAGAAAGATGCCGATGACGAAATCCACCCCGGTCAGCATCGTCGTGATCAGGCCCACGCCGTAGATCTGCGCCACCAGGTAGACGAAAGAGCAGAGGATCGCCGAAAGCACGCCAATGAGGCGCGGCAGGTTGCCGCCGAAGCGCTCGCCGAGGAAGTCGGGGATCGTGAACTGGCCGAACTTGCGCAGGTAGGGCGCGAGCAGCAGCGCCACCAGAACGAAGCCCCCGGTCCAACCCATCACGTAGGCCAGGCCCCCGTAACCCTGCAGGTAGAGCGTGCCCGCGAGGCCGATGAAAGAGGCGGCCGACATCCAGTCGGCCGCCGTGGCCATGCCGTTGTAGACCGCCGGCACGCGCCGCCCGGCCACGTAGTACTCAGTGGCATCGGTGGTGCGGCTGATGATGCCGATGCCGGCATACAGGCCCACCGTCGCGAGCAGGAACACCACGCCCACCCAGCGTCGCGGCAGTCCCATCTGCTCGAGCACGGCGACCATCGCCACGAAAACGATGAAGCCCACGGTCGCACGCAGGTAGATCCGGTTCAGCCGGTGCCTGAAAGCCAGCGTCGAATCCGAGCGGCGCGTCATGTCAGCCGGTCTCGGCCGGGCGCCCATCGGCAAGACGGCTTGGGAGAGTCGACGTGGCAGCACATGGGCCGATTGTGCCGCCCAGCCTTGCCGCTGCCGCGGCCGACAGGAACAGTCGCCTCGTTGTTGAGGGCGCACTCGCCACCCGCTTCACCGGGTTCGGCGTGAAAACCTTCCGCCAATCGTCGGGGTCTGCCCACAGCCGGGATTACACTCGGGCAGACTTCGTGTGACCAGCGGTTGTGCGTGCACCCCAGGGACATCAGCGCAGCACAGGTCGACGATCTCCACGAGAACCTTCGCGATGACACCTCCGAACGGCGCCGAGTCAGAATGGAAGCCCACTCAGGCGGCGCCGTCGCGGGCCCCTTCTGCGCCCGAGGCTTGGCAGGCCACGCGTGCGCAGACTTCGCTGGCCACGCAATTCCTGACCGACGAAGACGACGAGGCCGCGCCTGAAAAGCGCGACATCGGGCGCCAGACCGGCACCAACGAGCGTGAGTTGTTCGTCTCCTGCGCTCCGGCAGAGGCCTTGCAACAGCAGTTCGAGCACCTGCACCCGGAATTCATCGCGATCCACGACATCGCCACGGCCTCGTCGCGCAAGTTGCTGGCGGGCATCGCCACGGCCAGCGGACGCGCCATGCAGAAGCTGACGATCCGCCGCCAGGGCTACGGCACGCCGTTGGCCACGCTCGAGTTCATCGAGCTTCCCACCGCCGAAGGCGCGCTGTTGCGGGTCTATTCGACCGAGGTCGACGCCGACACCACCGCGCGCCACGGCATCGCCCGCATGCTGCTCGGTTTCAGCCGGCTCGGCGTGGTGATGGTCGGCGACCTGCCGGCCCACGCGATCGCCACGGCGATCAAGCCCCTGCAGGAAGCCATGCTGGCCGGCCCGTGGCCGAACCGGCAGATGCTTCTGTTGCCACTGGCCTCGGCCAGCGCGCTGGTGTCGCAAGGCATGGCCTTGTCGCGCGAAACCGGCGTGAGCGTGCGCACCACGCCGCAGGTGGCACGCCCGGCCGACGCCTGGGGTTTCATCAACGGCACCTGGAACAGGCTGCGCGAACAGTCGCAGCCCGACGGCCGCGCGATCCCGGCACTGGTTGGCACAGCGCCTGCAGCCGCGGCGCGCGCACCGGTCGCTGCCAGCCCGGACGCGGCTGCGGCACCGCTTCGTCCGGCCGCCACACCCCCGTTGACGATGCGGCCGATGCCTGCGGTTCCCGCCGCAGGCGCGCGCGCTGCGGCGCCCGTGCCCGAGAGCGTGCTCGAGCGCTACGTGCACCAGTTGATCGAACTCGGCGGCATGGTCAGCTGCTGCATCTTCGACGTGGCCACCGGGCGCGAAGTCACGCACGCCGGCGCGAGCCCGGGCGCCGCCGATCTGGCGACCCACGGCACCGAACTGCTCGCCGCGATCGGCGCCACCAGCCGCAAGCTGGGGCTTGGCCACACGCTGCCCGAAGCCGCGATCACGCTCGGCTCGCACCACCTGCTGATCCGTGCGGTGCCGCGCCACCCCGGCCTCGCCTTGCACGCCGTGCTCGACAAGGCCCAGGCCAACCTCACGCTGGCGCGGCTGCAGGTGCTGCGCCTCGACTCGGTGTTCGAGGACGGCTGAAGCCCGCCGCGGCCGCGCCCGGCCGCCTCGCTTCCCTGTGCGGCCCTCAGTGCACCACGCGCTCGAACACGAACTGGCCGCCTTCGAAGTCGACCGGAATCACGTCCTTCGGGCCGAAGCGCCCTTCGAGAATCAGCTTCGACACCGGGTTCTCGATCTGCCGCTGGATGGCCCGCTTGAGCGGCCGCGCACCGAACACCGGGTCGAAGCCCGCCTTCGCCAGCTCGGCCAGCGCGCGTGCCGACACGTCGAGCTTCATGTCCATCTTGTCGAGCCGGGCCTCGAGCACCTTGAGCTGGATCTTCGCGATCGCCTGGATGTTCTTCGCGTCGAGCGCATGGAACACCACGGCCTCGTCGAGCCGGTTCAGGAATTCCGGCCTGAAGTGCTGCTTGACTTCGGCCCACACCGCATCGTGGATCGCCTCGCTGCTTTGCCCCGCCATCTGCATGATCTGCTGTGAGCCGAGGTTGCTGGTCATCACGATCACGGTGTTCTTGAAGTCCACGGTGCGGCCTTGCCCGTCGGTCAGCCGGCCATCGTCGAGCACCTGCAGCAGCACGTTGAAGACGTCGGGATGCGCCTTCTCGACCTCGTCGAGCAGCAGCACGCTGTAGGGTTTGCGACGCACGGCTTCGGTGAGGTAGCCGCCCTCGTCGTAGCCCACGTAGCCCGGCGGCGCGCCGATCATGCGTGCGACCGAATGTTTCTCCATGAACTCGCTCATGTCGAGCCGGATCAGGTGCTCTTCGCTGTCGAACAGGAAACCCGCCAGCGCCTTGCACAGCTCGGTCTTGCCCACACCGGTGGGGCCGAGGAACAGGAACGAGCCGGTCGGGCGGTTCGGGTCCGCCAGGCCCGAGCGCGAGCGCCGGATCGCGTTGGCCACCGCCGTGATCGCTTCGTCCTGCCCCACCACACGCTCGTGCAGCCTGGCCTCCATCTGCAGCAGCTTGTCGCGCTCGCCTTGCATCAGCTTCGAGACCGGAATGCCGGTGGCGCGCGCCACCACTTCGGCGATCTCTTCGGTGCCGACCATTGTGCGCAAAAGTTGCGGCTTGCCTTTGGCAGCGCCCTTCTTCGTCTCTTTCGCCTGGGCGTCCTTCAAGGTCTTCTCGAGCTCGGGCAGGCGGCCATACTGCAACTCGGCGACCTTGTTGAAGTCGCCCTTGCGTTTGAACTCTTCGATCTGGGTGCGGATCCGGTCGATCTCTTCCTTGACATGCGCAGAGCCCTGCGCGGCCGCCTTCTCGGCCTTCCAGATGTCGTCGAGGTCAGCGGCCTCACGCTGCAGCTTCTCGATCTCGACCTCGATCAGGTCGAAGCGCTTCTTCGAGGCTTCGTCTTTCTCGCGCCGCACCGCTTCACGCTCGATCTGCAGCTGGATCAGCCGGCGGTCGAGCTTGTCCATCACCTCGGGCTTGGAGTCGATCTCGATCTTGACCTTGGCCGCCGCTTCGTCGATCAGGTCGATCGCCTTGTCGGGCAGAAAACGGTCGGTGATGTAGCGGTGGCTCAGCTCGGCCGCGGCCACGATGGCCGGGTCGGTGATCTCCACGCCGTGGTGCACCTCGTACTTTTCCTGCAGGCCGCGCAGAATCGCGATGGTGGCTTCCACGGTCGGCTCGCCCACGAGGATCTTCTGGAAGCGCCGCTCCAGCGCCGCGTCTTTCTCGACGTACTTGCGGTACTCGTTCAAGGTGGTCGCGCCGATGCAGTGCAACTCGCCACGCGCCAGCGCCGGCTTGAGCATGTTGCCGGCGTCGATCGCGCCTTCGGCCTTGCCGGCGCCAACCATGGTGTGGATCTCGTCGATGAAGACGATGGTCTGGCCTGCATCCTGCGCCACTTCCTTCAGCACCGACTTCAGGCGCTCTTCGAACTCGCCACGGAACTTGGCGCCGGCGAGCAGCAGCGCCATGTCGAGCACCAGCACACGCTTGTTCTTCAACGAGTCGGGCACCTCGCCGGCCACGATGCGCTGCGCCAGGCCTTCGACGATGGCCGTCTTGCCGACCCCCGGCTCGCCGATCAACACCGGGTTGTTCTTGGTGCGACGTTGAAGCACCTGGATCGCGCGGCGGATCTCGTCGTCGCGGCCGATCACCGGGTCGAGCTTGCCTTGCCGCGCACGCTCGGTCAGGTCGAGCGTGTACTTTTTCAGCGCCTCGCGCTGGCCTTCTGCTTCGGCGCTGTCGACCGTGGCGCCGCCGCGCACGGCGTCGATCGCCACTTCGAGCGCCTTGCGCGTCAGGCCATGGCCACGCACGATGCCGCCCATGTCGGTCTTGGCGTCGGCCAGCGCCAGCAGGAACATCTCGCTGGCGATGAACTGGTCGCCGCGCTTGCCGGCTTCTTTCTCGGTCGCCTGCAACAGGGCCGTGAGGTCACGGCCCGGCTGCACGACCTGGCCGCTGCCCTGCACCTGGGGCAAGCCATTGATGGCGGTGTCGAGCGCCGTCTTCAGCGCCGCGTTGTTGACGCCGGCACGCTCGAGCAGCGCCTTCGGGCCGTCGGCTTGCGTGAGCATCGCCGCCAGCAGGTGCGCCGGTTCGATGTACGGGTTGTCGCGTGCGACGGCCAGGCTCTGGGCGTCGGCCAGCGCTTCCTGGAACTTGGTGGTGAGTTTGTCGATTCGCATGGGGAAAAACCTCCGATTGCGATGGACATGGGGGAATCTGGCGCGGATTCAAGGCGGCGCCGGCGCCGCGGTTTGATTCAGCGCAAACCGGCGCGCAACACGCTGTAGCCCAGGGCGGCAAAACCCAGCGACCCGAACAGATGCGCCGCCGTGTGCCCGAGCGCCAGGGCGAACTGCCCGCGCTGCAGCAGCAACAGCGACTCGCCCGAAAAGGCCGAAAACGTCGTCAGCCCGCCGAGAAAACCCGTCACCAGCAGCAGCCGCAACAACTCGTCGGGCGAGCGTTCGAACCAGGCCAGCGCCACGCCGATCAACAGGCCGCCAACGCAGTTGACGAGCAGCGTGCCCAGCGGAAAGCCCGACCACTGCCCGTTCAACCACAGGCCGGCGAACCAGCGTGCGATCGCCCCGATAGCCGCGCCCACGGCGACGGCCAGCACGTGCGCCCAGGGCAGAGCCGCGCTCATCGGGTCAGCCCTTAGACAGGGCGGCGTTGCCCGCCGGCAGGCCCCAGCGCGCCACCGCCGCGTCGTCGCTGCTGCGGGCGTCGACCCAGCGCGCGCCCTCGGGCGTTTGCTCCTTCTTCCAGAACGGTGCCTGGGTCTTCAGGTAGTCCATCAGGAATTCGCAGGCCAGGAAGGCCTGGCCGCGGTGCGCCGAGGTGACTGCGACCATCATGATCTGGTCGAGCGGCTGCAGCAGGCCGACACGGTGGATCACGCGCGCGCCGCGAATATCGAAGCGGCCGTGGGCCTCGTCGATCATCGCCTCGATCGCGCTTTCGGTCATGCCCGGGTAGTGTTCGAGTTCCATCGCGCTGACGCCCAGACCGTCGTTGCGGTCGCGCACCGTGCCGATGAAACTCGCGACCGCGCCGATGCCGGCGTCTTGCACGCGCAGCGCAGCGACCTCGGCGCCGAGGTCGAAGTCCGCGGTCTGCACGGTGACACGCGGCTGGCCCATCTCAGCCACCGGTGACGGGCGGGAAGAACGCCACTTCAGCGTCGGCCGTCACGCTCACGTCGTCGCCACACATCTGGTGGTTGAACGCGCTGCGCAAGGCACGGTTGCGGGCGAGCGCCGCGGCGTAGGCACCACCACGCGCGATCAGCGCATCGCGCACGCTGCCGACGGTGGCGTCAGCCGGCACCTCAAGGGTTTCGCTCGAACCCAGGGCCTCGCGGATCGAGGCGAAGTAACGCACGGTGATCTTCATCAATGCATTTCGTTGAAGGCGAGAAAGCGTACCGCATCGCCGCGGCGGATGGCCTGCCCGCTCGGGTTGTCGACCACACCGTGACCCCAGACGGCCGAGGTCAGCACCCCGGAGCTCTGGTTCGGGAACAGGTCGAGGCCCCCGGCGTCGTTGCGACGCACGCGCAGGAATTCGCGGCGCTTGTCGGGGCGCGGCCAGTCGAAGTCGGCACGCATCAGGGTGTGGGCCGGCTGCAGGTCGCTCGCGCCCTGCAGGCGCAGAAGCACCGGCCGCACCATCAGCAGGAAGGTGACGAAGCTCGACACCGGGTTGCCCGGCAGGCCGATGATGTAGGCGGCCGAGCCGTCGGGCCGGTTCACTTCGCCGAAGGCCAGTGGCTTGCCGGGCTTGATGGCGATCTGCCAGAGTTCGATGCGGCCTTCGGCCTGAACCGCGGGCCGAAGGTGGTCTTCTTCGCCGACCGACACGCCGCCCGAGGTGACGATCAGGTCGTTGCCCAGCGCGGCACGGCGCAGCGCGTCGCGCGTGGCGGCCAGGTTGTCGGGCACGATGCCCAGGTCGGTGCAATCGCAGCCCATCGCCTGGATCAAGGCCCGCAGCGTGAAACGGTTCGAGTTGTAGATCGCGCCGGGTTTGAGCGGCTCGCCGGGCATCACGAGTTCGTCGCCGGTCGAGAACAGCGCGACGCGCGGCCGACGCACCACGGCCAGCGTGGCAGCGCCGACCGAGGCTGCCAAGCCGAGCGCTTGCGGCGTGAGTCGTGTGCCAGCCGTCAAGACGACCTGGTCTTGCTGCACGTCTTCACCGCGCCGGCGGATCCACTGGCCTGGCGCCGGCACCACGTCGACGCGAACGCCCTCGCCGAAGCCTTCGCATTGCTCCTGCATCACCACGGCATCGGCGCCTGCCGGCACCTGCGCGCCGGTGAAGATGCGCGCCACCGTACCGGGCTTCAAGGCTTCGCCGACGACGCCAGCCGGGATGCGCTGGCTGACCGGCAACACGGTGCCCGCCACCGGCACGTCGGCGCAGCGCATCGCGTAACCGTCCATCGAGGTGTTGTCGGCCGGCGGCACGTCGAGCCCGGAGCGCACGTCTTCGACCAGCACCCGGCCGAGTGCGTCGAAGGTGGAAAGCGCTTCGTGCTCAGTCGCCGGCAACGGCCGGACGGCGCCGAGCAAGCGGCTCAGCGCTTCGTCCAGCGTCAGCATCGGCGGTCTCGTCGGCGAAGGGTGAGATGTACTCATAGCGTCCAGGGTGGGCCAACAGGAACTCGGCGACGGCATCGGCCTGGTTGAGGTCGAGCACGGGCAGCCCGGTGGGCTGCGGCAGGCTTTTCGGCGCGTCGGTGCAGACGGCCACGACGAACGGATCGTCAGGGTACTGCGCGGGCTTGCCGGTGGAGGCGCGCCAGATCTCGAGTTTGGGCAGCGCCGCGTGCTTGAAGCCTTCGACGAGCACCCAGTCGCAGTCGTAAAGCTCGTTGATCAGTTGGTGCACCGTGGGTGCTGCATTCACTTCGTATTCCCGGATCTTCGCGAGGCGACGATCCGAAGCGATCACGACCTCGAA
The DNA here is from genome assembly GCF_032229685.1 of Rhizobacter sp. Classification (GTDB taxonomy): domain Bacteria; phylum Pseudomonadota; class Gammaproteobacteria; order Burkholderiales; family Burkholderiaceae_C; genus LMDS01. The sequence continues at coordinate 310,240 of NZ_JAVTWP010000031.1, read as the reverse complement.
CGCGCCCGCCTCGCGGTGCCGCCACGAGTCCTTGCCCTCGTGGTCGATGTCGAACGAGTGGTGGGCGTGTTTGACGACCGAGACGCGCTGCCCGGCCAGTTTCAGCCGGACGATGAGCTTCTCGACCAGCGTGGTCTTGCCCGAACCCGAATAGCCGCTGAAACCGACGACCTTCATTCAGGCATTCTCGGCAATGAAGCGCTTCACTGCTGAAACGTCGGCCGCCATCACCACGAAGCGCTTGGGGAGTTGCTCGATGCCCTGCATCGCCGCCGGGCGGTCGGGCTGCTGGCCGATCGCCTCGACGATGGTCTCGGCGAACTTGGCGGGCAAGGCGGTCTCGAGCACCAGCGTCGGCGCGCCTGGCGTGAGGTGTTCGCGCCCGACCTTCAGGCCGTCGGCGGTGTGGGTGTCGATCACGGTGCCGAAGCGTGCATGCGTGTCGCGAATCGTCGCCAGCCGGTCGGCATGCGTGCTGCTGCCCGACACGAAGCCGAACTCGCCGATGCGCGCGAATTCCGGCGCCGTGAGCGTGAAAGCGCCGTTGCGGTCGAGTTCCTGCTTGAACAGCGCGTGGGTCCGTTGTGCGTCGCGCCCCAGCAGGTCGAACACGAAACGTTCGAAGTTCGAGGCTTTCGAGATGTCCATCGACGGGCTCGAGGTCTCGTGCGTCTCGGCACTGCTGCGCACACGGTAGGTGCCGGTGCGGAAGAACTCGTCGAGCACGTTGTTCTCGTTGGTGGCGAGCACGAGTCGGCGGATCGGCAGGCCCATCATGCGGGCCACGTGGCCGGCGCAGATGTTGCCGAAGTTGCCCGAAGGTACCGCGAAGCTCACCTGTTCGTCGTTGCGCTTCGTCGCCTGGAAGTAGCCGGCAAAGTAGTAGACGACCTGGGCCAGCAAGCGCGCCCAGTTGATCGAGTTCACCGTGCCGATGTGATGGGCTCGCTTGAAAGCGAGGTCGTTCGACACGGCCTTGACGATGTCCTGGCAATCGTCGAACACACCTTCAATGGCGATGTTGTGGATGTTCGCGTCTTGCAGGCTGAACATCTGCGCTTGCTGGAACGGGCTCATGCGGCCCTTGGGCGAGAGCATGAAGACGTTGACGCCGGCCTTGCCGCGCATCGCGTATTCGGCCGCGCTGCCGGTGTCGCCCGACGTGGCGCCCAAGATGTTGAGCGATTGGCCGCGGCGCGCGAGTTCGTACTCGAACAGGTTGCCGAGCAACTGCATCGCCATGTCCTTGAAGGCCAGCGTCGGGCCGTTCGACAGGGCTTCGAGGTAGACGCCGGGTTCAAGCGGCCGCAGCGGCACGATCTGCTCGGTGCCGAAGACTTCTCTCGTGTAGGTCTTCGTGACCAGCGCGCGCAGGTCGGCGGCGGGAATGTCGTCGACGAACAGCGAGAGGATCTCGAACGCCAGTTCGTGGTACTTCAGGCCGCGCCAGCGCGCGAGCGTGGCCCCTTCGATCGTCGGGTAGTGGGTGGGCAGGTACAGGCCGCCGTCGGGCGCCAGGCCTTCGAGCAGGATCTCGCAGAAGCTGCGTTCGGTCTGGTCGCCGCGCGTGCTGATGTACTTCAACTCAGCTCTTCCTTGCGGATTCGCACGATCGGCGCCAGCACCGTCGGCAAGGCCTGCATCTGCGCGATGGCTTCGTTCATGCGGCCTTCGACCGTGTCGTGCGTCAGGATGATCACGTCGGTCTGCGCCTCACCCTCGGCAGATTCGCGCTGCAGCAGCGCGTCGATCGAGATGTTGCGCTCGGCCAGGATGCCGGTGATGCGCGCGAGCACGCCGGCCTGGTCGGCCACCTGCAGGCGCAGGTAGTACGCCGTCACCACTTCATCGATCGGCAGGATGCGGGTGTCGTGCAGTTCGCCGGGCTGGAAAGCCAGGTGCGGCACGCGGTGGTCGGGGTCGGCGGTGTGCAGCCGGGTGATGTCGACCAGGTCGGCGATCACGGCCGAGGCGGTCGGCTCGGAACCTGCACCCTTGCCGTAGTAGAGCGTGGTGCCGACGGCGTCGCCCTGCACCACCACCGCGTTCATCGCGCCTTCCACGTTGGCGATCAGGCGTTTGGCAGGCACCAGCGTCGGGTGCACGCGCAGTTCGATCCCGTCGACCGCACCAGCGGGCGACTTCACGCCCGAGCGTCGCTTGGTGATGCCCAGCAGCTTGATGCGGTAGCCGAGCTGCTCGGCATAGCGGATGTCGGCCGCGTTGAGTTTCGTGATGCCTTCGACGTGCGCCTTCTCGAACTGCACCGGCGTGCCGAACGCGATCGCGCTCATGATGGTCGCCTTGTGGGCCGCGTCCACACCTTCGATGTCGAAGGTCGGATCGGCCTCGGCATAACCGAGGCGCTGCGCTTCCTTGAGCACGACGTCGAAGTCCAGCCCCTTGGCGCGCATCTCCGAGAGGATGAAGTTGGTGGTGCCGTTGATGATGCCGGCGATCCACTCGATGCGGTTGGCGGTGAGGCCTTCGCGGAGCGCCTTGATGATCGGGATGCCCCCGGCCACGGCCGCTTCGAAAGCCACGACCACGCCCTTCTCGCGCGCCGCCGCGAAGATCTCGGTGCCGTGCACCGCGAGCAAGGCCTTGTTGGCGGTGACGACGTGCTTGCCGGCGGCGATCGCTTCCATCACCAGCGTCTTGGCGATGCCGTAACCGCCGATGAGTTCGATCACGATGTCGATCTGCGGGTTGGCGATCACGAGCCGCGCGTCGCTCACGACCTGCGCCGAATCGCCGACGATGCTCTTGGCACGCGCCGTATCGAGGTCGGCGACCATCGTGACGCGGATGCCGCGGCCGGCGCGGCGCTGGATCTCTTCCTGGTTGCGCTGCAGCACGTGAAAGGTGCCGCTGCCCACGGTGCCGATGCCCAGCAGGCCTACTTGAATCGGTGTCATGTTGCGTGCCTCTGGGGCAGTCTCAAAAGAGTCAGTGCGAATGGCGTTTGCGGTAATGCTCGAGGAACCGTGCGATGCGGCCGATGGCTTCGGTGAGGTCGTCTGAATTCGGCAGAAAGACGATGCGGAAGTGGTCGGGTGTCTTCCAGTTGAAGCCGGTGCCCTGCACGATCAGCACCTTCTGCTCCGACAGCAGCTCGTAGGCGAACTGCTGGTCGTCGGCGATCGGGTAAATCTTCGGGTCGAGCTTCGGGAACATGTAGAGCGCGGCCTTCGGCTTGACGACGCTCACGCCCGGAATGGCGCTCAGCAGCTCGTAGGCCAGGTCCCGCTGGCGGCACAGCCGCCCGGTCGGCGCCACCAGGTCGTTGATGCTCTGGTACCCGCCCAGCGCTGTCTGGATCGCGAGTTGCCCCGGCGTGTTGGCACACAGACGCAGCGACGAGAGCATGTTCAGCCCCTCGATGTAGTCACGCGCGTGCCGCTTCTCGCCCGAGACGACCATCCAGCCGGCGCGGTAGCCGCAGGAGCGGTAGTTCTTCGACAGGCCGTTGTAGGTCACGAACAGCACGTCGTCGGCGAGCGACGACATGCTGGTGTGCTTGTGGCCGTCGTAGACCGTTTTGTCGTAGATCTCGTCGGCGAAGATCACCAACTGATGCTGGCGCGCGAGCTCGATGATCTCGAGCAGCACGCTGTTCGGGTACAGCGCACCGGTCGGGTTGTTGGGGTTGATGACCACGATGCCGCGGGTGCGCGGTGTGATCTTGGCCTTCATGTCGGCCACGTCGGGCATCCAGTCAGAGGCCTCGTCGCACACGTAGTGCACCGGCTTGCCACCCGACAGGCCGACCACGGCCGTGTAGAGCGGGAAGTCGGGCGACGGGATCAGCACTTCGTCACCGTCGTTGAGCAGCGCGCTCATGCTCATCGTGATCAGCTCGGAGGCGCCGTTGCCGAGGTACACGTCTTCCAGTGCCACACCGCGCACGCCCTGCTGCTGGGTGCGGTGCACCACGGCCTTGCGCGGGGCGAACAGGCCTTTCGAGTCGGTGTAGCCGGCCGCGTGCGGGATGTTGCGGATCATGTCCTGCACGATCTCGTCGGGCGGCTCCAGGCCGAACTCGGCCACGTTGCCGATGTTCAGCTTGATGATCTTGTGGCCCTCTTCCTCCATCTGGCGGGCCTTCTCCAGCACGGGCCCGCGGATGTCGTAGGCCACGTTGGCGAGCTTGGCTGACTTGACGACGGGTTTCAAAAGAAGCACTCCTGGCGCTGGACGCGGCTGCAAAACCTACAATTTAACCACAGGGGTTTTGCTGCACGAGGGCAACTCACCCGGCCAAAGCGCCCAACCGGACAACTACGCACCCATGAAACTGCAAGCCGATCGCATCGAGGGCCAGAACGCCATTGCCCGCCACGGCCCCGGCGGGGTGATCGTCAACGGTGTCGAGCACCGCAGCAGCGTGCTCGTGCCGTGGCACGGTGCGGTGGCCGCATGGCCGGTGTCCGACTTCGGCGCGCTCACCGAAGCGCACTTCGCGCTGCTGGCCGATCTGAAACCCGAACTCGTGATCTTCGGTTCGGGCACGCGAATCCGCTTCGCCGCCCCGGCCCTGCTGCGGCCGCTGATGTCGCAGCGAATCGGCATCGAGACGATGGACGTCGCGGCGGCCTGCCGCACCTACAACGTGCTGCTCGCCGAAGGCCGATCGGTGCTCGCGGCCTTGCTGTTCGAGGCCGCGGTATCACCCGTCGGTGGGGGTTGAAGCGGGCGTGGGCGAGGGACGCGCAACGTTTATAATCGATGGGTTGGGGCCTATCGGCACCAAAGCAACCAAACAGAATACTCCATGACGCCAGCCCTCAATAAACCCCTCCCGGAATTTGAAGCGCTTGCAACCGGTGGCGTGAAGTTCACGCCCCAGGCTTTCGCCGGCAAGATCGTCGTTCTGTACTTCTACCCCAAGGACAACACCCCTGGCTGCACCACCGAAGCGATGCAGTTCCGCGACCACCACAAGGAATTCGTGAAGGCGGGCGCTGTGGTCTTCGGTGTCTCGCGCGACAACATGGCCTCGCACGACAAGTTCAAGCAGAACCTCGAGCTGCCGTTCGAGCTGATCGCCGACACCGAAGAAAAGCTCTGCCACATGTTCGGCGTGGTCAAGAACAAGATCATGTACGGCAAGAAGGTCAAGGGCATCGAGCGCAGCACCTTCCTGATCGACGGCACCGGCATGCTGGTCGGCGAATGGCGCGGGCTGAAGGTGGCCGGCCACGTCGAAGAAGTCCTGAAAGCCGTCAAGGCGATCAAGAAGGCCAGCTGACACTGCCGCTTGTTCCCTGCGAGAGGCCGGCTGAAGCCGGCCTTTTTGTTGTTGCGGCCGGTTTCTTCTGCGAGCAGAACGGTCACGCAACTTGTGCATAATCTTTTTCATGCCAGCGAACCGCAACGCAAGCATCTTTCACCCCAAGCCGCACAGCCGACTGTGCGGCTTTTTTGTTTCTCAGCCCCTCAAGAAGCCTCCATGCCACTGCCCAAGCCGCCTGCCAAACGAGCCTCTTTGCTGACCGCCGCCGACTTCGATTCGCAGTCGGCCCCCCAACCGGGCAAGCGCCCCCAAAAGACCCGCGCCGCGTCCGAGCCCACGTCGCCGGCGGTGCTCGACCTGTTCGATGGCGGTGGCATGCAGCAGGCGGTCGCGGTCAAGCCCGCCCCCGTCGCCCCGGTCATCGCCCCCGTGGTGCGGCGCCCCGCCCCGCAGGCACGCGCCCGCAAGCCGCGCGGCACCGGCCCGGCCAGCCTGTTCGTGCTCGACACCAACGTGCTGATGCACGACCCGACCTCGCTGTTCCGCTTCGAGGAACACGACATCTACCTGCCGATGATCACGCTCGAAGAGCTCGACGGGCACAAGCGCGGCATGACCGAGGTCTCGCGCAACGCGCGCCAGGTGAGCCGCGAACTCGACGCGCTGGCCGCCAGCATGCCGAGCCGTGACGCGTCAGGCATGTCCGAAGGCTTGCCACTCGCCCGCACCGGCCACCGCGAGGCCGGAGGCAAGCTGTTCTTCCAGACCAACCTGATCAACGTGCAGCTTCCGGCCGGCCTGCCACAAGGCAAGGCCGACAACCAGATTCTCGGGGTGGTGCAGGCCCTTCGCGAGCAGCAGCCGGGGCGCGACGTGGTGCTGGTGTCGAAAGACATCAACATGCGCATCAAGGCGCGTGCACTCGGCCTGCCGGCCGAGGACTACCTGAACGACATGACGCTGGAAGACGGCGACCTGCTGTACACCGGCGTGCTGCCGCTGCCTGCCGACTTCTGGGACAAGCACGGCAAGACCATGGAGAGCTGGCAGCAAGGCGGCCTCACCTACTACCGCATCAGCGGCCCGATGGTCTCGGTGCTGCTGATCAACCAGTTCGTGTTTCTCGAAGCGCCGGGCGCCGCGCCGCTGTACGCCAAGGTCGTCGAGATCACCGGCAAGACCGCGGTGCTGCGCACGCTGAAGGAATACACGCACCAGAAGAACGCCGTGTGGGGCGTGACCGCGCGCAACCGCGAACAGAACTTCGCGCTCAACCTGCTGATGGACCCGGACTGCGACTTCATCACGCTCACCGGCACCGCCGGCACCGGCAAGACGCTGATGACGCTGGCCGCCGGCCTGAGCCAGGTGATGGACGACCGCCGCTACACCGAAATCATCGTCACCCGCGTGACGGTGCCCGTCGGTGAGGACATCGGCTTCCTGCCCGGCACCGAAGAAGAGAAGATGGGCCCGTGGATGGGCGCGCTCGACGACAACCTCGAGGTGCTCTCCCGCACCGACGGCGGCGCCGGCGAATGGGGCCGTGCCGCCACCAACGACCTGGTGCGCAGCAAGATCAAGATCAAGAGCCTGAACTTCATGCGCGGGCGCACCTTCCTGAACAAGTTCGTCATCATCGACGAGGCCCAGAACCTCACGCCCAAGCAGATGAAGACGCTGATCACGCGCGCCGGGCCGGGCACGAAGATCGTCTGCTTGGGTAATCTGGCGCAGATCGACACGCCTTACCTCACCGAAGGCAGCTCGGGCCTCACGTTCGCGGTCGACCGCTTCAAGGGCTGGCCGCACTCGGGCCACGTGACGCTCGCACGGGGCGAACGTTCACGCCTGGCGGATTTCGCTTCCGAAGTGTTGTGAGCGGCGGCGGGCTTCAGCCCGCCATCAGGTGCTTCGCGAGCGCGTGGTAGGCCGGCAGCGTGGTCGGGTCGATGCCCATGTTGCCGGCGATGTGGTGCGAGGCGAAGCGCGCGATCACCATCTCGGCCGTCGGGTCGATGTAGATGCCCTGGCCGTGGATGCCGCGCGCGCAGTACGCGCCGTGCTCGTTGTGCGAGACCCACCACATGTTGCGGTAGCTCCAGCCGGGCAGCGTCACGTAGCCGGCCGGCGCGAAGTGCGCCGGGTCGGCGCCGCCACGGATGTCGGCGACCGCCGCCGAAGGCACCAGCCGGCGGCCGTTCAGCATGCCCTCGTTGCGCATCAGCTCGCCGAAGCGCGCCAGGTCGCGCAGGCAGCAGTTCAGGCCGCCACCCGCGAACTCGGTGCCGGTGCTGTCGACCATCAGTTCGGCGTCTTGCTCGGCGCCGATCTGCGACCAGAAGCGCTGCCGCAACAGCTCGCCCAGCGGCACGCCGGTCACACGCCGCAAGACCCAGCCCAGCACGTCGGTGTTGACGGTCTTGTAGGCGAAGGCCTGGCCGTGCGGCCCGGCCTGGCGCAGTGTGCGCAGGTACTCGTAGAAGCTTTGCGGGCCGGCGTAGTCTCCGGGGCGCGAGAGGATGCTGCCGGCACGCCCGTGCTGCCAGATCTCGGCGTCGGGGTTGGTGTAGTCCTCGGAGTAGTGGATGCTGCTCGTCATGTCGAGCACCTCGCGCAGCCGCGCGTTGCCCAGGCCACTGCCGGCCAGCTCGGGCAGCGTGTCGCTCACCGGTGCCTGCGGGTCGAGCCGGCCTTCGGCGACCAGCGACGCGGCGATCGTGCCGAAGTACGACTTCGTGACCGACCACGCAATGTGCGCGCGGTGCGGGGCCAAGGCCCCGAAGTAGCGCTCGTGCACGATGCGCCCGCGGTGCAGCACCACGATGCCGTCGGTGTAGTTGGCGTCGAGAGACTGCGCCCAGGTCATCGCATCGGTGCGGCCGATGGGTGTGAAGCTCACCGCATCGATGTCGTCGCGGTCGGCGCGTGGCAACACGCTCACCGGGCCGTCGCCACGGGCCACGCTCGTCGTGGGTACCAAACGCCGAATGTTCGAGTACGCCCAGCGCAGCTTCGGGAAGCTGTACATGCCACCGTCGTCGAAGCGCACCTGGAGTTCGGGCGGCGGCGGCGCGCCCTGCATCCAGCCCAGCAGGTTCGGGTCGCTGGCGGCAGCGTTCAGGTGTTCGACGGGAGCGGGTGGGGTCGCGGTGGTGTCGGTCATGGTGACCGCATTCTGGGGCCGCGCCGCAAGGCCGGGCTCAGGCGGGCCCGATCAGGTCGGCAATTTGCTGCAGCGCTGCCGGGTCGTCCATCGTGGTCAGATCGCCCGGGTCGCGCCGCTCGCACACGGCCTGGATCGCGCGGCGCAGCATCTTGCCCGAGCGCGTCTTCGGCAGCAGCGTCACGAAATGCACACGAGCGGGCCTCGCCAGCGCGCCCAGTTGCTGGTCGACGGTCTTCATGACCTCGCCTTCGAGCCGGAGCCGCGCGGCGGGGTCGGCGCCGAGCGCCGAGTCTTTCAGCACCACGAAGGCCATCGCCACCTGGCCTTTCAAGGCATCGGCCACGCCGACCACGGCCACCTCGGCCACCGCAGCGTGGCTGGAGATGCTCTCTTCGATCTCGCGCGTGCCCAGGCGGTGGCCGGCCACGTTGATCACGTCGTCGGTGCGACCGAGGATGAAGAAGTAGCCGTCGGCGTCGCGCACCGCCCAGTCGAAGGTGTTGTAGCGCTGCTTCCCTGCGAAGTCGCTCCAGTAGGTCTTCACGAAGCGCGCATCGTCGCGCCACACGGTCTGCATGCAGCCGGGCGGCAACGGCCCTTCGATCGCGAGCACGCCCTTCTGGTTCGGCTCGGTGACTTCGGCGCCCGTCGTCTCGTCGATCAGCTTGACGTCGTAGCCGTACATTGCCACGCCCGGGCTGCCGAACTTGCTCGGCTTCTTCTCGACGCCGTTGGCGATGGTCAGGATCGGCCAGCCCGATTCGGTCTGCCAGTAGTTGTCGATGATCGGCTTGCCCAAGGCGCCGGCGATCCACTGTGCGGTGGGTTCGTCGAGCGGTTCGCCGGCCAGAAACAGCGCGCGCAGCGAACTCAGGTCGTACTGGCTCAGGAATTTCTCGTCGTGTTTCTTCAGAACCCGCACCGCCGTGGGCGCGCTGAACATCACGCTGACCTTGTACTTCTCGACCAGCTGCCACCAGATGCCGGCGTCGGGGCGCGTCGGCAGGCCTTCGTAGAGGATCGTCGCCATGCCGTGGATCAGCGGGCCGTAGACGATGTAGCTGTGGCCCACGACCCAGCCGATGTCGCTGGTGGAAAAGTAGGTTTCGCCCGGCTCGCCGCAGAAGATGTGCTTCATGCTGGCCGCCAGCGCCACCGCGTAGCCGCCGGTGTCGCGCTGCACGCCCTTGGGTTTGCCGGTGGTGCCGCTGGTGTAGAGCGTGTAGCTGGGGTGGTCGGAGTCGAGCCACACGCAGGGCACGTCGGCATCCAGGTGCTGCTCGCGCAAGGTGGCATAACTTTCATCACGTGCGGGGTCACGCTTCATCGGCGCGAGACCGCGGTCGACCATCAGCACTTTGGCCGGTTTGTGCGCCGCGAGCCGGATCGCTTCGTCGAGCAAGTGCTTGTACGGCACGATCTTGCCCGAGCGGCTGCCGGCGTCGGCGCTGACGATCAGCACCGGTTCGGCGTCGTCGATGCGGCTGGCCAGGCTGCCGCTCGCGAAGCCGCCGAACACCACGCAGTGGATCGCGCCGATGCGCGCACAGGCCAGCATCGCAAACACGGCCTGCGGAATCATCGGCATGTAGATCAATACGCGGTCGCCCTGCTTCACACCGAGCGACAACAGGATCGCCGCCATGCACTGCACCTCGGCGTGCAGCTCGCGGAAGCTGTAGGCACGCTCCTCGTCGGTCTCGGTCGACACGCAGACCAGCGCGTTCTGGTCGGCGCGGTCTTTCAGGTGGCGGTCGACAGCGTTGTGGCACAGATTGGTCCGGCCACCGACGAACCAGTTCGCGAACGGCGGGCGGCTGGTGTCGCAGACCTGCGTGAACGGTGTGTGCCAGTCGATCAACGCCGCCTGTTCAGACCAGAAGCCTTCGCGGTCGGCGAGAGAGCGGCGGTGAAATTCGGCGTAGGAGGTCGTGCTGGCAGCGGTCATGGCGAGATGTCTCTTTGTGGTGCGCCCGGAGCGTAAGCCTGCTGGCTGTCGTGCAGCTTTCAACGCACGGTGCACCAAGCCGGGCATCGGGCACAGCGCAACCGGCGTTCGCACGGCCTCACATCGGCTCACAAATCAGCGCCAAGTCATTGTCGAATATGAGATTTTCTGGTTTGACGCGCCCCGGGCCTTCACGTATCCTGCGCGCGATGCTGAAACCCTGGCCCGCCACCATGACCACCGTTCGCCGGCTGTGCGCGACCGTGCTGGTGCTCATGAGCGCGGCCGCGTCGGCCAGCCCCGAACCCGTCGACGGCGTGAGCCGTTATCTCATCGAAAACGGCATGCTCACGGCGCCGGCGGCCGAGGCGCCCGCGCCCAAGGCAGAGAACGCCCTCGTCAGCCGCATTCGCGACAAGGCCTCCGACATGGTGCTCACGGCCATGAACTTTCTCGGCGTGCCCTACAAGCGCGGCGGCAGTTCGGTCGAGCGCGGCTTCGACTGCAGCGGCTTCACCCGCCACGTGTTCGAGATGAGCGTCGGCCTGGTCTTGCCGCGCCGTGTCGACGAACAGGCCACCGCACCGGGCTTGATCAAGGTCAAGCGTGAAGAACTCAAACCCGGCGACCTGGTGTTCTTCAACACCTTGAAGCGCACCTTCTCGCACGTGGGCATCTACGTCGGCGAAGGCAAGTTCATCCACTCGCCGCGCACCGGCGGCGAGGTGCGCGTGGAAGACATGCGCTACGCCTACTGGGCCAAGCGCTTCACCGGCGCGCGGCGCGCCGAGCCGGCCTTGGCGCCCCAGGCGCCCGACACCACGGCGAGCACCAGCGCTGCACCGGCGCCGATCAACCACTGATCGGCCGGGCCGCGCAGCCGGCCGGGTTGTTCTTCCGCAGGCACAATCGGGCCATGACTGACCGCGTCATTCCCCTCGCCGACCTGCGCTATGCCGCCAGCCTGCCGCGCATTCCGCTGGTCGACACCTTGCCCACCGGCCTGCTCGGCGACACGCTGGGCCGGCCGCTGCGCGACTTGCGCATCTCGGTCACCGACCGCTGCAACTTCCGCTGCAGCTACTGCATGCCGAAGGAAGTGTTCGACAAGCACTACAACTTTCTGCCGCACTCATCGCTGCTGAGCTTCGAAGAGATCACCCGCACCGCCAAACTCTTCGTCGCGCACGGCGTGCGCAAGATCCGCCTGACCGGCGGCGAGCCTCTGCTGCGCAAGAACCTCGAGATCCTGATCGGCATGCTGAGTGCGCTGCGCACCCCCGAAGGCGAGCCGCTCGACCTCACTCTCACCACCAACGGTTCGGTGCTCGCGCGCAAGGCGCAGGCGCTGAAAGACGCCGGCCTGCAGCGCGTGACCGTCAGCCTCGACGCGCTCGACGACGCGATCTTCCGCCGCATGAACGACGCCGACTTTCCGGTGCACGAAGTGCTCGAAGGCATCGAGGCGGCGCAGAAGGCCGGCCTCGGCCCGATCAAGGTCAACATGGTCGTCAAGCGTGGCACCAACGATTCGCAGATCCTACCGATGGCGCGCCACTTCAAGGGCACGCCGGTGGTGCTGCGTTTCATCGAATACATGGACGTGGGTGCCACCAACGGCTGGCGCATGGACGAGGTGTTGCCCTCGGCCGAGGTGGTCGCGCGCATCGGCGCCGAATTCCCGCTCGAACCGATCGAAGCGAACGTGAGCGGCGAAACGGCCGAACGCTGGCGCTACAAGGACGGCAGCGGCGAAGTCGGCGTGATCTCGAGCGTGACCCAGGCCTTCTGCCACGACTGCAACCGCGCCCGCCTGTCGACCGAAGGCAAATTGTTCCTGTGCCTGTTCGCCAGCCACGGCCACGACCTGCGCGCGCTGCTGCGCGGTGGCCACACCGACGCGCAGATCGCCGGCGCGATCGGCCTGATCTGGCAGGGCCGCGACGACCGTTACTCCGAGCTGCGCACGGCCGCCGGCGCCGAAGGCGCAGCCGGCGTCGAGCCGCGCGAGCGCCGCGTCGAGATGCACTACATCGGCGGTTGAGGCTGCGGAGCAAGCGATGCGCCTGTTCGTCCACCTCGTTTTCGCCTGCTGTCTGGCGGCCTGTGCCGCGCCTGCGACCGTTGCGCGCGACGAGGCACGGGCGGCAGCGACACAAACACTCGTTCCCTTCAGCTCCGAAGAAGGCCTGGCGCGGCTGGTGCGCTCGAACGCCAAGGTCGACTTCCCGTCGCTGGCGAACCAGTTCGAGCCGCAATCGAACGGCGCTTTCTGCGGCCCGACCACCACCGCCATCGTGCTCAACACGGTGCGCGGCCGCAGCGCCGACCTGCCACGCGACCGCAGCCGCCTGCGCCCCGAAGACTTTCAATATGCGCCGCCCGGCTTCGACCCGTCGGTGCCGCGCTTCACGCAAGACAACGTGATCGGCAAAGGCCTGAAGACACGCTCGCAGGTGCTCGGCGAACCGGTCGTGATCAACGGCAAGCAGATCCGCGACTTCGGCTACCAGCTGCGCCAGCTCGACGAGCTGCTGCGCGCGCACGATCTCGCCACCACGCTCGTGGTCGTCGACGACAAGAAGCCCGATGCCGACATCCGCCGAGAAATCGCCGACAACCTGCAGCGCGCGGGCGACTACGTGATCGTCAATTACCGCCGCTCAGACGTCGGCCAGACCGGCGGCGCGCACATCTCGCCGCTGGGCGCGTTCGATGCCGAGTCCGACTCGGTGCTGGTGCTCGACGTGAACCCGGCCAGCGCGGGCTGGGTGTGGATGCCGGTCGCTTCGCTGATCCGCGGCATGCGCACCTTCGACACGGTCGAGAACCGCGGCTACATCCTCGTGCAGGCACGTTGAAGGCCGAACCGTGATCCCGCCCGAACAGATCACCGGCCTGATCCTGGCCGGCGGCCGCGGCAGCCGCATGGGCGGTGTCGACAAGGGCCTGCAGAACCACCAGGGCAGCACGCTCGCGATGCATGCGCTGCTGCGCCTCGGCCCGCAGGTCGGCGAGATGATGATCAATGCCAACCGCAACCTGGCCGCCTACGAGGCCATGGGCGTGCCGGTGTGGCCCGATGCCCTGCCCGACTATGCCGGGCCGCTGGCGGGCTTTCTGGCCGGCCTGGAGCATTGCGAAACGCCGTACATGGTGACGGTGCCGTGCGATTCGCCGCTGTTCCCGCTCGATCTGGTCGATCGCCTCGCGGCAGCGCTCGAAGCAGAAGGCGCCGAGATCGCGATGGCGGCCACGCGCGAAGGCGGCACGCTCCAGGCCCAGCCGGTCTTCTGCCTGATGAAGACGGAACTGATGGAAAGCCTGATCCGCTTCACGCAAAGCGGGCAGCGCAAGATCGACCGCTGGACCGCGCAGCACCGCTGCGTCGAGGTGCCTTTCGACGACCCGCTCGCGTTCGCCAACGCCAACACGCCCGCCGAGCTGCAAAAGCTGCAAACGAATGGCTGAGCCGGTCGACATCCATGCGCTGGTCGCGGCCGACCTGCCGGCGTACAAGGCGCTGCGCGACACCATGCTGGCGGCGCACCCCGAAGCCTTCACATCCGACGCGGCGGCCGAACGCCAGCGCACCGCGCAGAGTTACCTGCCGCGGCTCGGGCTCACGCAGCCGGGTGGCGGCAGCTTCATGCTGGGCGCCTGGCAGTCGGGCCAGCTCGTCGGCACGCTGGGCTGCGAGCGTGATACCCGCGTCAAGGTCTGCCACATCGGCCACCTGGTCGGCATGATGGTGCGCACCGAACTGCAAGGTGGCGGCATCGGGCGGCGCTTGCTCGAAGCCGGCATCGCGGTGGCACGCAGCGTCGAAGGCATGGAGATGCTGACGCTGACCGTCACGGCCGGCAATGCCAGCGCCGTGCGCCTCTACGAACGCGCCGGGTTCATGCGTTTCGGAACCCTGCCCCGTGCCATCCAGGTCGACGGCCGCTACCACGCCAAGGACCACATGTTTCTGACCCTATGAGCCCGCTGCCCCCTTCATTGCAAGAGATCGCGTCGTGCGTCGCCGGCTACGACCCGAACGCCCTGCCGGTGGCGCAAGCGCAGGAGTTCATCGCGCGGCTCGTGCCGCGCGTCGAAGCGGTCGAGATGCTGCCGATCCGCAGCGCGCTCGGGCGCGTGCTCGCGCGCGACATCGTGTCGAACATCAACGTGCCGGCTTCCGACAACTCGGCGATGGACGGCTACGCGCTGCGTGGCAGCGACCTCGCTGCGGAAGGCGACACCGTCCTCACCTCGATCGGCACCGGCTTCGCCGGCCAGCAGTTCGGTGGTGCGGTGCAGCCCGGCCAATGCGTGCGCATCATGACCGGCGCGGTGATGCCGGCCGGCCTCGACACCGTGGTGCCGCAAGAATTCGTGAAGGTCGACGGCGAGCGTGTGCATGTGCCGGCCGGCGTGGTGCGCACCGGCGACAACCGGCGTCTCGCCGGCGAAGACCTCGCCCGCGGCGACGCCGCCTTGCGCACCGGCCGACTGCTGCGCCCGGCCGATCTGGGCATGCTGGCCTCGCTCGGCCAGGCCGAGGTGCCGGTGCTGCGGCGCTTGCGCGTCGCCTTCTTTTCCACCGGCGACGAGTTGCGTTCGCTCGGCGAGCCGCTCGATGCGGGCTGCGTCTACGACAGCAACCGCTACACGCTGTGGGGCATGCTGCAGCGCCTGGGCGTCGAGGTTCTCGACCTCGGCGTCGTGCGCGACGACCCGGTGGCGTTGGCGCAGGCCTTCAAGCACGCCGCGGCGAATGCCGATGCCGTCATCACGTCGGGCGGTGTCAGCGTCGGCGAGGCCGATCACACCAAACAAGTCATGGCCGAACTCGGCGACGTGCTGTTCTGGCGCATCGCAATGCGGCCGGGCCGGCCGATGGCGATCGGGCGCATCAACGCGGGCGGCGGCGGGCCGGGCGCGATCCTGTTCGGCCTGCCGGGCAACCCGGTCGCGGTGATGGTGACCTTCTACGCCTTCGTGCGCGACGCGCTGCTCGCGATGAGCGGCACGGCCCCGAGCCCGCTGCCGATGCTACGCGCCGCGAGCACCGCGGCGATCCGCAAGAAGCCGGGGCGCACCGAGTACCAGCGTGGCATCGTGACCCGCAGCGCCGACGGCAGTTGCCAGGTCACGCTGACCGGCTCGCAAGGCTCGGGCATCCTGCGCAGCATGAGCGAGGCCAACGGCCTCGTCGTGCTGCACCACGGGCAAGGCAACGTGGCCGCCGGCGAGACCGTCGACGTGTTGCCGTTCGACGGCCTGGTCTGAAGCCTACTGGCGCGAGGCCAGCCGCTTCCAGGTCTCGACCACCGAGTCGGGGTTCAGCGAGATCGACACGATGCCTTCGTCGGCCAGCCAGTCGGCGAAGTCGGGGTGGTCGCTCGGGCCCTGGCCGCAGATGCCGACGTACTTGCCGGCCGACACGCAGGCCTTGATGGCGCGCGAGATCATCATCTTGACGGCAGGGTCGCGTTCGTCGAAGTCCTTGGCCAGCAACTCCATGCCCGAGTCACGGTCGAGGCCGAGCGTGAGCTGCGTCAGGTCGTTCGAGCCGATCGACATGCCGTCGAAGTGTTCGAGGAACTGCTCGGCCAGGATCGCGTTGCTCGGCACCTCGCACATCATGATGATCTTCAGGCCGTCGGTGCCGCCTTCGGCCGCGCGTTTCAGGCCCCGCTCGGCGAGCATGCCGATCACGGCCTTGGCCTGGCCGAGCGTGCGCACGAAGGGCACCATGATCTCGACGTTCGTGAGGCCCATCTCGTTGCGCACGAACTTCAGCGCCTCGCACTCCATCGCGAAAGCTTCGCCGAAGGTCTCGCTCACGTAGCGCGACGCGCCGCGGAAGCCGAGCATCGGGTTCTCTTCTTCCGGCTCGTAGCGCGAGCCGCCAATCAGCTTGCGGTACTCGTTGCTTTTGAAGTCAGAGAGCCGCACGATGACCGGCTTGGGCCAGAACGCCGCGCCGATCGTGGCGATGCCCTCGACCAGCTTGTCGACGTAGAAAGCGCGCGGCGAAGCATGGCCACGCGCCACGCTCTCGACCGCCTTTTTCAGGTCGCTGTCGATGTTCGGGTAGTCGAGGATCGCCTTCGGGTGCACGCCGATGTTGTTGTTGATGATGAACTCGAGCCGTGCCAGGCCCACGCCGCTGTTGGGCATCTGCGCAAAGTCGAAGGCCAGCTGCGGGTTGCCCACGTTCATCGTGAACTTGACCTTGCAGGCCGGCATGTCGCCACGCTGCACGTCGGTCACTTCGGTTTCGAGCAGGCCGTCGTAGATGTAGCCGGTGTCGCCTTCGGAACACGCCACGGTGACGAGCGCGCCTTCTTTCAGCACATCGGTCGCGTCACCGCAGCCCACGACGGCCGGAATGCCGAGCTCGCGCGCAATGATCGCCGCGTGGCAGGTGCGCCCGCCGCGGTTGGTGACGATCGCGGACGCGCGTTTCATCACCGGCTCCCAGTTCGGGTCGGTCATGTCGGTGACGAGCACGTCGCCGGCCTGCACCGTGTCCATGTCGGCCAGGCTGTGCACGATGCGCACCGGGCCCGTGCCGATCTTCTGGCCGATGGCGCGGCCTTCGGCCAGCACGGTGCCGCTGCTCTTGAGCTTGTAGCGCTGCTCGACCTTGCCTTCCTGCTGGCTCTTCACGGTCTCGGGCCGCGCCTGCAGGATGTAGAGCTTGCCGTCGGCGCCGTCCTTGCCCCATTCGATGTCCATCGCGCGGCCGTAGTGCTGCTCGATGGTCAGCGCGTAGCCGGCGAGTTCGGTCACGTCGGCGTCGGTCAGCGAAAAGCGGTTGCGGTGCTCGTGCACCGTGTCGACGGTCTTGACCAGCCGGCCGCTCGTGGCCTTCTCTTCGGGCGTGGCGAACTCCATCTTGATCAGCTTGGAGCCGAGGTTGCGCCGGATGATCGCGTGCTTGCCGGCGCGCAACGCGGGCTTGTGCACATAGAACTCGTCGGGGTTCACGGCGCCCTGCACCACCGTTTCGCCGAGGCCGTAGCTCGAGGTGATGAACACCACGTCCTTGAAGCCGCTTTCGGTGTCGATCGTGAACATCACGCCGGCGGCGCCGAGGTCGGAGCGCACCATGCGCTGCACGCCCGCCGAGAGCGCCACGTCGCTGTGCGCAAAGCCCTTGTGCACCCGGTAGCTGATCGCGCGGTCGTTGTAGAGCGAGGCGAACACCTCTTTCATCTTCGCCAGCACCTCGGTGATGCCGACGACATTCAGAAATGTTTCCTGCTGCCCGGCGAACGACGCGTCGGGCAGGTCTTCGGCGGTGGCCGAGGAGCGCACCGCGAACGACGCGCCGGGCGAGCCGGCCGTCAGCTTGGCGAACTCGGCCGCGATGGCCGCGTCGAGCTCTGGTGGGAACGGCGTGGTCTCGATCCAGTGGCGGATCTCGGCGCCGGCGGCCGCCAGCGCGCGCACGTCGTCGGTGTTGAGCGTCGCCAGCCGCGCTTCGATGCGTTCGGTCAGGCCGTTGTGCTTCAGGAACTGCCGGAAAGCGTGGGCCGTGGTGGCAAACCCGCCCGGCACCCGCACGCCCGAAGCGGCCAACTGGCTGATCATTTCGCCGAGCGAGGCGTTCTTGCCGCCGACCGCCTCGACGTCGGTCATTCTCAGGTGTTCAAACGGGGCGACCAGGGCGGTCGCCAGGGGGTTGCTAGACATGGGAAAGCTCCAGGATGGTGAAAAACCGGTGCTTCTGCGTCGCAGCGGCGGCGACCCGAGCGGGGCTCGAGGGTCACGGCGGCCCGTGTGCACGCCCGGCCCGAGGGGGCTTCTGCGGGGGTGGGGGCGGCGTTCATCGGGTGCGGAATGGAAGCGTGGGGCTGATTCTAGGGTCGAACTGCCTATCATCGAGCCCACCCCCCACGAACCGGCGCCGCCTTCGCAACCATGGCCAACCGCACAGTCTTTTTCATCTCCGACGGTACCGGCATCACGGCCGAGACCTTCGGCAATTCCATTCTTTCGCAGTTC
Source organism: Rhizobacter sp. (assembly GCF_032229685.1). GTDB lineage: Bacteria > Pseudomonadota > Gammaproteobacteria > Burkholderiales > Burkholderiaceae_C > LMDS01. The sequence goes on along the minus strand of NZ_JAVTWP010000031.1, from coordinate 291,883 downwards.
GCTGTTCGGCCGCGCCACGTGCGCCGGCCGTTCATCGACACCGCCGACAAGGCCCACCAGGTGCTGCGCGAGATCAACCACACGGCCGACACCGAAGGCCGCAAGCCGGTGGTCTTCATCACGCTCGTGAACCCGGAAATCCTGGCGATCGTGAAGAGCGAGTCGAAGGGCCTGGTGCTCGACATGTTCAACACCTTCATCGAGCCGCTCGAAGCCGAATTCGGCATGACCTCGAACCACCGCATCGGCCGCTTTGCCGACGTGTCGAAGAGCCAGGAATACACCGACCGCATCGAGGCCATCAACTTCTCGCTCGCGCACGACGACGGCCAGTCGTCGAAGAACCTGGCGCAGGCCGATGTGATCCTGGTCGGCGTGAGCCGCAGCGGCAAGACGCCGACTTCGCTCTACCTCGCCATGCAGCACGGCATCAAGGCGGCCAACTACCCGCTGATCCCCGAAGATTTCGACCGCGGGCAGATTCCTTCTTCGCTGGCGCCTTACAAGAAGAAGTGCTTCGGGTTGACCATCGACGCCGAACGCCTGAGCCAGATCCGCAACGAGCGCCGGCCCGGCAGCAAGTACGCGTCGATCGAGAACTGCCGCCAGGAGGTGAAGGAGGCCGAGGCGATGATGCGGCGCGAAGGCATCGCCTGGCTGTCGTCGACGCACAAGTCGATCGAGGAGATCGCGACGACGATCCTGCGCGACCTGAGACCCGACCGTCTGATGTACTGAGCCCCTATCGAGGGCGCTGACGCGCCGATTCGTACAGGCACACGGCGGCGGCCGAGGCCACGTTGAGCGACTCTTCGCCGCCCGGCTGGGGAATGCCCAGCACCTCGGCGCAAAGCGGCACCAATGCCGGCGACACGCCCTGCCCTTCGTGGCCCATGACCCAGGCGCAAGGCCAGGGCAGCTGCGCGTGCTGGATCAGGCGCTGCGCGTGCGAACTGGTGGCGAGCAGCGGCACCTGCAACGTCACGAGCGCTTCTTCGGGCACGCCTTCGACGAGCCGCAGCGCGAAGTGCGCCCCCATGCCGGCGCGCAAGACCTTGGGCGACCACAGCGCCGCCGTGCCCTTGAGCGCGACCACCTGCGTGAAGCCGAAGGCCGAGGCGCTGCGCAGGATGTTGCCCACGTTGCCAGCGTCCTGCAGCCGATCGAGCACCACGCTCGGCTGCGCCGGTTCAAGTTGCCCCGGCCCGGCCCACGACAGCACGAAGCCCACCGGCGCCGGTGACTCAAGCGCGCTCAGCGTGGCCATCAGCGCCGCCGGAATCACCACCACCGCGGGCGCGGTGCTCGCCAGTTGCTGCAGCGCCGGAACCTGCCAGGCCTCTTCGGTGATCACCGCCTGCAGGGCCGCACCGCCGCGCTGCACGAAGGCCGAGCACAGGTGCTCGCCCTCGATCCACACGGTGCCGAGCTTGCGATAGGCCGTCGGGTCGGCGGCGAGCTTGCGCAGGCGCGCCAACAGCGGGTTATCGCGCGACGTGATGTGCTTGACCGCCGCGGCAGGCTCGGCCATGTCAGAGCACTTCACGCACGGGCGCAAAGCTGCGCCGGTGATGGGCGCACGCGCCGTGCTCGCGCAGGGCCGCGAGGTGTGCCGGCGTGGGGTAACCCTTGTGGCCGTCGAAGCCGTACTGCGGGTGCTCTGCGTGCAACTCCACGCACAGCCGGTCGCGGAACACCTTGGCCAGGATCGACGCCGCCGAGATCGCTCTCACCGTGGCGTCGCCGCGCACGATGGCCTCGGCGGGCACCTTCAGGATCGGCAGCCGGTTGCCGTCGACCAGCACGCGGTGCGGTCGCAGCCGCAGCCCGTCGACGGCACGCTGCATTGCGAGCATGGTCGCCTGCAGGATGTTCAGCGTGTCGATCTCTTCGACGCTGGCCTGCGCGATGCTGCAGCACAAGGCACGCGCGCGGATCTGGTCGAACAGCAACTCGCGGCGGCGCGGTGTCAGCACCTTCGAATCGTTCAGGCCATCGATGGGCTGCAGGTCGTCGAGGATGACCGCCGCGGCCACCACCGGCCCGGCGAGCGGGCCGCGGCCGGCCTCGTCGACCCCCGCGTGCAAGGCACCGGGTGCGACGAAGCTCAGGTCGAGCTGCTCAGCCCGCCAGAAGTTTTTCGATCGCATCGGTGGCCGCCACGGCGGTGTTGCGTTGCAGTTCGCGGTGCAGCCCTTCGAAACGCAGGCGCAGCGCCTCGCAGCGTGGCGCGTCGTCGAGCCAGGCCAGCGCGGCGTGGGCCAGGCGCTCGGGCGTGGCGTCGCCCTGCAGCAGTTCGGGCACCGCGAAGTCTTTGAGCAGGATGTTGGGGAGGCCGACCCAGGGCTGGTACTTCATGCGCTTCATCATCTGCCAGCTGAGCGCGTGCATGGCGTAGGTGATGACCATGGGCCGCTTGAACAGCGCGGCCTCGAGCGTGGCGGTGCCGCTGGCGATCAGCGTCACGTCGCAGGCCGCGAGCGCTTCGTGGGACTGGCCGTCGAGCAGATCGATGTTCACGTCGGCCGCGCGCTGTTTGCGCAACGGCTCGACCAGATGGCGCAGGCCTGGCACGACCGGCAACACGAAACGCAAACCGGGTCGCAGGCGGTTCATCTCTGAGGCAGCGGCGAGCAACAGCGGCGCGATGTACTGCACCTCGGCGCGACGACTGCCGGGCAGCAGCGCCACGACGGTTTCTTCGGCGCCGATGCCGAGCGCCGCGCGGCTCGTGGCGCGTGGCACCTCGAAAGGGATGGCGTCGGCGAGCGGGTGGCCGACGTAGCTGGCTGCGATGCCCTGCTTGGCGTAGATCGGCGGCTCGAACGGGAAGATGCACAGCACCAGATCGGCGGCCTGCCGGATCTTCTGGATGCGCTTGCCGCGCCAGGCCCAGATCGACGGGCTGACGAAGTGGATCGTCTTGATGCCCTGCGCCTTCAGCTTCGCTTCGAGGTCGAGGTTGAAGTCGGGTGCGTCGACACCGATGAAGGCGTCGGGCCGGTCTTTCGAATCGGCGCGAAGCAAACGTTCGGCCAGTTGGGTGCGGATGCCAGAGATCTCGCGGTAGCGGCGCAGCACTTCCATCGAATAACCGTGCACCGCGAGCTTGTCGTGCGGCCACCAGGCGTCGAAGCCCTGCGCTGCCATCTTGGGGCCGCCGATGCCGGCCGCGTGCAGGTTCGGCCAGCGTGCTTTCAGGCCACCGAGCAACAAGCCCGCGAGCAGGTCGCCCGAGGCTTCGCCTGCCACCATCGCCAACCGAGGTGCGTTGGATTCCATGCCTTCAGGGCCTCAGCGTGCGATCCCGCGGGTGGCTTGCGCCAGGAACTCGCTCATCAAGTGCACGTCGCCGGCTGCTTGAGGCATCTCGGCGCCCAAAGCGGTGATGGCCGTACAGGCTTCGGCGAAGGTGAGACCGTTGCGGTACAGCAGGCGGTGCATCTGCTTCACGGCCGCCAGACGCTCGGGGCCGAAGCCGCGCCGGCGCAGGCCTTCGACGTTGAAACCGCGCACGGCCAGCGGGTTCCCGTCGACCATCATGTAGGGCGGCACGTCTTGCGTCACGGCACTCGAGAAGCCGACGAAGGCGTGCGCACCGATCTTCACGAACTGGTGCACCCCCGAGAGGCCGCCCACGATCACCCAGTCGCCCATGTGCACGTGGCCGGCCAGCGTGGCGTTGTTGGCCAGGATGGTCTGGTTGCCGAGCTGCACGTCGTGCGCGATGTGCACGTAGGCCATGATCCAGTTGTCGGAGCCGACGCGTGTCACGCCGCTGTCTTGCGCGGTGCCGGTGTTGAAGGTGCAGAACTCGCGGATCGTGTTGCGGTCGCCGATCTGCAGTTCGGTCGGCTCACCGGCGTACTTCTTGTCTTGCGGCGCGGCACCGATCGAGCAGAACTGGAAGATGCGGTTGTCGCTGCCGATCGTGGTGCGGCCTTCGATCACGCAGTGCGGGCCGATTGTGGTGCCGCGGCCCACGCGCACATGCTCGCGCACGATGCTGTAGGCGCCGACCGTGACCGACGGATCGAGCTCGGCGCCGGCCTCGACGATCGCCGTGGGGTGGATGCTGGCCATCTCGTGCGCGAGCCGCTGTCAGGGAATGCGGCGCATCGTGCACAGCAGTTCGGCTTCGGCGGCCGTCGCACCGTCGACCGTGGCCTGCGCTGTGAACTTGACGATGCTCGCCTTGGCGCGGTCGAGCGTGACGTTGAGCATGAGCTGGTCACCGGGTTCGACCGGGCGCTTGAAACGCGCGCCGTCGATGCCGGCGAAATAGAACACCGTCTTGTCGTCGGGGAACACGCCCATGTCGTCGAAGGCCAGGATGGCTGCGGCCTGCGCCAGCGCTTCGAGAATCATCACGCCCGGCATCACCGGGCGGTGCGGGAAGTGGCCCACGAAATACGGCTCGTTCATCGTCACGTTCTTCAGGGCCTTGATGCGCCGGCCCTTTTCGAGCTCGAGCACACGGTCGACCAGCAGGAAGGGGTAGCGGTGCGGCAGGCGCTTCAGGATTTCGTGGATGTCCATCGTCAGGCAGTCTTCGTATCGTTGTTGTCGAGCAGGCTCTTTTCCAGCGCACGCAGGCGATCGCGCATCGAATGCAATTGGCGCAGGGTGGCCGCGTTCTTTTCCCAGGACGCATTCTCGTCGATGGGGAACACGCCGGTGTAGACGCCCGGCTTGCGGATCGAGCGCATGACCATCGAGCCGGCCGAGATGTGAACGTGGTCGGCCAGTTCGAGGTGGCCGATCACCATGCCGGCGCCACCCACTGTGCAGTGCTTGCCGATGACCGCGCTGCCGGCCACACCCACGCAGCCCGCCAGTGCCGAGTGCGCACCGATGCGCACGTTGTGGCCGATCTGGATCTGGTTGTCGAGCTTGACGCCGTCTTCGATCACGGTGTCATCGAGCGCGCCACGGTCGATGCAGGTGTTGGCACCGATCTCCACGTCGTCGCCAATGCGCACGGCGCCGAGTTGTTCGATCTTTTCCCAGCGGCCCTCGGTGGGCGCGAAGCCGAAGCCGTCGGCGCCGATCACCGCGCCGCTGTGCACGATGCCGCGCGCGCCGATCGAACAAGCGGCACCGAAGGTCACACGCGGCGCGAAGCGCGTGCCCACGCCGACGTGTGCATTCGCGCCCACGACGCTGTGCGCGCCGATCTGCGCACCGTCGCCCACCACGGCGCCGGCTTCGATCACGACGAAGGGCCCGATGACCGCACTGGCCGCCACCCGCGCCGAGGCGTCGACGAGCGCGCTCGCATGCACGCCCGACAGCGGCGCGGGCCGCGTGCGTGCCGCCCACCACTGGGTGAGGCGAGCGAAATACAGGTAAGGGTCGGGGGTGACGATCACCGCGCCGCGCGCCACGGCCGCGTCACGCGTCGCAGGGCCCACGATCACGCAGCCGGCACGCGTGGCGTCGAGCTGCGCACGCAGGCGCGGGTTCGAATAGAAGGTGATGCTCGAAGGCGTGGCGCTTTCAAGAGCACCGATGCGGTCGATGAGCGTGGCGGCGTCGCCGATCAGTTCACCACCGAGCTGCCGGGCGATTTCGCCGAGGGCAACACCGGCGGTATTGGCCACGGCTCAGGTCACTTCGCGCCCTGGGCGTTGAGTGCCTTGATGACCTTGTCGGTGATGTCGACGCGGGCGCCGGCGAACACCGCTTCCTGCAGGATCAGGTCGTACTTTTCCGACTCGTAGATCTGCTTGATGACCTTGTTGGCACGCTCGACCACCGAAGCCAGTTCTTCGTTCTTGCGCTGGTTCAGGTCTTCCTGGAACTCGCGGCGCTTGCGCTGCAGTTCGCGGTCCTGGTCGACCAGTTCGCGCTGGCGGCGGTTGCGCTCGCTTTCGGACAGCGTGGGTGCGTCCTTGTCGAGCTTGTCGGCGGCGGCCTTCAGGCGGTTGGCGGAGTCGTCGCCTTCTTTCTGGCGCTTCGAGAACTCCGACTCCAGCTTGGCCTGAGCCGCCTTGGCCAGCGTGGCCTCGCGCAGCACACGGTCGCTGTTGACGTAACCGATCTTCAGTTCCTGAGCCTGTGCCGCGACCGACGCGGTGACGAGCAGCGCCGCACCGACAACCGACTTCAGCAGACTCGACTTTGACGTGGAGCTTTTCATTAGAACGCAGTCCCGATCTGGAATTGAAGACGCTGGATTCTATCTTCTGGGCGCTTCTTGATCGGCGTGCCGTAGCTGATCTTCAGCGGGCCCACCGGAGACACCCAGCTCAGGCCGACACCGGCCGACGAACGCAGGTCGCCGAATCGTGCCTTCTCGAACTCGCCCCAGACGTTGCCGGCGTCGACGTACGTGAACAAACGCAGCGTACGGTCGTTGCCGGTTCCCGGCACCGGCAGGTACAGCTCGGCGTTGACGTTGACGCGCCGGTTGCCGCCGATGAAGGCGCCGGTCACGTCGACCGGCCCGAGCGAGTTCTGCTCGAAGCCGCGCACCGTGCCGCCACCCAGACCGCCGCCGTAGAAGTTCTTGAAGATCGGGTAGGGCCGACCACTCAGGCCCTTGCCCCAACCCAGCTCGGCGTTCACACCGAAGGTGTATTTCTTCGAGAGCGGAAAGTACTGCTGGAACTGCGTATTGGTGCGCAGGTAACGCGAATCGCCGGCCACGCCCCAGTCGAGATTGAAACGCAACAGGCGGCCGTCGTTGGGCACCAGCGCGCTGTCGCGGCTGTCGCGCGCCCAGCCGACGGTGATGGGCACGGAATTGCTGACGTTGCCGAACTGCTCGGTGTACAGAAAATAGTTGTTCGGCAGCGCCGTTCCCTTGATCTCGGTGCGCTCGAAGCCGATGCCGAAGAACACGGTGTCGTATTCGCTGAAGGGCACACCGAAGCGGATCGTCGCGCTTGGCGTGACGAGCTTGTATTCCTCGCCCTGGCTGTTGAGCGGTCGCTGGGTGCGGTAGGCGATGTCGATCGCGCGCGAGATACCGTCGATCGTGAAGTAAGGGTCGACGGTGCTCAGCACCAGCGTGCGGCTGTACTTGCTGGTGTTGAGCTCGATGCCGAGGTAGTTGCCCGAGCCGAACACGTTGTCCTGCTTGATCGAGGCATTCAGCGAGAGCTTTTCGGCCGACGAGAAACCGGCGCCGAGCAGCAGGTTGCCGGTCTGCTTTTCCTTCACGGCGATGGTCAGGTCGACCTGGTCTTGCGTGCCGGGCACCTCGTTGCTGTCGACCGTGACTTCGCTGAAGTAGCCCAGGCGGTCGACGCGGTCGCGCGAGAGCTTGATCTTGCGCCCGTCGTACCACGACGACTCGAACTGGCGGAACTCGCGCCGCACCACTTCGTCACGCGTGCGGGTGTTGCCCGAGACGTTGATGCGGCGCACGTACACACGCCGCTGCGGTTCGGCCACGATCGTGAGAACCACCTGGCCACGCGCACGGTCGATGTCGGGGCGGGCTTCGATCTTGGCGAAGGCATAACCGAAGGTGCCGAACCGATCGGTCATGGCCCGCGTGGTTTGCGTCACCGATTCAGCGCGGTAGGGTTCACCGGGTTTGATGGCCACGAGCGTCTTGAAGTCTTCTTCCTTGCCGAGAAACTCGCCTTCGAGCCGCACGGCCGTCACCGTGTACAGCTGGCCTTCCTTGATGTTGATCGTGGCCGTGATGTCCTGCTTGTCGGGCGAGATCGCGATCTGCGTCGACTCGATGTTGAACTCGAGGTAACCGCGGTCGAGGTAGTAGGCACGCAGGGTTTCGAGGTCGGCGTCGAGCTTGGCGCGCGAGTAGCGGTCGGCCTTGGTGTAGAAGTTGAGCCAGGCGCCGTCGTTCAGGTCGAACAGGTCTTTCAGCGTGCCCTCGGAAAACGCCTTGTTCCCGTTGATGCGGATCTCGCTGATCTTCGAGGCCGAGCCTTCGGTCACCGTGAAGCTCAGGTTCACGCGGTTGCGTTCCTGCGGCGAGACAGTGGTCACCACCTCGGCGCCATACAGGCTGCGCGTGAGGTACTGGCGCTTGAGTTCCTGCTCGGCGCGGTCGGCCAGGGCCTTGTCGAAAGGTTGGCCTTCACCGATGCCGAAGTCTTTCAGCGACTTGGTCAGTGCGTCCTTGTCGAACTCTTTCAGGCCGACGAATTCGATCGCGGCGATCACCGGGCGCTCTTCGACGATGACGACGATCACGGCGCCGTCGACATCGATGCGCACGTCTTTGTAGAGCCCGGTCGCGAACAGCGCACGCAACGCGGCCGCACCCTTGTCGTCGGTGTAGGTGTCGCCGATGCGGAACGGCAGCGACGCGAACACGGTACCGGCATCGCTGCGCTGCAGGCCTTCGACCCGGATGTCCTTGAGCACGAACGGCTCCACGGCCCAAGCCGAGCCGGCCTGGAGAGCGGCGGCCAACGCGATGCAAAGAACAGTGGGGCGAAGAGAAGTCGAGCGGGAGGGGAGTCGCATGCGGTCGGTCATTGCAGGCCCAGGAGGCGGGCCACGTCGTTGTAGAGAGCCAGGGACATCATCATGAGCATGATGGCCACTCCGCCACGCTGCAGCCGGTCGAGCCACACCTCGGAGACAGGCCGCCCGGTCAGACCCTCGAAAAGATAATACATCAGGTGCCCACCGTCGAGCACCGGCAGCGGCAGCAGGTTCAGCACACCGAGACTGACGCTGACGATGGCCAGAAAGCCGAGGTAGTAGGCCAGACCGAGGCGCACCGACTGGCCGGCGTAGTCGGCGATGGTCAACGGCCCGCTGAGGTTCTTCAGCGAGGCTTCGCCGATCAGCATCTTGCCGAGCATCTTCAGCGTCAGCGCCGACATCTGCCAGGTCTGCACGACCGCGCGGTACAGGCCGTCGAACACGCCGTATTGCACCGTCACCATCTCGGGCGGCTGGCCAGGGTAGACGCCGATGCGGCCGAAGCGCTCGCCGCCCTCTGCCACCACCGTCGGCGTGATGCTGAACTCCATCACCTGGCCGGCACGCTCGACGCGCCACAGCATCGGTTGCGGCAGGCCGGTATTCCCGCTGGCGCGGATCAGGTCGCGCACCCGCGTGGCGTCGCCGATGGTGTGGGCATCGATCGTGAGCACGCGGTCACCGACGCGCAGGCCGGCCTTGCCGGCGGGGCCGCCTTCGGTGACCTTGCCGATCACCGGCTCACTGAACACGCTGCCGACGCCGATGCGTTGCATCAGCTTGGCGTCGACCTCGCTCGACACGAGCGTGTCGAGCGCGAGCGTCGTGCGGCGCTGGCCACGGCCGTCGCGGTCGCTGACCATCAACTGCAGGCGCTCGCCGCGCATCACGGCCTGGGTCATCTCCCAGCGCAGGTCGGTCATCGAGCGCAGGTCGTGCCACTCGGCGCCGTCGGCCGACCAGGCCCGCACCCAGTCGCCCGCCTTCAGGCCGGCGCGCTCGGCCACGCTGGCCGCGGCAGGCGGGCCGAGCACGGCCTTCGGCTCGTCGATGCCGATCCAGTGCGCCGCGGCATAGAGCAGCACCGCCAGCAGCAGGTTGGCGACGGGCCCGGCGGCCACGATGGCGGTTCGTTGCCACAAGGGCTTGCGGTTGAAGCTGCGGCCGAGCTCGCTGGCGGCGACCGCGCCTTCGCGCTCGTCGAGCATCTTCACGTAACCGCCGAGCGGCAAGGCGCAGAGCACGAACTCGGTGCTTTCGGGCGTGGCCTGGCGGCGCAGGATCACGCGGCCGAAGCCGACCGAGAAGCGCAGCACCTTCACGCCACAGGCGACCGCCACGCGGTAGTGGCCGTACTCGTGGATCACGATCAGCACGCCGAGCGTGAGGATAAAGGCCAATACGGTGATGATCATGCCGACAGGCCCTGGACGAACTGCTGTGCTTCGGTGCGGGTTCGTGCGTCGAGTTCGATCAGTGCCTCGACCCCGTCGCAGGCGCCGGACTGCACGATGACACGCTCGATCATTCGGGCGTTGACGCTGTGAATCTGATCGAAGCGAATGGTTCCCGCCAGGAAGGCGGCGACCGCCACTTCATTCGCCGCGTTCAGGACCGTGGTGCTCCCTTGCGGGCCACGTAAAGTTTCCCAGGCCAGTGCCAAGCCGGGGTAACGCGCGTGATCGGGTGGCTCGAAGCTCAGCGCCGCGAGCCGGCCGAAGTCGAGCTGACCGGCACCCGACTCGATGCGCTCGGGGAAAGACAGGCCGTAGGCGATCGGCACGCGCATGTCGGGTGTGCCGAGCTGGGCGAGCACCGAGTTGTCGCGGCACACGACCATGGAGTGCACGATGCTCTGCGGGTGGATCACGACGCGGATCTGCTCCGGCGTCAGCTCGAACAACCAGCGCGCTTCGATCACTTCGAGCGCCTTGTTCATCATGGTGGCCGAGTCGACCGAGATCTTGCGGCCCATCACCCAGTTCGGGTGCGCGCAGGCCTGGTCGGGGGTCACGTCTTTCAGCGTCGCCGGGTCGCGGGTGCGGAACGGCCCGCCCGACGCGGTGAGCAGGATGTGGTCGATGCGCGAAGCCCAGGCGCTGCGGTCTTCGGGCAGGCACTGGAAGATCGCCGAGTGTTCGCTGTCGATCGGCAACAGCGTGGCGCCGCCGCGCTTCACCGCCTGCATGAAAAGCGCACCGCCCACCACCAGCGCTTCCTTGTTGGCGAGCAGCAGGCGCTTGCCGGCGGCGGCCGCGGCCAGGCAAGGCGCCAGACCTGCCGCGCCGACGATCGCCGCCATCACCGAATCGACTTCAGGGTGCGCCGCGAGCTCGCACAGCGCTTCAGGGCCGGCCAGCACGTCTGTGGCCACACCGTGGGCCTTCAGGCGCTCGCGCAGCGCGCGTGCCTGTGCGGCTTGGGGCAGCACCGCGAAGCGCGGCTTCCAGGTCACGCACTGCTGAAAAAGTTCGTCGACGCGGCTGTGGGCCGTGAGCGCAAACACCTCGAAACGTTCGGGGTGCCGGACGATCACGTCGAGCGTGCTGGTGCCGACCGAGCCGGTGGCGCCGAGGATGCAGACCCGCTGCCGTGCCGACGCGCTTGCGGCGTTCATGTCAGCGACACCCAGGCCAAAGCCAGCGGGAACGCCGGCAACAGGGCATCGACCCGGTCGAGCACGCCGCCGTGCCCGGGCAACAGGCCGCTGCTGTCCTTGGCGCCGGCGCTGCGTTTGACGAGTGATTCGAACAGGTCGCCGACCACGCTCATGGCGGCGAGGAACACGACCACGAGCGCCAGCCCTGCCAGGCTGAAACGTGCCGCGACCAGGGTGTAGAGACTGGCCGAATCCATCAGCCAGGCGCCATCGGCCAGCAACCAGAGCCCGGCCAGAACGAGGGCGCCCGCCATGCCGCTCCACACCCCTTCCCAGCTCTTGCCGGGGCTGATGGCGGGCGCGAGCTTGCGTTTGCCGAAGGCGCGCCCGCCGAAGTAGGCCGCGATGTCGGCCGCCCACACGAGGCAGAACACCGACAGGATGAAGTTGATGCCCAGGCTCTTGGCATGGGCCAGCGCGAGCCAGGCGGTCCACAGCAGCGCGAGCCCGCCGGCCCAGCGCAGCGCGCGCGGAACCAACGGCCAGGCCGCCGGCCCACCGCGCAGCACGAAGGCACCGCCCAGCACCCAGACGGCGGTGGCCGCCCACCACACCAGCGCCGGTGGAGCCGCCGCCCAGCCGGCCCACAGCGCCGCAGCGCACAGCACGGCAAGCAGCAGGCCCATCGGCACCGACGCCGCGCCGGCGCCGTTGAGACGGCCCCATTCCCAGCCCGCCGCGGCCATCAGCACCAGCGACAGCAGCGCGAACGGCCAGGCCGACGCGGCGAACAGCGCCGGCAACAAGAACGCCATCAGGACCAGCGCGGTGATGACACGCTGCTTGAGCATCGTCAGCTTCCGCCCAGCGCGGCGGCGTTCGCGTCGGCGCCGCGGGTGGTGGCGGCACCGCTGTCGACGGCGCCGAAGCGGCGGTCGCGGCGCGCGTATTCGGCCAGGGCCGCGTCGAGTTCGGCATCGCCGAACTCGGGCCACAGGCAATCGCTGAACACCAGCTCGGCGTAGGCCGCCTGCCAGAGCAGGAAGTTGCTGATGCGCACTTCGCCGCCCGTGCGGATGAACAGGTCGGGGTCGGGCGCATGGCTCAGCGCCATGTAGCGATTGAGCGCGGCCTCGTCGAGATCGCTCGGCGCCACACCGGCCGCCATCGCCTGCCGGCAGGCCTGCACGATGTCCCAGCGCCCGCCGTAGTTGAACGCCACCGAGAGCGTGATGCGGGTGTTGTGCGCCGTGCTCGACTCGGCCTGCTCCCAAGCCTGCCGCAGCTTGTCGGAGACCTGGCTGCGGTCACCGACGATCCGGATGCGCACGCCGTGGCTGGCGAGTTTGCCGAGGTACTTGGCAACGGCCACCAGCACCAGCCCCATCAGGCCCGAGACTTCTTCGGTCGGGCGTTTCCAGTTCTCGGACGAGAACGCGAACACCGTCAAGTATTCGATGCCGCGATCGGCGCAGGAAAGCACGGTGCGCACCAAGGCATCGACGCCTTGCTTGTGGCCGAAGAAGCGCGGCATGAAACGCTTCTTGGCCCAGCGGCCGTTGCCATCCATGACGATGGCGACGTGGCGCGGCACAGGGGCCGTGGAAGCAGAAAAATCGGTCACGCCTGGAGCCAGCTCAAACCGCCATGATCTCAGCTTCCTTGCCCGTGACCAAACGGTCGATCTCGGCAATGTAGCGGTCGGTCAGTTTCTGCAGCTCGTCGAGCGAACGGCGCTCTTCGTCTTCAGAGATTTCCTTGTCCTTGAGCAGGCGCTTGGCATGGTCGTTGGCGTCGCGGCGCAGGTTGCGCACCGCGACCTTGGCGTCTTCTCCGGCGTTGCGCACCACCTTGGTCAGCTCGCGGCGGCGCTCTTCGGTCAACGCCGGCATCGGTACACGGATCAGGTCGCCCTGCGAGGCCGGGTTCAGGCCGAGATCGGACTCGCGGATCGCCTTCTCGATCTTCGCGCCCATGCCCTTTTCCCAGGGCTGCACGCTGATCGTGCGGGCGTCGAGCAGCGTGACGTTGGCGACCTGGCTGATCGGCACCATCGAGCCGTAGTAGTCGAGTTGCACCTGATCGAGGATACCGGGGTGAGCCCGGCCGGTGCGGATCTTCTGCAACTCGTTCTTCAAGGCTTCGATGGAACGAACCATCTTCGCTTCGGCGTTCTTCTTGATATCGGCAATGCTCATGGCGGCTCTCTTTCAGACGTGAACCAGCGTGCCTTCGTCTTCACCGAGCACCACACGCTTGAGGGCACCGGGCTTGAAGATACTGAACACGCGGATGGGCAGTTTCTGGTCGCGGCACAGCGCGAAAGCGGTCGCGTCCAGAACCTGCAGGTTCTTCGCGATGGCTTCGTCGAACGAGACCTGCGAATAACGGGTCGCGCTCGGGTCTTTCTTCGGGTCGGCGGTGTACACGCCGTCGACCTTGGTCGCCTTCAGCACGATCTGCGCGCCGATCTCGGCACCGCGCAGCGCGGCGGCGGTGTCGGTCGTGAAGAACGGGTTGCCGGTGCCGGCGGCGAAGATCACGATCTTGCCTTCTTCGAGGTATTGAAGCGCCTTCGGCCGCACGTACGGTTCGACGACCTGTTCGATGCCGATGGCCGACATCACCCGCGCCGTCATGCCTTCCTGGCGCATCGTATCGGCCAGCGCCAGCGCGTTCATCACGGTCGCCAGCATGCCCATGTAGTCGGCCGTGGCGCGGTCCATCCCGACCGACCCACCGGCCACACCGCGAAAGATGTTGCCGCCGCCGATCACCACGGCCACTTCGCAACCGAGCTGGGTCACTTCCTGCACCTCGCGCACCATGCGCACGATGGTGGCACGGTTGATGCCATAGGCATCGTCGCCCATCAGGGCTTCGCCGGAAAGTTTCAGCAGGATGCGCTTGTAAGCGGCCATGGGTCGGACTCCAGGGTTGCAGTGCGTGTGGGCGCTCGTGGCGCGCGGCAGAGTCTAAATCGGAACCCGCGGAGTCCTGCGGGCCCGTCCCCCCTACCTAGTCCTTCTTGGCCGCTGCCACCTGAGCCGCGACTTCGGCCGCGAAGTCGTCGACCTTCTTCTCGATGCCTTCACCCACCACGTACAAGGTGAAGCCCTTGATCTGCGTGGCGCGCTCTTTCAGCATCTGCTCGACGGTCTGCTTGTCGTTCTTCACGAAAGCCTGGTTGAACAGGCTCACTTCCTTCAGGTATTTCTGCACCGAGCCTTCGACACGCTTGGTGACGATTTCGGCCGACTGGGGCGTCTTGCCCTCGGCCTTGGCCTTCTCGGCGTCTTCGGCCGCCTTTTCAGTCGCGATCTTGCGCTCGGTCTCGATCAGCTTGGCGGGCACGTCGGCCGACGACAGCGCGACCGGCTTCATGGCCGCCACGTGCATCGCCACGTCTTTCGCCGCGACGTCGTCGCCTTCGAACTCGACCATCACGCCGATGCGCGTGCCGTGCAGGTAGCTCGCGAGCTTGGCGCCTTCGTAGCGCTTGAAGCGGCGGATCGACATGTTTTCGCCGATGGTGCCGATCAGGCCCTTGCGCACGTCTTCGAGCGTCGGGCCGTAGCCGTCTTGCGTGTACGGCAGCGCCGACAGCGCAGCCACGTCGGCCGGGTTCTTCTCGGCCACGAGGCGGGCGCAGGCGTTGGCCATCGCCAGGAACATGTCGTTCTTCGACGTGAAGTCGGTTTCGCAGTTGACTTCGACGAGTGCACCGGCGCCACCCACCACCGCCGACACGATCACGCCTTCGGCGGTGATGCGCGACGCCGCCTTGCCGGCCTTGCTGCCGAGCTTGACGCGCAGCAGTTCTTCAGCGCGGTCCATGTCGCCTTCGGCCTCGGTCAGCGCCTTCTTGCACTCCATCATCGGGGCATCGGTCTTGGCGCGCAGTTCGCCGACCATGCTTGCAGTGATTGCAGCCATCTTCAGTTCTCCGTTGGGTTCGAAGCGCCTCACTTGCGGCGTTTCGAGTTCAGTGTGTCGTTGGAAAAAAAGGGGCTTCGCAGCCCCTTTCTTGTGCGCCCGGCGTCAGCGTTTCAGCCGCGGGGCGAAGCGTTCAAGCGGCTTCGTTGACTTCGACGAATTCGTCGCCCTCGGCGGCGGCGGCCTGCACCACTTCATTCGTGGCGTTGGCCTTGCCTTCGAGAACGGCGTCGGCCACGGCACGGGCGTACAGCGCCACGGCCTTGGACGAGTCGTCGTTGCCCGGGATCACGTAATCGATGCCTTCGGGCGAGTGGTTCGAGTCGACGACGCCGATGATCGGAATGCCGAGCTTGCGGGCTTCGAGGATGGCGATCTTGTGGTAACCCACGTCGATCACGAACATCGCGTCGGGCAAGGCGTTCATGTCCTGGATGCCGCCAATGTCCTTCTCGAGCTTGGCCAGGTCACGCTCGAACATCAGCGCTTCCTTCTTGATGCGGATCTCGGTGCCGGCCTCGACCTGCGCCTTCATGTCCTTCAGGCGCTTGAGCGAGCCCTTCACGGTCTTGAAGTTGGTCATCATGCCGCCGAGCCAGCGCTGGTCGACGAAAGGCATGCCGGCGCGGCGCGCTTCGGCTGCGATCACTTCGCGCGCCTGGCGCTTGGTGCCGATCATCAGGATCGTGCCGCGCTTCGCAGCGAGCTGGCGCACGAACTTCATCGCGTCGTTGAAGAGCGGTTGCGTCTTCTCGAGGTTGATGATGTGGATCTTGTTGCGATGGCCGTAGATGTACGGGGCCATCTTGGGGTTCCAGAAGCGGGTCTGGTGGCCGAAGTGCACACCGGCCTCCAGCATTTCACGCATGGTGATCGTCATTGAGACTCCAAAGGTTGGTTCTAGAATCCGGCCTGAATCGCCACCGTCGGTTCTTCGACGGCAGCGACACCTTCAAATAGCCGGTTCGCGAGTGGCTTGCCAAGTGCGACGCACCCAGTCAAGCCGCTCGATTATAGCACCCTCATGACTCAAGACCTGACCGGCACACGCACCCTGATCGAACGAGGCGCGCTCGACGCCGGCGCTGCGCTGGCGGCGTCGATCGCCGCCGCGAACGCCACCGCTTTGCAACACGCTTTCATCGGCCTGCCTGCTGCCACGGCCGCTGCCACCGCCTCGGCTGTGGACTCGCTACGCGCGGCAGGCGGCCCCGTGCCCTTGCTCGCCGGCCTGGCGGTGACGGTGAAGGACCTGTTCGACGTGCAGGGCGAAGTCACCACCGCCGGCTCGAAAGTGCTGGCCGGCAGACCGCCGGCGACGGCCGACTGCCCTGCGGTGGCTCGCTTGCGCCGTGCCGGCGCAGCACTGCTCGCCCGCACCAACCTGTCGGAGTTCGCCTTTTCCGGCGTCGGCATCAACCCGCACCACGGCACGCCGGCCAACCCGGCGACCGCCTTGCTTGATGCCGAGCCGCGCATACCCGGTGGTTCGACGTCGGGCGGTGGTGTGTCGGTGGCGGGCGGTGCCGCCTGGGCGGCGCTCGGCTCCGACACCGGCGGCTCGATCCGCATTCCCGCCGCGCTGCAAGGCCTGGTCGGGTTCAAGAACACCGCACGCCTGACGCCCACCGCGGGCGCCGTGCCGCTCTCGACCACGCTCGACACCGCCTGTGCGATCACGCTTTCGGTGCGCGACGCCGTGCTGCTGCACGAAGTGCTCGCCGACCGCACGGTCGCGCTCGCCGGGCGGCCGCTGGCGGCGCTGCGCCTGGCCGTTCCGACGCACACGATGCTCGACGCGCTCGACCCTGTCGTGGCGAACACCTTCCAGCGCAGCATCGGCGCGCTCCGCCGGGCCGGCGCCCGGATCGAAGAGATCACCCTGGCGCCGCTCGCCGACGTGCCCGGCATCAACGCCAGCGGCGGCTTCTCGGCCGCCGAAAGCTGGGCCTGGCACCGCCAGCTGCTCGCCGACCGCGAGCGCGAGTACGACCCGCGCGTGGCCCTGCGCATCCGGCGCGGTGAATCGATGAGCGCGGCCGACTACGTCGACCTGCTGAGTGCGCGTCGCGACTGGATCCAGCGCATGCAACTCGCGATGCGTGGTTTCGACGCGATGCTGAGCCCCACCGTGCCCTGCGTGGCGCCCCCGATCGCGCCCTTGCTGGCCGACGACCGCGCTTTTTTCGCCACCAACGCCTTGCTGTTGCGCAACCCTTCGATCGTGAACCTGCTCGACGGCTGCGCGCTCTCGCTGCCCTGCCATCGGGCCGGTGAATGGCCAGTCGGGCTAATGATCTGGAGCGGCGCCTTGCAGGACGACGTGGTGCTCGACGTGTCGCTCGCCATCGAATCCGCGCTCGCTTCGGCGCGCGCCTGAAGCCCCATGCGCATCGCAGTCATCGGCGCCGGCATCATCGGCGTGACCACCGCCTACGAACTCGGTCGCGACGGCCACGAAGTCACCGTCTTCGAGCGCTGCGGCACGGTCGCCGCCGAGACCAGCTTCGCCAACGCTGGGGTGATCGCGCCGGGCTACGTCACGCCCTGGGCCGCGCCCGGCATGCCGACCAAGGTGCTCGGCCACCTGTTCAGCCAGCACAGCCCGGTGCGGCTACACCCAACCCTGAACCCGGCCACCATCGGCTGGCTGTGGAAGTGGTGGCGCGCCTGCCGCACACGCACCTACCAGGCCAACCGCCTGCGCATGCAGCGCTTGGCCGGCTACAGCCGCGAGCGGCTGCACGCGCTCACGAGCGACATGAAGCTCGACTACGAGCGCGGCGAGGGCTACCTGGTGCTGCTGCGCACGGCCAAGGACCTGAAGATGGCGCAGGCCGGCCTCGCATCGCTCAAGGAGCTCAACACGCGCTTCGAGACACTCGACGCAGCGCAGTGCCGGCGTGTCGAACCTGGCCTCAACCCCGACATGCCGCTGCACGCCGGCATCCACCTGCCCGACGACGAAGTCGGCAACTGCCGCCAGTTCGCCTACCTGCTGCGCGCCGAAGCACAACGGGTCGGCGTGTCGTTCCGCTTCAACACGCAGGTGGGCCGGATCATCGCCGGTCCCGAGCCGAAGGTGGTCCACACCAACGTTTCGCCCGAGCCCTCGCGCTTCGTCGTTCAGGGTGAAGACACCCGCCCCGGCGGCGACACGCAACCCCTTGCCGCCGAGGCCGACTCGGAGCCTTTCGACGCGGTCGTGGTCTGCAACGCGCTGGGCGCACCGGCCTTGATGCGCCCGCTCGGCCTGCACCTGCCGCTGCAGGCGGTGCATGGTTATTCGGTCACGGCGCCGCTGCGCCACGCCGAAACCCACCCCGAGCAGGGGCCGCGCTCGGCCCTGATGGACGAACGTTTCAAGGTTGCGATCAGCCGCCTCGGCGCGCGAGTGCGCGTGGCCGGCAGCGCCGAGATCGGCGGCTCGGCGCGCCAGCACAACAAGGCCGCGCTGGCCACCCTGTACAAGGTCCTGCACGACTGGTTCCCCGGGGTCGCCCGGCTCAGCCACGAACAGCGCTGGAAAGGCGCCCGACCGATGCTTCCCGACGGCCCGCCGGTGCTCGGGGCCAGCGGCATCGACGGCGTCTGGCTCAACCTCGGCCACGGCTCCAGCGGCTGGGCACTGTCGTGTGGCTCGGCGCGTTTGCTGGCCGACGCCGTCGCCGGCCGCCCACCCGCCATCGACGCCGAAGGCCTGGGGCTCGCGCGGCTGAAGGGCTGAGCATGCAGCGGGTTCTTCCCTCGACGGCCGAGTGGCCGCTGTTCGACGCGGCAGGTACCCAGCACATCGAACTTCGCGAGCGGGTCGGCCTGCCGCCGCATGCCCTGATGGCACGCGCTGGCGAAGCCGTGGCGCGGCTGGCACTCGCCCTGGCGCCGCACGCGCAACGGGTCTGGGTGGCGGCGGGCCCCGGCAACAACGGCGGCGACGATCTCGAAGCGGCCGTCTGTTTGTGCCGCGCTGGCAGGCAGGTCGAGGTCGCCTTGTACGCCGACGCCGCGGCGCTGCCCGACGATGCCCGCGAGGCGTTTGCGCGCGCGCAGGCGGCCGGTGCGCACATCGTCGTGCCAGCCGGCGAGTCCACCTTCGTGGCCACGCTCGGCAAGCACGACATTGCCATCGACGCCCTGCTCGGCATCGGCGCCAGCCGCCCACCGCAAGGGGCCATCGCCGACTCGGTCCGCCAGCTCAACGCCCTCGCCTGCCCGGTGCTGGCGGTCGATGTGCCATCAGGCCTTCACGCCGGCACGGGTCAGCCGCTCGGCGACAGCTGCGTGGTGGCTGCGCACACCCTGAGCTTGCTGACGCTCAAACCCGGCCTGTTCACCGGCGCCGGCCGTGACCATGCCGGCACCGTGTGGTTCGACGGGCTCGGTGTGGACACCGGGGCCGACAGCCCCGCCGCCTGGCTGTCGGCCAGCGAGCCAGGCGTCTTGCCGGCCAACACGCGTCGCCATGCACAACACAAAGGCAGCTTCGGCGACGTGGCCGTGGTCGGCGGCGCGCCCGGCATGGCGGGCGCAGCCCTGCTCGCGGCACGTGCAGCGCTGGCGGCCGGCGCCGGCAGGGTCTTCGTCGACATGCTCGGTGACGAAGCACCGGGCCTGAACCTGGACACGCAGCGCCCGGAGTTGATGTTCCGCCACGGTTGGGCGCTGGGCGCGGCGGGCACGCTCGCCCAAACGACCGTCGTCTGCGGTTGTGGCGGCGGCGACGCGGTGCGCACACCGCTGCCCCGCCTGCTGAGCCTGGCCCCGCGGCTGGTGCTCGACGCCGACGCGCTCAACGCCATCGCTGCCGACCCGTCTCTGCAGAGGCTGCTGATCGCACGCGCCCGCCGCCACGCCGGCACGGTGCTCACGCCGCACCCCCTCGAAGCCGCACGCCTGCTCGCCGGCACCACGGCCCAAGTGCAGGCCGACCGGCTGTCGGCCGCACGCACGCTGGCCGACCGCTTTCAGTGCACCGTGGTGCTCAAGGGTTCGGGCAGCATCGTCGCTGCGCCGGCGCGCGTCTCGCGCATCAACTCGAGCGGCAATGCTTCGTTGGCGACGGCCGGCACCGGCGATGTGCTGGCCGGCTGGCTGGGTGGGCGCTGGGCGCACGACGCCGCGGGCGACCCGTTCGAGGTGGCGGTTCGGGCCGCGGCAGAGCACGGCGCCGCAGCGCACCCGCACGCACTCGGGCCGATGCGCGCCGGCGACCTGATCGAAACGCTCTACCGCCGCAGCGGCTGAACTAGCGCGCTCAGCCGAGCGCGCGCATCGCCTTGCCGACTTCGACGGTCCCTTGTGCGTTGCCGCTCGCGGGCACGGTTTCACCGTCGCGGTCCGACAGCGCTTCGAACTGCAGCGCCACCTGCTCGGGTGCGTCGGCCGGCATGCCGACGAACACACCCTGGGTCAGCGTGATGTGGGCGCGCTCGAACGCGCCCGCGCCCGCGCACAGTATCGCGCGCGTCGGTGCGTCTTCGGCCACGAGCGCCAGCAGGCCCGGCGTCACCGTTTCGGGCTGCAGCAGCTTGAGCACGGCTTCGGGCATGAGGTTTTCGGTCATGCGCGTGGCGGCCGTGGGCGCGAGGCAGTTGACGTGGATGTTGTTCTTGGCGCCCTCGATCGACAGCGTCTGCATCAGGCCCACCAGCGCCATCTTGGCCGCGCCGTAGTTCGATTGGCCGAAGTTGCCATACAGGCCGCTCGACGACGTCGTCATCACGATGCGCCCGTAGTTCTGCGCGCGCATGATGTCCCACACCGCCTTGCTGCAGTTCACCGCGCCCATGAGGTGCACTTCGACCACGAGGCGGAAGTCGTCGAGCGCCATCTTCGAGAAACTCTTGTCACGCAGGATGCCGGCGTTGTTGACGAGGATGTCGACGCGGCCCCATTCCTTCATCGCCTCGTCGACCATGGCCTGCACCGCGGCCGCGTCGGTCACCGACGCGCCACTGGCGATGGCCTGGCCACCCGCGCGGCGAATCTCTTCGACGACCGCGAGCGCAGCACTCGGCGTGCCGCCATTGCCGTCGAGCGTGCCGCCCAGGTCGTTGACCACCACTTTCGCGCCACGCGCGGCGAGTGCCAGCGCGTGTTGCCGACCCAGGCCGCCACCGGCACCCGTCACCACCGCCACGCGGCCGTCGAATCGCATCGTCATGTTCCGTTGTTTCCTTGAAAAGTTGAGTGGTTCTGTCAGCGCCGCTTCGGCGCCTTGCCCGAGGATGAACGCGCCGCCGTCTTGGCCGACTTGATCGGGTGTTTGCCCTTGGCCGCGGCCGCGCGCGACTTGCTCTTCGTGACGGCCTTGGTCGCGCGGTCGGTTTGTTTCACCGCCGCCAGGTCGTTGCCGGCGGCGGCAGCTTTCTCGCCGAGCTTGTCGCGGCGCGCGCGGATCAGGTTGGCTTCTTCGCCGTTTTCGCGCACCAGGCGGAAGTCGATCTTGCGACCGTCGAGATCGACTCGGCTGACCTGCACACGAACCCGCGAACCCACCGCGTAGCGGATGCCGCTGCGCTCGCCGCGCAGTTCCTGGCGCACTTCGTCGAAGCGGTAGTACTCGCCGCCGAGTTCAGTGATGTGC
Organism: Rhizobacter sp.; assembly: GCF_032229685.1. Classification (GTDB taxonomy): domain Bacteria; phylum Pseudomonadota; class Gammaproteobacteria; order Burkholderiales; family Burkholderiaceae_C; genus LMDS01. Next base: position 270,350 of record NZ_JAVTWP010000031.1, on the reverse strand, counting down.
ACCAGCCCTTCCACATACAGGCCGTCGAGCTGCACGAACAGGCCGAAGCTCGTCGCCGCGCTGACCGTGCCGCCGTATTCTTCGCCGAGGTGCTCGCGCATGTAGCGGCACTTGAGCCAGGCTTCGACATCGCGCGAGGCTTCGTCGGCACGGCGTTCGTTCACGCTGCAATGAACGCCGGCGACTTCCCACTTCTCTTCTTCGGCGGTCGGCGCACGCGCCGGCTTCGTCGTCTTGCGGTTGCTCGGCGCCGGATTGCTCGCGCCGGTGACGAGGTGATAGCGCTTGCCGCCGAGCAAGGCCTTGATCACGCGGTGCACCAGCAAATCGGGGTACCGCCGGATCGGGCTCGTGAAGTGCGTGTAAGCCTCGTAGGCCAGACCGAAGTGGCCGCTGTTGATGCCGGTGTAGATGGCCTGCTGCATCGAGCGCAGCAGCATCGTGTGGATCTGCGGCGCGTCGGCACGGTCTTTCGTCGCTGCCGCGATCGCCTGAAACTCACCCGGCTTCGGGTCGTCGCTGATCGACAGGCCGAGACCGAGCGCCTTCAGGTAGTTCTGCAGCAGCGTGCGCTTCTCGGGCGTCGGCCCTTCGTGCACGCGGTACAGCGACGGGTGCTTGGCACGCGCGATGAAGTCGGCCGACGACACGTTGGCCGCGAGCATGCATTCTTCGATCAGCTTGTGCGCTTCGGTGCGCGTGCGCGGCACGATCTTCTCGATGCGGCCGTTCTCGTCGCAGACGATCTGCGTTTCGGTCGTCTCGAAGTCGATGGCTCCGCGCTTGGTGCGCTCTTTCAGCAAGGCGCGGTACACCTCGTTGAGGTTGAGCAGGTCAGGCACGAGTTGCTTGCGCTTCGCCGCTTCGGGCCCGCGCGTGTTGCCGAGAATGGCCGCCACCTCGTTGTAGGTGAAACGTGCGTGCGAGCAGATGATGGCGGGGAAGAACTGGTAGGCGTGGATCTCGCCGCTGGCGGTGACGAGCATGTCGCACACCATGGCCAGCCGGTCTTCGTTCGGGTTCAGCGAGCACAGGCCGTTCGAGAGTTTCTCGGGCAGCATCGGGATCACGCGGCGCGGAAAGTAGACCGACGTCGCGCGCTCGTAGGCGTCGTCGTCGATCGGCTCACCGGGTTTCACGTAGTGGCTCACGTCGGCGATGGCCACGACCAGGCGCCAGCCGTTGTTGGCCTTCACGCGTCCGATCTTCGCCGGCTCGCAGTACACCGCGTCGTCGAAGTCGCGCGCGTCTTCGCCGTCGATGGTGACGAGCGGCACGTCGGTCAGATCGATGCGGTTCTTGCGGTCGACGGGCCGGATCTTGTCGGGCAGGCCCGCCGCCTGCGCCAGCGTTTCGGGCGAGAAGCGGTGCGGCACTTCGTACTTGCGCACCGCGATCTCGATCTCCATGCCGGGGTCGTCGATCTCGCCCAGCACCTCGGTCACGCGGCCGACCGGCTGCGAATACATCGACGGCGGTTCGGTCAGTTCGATCGCGACCACTTGGCCCGCCGCCGCGTTCGACGTGGCGTTCTTCGGGATCAGGATGTCCTGCCCGTAGCGCTTGTCTTCGGGCGCGACGAGCCAGACGCCGCTCTCGTGCAGCAGGCGACCGATGATCGGCGCCTTCTTGCGTTCGAGGATTTCGAGCACGCGCCCCTCGGGCCGGCCCTTGCGGTCGTAGCGGACCACGCGCGCCTTGACGCGGTCGTGGTGCAGCACGGCACGCATCTCTTGTTGTGAAAGATAAAGATCGGCCTGACGGTCGTCGCGTACGACGAAGCCGTGGCCATCACGGTGCCCTTGCACCGTGCCTTCCACTTCGGCCATCAGCTCGGCGCCGACGGGGGTCGTGGGATTCTTGAAGGATGTTGTTTTGATGATATAGTCCAAGACTTCCTGAAATGCCCAGGTGGCGGAATTGGTAGACGCACTAGTTTCAGGTACTAGCGGGTAACTCCGTGGGGGTTCGAGTCCCTTCCTGGGCACCAAGAGCACGAGCTCGCTTCTTGAAAGAGACAGCGGGCTTTTTGCTTTCTGGCTTCAGTGTTGTTGTGTTGCTGACGGTGAGTTCGAGGGCCTGCTCGCGCAGGCCTTCGTCGTTTCTGCAGTCGCTCAAATGACGAACTTCTTGGCCAGCCCCTCGGGCCGCATGTCGTCGTACTCTTCGAACGGCTGATGGATCCAGGGGCTCGTGGGCAGCATCTCGACAAAGTAGTCGGGCGTGTAGCTCGACACGCCTTTTGTCCAGATCACGGCCGAGCGCAGCTCGCTGATCGACGGCATGCCCCGCAGCCGGTCGACCACGGCACGCAGCGTCACGCCCGAATCCGCCAGGTCGTCGACCAGCAAGACCTTGCCGGCCAGTTCGCCCTTCGGCAGCGTGATGTACTTGGCCATGTCGAGCCGGCCCTGGATCGTGCCTGCTTCGGCGCGGTACGAGCTCGTCGCCATGATCGCGAGCGGTTTGTCGAACACCCGCGAGAGCACGTCGCCCGGCCGCATGCCGCCACGCGCGAGGCACAGGATCTGGTCGAACTCCCAGCCCGTCCCGGCGATCTTCAACGCCAGGCGTTCGATGAGCATGTGGTACTCGTCCCAGCTCACGTACAGGTGTTTGCCATCGTCGGTCAGCATGCGTTTTCCTTGGGGCTCGGGTTGAAGAGAGTTCGAGGTGTCGGATCGTTCAGGCCTGGTACGGATGCCGCAGCAGGATCGTGTGCACACGGTCGGGGCCGGTCGAGACCATGTCGATCGGCGCGCCGATGAAGGCCTGGATGCGCTCGAGATAGCGGCGCGCGTTCAGCGGCAGCTTGTCCCATTCAGTGACACCGAACGTGCTTTCAGTCCAGCCCGGGAAGGTTTCGTAGATGGGCTGGCAGGCATAGATGTCGTCGGCATCGAGCGGCAGGATGTCGACGCGTTGGCCGTGCAGTTCATAGCCGACGCAGACCTTGATCTCGGGCAGGCCATCGAGCACGTCGAGTTTGGTCATGCACACGCCGGAGATGCCGTTGATGATCATCGAGCGCTTGAGCAGCGCCGCGTCGAGCCAACCGCAGCGGCGCGGCCGGCCCGTCACGGTGCCACGCTCCTGGCCGACTGTCGACAGGTGGTGGCCGACCGTGCCCGGCACGTCCATGTCGAGTTCGGTGGGGAACGGCCCACCGCCGACACGGGTCGTGTAGGCCTTGGTGATGCCGAGGATGTAGTGCAGCAAGTCGGGCCCCACGCCCGCGCCAGCAGCGGCGTTGCCGGCCACGCAGTTGCTCGAGGTCACGAACGGGTAGGTGCCGTGGTCGATGTCGAGCAAGGTGCCCTGCGCGCCTTCGAACAGGATGTTGGCACCCTGCCGGTTCGCGTTGTGCAGCGTGTAGCCCACGTCGGCCATCATCGGCTTGAGCTGCTCGGCCACCTTCATCGCCAGATCGAAGATCGGCTGGTACTCGAGCGGCTTCGACTTCAGGTAACCGGCGAGCGCAAAGTTGTGCAGGTCGATCAGCTCGCGCAGCTTCTTCGCAAACCGCTCGGGGTGCTTCAGGTCCTGCACGCGCAGCGCGCGGCGTGCCACCTTGTCTTCATACGCCGGGCCGATGCCCTTGCCGGTGGTGCCGATCTTGCCGGCGCCGCTGCTCTCGCGCAGGGCCTCACGGGCCTTGTCGACCTCGACGTGGAAGGGCAGGATCAGCGGGCACGACTCGCTGATGAACAGGCGCGAGCGCACTTCGAGGCCGATCGCTTCGAGCCGCTCGATCTCGGCCAGCAGGTGCGTGGGGTCGACCACCACGCCGTTGCCGATGTAGCACTTCACGCCGTCGCGCATGATGCCCGAGGGGATCAGCTGCAACGCCGTCTTCACGCCCTTGATGACGAGGGTGTGGCCGGCGTTGTGGCCGCCCTGGAAGCGCACCACGGCCTGCGCGTGGTCGGTCAGCCAGTCGACGACCTTGCCCTTGCCTTCGTCGCCCCACTGGGTGCCGACGACGACGACGTTGTGACCCGCCAGGGGTTTGTCGGTGCTCGTGCTCATCTGTTGCATTGAGAAAAGATCCAGGTCTGAAAATTCATCGGCTCGCAGCGCTTCAGAGCGCCTGAACCATCCATTGGCCAGCGACCGCCACCAGTTCGCGGTCGCAGTCGAATTCCTGGCCTTCATGTTCGTGGCCGGGCAAGACACACACCACCGTTTCGCCCTGCTCGCGCAGGCGCCGCACGGCCGACCGCAGGCCGGCTTCTTCGGCCCAGGGCGCACGGATCGCCGAGTGCAGCGATTGGCTCGGCGCCAGTGCGGCCAGCGTCTTCAGGTCGAGACTGAAACCCACCGCGGGCCGGTTGCGGCCGAACACCGCGCCGACCTCGTCGTAGCGCCCGCCGCGCGCCACCGCGTCGGACGAGCCTGCCACGTAGGCTGCGAAACGCGCGCCGCTGTAATAGCCGTTGCCCACGATGTCGGCCAGGTCGAACCCGACCCGCACTTCAGGATGGGCCTGGCGCGCATGGTTGGCCAGGCGCTGCAGGTCGTCGAGTGCGGCGCTGACGAGCGGCGTGGCGGGCAGCTCGCTGCGTGCCGCCTGGATGACTTCGTCGTCACCGTAAAGCGAGACCAGCCGGCGCAGGGCGCGCTGCACATCGGCCGGGAACGCATGGCTCAACTCGGCCAGCGAGGTGGTGTCCTTCGCCGCAAGCGCCGCGCACACCTCGCGAAAGGCACCGGCAGTGAGTGCCACACCGGCCAGCACGCCACGCACGATGCGCGCGTCACCGAGATCGAGCATCACACCGCCGAGACCGGCGCGGCGCAGGCAGTCGAGCGCGAGGTCTTGCACTTCGAGATCGGCCTCCAGGCCCACATGCCCGTAGATTTCGGCGCCGAACTGCAGCGGCTCGCGGGTCGAGTTCATGCCGGCAGGCAGCGCATGCAATACCGGTCCGCAATAACAGAGCCGCGTCACGCCTTCGCGGTTGAGCAGGTGCGCGTCGATGCGTGCGACCTGCGGCGTGCTGTCGGCCCGCACCCCGAGCGTGCGACCGCTGAGCTGGTCGACGAGCTTGAAGGTGTTGAGGTCAAGTTCGCGGCCGGTGCCCGACAACAGCGACTCGAGGTGTTCGAGCAACGGCGGCATCACCAGTTCGCAGCCGTAGCTGCGTGCCACGTCGAGCAGGCCACGCCGCAGTTCTTCGATGTGCCGCGCCTGCGCGGGCAGCACGTCGGCAACGTGCTCGGGCAGCAGCCAGGCAGATGACATGTGAAAAGCGCCGGGGATTAAAACCGGCATTGTACCGGTGGGGTGCGTGCACCCGCGGCCGCTTCGAGCAGAGCTGTCAGGCGAGGAAGAAGCACAACATCGCGATCCCCGCGAGCATGCTCGACAGGCCGACGAACCGGATTTGCCCGTCGCTCATTTTCGTGGCGCGCTCGAACACGCCGCGCCACATCGGCGGGCTCAGGAACGGCAGCAGGCCTTCGATCACCAGCATCAGCGCAAAGGCGCCGAGCAGCAGTTCGACAAAGCCAGGCTGCGCCAAGAGTTACTTCTTGGAGGCAGGTGCCGGCGCAGCCTGAGCACCCGACGATCCGCGCATCGCCTTGAAGAAGTCGCTGCCGGGGTCGACGACCATCACGTCGGACTTGCTGCGAAAGCTCGCGCGATACGCCTCAAGGCTGCGGTAGAACTGGGCGAACTGCGCATCACGGCCGAACGACTCGGCGAAGATCGCCGAAGCCTTGGCATCGCCCTCGCCCTTGACCTTCTGCGCGTCGCGGTAGGCCTCGGCGACGATCACTTCGCGCTGCCGGTCGGCATCGGCTCGTACCTTTTCGCCTTCGGCACCGCCGGTCGCACGCAACTGGTTGGCCACCTGCTTGCGCTCGGAAGCCATGCGGCTGTAGATCGACTCGGTGATGTTGGCGACGAAGTCGACGCGCTTGATGCGCACGTCGAGGATCTCGATACCGAAGGACTTGGCCTCGTCGGCCAGGCGCGCACGCACGTCCTGCATGACCTTGTCGCGGCCGCTGGAGAGCACTTCACCAACCGTGCGCTTGGTCACCTCTTCGTTGAACGCGGCGTGCACGATCGGGCTCAGCCGCGCTTCGAGGTTGCGCTGGTCGACGCCGTTGTTGCGGATGAACTGGCGCGGGTCGGTCACCCGCCATTTCACCAGCCAGTCGATCACCAGGCTTTTCTTCTCAGCCGTGAAGATCGGGCGCGTCTCGGGGCTGTCCATGGTCTGGATGCGGCGGTCGAGAAACACCACGTTCTGGAACGGCGGCGGAAGCTTCCACTTCAGGCCCGGTTCCTGGATCACTTCCTTGATTTCGCCCAGTGCGTAGACCACGGCCACCTGGCGCTGGTCGACCACGAACAGCGTCGAGGCCAGCAACATCAGCACCACCAGCGCACCGGCGACGATCACAACCAATCGGTTCATGTTCTTGTTCTCCTGCTGGCTCAGCGGCCGTCACGGTCACGGGCACGCTGCCCGTCACGCGAGCGCACATCGACCGCACCGGCGGCGGGGGCGGTCTCGGGTGCCACCGGCACGGCCGGGGTAGCACTGGGCACGCCGGCGCCGGCCTGCTGCATCAGTTTGTCGAGCGGCAGGTACAGCAGGTTCGAGTTGCCGCGGCTGTCGACCATCACCTTGGTGACGTTCGAGTACACCTGCTGCATCGTGTCGATGTACATGCGGTCGCGCGTCACGGTCGGTGCTTTCTGGTACTCGGCCAGCACGCTGTTGAAGCGCTGCCCGTCACCTTCGGCCTGCGAGACCACGCGCGACTTGTAGCCTTCGGCTTCTTCGCGCAGGCGCGCGGCCGTGCCTTGTGCCTTCGGGATCACGTCGCTCGCGTAGGCCAGGCCTTCCTTCTTCAGGCGATCGCCGTCCTGGCCGGCCTTGAGGGTGTCTTCGAATGCGGCCTGCACCTGCTCGGGCGGCTGCACGCTCTGCACGTTGACGTTGACGACCACGATGCCCGCCTTCAGGCGGTCGAGCTGCCCCTGCACCGACTTCACCAGTTCGGCGGCAATCGCGTCACGCTGCTCGTAGAGCACCGAGTCGATCTTGCTCTTGCCGACGATCTCGCGCACCGCCGACTCTGAAGCCAGCGTGACCGCCTCTTCCGGGTCGCGGTTCTCGAACAGGAAAGCGCGCGCGTCTTTCAGCCGGTACTGCACCGTGAAGCGGATGTCGACGATGTTCTCGTCTTGCGTGAGCATCGAAGAGTCACGCAGGCCAGTGGCGGCGATCACCGCGTTGCGGCCGACTTCCTTCGAGCGCAGTTGCGTCACGTTGACCGTCTCGTGCGCCTGGAAGGGGTACGGCATGCGCCACTGGAAGCCGGCGTCGGCCGTGTGGCTGTACTTGCCGAACGAGGTGACGACGGCCTGCTGGCCTTCCTGGACGATGAAGAAACCGCTGCCGAGCCAGATCAGCGCGACCACACCGGCGATCAGGCCGGCGCCGATCCCGGCGCTCTTCATGTCGGGCTGGAAGTTCGGGCCGCCGCCGCCCTGGTTGTTGTCGCCCGGGCCGTTGCCCTGGGGCGCGCCGCCCTTGCCGCCGAACAGGCCGCTCAGCTTCTTGTTGAAGTCGCGCCAGAGCTCGTCGAGATCGGGCGGCCCATCGTTCTTGCCGCTGCTCAGGATCAGGCCCGACGCCAGGGCGCGCGCGGCTTGGGCCAGGGCGCGCAGGCGCGACACGCTGGCCTCGGGTGCAGTGGTGGTGTGGCTCATGGTCATGCGTGTGAAAAGTGGGTGTCGGTTCGCGCTGTCTCGGCCTGCAGATCTTCTGCCACATCGTCTTCGGCAGAATCTTCTGCCGACGCGCTGTCATTTTGGGCCGGTTCCGGCGCGTTCAAGCGGTGCGCCGGCATGGCCGCCACGGCCTCGGCCAGAATGGCGCGCAGCTCGGGCATGCCCTCGCCGCTCTGCGCACTGATGAAGACACGCGGCACCCGAACGCCGGCTGCGAGCTCGATGGTGTCGCGCAAGGCGCGCGGTCGCTGGGTGTCTTCCAATTGATCGAGCTTGTTGAACACCAGCACCTGGGGGATGTCGCCGGCGCCGATTTCTGCCAGCACCCGCTGCACTTCGCTCATCTGCTCGGCCAGCACCGGGCTCGCGGCGTCGACCACGTGCAGCAGCAGGTCGGCGTCGTTGGCTTCCTGCAGCGTGGCCTCGAAAGCCTCGATCAGCTTGTGCGGCAGGTCGCGGATGAACCCGACCGTGTCGCTCAGCGACACCGAGCGCGCCGAGCCCCCCGCTTCAGCCAGATAGAGCTGCCTTGTGGTCGTGTCGAGCGTGGCGAAGAGCTGATCGGCCGCATAAGCACGCGCGTTCACGAGCACGTTGAACAGCGTCGACTTGCCGGCGTTGGTGTAGCCCACGAGCGAGATGCGGAAGGTCTGGTTGCGTTCGCGCGAGCGCCGCTGCGTGCTGCGCTGCTTCTTGACCCGCTCGAGCTGCTTCTTCACGGCCTTGATGCGCTCGCCGATCATGCGCCGGTCGAGTTCGATCTGGGCTTCACCCGGGCCACCGCGCATGCCGATGCCGCCGCTTTGGCGTTCGAGGTGGCTCCAGCGCCGCACCAGCCGGGTCGACAGGTATTGCAGCCGCGCCAGTTCGACCTGCAGCTTGCCTTCATGGCTTTGCGCGCGCTCGCCGAAAATCTCGAGGATCAGCATCGTGCGGTCGGCCACGGCCACACCCAGGTGCAGTTCGAGGTTGCGTTGCTGCGCTGGCGAAAGCGCTTGGTCGAACAGCACCGCATCGGCCCGGTGCGCCTGCACCAGCGCCTTGATCTCGTCGGCCTTGCCCGAACCCACGAACAGCGCCGCATCGGGCGCCTTGCGCCGGGCAATGACCCGCTCGACCGCCACGTCACCGGCCGACTCGGCCAGCAGCGCCAATTCGTCGAGCGAAGCGTCGAAGGACTTGCCACGGCCGAAGTCGACCCCCACGAGGATCGCCCGGGCCGGGCCCGTCGACCCGCCGGGGCCGGTTGAATCCGTGGAACTCAAGGTGGGCAGATGTCGGGGCGGCGCCGCTGGCTTGTTCAAGCCTGGTCGGCGGGTTCGGCAGCGCTGAAGTTCACCGCGCGACCGGGCACGACCGTGGAGATCGCGTGTTTGTAGACCATCTGCGTCACGGTATTGCGGAGCAACACCACGTACTGGTCGAAGGACTCGATGTGGCCTTGCAGCTTGATGCCGTTGACGAGGTAGATCGAAACCGGAACGTGCTCCTTGCGCAGCAGGTTCAGGAAGGGGTCTTGTAGGAGTTGCCCTTTGTTGCTCACGATATTCTCCGTGATGAAAGTTCAGAAGCGTTCACGTTAACACAGCCCCCGGGCGCATCTGCTCAAAAGCAGTGCAATCCCCCTGTGGATCGCGGCCTTTAGTCTTTGCTGTCGAAGGGGTTGCGCGACGAGCGCAACTCGATCCGCATCGGTGTGCCGGTGAGCTTGAAATGCTCGCGGAAACGCCCTTCGAGAAAGCGCTTGTAGGTGTCGGTGATGTGATCGAGCGAGTTGCCATGGATCACGATCAGCGGCGGGTTCATGCCGCCCTGGTGCGCGTAGCGCAGCTTCGGGCGGAAAGCCCCGGCGCGTTTGGGCGCCTGGTGTTCGACCGCCTCTTGCAGCAGGCGCGTGAGCACCGGCGTCGACATCTTGCGCGTGGCCGAAGCATGGGCATCGCCGATGGCTTTCCAGACCGGGCCCAGGCCCTGGCGCTTGATCGCCGAGATGTGCAACACCGGCGCGAACTTGAGGAACGCCAGGCGCTGCTCGATCGAGCGCTGCAGCGTTTCGCGCTGGTAGCTGTCGACCGCGTCCCATTTGTTCACGGCCACCGCCACGGCGCGGCCCGACTCGAGGATGTAACCCGCGATGTGCGCGTCCTGGTCGGTGACGCCCTGGGTCGCATCGAGCAGCAGCAACACGACGTTGGCATCCGAGATCGCCTGCAGGGTCTTCACGACCGAGAATTTCTCGACCGCCTCGAACACCTTGCCGCGCCGGCGCAGCCCGGCCGTGTCGATCAGCTCGAACTTCTGGCCATTGCGCTCGAACGGCACCATGATGGCGTCGCGTGTGGTGCCGGGCTGGTCGAACGCGACCAGCCGCTCTTCGCCGAGCCAGGTGTTGATCAGCGTCGACTTGCCCACGTTCGGCCGCCCGGCCACGGCCAGCCGGATCGGGCCGGTCTGCTCCACGGCTTCATCGCCGGCTTCGTCGAACTCGAAGTCGGCCAGTGCCGCTTCGGTCAGGCTGCGAATGCCCTGCCCGTGCGCCGCCGAGATCGGGTGCGGGTCGCCGAGGCCGAGCTCGAAGAATTCGGCCAGCAGCGGCGATTCCGACATGCCCTCGGCCTTGTTGACCGCGAGCACGACCTTCTTGCCCGCCGTGCGCAGGTAGCGCGCGATGTCGTGGTCTTGCCCCGAGACCCCGGCGCGCACGTCGACGACGAAGATCACCGCATCGGCCTCGGCCACCGCCTGGCGCGTCTGCTTGGCCATTTCCTTGACGATGCCCGTCGTGCTGTCGGGCTCGAAGCCACCGGTGTCGACGACGATGAATTCGTGTTCGCCGCTGCGCCCGTCACCGTAGTGGCGGTCGCGTGTGAGGCCGGAAAAGTCGGCCACGATCGCGTCGCGGCTCTTCGTCATGCGGTTGAACAGCGTCGACTTGCCCACGTTCGGGCGGCCGACCACAGCGATGACGGGTTTCATCGGGCGCTTCTATTCGGGGCGAAAAGCGAACAGACCGCCCTTGCGCGTGACCACGAGCATGGTCGTGCCCGAGATCACGGGCGCAGCGACGATCGCACCGCCGTCGGTCGACAGGCGCAGCTGCGCTTCGCCGTTCTCGCGCGAGAGCCAGTGCACGGTGCCGTCTTCGTCACCGAACACGACGGTCTTGCCCACGCTCAAGGGGCTGCTCAGGCCGCGGTACTGAAGCTTGTCCGACGTCCACGCGACGTCGCCGGTGGCCGACTTCCACGCCGTGATGCGGTCGGACGCGTCGGCGCCGAACACGAACTGCGCGTCGGCGGCCACGGCGTCGGTGCCACCGATGTTGCGGCTCCAGACGACGGTGCCCTTTTCAGCGTCGACACAGCCCACCGCGGCCTGGAAGGAGCGCGCGCAGATCATGTCGCCAACCCGGCCGGCCGGGCCGACCAGGTCGGCCAGGCGTTCGATTTCGTTCGCGCCGCGTGGCGAGCCCACCGGCACCTCCCAGCGCAGCGTTCCCTGCAACGGGTCGACGCCGGCCATGCGCGGGCCCTGGCCCACGACCAGCGTGTCCTTGAACGCGGCGAGCACACCGTTCTGCGTGAGCGTGAGCGGGTCACCGGCGCGTTGCAGCGCCCAGAGCTTGCGCCCGTCGATCGCGTCGAAAGCCTGCACGCCGCGGTCGGCGCCAAGCACGAAGACCCGTTCGCCCGCCACCAGCGGCGCCGAGTTCACGCGCACGCCCACGCTCTTGCGCCACTTGAGCTGGCCCTGATCGAATACCACAAGCTCGCCTTCGCTCGTGACGACGGCCGCGAAACGGCCATCGCTGCCGACGCCGGCGCTGAGCTTGCTGCCGGCGCTGCCACGCCAGAGCTCGCGCCCGGTCTGCGCGTCGAGCGCCAAGACCGTGCCGTCGCCGTCGGCGACGACGAAGCTGTCGCGCAGCGACACCACGCCGAGCGGGAACTTGATCGCATCGAGGTTCTTCGTCCAGACCTGGCGGCCCGCGATCTTCGGCGTGAGCGGCTCCAGCGGCTGCGGCTTGGGCTTGCTGCTGGCACACGCGCCCAGCAACAACACGGCACCGAGCAGGGCCAACGAGGCGCGCAGCTTCATGGGCACCGCTCTCACTTCTTCGCCTCGACCGGCGCAGCGCCCAGCACCGTGAGCTTGGCTTCGATCAGGCGCCGGTAGCCGACCTTGGCGTCCAGCGCGGCCCAGGCCTTGGCGAAAGCGGCCTTCGCTTCATCGGTCTTGCCTTGCGCCAGCAGCACGTCACCGCGGCGGTCGGCTGCGAGCGCTTCGAATTCCTTGGCGGTCACGCCGTCGAGCTGCTTCAGCGCCTCGTCGTACTTCTTCAGGTCGAGCAGCAGGCCGGCGGCGCGCAAGCGTGCGACCGACTGGTACTCGGCCTCGACGGCGTTGGCACCCACCCAGCCGAGCGTGGCCAGTGCCGGCTCGAGCTGGCCCTTGTCGAACTGCGCCTTGGCCGCGAGCAGCCCGGCTTGCTGTGTGAACGCGGTGCGCGGGTAGCGCTCTTTCATGTCGGCGAAGATGCGCCCGGCGGTGTCGGCGTCGCCGGTCTGCGCAGCCTTGTCGAGCTCGTCGAACATCGCGCTCGACTTGAGCGACTGCTCGCGCTGCCACCAGTGCCAGCCGTTCCAGGCCGCGTAGCCGGCCAGCACGGCGATCAGCAACCAGGTGATGAGGTTGCCGTACTGCTTCCAGAAGGACTTCAGCTGGTCGAGCTGTTCCTGTTCTTCGAGGTCGAGATGGGTGGCCATGAAAGATCGGTTCTCTTGGGTTTCGCGCGAAGGCGGGATTATGCGGTGCGCAGTTCTGCGGCCCAGCGTGGGGCCTCGGCAAGCGGCAGGCAACGTTGCGGGGCCGTGGCGTCGCGCAGCGCCTTCAAAGTCACTTCGCCACGCGCCAGTTCGTCGTCACCGAAGATCAGCGCGTAGCGGGCGCCGCTGGCGTCGGCACGCTTGAACTGCGTTTTCATGCTGCCCCAGCTCTCGGCACCGGCACCGTGCATCAGCACCGACACGCCGGCTTCGCGCAGTTGCTCGCAAGCCGCCAAGGCAGTGGGCAGCGCCGCCACCGAGGGCACCACGGCGTAGGCGTCGGGCGCCGCCGGCGGCACCCGTACGCCGGCTTCTTCGAGCAGCAACAGCATGCGCTCGATGCCCATGCCCCAGCCCACAGCCGGTGTGGGCTTGCCACCGAGTTGCTCGAACAGGCCGTCGTAACGGCCGCCGCCGCACACCGTGCCTTGCGAGCCGAGCTTGTCGGTGATCCATTCGAACACCGTCAGGTTGTAGTAGTCCATGCCCCGCACCAGACGCGGGTTGATGCGGTAGGCAAGACCCACCGCGTCGAGCGCGGCACGCACGGCGTTCAGGTGCGCGAGCGAATCGGCGCCCAGAAAGTCCATCAGCTTCGGTGCCGCTTCGACGATGGCCTGCATCGCGGGGTTCTTGCTGTCGAGAATGCGCAACGGGTTGCTGTGCAGGCGGCGCTTCGCGTCGTCGTCGAGCAGTTCGGCGTGCCCTTCGAAATGCTGGATCAGCGCCGCGCGGTGGGCGTTGCGTTCGGCGGGCTGGCCCAGGCTGTTGAGCTCGAGGCGCACGTCGCTGTCCCGGATGCCGAGGTCTCGCAGCAGCGCGCGGCACATCAGGATCTGCTCGGCGTCGACGTCCGGCCCGGCGTAGCCGAGCGCTTCCACGTCGATCTGGTGGAACTGCCGGTAGCGCCCCTTCTGCGGCCGCTCGTGGCGGAACAGCGCCACGTGCGACCACACCCGCAGCGGGCCGTTGTAGAGCGTGTTGTGCTCGACCATCGCGCGCACGATGCCGGCGGTGGCTTCGGGGCGAAGCGTGAGCTTGTCGCCGTTCATCGCGTCTTCGAAGGAGTACATCTCCTTCTCGACGATGTCGGTCACTTCGCCCAGGCCGCGCACGAACAACGCAGTGGGCTCGACGATCGGCGTGCGCACGTTGGCATAGCCGTAGCGCGCCATCAGCGCACGCACTTTCGATTCGAACCATTCCCAGCGCGCCGAGTCGGGCGGCAGGAGGTCGTTCATGCCCTTCACCGCCTGCAGCGGCTCGGGTCGTTTGATCTTGGTCTTGTCGGTCATGGTCTGTCGGGATCGAAGGGGAGCTTCGCCACCACACGCAGTGGCGGCGCCGGAACCTCGCGCAGGTGGCTCACACCTGCGCGGTCGGATGCTCCGCGGTCGCCGCGCCGTAGCGTTTGTCGATGTAACGCTCGACGAGCGCGTGGAATTCGGCGGCGATGTTGTCGCCCCGCAAGGTGAGCGCCTTTTCGCCGTCGATGAACACCGGTGCGGCCGGCGCTTCGCCGTTGCCGGGCAGGCTGATCCCGATGTCGGCGTGTTTGCTTTCGCCCGGGCCGTTGACGATGCAGCCCATCACCGCGACCTTCATCTTCTCGACGCCGGGGTAACGCGCTTTCCAGACGGGCATCTGCGCGCGCAGGAAGTCGTCGATCTGCTTGGCCAGTTCCTGGAAGGTGGTGCTGGTGGTGCGGCCGCAACCGGGGCAGGCGGTCACGCTCGGGTTGAAGGCACGCAGGCCGAGGCTTTGCAGGATCTCGAGTGCGACCACCACTTCCTGGGTGCGCGCTTCGCCGGGCTGCGGCGTGAGTGACACCCGGATCGTGTCGCCGATGCCTTCTTGCAGCAGAACCGCCAGCGCGGCGGTCGAGGCCACCGTGCCCTTGGTGCCCATGCCGGCTTCGGTCAGGCCCAGGTGCAGCGCGTAGTCGCAGCGTTTGGCCAGCGCGCGGTAGACGCTGATCAGGTCTTGCACGCCCGACATCTTGCACGACAGGATGATGCGCTCGGCACTCAGGCCGACTTCTTCGGCGCGCCGCGCCGAGGTGATGGCCGAGGTGATGATGGCGCGGTACATGATCTGCTGCGGCTCGTGCGGCTCGGCGAGTTTCGCGTTCGAGTCCATCATCTCGGCGAGCAGTTCCTGGTCGAGGCTGCCCCAGTTCACGCCGATGCGCACCGCCTTGTCGTACTTCGCGGCCGCTTCGATCATCTGCGCGAACTGGCGGTCGTGCTTGTCGCCCTTGCCCACATTGCCGGGGTTGATGCGGTATTTGCTCAGCGCCTCGGCGCAGGCCGGGTAGTCGGTCAGCAGCCGGTGGCCGTTGTAGTGAAAGTCTCCGATCAGCGGCACGTCGATGCCCATGCGGTCGAGCTGCTCGCGGATGTAAGGCACGGCGGCCGCGGCTTCGGGCGTGTTGACGGTGATGCGCACCATCTCCGAGCCGGCGATCGCCAGCTCTTTCACCTGGATCGCGGTGCCGATCGCGTCGACCGTGTCGGTGTTGGTCATCGCCTGCACGCGCACCGGCGCACCGCCGCCCACCAGCACTTCACGCGCACCCCAGCGCACCGGTACCCCGTGCGAATGACGCTGCGCCGGCCTGGCCGGATCGATGAAGTCTTCGAGCAGGCTTCTGGCTTCGTCGCGGATGTCGCTCATGGCGTTGGCAAGCCTTACTTGAGATCGAGCCGGGCCACGTTGTCCCGGGTGAAAGGCCCGAGCTCCAGCGGCTGGCCACGGAACACCACCTTCGTGGCGCCCGCGTTGCCGATTCTGACCTTCAGCGGCATGACCCCGTCGAGGCCCACGTCTTCGCCAGCTTCGACCAGTCGCGAAATGAGAGAGCGGCCGCGCGCATCGGTCACTTCGACCCACGAACGTTCGTCGGCATGCACCTGAAGCACGCCCGCCGGCACGGCTTCGGGCGGGTTGGCCGGCATGTCGCCCGCGACCGCCGATGCAGCCGCCTCGGGCGCGACCGGTGCCGGCAGCGTTTCGACCACGGCCGAAGCCGCTGCGGCAACAGGCGCGGTGATCACGGCCGCCGATGCAGCTTCAGACACGATCGCGGGAGCTTTCGCACCGACTTCGGCCGACAAGCGCTCGCGCGCCGCCGGCACCCAGGAAGCGGGCATGAAGTAGACGGCCAGCGCGGCCAGCACCAGCAGGCCCGCCACCCAGACCAGCGGGCTCGCAAAGCTCACCCACTCGCCCGGTTCCAGCCGACCCGGGCGTTCGCGGAAAGGCGTGTTCAGCCCTTCGGATATCTCTTCGAGGCGGTGGCCACGCGGTGGCGGCATCAGCGCCAGCACCGGGCCGGCATCGACCTTCAGCGTGCGGCACACGGTCTGCGCCAGCGCGCGTGTGAACGTGGCGTCGGGCAACTGGTCGTACTGGTCGGACTCGAGCAGCTCGAGCTTGCGCTGCGACACCTTGATGGCGGCGGCGAGCGCGGCGATGTGCAGGCCCTGCGCCTGGCGCGCCTGGCGCAACAGCCCACCGGCCGTGGTGGCCGCAGGTGCTGCGCCCGAACCGGCCGCGGTCGGTTCACTCATCGTAGGCGCCTCGGGCGAGCAGGCCGGTTTCGCGCGCGTCGGGGAAGCGCCCGCGCAGCTGGTCGGCGAAATCCTGGGCCGCACGCGTGTTGCCCGAGCGGTGTTCGATGCGCGCGGCCAGCCACAGCGTCTGCGCGTTCGCGACTTCGGGCACGGCATTGACGCGCCGCACGTAGAAGCGCGCACGTTCGTAGTCGCCGCGGCGGTAGAGCACTTCTGAGAGATTGACGGCCGTCGACGGGTTGCCCGGGTCGAGCTGGTACGACTTGAGCAAGGTCGCTTCGGCTTGAGGCAACTGCCCGGCCTGCGCCTGGCACACACCCTGGGTCAGCAGCGTGCGCGGCGCGTCGAGATAACGTGGCACCGCCAGCGCCTGCTCGAACATCGCGTTGGCTTCGGGGTAACGCTTCTTCTGGCACAGGTAGTAGCCGAAGTTCTGCATCACGTCGGCGTCGCGCGGGTTCAACTGCAGCGCACGGCGAAAGCTCTCTTCTGCCAGCACGTCGTCACCGAGGTTGGCGTAAATCAGGCCACGCAGGTTGTAGGCGTCGCTCTGGTTCGGGTTGGCGATGATCGCGAGCTTGACCTGGTCGAGTGCGGTCGTCATCTGGCCGCGGCCGAAATAGGCGGCGGCCAGCTCCATGCGCACTTTCGCGCGCTTGCTCCCGTCGGACTCGTCGGACGCGGTGATGCGGTCTCTGGTGCCGTCGGCGCCCGCCTCGGGCAGCGGAGTGCGCGTGGTCACACAGGCCGACAGCAGCGAGGCAAGCAGCAGCACGGCACCGGTTTTCACGAGCGCGGCAGCGCGTCGGGCGTCCAGGCTTGAAGCGATCATCGACGGGCCTCCTGCGCGCCGGCACGGCCGGCCTGTATCGTGTTGGCGACCACCGAACCGCTGCGGTGCACCTGCACCGGCGCCCGGGTCATGCGGGTGTGCGCCTGCGTGCGGTCCTGCACCTCGCCGGCGAGCTGGCCGCAGGCGGCGTCGATGTCGTCTCCCCGGGTCTTGCGCACGGTGGCGACCAGGCCACCGTCTTGCAGCACCCGCGCGAACGCCATGACCCGCTCGCTCGGCGAACGTTTCAGGCCCGACTCGGGGAACGGGTTGAACGGGATCAGGTTGAACTTGCTCGAGACCCGCCGCTCGTCGTTGTGCGACGCACCGGCGCCGACGAGGCGCAGCAGTTCTTGCGCCTGTTCGTCGCTGTCGTTCACGCCGTCGAGCATGCAGTACTCGAAAGTGATGAAGTCACGCGGCGCGGCGTCGAGGTAGCGCCGGCAGGTGGCCAGCAGTTCTTCGAGCGGGTACTTGCGGTTGAGTGGCACCAAGTCGTCGCGCAGCGCGTCGTTCGGCGCGTGCAGCGACACCGCGAGCGCCACCGGGCAATCGGTGCGCAGCCGGTCGATCATGGGCACCACACCTGAAGTGGAGACCGTCACGCGGCGGCGCGAGAGGCCGTAGCCGTGGTCGTCGAGCATCACGCGCAAGGCAGGCACCAGCGCGTTGTAGTTCTGCAGCGGCTCGCCCATGCCCATCATCACCACATTGGTGATGGCGCGCGTGCCTTCGGGCAGGTTGAGGCGTTTGCGCAGGTGGTGCTCGGCGAACCACAGCTGGGCCACGATTTCGCCGGTGCTCAGGTTGCGGCTGAAGCCCTGGTGCCCGGTCGAGCAGAAGCGGCAACCGACCGCACAACCGGCCTGCGACGAGATGCAGAGCGTGCCGCGGTCGTCTTCGGGGATGAACACGGTTTCGACCGCGTTGCCGGCGCCCACGTCGAACAGCCACTTGATCGTGCCGTCGCTCGAGGCCTGCTCGCTCAGCACCGGCATCGCGGTGAGGCAGGCACGGCCGGCCAGCTTGTCGCGCAGCGAACGCGCCAGGTCGCTCATCTGCGAGAAGTCGGTCGCGCCGGACTTGTGGATCCAGCGGAACAACTGCGTCGCGCGAAAGCGCTTCTCGCCGAGTTGCTCGCAGTACGCCGCGAGCGCTTCGCGGTCGAATTCGAGCAGGTTGATCGGCGCCTCGCTCACGGCACGTGCACTCAGCGGCTGTAGACGTTCATGCCGGGGAAGAAGAAGGCGATCTCGACCGCGGCCGTTTCCGGTGCGTCGGAACCGTGCACGGCGTTGGCGTCGATGCTGTCGGCAAAGTCGGCGCGGATCGTGCCCTTGTCGGCCTTCTTCGGGTCGGTGGCGCCCATCAGATCGCGGTTCTTCAGGATGGCGTTTTCGCCTTCGAGCGCCTGGATCATCACCGGGCCGGAGATCATGAAGCTGACCAGATCGTTGAAGAACGGGCGTGCCTTGTGCACCGCGTAGAAAGCCTCGGCTTCGCCGCGCGACAGGTGCGCCATGCGGGCGGCCACGACCTTCAGGCCGGCGCCTTCAAAGCGGGCATAGATCTGACCGATCACGTTCTTCGCGACGGCATCGGGCTTGATGATCGACAGGGTTCGTTCGAGCGCCATGTTCTTCTCCTGAATCTAGGTTTTGCAAAGCCTCAGATTGTAACGTGCGGGTGTCACGCGGCCATGACGGCCGCACTGCGCGCAAGGGCTGGTCAACGCCCGCGGCGGCCGCCGCCACCACCACCGAAGCCGCCGGAATTGCCACCGCTGCCCCCGTATCCGCCACCACCACCGCCGCCGCCACCACCCCGGTTGCCACCACGCCCGCCGCCACCGCCACCGCCACCGCCCCGGTTCCCCTTGCGGTGGAAGGCGTCGGCACCGAAGAAGCCCAGCGAGGTCTGCAGCGGGTCGGGTTGCTTCGGGCCGCTCTGGCCCTTCTTGTTGCTGGGCGGCGGGGCGCTGCCGCCGCCACCGAAGCCGCCGCCGCCACGTCCGAACCCGCGGCCGCCCACCGGGCTGCGCGGGTTGGTGGCAAAGCGCTTGTCGAATGTCTGCTCGAGGGGGTTCGGGATCGACGCCGGGTCGATGTCGAAGTCTGAGTCCTCGTCACGGTCGAAGTCACGCGCGCGTTCGCCACCGTGCGCCTGCATCGACGGCGCGGGCGGCTGCCCTTCCGGGTGGCGGCCACGCGGCGCGTTGCGCGGGCCTCCGTCACGCGGGTTGTCGCGCCGGTTGTTGTTGTTCTGGCGCCCGCCCTGGCGGTCGTTGCGCTGCGCTTGCTGGCCACCGGCAGCACGTTCGTCGCCACGGTCACCCGCTTCACGCGGGCCCTGCCCGGCACCGCCGCTGGCGAGGCGACGGATCGCGCGCACGTCGCCGTCTTCGAGATCGACCCAGACACCGCGCTTCAGGCCCAGCGGCAGCACCACCGTGCCGTAGCGGATGCGGATCAGGCGGCTGACGGTCAGGCCGACCGTGTCGAAGAGCTTGCGCACTTCACGGTTGCGGCCTTCGGTGATGACGACGCGGTACCAGTGGTTGGCGCCGTCGCCGCCGCCTTCTTCGATGGAACGGAAGCTGGCCTTCTGGCCTTCGACGTCCACCCCTTCGAGCAGGCGGGCCTTGTCGTCGGCGCTGAGGGTACCCAGCACGCGCACCGCGTATTCGCGTTCGACGCCGAAGCGCGGGTGCATCAGCTGGTTCGCGAGTTCACCCGAATTGGTGAACAGCAGCAGGCCTTCGGTGTTGATGTCGAGCCGGCCCACCGACTGCCATTTGCCCTGCTGCAGGCGCGGCAGCCGGCGGAACACGGTCGGGCGATTCTGCGGGTCGTCGTTGGTGACGATCTCTCCCACCGGCTTGTGGTACGCGATGATGCGCGGCGGCAAGGGCATGATGCGCAGGCGCACCTGCTTGCCCTTGACCTTGACGCGGTCGCCGAACGAGACCCGCTGGCCCACATGCGCGACCTCGTCGTTGACGGTGACTTCTCCGGCCTCGATCAGTGCTTCCATGTCGCGGCGCGAGCCGATGCCCGACTGCGCCAGCACCTTGTGCAGCTTCGGCGCTTCGGGCTCGGGCTGCAGCACTCGCTTCGGCGCGCCCGGTTCTTCTTCGGCTTCATCCGCGATCGCTTCGGCCGGGGCCTCGCCGGCCACGTCGAATTCACCCGACAGCACCTGGGCGAACAGCGCACCCGCCTGCACCGGCTCGGCCGCCGGCTCACCCTCGCCTTGTGCATCGCGCGCCTCGCCGCGGTTGCGGTCGCGCCGGCCGCGGCGGCGGCCACGCGGGCCGTCTTCACGGGCGCCGGAGGGAGCTTCACCATCGGCAGTTTGTGCGCCATCCCCCGGTGCGGCTTCGGGCGCGGCAGCATCGAGGCCGACTTGCGTCGGGGCCGGCACAGGAACGCCATGCTCGTGATCGTCAGCCTGTCGGGCCATCGGCGGCGTGTCACCGGCCACGGGGACTTCAGCGGCCGCATCAGTGACCTTGGGCGCCGCCCGGCGCCGCTTGGGCTTGGGCGCTTCCGCGGGGGCCTCGGCGACCTCGTCCGAGGCCGGCGCTGCCACCGCTTCGTCGGTCACCTTCACCGCGCGGCGGCGTCGCACCGGCTTGGCGGCTGCCTCGCCTGCCTCTGCGGGCGCCTCTGACTCGGGCACGGCCGAAGACTCTGGGTTGACGTTCATTCTTGCGGTTCCTCGGGGGCGGCGGTGGCCGCTGGGTCTTCTGGCGGGGTCGTGGTGCCGACGGATTCGTCGGCCGGGTCTTCGGCGTGTTCAGGCGGCGCGAGTTCCTCGGCGTCGAAGCTCCGAGGCGCAGTCTCAGACATGTCTTCGGCACTCTCTTCGATCTGCAGCTGGCGCGGGTCGAGCAACGACGGCTGCTCGGCCAGCGCACTCGCCAGCGCCGGGCCATCGGCGCCACCACCGGCCAGCAGCGGCAGCTGCTCGAGGCTGGCGAGGCCGAGGTCGTCGAGAAACTGCTTCGTCGTGGCCAGCAAGGCCGGGCGGCCGGGTGACTCGCGGTAGCCGATGGCTTCGACCCAGCCACGGTCTTCGAGCTGCTTGACGATCTGGCTCGCGACGGTGACGCCGCGAATGTCTTCGATGTCACCGCGCGTCACCGGCTGGCGGTAGGCAATGATCGCGAGCGTTTCCATCACGGCGCGCGAATACTTGGGCGGCTTTTCGGGGTTCAGGCGGTCGAGGTATTCACGCATCTCGGGCCGGCTCTGCAGGCGCCAACCAGTCGCCAGCGCCACCAGCTCGACACCGCGGCCGTCCCATTCGCGGGTGAGTTCGTCGAGCAGGGACCGCAGGGTGTCGGGGCCGAGTTCGTCGGCGAACAGCACGCGCATGTCACGCAGCGGCAGCGGCTGGCTCGCACAGATGAGCGCGGTCTCGAGGACGCGCTTCGCATCCAGACTATTCATGGTCTTTGATCACATTTTCGGCCGGGCGGTGCGGCACAAACATTCAGCTGTTTTCTCGGGGCAGCAAGTTGTCTTCAGCCTCGGCACGGGCCCGCTCTTGTGGCTCGGGCATGGCGTTTCTCGGCTGGCGGCTGGGTGCCGCTTCTCGCGGCTTCCCATGGTGACGCACCAAGGAGTGCGACTCGCTTCAACTGGACTACCGGGTGCCCGCGTGCAGTGCTCGCTGCAGGGCGGGGCTGTTGTTCCAGGAAGGTTCTGCGGCATTGTACCCAACCCGATGCCCGTTGCGGGGCGCCTCAGTGCGAGCCGCCGGCCACCTGTTGCCAGGCTTGCGCCAGGTCGGCCGGCAAAGGCGCATCGAACAGCATTTCGGGGTCGCCGGGCCGCGCCGGGTGCACGAAGCCGAGCTGCACCGCGTGCAGTGCCTGGCGCTGCAGGCCCAAGGCCGGTTTGCCACCGTACACCGCGTCGGCCACCAGCGCATGCCCGCGCGACGCGAGGTGCACGCGGATCTGGTGTGTGCGCCCGGTATGCAGCGTGCAGCGCAGCGCGCTGACCCCCTCGCCACGCGCCAGCACCTGCACGTCGGTTCGGGCCGGCTTGCCGGAAGCGAGCACCGCCATGCGGACGCGCGACTTCGGGTCGCGCCCGATCGGCGCGTCGACGCTGAACGACGCCGCCTCGACCTCGCCGTGCACGATCGCCAGGTAGCGACGGTGCACGTCGCGCGCTGCGATGGCGCGGACCAGTGCGGTCACGGCGGGCAAGGTCTTGCCCACGACCATCAGGCCCGAGGTGTCCTTGTCGAGCCGGTGCACGATGCCGGCACGTGGCAGGCTGGCAGCGCCTCGGTGGTGGGCCAGCAGCGCGTTCAGCAAGGTGCCCGACCAGTTGCCCGCGGCCGGGTGCACGACCATGCCGGCGGCCTTGTTCACGACCATCAGGTGCTCGTCCTCGAACACCACGTCGAGGGCGATCTGCTCGGGCCGGAAAGCGCGGCTTTCGGCCGTAGGCACGAGTTCGACCGACACGATCTGCCCCGCCAGCACCTTGCGCGACGCGGAACTGGCGACCACGCCATCGACCCGCACGTGCCCCTGCTCGATCAGCCCCTGCAGGTGGGTGCGCGAAAACTCGCTCGCCATCGGCACCAAGGCCTTGTCGAGGCGCTGACCATGCAGGGCTTGCGGCACCGCGGCTTCACGGCGCTCGGGCTCCTCGAGCCAGGGCGTGTCGGCGCCTTCGGATTCGTCTGGCGCGGCGCCGGGGCTCTCGGGGCTCGACAGGGGCTCAACCATATAATCGCGCTTCGTTTTCAGACAGGACAGCGCTGCCTTGCGCTGGTTCCAGCCCCATGAATGAGTTGAGTGTGCTGCGTCGGCCCGTGCTGGCCGTGATGGCCTTGATGCTGGCCTTGCTCGCGGGCTGCGGCACGACGCCGAAAGACGTCGAATCCACATGGAGCGCCGAGAAATTGTATGCCGAGGCCAAGGAAGAGGCGGCCATCGGCAACTACGAACGCGCCGGCAAACTCTACGAGCGCCTCGAGGGCCGCGCCTCGGGCACCGCGCTGGCGCAGCAGGCGCAGATCGAACGCGCCTACATGCACTACAAGAACTCCGACAAGGCCCAGGCGCTGTCGGTGCTCGAACGTTTCATCAAGCTGCACCCCACCAGCCCGGTGCTCGACTACGCGCTCTACCTGCAAGGCCTCGTCAACTTCAACGACAACCTCGGCCTGTTCGGCAACCTGGCGCGGCAGGAACTCTCGGAACGCGATCAGCAGGCTGCGCGCGACTCGTATCAGTCGTTCAAGAACCTCACCGACCAGTTTCCGCAGTCGATCTACGCCGACGATTCACGCGTCCGCATGAACTACATCGTCAACTCGCTGGCGGCGTATGAAGTGCACGTGGCGCGTTATTACTTCCGGCGTGGCGCGTACGTGGCGGCGATCAATCGTGCACAGCAGGTGGTGCTGGAGTATCAGCAGTCCCCGGCCGCCGAAGAAGCCCTCTTCATCATGGCCCAGAGCTACGACAGGCTCGGCCTGAACGAGCTGCGCGACGACGCCGACCGGGTGCTGCGCAAGAGCTTCCCCGGCACCACCCTGCACAGTGACGGGATCGGCGGCGCCAAAAAAGGCGCCTGGTGGCAGTTCTGGTGAACCCTGGGCCAGCCCTCAGAACGGCAGGGCTTCCGAGGACAGCGTCGACAACCACTCGAGCGCCTGCGCCTCAGTCGTGAGCAAGGCCATCGGCGGCAAAGCCTGGCGCAGCCGCTTGCCGTAGTTCATGCCCGCCATGCGGGGGTCGCACACCACCAGCAGGCCGCGGTCGGTTTCGCTGCGGATCAGCCGGCCGGCACCCTGCTTGAGCGACACCGCGGCCTCGGCCACGAAGTAGTCTGCGAACGGGTTGCGCCCTTCGTCTTCCAGCCGTTTGACCCGCGCTTCGACGAGCGGATCGTTCGGCGGCGGAAACGGCAGCTTGTCGATCAGCACACACTGCAGCGCGTCGCCCGGCACGTCGATGCCTTCCCAGAAGGTTTGCGAGCCGACCAGCACCGAGCGCGGCTGCGCAAGAAACTGCTGCATCAGCTGGCGCTTCGGGATCTGCCCTTGCATCAGCACCTGGATCGAATCGCCTTGCGACTCGAACTCGGCACGCAAGGCTTCGCCGATCGTCTGCAAGGCTCGCAAAGTGGTGGTCAGCACGAAGCTGCGCCCCCCGAGCGCCCGGGCGCAGCGCGCCGCGAGCAGCGCCACCGCCGCCGGGTGGCCTGGCTCGTTCGGTTTTGGAAACGCCCTCGGCACGTAGAGACGAGCGTTGGCTTCGTAGTCGAACGGGCTGCCCAGACGCAAGGTGCGCGCGTCACCCAGGCCGGCCGATTCGGTGAACCATGAAAGCGCCTCGTCGTCGCCGAGCGTGGCCGAGGTGAACACCCAGGCTTTCGGCGCCGCCGCCATCTGCTCGCGCAACGCATCGCGGATGTCGAGGGGCGACTCGACCAGCCGCGCCTGGTGCGGCGACACATCGATCCAGCGCACGTTGCCGCTTTCGGCGGTGGCACCGAACTGCGCCGCCAGAGCGGCGAGCTGCCCGGCGCGCTCGGCCAGCTTGCCGAAGTCGGGCGACATCTCGGCCACCAGCTTCAGGCCCTCTTGTGCGGCCTCGCAAGCGCTGCCCAGGGCGGCCAGCGCAACGGCGAACTCGTCGCGCTCGCCACGCTCGCTCCAGCGCAGCTTGAGCGTGCCGCGCAGTTCACGCAGCGGCCCGGCCGCGGCGATGCGCAGGTCACGCGCCGTGCGGTCACAAGCCCCGCTGAGTTCTTGCCAGGGCGCCAGCCCGCGCGCCTGCTGCAAGCCGGCGCCGAGCATGTCGCGCGCGAAGTCGATCACTTGTGCCGTGCCGAGCGTGGTGCCGAGAAACTGCACACCGGCCTCGGTGAGCTGGTGGGCTTCGTCGAACAAGGCCACGTCGACACTCGGCAGCAGCTCGGCCACGCCGGTGTCGCGCAACGCCATGTCGGCGAAGAACAGGTGGTGGTTGACCACGACCACGTCGGCCACCATCGCCTCGCGCCGCGCCTTGACCACGTGGCACTGGCGGAACTCGGGGCACTCAGCGCCCAGGCAGTTCTCGCGCGACGAAGTCACGAGCGGGATCACGCTGCTGCGCTCGTCCAGCCCTTCGAGTTCGGCCAGGTCGCCGCTCACGGTCGAATGCGACCACTGCTCGACCTTGGCGAGCGTGCGCACCGCCCACCGATCGGGCAACTCGGCCGACTGGCGTGCGATGTTCATTCGATGCAGGCAGAGGTAACTGCCGCGGCCCTTCAGCAAGGCCACGGTGATCGGCAGTTGCAGGGCTTCGCGCAGGCGCGGTATGTCGCGCAGGAAAAGCTGGTCCTGCAAGCTCTTGGTGGCGGTGCTGACCAGCGCACGCGCGCCGCTGAGCAAGGTGGGCACGAGGTAGGCGAAGGTCTTGCCCACGCCGGTGCCGGCTTCGACGACGAGCGCGCTGCGCTCTTCGATCGCCTGCGCCACACCGAGCGCCATGCGCAGTTGCACGTCGCGCTCGACGTGGCCCGGGTCGGCGCTCGCCAGCGCACCACCGCGAGCGAACGCCGCCGTCACCGCCTCGGCCAGGCCACTCACGCGGGCTCTGGCGGGTCGAGCTCCGCTTCGAGCCGCGCGATCTGGTCACGCAGCAACAGGCGCCGCTTCTTCAGGCGCCGCACCGTGAGTTCGTCGTCGGGAACCGTCACTGCGGCCTGGTCGATCAGGCTGTCGAGGTCACCGTGTTCGATGCGCAACTCGATCAGCCGGCGCGGCAGTGAATGCAGGTTGATATCCATCGACACGCGACTTATGAGCGGTTTTCAATGCCTTGCGGGAATGCAGACAGATTATAGTTTTCGACCATGAGTACAGCCAGCCTCGGTTACCGTCTTTCAGCCACCACCGGCCTGCACCGCGGCGACCGCGCTTACCAGCAAGACCAGGTCGAGATCATCGCGCACGACCGCACCCCTGGCTGCCTGCTCGCCGTGCTGGCCGACGGCATGGGCGGCAAGAGCGGGGGCCGCAAGGCCGCCGACCAGGTGCTGCTGACCGCTCATCAACTGTTCGAGCGTTATGCGCCGAGCCGCGACGATGCCGCCGAGACGCTGAAACAACTGGTGCTCGAATCGCACCTCATGATCAAGCTGACCGCGATCACCGCTGAAGAAGAGCCCCACAGCACCGTGGCCGCGTTTCTCATCAGCCCTTCTCGCGAATGTGACATCGTGCATGCTGGCGACTCGCGCGTGTACCACTTTCGCGGCGCCGACATGGTGAGCCGCAGCATCGATCATTCCTACGTGCAGCGCCTCGTCGACGAAGGTTCGATCACCGAAGACGAAGCCAATGTGCACCCGCAGTCCAACCTGCTGACCGGGTGCCTGGGCACTCACCAGGACCCACCGCTGGCGCACAACCGCATCGACCGGCTCGAAGTGGGCGACTGCGTGCTCGCCTGCAGCGACGGCCTGTGGCACTACTTCACGCCGCGTGAAATCGGCGCGATCGTGCACGCTCTGCCGCCCCGCGAAGCGAGCGAAATGCTCGTCACCAAGGCGCGCCAGCGTGCACGCGGCGCAGGTGACAACCTCTCGCTCGCGCTGGTTCGCATCGAACCGCTCGACTGAGCAGCCAGGCTCGACCCCTGGCTCAGGGAGCCGACGCGCCCGCCGGCACCGGCAGAGGTGCTGCACTCTTGCCGCGGGCGGCCCGCTCAGCGTTGCGGCGCTCCACCGCGGCACGACGTGCGCCCGCAGCCTGAGAGGCCGCCTCGTACTTCTGCTCGCTGAGCGCCTCGGCGCGCTGCCGTTCTTCGGGCGACATTTTGGGGACAGGTGCGGCATGCGCCCGCACGCGGGGCGTTGCGGTCGTCGCCGCGCGCGGCTCGGAAGCCGCAGCTTCGCGCGGCGTCGCCTCGACCGCGGCCGGGCGGTTGCGGATCGTCTCCAGGCGCTGCGCGGCACGCTCGCGGCGCTGCATCTCGTCGAGCACGGCCTCCTGGCGGCGCAGGCGCAACTGCACTTCGCGCAAGTCGCGGCGCGCGGTTTCGACACACGACGTGACCACAAAACTGTTCTGACATTCACGCTCGCGCGACACGAAAGCCGACTGCGCCGCCGCACGCTCACTGGCGATGCGCGCGCGCTCCTGGCTCTCGGTGCCGATGCCTGCACTCCAGGCCCACGACGCGCCCGCTGCCAGCAGCAACACGCACGTTTGACGCAGTGGCGCCCGGGTCATGTGAGCGAGGTGTCCACATCGCGCCGCGCCAGCGCCAGGAATTCGGCCGACTGCATTTCGCGCAGGCGAGACACGGTGCGCGGGAATTCGTGCGCGAGCTGCCCTTCGGTGTAAAGCAGTTCCGGCTCGCACTCGGCAGAAAGAATCAGCTTGACCCGCCGGTCGTACAACACGTCGACGAGCCAGGTGAAACGACGCGCTTCAGAAGCCATGCGCGGCGACATCGCCGGCACGCCCGAGAGCAGCAAGGTGTGGAACTGCGTCGCCAGCTCCAGGTAGTCGTTCTGCGAACGCGGGCCGCCGCACAGTTGCTTGAAGTCGAACCACACCACACCACCGGCGCGCCGGCGCGAGCGCAACTCGCGGTGCTCGATGTACAGCACCGGGCTCTCGTCCTTGGCCTCGGCGAGGCGCTCGAAAGCGTCGGTCATGGCAGCGTCTGCCGCGGCACCGAGCGGCGTGTGATAAAGCCCGACCTGCTCGAGCGTGAGCTGGCGGTAGTCAGTGCCGTTGTCGACGTTGACGACTTCGAGCTTTGACTTGAGCAGCTCGATGGCCGGCAGGATGCGGTCCCGGTGCAACCCGTTCGGGTACAGGTCGTCGGGCTTGAAGTTCGACGTGGTGATGATGCTCACGCGGTTCTCGAACAGTGCTTCGAGCAGGCGGTGCAGGATCATCGCGTCGGTCACGTCGGACACGTGGAACTCGTCGAAGCAGATCAGGCGGTAACGCCGCGCCATGCGCTTGCCGAGTTCCTGCAGCGGGTTCACGGTGCCGTGCAGTTCGGCGAGTTCGCGATGCACCTCGCGCATGAACTCGTGAAAGTGCAGCCGGGTCTTGCGCTGCAGGGGCACGGCGTTGAAGAAGCAGTCCATCAGGAAGCTCTTGCCCCGCCCCACCCCGCCGTACATGTACACACCACGCGGAATCGGCGGGCGCGCGATCAGCTTGGTCAGCGCGTTGCTGCGGCGGGCCTTGTAGTCGGCCCACTCGTTCTCGCAGCGTTCGAGCGAGTCGATCGCACGCAGCTGCGCAGCGTCGGGCGCGTACCCGCGCTCGGCCAGCGTGCGTTCGTAGAGTTCGCGGACCGCCACGATGCAGCCGGCCGCGCTGTCAGAAGTTCAGGCTGCGCTTGTCGACCGCGAGCGCGGCTTCCTTGGTCGATTCGCTCAACGAAGGATGAGCGTGGCAGATGCGCGCGATGTCTTCGGCCGAGGCCTTGAACTCCATCGCCACCACCGACTCGGCGATCAGCTCCGAGGCCATCGGCCCGACGATGTGCACGCCGAGAATCTCGTCGGTCTTCGCGTCGGCCAGGAACTTGACCATGCCGGTCGTGTCGCCGAGCGCACGCGCGCGGCCGTTGGCCATGAACGGGAAACTGCCGGCCTTGTAGGCGCGCCCCGACGCCTTGAGCTGCTGCTCGGTCTGGCCGACCCAGGCGATCTCGGGCGAGGTGTAGATCACCCAGGGCACCGTGTTGAAGTTGACATGGCCGTGCTGGCCGGCGATGCGCTCGGCCACCGCCACGCCCTCTTCTTCGGCCTTGTGCGCGAGCATCGGGCCACGCACCACGTCGCCGATCGCCCACACGTTCGGCAGGTTGGTCTTGCAGTCGTCGTCGACGGCCACGAAACCACGCTCGTCGAGCTTGAGGCCGACCGCTTCAGCGTTGAGGCCGATCGTGTTCGGCACGCGGCCGATCGAGACGATCAACTTCTCGCACTCGAGCTTCTGCTCCTTGCCCGACGCGTCGGCATACGCGACCGTCACACCCTTCTTGGTCGACGTGACGGCGCTGATCTTCACGCCGAGGTTGATCTTCAAGCCCTGCTTCGTGAAGGCCTTGTGAGCTTCCTTGGCGATCTGCTCGTCGACCGCGCCCAGAAACACCGGCAAGGCCTCGAGCACCGTGACTTCAGAACCGAGGCGGCGCCAGACCGAACCTATCTCGAGGCCGATCACGCCGGAGCCGATCACGCCCAAGGTCTTGGGCACCGCCGGAATGCGCAACGCGCCGTCGTTCGACAGGATGTTTTCTTCGTCGAAAGCCGCGCCCGGCAAGGCGCGCGGGTTGGAACCGGTGGCGACGATCACGTGCTTGGCGATCAGTGTCTCGGGCTTGTCACCGGCCACGCTGATCTCGACCGCACCGTCGGCGGCTTTCACGAATGAACCGCGGCCATGAAAGAACGTCACCTTGTTCTTTTTGAACAGGTACAGGATGCCGTCGTTGTTCTGCTTCACGACGGTGTTCTTGCGGCCGAGCATCTTGCTCACGTCCATCGTCAGGTTCGTGAGACCGATGCCGTGCTCGGCAAAGTGGTGGCCTGCCTGCTCGAAGTTCTCGCTCGACTGCAGCAGGGCCTTCGATGGGATGCACCCCACGTTCGTGCACGTGCCGCCCGGGGCCGGGCCGCCCTTCTCGTTCTTCCACTCGTCGATGCAGGCGGTGTTGAAACCGAGCTGCGCTGCGCGGATGGCGGCGATATACCCGCCCGGGCCGCCGCCGATGACGACCACGTCGAATTGTTTGCTCATGCTCGTGGCCTCAGATGTCGAACAGGAGGCGAGCCGGATCTTCCAGCGCTTCCTTCATCGCGACGAGGCCAAGAACCGCTTCGCGGCCGTCGATGATGCGGTGGTCGTAGCTCATCGCCAGGTAGTTCATCGGGCGCACCACGATCTGGCCGTTCTCGACCACCGCGCGGTCTTTCGTCGCATGAACGCCGAGGATCGCCGACTGCGGCGGGTTGATGATCGGCGTGGACAGCATCGAACCGAAGGTGCCGCCATTGCTGATCGAGAAGGTGCCACCGGTCAGGTCGTCGAGCGAGAGCTTGCCTTCGGCCGCCTTCTTGCCGTATTCGGAGATCTTCTTCTCGATGTCGGCGAAGCTCATCTGGTCGGCGTTGCGCAGGATGGGCACGACCAGGCCGCGCGGCGAACCGACGGCGATGCCGATGTCGAAGTAGCCGTGGTACACGATGTCGTTGCCGTCGACCGAGGCATTGATGATCGGGTACTTCTTCAGTGCGGCCACCGCCGCCTTCACGAAGAAGCTCATGAAGCCGATCTTGACGCCGTGTTCCTTCTCGAACTTCTCCTGGAAGCGCTTGCGCATTTCCATCACCGGCGCCATGTTCACTTCGTTGAAGGTGGTCAGGATCGCGTTGGTCGATTGCGATTGCACCAGGCGCTCGGCGATGCGCGCGCGCAAACGGCTCATCGGCACACGCTGCTCGGGTCGGTCGCCCAGCGACGGAACAGGCGATGCAGCGACCGTGGGCAACGCGGCCTTCGGTGCCGCGGCCACGACCGGCGCCGTCATCGCCACCGGCTTCGTGCCCGCCTCGATCGACGCGAGCACGTCGCCCTTGGTGACGCGGCCATCCTTGCCGGTGCCGGCGACCGTCCCCGCAGGGATGCGGTTGTCGGCCATCAGCTTGGCGGCGGCGGGCATTGCCGGCGCGTTCGAGGCTGCATCCTTGGCGGGCGGCGGCGTGACGCCGGGGGTGGCTCCGGGCGCAGGTTCGCCGGCCGGCACGGGCTTGACTTCGAGCGGGCTGGTCGCCTCGACGCCTTCGGTGTCGATCTTCGCGATCACTTCTTCGGCAACGCACTGCTCGCCGTCGTTCTTGACGAGTTGCGCGAGCACGCCAGCGGCGGGTGCCGGCACTTCGAGCACGACCTTGTCGGTTTCGATCTCGACGAGGATCTCGTCCATCTCGACACGTTCACCGGGGCGCTTCTTCCACTGCAGCAAGGTCGCCTCGGCGACGGACTCTGACAACTGCGGGACTTTGACTTCTACGATGGCCATTTGATTTCTTCTCTGAATTTTGGAGGTGCGAAGCGGCGCGGCTTACTTCGTGAGCACAAAGCCCTTGAGTTTGCCGAAGGCCTGCTCGAGCAGCGCCTTCTGCTGCTCCTGGTGCAGGTGCGCATAGCCCACCGCAGGCGAAGCAGAAGCCGGGCGGCCGGCATAGCCGAGCTTCTGCCCGTCGGCCATGTTCTCGTGGATGTAGTGCTGCACGAAGAACCAGGCGCCCTGGTTCTGCGGCTCGTCCTGGCACCACACGACCTCGGTCGCGTTCGGGTACTTCTTCATCTCGGCCGCGAACGCCTTGTGCGGGAACGGGTAGAGCTGCTCGACGCGGATGATCGCCACGTCGCCGTTCTTGCGCTCGGTGCGCGCCTTCACGAGGTCGTAGTAGACCTTGCCCGAGCAGGCGATCACCCGCTTGACCTTCTCGGCATTGACCTCGGCGCTGACCTCGCCGATCACGGTCCGGAATTCGCCCTTGGTGAAGTCGGACAGCGGCGAGGTCGCATCCTTCGCGCGCAGCAGCGACTTGGGTGTCATGATGATGAGCGGCTTGCGGAACATGCGCACCATCTGCCGGCGCAACACGTGGAAGATCTGGCTCGCCGACGTGGGCTGCACGACCTGCATGTTGTTGTCGGCGGCAAGTTGCATGAAGCGCTCGAGACGCGCCGAACTGTGCTCGGGCCCCTGCCCTTCATAACCGTGCGGCAACATCAAGGTGATGCCATTGGCGCGGCCCCACTTCACCTCGCCCGACGCGATGAACTGGTCGATCACGACCTGCGCGCCGTTGACGAAGTCGCCGAACTGCGCTTCCCAGATCACCAGCGTGTTCGGCTCGGCCGACGCGTAGCCGTACTCGAAGCCGAGCACTGCTTCTTCGGAGAGCAGCGAGTCAATCACCACGAACGGCGCCTGGCCGTCGGCCACGTGCTGCAGCGGCGTGTAGGTGCCTTCGTCCCACTTTTCGCGGTTCTGGTCGTGCAGCACCGAGTGACGGTGCGTGAACGTGCCGCGGCCGCAGTCTTCACCCGACAGGCGCACCGCATACCCGCTGGCCACGAGCGAAGCGAACGCGAGGTGCTCGCCCATGCCCCAGTCGACATTGACTTCGCCGCGGCCCATGGCCGCACGGTCGGCGATCACCTTCTCGACCAGCGTGTGCGCCTTGAAGGTGCTCGGGATGGTGGTGATGCGCTCGGCCAGGCGCTTGATCTCGGTCAGCGGCAGCGCCGTGTCGGCCGCATCGGTCCACTTCTTGCCGAGGAACGGGGCCCAGTCGACCGCGTACTTGCTCTTGTAGTTGGTGAGCACCGGGTCGTAGGTGCTCTTGCCGGCGTCCATCGCGGCGCGCAGCGCCTTGACCATCGCGTCGGGGCCGTCGGCCGGCAGCACGCCCTGCGCCACCAGCTTTTCGCCGTAGAGCTTGCGCGTGCCGGGGTGCTGGGCGATCTTCTTGTACATCAGCGGCTGGGTCAGCGCCGGTGTGTCCTGCTCGTTGTGGCCGAGCTTGCGGAAGCAGACGATGTCGACGACCACATCCTTGTTGAATTCCTGGCGGTAGTCGAGCGCGAGTTGCGTGCACAGCACCACCGCTTCCGGATCGTCGCCGTTCACGTGCAACACCGGTGCCTCGATCATCTTGACGACGTCGGTGCAGTACAGCGTGGAGCGCGAATCGCGCGGGTCGCTGGTGGTGAAGCCGATCTGGTTGTTGATGACGACGTGCACCGTGCCACCGGTGTAGTAGCCGCGCGTCTGCGCCAGCGCCAGCGTCTCCATCACCACGCCCTGGCCGGCGAAGGCCGCGTCGCCGTGCACGATGATCGGCAGCACGGTGTCGCCTTCCTTGTCGCCGCGGCGATCGAGGCGGGCCTTGACCGAACCTTCGACGACCGGGTTCACGATCTCGAGGTGCGAGGGGTTGAACGCGAGGCTCAGGTGCACCGGGCCGCCATCGGTCGTGATGTCGCTCGAAAAACCCTGGTGGTACTTCACGTCGCCCGAGGGCAGGTTCTCGGGCGCGGTGTGGTCGAACTCGGCGAACAGGTCCTTGGGCATCTTGCCCAGGGTGTTGACGAGCACGTTCAGCCGGCCGCGGTGGGCCATGCCGATCACGATCTCCTGGACGCCCTTGGTGCCTGCACGCTGCACCAGTTCGTCCATCGACGCGATGAAGCTCTCGCCGCCTTCGAGCGAGAAGCGCTTCTGGCCGACGTACTTGGTGTGCAGGTAGCGCTCCAGGCCTTCGGCCGCGGTCAGGCGGTCGAGGATGTGTTTCTTCTCGTCAGCCGAGAAGCTGGGCTTGGAGCGGATCGACTCGAGACGTTCCTGCCACCAGCGCTTCTCGACCGGCTCGGTGATGTGCATGTACTCGGCGCCGATCGAGCCGCAGTAGGTTTCGCGCAGCGCCTGCACGATTTCGCGCAGCGTCATGCTCTCGGCGGTCGAGAAGTAGGTGTTCGTCGCGCTGAAGGCGATGTCCATGTCGGACTCGCTCAGATCGTAGAACGCTGGCTCGAGCTCGGGGATCTTGGGGCGCTCCTGGCGCTTGAGCGGGTCGAGGTCGGCCCAGCGCGAGCCGAGAAAACGATAAGCCGCGATCAGCGACTGCACGTGAACCTGCTTGCGAGCAATGGCCAGGTCGGTGGTGGAGGCCTTGCTGCCGAAGGTGCCAGCCTTGGCCCGCTGCGCGAAGGATTCGACGACGGGCGCATGGGCCACGTCCTTGGCGTTCGAGCCGTCGACCGCAGGCACGTGCTGCAGCGCGTCGAAGTATTTGCGCCAGTTCTCGGGCACCGAGCCCGGGTTGTCGAGGTAGGCCTCGTACATCTCTTCGACGTAGGGCGCATTGCCCCCGAACAGGTACGAATTCGCCCTGGATTCCTGCATCATCTCGCTCACCTTTCACACCGGTTTCCGGTGCTGTAGTGGGTTGAAAAACCTTCCGCGACGCGGCTACGCCACTGGCGGACAAGCGACCCGCCTCGCAGTTGCCGGCGAGGGGACGGGAAGGACCTAAATGTTCAAGTCAGGAACGCGACTTTACCACCGCAGGGTGCAGCCCCGGTCGAAGGAACAGACGGTCGAAGGCAGTGTTGTAGCGCGATCAACGCGCCGCCACGCGCTCAAGCGCGGCGTGGTATTCGCGCGCCAGGCGCGCGATCATCTCGCCCGCCGGTTGCACGCTCTTGATCGCGCCGATGCCCTGGCCACAGCCCCAGATGTCTTTCCAGGCCTTCTTCGCATCACCGCCGAAGTTCATCTTGCTCGGGTCGCTTTCGGGCAGGTTGTCGGGGTCGAGCCCGGCCGCCGTGATCGAGGCCTTCAGGTAGTTGCCGTGAACCCCGGTGAAGAGGTTGCTGTAGACGATGTCGTCGGAACTGCCCGAGACGATGGCCTGCTTGTAGCCTTCGACCGCGCGCGCTTCGTCGGTCGCGATGAAGGCCGAGCCGATGTAGGCGAAGTCGGCGCCCATCGCGCGCGCTGCCAGCACCGCACCGCCGCTGGCGATCGAGCCGCTCAGCGCCACCGGGCCGTCGAACCACTCGCGGATCTCCTGGATCAGCGCGAACGGGCTCTTCACGCCGGCGTGGCCGCCAGCGCCGGCGGCCACGGCGATCAGGCCGTCGGCACCCTTCTCGATCGCCTTCTTCGCGAAGAAGTTGTTGATGATGTCGTGCATCACCACGCCGCCCCAAGCGTGCACGGCGTCGTTCACGTCGGTGCGGGCACCGAGCGATGTGATGACGATCGGCACCTTGTACTTGGCGCACAGCTGCATGTCGTGGTCGAGCCGGTCGTTGCTCTTGTGCACGATCTGGTTGATGGCGAACGGCGCAGCGGGTTTGCCGGGGTTCGCCTGGTTGTAGGCCGCCAGCGTTTCGGTGATCTCGGCCAGCCACTCGTCGAGTTGCGCGGCGGGGCGGGCGTTGAGCGCGGGCATGGAGCCGACCACGCCAGCCTTGCACTGCTCGATCACGAGCTTGGGGTTGCTGATGATGAACAGCGGTGCGCCGATGATGGGCAGCGGCAGGGACGCAAGAACTCCGGGCAAGGGCATGGTTCTGTCTTTCACCCGCGTCGCGGGTTGGTGGGTGGATGAATCGCGGCGCGCTTCAGAAAGAATCGAGCGCCAGCGCGTTGACACTCTCGGCACCGTCGACGATCGAGTCGCGCTGCCCCGGCACCTTGTTGAGCAGGTGCTCGGCGTAGAAGTGCGCGGTGGCGACTTTGGCTTTCAGGAATGCCGCGTCGCCTTCTCCCTTCGCGAGCTGATCTTCGGCGATCACGAGAGCGCGCGCCATCTGCCAGCCGGCAACCACGTTGCCGGCCAGCATGAGGTAGGGCACCGACCCGGCGAAGACGGCATTCGGGCTGGCCTTGGTGTTGCCAGCCACAAAATCGACGACCTGCTCGAAGGCTTCGCGCCCGGCGCGCAGGCGCTTCAGCATCGAGCGCGCCGCAGCACTGTCGTGCTTCGCCAGTTCGCTCTCGGTGCCCTTCATCTGCGCGGCGATCGCCTTGGGTGTGCGCCCACCATCACGCGCGGTCTTGCGCCCGACCAGGTCGTTGGCCTGGATCGCGGTCGTGCCTTCGTAGATCGGCAGGATGCGTGAGTCGCGCAGATGCTGCGCCGCACCGGTCTCTTCGATGAAGCCCATGCCGCCGTGCACCTGCACGCCCAGGCTCGCGACCTCGACGCTCATCTCGGTGCTGTAGCCCTTCACGAGCGGCACCATGTACTCGTAAAAGGCCTGGTTCTGTTTGCGCACCTCGGCATCGGGGTGGTGGTGCGAGGCGTCGAAGGCCGCGGCCGCCGTGATCGCCATCGCGCGGCAGCCTTCGGTGTACGCACGCATCGTCATCAGCATGCGCTTCACATCGGGGTGGTGAATGATCGGGCCACTGCCCGGCAGCGAGCCATCGACCGGTCGTGACTGCACACGCTCTTTCGCGAAAGCCGCCGCTTTCTGATAGGCCCGCTCGGCCACCGCGATGCCCTGCATGCCGACCGCGTAGCGTGCCGCGTTCATCATGATGAACATGTACTCGAGGCCGCGGTTCTCTTCACCAATCAGCTGGCCGATGGCGCCGCCGTGGTCGCCGAACTGCAACACGGCCGTGGGACTGGCCTTGATGCCGAGCTTGTGTTCAATGCTGACGCAGTGCGCGTCGTTGCGCTCGCCGAGCGAGCCATCGGGCTTGACCATGAACTTGGGCACGATGAACAGGCTGATGCCCTTCACGCCTTCGGGTGCGCCGACCACGCGCGCCAGCACCAGGTGCACGATGTTCGGCGCCATGTCGTGCTCGCCGTAGGTGATGAAGATCTTGGTGCCGAAGATCTTGAAGCTGCCGTCGGGCTGCGGCTCGGCGCGTGTGCGCACCTGGGCCAGGTCGGAGCCAGCTTGTGGCTCGGTCAGGTTCATCGTGCCGGTCCATTCGCCGGAAATCATCTTCGGCAGGTAGAGCGACTGCTGCTCGGGCGAGCCTGCGGTGAGCAAGGCTTCGATGGCACCGTCGGTCAGCAGCGGGCACAACGCGAAGCTCAGGTTCGCGCTGTTCAGCATCTCGATGCAGGCCGCGCCGATGGTCTTGGGCAGGTTCTGGCCACCGAAATCGGCCGGGTGCTGCAGGCCCTGCCAGCCGCCTTCACCGAACTGGCGGAATGCCTGCTTGAAGCCGGGCGTCGTGGTGACCACGCCGTCTTTCCACGACGACGGGTTCTTGTCGCCTTCCCAGTTCAACGGCGCAACCACGCCTTCGTTGAACTTGGCGCACTCTTCGAGCACCGCTTGCGCAGTTTCGATGCCGGCTTCTTCGAAGCCGGGCAGTTTGGCCACGTCTTCAAGGCCGGCGAGTTCTTTCATGCAGAACAGCATGTCGTTGACGGGGGCGCGGTAACTCATCGTGTGTCTCCAGATGCAATGAGGGCGCGTCAACTCGCGTTGCGCGCCCTGTGGGTCATGCCTTGTCGGTGCGCGTGTCAGCCGAGCGCAGCCACCAGTTCGGGCACGGCGGTGAACAGGTCGGCCTCGAGCCCATAGTCGGCCACGCTGAAGATCGGCGCTTCCGGGTCTTTGTTGATCGCGACGATCACCTTGCTGTCTTTCATACCCGCCAAGTGCTGGATCGCGCCGCTGATGCCAGCCGCGATGTAGAGCTGCGGCGCGACGATCTTGCCGGTCTGGCCCACTTGCCAGTCGTTCGGCGCGTAGCCGGCGTCGACAGCGGCGCGGCTCGCACCGAGTGCGGCACCGAGTTTGTCGGCCAGCGGCGTGAGCACTTCGTTGAACTTGTCGCTGCTGCCGAGCGCGCGGCCGCCCGAGACGATGATCTTCGCGGCGGTGAGTTCGGGGCGGTCGTTCTTGGCGATCTCGCTGCCGACGAAGCTGCTCTTGCCGGAGTCGGCCGCCGCGGCGACGCTCTCGACGGCCGCGGAGCCACCCGTCGCGGCCGCCGGATCGAAGCCGGTGGTGCGCACGGTGATCACCTTGATCGCGTCGAGGCTCTGCACCGTGGCGATCGCGTTGCCGGCGTAGATCGGGCGCTCGAAGGTGTCGGGGCTGTCGATCTTCGTGATGTCGGAGATCTGGCCCACGTCGAGCTTGGCGGCCACGCGCGGGGCCACGTTCTTGCCGGCCGCCGTGGCCGGGAACAGGATGTGGCTGTAGTTCTTGGCGAGCGCGATCACCTGGGCCGCGATGTTCTCGGCCAGACCGTGGTCGAGTTGCGCAGCATCGGCGTGCAGCACCTTGCTCACACCGGCGATCTGGCTCGCCGCGGTGGCTGCCGCTGTGGCGTTGGCGCCGGCGATCAGCACGTGCACGTCGCCACCGCATTGCAGCGCAGCGGTCACGGTATTCAGGGTCGCACCCTTGACGGTGTTGTTGTCGTGTTCAGCAATCACAAGCGTTGCCATCTCAGATCACCTTTGCGTCGTTCTTGAGTTTCGAGACCAGCGTGGCCACGTCGGGCACCTTGATGCCGGCGCTGCGCTTGGGCGGTTCGCTGACTTTCAGGGTCTTCAGGTGCGCCTTCACGTCGACGCCGAGGTCGGAAGGCTTGACGATGTCCATGGGCTTCTTCTTGGCCTTCATGATGTTGGGCAGCGTCACGTAGCGCGGCTCGTTCAGGCGCAGGTCGGTGGTGACGATGGCCGGCAAGCTGAGCTTCAGGGTTTCGGAGCCGCCATCGACTTCTCGTGTGACGCTGACCGAATCGGCCGTCAATTCGACCTTGGACGCGAACGTGGCCTGCGGCAGGTCGGCGAGCGCGGCAAGCATCTGGCCGGTCTGGTTGCAATCGTCGTCGATGGCTTGTTTGCCGAGGATCACCAAGCCGGGTTGTTCCTTGTCGACCAGGGCCTTGAGCAGTTTGGCCACGGCCAGTGGTTGCAACTCTTCCGTCGTCTCGACGAGCACGGCGCGGTCGGCACCGATCGCCATTGCGGTGCGCAGCGTTTCCTGGCACTGCGTGACGCCGCACGACACGGCGATCACTTCGGTCGCGACACCCTTCTCCTTCAGCCGCACCGCCTCTTCGATGGCGATTTCGTCGAAGGGGTTCATGCTCATCTTGACGTTCGCGATGTCGACGCCGGTGCCGTCGGACTTGACCCGAACCTTGACGTTGTAGTCGACGACCCGTTTGACGGGAACAAGGATCTTCATGCGACGGTCTCCTCGGAGATAGGGCTTTGGGGTTGGCCTGATTCTAGTTCGCGCACCTCGTGCCGAACCTCAGCTCGGCCGGGCAGACAACGCCAAATAGAACGATCGTGCTATTTTAGCCCAGAGTCGGCCGGCCACGGTCAAACGCGCGACGGCGCCGCTGCTAGACTGCGCCCGCCTCGCCCATGCCGACTGACATCGCTGCTCCTTCACACGCCAGCCATTCGCGCATCGGCGTCTTCGATTCCGGCGTGGGCGGGCTGTCGGTGCTGCGCGAACTGCGCGCGCAGTGGCCCGGCGCCCACCTGCACTATGTGGCCGACTCGGGCCATGCGCCTTACGGCGAGCGCAGCGACGCGCACGTGCTGGCTCGGTCACTGGCCGTGGCATCGCACTTGATCGACAGCGGCGCAAGCATCATCGTCATCGCCTGCAACACCGCCACGGCCATCGCAGCGCAAGCGTTGCGCGAGGCCTGGCCGAACATGCCCATCGTCGGGGTCGAACCCGGCATCAAGCCGGCGCTCGCGGCCACACGCAGCGGGCGCGTCGGCGTCATGGCTACGCGTGGCACGCTGAACAGCGAGAAGTTCGAACGCCTCGTCGCGTCGCTCGCGCCCCGGGTACCTCTGCACCTGCGCGCCTGTGACGGCCTGGCGGCGGCGATCGAGCAAGGCTCTGCGGATGCGCGCGAAGTGCGCTTGCAGGTGGAACGGCACACTCGGCCGCTGCGCGAAGCAGAGGTCGACACGGTGGTGCTCGGCTGCACGCACTACTCGTTCGTGCGGCCCCAGATACAAGAGGCACTGGGCGCGACCGTGCAGATCATCGATACCGCCGCAGCCGTGGCGCGCCAGGTTGCGCGCATCGGCGAGTCACACGGGTCGGTCGCGAGCACGGGCCAGCAAGCCGCTCCGCTGTTGTTGCAAACCACCGGCGATGCCGATCAATTGAAACGCATCGCCAGCGCGTGGCTCGGCGAGGCGACCGAGGCTTCGCGCATCACGCCTTGATCTTCAAGCGAGAGCGTGGTGCCCGGGGCGGGGCTTGAACCCGCATGCCCTCTTTCGAGAGGCGGCGGATTTTAAGTCCGCTGTGTATACCAGTTTCACCACCCGGGCGGCACGCGATTATCGGCGCCGCTTCGATCCAGAAAGACGAAGGCCCCGCATTGACGCGAGGCCTTGAGACTGGAGGCGCGACCGAGAGTCGAACTCGGCTGATCGGATTTGCAATCCGGTGCATAACCGCTTTGCTATCGCGCCACGATGCCGGGCTTTCCCGGCACAGCAATTCTAGACAGGAAAAAGGGAAGCACTCGGCTTCCCTTTTTCAGATCTGGAGCGGGAGAAGAGTCTCGAACTCTCGACCTCAACCTTGGCAAGGTTGCGCTCTACCAACTGAGCTACTCCCGCATGTTCTGCGTTTTCAGCAGAGCTCGCATTATATGCCGATAAGCGGCCTCTTGGCAACAAGCCGCCTTTTGTACGTCAGTGAGTCAACAACTCCGACCCGGCGGGGGGAACCGCCGGCTTGGCGGCATCGTCAGCGGCCTTCGCGGGCTCGTCTTCCGGGAGCGCATCGGGCACCCGTTCGAGCGCAACCTCCAGCACCCGAT
Organism: Rhizobacter sp.; assembly: GCF_032229685.1. Taxonomy (GTDB): domain Bacteria; phylum Pseudomonadota; class Gammaproteobacteria; order Burkholderiales; family Burkholderiaceae_C; genus LMDS01. The sequence continues at coordinate 229,978 of NZ_JAVTWP010000031.1, read as the reverse complement.
CAATCCACCGCACCGGCACGATTTCCAGCTGGTTCTTGACGTTCTCGGGAATGTCCTGCAGGTCCTTGACGTTGTCCTCAGGGATCAACACCGTGGTGATTCCGCCGCGGCGGGCCGCCAGCAACTTTTCCTTCAGGCCGCCGATGGCTGTCACTTCGCCGCGGAGCGTGATCTCACCCGTCATCGCCACGTTGGCTTTCACCGGAATCCCGGTCAAGGCCGAGACGAATGCCGTGGTCATCGCCGCACCCGCGCTCGGGCCGTCCTTGGGCGTAGCGCCGTCGGGCACGTGGATGTGCACGTCGCGCTTCTCGAACATCTCGTCCTTGATGCCCAGACGCCGCGCACGACTGCGCACCACCGACCGGGCAGCTTCGACCGACTCCTTCATCACGTCGCCGAGCTGACCGGTGCGGATGATGTTGCCCTTGCCGGGCATCACCGCCGCTTCGATGGTCAGCAGGTCACCGCCGACTTCGGTCCAGGCGAGGCCGACCACCTGCCCGACCTGGTTCTTCTTCTCGGCCTGGCCGTAGTCGAACTTGCGCACGCCCAGGTAGTCGTTCAGGTTCTCTTCGGTCACGACCACCTTGCTCGTGACCTGCTTGAGCTGGATCGCCTTGACCACCTTGCGGCAGACCTTGCTGATCTCGCGCTCGAGCGAACGCACACCAGCTTCACGGGTGTAGTAGCGCACGATGCCACGCACGGCCGACTCGGTGACTTCCATCTCCTCGTCTTTCACGCCGTTGTTCTTGGCTTGCTTCGGCAGCAGGTACTTGAGCGCGATGTTGACCTTCTCGTCTTCGGTGTAACCCGACAAGCGGATCACTTCCATCCGGTCGAGCAGGGCCGGCGGAATGTTCATCGAGTTCGAGGTGGCGATGAACATCGTGTCGCTCAGATCGAAGTCGACCTCGACGTAATGGTCGCTGAAGGTGTGGTTCTGCTCCGGGTCGAGCACTTCGAGCAGCGCGCTCGACGGGTCGCCGCGGAAGTCCATGCCCAGCTTGTCGATCTCGTCGAGCAAAAACAGCGGGTTCTTGGTGCCGATCTTGGTCAGGCTTTGCAGCACCTTGCCGGGCATCGAGCCGATGTAGGTGCGGCGGTGGCCACGGATCTCGGCTTCGTCACGCACGCCGCCCAAGGCCATGCGCACGAACTTGCGGCCGGTGGCACGCGCCACGCTCTGGCCGAGCGAGGTCTTGCCCACGCCCGGCGGGCCGACCAGGCACAGGATCGGCGACTTGACCTTGTCGACGCGCTGCTGCACCGCGAGGTATTCGAGGATGCGATCCTTCACCTTGTCGAGGCCGTAGTGGTCTTCGTTGAGCACTTCCTCGGCAAACGCCAGGTCGTGCTTGATCTTGGTCTTCTTCGCCCACGGCAGGTTGACCAGCGTGTCGATGTAGTTGCGCACCACGGTCGCTTCGGCCGACATCGGTGACATCAGCTTCAGCTTCTTGAACTCGGCATCGACCTTCTTGCGCGCGTCTTTCGGCATCTTCGCAGCGATGATCTTCTTCTCGAGCTCTTCCATGTCGGCGCCTTCTTCGCCGTCGCCCAGTTCTTTCTGGATCGCCTTGACCTGCTCGTTCAGGTAGTACTCGCGCTGGCTTTTCTCCATCTGCCGCTTGACGCGGCCACGGATGCGCTTTTCAACCTGCAGGATGTCGACTTCGTGCTCGAGTTGTTCGAGCAGCTTCTCGAGCCGCTTGTCGACCGCGTACAGGTCGAGCACCGACTGCTTGTTTTCGAGCTTGAGCGGCAGGTGCGCGGCGATCGTGTCGGCCAGGCGGCCGGCATCGTCGATGCCTGCGATGGACGTGAGGATCTCGGGCGGGATCTTCTTGTTCAGCTTGACGTACTGGTCGAACTGCTGCGTCACGGCGCGGCGCAGCGCTTCGATCTCGGGCTTGGTCTCGGCCTCGGGCGGTACCGGCGTCACGTCCGCCACGAAGTACTCGCCGTTGTCGCTGATGCTGTGCGTGTTGGCGCGCTGGATGCCTTCGACCAGCACCTTCACGGTGCCGTCAGGCAATTTCAGCATCTGCAGGATGCTGGAGACACAGCCCACGTCGAACATGTCGTCGGGCTTGGGCTCGTCCTTGCCGGCGGCCTTCTGCGCCACCAGCATGATCTGGCGGCCAGCTTCCATGGCCACTTCGAGCGCCTTGATCGACTTGGGGCGACCCACGAAGAGCGGGATCACCATGTGGGGGAACACGACCACGTCGCGCAGCGGCAGCAGCGGCAGCGTGATTTGTTCAGCAGGCAATATCGGGTGTCCGGACATTGAGGAATCCTCTCTTTCTCAAACCGATGTAGGGCTTGAGCGATCAATTGCAAGAAGCCGTGGCGGCGCGAAGCCGCTGGCTGGGGCCGGACTGCGGGTTCGAACGCGCTTCAGGCGCTCGCTTTCTGCTCTCGGTAGACGAGCAAGGGTTTGGCTTCGTCTTCGATCGTGTGTTCGTCCAGCACGACCTTGGCCACGCCGTCGAGTGTGGGCAAATCGAACATCGTGTCGATCAGCGATTGCTCCATGATCGAGCGCAGTCCGCGCGCACCGATCTTGCGCTTGAGCGCCTTGCGGGCGATCGCCTGCAGCGCAGACGGGCGAATCTCGAGTTCCACGCCGTCCATCGCGAACAGCTTCTGGTACTGCTTCACAAGCGCGTTCTTCGGTTCCGTGAGGATGCGCACCAGCGCGTCGTCGGTCAGTTCGCCCAGCGTGGCGACCACCGGAAGGCGGCCGACGAGCTCGGGGATCAGCCCGAACTTGATCAGGTCTTCAGGTTCGACGTCGCGGAACACCTCGGAAACGCGCTTCTCGCTCTTCGCGTGAACGGTGGCACCGAAGCCGATGCCCGACTTTTCAGAGCGGTTCTGAATGACTTTCTCGAGACCGTCGAAAGCGCCGCCGCAGATGAAGAGGATGTTGGTCGTGTCGATCTGCAGAAAGTCCTGGTTCGGGTGCTTGCGCCCGCCCTGCGGCGGCACCGAAGCCATCGTGCCTTCGACCAGCTTCAGCAAGGCCTGCTGCACACCTTCACCCGACACGTCGCGCGTGATCGACGGGTTGTCGGCCTTGCGGCTGATCTTGTCGATCTCGTCGATGTAGACGATGCCTCGCTGCGCCTTGTCGACGTCGTAGCCGCAGTTCTGCAGCAGCTTCTGGATGATGTTCTCGACGTCTTCGCCCACGTAGCCGGCTTCGGTGAGTGTGGTGGCGTCGGCGATCACGAAGGGCACGTTGAGCAGGCGCGCCAGCGTCTGCGCCAGGAGCGTCTTGCCGGAACCGGTGGGCCCGATCAGCAGGATGTTGCTCTTGGCGAGCTCGATCTCGTCTTTGGTGCGGCTCATGTGCTTGAGCCGCTTGTAGTGGTTGTAGACCGCGACCGACAAGGTGCGCTTGGCCACGTCCTGTCCGATCACGTACTGGTCGAGGCTGGCCTTGATCTCGCTCGGCACCGGCAGGTCCGACTTGGCCGGTTTGGTTTCTGCGCCCTCGGCCGGCACTTCATCGCGAATGATGTCGTTGCACAGCTCGATGCACTCGTCGCAGATGAACACCGACGGGCCGGCGATCAGCTTCTTCACCTCGTGCTGGCTCTTGCCACAGAACGAGCAGTACAGAACCTTTTCGCTCGACGAGCCTTTTTTGTCGGCCATAAAAGTGGGGGTTTCTCAGGGCGTGGCAGGAGTGTTGAACGGATGATAGTTCAAAAGAAAACGGGGCCTTCCGGCGAAGAAAGGCCCCGTTCGTGGTGTTGTTGCGCAGGCTCTCGGCCGGCGCCACCGGTCGGCCGGAATCAGCCCGCGGCAGCGGGCGGCGTGGCGCGGTGCAGCAACACCTGGTCGATCAGGCCGTAGGCCTTCGATTCTTCCGGGTTCATGAAAAAGTCACGTTCCATGTCGGAACGGATCTTCTCGATGCTCTGCCCGGTGCGTTCGGCGTAGATCTGGTTGAGCTGCTCGCGTGTCTTCAGGATCTCGCGGGCATGGATCTCGATGTCGGTCGCCTGGCCTTGGGCGCCACCCGACGGCTGGTGAATCATCACGCGCGAATTCGGCAACGCGAAGCGTTTGCCCTTCGCACCCGCCATCAGCAGGAACGAGCCCATGCTGGCGGCGACGCCCATGCACAGCGTCGACACGTCGGGCTTGATGAACTGCATGGTGTCGAAGATCGACAGGCCAGCGCTCACCGAGCCGCCCGGCGAGTTGATGTAGAGCGAAATGTCCTTGTCGGGGTTTTCGCTTTCCAGGAACAACATCTGGGCGACCACGAGGTTGGCGGTCTGGTCGTTCACCGGGCCGACCAGGAAGATCACACGCTCGCGCAGCAGTCGGCTGTAGATGTCGTAGGCGCGCTCACCGCGGCCGGAGGTTTCGATGACGATCGGGACCATGCCCAGACCGTTGGTATCAAGCGCGCTCATGGCTTTCCTTGCAGAGGGAGATGGACGATAGGTTGGGATCGATTATGTCGCCACAAGAGCGAAGCGCGGGAATCGTTCGCCGCAACGCAAAAGAGCGCCGGCCTCGCGGCACGGCGCTCTCGCGAGACAGATCCGGAAATCAGTTCGCCATCAGTTCGTCGAACGGCAGAACCTTGTCGTTGACCTTGGCCTTCGACAGAACGAAGGCCGCCACGTTGTTTTCGACCACCACGGCCTCGACTTCGGCCAGCCGCTGGCGGTCGCCCAGGTACCAGCGCACCACTTCGGCCGGCTTTTCGTAGCTCTGCGCCATCTCTTCGATGTGTGCCTGCAACTGGTCGGGCTTGGCCTGCAGGTTGTTGCTGCGCACGAGTTCGCCGACGACGAGGCCCAGACGCACGCGCTTCTCGGCCTGCGGTTGGAAGATCTCGGCCGGAATCGGCGCCGTGTCGGCGTCCTTCACGCCGCGCTTCTTCAGGTCGGCGCGCGCCGCTTCGGTCATGCGCTCGACTTCGCCGCTGACCAGCGCCTTCGGCACGTCGAGCTCCGAAGCTTTGACCAGCGCGTCCATCACATTGGCCTTGTTGCGCGCCAGCACGCGGAACTTCACTTCGCGCTCGAGGTTCTTGCGCACGTCGTTGCGCAGCCCTTCGACCGTGGCGTCGCCGATGCCGAGCGACTTGGCAAACGCCTCGTTCACCTCGGGCAGGTTCTGCGACTCGATCTTCTTCAGCGTGACGAGGAAGTCGGCTTCCTTGCCAGCCACGTCCTGCCCCTGGTAGTCGGCCGGGAACTGCAGCGGGAAGGTCTTGGACTCGCCCGACTTCATGCCACGCACGGCGGCATCGAACTGCTCGAGCATCTGGCCTTCGCCGATCAGGAACTGGAACGCCTCGGCCTTGCCGCCGTCGAACGGCACGCCGTCGATCTTGCCTTCGAAGTCGATCGTCACGCGGTCACCCAGCACCGCCGGCTCAACCGCCGGGCGCTGTGCGAAGGTGCGGCGCTGCTTGCGCAGGATGTCGATCGTCTTGTCGATGGCAGCATCGGTCACCTCGGTCGACACACGTTCGACTTCGGCGCCGCTCAGGTCACCGACCTTGATGTCCGGATAGACCTCGAAGGTGGCGTCGAAGGCGACCTGGCCTTCTGCCGCGCCCTCTTTCTCGGTGATGCGCGGGGCACCAGCCACCCGCAGCTTGGCCTCGTTGACGGCCTCGGAGAACACCTGGCCGACCTTGTCGTTCATCACTTCGTAATGGACCGAGTAGCCGTAACGCTGCGCGACCACGCTCATCGGCACCTTGCCCGGGCGGAACCCGTCGGCCTTGACGGTGCGCGACAGCTTCTTCAGCCGGGTCTCGACCTCGCTGTTGATCGTGGTGGCAGCCAGCGTCAGCGTGATGCGGCGCTCGAGCTTATCGAGGGTTTCAACTTGAACGGACATGGTGTTTGAGCTCTGTAAATTTCATTGCTGGTGCGCGGGGCGGGACTCGAACCCGCACACCATTGCTGGCGTCAGGACCTAAACCTGGTGCGTCTACCAATTTCGCCACCCGCGCGAACGGCCTGCGGCCCGGCGGAAAACCCTTCCACCCGACCCGGCCTTCTCGGCGAACTGCGGATTTTAGCCGTTCGCGGGCGCCGTTTCGGCTCTGGCCGGTTTGACGCGGAACCAGGCCGCGTACATGGCCGGCAACGACAGCAGCGTCAGCGCGGTCGCCACGAGCAGGCCCCCCATGATGGCCACGGCCATCGGGCCCCAGAACACGCTGCGCGACAGCGGGATCATCGCCAGCACCGCCGCCGCCGCGGTCAGGATGATCGGGCGGCAGCGCCGGACCGCCGCTTCGACCACCGCCGTCCAGGCTGGCACACCACGCTCGCGGTCCTGTTCGATCTGGTCGATCAGGATCACCGAGTTCCGCATGATCATGCCCATCAGCGCAATCACGCCGAGCAGCGCCACGAAACCGAACGGGCGGTTCAGCACCAGCAGGGCTCCAGCCACGCCGGCAATGCCGAGCGGCGCCGTCAGGAACACGAGCACCGAGCGGCTGAAACTGTGCAGTTGCAGCATCAGCAGCGTGAACATGATGAAGAGCATCAGCGGCGCACCGGCCGCGATCGAGCCCTGGCCCTTGCTGCTTTCTTCGACGGCTCCGGCCACCTCGATGCGGTAGCCGGGCAGCATCTTGTCGCGCACCGGCTTGAACAAGGGGTCGAGTTGTGCCGTCACGGTGGCACCTTGCAGGCCTTCGATGATGTCGCCTTGCACGGTGGCCGCGTAGTCGCGCCCTTCTCGCCAAAGCACGCCCGGCTCCCACACGAAGTTGGCTTTCGCGATCTGGCTGATCGGGATGCTGCGGCCGCTCGTCGTGGGCAGGTAGCCGTTGCCCAAGTCGGTGAGCGCGTCGCGCTCGTCGAGGGGCTGGCGCAACACGATGTCGATCAGCTTGTCGCCGTCGCGGTACTGGCCGATCGTCGTGCCGGTATTGATCGTGCGCGCCGCCTGCGCGATCGACTGGCTCGAGACGCCGAGAGCGCGCGCCTTGTCCTGGTCGACCTCGAGCCTGATCACCTTGACCGACTCGTTCCAGTTGTCGTTGATGCCGCGCAGGTTCGGGTTGCCGCGCATGATCGCCTTCACCTCGTCGGCATAGGCACGCACCTTGGCCGGGTCGGGGCCGACGACGCGAAACTGCACCGGGTAAGGCACCGGCGGGCCGTTGGGCAACAGCTTGGCGCGGCCGCGCACTTCCGGGAATTCGGTCGCCAGAAGTTCCGGCAGCAGCTTGCGCAGCCGTTCGCGCGAGGCCATGTCCTTGGGCAGCACGACCATCTGGCTCGCGTTGCTCTGCGGGAAGATCTGGTCGAGCACGAGCACGAAACGTTCGGCGCCGCTGCCGACCCAGGTGGTGACGTGGTCAACACCTTCGAGGTTCATCACCCGCGCTTCGACGCGTTTGGTGACCGCTTCGTTGGCGGCGTAAGAAGTGCCTTCGGGGTACCAGAGGTCCACCAGGATCTCGGGCCGGCTCGAATCGGGGAAGAACTGGTTCTGCACCTTGCCCATGCCCAGCAGCCCGAGCACCAGCGTGCCGATGGTCAGCCCGATCGTGATCCAGCGGTGCTTCACGCACCAGTTCACCGTGGCGCGAAAACGCGAATAGAACGGCGTGTCGAAGAGTTCGTGCGGTTCACCAGCCACGCCCGCGTGCGGGCTGACCTTCAGGATGCGGGTGCCGAGGTAGGGCACGAAGTACACCGACACCAGCCACGAGATCAGCAGTGCCGCGGCCGTGACCGCGAAGATCGCGAAGGTGTACTCGCCGACGGTCGACTGCGCCAGGCCGATCGGCAGGAAACCCACCGCGGTGATCAGCGTGCCGGTCAGCATCGGCATGGCGGTGGCTTCGTACGCGAAGGTCGCGGCGCGCACCTTGTCGTAGCCCTCCTCCAGCTTGCGCACCATCATCTCGACCGCGATGATCGCGTCGTCGACCAGCAGCCCGAGCGCGATGATCAGCGAGCCGAGCGAGATCTTGTGCAGGCCCACGCCCCAGTAGTACATGGTCACGAAGGTGATCGCCAGCACCAGCGGGATGGTCACGCCCACCACCATGCCGGGCCGCCAGTCGATCGTGAACTTCCACGAGTTCGGCTTGAAGTGCAGGCCCAGGCTGATGAAGCTCACCAGCAGCACGATGACCACGGCTTCGATCAATACGCGCACGAATTCGCCCACCGACGTCGACACGACCTTCGACTGGTTCTGGAACTGGTGCAGTTCGATGCCTGCAGGCAGGTCGGCGCGGATCTCGGCCGTGACGCCCTGCAGCGCCTTGCCCATGTCGATGATGTCGCCGCCCTTGGCCATCGAGATGCCGAGCGCGATGACCTCGTGGCCCTGGTGGCGCACTTTCACCTGCGGCGGGTCGACATAGGCCCGCTGCACCTGCGCGATGTCGCCGAGCCTGAAGCTGTTGCCACCGGCCCGGATCGTGAACGCGCGCAGTTGTTCGACCGAGTTGAACTGCCCGCCCACCCGCACCTGCACGGAGTCGGTCGGCCCGTTGATCGTGCCGGCAGATTCCACGGCGTTCTGCTGGCCGATCTGCGCCAGCACGGTGTTGAAGTCCAGGCCCAGTTGCGCCAGCCGCTTCTGCGAAATCTCGACGAAGAGCTTTTCGTCCTGGGCACCGAACACCGCGACCTTGTTGACGTCTTTCACCTTCAGCAGGCGCTGGCGCACGCGGTCGGCCTGGTCTTTCAGCTCCTGGTAGGTGAAGCCGTCGGCCGAGAGTGCGTAGATCGAACCGTAGACGTCACCGAACTCGTCGTTGAAAAACGGGCCGATCACGCCGGCCGGCAAGGTGGCGCGCATGTCGCCGATCTTCTTGCGCACCGTGTACCAGATCTGCGCCATCTCCTTCGGCGGCGACGAGTCGCGCACCTGGAAGATGATCAGCGCTTCGCCCGGCTTGGAGTAGCTGCGGATCTTGTCGGAATACGGCACTTCCTGGAGCGTCTTCTCGAGCTTGTCGGTCACCTGCTCGGCCACCTGCTGCGCGGTGGCACCGGGCCAGAACACGCGCAGGGCCATCGCACGGAAGGTGAACGGCGGGTCTTCGTCCTGGCCGAGCTGGAAGTAGGCAACCGAGCCCAGCACCATCAGAACGATCAGCAGGTAACGCGTCAGCGCCGAATGGTCTAGCGCCCAGCGCGAGATGTTGAAACGCGAAGGCGTGCCCGCGTGCGCTGCGGGTTGTGCGGGTTCTTCGGGGGTCACGTTCGGGCCGCTCACTTGACGGTCACCGGCGTGCCCGCCCGCGCCGAAGCCGAGGCCGCCGAGGCGCCAGGCTCGACGTAGAACTTCACCTTCTGCCCCGGGTTCAGCACATGCACACCGGCCGTCACGACGATCTGTCCCGGCGCCAGGCCGCTCGAAACGACAACCTCGTTGCCGTCGGCGCCTGCGACCTGAACGGCACGCGAACTGACCGTCATGGCCTGCTTGTCGACCAGCCACACGCTGCTGCGGCCCTGTTCTTCACGCAAGGCCGATAGCGGCAGCTTGGTCACGCCCGGTGTCTGCGGCAACTCGACCTGCACCGCGGCGGTCTGGCCCAGACGAATGCTACTCGCCGAGGCGTTGCCGATGTCGGCCTTGACGAGGAAGGTGCGCGTGACCGGATCGGCGGCTGCCGAAATCTCGCGGATCGTCGCGGGCAAGGGCTCGCCGCCGGCGCCCCACAAACGCACCTTGAACCGCCCCGGCGTGGTCGCCAGCGCCTTGATCATGCCGACCTTGTCTTCGGGCACCGAAAACACCACGTCGCGCGGCCCGTCATGCGCCAGACGCAGCACCGGCGTGCCGGCGGCGGCCACCATGCCGGGTTCGAGATCGACCGCGGTGATCACGCCACTGGCGTCGGCCAGCAAGGTCGAGTAGCCGGCCTGGTTGCCTTGCACGCTGGCCTGTGCCTTGGCCTGCTCGAGCTGGGCACGGGCCGTCTTCAGGGCCGACTCGCGTCGTTCGAGTTCGGCGGCGCCGATGAAGCCCTGGTCGTGCAGGTCTTTGTAGCGCTTGAAGTCGGCGGCGTACTGGTCGAGGCCGGCCTGCGCCACCGCCACCGCGGCGCGCGAAGCGTCTTGCCCGAGGCGCAGGTCGGCCGGGTCGAGCTGGGCCAGCACTTGCCCGGCCTTCACCGAATCGCCGAGGTCGACGGCCCGCTTGAGCATCTTGCCGCCGACGCGGAAGCTCAGGCGCGATTCGGTGCGTGCACGCACCTCGCCGGCGTATTCGTAACTCCCCCCGGCCGACTGCGCCGCCACCGTCAGCGTGCGCACCGCGCGCACCGGGTCGGGCGCAGGTTCGGTCTTCGAGCAAGCCGCGAGGCCCAGGGCTGCGGCAAGTGCGATGGGCAGGGCGTGACGCATGGCGATCCTAAATGACTGACTGGTCAGTAATATATTCGGCGGTCTGGTTGCTGTCAAACGGCTGCGTGGCGAATCGCGAGCAACCCGTATGCCCGCCTGGCACGCAGCATGGACAATCACGGCCGTGAGCATCGACCACTACGAAAACTTTCCCGTCGCTTCCGTCTTGTGCCCGCCCGCCTTGCGCCCGGCGGTCGCCGCGATCTACTGGTTCGCTCGGACCGCCGACGACATCGCCGACGAGGGCGACGCCAGCGCGGCCACGCGGCTCGCCGATCTGGCCGCCTACCGCGCCGACCTGCTCGCGGCGGTGGCAAACGGCGCGCCGTCGCAGCGCTGGCCCGGCGTCTTCGGCCCGCTGCTGCGCACGATTCAGGCCCACAGCCTCCCCACTGCCCTGTTGCTCGACCTGCTGAGCGCCTTCGAGCAGGACGTGGTCAAACATGGCTACGCCGACCGCGCCGAGCTGCTCGACTACTGCCGGCGCTCGGCCAACCCGGTGGGCCGCCTGCTGCTGCACCTGTATGGCGTGCGTGGCGGCGAACAGCTGCGCCAGTCGGATGCGATCTGCAGCGCCTTGCAACTCGTGAACTTCTGGCAGGACCTGGGTGTCGACACGCGCCGCGGGCGCCTTTACGTGCCGGCCACCGACTGCGAGCGCTTCGCGCTGCCGGCCTCCGCGCTGCTCCAGGCTCGGGCCGACACGCCGGCCGTGCGCGCGCTGGTGCGAGAGCTCGTCGCCTGGGCCCGCGAGCTCATGCTGCAAGGCGTGCCGCTGGTTCACGCCGTGCCGGGCCGCGCGGGTTGGGAGCTGAGGCTGGTGGTGCAAGGCGGCTTGCGGATCCTCGACAAGATCGAAGCGCTGAAGTTCGCGACCCTGAGCACACGCCCTGCGCTGCGCTGGTACGACGCACCACTGCTGCTGTGGCGCGCGCTCTGGATGCGTGCACCGACCGCGCTGGTCGCCAGGGAATCCGCATGACGCCCGAGCAGTACGTGCAAGACAAGGCCGCGCGCAGCGGCTCGAGCTTCTACTACGCCTTTCTGTTCCTGCCACCGCCGCGGCGTGCCGCCATCACGGCCTTCTATGCGTTCTGCCGCGAAGTCGACGACGTGGTCGACGAAGTCAGCGACCCGGCCGTCGCTGCGACCAAGCTCGCGTGGTGGCGCAAGGAAGTGGCCAGCAGTTTCGGCGGCCAACCGAGCCACCCGGTGATGAAGGCGCTGTTGCCGCACACCGCCGACTACGGCATCACCGCGTCTCACCTGCTGGCGGTGATCGACGGTTGCCAGATGGACCTCGATCAGTCGCGATACCTCGACTACGCGGGCCTGGCGCACTACTGCCACCTGGTGGCCGGTGTCGTCGGTGAAGTCGCGGCCGGCATCTTCGGCCGCACCGACCCGGCAACCACCGCCTATGCCCACAAGCTCGGCCTGGCGATGCAGCTCACCAACATCATCCGCGACGTGGGCGACGACGCGCGCCGCGGCCGCATCTACCTGCCGGTGTCGGAGCTGAAGCAGTTCGACGTGAAAGCGCAGGAGATCCTGAACCGAGGCTACAGCGAGCGCTTCACCGCGCTGATGAAGTTCCAGGCCGAACGCGCGCACCGCCTCTACGACGAAGCCTTTGCGCTCTTGCCCGACGCCGACCGCGTGGCGCAGAAACCCGGCGTGATGATGGCCAACATCTACCGCACGCTGCTGCGCGAGATCGAAGCCGACAACTTCCAGGTGCTGCACCAGCGCACCTCGCTCACGCCGCTGCGCAAGCTGTGGATCGCGATGCGCACGAACTGGCGCGGCCGCTAGTGGCCGGGCCGCGCTCGGTTGCGGTCATCGGTGCGGGCTGGGCCGGTTTGGCGGCGGCGGTCGAGGCCGTGCGTTGTGGTCATCGGGTCACGCTGTTCGAGATGGCGGCGCAGGCCGGGGGTCGTTCGCGCGCTGTCGAGCTGGCCGGCACGGCGCTCGACAACGGGCAGCACATCCTCATCGGCGCGTACACGGAGACGCTCGCGTTGATGCGCACGATCGGTGTCGACATCGACCAGGCCTTGCTGCGCACGCCGCTGCGCATCACCTACCCTGAAGGCTCGGGCTTGCAGCTCGAAGCGGGCTCGCCGGTGTTCGCTTTCGCCCGCGCCGTGCTGCGGTTGCAGGCCTGGCACTGGCGCGATCGTGTCGCGCTGCTGGCCGCAGCCGCTGGCTGGGCGCTGCGTGGCTTCAACTGCGACCCGTCGCTCACGGTCGGGCAACTCACGCGGCGCTTGCCCGCGCGCGTGCGCCACGAACTGATCGACCCGCTGTGCGTGGCCGCGCTGAACACCCCGTCGTCCGAGGCCAGCGCGTCGACCTTCCTGCGGGTGCTCAAAGACGCGCTGTTTTCCGGGCCAGGGTCGGCCGACCTGCTGCTGCCACGCGTCAATCTGAGCGAGTTGCTGCCGCTGCCGGCCCTGCGCTGGCTTCAGGCGGCGGGGGCGGGCACGGTGCTGGCGCAACGCGTGAACCGGGTGGCGGCCGAAGGCGACCGGTGGTCGGTCGACGAACAGGTGTTCGATCGCGTGGTGCTTGCCACCAGCGCGGTCGAAGCCGCGCGGCTGACGCAAGGCCTCGCGCCGGACTGGGCCCGCATGGCCGCCGGCCTGCGCTACGAACCGATCGTGACGGTCTACCTGCGCAGCGAAGGCACGCGCCTTCCCGAGCCGATGCTCGCCTTGCGGGCCAACGCGAACGCGCCGGCGCAGTTCGTGTTCGACCGCGGCCAGCTTGGTGGCGCACCGGGCTTGCTGGCCTTCGTCATCAGCGGCGCCCAGCCGTGGGTCGACGCGGGCCAGGCGGCCACGCTCGACGCGACCATGAACCAGGCCAGATCGGTGCTGGCGGCATGCCTGCGAGGCCCGCTCGAGTCGGTTCAGGTGCTGTCGGAGAAGCGCGCCACGTTTCGCTGCACGCCGGGTCTGCAGCGCTCGCCGATGCGAATCGCTGCGGGGCTGCATGCCGCCGGGGACCACGTCATCGGCCCTTACCCGGCCACCCTGGAGGGCGCCGTCCGCAGTGGCGTCGACGCGGTTCGCGGGCTTGACTGAACCGCTCGCGCGAGGCACTTCAACGCGCCTTCGCTCTCCCGGATTGCAGCCCATGCTTTCGCCATGCAAAATTGCGTGGAGTTGACGGAGAATGCAGGCCATGGCGAAACGTGAGAACAAGACCCCGACGATCCAGGTGCTCGAACGCGCGTTCGGTTTGCTCGACGTGCTGGCGTCGTACCAGGACCCGGTATCGCTCAAGCAGATCAGCGAACAGACCGGGCTGCACCCGTCGACCGCCCACCGCATCCTCAATGACCTGACGATCGGCCGGTATGTCGACCGCCCCGAAGCCGGCAGCTACCGCCTGGGCATGCGCCTGCTCGAACTCGGCAACCTGGTGAAAGCGCGTCTCGACGTGCGCGACGCCGCCCTGGGCCCGATGCGCGAGCTGCACAAGCTGACGCACCAGCCGGTGAACCTGTCGATGCGCCAGGGCGACGAGATCGTGTACATCGAACGCACCTACAGCGAGCGTTCGGGCATGCAGGTCGTGCGTGCGATCGGCGGCCGTGCGCCGCTGCACCTCACGTCGGTGGGCAAGCTGTTCCTGGCCCACGACGATGCGCAGCGTGTGCGTGCGTATGCGACGCGCACCGGCCTGGCCGGTCACACCCGCAACAGCATCACCGACATCGCGGCGCTCGAGCGTGAACTGACGCGCGTGACGCAATACGGCACGGCGCGCGACGACGAAGAACTGGAGTTGGGCGTGCGCTGCATGGCCGCCGGGATTCTTGACGACCAGGGGCAGCTGGTGGCGGGCTTGTCGATCTCGGCGCCGGCCGACCGGCTGGAAGACGCCTGGCTCGACCGCCTGAAGGCGACCGCAGCGCAGATTTCGGCGGCGCTGGGCTACCGCGCCGTGCCAGAGGGCGTTGCGATCAGGAAGTGAGCCTGGGCAGGCCGACAACCGTCGGTGCGGGCGCGGCCGGCGTTTCGTTGATCCAGCGGCGCACACGCTCGGCGTCGCCGATGCGCGAGTACTTGCCGGCGGAATCGAGGAACACCATGATCAGCTGGCGACCGGCCAACTTGGCCTGCATCACGAGGCAACGGCCGGCTTCGGTGATGTAGCCGGTCTTCTGCAGGCCGATGTCCCACTCGGGGTTGCGCACCAGGCCGTTGGTATTGCGGAACTGCATCGGCCGGTTGCCGACTTCGACCAGGAATTCCGGCGAGGTCGACAGTTCACGAATGATCTGGTGCTCGTTGGCCGCGCGAACCAGCGTGGCCAGGTCGCGCGCGCTCGATTGGTTCTTGCTCGACAAGCCGGTCGGCTCGACGTAGTGCGTGTCGTTCATGCCGAGTTCGCGTGCCTTGCGGTTCATCGCCGCCACGAAAGCCTCGAGGCCGCCCGGGTAGGAGCGGCCCAGCACATTGGCAGCACGGTTCTCTGACGACATCAGCGCCAGGTGCAGCATTTCTTCGCGGCTGAGTTGGGTGCCGACCTTCAGACGCGAGCGGCTGCCTTTTTCGGTGTCGATGTCGTCCTGGCTGATGCTGAGCATTTCATTCAGCGGGAGCTTGGCTTCGGTCACGACCACGGCCGTCATCAGCTTGGTGAGCGACGCAATCGGCAGCACGGCGCCAGGGTTCTTGCTGAACAGCACTTCGTTGGTGTCGGAGTCGAGCACGAGCGCCACGCTCGACTTCAGGTTCAGCGCGTCGGCCGTGTTCTGCAGGCCGTAGAGTTGCCCGAACGAAGGGCGTGCCGGCTCGAAACGGACGACTCTGGCCACGTGGCGGGTCGATACGCGCCGGCTGGAACGCAGTACTTGTTTGGAAGCACGCGAAGAGGCGGCAGAGGCGGTGGCGCCCTTCTTCTTGGCGGCGGTGCGCTGCGCGGCGTCGGCGGACGAGGGCAAGGCGAAGGCTACAGCGGCAACCAACGCCAGCAGCCCGGTCGTTACAAATTTGTGAATGGTTGCCACAGCAGTCCTTTGCGCCAGTGCGGCGAATGTTAACTGAAAGGAAAAAAGCGCGCAAGATCAAAACCTTACGCGCCTTTTCTCAAGTCAGGACTTGGATGCCGGGTTCCGTGAAATAGTTACCCCTGTGCAGCGACGCGTTCGATCTTGCTGTGCAGCTTGTTCAACGCGGAAAGATAGGCCTTGGCTGACGCCACGACGATATCCGGGTCCGAACCCACGCCGTTGACGACCCGGCCGCCGTTTTGCAGCCGAACCGTCACTTCGCCCTGGGATTCTGTGCTGCCCGAGGTGATGGCATTGACCGAATAGAGCAGCATTTCGGCGCCAGTCTTGAGCTTCGATTCGATTGCCTTCAGGCTGGCGTCGACCGGGCCGTTGCCGTCGCTTTGCGCGTGGTGTTCCACGTCGCCAGCCGAGAACGCCACGCTGGCCTGCGGCCGCTCACCCATCTCGGAATGCTGCGAAAGCGCCAGCAACCTGTAGTGTTCGTGCTCGGCGGTCACCGATTCGTCCATCACCAGCGCCAGGATGTCTTCGTCGAAGATGTCGCTCTTGCGGTCGGCCAGTTCCTTGAACTTCGCGAACGCGGCGTTGACTTCGGCTTCCGATTCCATCTGGATGCCGAGTTCCGTGAGGCGCAGCTTGAACGCGTTGCGGCCCGAGAGTTTGCCGAGCACGATCTTGTTCGCTGCCCAGCCCACGTCTTCGGCACGCATGATCTCGTAGGTGTCGCGCGCCTTGAGCACGCCGTCCTGGTGGATGCCGGATGCGTGCGCGAAGGCGTTGGCGCCCACCACCGCCTTGTTCGGCTGCACGACAAAACCGGTGGTCTGCGCGACCAGGCGTGACACCGGCACGATCTGGGTTGCGTCGATGCCGAGTTCCAGTCCGAAGTAGTCGCGACGCGTCTTCACGGCCATCACCACTTCTTCGAGCGAGCAGTTGCCGGCGCGCTCGCCCAGGCCATTGATGGTGCATTCGACCTGGCGCGCGCCGCCGATCATCACGCCGGCGAGCGAGTTGGCCACGGCCATGCCGAGGTCATTGTGGCAATGCACCGACCAGACGGCCTTGTCGGAGTTCGGTATGCGCTGGCGCAGGTTCAGGATGAAGTTGCCGTAGAGCTCGGGGATCGCGTAGCCCACGGTATCGGGCACGTTGATCGTGGTGGCACCTTCGGCGATCACGGCTTCGAGCACGCGGCACAGGAAGTCGGGGTCGGAGCGGTAGCCATCTTCGGGCGAAAACTCCACGTCGCCCGACAGGCTGCGTGCAAAGCGCGTCGAGAGCTTCGCCTGCTCGAAGACCTGCTCGGGCGTCATGCGCAGCTTCTTTTCCATGTGCAATGCACTCGTCGCGAGGAACAGGTGCAAGCGCGTCGAGTGGCCACCTTTGAGCGCCTCGGCCGCACGCGAGATGTCGCGGTCGTTGGCGCGGGCGAGCGAGCAGACCGTGCTGTCCTTGATCGCGTGCGCGATCGCTTTCACGCACTCGAAATCGCCGTTCGACGAGGCCGCGAAGCCGGCTTCGATCACATCGACCTTCAGGCGTTCGAGCTGGCGGGCGATGCGCAGCTTTTCGTCCTTGGTCATCGAGGCGCCAGGCGATTGTTCACCGTCGCGCAAGGTGGTATCGAAGATGATGAGTTTGTCGGCCATGCGAATGCTCCTGGTGAATCCTGTCGATCTTAGGCGAGCGCCTGTTCGTTGCCCTGCTTGACCGCGCGGCTTGAGCGGCTCAGCCCCGAGACGATGGCCTTGAGCGACGCCGAGACGATGTTCGCGTCGATGCCGACGCCGAACAGCGTTTGCCCTTCGCCGATGCCATCGCCGACGCGCAGTTCGAGGTAGGCCACCGCACGCGCATCGGCGCCGCTGCCGATCGCGTGTTCGTGGTAGTCGAGCACACGCAGCGCGGCACCCGTCGCGTGGTTCAGGCCGGCGACAAAAGCGTCGATCGGCCCGGTGCCCGTGCCGTCGACGTGCAGGCGCTGCCCCGCCATCGTCACCTCGGCGCCCAAACGCACCGCGCCATCGCCCTGCTCTGCGATGACCGGGTTCGAGACCGCGTTACGGCCGGCGTCGCCGAGGCCGTACTCACACTCGAAGATGCGCCAGATGTCGGCCGCCACGAGTTCCTTGCCGCTGTCGTCCATCACCGCCTGCACAGCCTGGCTGAACTCGATCTGCAGGCGCCGCGGCAGTTCCAGCCCGTACTCGCTTTCGAGCAGGTAGGCGATGCCGCCCTTGCCCGACTGGCTGTTGACCCGGATCACCGCGTCGTAGCTGCGGCCCAGGTCTTTCGGGTCGATCGGCAAGTAGGGCATCTGCCAGACGTCGCCTTCTCTGCGCGCCGCAAAGGCTTTCTTGATCGCGTCCTGGTGCGAGCCCGAGAACGAGGTGTAGACCAGGTCACCGGCGTAAGGGTGGCGCGGGTGAACGGGCAGCTGGTTGCAATGCTCGACGCAGCGGCGCACTTCGTCGATGTCGGAGAAGTCGAGCTGCGGCGACACGCCTTGCGTGTACAGATTGAGCGCGATGTTGACCAGATCGACGTTGCCGGTGCGCTCGCCGTTGCCGAACAAACAACCTTCGATGCGGTCGGCGCCCGCCATCAGGGCCAGTTCGCCCGCGGCCGTGCCCGTGCCTCGGTCGTTGTGCGGGTGAACCGAGAGCACGATCGCATCACGCCGTGCCAGATTACGGTGCATCCACTCGATCATGTCGGCGAAGATGTTCGGCGTGGAATGTTCCACGGTGGACGGCAGGTTGATGATGCACGGGCGATCGATCGTCGGCTGCCAGGCCTCGGTGACCGCATCGACCACGCGTTTCGAGAACACCAATTCCGTGCTCGAGAACATCTCGGGCGAGTACTCGTAGCGGAAGTCGGTGTCGGGCTGCGCGTCGGCCAGCGTCTTCACGAGCTTCGTGTTCGTCACGGCAAGTTCCACGATCTGGTCTTCGCTCATGCCCAGCACCACTTGACGCATCACCGGCGCGGTCGCGTTGTACAGGTGCACGATCGCGCGCTTCGCGCCTTGCAGCGACTCGAAAGTGCGGCGGATCAGCGGCTCGCGCGCTTGAGTGAGCACCTGGATCGTCACGTCGTCGGGGATCAGGTTCTGCTCGATCAGCAGGCGCACGAAGTCGAAGTCGGTCTGCGAGGCCGAGGGGAAACCGACCTCGATCTCCTTGAAGCCGATGCGCAGCAGCATCTGGAACATCTTCAGCTTGCGGCCGCTGTCCATCGGCTCGATGAGCGCCTGGTTGCCGTCGCGCAGGTCGGTGCTGAGCCAGATCGGCGCCTCGGTCAGCACGGCGTCGGGCCAGCGGCGGTTGGCCAGGGCGACCGGGGCGAAAGGCCGGTATTTCTGCTGCGGGTTTTTCAACATGGTGGTTCCAGAAGAGTCGGGGTGGACCAGCAGCTGTTGAAAAGACAAACGGCCCGCTGCTGGTTGCATGCGGGCCGTTGAGGTCGAAACGTGTTGACGTGTGCGATCAGCGAGCCCGCGGGTCTCCTAGAAGAAGCAGTAGCGCGATCGCGGGCAGGAACGTCATGGATCGGACTCTAACACGCGCGAATCAGCGATGCAGGCCCTGCTCGTCGGGTTCGTCGGTCGACGTGGCAATCACGCTCACCGGCTTGCCCTTCATCCTGCGCCAGCCGTAGATCGCGTAGCCCGACAAACCATAAACGCAGAAGATCGCGAACAGCACCTTCGGCGGGTCGAGCGCCACCAACGCGATCGCCAGTGCGATGGCCACGATCACGATGAACGGGACGGTGCGCCGCGAGCCCACGACCTTGAAGCTGTAGAACGGCGCGTTCGTCACCATCGACAGGCCGGCAAAGAGCGTCACTGCGAAGGCCGTGTACGCCAGCGCCGGTATCTGCGAAACGCCCTTGAAGCCCGCGTCGTCGACGACCCAGATCAACCCGATCACGAGCGCCGCCGCGGCCGGGCTCGGCAAACCCTGAAAGAAGCGCTTGTCGACCACGCCAATGTTGACGTTGAAGCGCGCCAGCCGCAGCGCTGCCCCCGAGATGTAGACAAAAGCTGGAATCCAGCCCGCCTTGCCCAGGTCTTTGAGCGCCCAGATGTAGATGATCAGCGCCGGCGCGGCACCGAAACTCACCATGTCGCACAGGCTGTCCATCTGCTCGCCGAAGGCGCTCTGCGAGTTCGTCATGCGCGCCACGCGGCCGTCAAGGCTGTCGAGCACCGCGGCGCAGAACACCGCGATGCAGGCCAGCTCGAAACGGCCGTTGATCGCCATCACGATCGCGTAGAAGCCCGAGAACAACGCCGCCAACGTGATGGCGTTGGGCAGCATGTACAGCCCCTTGCGCCGTGGCCTTGTGTCGGCCACGGGCACGGGTTCGTCGTCAGGGTGATTCGGGGCTTCGTTCATGCGCCGGAGGATACCCTTGCGAGCTCAGTTCTTCGACTGATCGACCAGGCGGTTCTTCTTGATCCACGGCATCATCGCGCGCAACTGCTCGCCGACCACTTCGATCGGGTGCTCGGCGGTGATCCGGCGGCGGCTCATCAAGGTCGGCGCGCCGGCGCGGTTCTCGACGATGAAACTCTTCGCGTATTCGCCGGTCTGGATGTCCTTCAACACCTGCTTCATGACCTTCTTGGTCTCGTCGTTGACGATGCGCGGGCCGGTCACGTACTCGCCGTACTCGGCGTTGTTCGAGATCGAGTAGTTCATGTTGGCGATGCCGCCTTCGTAGATCAGGTCGACGATCAGCTTGAGCTCGTGCAGGCACTCGAAGTAGGCCATCTCGGGCGCGTAACCGGCTTCGGTCAGCGTCTCGAAACCGGCCTTGATGAGTTCGACGGCGCCGCCGCACAGCACGGCCTGTTCGCCGAACAGGTCGGTCTCGGTTTCTTCGCGGAAGTTGGTCTCGATCACGCCGGCCTTGCCGCCGCCATTGGCTGCTGCGTAGCTCAGCGCCAGGTCGCGCGCCTTGCCGGTCTTGTCGGCGTGCACGGCGATCAGGTGCGGCACGCCGCCGCCCTGCGCGTACGTCGACCGCACGGTGTGGCCGGGGGCTTTCGGGGCGACCATCCACACGTCGAGGTCGGCGCGCGGCACGACCTGGCCGTAGTGCACGTTGAAACCGTGCGCAAACGCGAGCGACGCGCCCTGCTTGATGTTCGGCTCCACGTCGTTCTTGTAGACCGTGGCGATCTGCTCGTCGGGCAGCAGCATCATGACCACATCAGCCTGCTTCACGGCGTCGCCCACGTCGGCGACCTTCAGGCCGGCCTTCTCGGCCTTGGCCCACGACGGCCCGCCCTTGCGCACGCCGACGGTGACCTTCACGCCGCTGTCGTTCAGGTTCTGCGCGTGGGCGTGGCCCTGCGAACCGTACCCGATGATGGTGACGTTCTTGCCCTTCACGAGGCTCAGGTCGGCGTCTTTGTCGTAGTAAACCTTCATGTCTATCTCCTTGGGAAAAATCGATTCGATGGGTGATCAGGCGGTCGTCGTTGGCAGACCGTTCAAACTCTGAGGATGCGCTCGCCGCGGCCGATGCCGCTGGTGCCGGTGCGCACGGTCTCGAGAATGGCCGCGCGGTCGATGGCTTCGAGAAAGGCGTCGAGCTTGCCGGTGTCGCCGGTGAGTTCGATCGTGTAGCTCTTTTCGGTCACGTCGACGATGCGGCCGCGGAAGATGTCGGCCATGCGCTTCATCTCTTCGCGTTCCTTGCCGACGGCGCGCACCTTGATGAGCATGAGCTCACGCTCGGTGAAAGCGCCTTCGGTCAGGTCGACGACCTTCACCACTTCGATCAGTCGGTTCAGGTGTTTGGTGATCTGCTCGATCACTTCGTCGGAGCCGGTCGTCACGATGGTCATGCGCGAAAGCGAAGCATCTTCGGTCGGCGCGACGGTCAGGCTTTCGATGTTGTAGCCGCGGGCAGAGAACAAGGCGACCACGCGCGAGAGCGCGCCGGCCTCGTTTTCGAGCAGCAAGGCAATGATGTGTTTCATGTGTCGTTGTGAGCGCGCTCTTCAGACCGCCGGCGGTAACCGGTCGGCCCTTGGCCACGCTGTTCCGAGTGAATGGATGAGAAGTGAAAACGCCGAAGCGGATCGGTACGTTCCACCGGAGCCCGGGCTCGGCGCGGTAACGCCCTGCCCCACGCCGGTGTTCAGTGCCTCACAGGTCTTCGGACCCCAACAGCATTTCAGAGATGCCCTTGCCCGCCTGCACCATGGGCCAGACGTTTTCGGTCGGGTCGGTGCGCACGTCGAGGAACACGGTGCGGTCTTTCAGGCGGATGGCTTCGCGCAGCGCCGGTTCCACGTCGGAAGGCTTCTCGATCTTCAGGCCGATGTGGCCATAGGCCTCGGCGAGTTTCACGAAGTCGGGCAGCGCGTCCATATAGCTGTGCGAATAGCGTCCGCCGTAGTCGAGTTGCTGCCACTGCCGCACCATGCCGAGGTAGCGGTTGTTGAGCGAGATCACCTTGACCGGCGTCTTGTACTGCAGGCAGGTCGAGAGCTCCTGGATGCACATCTGGATCGAGCCTTCGCCGGTGATGCAGAACACATCCGACTCGGGCTTGGCGAGCTTGATGCCCATGGCATACGGCAAGCCCACGCCCATCGTGCCCAGGCCGCCGGAATTGATCCAGCGGCGCGGCTCGTCGAAACGGTAGTACTGCGCCGCCCACATCTGGTGCTGGCCGACGTCGGAGGTGATGTACGCGTCGCTGTCCTTCGTCAGTTCCCAGAGCTTCTCGACCACGTACTGCGGCTTGATCACCTCGGTGCTGTTCTTGAACTTCAGGCAGTCACGCTTGCGCCACTCGTTGATCTGGCTCCACCAGGCCGACAGCGCTGGCACGTCGGGCTTGACGTGCGCTTCTTTCAGTTGCGCGATCAGTTCCTGCAGCACGTCTTTCACGTCGCCGACGATCGGGATGTCGACCTTCACGCGCTTGGAGATCGACGACGGGTCGATGTCGATGTGCACGATCTTGCGTTCGACCGAGGCAAAGTGCTTGGGGTTGCCGATCACCCGGTCGTCGAAGCGCGCGCCCACAGCCAGCAGCACGTCGCAGTTCTGCATCGTCATGTTGGCTTCGTACGTGCCGTGCATGCCGAGCATGCCCAGGAACTTCGGGTCGCTCGACGGCATGGCGCCCAGGCCCATCAGCGTGTTCGTGACCGGAAAGCCCAGCAGGTTGGCGAGCTCGCGCAGTTCGGCCGACGCGTTGCCGAGCACCACGCCACCGCCGGTGTAGATGTAGGGCCGCTTCGCAGCGAGCAGCAGTTGCACGGCCTTGCGGATCTGCCCGCCGTGGCCCTTGCGCACCGGGTTGTACGAGCGCATCTCGACCCGCTCGGGGTAGTGGAAAGGCGTGCGGTATTGCGACACGTCTTTCGGAATGTCGACGACCACCGGGCCGGGCCGGCCAGTGCGCGCGATGTGAAAGGCCTTCTTCATCGTCATCGCCAGGTCGCGCACGTCTTTCACGAGAAAGTTGTGCTTGACGATGGGGCGGGTGATGCCGACGGTGTCGCATTCCTGGAAGGCGTCGAGCCCGATCGCCGGCGTAGGAACCTGCCCGGTGATGATCACCATCGGGATCGAGTCCATGTAGGCCGTGGCGATGCCGGTGACCGCGTTGGTGACGCCGGGCCCCGAGGTGACGAGCGCCACGCCGACTTCACCGGTGGCACGTGCGTAGCCATCGGCCGCATGCACGGCCGCCTGCTCATGGCGCACCAGCACGTGTTCGATCGTTTCTTGCTTGTAGAGCGCGTCGTAGATGTAGAGGACCGCACCACCCGGGTAACCCCAGAGGAACTTGACGCCTTCGGCCTGAAGGCAGCGGACCAGGATCTCGGAGCCGTTCGGCTCGACGGCGGGAGATTGCGCTTGTGCCGAGGCGGCGCGCTTGACTTCTGCGGGTGACATATCCATGTTCAAGAGACCTTTGTGAATTTCTCTGACGAAAAACCATCGGTGCGCCTCTCCTCGTCCTTGTGAGACGGGTTTGGTGCCTGAGGGCCCAGCCACCCAGTGCCCCGGTTGGGCACTCGGCCTGAAGCCAATCTGTTGTGCAACCCGCGATTATGGCACCGCATTGCTGCATCGCCGCAACCCCGTGGGCCGGGTGACATAATCGCGGCCGTCTCTCCGGGCAAGCGCCTGCGGTCAGCTTTCATTGGCATCCGACAAAGAACTCTCCGACTTCCTCAAGAGCGTCGAAAAGCGTGCCTTCAAGCGGGCGCTGTATGCCGTTCGGGACGAAGATGCCGCCCTCGACATCGTGCAGGACACGATGATCCGGCTGGCCGAGAAGTACGTTGACCGCCCGGCGGCTGAACTCCCGCTGCTGTTCCAGCGCATCCTCTCGAACGCGACGATGGACTGGTTTCGCCGCAAGAAGGTGCGAACCGCCGTCGTCAGGAATTTTTCGGAGTTCGAAGGGCCAGACGGCGAGGATTTCGACATCCTCGAGACGCTGCAGGCGCTGGGAGGCTCACTGGCAGCGGAAAGTGCAGACGATTCCGTGTCGCGGGCGCAGATTCTGCTTGCGATCGAGGCCGAAGTGGCCCAGTTGCCCGGGCGTCAACGAGAAGCCTTCCTGCTGCGTTACTGGGAAGAACTCGATGTCGCCGAGACCGCTGAAGCCATGGGCTGCTCGGAAGGCAGCGTCAAGACGCACTGCTCCCGCGCGGTGCACACCTTGGCCAAGGCCTTGCAGACAAAGGGAATCACGCCATGAACAACCTGACCATTTCACCGCCGACCGCCGTTCCCTTTTCGCCGCAGCCTGCTGCGATCGACGCGGTACAGGCGCGTTTCGCCCTTCGCGTGGCGGCGCGGCTGACCGAGCGCTCGCTGAACCTCGAAGCCGACGTCGGCGAGCGCCTGCGCTTCGCGCGCGAAAAGGCGCTTGAAAAGGCCCGTGCCAGCCGGGCGGCCAGCGCCACCGCGCCGGTCGGCTCGGTGTCGGGCGGCGCCTTGCTGCTCGGCCGTTCCGGGTCGGGCTGGTGGATGAAGCTCGCCGCGGTGCTGCCGGCGCTGGCCCTGATCGCCGGCCTGCTGCTGATCCAGCAGTCGCAGACCAACGAACAGATCTCGGCCGCTGCCGAGATCGACGCGGCCTTGCTGGCCGACGACCTGCCGCCGGTGGCCTACAGCGACGCCGGGTTCGCAGAGTTCCTCAAGACCCCACGCGAATGACGGCGGCGGCCATGTCGCCCCCGAGGCTTTCCATCCGGCTCGGCGCGACCTGCATCGCGTTGTCGCTGTCGTTCGCCGTCGTGGGCGCGCTCGGGCTCGTTCATCAGGTTCAAGCCGCCGGAGCCTCCACACCGGCCCCGAAGAGCCCCAGCGCCCCCGCGGCGGAACGGGGCGTGCGCTGGCAAGACCTCAACCCGGCACAGAAATCGGTGCTCAAGCCGCTGGAGCGCGACTGGGCTGGCATCGATGAGCCGCGCAAGCAGAAGTGGCTGGAACTCTCGGCACGTTTCCCGCGCATGTCACCCGATGAACAGTCGCGCGTGCAGGCGCGCATGGCCGAGTGGGCCAAGATGACGCCGCAGCAACGCGGCCAGGCACGCCTGAACTACCAGGACGCCAAGCAGTTGCCGGCTCAGGACCGCCAGGCCCGTTGGGAGTCGTACCAGGCGCTTTCGCCCGAACAGAAGCGGCAACTGGCGGCGCGCGCTGCACGGCCGGCCGCGCCGGCTTCCTCGTCGACGTTGGCCGACTCGGCGCGCCGACCGGTGGCGCCTGCGACTCCGCTCGTGCGTGAGGCGCCCCAGGCCAAGTCAAATCTCGTGCCGAACCCGGCATTCGCCGTTCCGCGCAAGCCCGTCGAGCCGACCGTGACCCGTGCCGGCCCCGGCGCCACCACGACGCTGATGTCCAGGCGCCCGGCGCCACCTTCGCATCAGCAGACCGGCTTGCCGAAGATCGCTGCCACGCCCGAATTCGTGAACAAGGCGACTCTGCAGCCCAAGCGCGGGCCGCAGGCCGCGGCCACGCGCTCTGCAAAGGCTTCCGAAGCCGAGCCTGCTCAGCACCAATGACGGTGCATGTCGAGCGTGGTGCGGCCGTGGTCGCACCCAGCCTGTCACGCCGGATGGCGTGCTTTGTGTACGAAGGCATGATCCTGTTCGGGATCGGGCTGATACCCGGTGCCATCGGCGCGCTGTTCGTCGCGCTCACCGGCCACCAGCACCCTTTGCAAAGCGACACCGCGCTGCGCGTGATCACCTTCACCATCTATGCGGTGTACTTCACCTGGTTCTGGTCTGTGCGGGGCCAGACCTTGCCGATGCAGACCTGGCGCATCCGGGTGGTCACCGCCCAAGGCGCTGCGCTCACGCAGCCACGCGCGCTGGCGCGCTTTGTCGCCAGTTGCGCATGGTTCGCGCCGGCAGCCCTGATCGCCTCGTTGAACGGCTGGACGCGCTGGCAAGGCCTGGGCGCGATCGCCGTCGGGGTCGTCGCCTACGCGTTGTTGGCGTTGCTGCACCCGCAGCGCCAGTTCTGGCACGACGTGATCTGCGGCACCCGCCTCATCGATGACCGCGCCGCGAAGGCCGGCTGAGAGCGGCGCCGGCGCGGCGCCGTTCGAAAGGCACAATTCGGTCGCATGAGCAACCCACACAAGGGCCGGACCGGCCTCGACCGCGTGATCAGGGCGACCGGCTATTCGATGGCCGGTCTGAGCGCGGCCTATCGCGGCGAAAGTGCTTTTCGCCAGGAGTTCTGGCTCGCGCTGCTGATGTTCCCGCTGGCGTTCTGGATCGGGCGCGGCTGGGTCGAAATCGCGCTGCTGGCCGGCTCGCTGATGCTCGTGCTCATCGTCGAACTGCTCAACTCGGGCATTGAAGCCGCGATCG
Organism: Rhizobacter sp.; assembly: GCF_032229685.1. GTDB lineage: Bacteria > Pseudomonadota > Gammaproteobacteria > Burkholderiales > Burkholderiaceae_C > LMDS01. The sequence continues at coordinate 203,679 of NZ_JAVTWP010000031.1, read as the reverse complement.
ACCGCGTGTCTTTCGAACTGCACGATCTGTCGAAACGCGCCAAGGACCTGGCCAGTGCGGCCGTGTTCCTGTCGTTGCTGCTGTGCGCCGGCATCTGGCTGGCTGCGCTGTGGCACCGGTTCGTGGTCTGAGGGGGCGCCGATGAACTCGATGTCGATCTGCGTCTATTGTGGCTCCCGCCCCGGCGAATCGAGCCTGCATGCCAACGCGGCACGGGCCGTGGGCACCGAGATCGGCCGGCGCGGCTGGCAGTTGGTCTACGGCGGCGGGCGCGCCGGGCTCATGGGCGTGGTGGCCGACGCGGCCCTGGCGGCCGGTGCTTCGGTCGTCGGCGTGATCCCGCAGTCGTTGATGGCGCGAGAACTCGGCCACACCGGCTTGACCGAACTGCACGTGGTCGAGACCATGCACGAGCGCAAGATGATGATGGCCGAACGCAGCGACGCTTTTCTGGCTCTGCCCGGTGGCATCGGCACCTTCGAAGAGCTCTTCGAAGTGTGGTCGTGGCGCCAGCTGGGTTACCACGACAAGCCGCTCGGGTTGCTGAACGTGGCCGGGTACTACGACGCGCTGATCGCGTTCCTGCACCAGAGCCGTGACCACGGCTTCATGTCGCAGATGCAACTCGACCTTCTGCACGTCGATGTCGACCCGCTGGCCATGTTGCAGCGCCTGGGCGAGTTGTCGCCGCTCGCGACCGCGCCCGACGACTACCGGCGCATCTGAGCGCCGGCTCGAGCCCGCTGCCTCAGATCGCGTCGTCGTTGATTTCGCCGGTGCGGATGCGCACGACCTGTTCGACGTGCGTCACAAAGATCTTGCCGTCGCCGATCTTGCCGGTCTTGGCGGCCTTGACGATCGCTTCGATGCAACGCTCGGCGTCGCCGTCTTTCACCACCACCTCGAGCTTCACCTTCGGCAGAAAGTCGACCACGTACTCGGCGCCGCGGTAGAGCTCGGTGTGGCCCTTCTGGCGGCCGAAGCCCTTGACTTCGGTGACCGTGAGGCCGGTCACGCCGACCGCGCCCAGCGCTTCACGCACTTCCTCGAGCTTGAACGGTTTGACAATCGCGGTGATCTGTTTCATGGCCGGTTCCTGCAAGGATTGATCTCGCCCGAGTTTACGCGCGGAACTTCGAAGTGATGGGGTAGCGCCAATCGCGCCCGAAAGCGCGGTGCGTGATGCGGATGCCCACCGGCGACTGGCGGCGTTTGTACTCGTTGATCTTGATGAGCCGCGTGACCCGCTCCACGTCCTTGGCGTCGAAGCCCGCGGCCACGATCTCTTCGATGCCCTGGTCTTGTTCCATGTAGCGCTGCAGGATGCCGTCGAGCACTTCGTAGGGCGGCAGGCTGTCCTGGTCGGTCTGGTCGGGCCGCAGTTCGGCCGAGGGCGGGCGCGTGATGATGCGTTCGGGGATCACCTCGGCACCTTGCGCGTTCTTCCATCGCGCCAGGCGGTAGACCAGCGTTTTCGCCACGTCCTTGATGACCGCGAAACCGCCGGCCATGTCGCCGTAGAGCGTGCAGTAGCCCGTGGCCATCTCGCTCTTGTTGCCGGTGGTCAGCACGATGGAGCCGAACTTGTTCGACAAGGCCATCAGCAGCGTGCCGCGAATGCGCGCCTGGATGTTCTCTTCGGTCGCGTCTTCCTTCAGCCCCGCGAATTCTGCGGCCAGGCTCTGCTTGAACGCGTCGAACATCGGCACGATCGAGATCTCGTCGTAGCGCACGCCCAGGCGCTGCGCCATGTCGCGTGCGTCGATCCACGAGATGTCGGCGGTGTAAGGCGACGGCATCATCACCGTGCGCACGCGCGCAGCGCCGAGCGCGTCGACCGCCACCGCCAGCACCAGTGCCGAGTCGATGCCGCCGCTCAGCCCGATGATGATGCCGGGAAAGCCATTCTTGTTGACGTAGTCGCGCACGCCCACGACCAGCGCCGCCCAGGCCTGCGCTTCGATGCACGGCACTTCGGCCACGTCACCGAGCGAACTCCTGGCAGTCACCTCGACGATCAGCAGCGCCTCGTCGAACATCGGCGCGCGCGCCGTCACCTGGCCTGCTGCATCGAGCGCGAACGACGCGCCGTCGAACACCACTTCGTCCTGCCCGCCGGCCAGGTGCGAATACAGCAGCGGCAGCCCGAGCTGGCGCGCACGATCGGCCATGCGCTCTTCGCGCTCGGCCAGCTTGCCCAGGTGGAACGGCGACGCATTGAGCACGCACAACACTTCGGCGCCGGCCGCCTTGGCCGCCAGGCCGGGTTCGTCGAACCAGGCGTCTTCGCAGATGTTCAACCCGAACTTCAGGCCCTCCACCTCGAACACAACCGCGCCCTGCCCCGCGTCGCGGCCCGAGGCGAAATAGCGCCGCTCGTCGAACACCTGGTAGTTGGGCAACTCACGCTTGCAATAGGTGGCCCTGACGCGCCCCCCTTCGAGCACCGAGGCCGCGTTGTAGCGCTGCGGCACCGAGACCGAGTTCGACCTAACATCACCCCGATCACCAAACTGATGCGGATGCCCCACCACCACGAACAAGCCCGGCAAGTCGGCCAGCGCACGGGCGCAATCGGCCAGCGCTTCGGCGCAGGCCTGCATGAAGGCCGGGCGCAGCAGCAGGTCTTCGGGCGGGTAGCCGCACAGGCCGAGCTCGGGTGTGAGCACGAGGCGGGCTCCACTGGCATAGGCGTTGCGTGCCGCGTCGACGATCAGGCGGCCGTTGCCCGCGAGGTCTCCGACCGTCGCATTGATCTGCGCCAGAGCCACTTTCACCGAAGGTTTTGCTGACATATGCGCGACGAAGTGCGGGGCGAACCCGGGGCTGAAAAACAGGGGGCGAAAGAGCCGTTTGATTATGTCATTCGGGTCTTCGACGACCCCGCCGCGATCGACGCTGCGCAGTGGAACGCGCTGCTCGACGCCCAGGCTTCGTCGACACCCTTCATGCGCCACGACTACCTGCTGGCAATGCACACATCAGCCAGCGCCGTCGGTGCCACCGGGTGGATGCCGCAGTTCCTGGCGGTGACGCTTGACGAGGTGCTCGTTGCCGCGTGCCCGCTCTACCTGAAAGACCATTCCTACGGCGAATACGTCTTCGACTGGGCCTGGGCCGACGCCTACCAGCGGCACGGGCTGCGCTACTACCCCAAGCTGCTCGGTGCGGTGCCGTTCACACCGGTGCCCGGCCCGCGCCTGCTGGCGCGCGACCAGGCGGGCCGCCGCCTCTTGTTGCGCGCGATGCGCCAGTTCGCGCACGATGCCAAGCTGTCATCGGCGCACCTGCTCTTCCTCGACGACGCCGACGCACAGGCCGCGCGCGACGAAGGCTGGATGATGCGCAGCACGGTGCAATTTCACTGGCGCAACCGAGAGCCTGCGCCCTACGCCGACTTCACCGAATTCCTGGCCGGCCTGCAGCGCGAGAAACGCAAGAAGATCCAGCAGGAACGCCGGCGTGTGGCGGATGCCGCCGTCACGTTCACCACACACGTCGGCGCGGACATCGGCCAAGCCGACTGGGACTATTTCTACCGCTGTTACTGCCAGACCTACCGCGAGCATCATTCCACGCCCTACCTCACACGCGAGTTCTTCGCGCAGATGGCGACCGCGATGCCGCAGAACTGGCTGCTCTTCACGGCGTGGCGCGCGGGCGAGCGCGTCGCCGTTTCATTGATCTGCATCGACCCGGCTCGTCGGGCCGCATTCGGCCGCTACTGGGGCGCGACCGAACACATCCCGTGCCTGCACTTCGAGGCCTGCTACTACCAGCCGCTCGCCTGGTGCATCAACAATGGCTACGAACGTTTCGAAGGCGGCGCCCAGGGCGAACACAAGATGGCCCGCGGCCTGCTACCGGTGCAGACCTGGTCTGCGCATTGGCTCGCCCACCCGCAGTTCGCGCAGGCGGTAAGCGACTTCCTCGAGCGTGAAGGCACCGGCGTAGCGAACTACATCGACGAGCTCAACGAACGCCGGCCGTTCAAGACACCCGCCTGAACCCGGCTCACGGCCCCTTGAAGTCGCCAGCGAACGCCGACACAAAACGCTCGGGCGTGAGGTACTTGCGCAGTGCCGCGTTGACCTGCTCGAGCGTGAGTTTCTCGATCGCCGAGTCGACCTGCGCCGCGACGGCGAAGCTGCGCCCGAGGTAGAGGTTGTTCGCCAGTGCGCCGGCCACGCCGGCGTCTTGCGCGCGTGAAAGGCGCCGGAACGCGAGCACGCTGGTCTTCGCCTCGGCCAGTTCCTGTGCGGTAAAGCCGTCCTTGAGCGCACGCGTGGTCTCCTCCTGGAACGCGGTCTCGACCTTCGCGCGGTTCTGCGGCGCGTAGATGGCGCTCGCCTGCCAGGGCGAATTGGCGTCGAGGTTGTTCCACTGCACGCTGCTGCGCACGTCGTAAGACAGGCCCTCACCTTCGCGGATGCGCTTCCACAGGCGCGAGCTGCCGCCCGAGCCGAAGATGTGGTTGGCGAGCGTGAGCGCCGGGTAGTCGGCATCGGTGTCGGTCAGCGGCACGCCCAGTCGCACCAGCATGTAGGCGTTCTGCTTGTCGGGCGTGAGCAGCAGCAGGCGATCGGGCTTCACCGGCAGCAAGGGCTGCGGCACACGCGCAAAGGGCGCGGGGCTCGCCCAGCCGCCGAACGCGGCTTGCAGCGCGGCTTCGACTGCGGCTGCGTCCATGTCACCGACCGCCGCGAACTCGGCGTTCGACGCGCCATAAAAACGGGCGTGGAATGCGCGCAGCTTGTCGACGCTGACGGCGTTCACGTCTTCCACCATCTCTTCGAACGTGCGAGCATGGCGGACATCACCGCGCGGGTAGGTGTTGCCCAGCCTCGCCACGGCGTTTTGCGCCACCACGCTCGGCTCCTTGCGGCGTTGTTCGATGCCGGTCAGCGCCAGGCGGGTTCGCTCCACCAGCGCATCGGCCGGGAACACCGGGTTGCGCAACAACTCGCCGACCAGGGCGATCGCGGCCGGCAGGTGCTCACGACGCGAAGCGAGCGTCAAGCTCACGCGGCCGGCCGCGGCGCTGATCGAGAGCTGGGTCTTGAGCTTGTCGAGCCTGTCCTCGACCTGCTCGCGGGTGAGTGTCTTGCTGCCCTTGTCGATCAACTCGGCCACGGCGGTGGCGACTTCGCCCTGCCCCGACAGACTCGCCGCGTCGCCGAAGTGGAGCGTCAGCACCGCTTGCACGGCGCCACCACGCGAGCCCTTGGGCAACACGGCGGCCTTCAGCCCGCCGACCGAGAAGCGCCGGGTGCGCGCGTCGATGTTCGCGGGCGTGGCCTCGAACGCCTCGACCGGCGCTGCTGCCGCCTTCGGCTTGAACGCCTGCATCGTGCTGGCGATGTCGACCTGGGCCTGGGCCGGGGCGCGCTGTGGTTTATCGGTCGGCACGAAGGTGGCCAGCGTGCGGTTGTCGGCCACGAGGTACTGCTCGGCCACGCGCTGCACCTCGGCAAGGGTCAGGGCCTGGACCCAGTCACGCCGCAGGAAGAACAGGCGCCAGTCGCCGAGCGCGACCGATTCCGAGAGCACCACGCCCACCTTCTCGGGGTTGGCGAACGACTCCTCCCAGTTCGTCATCCACTTCAGCTTGGCACGTGCCAACTCGTCTTCGGTGATCGGCTCGGTGCGCACCGACTCGACGGTGGCCAGCATCTCGGCCTGGCCCTTTTCGACGTCCTGCCCCGGCGCGAAGTTGGCGATCGTGAACAGGGCGCTCGGGTCGGCCAAGCTCCAGGCAAAAGCGCCCGTGTCGGCAGCGAGCTGCTTTTGCGTGAGCCGCTTGTGCAGCCGCCCGGTCGGCGCTTCGCCGAAGATCACGCCGAGCAGCGTGGCGGCCGCGAACTCTTTCGTTCCGCCTGCCGGCACGTGGTAGCCGGCATAGCTCATCGGCGCACCCCCGGTGCGCCGCAGCGTCACGCTGCGCGGGCCGTCTTGTGCCGGGTCGAGCGTGTAGAGCAGCGGCAGCGTGCGGGTGGGCTTGGGGATCTTGCCGAAGGCTTCGGCCACCCAGGCCAGCACACGGGCGCGGTCGAACTTGCCCGAGACGATCAGCGTGGCGTTGTCGGGCTGGTAGTAGAGGCGGTAGAAGGCCTGCAGGCGCGGGATGTCGACGTTCTCCACGTCGGCACGGGCCCCGATGATCGAGTTGCCGTAGTGGTGCCAGTCGAACATCAGCGCCATCGACCGCTGCAACAGGATGCGGCTCGCGCTGTTCTCGCCCGATTCCATCTCGTTGCGCACGACCGTCATCTCGGTGTCGAGGTCCTTGCGCGCCACATAGCTGTTGACCATCGCGTCGGCCAGCCAGCCCAGATACCACTGCAGGTTGTCGTCGTTGGCGGAGAAGCTGGCGAAGTAGTTGGTGCGGTCGAACGAGGTGCTGCCGTTCGCGGCCATGCCGCGCTTCTGGAACGAGTCCCACACCTTCTCGTTCTTCGGCGTGCCCTTGAAGAGCATGTGCTCCAGCAGGTGCGCCATGCCGGTCTCGCCGTAGTTCTCGTGGCGCGAGCCCACGCGGTAGGTGATGTTGACCGTGGTCGTCGGCTTGGAGTCGTCGGGCACCAGCAGCAGTTGCAGCCCGTTCGGCAGCCTGTATTCGTCGATGCCTTCGACGGAGGTGACGCTCTGCAGCCCCGGTGGCAGGGCTTGTGCCATCGGCGCGGCGGCCGCGAACAGCGCCAGAGCAGAGAGAACGATCGAGCGCAGGAACTTCGGCATGGCACAAGCGGGTGGCGAGGGAGCCCGCAGTTTAGGGGCGGCCGAATGCCCCCTCGTGCGGCTGCGCTTCGGCTGCCGGCCCGCTGCGCCGCTTCAGGGCTTCTTGTAGCTGGCGATGCCGCTGCGAATCTCTTCCTTCGCGGCTTCGGGCCCTTCCCAACCCTGGATCTTCACCCACTTGCCCGCCTCGAGATCCTTGTAGTGCTCGAAGAAGTGCTGGATCGCCTTCAGGCGCATCTGGTTGATGTCTTCCGGCTTTTGCCAGTGGGTGTAGATGGGCAGGATCTTGTCGATGGGTACCGCCAGAACCTTGGCGTCGCCACCGGCTTCGTCTTCCATCTTCAGCACGCCGATCGGGCGGCACGTGACCACCACGCCGGGCGTGAGCGGGAACGGCGTGATCACGAGCACGTCGACCGGGTCGCCGTCGTCCGACAAGGTCTGCGGCACATAACCGTAGTTGCAGGGGTAGTGCATCGCGGTCGTCATGAAGCGGTCGACGAAGAGCGCGCCGGTGGCCTTGTCGACCTCGTACTTGATCGGGTCGGCGTTCATCGGGATCTCGATGATCACGTTGAACTGCTCAGGTGCCTTGGCTCCGGGGGTGACGTCTTGCAAACTCATTGTGGTTTCCTGCGGTGCTCGTACAAACCCCGATTTTATGTCGGCAATTTTTGCGGGCCTTGTTCGAAACTGACACCGCCGTACCGATGGAAAACACCATGCCGGCGTCGTTGCCTTGTCATGCCCCATCCCGTAGCATGCCGCGTGGTTCGGCGGGCCGCGCCAGTGCAAGTGCGGCCGGTCTGATTTGCAGGTTTTCACCATAGCACTCGACGAGGAAGGATCCCCCTTGATCACATCATCCATGGCGCTGTATTTCGCGCTGGCCTGCGGTTTGGCCGCAGTTGTCTACGGCTTCGTGCAACGAAGCTGGATCCTGAGCCAGAGCGCAGGCAACGAGCGCATGCAGGAGATCGCCGCGGCGATCCAGCAAGGCGCCGCCGCTTACCTGGCGCGGCAATACAAGACGATCGCCCTCGTGGGTGTGGTACTCGCCATCCTGATCGGCGTGTTTCTCGACGGCACCAGCGCAGTGGGCTTCGTGCTTGGCGCCGTGCTCTCGGGCGCCTGCGGTTTCATCGGCATGAACGTGTCGGTCAAGGCCAACGTGCGCACCGCACAGGCCGCGACCAAGGGCATCGGCCCGGCGCTCGACGTCGCCTTCAAGGGCGGCGCCATCACCGGCATGCTCGTGGTCGGCCTGGGGCTGCTGGGCGTCACGATCTTCTTCATGTTCCTCACCGGCAACGGCAACCTCACGCCCGACAAGACGATCTCGTCGGTGCTCAAGCCGATGCTCGGCTTCGCCTTCGGCGCGTCGCTGATCTCGATCTTTGCGCGGCTCGGCGGTGGCATCTTCACCAAGGGCGCCGACGTGGGTGCCGACCTGGTGGGCAAGGTCGAAGCCGGCATTCCCGAAGACGACCCGCGCAACCCGGCGGTGATCGCCGACAACGTGGGTGACAACGTCGGCGACTGCGCCGGCATGGCCGCCGACCTGTTCGAGACCTACGCCGTCACCCTCATCGCCACCATGGCGCTCGGCGCGCTGGTGGTCAAGGGCAGCGCCACGATGGCCGCCGTGATCTACCCGCTGATCCTCGGTGGCGTATCGATCATCGCTTCGATCATCGGCTGCTCCTTCGTGAAGGCCTCGCCCGGCATGAAGAACGTGATGCCGGCGCTCTACAAGGGCCTGGCCGTCGCGGGCGTGCTGTCGCTGATCGCCTTCTACTTCGTCACCACCAGCGTGATGCCGGCTGATGCGCTAGGCGCCGGCACGCACATGAAACTCTTCGGCACCTGCGCCGTGGGCCTGGTGCTGACCGCCGCGCTCGTGTGGGTGACCGAGTTCTACACCGGCACGCAGTACAGCCCGGTGCGGCACATCGCACAAGCTTCGACCACCGGCCACGGCACCAACATCATCGCCGGCCTCGGCGTCTCGATGCGCTCGACCGCGTGGCCGGTCTTGTTCGTGTGCGTCGCCATCCTGGTGTCGTACTGGCTTGCCGGCTTGTACGGCATTGCGATCGCTGCGACCTCGATGCTGAGCATGGCCGGCATCGTGGTGGCGCTCGACGCCTACGGCCCGATCACCGACAACGCCGGTGGCATCGCCGAGATGTCTGAGCTGCCGAAGAGCGTGCGCGACGTGACCGACCCGCTCGACGCGGTGGGCAACACCACCAAGGCCGTGACCAAGGGCTACGCGATCGGCTCGGCCGGCCTGGCGGCGCTGGTGCTGTTCGCCGACTACACCCACTCGCTCGAAGGCCGCGGCATGAGCGTGAGCTTCGACCTGTCGGACCCGAAGGTGATCGTCGGCCTGTTCATCGGCGGCCTGATCCCCTACCTCTTCGGCGCGATGGCGATGGAAGCCGTGGGCCGTGCAGCCGGCTCGGTGGTCGTCGAAGTGCGGCGCCAGTTCCAGGACGGCGCGATCATGTCTGGCAAGCGCAAGCCCGATTACAGCGCCGCGGTCGACATGCTGACCACGGCCGCGATCAAGGAAATGATCGTGCCGAGCCTGCTGCCCGTGGTGGTGCCAATCATCGTCGGCCTGCTGCTCGGGCCGGCCGCCCTCGGCGGCCTGCTGATGGGCACGATCGTGACCGGCCTGTTCGTGGCGATCTCGATGTGCACCGGCGGCGGCGCCTGGGACAACGCCAAGAAGTACATCGAAGACGGCCACCACGGTGGCAAGGGCAGCGAAGCGCACAAGGCGGCCGTGACCGGCGACACCGTGGGCGACCCGTACAAAGACACCGCCGGCCCGGCCGTGAACCCGCTGATCAAGATCATCAACATCGTGGCGCTGATGATCGTGCCGCTGCTCTCGACCTCGGGCACCGGCGGCGCTTCGGCGCACATGGCGGCACCCGCAGCGCCGGCGGCGGTGGTGGCTGCTGCGGCACCGTCGATGGCGGTAGCGGCGGATGCGGCTTCGTTCAAGGTCGAAGGTGGCGTCGTGAAGTTCTACTTCGCCACGGGCAAGGCCGAACTGGCAGGCGGTGCCGACGCTGCACTCGCCGACGTGGCCAAGGGCGTGGCGGGCGGCAAGAAGGCCGTCGTCAGCGGCTACACCGACGCGACCGGCGATGCCGCGAAGAACGAAGAGCTCGCCAAACAACGCGCCTTCGCGGTGCGCGACGCGATCAAGGCGGCTGGCGTGGCCGAAGACAAGATCGAATTGAAGAAGCCCGAAACGCTCACGGCCAGCGGCGCGAATGCCGAAGCCCGCCGGGTCGAGGTGTCGCTGCAGTAAGAGGCAGCGTCCGCAAAGACAAAAGGCCCGTGTTCTTGCGAACACGGGCCTTTGCTTTTGAGTGGTCGGAACGGCAGGATTTGAACCTGCGACCCCTTGTCCCCCAGACAAGTGCGCTACCAAGCTGCGCTACGCCCCGATGAAGCCAGGATTATAGATTGAAGCGGCGCACTGGCCGGCCGTCACACGGTCAGCAGGCTGCGGATCGAGATGAGTTCTTCGCGCATCTGCGGCATCGACAAGGTCAAGGTGGAGACCTCGGGCTGCGGCAGGTCCGACACGTCGACGGCCACGGCCTCGGGCGCTTCCGGCAAGTCTTCTAGATCGGGCAGTTCGTTGTCGTCGAAGGCTTCGGGCACCTGCACCGAAGCGCGGCCTTGCCCGGCTTCGGTGAGCCGGTTTCGGGCGCCACTGATCGTGAAGCCCTGTTCATACAACAACTCGCGGATCCGGCGGATCAACAGCACTTCGTGGTGCTGGTAGTAGCGGCGGTTGCCGCGCCGTTTCATCGGCTTGAGCTGCGTGAACTCCTGCTCCCAGTAGCGCAACACATACGGCTTCACGCCGCACAACTCGCTGACCTCACCGATGGTGAAGTAACGTTTTGCGGGGATGGCTGGGAGCGCTTTCTCCATGAAAATCAACAAGATCGATGGGGAAAGCTAAGACTTTACTCGAACTCCTCCTCTGGCGGGATGTCGCCTTGGACAACGCCTTTCAATTTGTGACTAGCGTGAAAAGTTACAACATTTCGAGCCTTGATCGGGATCGCCTCGCCAGTCCGCGGGTTGCGCCCGGGGCGCGGTGCCTTGCGGCGGATGTTGAAGTTGCCGAACCCCGACATCTTCACGTCGTCGCCCGACACGAGCGTGGCGTGGATCAGGTCGAAGAAGGCCTCGACCATGTCCTTGGACTCGCGCTTGTTGAGCCCGAGCCTCTCGAAGAGCAGCTCGGCGAGTTCGGCTTTCGTGAGCGTGGGCGTCTCGATGGTCGGCAGTTGCACGGCACGCACCGGCAGCACGCTGTCTGATTCGTCGTCACCGTGCTCGAGGTCGGGCGGGTTCATGCCAGCCATCTCCTAGGCCCGCAGCCGCACGCCGAGGCGTTGGCTCAGTGCCGCCAGCACGTCGGCCACGACGGCTTCGATGCGCTCGTCGGTCAAGGGGGCCTCGTCGTCGAGCAGCTCGAGGCGCACCGCGAGGCTGCGCTCGCCGGCGGCCATGTCGGCCGGCACCACTGCGGGTTTGTAGACGTCGAACAGGCGCGCTGACCGCACGAGGCCTGTGTGGGCGGAGGCGATCGTGTTCATCAGGCTGTCGTGCGTCACGGCCTCACCGGCAATCACGGCCAGGTCGCGCCAGACCGACTGTTGCCGCTGGATCGGCGCAAACGCCGGCAGCTCCCGCTCCATCAGCGCCGCCATGTCGAGCTCGAACAACTGCGGCGCAGCCGGCAGTTCGTAGGCCTGGCGCCACTTGGGGTGCAATTCGCCGGCAAACCCGACCGGCCGCCCGTCGGCTTCGATGCGCGCGCAGCGGCCCGGGTGCATCGCCGGGTGCTCGGCGGCGACGAAGCGCACCGTGGCGGGCGAAAACAGGGCTTCGATGTCGCCCTTGATGTCGAAGAAATCGACCGTCCTGTCCTTGGCGGCCCATTGCGTCGCCTCTGCCGTGCCAAAGGCCAGGCCGGCCAGGCGCATCGGCTGGTGAATGCCGGCGACGCTCGCATCGCCATCGGCCACCAGCGCGTCGCGCAGGTACACCCTGCCCGCTTCGAACACCCGCACGCGCGGCGCCTTGCGGGCCAGGTTGAAGCGCAGCACGCCCACGAGGCTGCCGATCAGGCTCGAGCGCATCACGGCCCAGTGGCTGGCCATCGGGTTCAGCAGGTTGATCGGGTCGGCATTGCCGGCGAGCTCACGCTCCCAGCGTTCGTCGACGAAGCTGAAGTTGATCGTCTCCTGGTAGTCGAGCGAAGCCATGCGGCGGCGCACGGCATCGGCCCCGCGCTGCGCTTCGCTGCGCACGCGGGCCGTCAGGTCGGCACGCGGCGGCGCATCGGGCAGGCTCGCGTAACCGAGCACGCGGATCACTTCTTCGATCAGGTCTTCTTCGATCTGCAGGTCGAAGCGCCAGCTCGGGGGCGTGACAGTCAGCGCACCGGGCGCACTCGTGAACGCCAGGCCCAGGCGCTGCATCACGGTTTCGCACTGCTGCTGCGTCACCGGCATGCCGATCACCTTGGCCGCGCGCGCCACGCGCAGCGTGACCGGCTTGCGCAACGGCAGGTTCGGTGCCTGGTCGTCGATCGGGCCGGCTTCGCCGCCGCAGATGTCGAGAATGAGTTGGGTGATTCTCTCGATGTGCTCGACCGTCGTGGCCGCATCCACGCCGCGCTCGAAGCGGTGGCCGGCGTCGGTGCTGAAGTTGAAGCGGCGCGAGCGCCCCGACACCGCTTCGGGCCACCAGAACGCCGCTTCGACGTACACGTTCTTCGTGTCGTCGGACACCGCCGTGGCGTCGCCGCCCATGATGCCGGCGAGCGACTCGACTGCTTCATCGTCGGCGATCACACCGACCTGCGCATCGACTTCGATGGTGTTGCCGTTGAGCAGCTTGAGCGTCTCGCCCGCACGCCCCCAGCGCACGTCGAGCCCGCCGTGGATCTTGTCGAGATCGAAGATGTGCGAAGGCCGCCCGAACTCGAACATCACATAGTTCGAGATGTCGACGAGCGCCGTGACCGAACGCTGGCCGCAGCGGGCCAGCCGGTCGACCATCCACGCCGGCGTCTTGGCGCGGGTGTCCACGTTGTGGATGACGCGGCCCGAGAAGCGCCCGCACAAATCGGTGGCGTTGATCTTCACCGGCAACATGGCCGCATGCCGCACCGGCGCGGCCGGGAACGCCGGCGCCCGCAGCGGCGACCCGGTCAGCGCCGACAGCTCGCGCGCGATGCCGTACACGCTCAGGCAGTGCCCGAGGTTGGGCGTGAGCTTGAGCGTGAGCAGCGTGTCGTCGAGCTGCAGGTGCTCACGGATGTTCTGGCCGACGGTTGCGGCGTCGTCGAGGATCAACAGGCCGCCGTGGTCTTCAGAAAGTTTCAGTTCGCGCGCCGAGCACAACATGCCCTGGCTCTGCACACCGCGCAGGTTGCCGAGCTTGATCTCGAAAGGCTTGCCGCCTTCATCGGCCGGCGGCAGTTGCGCCCCGACCAGCGCGCACGGCACCTTGATGCCCGGGCGCACATTCGGCGCGCCGCAGACGATGTTCAGCGTCTCGCCGGTGCCGGCGTCGACCTGGCACACGTTGAGGCGGTCGGCGTTCGGGTGGCGTTCGACCGCCAGCACCTGCGCCACCACGACCCGCTCGAATGGCGGAGCCACCGGGCGCGCCTCTTCGACCTCCATGCCAGACATCGTGAGCAGTTCGGCCAGCGCCGTGCTGCTGAGGGGCGGGTTGCAGAACTCGCGCAACCAGGACTCGGGAAATTGCATCTCGTCGACTCTTCAGAACTTCAATGCGATCAGTTGAATTGCGACAGGAACCGCAGGTCGCCTTCGAAGAACAGCCTCAGGTCGCTGATGCCGTAGCGCAGCATCGCCAGCCGGTCGATGCCGGAGCCGAACGCGAAGCCGATGTACCGTTCCGGGTCGAGGCCCATGTTTCGGATCACCTGCGGGTGCACCTGGCCCGAGCCCGACACCTCGAGCCAACGGCCTTGCAGCGGCCCGCTCTCGAACATGATGTCGATTTCGGCGCTGGGCTCGGTGAACGGAAAGTAGCTCGGCCGGAACCGCAGTTGCAGGTCTTTGGTTTCGAAGAAGGCCTGGATGAAGTCGAGGTACATCGCCTTCAGGTCCTTGAAGCTCACGTTCTCGCCGACCCACAGCCCTTCGACCTGGTGGAACATCGGCGAGTGCGTCGCGTCGCTGTCGACCCGGTAGGTGCGGCCCGGCGCGATCACGCGGATGTCGGGCATCACCGCCTGGCCTTCGTACTTCTTGGCGTGCGCGCGGGCGTAGCGCACCTGCATCGGCGACGTGTGCGGGCGCAGGTTGAGCCAGCGGCCCTCGGCGTCCTTCATGTCGACGTAGAACGTGTCCTGCATCGAGCGCGCCGGGTGGTTCTCGGGGTTGTTCAGTGCGGTGAAGCTGTACCAGTCGGTCTCGATCTCGGGGCCATCGGCCACGTCGAAACCCATCGAACCGAAGATCGCCTCGATGCGCTCGCGCGCGCGGCTCACCGGGTGCAGGCCGCCGCTGCTGCCGCGCTTGCGGCCGGGCAAGCTCACGTCGAGCGCTTCGCCCTTGAGCTGCGCTTGCAGTTCGGCATCGGCCAGCGCTTCGCGCCGCGCGTTCAGCGCCGCTTCGATCTGCTGCTTGGCGCCGTTGATCGAGGCACCACGTGCCTTCTTTTCATCGGCGGCCAGGGCCCCGAGCGCCTTCAGCTGCTCGGTGATGCGGCCGGACTTGCCGAGAAACCGGGCCTTGGCGTTCTCGAGATCGGCGGGCGTTGCAGCCTGCGCGAAATCGGCTTGTGCTTCCAGGACGAGAGGCTCGAGATCGTTCATCGCTTCACAAGAAAAAAGGCCGCGCAAACAGGCGGCCTTGGAGAGTGCTCACCCCGGTGGTGTTGCCACAACCAGGGCGCGCCGCGCTGCAAGGCACCGAAGTACCGAGCAGTTCACGACATTCAAGCCAGCTGGGCCTTCACCTTTTCGACGATGCTGCCAAAAGCGGCAGGATCGTTGATGGCCATGTCGGAGAGGACCTTGCGGTCGATCTCGATCGACAGCTTCTTCAAGCCGGCCATGAACTTGCTGTAGGTGACGCCGTGGCTGCGGCTGCCGGCATTGATCCGGGCGATCCACAGGTGACGGAATACGCGCTTCTTGGTCCGGCGGTCACGGTACGCGTATTGCCCGGCACGCATGACTGCTTGCTTGGCAATGCGGAACACGTTCTTGCGGCGGCCACGGTAACCCTTGGCGAGTGCGAGAACTTTCTTGTGACGTGCGCGGGCGGTGACACCACGTTTGACGCGAGGCATGTTCTATCCTTTCCTTGAAGCGGTTACAGACCAGCGAAGGGCATCATCTGCTTGATGTGCCCCATGTTGGTCTCGTGCACGGCGACAGAGCCACGCAGGTGGCGCTTGTTCTTCGTGGTCTTCTTGGTCAGGATGTGGCGCTTGAACGCCTGGCCCCGCTTGACGGTGCCACCTGGTCGAACGCGAAACCGCTTGGCGGCGCTTTTCTTGGTCTTCATTTTGGGCATGTGATGCTCCTTTTTAATTGCTCCTGCATGGCGCCGGCAAAACTCTCGCCGTCTTGTAAGCCATGAGGGGCTTCTGACAGCGCGCTGGTGACCAGACCAACGCACTGAACTCTCTCAAACCTTCAACCTACTTTCGCTTCGGTGCCAGCACCATGATCATCTGGCGACCTTCGAGCTTGGGCATGTGCTCGACCACCGACACATCGGCCAACTCGTCGCGAATGCGTTCCAACAGGCGCATACCGATGTCCTGGTGGGTGATCTCGCGGCCGCGGTAACGCAGCGTGACCTTGCCCTTGTCGCCGTCTTCTTCGATGAAGCGGCGCAGGTTGCGCATCTTGATGTTGTAGTCGCCTTCGTCGGTGCCGGGCCGGAACTTGACTTCCTTGACCTCGACGACCTTCTGCTTGCTCTTGGCTTCCGCCGCTTTCTTCTGCTCCTGGTACTTGAACTTGCCGTAGTCCATGAGGCGGCACACCGGCGGGTCGGCTTGAGCGACGATCTCGACCAGATCGACGTCTTGCTCGCCTGCGAGGCGCAAGGCCTCGGTGATGCTCACGATGCCCAGGGGTTCGTTCTCTGGGCCGTTCAGGCGGACTTCCGGAGCCATGATCTCGCGGTTCAGGCGGTGCTTGCGCTCTGCGTTCGGAGTACGGCGGTCAGCAAAAGTAGCGATGGTTCAAATCCTTCAACAGACCCCAAGGCAGCGGAGCCCAACAATGTTCGAAACGCGCCCCGCTTCCGGGTACGCCGCCACAAGAGTGACGGCGCAGGTGTTTTCACACTCTTTGGGCAATGTCGCCGGCGATCTTCTGCGCGAAGTCGGCCAGTGGCATCACTCCGAGGTCCTGGTTGCCCCGGGCGCGCACCGCAACGGACCCGTTTGCCTTCTCCTTGTCGCCCACGACCAGGATGTACGGGACCTTTTGCATTGAATGCTCGCGGATTTTATAGGTAATCTTCTCGTTGCGCAAATCAGACGCCACCCTAAGTCCTTGTTTTTGCAGCGTTTTGGCGACTTCCCGGGCGTAGTCGCCCTGCTGATCGGTGATCGGCAGCACGCTGACCTGCTGCGGCGCCAGCCAGGCCGGCAGCGCGCCGGCGTGCTGTTCGATCAGGATGCCGATGAAACGCTCCAGGCTGCCCACGATCGCGCGGTGCAGCATCACCGGGGCGTGGCGCTCGCCCGATTCGGCCACGTACTCGGCGCCCAGGCGCTCGGGCATCGAAAAGTCGACCTGCATCGTGCCGCACTGCCACTGCCGGCCGAGCGCGTCTTTCAGCGTGTACTCGATCTTCGGGCCGTAGAAGGCACCGTCGCCCGGCGCCACCTCGAACTCGCAGTTCGAGCGGCGCAGGCTTTCCATCAGCGCGAACTCGGCCTTGTCCCACACGGCTTCCGAGCCGATGCGCGCGGCCGGCCGCGTGGCCACCTTGTAGATGATGTTGGCGAAGCCGAAGTCGGCGTACACCTTCTGCAGCAGCGCCGTGTAGGCCACGCATTCGTCGAGGATCTGGTCTTCCAGGCAGAAGATGTGGCCGTCGTCCTGCGTGAAGCCACGCACCCGCATGATGCCGTGCAGCCCGCCGGTCGGTTCGTTGCGGTGGCACTGGCCGAACTCGCCGTAGCGCAGCGGCAGGTCGCGGTAACTCTTGATGCCCTGCTTGTAGATCAGGATGTGCCCGGGGCAATTCATCGGCTTGAGCGCGTAGTCGCGCTTCTCCGACTCGGTCGTGAACATGTTTTCGCGGTACTTGTCCCAGTGGCCCGTCTTCTCCCACAGGCCCTGGTCGAGCAACTGCGGGCCCTTGACCTCCTGGTAGCCGTTGTCGCGGTACACGCCGCGCATGTACTGCTCGACCTGCTGCCACAGCGCCCAGCCCTTGGGGTGCCAGAACACCAGGCCCGGCGCGTGTTCGTCGAGGTGAAACAGGTCGAGCTCGCGGCCGAGTTTTCGGTGGTCGCGCTTCTCGGCTTCTTCGAGCATGTGCAGGTACTGCTGCAGCTCGTCTTTCGTGGCCCAGGCCGTGCCGTAGATGCGCGTGAGCATCTCGTTGCGGTGGTCGCCGCGCCAGTAGGCGCCGGCCACCTTCATCAGCTTGAAGTGCCTGAGTTTGCCCGTGCTCGGCACGTGCGGGCCGCGGCACAGGTCTTCGAACGCGCCTTCGCGGTACAGCGACACGTCTTCGTTCGCGGGAATGCCGGCAATGATCTCGGCCTTGTAGGCCTCGCCGATGCTCTTGAAATGCGCCACGGCTTCGTCGCGCGGCAGCACACGGCGTTCGACCTTCTCGTCCTTCTTGGCCAGCTCGGTCATCTTGGCTTCGATGGCCACCAGGTCTTCGGGCGTGAACGGGCGCTTGTACGAGAAGTCGTAGAAGAAGCCGTTCTCGATCACGGGGCCGATCGTGACCTGCGCGTCGGGGAACAACTCCTTCACCGCGTAGGCAAGCAGGTGCGCCGTCGAGTGGCGGATCACCTCGAGGCCGGCCGCGTCCTTGTCGGTCACGATGGCGAGCGCCGCGTCGTTCTCGATCAGGAAGCTCGTGTCGACCACGCGTGCAGCGTCGCCCTGCCCCACGCGCCCGGCGAGCGCCGCCTTGGCCAGGCCGGTGCCGATCGACGCCGCCACTTCGGCCACCGTCACCGGGCCGGGGTATTCACGCTTCGAACCATCGGGCAATTGAATCGAGATCATTTGAAACTCCAGAAATGCAAAAGGCGCGGACTGAGCCGCGCCTTGAACGAAAGGGGAATGGGATGAAAGGTCGAGACGCGCGGTCGACTAGACCTTCTGGAAGAAGGTGGTAGTTCGCGGTGTCATAACCATCATGCCTTTCTCGCCCTTGTCGTTGAAAACCTGATTCTAGCCGCGCCCCGTCAGATCGGCATCAGCGAGACGTTGGCCGTGCGCTCGATCAGCCACAGCACACCCACCAGCATGGCCGCGAACGAGCCGCCGCGGATCACCCAAGAGCGGTACAGCGGCCGCTCGCGCAACAGGAACAACAGCGCCGCCACGCACACCACGATCAACAGCTGCCCGAGCTCCAGGCCCACGTTGAACTGCAGCAGCGCCCACGCGAAGGCCGAGGTCGGCAGGTTCAGCTCCGCCAGCACGCCGGCGAACCCGAAGCCGTGGATCAGCCCGAAGAAGAAGGTCACGATCACCCGACGCACCGGGAAGATCGGCCACACGTTGTCGAGCGCCGCGAGAATGATCGTCACCGCGATCGCCGGTTCGATGAACGACGGCGACATCGACACGATCTTCAGCGCCGCCAGGCCGAGCGTGATCGAGTGCGCCACGGTGAACGCCGAAACGATGCCCACGATCGGCAGCACCGCTTGCGACAAACGCTCGACCGGCCGCCAGCCGTGCGGCGTGCGCCGCATCACCGAAGGCAGCAGCAGGCACAGCAGAAACAGCACGTGGTCGTAGCCGGTCAGGATGTGGCGAACGCCTTCGCGCAGGAACTGCCAGCGCCCGCCGTCGGCGTGGGGCTCTGCGGCCGGCGCCGCAGTGGCTTGAACCGCCTCAGGCGCGCTGGCCGCCTGGCCCGGGTCGAGCATCGCCAGCACCAGCGGCTGGCCGGCCCGTTGAACGCGGGCGATGCCGCGGTGGGTCGGGTCGACTTCGCGGAACAGGCTGTAGCGGATCACGGGCGCTTGCGCGAGCACGCAGTCGGACGCGAGCATCAGCACCGCGTAGGCGCCGTCGTTGCGCCGCTCCAGCGCGCGATCGGTGGCGCGCAGCGGGCAGCCGTCGATTTGCAAGCGGCCGAGCGCGTAGTCCTGCACCCGCGGCCACGCGGCCTTCACCTCGGCCCAGGTGAGCTGGCCGTCTTCGTCGGCGTCGAGATCGAGCACGGCGTCGAGGTCACGCAGCGCAATGTCCCAGCGCAGCGTGGTGCCGGACGCGCTCGCGTCGAGCTGCAGGTAGGCGTCGCTCGACTTGTGCGCCTGCGCTGGCGCCACGGCAGCGAGCAAGGCGGCGCCCAGGCACAGCGCGCGCAGCAGTGCCGAGCGCATCAGGGCTTCACAGCAGCGCTTGAACACGTGCATCCTTCAGCCCCACGTCTCTGGCCAGGCGACCCGCTTCCTGCAGCGCGGCGGCCTGGCCGCTGGCACGGGCCGCCTGCGCCAGCACCAGCAGGTCGAGCGGCTCGCGCTGCTGGGCCACGTTGCCGCGTGCGAGCTCGAGCGCCTGTTCGGGCCGCGCGTCGACGAAGAGCGCGAACATGGCCTGCTCGCGGCCGTGATAGACCTTGGCGTCGGGGCGTTGGTTGGCCAGATTGATGCGCTCGCGCATCTCGGCCACGTCTGCCGCGGCCGAAGCGGCCTTGGCCTGTGTGCCGGCGATGGCCAGGCGCAGCACGACGGCATCGCTGCGCGCCTGGTCTTTCAGCAAGGCCAGCGCCTCGCGCGGCCGCTTCTGCTCGATCAGGAAATCGGCGTAGGCCAGCGTGGCATAAGCATCGGCGTCGAGTTTCAACGACGCGCGGAACGCCGCATCGGCGGCGCTCGCGCGTCCGGCACGCTGCTCCAGCTCGGCCAGGCTCGTCGTGAGCCACGCCTGCGTGGCGGCGGCCAGGCCCGGCGTGGCGAGCAGTTGTTTGAACGTTGCGCGTGCGCCATCGGCATCGCCCCGCAACGCGGCGTTCTCGGCCAGGCAGGCTTGTGCGTGCAGGGCCGAGCCGGCCTGCGCGACCTGTTTGCATGCGGCATCGGAATCGGCATAACGCCCCTGCACCCGCCGCACCGTGGCCAGGGTCAGCCACGCTTGGGGCCGCGGCTGTGCCGAAGGCCGCGCCAGCAGCCGCTGCAGGCTCAAAGCCGACGCATCGAACTCGTGCAGGTACTGCTGCAGGTTCGCGCGCATCAGCAAGATGCCGTCGGGCATGGTCGCTTCGTCGGTCCAGGCTTCGATCGCCGACATCGCCATGCCGGCGAAGCGCGGGTCGCCGAGCTCGTGCGCCTGTTCGAGGTAACGCTTCGCGACCGAGAGCGCCAGCACGGGGTCCTTCGGCTGCTGCGCCAGCTGCTTGCGCAGGCGCCGCGCTTCGGCACGGCCACCGCTCACGGCAGGCAGCACTTCGATCACGTCGCTGTCGTTCACCGGCACGATGGGCGCGGCCTGCGCACCGAGTGCGCCAAACAGCGCCAGCGCGACGACGAAGTTGAGAAGTGATGAGGTGTTCATTTGAAAACGAAAGAGGCGGCGAGCCCGCAAGCCCGCCGCCTCGTGCGGCTGGTCGCCGCGGTCAGTCTACGACGGCCGGCTCGGCGGCGTCATCGGCCGGTGGCACGACCGCGCTCACGTCGACCGGCTCCAGCGTGTCGGCCTCGGCGACCACCAGCCGCTTGAGATAGGCGATGAACCCGCCCACCGACTCGCTGGCCGAAGCCGGCACCTGGCTCGTCGCCGGCGGCGTGTCGTCGTCATGACCACCTCCGCAGGCCGCCAGAACCGCCGCGGCGCAGAGCGCGAGAACCCATGTCTTCTTCATGCTGTGCTCCTTGCGGCGGGTTTACTGTGCACCCGGCAACGGCGTGCCGACGTACGGGAAGGCGGTCAGCAGCGGGCCGGCAGCGCGCACCTTCGGCCCGGCCTGGTCGACCGCGTCGTGCAGGCCGAACACGGCGGTGCCGAGTGGCACGGCCGACGGCTTGCACGCCGCGCCGAGCTGGTAGGTGTTGGCGTCACCGTTGGCCACGCACAGGCCGCCCATCACCGCGATCAGCGAGATGTCGACGATGTCGTCGTTCGGGCGGCGTCCGTTCGGGTAACCGGCCAGGTCTTGCGGTGCCGGCCCGAGCAAACCACCGAGCAGGCCCAGGCGGTTCTGGTTCGCATACGCCGTCGGCGGGATCGCCGTGTTCAGGCGCAGCATTTCCGAGCCGACCACGTTCGCCGGCTGGTTCACGCCCTTGATGCCGGTCAGGAAGGTCGTGACGAGGTCGGTGCGCGGGAAGTTCGTGGGCGCGATGCCCGGCGAGGCGAGCGCGATCTCGACCAGCGCCGGCAGCGTCGGGTTGGTCACGTAGGTCGCGAACTGGCCGTCGTCTTTCGGCTTTGAGGCGTTGAACTTGTCCTTGTCGCCGAGGCCGATCACCACTTCGTTGACGAGCGGCATGCCCAGGCGCGAGACCTGCGTCCAGGCGCCGCCGGTCACCGCCGCGGTCTGGTAGCCGCTCTTCGGCGCGGCGCTGAGCAGGCTGCCCTGGCGCAGGCTGGCGGTGGTCCAGCCACCGATCACGGTGTCGGTAGAGCCGCTCGCCGTCAGGCAGGCGGTGGGCACTTCGATCGCCAGGCTGGTCACGTTCTTGTCGTTCAGCTTGTCGACGGCAGCGTCCTTGTTGGCCGGGTCGAGGATGAAGGCGGCGCTCGGCACGTTCACCAGGTCGAAGATCGCGCCCAGGTTCACGGCGAACGGGTCCTTGCGCTGGCCCACGAACAGCTTGGCCGGCGTGGTGCAACCCGGAATGTTCACGGTGTAGATGTGCTTGGCCGCATAGGCCGCGTAGTCGGGGATCGTCTTCGTGCCGATGTTGTCCGAAGGCTTGTTGAAGGTGGCGCTTCCGCCGGTGGCGTTGGTCACCGCGCCTTTGGTGCCGGTTCGGCGGTCACCACGCACCACGTCGACGGTGAAGGTCTCGTTCACGTTCAGCGCCGCGGCGTTCGGGTCGGTCACGCCGCCGAACTGCGTCAGCGGAATGGCCACGTTCTGGCCGCCGATGCTCAGCGTCTTGGCCTTCAGCGTGTTCTTGAACCTGAACTGGAAGGTGATGTCTTCCTTCGCGTCGCCGTTGTTGTCGATGTGGATCTCGTACAGCGCGTTCGGGTCGAGCTTGAAGTAGTTCGGGCCGCCGTAGGCGTCTTGCAGCGGCAGGTAGTCGGCGATCAGCGTCACGAAGCCGGTGCGGCCGGGTTCGTAGCTGTTGAACATGTAGAAGTCGGCGGCGTCGACCTTGGGCGTGGTCGTGATCGACGGTGCCTCGCGGTGGCTGGAGGCTTGCGCCGGCAGCGAACACAGGCCATATGCAGCGCCCAGGGCCGCCAGCAGCGGCAGCAGTCGGGTGGTACCCAGTCGTTGAGATTTCATGTCGTCATCCTTGGCTTGAAGTGGTTCGGTGGCGGCCAACGGTTCGCGCCGTGGCTGACTCCTCTTGACGCTGCGGGGGTGAGCCCGGGATCGCGTCTGCGGTGCCTTACGCCACCACCTTCAAGCTGGATGCAATCTTCGACAAAGTTTCTGTACCGATGCGTATCGGCCGGCCGCTTCAGGGCAGCGGCTGCACCTCGATCGGCAGGCGGCCACGCACCCATGCGGTGAATTCGTCGCGCAGCCGCTCGCTTTCTTTCACCGCTGTGGACCAGGCCGCCACACGTGCCTTGGTGTCGTCACCAAAATGCCGGAAGTCGGTGCGGTCGGGCAGCTTCGCGTTCGGCAGCGTCTTCACCCATTCCGGGTTCGGCGACAACACGATCAGGTTCGACAAGTGCGTGGTGGCGCGGTGGCGGTGCTTGAAGAACTTGTCGAGCCAGCCCGGGATCACGGTGCTCTGGAAGTGCGGGTACAGCACCAGCGCAGGCTCATCAACCGCGTCATCGGCCATCGACGCGTAGTTCAGGTGCAGGTGGTAGTCGGTGATGCCGCCGTCCCAATAGGCGCCGCGCGGGGCGCCCGGAATGTTGTGCACCGGGTCGAGCCAGTAAGGTATCGAGCAGCTCGCGAGAATGCTCAGGGCCAGGTTGTCGCCGTTCAGCGCCGCCGTGTGCGTGCGGTAGTCGTGCAGGTGAAAAGGCAACGGGTCGCGCGTGTCGGAGAACACCACGCGCTCCCACCAACCACTCATCGCGCGCCGGCTGACGGCGTTGGTGGCAAAGGCGCCGAAGTAGCTCAGCGGCGTGCTGATCGACGACAAGGCGCGGCCATGGCGGCGCAGCAGGTGCCGGCCGCGGCTCGTGAAAACGTGCAGCCGGTAGCGCGGGTTGGCGAGCAGCTCGCCCACCCGCCCGTCGAAACGCGCTTTCAGGTTGGCACCGAACACCTCGCTCACATGGCGTGGCGTGGGCGGCTTGCCGGGCGCGTGTTCGTAGTCCTGGTGGATGTAGTCGTGCGCCATCTGCGCCAGTGCGGCGGCGGGTTCGTTCAGGCTCGCCGCCGCCATGCGCCAGGCACCGATCGAGGCGCCGAGCAGGTGCACGGGGCGCGTGTTGCCCGCGAGCCATTCACCGAAGATGAACTGGTCGAGCGGGTTCAACACCAGGCCTTTCGGCCCGCCCGCCGCCGCCGGCACGGCGCGCACATGCCGCGCTTGCAGGCCGTGCTCACGCAAGGCCTTCAGGGCCCGCGGGCCGGCGTGCACGCTCAATGCTTTCACGCCGGCCACCGCATCGGCTCCGCGCGCCGTCTCAGCGCTTGGACTGCAGGCGCGCGAACGCGTCGGCCATCGCCGAACCACCGGCCTGCGGCGCTGGCGCGCCCCGGTGCGCCGCGACACGTTCGCCACGCTCCGGCGCGCGGTAGGCGTTGCCACCACGCTCGCCTTGCGGCATGGGCTTGGCGTCGAGTTTCATCGTGAGCGAGATGCGCTTGCGCGCCAGGTCGACTTCGAGCACCTTGACCTTGACGATGTCGCCGGTCTTCACCACTTCGCGTGCGTCGTTCACGAACTTGTTGGCAAGCTGGCTCACGTGGATCAGCCCGTCCTGGTGCACGCCCAGGTCGACGAAGGCGCCGAACTGCGCCACGTTGCTGATCGTGCCTTCGAGCGTCATGCCGGCCTGCAGGTCCTTGATGTCTTCGATGCCGTCCGAGAGGCGCGCCACCTTGAAGTCGGGGCGCGGGTCGCGGCCCGGTTTCTCGAGTTCGGCCAGCACGTCCTTCACCGTGATGGCGCCGAATTTTTCGTCGGCAAACGCTTCGGGCTTCAGCGCGCGGATCACATCGGCGCGGCCCATCACTTCGGCGACCGGCTTCTTCAGCGTGGCGAGCAGGCGTTCGACCAGCGGGTAGGTTTCGGGGTGCACGCCCGACTGGTCGAGCGCGTCGTCGCCACCGCGGATGCGCAGGAAGCCGGCGCTCTGCTCGAAGGTCTTGGCACCGAGCCCGCTCACGTCGAGCAACTGCTTGCGGCTCTTGAAGGCGCCGTTCGCGTCGCGCCAGCGCACGATGGCGCCGGCCACCGCCGTGCTCAGGCCCGACACCCGCGACAGCAGCGGGGCCGAGGCGGTGTTCAGGTCCACGCCGACCGAGTTCACGCAGTCTTCGATCACGGTGTTCAGGCTCTTCGCCAGGTCGCTCTGGCTCACGTCGTGCTGGTACTGGCCCACGCCGATGCTCTTCGGGTCGATCTTCACCAGCTCGGCCAGCGGGTCTTGCAGGCGCCGCGCGATGCTCACCGCGCCGCGCAGGCTCACGTCGAGCTCGGGCAGTTCCTTGCTCGCGTATTCGCTGGCCGAATAGACCGACGCACCGGCTTCGCTCACCACCACCTTCTGGATCTGCGTGCCGGGTGCGAGCTGCAGCAGGCGCTTGATCAGGTCGCCGGCGAGCTTGTCGGTCTCGCGGCTGCCGGTGCCGTTGCCGATGGCGATGAGGTTCACGCCGTGCGTGGCGCACAGGCGGCCGAGCGCGTGCAGCGAACCTTCCCAGTCCTTGCGCGGCTCGAGCGGGTAGACGGTGTCGGTGGCCAGCACCTTGCCGGTGGCGTCGACCACCGCCACCTTGCAGCCGGTGCGGATGCCGGGGTCCAGGCCCATCACCACCTTCGGGCCGGCGGGCGCGGCGAGCAGCAGGTCGCGCAGGTTCTCGGCGAAAACCTTGATCGCGACCTTGTCGGCCTCTTCGCGCAGGCGGGCGAACAGGTCACGCTCCAGGCTCAGGCTGAGCTTGACCTTCCAGGCCCAGGCGATGCACTTGCGGATGAGTTCGTCGGCGGGGCGCTTGGCGTGGCTCCACTTCAGGTGCACGGCGATGTGGCCTTCCGCGAGCACCGGCTTGCCGGGCACCACTTCTTCATCGGTGACCAGCTTCGCGTCGAGCAGCTCCAGCGTGCGGCCGCGGAACACCGCGAGCGCACGGTGCGAAGGCACGCTGCGGATCGGCTCGGCGTAGTCGAAGTAGTCGCGGAACTTGGCATGGTCGGGCAGCGTGCCGTCCTTGCCGGCCATCAATTTGCTCTGGAACAGGCCCTCGCCCCACAACCAGTCGCGCAGCTTGCGCACCAGCGTGGCGTCTTCGGCCCAGCGTTCAGAGAGGATGTCGCGCACGCCGTCGAGCACCGCGTGTGCGTCGGCGAAGCCGGCTTCGGCATTCACGAACGCAGCGGCTTCGGCGAGCGGGTCGAGCGACGGGTCGGCAAAGAGCTTGTCGGCCAGCGGCTCGATGCCGGCTTCGCGCGCGATCATGGCTTTCGTGCGGCGCTTCTGCTTGTACGGCAGGTACAGGTCTTCGAGCTCCTGCTTGGTGGGCGCGGCGTCGATCGCGGCGCGCAGGGCCGGCGTCATCTTGCCCTGCTCTTCGATGCTCTTGATCACCGCTTCGCGCCGCTCTTCGAGCTCGCGCAGGTAAGACAAACGCGCTTCGAGTTCGCGCAGCTGGGTGTCGTCGAGGTTGTCGGTCGCTTCCTTGCGGTAGCGTGCGATGAAGGGCACCGTGGCCCCGCCGTCGAGCAGCTCCACGGCGGCGTGGATCTGGGCCGGCCGAACCTTCAGTTCGGCGGCGATCTGCAGAAGAATCTTGTCCAAGGGAACGGGGCCACGCAGGCCGTCAAATCGAAGCGGCGCAGTGTGCCACAGGGCCTGTGGCTCGCCCGGTCGTCAGCGCAGGCCGAGCTGCTGTGCCGCGCCCTCGCCCGCCACCAGGCCGCTGGCGAAACAGGCGGTGAGCAGGTAACCGCCGGTCGGCGCTTCCCAGTCGAGCATTTCGCCGGCGCAGAACACGCCGGGCAGCGCACGCAGCATCAGGCCGGCATCGAGCGCTTCGAAGCGCACGCCGCCGGCGCTGCTGATCGCCTCGTCGAGCGGCCGCGCGGCGAGCAGCGGCAAAGGCAAGGCCTTGATGGCCGCGGCCAGCGCTTGCGGGTCGGCGATGGTCTCGCGCGGCAGCAGCTCGTACAACAGCGCGGCTTTCACGCCGTCGAGGCCGAGCCGGCTCTTCAGGTGCGTGGCCAGCGAGCGTGAGCCGCGCGGGCGGGCCACCTCGGCCTGCACGAAGTCGGCACTGCGACCGGGCAGCAAATCGATGTGTACGAGCGCGTGGCCATTCGCGGCAATCTGCTCGCGGGCCAGGGCCGAGAGCGCGTAGACGAGGCTGCCTTCGACGCCGCCTTCGGTGACCACGAACTCACCCGCCTGCGTGAAGCCCGCGCCGTCGGGCGTACTGATCGCCAGCGCCACCGTCTTCATCGGCTGGCCGGCGAAGCGGCTGCGAAAGTGCTCGGTCCACCCGCTCGCGAAGCCAGCTTCGGCTGCGCGGCCCACGTCGAAACCGCAGTTCGATGGCCGCAGCGGCGCCAGCTCGACACCCCGCGCTTCGAGCAACGGCACCCAGGCACCGTTGGAGCCGAGCCGCGCCCAGCTGCCCCCACCCAACGCGAGCACGACCGCGTCGAACGAAAACTCGAACGCGCCCGAAGGCGCCTCGAACCGCAGCGTGTGTGCCGCTGCACCGTCTGCTGCCCAGCCCACCCAGCGGTGCCGCATGTGAAAGCGCACCCCGGCGCCGCGCAGCCGGTGCAGCCAGGCGCGCAGCAGCGGCGCCGCTTTCATGTCGACCGGGAACACGCGGCCCGAGCTGCCGACGAAGGTGGCCACGCCGAGCGCCTGCGCCCAGGCGCGCACCTGGGCGGCGCCGAAGCGCTGCAGCAGCGGCTCGATCTCGGGCCGCCGCTGTGCATAGCGCGCGGCGAAAGATTCAACCGCCTCGCTGTGCGTGAGGTTGAGCCCGCCCTTGCCGGCCAGCAGGAACTTGCGGCCGACCGAAGGCATGGCGTCGAACAGCTCGACGCTGGCGCCCGCTGCGGCCAGCACTTCGGCCGCCATCAGGCCGGCCGGGCCCCCGCCGATCACGGCGACACGGCGTTGAGAAGTTGAAGGCTGGGGCATGGGTGGCGGGTCGGATCAGCTCGAGTCGGCGAGCGGCGGCGCAGTGTGGCACACGCGTTTCGGGTAAGAAGATCGGGTGTGGCGCGACAGAATGGCTTCGCCACCGTTTCTGGAGCAACCATGGCCTCGACCACCGCCGCCGCCACCCTCGTCACCCTGCTCGTGGCCACGACCGTGCAGGCACAGACGCCCGGCAGCTGCAGCGCGCGCAGCGGGCCCGGCATCGCGCCGGTCGTCGAGCTCTACACCTCGGAAGGCTGCAGCTCGTGCCCGCCGGCGGACCAGTGGCTCTCGCGCCTGAAGGCCGACCCCGGCGTCGTGGCGCTCGCCTTCCACGTCGACTACTGGGACCGGCTGGGCTGGAAAGACCGCTTCGCCAGTGCCGCCTACACACAGCGCCAGTCGCAGACGCAGCGCAGCAGCGGCGCGCGCTTCAGCTACACGCCGCAGGTGATCGTGGACGGCGCCGACCGGCCGGAGTGGTATCGCAGCGGCGCGCCTTCGTCGGCCAAGGGCCGCGCCACCGCGGTGGTGGAAGTGAGCCTGGCGCGTGAAGGCAACCGCTTCAACGCCAGCGTGGCCACCACGCCGAGCGCACCGGCGCGGCTGGCGGCTTATTGGGCCGTGACCGAACAAGGCCATGTGAGCACCGTGAAGGCCGGCGAGAACGACGGCGCCACGCTCAAGCACGACTACGTGGTGCGCGAGTACAAGCCGGTCGACGCGTGGCGCGCCACCCCCGGCGCACCCGCCGTGCTGGCCTTCGAAACGACGCTGGCGGCCGACGCCGCCCACCCGCGCGCCGTCAACCTCGTGGTCGTCGACGCCGACACCGGCCGGCCGGTGCAGGCGCTCAAGCTCGGTTGCTGAAGCGCGCCGACCAAGCGAGCTTCAAGCCTCGGCGCGTTTCACCGCCGACTCGGGCAGGCCGAACACCTTGTCGAAGGCCCAGGTGAACGCGATGGCGTAGACGAAGAAGAACGCCAGCAGGCCCAGGTTGGCCAGAAAGGCCGTGAGCGCCGAGGTGTCGAGCCACAGCGCCATCACCGGCACGAGGATCACCACGAGCCCGCCCTCGAAGCCCAGGCCATGCGCCAGGCGCCGCGCGAAGGAACGGCCGCGCACGGCCTGGCGCGCTTCCCAGCGCTCGAACAACGCGTTGAAGATGTAGTTCCACGCCAGCGCGATGCTCGAGAGCACGAAGGCCAGGCCCAGCGTTGAAGTGGCGGGCTTGTCGAACGCGACACTCAACACCGGGCCGACGAAGGCGATGGCGAAGGTTTCGTACAACACCGCTTGCAAGACACGTCGAAACTTGGGGCTCATGGTCGGATCGGGATGTCGGGGTCGGGGGAACGGCGGCGATCGGAAGCCTGCCCGTCACTGCATGCACAGCTTGGGCGCACACGCCGACGGCCCGAGCCATTGTGTGGAGTTGAAGAACAGCGGGTTCGCTTCGCGGTCGCGGTTGTAGAAGAGAGAAGCGCCGCCCTGGAGCTTCCAACCATGGAGCCGAACGCCAGCCACTTTTTTGACTTGCGTGACAAGCGGGTCGCCATGCACGCTGGTCAGTGCACGCAAGCCCTTTGAATGTGCCCACCAGGGCACGGCGGTGGCCACGCGTTGGAGCTTCTGGCCCGCGAACAGAAAGTTGACATACATCGTCGGCACGCCGTTCAGTGACTTCAGGTCGACCGCACACACGCGCGTGATGTTCGGCGCTTCGGTGTAGTCGGCGTCACAACGAATCGGGTAGCCGCTGAACCGCGCCCTGACCTCGGCTTCAGTCCAGGCTTCCGAAACCTGGTCCCACGAAAGATCGGCCGCTTTTCGATCTTCCGAAAAGTAGAGTCTGTACTCGCGGATCGGTGGGTTGCGCGTTTTCCAGAGCCAGAGCACTCCGGCCGCTAGCAGCAGAAGCACCAGCAGCAGCACACGAGGTGGTTTGACGTAGGCGGGCTGTTCGCCGGGCGATCGGGTCATGGTGCGTGGCAAACCACTTCGATGTTGTGCCCGTCGGGGCCGATGATGAAGGCCGCATAGTAGTTCGCGTGGTAGTGCGGCCGCAGGCCGGGCGCGCCGTGGTCGCGGCCACCCGCCGCCAGCGCCGCGGCATGAAAGGCGTCGACCTGATCGCGCCTTTGTGCCACGAACGCCAGGTGCAGGTGCGCCGGCTTCTCGTCGGTCTGGAACAGGCACAGCGACACCTGGCCGCCGGGCGCGCACAGTTCCACGCCGTAGCTCGGCGCCCCTTCGGAAACCACCGTGACGCCGAGCGGCGCGAGCGCTGCGAGAAAGAATGCCTTGCTCGCGGCGTAGTCGCTGGCCCCGAACTTGACGTGGTCGAACATGAATGCTCCTGAACTTCGAGTGCCAGCGCGTGCCGGGCACTTTCGAACTTTGGAGTCTGCCATGGTCGATTCGGCCGACGGTCGCTCGTCGTGTATGTGTAGCCTCTGCTGCGCACAGGCTCCGAACATCACTCAACGCACAGGAGATTCACATGACAAAGATGATCTTCGTCAGCCTGCCGGTCACCGACCTGCAAGCCTCGGTCGCTTGCTACAAGGCCATGGGCTTCGAGCAGAACCCGCAGTTCAGCGACGACAACTCCGCCTGCATGGTGTGGAGCGAGGCCATCTACGCCATGCTGCTCACGCACGCCAAGTGGCGCACCTTCACCCAGCGCCCGTTCCCGCCCGAAGGCGCGGTGAAGACGATGCTCTCGCTTTCGATGGAAAGCCGCGAAGCCGTTGACGCGATGAACACGGCCGCAGCCGCCCACGGCGGGCAAGCCGACGTGAACCCGGCCGAAGACATGGGCTTCATGTACACCCGCGACCTGGCCGACCCCGACGGGCACATGTGGGCGATCTTCTGGATGGACCCGGCGGCGATTCCGGCGGCGGACAAGAAGGGCTGAAACGCTGCGCGGTTGGGCAGGCCGGCCTGTCAGGCCGCGCCGGCGACACCCAGCCCACCGGCCCGAGCTTTCCAGTCCCGCCTGAGCAACCCATAGATCCACGAGTCGGAGACCTCGCCATCGACCACGCAGTCTTCGCGCCGCAGGCCTTCGAGTTCGAACCCCAGCTTCTGAAGGACCCGCGCCGAAGCAGCATTGCGCGTGTCGAGTTCAGCCTCGACCCGATTGAGGTCACGTGTGTCGTAGGCCCACTGCAGCATGGCGCCCACGGCCTCGGTGGCGTAGCCATTTCCCCAGGCGGGTTCGTCCAGGCAATAGCCGATGCCCAGGCTTCGGTAGACGGCGTTCCAGCGGAACATGGCGCACCAACCGATGAAGGCACCTGAGCCCAGCGTTTCGATGGCGAAGCGCGCTCCGCTGCCGTCTTGTTCCATCTGCCGGCATGCCGCCAGAAAGGCCTGCGCACGCGCCCGGTCTGCCCAAGGCGGCGAGTCCCAGTAGCGCAAGACGCGACGATTGCTCTGCAGGGCATAGATGGCGTCGGCATCGGTCTCGGCGAACGGCCGCAAGACCAGGCGAGCGGTTCGCAGCGTCGGGGTCGGGAATGGCGTGTCCATGGAAGGCTGCTCAAGCGATGGCTCAGGCGCCATCGCTCTTCTCGGCATCCAGCGCTCTCGCGAGCATTCGCTGCGCAGTGTTCTCCAGCTCGACCGCGCGCTCGAAGTGGCTCAGCCCGATCTGATTGAACACGCGCTTGAACTGGTGCGCCACGTCAGGCCGCAGCGCCGTCAGCCGCGATGCGAGCCGCTGCGCCGTGACTTCAAATTCGGCATCGGGCACCACTTGCCACACGAGCCCCCAGGCCTGCGCTTGTGGCGCAGAGAACTCTTCGCCCAACAAGGTCAAGGCTTTGGCGCGAGACAGCCCGGCGTAGGCCGGCAGCGTGGCGCTCAGCCCGCCGGTGACGAAGACGCCGAGCGACGCCTCGGGCAACTTGAACCGGCTGCCGCCGGCCGCGACCACGATGTCGGCGTTCAGCATCCATTCCAGGCCCGCACCGACCGTCCAGCCGTGCACGGTGCACAGCACGGGTTTGCTCAGGCGCACGATGGCCGTGGAGACCGCCTGCACCAGTTCGAGGTCAGTCTCGGTGGGTGGGGCAGACACATCGCGCCCGGCGCAGAACGCCCTGCCGGCGCCGCGCAGGCGCACCGCGCGCACCGAGTCGTCGGATGCCGCGGCATCGAGTGCGGACAGGAGTGAATGCGCGAGCTCGTTGTCGATGGCGTTGAGCTTGTCGGGGCGGTTCAGCGTCAGCGTCGCCAGGCCGTCACTCGTCTCGACCAATAGTTTGGGCTGGGTCATGGGCGGGGAGTGTGACGATCGGCGGGCGAAGCGCTTCCTCGTGGCGCTAACGTTTGCCATGAGCGGCTCGCGGAGGCGGGCTGCGGAAGGCCAAGAATGAAATGATGGCCTGTAGCGGCCTGCCGGAGCGGTTCCGCTCGATGAAAGGGCTACGCCGCATGGTGGCGAGCATGACTTTTGTCTTCAGAATTCCGCGAACTCTCGTGCTCGGCCATGGTTGAAGAGTTAGTTTGTGGTCGTTGAGAAAGTAGAAGGCGGCCAACTATCAAGGCGCCAAGTGTTGGGAGAAGGCAGATGAGAAGCAATTGCTTTGTAACCTGAAACCTCGTGTAGCTAGCGCTGCGAGCGGCCAAAGGGCTCGCAATGGTGTTCAGAATGACGAGCGTGATTGAGACCACTGCAATTGCACTGGACTATTGCTCATGGTGCCGCCCCTGTTGATTCGCCAAGTTTTGCCGATCTAAGCGCTGCGGCGCGTAGATGGACCTTCGCAATACACAAGGTTCCGCGAAGCCGATTGACGCGGCGGGTCCTGTTGACCGAGTGGTCAGGCCGCACCCTTTAGGCCGTTGGTGGATATTGCTCGCCAGAGGGCCATTGATCTAGCAGTGCGACTCGGCGGCTCTGGTGTGATGCCTGGAAAGAGGCTGCGCGTGCATTCGGTGATGCGAGCCAGGAAAGGAATTGTGTACTGCATGGGCAGCGCCATCAGACGTAATGAATCAAGCGATCCAGCTTTGAATGCAAAGAGCTGACGGACGGAGAATGGGTAGGTGTGTACATGCTGCGAGAGTTGCATAGTGACAGCGGTGTAGTAGTCGTGATCGACTTCTGCCGCAGCACACATTTCGCGCTGGCTCAGGTGGTAGGCAGGTGGCTCACCCTCTCGGACTTTCTTCTGTAAGTCCTTGCGCATGACGCCAAAGAACGAGTGGTCGATGAGCTTGGCTACGTATTCGTCTGCTTCGCGAAACAGTTGCGTGTTTCGAGAATCAGTGGAACCGATCGCCTTGAGCATCTTGGCTCGACGAGACTTGTCATGCGCTTCCCAAAGCAACACCCTAAAGCCAGCCTCATCAGCCTTACACTCCATGGCCGCGACATAGAAGAAGGCATCGTGCGCTTCGATCACGCACCTCGCAATTGCACTGATCGAGGGAACGTCCCACAGTTCTTGCGTGCGCGTGCGCGTCGGGTCAGGAGCTAGTTGGCGGACCACCAGGCAATGGGAAAGCGCTTTGACAAAGATTTGCTCAGCGTAAGACGCGTTGGTACTGGATGGGTTCTTGCCGACTAACGCGGCCGATACGGCCTTTGCGTGCTCCAAGACAGCATCGAATTCCCGGATCGCCGCGCGATAGTCGTCCCAAGAGTGCAGGCTTTGGCGCGGCATGGAGGTTTTGCAGCCTAAGTTCTTGAAGAGGGCAAGAGCTGTCCAGCTTCATCGCCGTTGACCTGCCATCGTAGCCGGTCGATCAACAACAACGTTGCCCTGATCGCTTCGCACTGAGGCACTGGCTTGCGAACGGTCCGTGGCGACGCTGGGCCCTCTCTACAGCCCGACCAGCGGCCTACCCCGTCAATCAACCCTTCTCCACCGGCCACACCAACTCAAAGTACTCCAACACCAATTCACTCCGCTCACTCACCTCGAACCCCTCCGCCTCGGCCCGCTCCGCAAAGTCCTGCCGATGCGCGGTGAGCCACCAGCGCAGCGTCAGATCCCCCTCACCCGCCTCGAACGCAAACGCATCGTCGATCTGGTTGAACAAGCGCTTCTCCACGTGCGTGCAGCGCACGATCGCACGGGCCGTTCCATCTCCGTCGAGCACCACGAGGTGGTCGCCGGGCTGGGGCAGGGGTTCGAGGTCTTTCTCGAAGTCACGCAGCAGTGTGGCGTGGGCGCGCTTCACGCCCGAGAGGATCAACTCGGCGAGCGTGTCGGCCACTTCGCGGCTGTGGCCGAGTGCGCTGGCCGAAAAGCCTTCGACCTTGACGTTTCGTGCGCGCTGGTAGGCGAGCCACAGCGCTTCGATGTCGGCCGCACGGCCGGGCAAGGGTTCGCGCACTGGCGACGCCTCAGTCGGCCGCGCGCAGCTGCGCGCGCAGCGCGGCGCCCACTTCGGGCTTCTGCGCGAAGGGGTCGGTCGGGTTGCGCAACGTGAGGATGTCTTCCATGCGCACCTGCACGTTGCCCAGCGCGCGCGGGTGGCTGAAGATGTAGAAGCTGCCCTCGGCCACGCCGTCGAACACGAACTGCGCCACCTGCGCGGCGGTGAGCTTGCCGCTGCTCACGGCCTTTTCGCTCATCGCCTGCGCAATGATCTGGCTCTTGGTCGGCTGGCCGTCGTTGGCCAGCTCGGCGGCGCGGTTGCGGCCGCTGTGAACGATCCCGGTCGGCACGAAGTACGGGCACAGCACCGAAGCGCGCACCTGGTCGGTGACGAGGCACAGGTCGTGGTACAGCGTTTCGCTCATCGCCACCACGGCCGCCTTGGTGGCGTTGTAGACGCTCGAACACGGCGGGTTCAGCAGGCCGGCCATCGAGGCGGTGTTGACGATGTGGCCTTCATAGGCCGGGTCTTTGGCGGCAGCTTCGAGCATCATCGGCGTGAACACGCGCATGCCGTGCGCCACGCCCATCAGGTTGACGCCGACGACCCATTCCCAGTCTTTGAGCGTCGTTTCCCAGATCAGGCCGCCGGCGCCCACGCCGGCGTTGTTGAACACGAAGCTCGGCGCGCCGAAGCGCTTGAAGGTGGCGGCGCCCAGTGCCTCGACTTCAGCGGCCTTGGCCACGTCGAGGCGGAAAGGCAGCACCTGGGCGCCCAGCGCTTCGATATCGGCCACCGACTTGTCGAGCGCGTCTTGCTGCACGTCGGCCATCACGACGTTCATGCCCAGCTTGGCGGCGATGCGCGAGGCTTCGAGGCCGAAGCCCGAGCCTGCGCCGGTGATGACGGCGGTGCCGCCCTTGAAGTTCTTCATGCGTTGGTCTCTTCGATGCTCGTTCAGTGAGCGGGTTGTTGCTTCTTGATCTGGAACGCGATGCGCGGAAAGTGCACGTGCAACTCGCCGGCACGCGCATCGCTGCGCGCGATGACCACTTCGTCGGTGCCCAGGCCGACCAGCCGGCCGGCCACCGCATCGTGTGCGTAGTCGGTGGGCGTCACGGTCACTTCGTCGCCTTCTTCGAGCCCGGGTTCGGCTTCGAACGACAGCGCGGCGTGCGAGCCCGAGGCGGCCACCTCGATCGCCTCAGCGCTCGTCATCGGCGTGGGCTGGCCGTGGCCGAAGGCGGTGACACGTTCGTACCAGGCCAGCAGGCGTGTGAACGGTTCCAGCACGGTGGCGACCGGCGGCGCGCGCTTGATGAACCAGACCGACTGCACGGTCGAGAAGTCGGCAATGCTGGGCAAGGCACCGAGCAGGAAGGGCCGGCCGTCGGCCAGCATGTGCTCGACGCGCGCAAAGTAGGTGTTGAGCGCCGCGGCGCCGTCGGCGAGCGTGGCGCGCCGCAGGTTCGGCGACATGGCGGCGCGGTCGGCGGCAAAGGCCTTCAGCGTGTCCATCGTGGCGCCGGGCATCAGGTGCATGGCACCGGCGGGCTGCATCGTGTAGGGCGCGGCGATCCAGAACAAGGCGCTGTCGGCCCACTGCGCCACGATCTCGGCGAGGCCGGCCACATCAATGGGGTACAGCGCCGGTGCGGGCTGCAGGCGGTCGATCACGCGGCACATCAGCGCGGTGTCGCAATAGATGTCGGCACCGATCTGCATGAAAGGCGTGCGGCGGTAGCCGCCGGTGAGCGCTACCACGTCGGGCTTGGGCAACACGCTCGGGATGTTGACCGAGCGCCAGGCCATGCCCTTGAAGCCGAGCACGAGGCGGGCCTTTTCAGAGAACGGCGAGATCGGGTAATGGTGCAGGATCAGTTCGGGCATGGTGGCCTTTGGGGTAAGCGTTGAAAGCCCGGTCAGTGCGGCATGGCGCGCTGCACGATCGGCTCGAAAGCGGTGTTGGGCGGCAGCGTGCCGAAGACCTGCGGGCCGCTGCCGGCCAGGCGCGAGCGGCAGAAAGCGTCGAACACACAATCGGGCGCGTGGCGGCGCAACAGCGAAGCCTGCACCGCGAGCGCCACGTCTTGCGCCAGGCGGCGGGCGCCGGCTTCGTCACCGCCGCCGTCGGCAGCGTCGGGGAAGCGGGCCAGCAGCGCGTCGGCGAAGCGGTCGTAGGTGCCCGCCGCGCCGCGCGCCGTGGCCAGCTCGGCTTCGAGCGCCTGCAGCACGTCGGCGTTGCGGCCGTCGCGTTTGCGCAGGGCGCGCAGCAGGTCGAGCGCCATGATGTTGCCCGCGCCTTCCCAGATCGAGTTGAGCGGCATCTCGCGGTAGATGCGCGCCATGCCGCCTTCACCGTGTTCTTCCACGTAGCCGTTGCCGCCCAGGCATTCCATGGCTTCTTGCGCCAGAAGCGAACCGCGCTTGCAGACCCAGAACTTGGCGACCGGTGTGAGCACGCGGCGCATCAACGATTCGAAGGGGTCGTCTTGTCTATCGACAGCGCGCGCCAGGCGCATCGCCAGCGCGGTGGCGGCTTCGCTTTCGAGCGCCAGATCGGCGAGCACGTTCTGCATCAGCGGCTGCTCGATCAGGCACTTGCCGAAAGCCTGGCGCTGCGCACAGTGGTGCAAGGCGAGCGACACCGCGCCGCGCATCAGCCCGGCCGTGCCGAGCGCGCAGTCGAGCCGCGTGAGCGTGCCCATCTCGAGGATCTGCGGCACGCCGCGCCCTTCTTCGCCGACGAGCCAGGCGAGCGCGCCGTTGAACTCGACTTCGGAGCTGGCGTTGGCGTGGTTGCCGAGCTTGTCCTTCAGGCGCTGGATCGCGATCGCGTTCAACGACCCATCGGGCAAGACGCGTGGCAGAAAGAAGCAGCTCAAGCCCGCCGGCGTTTGCGCGAGCACGAGAAAAGCGTCGCTCATCGGCGCCGAGAAGAACCACTTGTGGCCCACGAGCCGGTAGCAGCGGCCCCAGGGCGTGTCTTCCACATATTCAGCGCGCGTGGTGTTGGCGCGCACGTCGGAGCCGCCCTGCTTCTCGGTCATGCCCATGCCCATGGTCACGCCGCTCTTGTTGCCGACGAACGCGAGACGCGGGTCGTAGGCCGTGCTCGCGAGCTTGCCGAACCAGTCGCCGAACACGGCAGCGTTGCCGCGCAGCGCGGGCGTGACGGCGTAGGTCATCGACACCGGGCACAGCACCGAGGGTTCGAGCTGCGTGAACATCAGAAAGCCCGCCGCGCGCTCGATGTGCGCGCCCGCGCCTTTGGACCAGGGTGTCGCGTGCAGGCCGGCCTCGACCGCCGCTCCCAGCAGCGCGTGGTAGCTCGGGTGGAACTCGACGCTGTCACTGCGGTGGCCGAAACGGTCGTGCGTGTGCAGCGCCGGCTTGTGCAGGTTGGCCAGCCGTGCGTGCGTCTGCATGGCATCGCTGCCGAGCAACGCACCCAAGGCAACGCGCCCGCTGTCGTCAGCGCCGGGCGCATGAAAGGCCAGCGCGTCGCGCAACGCACGGTCGCCGCTGTAGACGTTGTGGCCGGTCAGCGCGGTGCTCTGGTTCAGCACCTCGTGCGTGGCGGCGGGTGCGTTCATCGCGGGCTCAGACGAGCTTGACGACCTGCTTGCCGAAGTTCTTGCCCT
Organism: Rhizobacter sp.; assembly: GCF_032229685.1. GTDB lineage: Bacteria > Pseudomonadota > Gammaproteobacteria > Burkholderiales > Burkholderiaceae_C > LMDS01. The sequence continues at coordinate 166,230 of NZ_JAVTWP010000031.1, read as the reverse complement.
TCAGCAGCCCGAGGAAGGCCTCGGGTGCCGCCGCCAGCCCTTGCGCCACGCTCTCGCGGTACTTGAGCTTGCCGGTGGCGACCATGGTGCCAAGCTCCTTCAGCGCTTCGGGCCAGTGCTGCATGTGCTCGCTGACGATGAAGCCTTCGATCGTGAGCCGTTGCGTGAGCAGCAACTGCGGGTTCTTCATCGGGATCGGCTCGCCGTCGTAGCCGCTGATCATGCCGCACAGGGCGATGCGCCCGAAGGCGTTCATGCGCGCGAGCACGGCGTCGAAGACCGCGCCGCCCACGTTCTCGAAGCAGCCGTCCACGCCGTCGGGCGTGGCCGTCTTCAGCGCTTCGTAGAGCGCCTTCGGGTCTTTGTGCGCCTTGTAGTCGACGCAGGCGTCGAAGCCGAGTTCGTTCACCACATAGGCGCACTTGTCGGCACCACCGGCGATGCCCACCGCGCGGCAACCGCGCGCCTTGGCGAGCTGGCCGACCGCGCTGCCCACCGCGCCGCTGGCCGCGCTGACCACGATGGTCTGCCCCGGCATCGGCTTGCAGATCTGCGTGAGGCCGTACCACGCCGTCACGCCCGGCATGCCCACCGCGCCGAGATAGGCCGAGAGCGGGATGTGTGTGGTGTCGACCTTGCGCAGCACGCCCGGCGTGGCGGCGTCGGCCACGCTGTACTGCTGCCAACCGCCGAAGCCCACGACCTTGTCGCCGACCTTGTAGTGCTCGTTCTTCGAGGCCACCACTTCACCGACCGTGCCGCCCTGCATCACCGCGTTCAGCGGCTGCGGCACGGCGTAGCTCTTGGCGTCGTTCATGCGGCCGCGCATGTAGGGGTCGAGGCTCATGAAATGGTTGCGCACGAGCACCTGGCCGTCTTTCAACTCGGGCACGTCGGCTTCGACGAGCTTGAAGTTGTCGGCCGAGGCTTCGCCGCTCGGGCGCGAGACGAGGTGGATCTGCTGGTTCTTGGTCATCGTGGTTCCTTGGGGACTCTCAATCGGTGGACAGCGGCGGCACCTGTTGCGCGTTCGCGGCGCTGGCGCCCACCGGCAGGCGCTTCACGTACTTGAAGGTGCCGGTCGAATGCGAGCAGGCGCGGCCTTTCGCGTCGTAGACCGTGGCTTCGGTGAAAGCCATGGTCGCGGTGCGGTGCATCAGCCGGCCCTTGGCCACGAGCGGGCCGATCGCGGGTTGCATGAAGCTCGTCTTCATCTCGATGGTGACGACGCCCATGTCTTTCTGCACGCTGCGGGCCGCCACCGCCATGGTCACGTCGAGCAGCGTCATGCAGGCACCGCCGTGCGTCACCTGAAAGCTGTTCATGTGCTCGGGCAGCGCGGTGTAGTGAAGTTCCGACGCGCCGCCCTCGAAAACTTCGATCGTGAAACCGAGGTGCTCGACGAACGGGACGACGATGCCCGTGGTGATGCTCATGCTGCGCTCAAGCCGCGCCGAGCACGACGCTCACGCCACCGTCGACGGCCAGCCACTGGCCGGTGATGTGCTTGCCGGCCTCGCTGGCATACAGCAGTGTCAGGCCCTTCAGGTCGTCTTCGTCGCCCAGGCGGCCGAGCGGCGCCTTGGCGGCCATCTTGTCTTCACCCAGCTGGGTGATGAGGCCGGCGGCCATCTTCGTCATGAAGAAGCCGGGGCAGATGGCGTTCACGTTGATGTTGTACTTGCCCCATTCGGCGGCCAGCGTCTGCGTGAAGCCGATGACCGCGGTCTTCGAGGTGTTGTAGGCCAGCGTCTGCATCTCGGGCGGGTTGCCGTTCAGGCCGGCGATCGAGGCGATGTTGATGATGCGGCCGTGTTTCTTGGGGATCATCGCGATGCGCGCGACCTGCTGCGCCAGGATGAAATAGCCGCGCACGTTCAGGTTCATCACCTTGTCCCAGGCCGGCACCGGGTGGTCTTCGGCCGGAGCCCCCCAGCTCGCGCCGGCGTTGTTGACGAGGATGTCGATGCCGCCCAGGCGCTTGAGCGTTTCGTCGGCCAGCTTGCGGGTCTCGTCTTCCTTCGAGCAGTCGGCGGCGATCCACTGCGCGTCGATGCCAGCGGCCTTCAATTCGGCCGCGGCCTGTTCCAGGTCTTCGGCCTTGCGCGAGCTGAGCATCAGTTTCGCGCCGGCTTCGCCGAGCGCGTGGGCCATCTGCAGGCCCAGGCCGCGCGAGCCGCCGGTGATCAGCGCGGTCTGGCCGCTCAGGTCGAAGAGTTTCTTGATCGATGTGCTCATGGTGTCTTTTCCTTTTTTCAGTGCCCGTGCTCAGGCGTCGTCGTTCGCGCGCGAGCGCAGCCAGATCAGCACGACGCCGAGCGCGTCGAGCACGATGCCGGCCACCGTGATGCCCCAGCCGAGCGTGGCGTCGCTGCGCTGCACCGCCATGCCGATGCCGATCAGGATCAGGCCGAGGTAGACCAGTATCCAGACCCAGGCTTCGACACGTTGGTTGTTCATCAGAACCACGCCTCGTCCATGGTGCGGCAGGTCGCATCGCGTGTCTCGACCACCTTCAGCCAGGCGCCGATGCGCGGCAATTCGTAGTGGAAGAAGTAGCTGCAGGCGGCGAGCTTGCCGTTCAGCAGCGCGGCGTCTGCCCTCGCCTGGCCGAGCCGCGCCTGCGCGCACAGCGCCACGTCGAGCCACACCCAGGCCAGCACCGTGTGGCCGAAGGCCTGCAGGTAGGGCGTGGCATTGGCGAGCGCTTCTTCGGGGTTGCCGGTGGACCACGCGGCCTTCGTGGCAGCACCCAGCTCGGCGAGCGCGGTGGCCAGTGCGGCGGCATGCGCGGCGAGCGCCGGCACGGCCTTGGCGCGCGCGATGGTCGAGCCCACGGTGCGCGCCAGCAGTGCGAGGCCGGCGCCTTCCAGCATCACGACCTTGCGGCCCAGCAGGTCGAGGCCCTGGATGCCGTGCGTGCCTTCGTGGATCATGTTCAGGCGGTTGTCGCGCCAGTACTGCTCGACCGGGAAGTCGCGTGTGTAGCCGTAGCCGCCGTGCACCTGGATCGCCAGGCTGTTCGCTTCCAGGCACCACTCGCTCGGCCAACTCTTGGCGATGGGCGTGAGCATCTCCAGCAGCAGCGTGGCGTCGGCCGACGCTTCTTTCGTGCCGGTGTGCTGCTCGTCGACGAGCTTGGCGCAGTACAGCTCGAGCGCGAGCGCGCCTTCACAGTAGCTCTTCTGCGCCAGCAGCATGCGCTTGATGTCGGCGTGCTCGATGATGCGCACCTGCGGCTTGGCGGCGTCTTTGCCGCCCACACCGGTGGGCCGGCCCTGCGGCCGGTTCTTCGCATACTCGAGCGAAGCCTCGTAACCCGCGTAGCCGAGCATCGTGGCGCCCATGCCGACCGCGATGCGCGCTTCGTTCATCATGTGGAACATGCAGCGCAGGCCTTCGTGGGGCTTGCCGACCAGGTAGCCGATGGCGCCGGGCCCGCCACGCACCGGGAACTTGCCCTCGCCGAAGTTCAGCAGCGTGTTCGGGATGCCGCGGTTGCCGAGTTTGTGGTTCAGGCCGGCGAGTGCCACGTCGTTGCGCTCGCCCGTGAGTTCGCCGTCGGTGCCGACCAGCTTCTTCGGCACGATGAACAGCGAGATGCCCCGTGTGCCGGCGATCAGCTTGCCGTCGGGCCCGGGAATCTTGGCGAGCACGAGGTGGATGATGTTCTCGGTGAGCTCGTGCTCGCCGTTGCTGATCCACATCTTGTTGCCACGCAGGCGGTAGCGCGCACCGAGCGGGTCGGCTTCGAAATCGGCGCCATCGGGCGTGGCGCGGGTGGCCACGTCGGACAGGCTGGAGCCGGCCTGCGGCTCGCTCAGGCACATCGTGCCCGAGAAGCGACCGGCGAATTCCTGCTTGGCGAACACGGCTTGCTGCAACGGCGTGCCGTGCACCATCAGCAGGTTGGCGTTGCCGCTCGTGAGCATGGCGCCGCCGGCCACGTTGCCGCCGGCGTGCGCGAAGAAGCCGTTGGCGGCCATCTGCACCACGCAGGGCAGCTGCATGCCGCCGATCTCGTAGTCTTGCGCGGCCGCGAGCATGCCGGTCTCGGCGTAGGCGCGTGAGGCCTCGTGGCTCGCCTGAGGCAGGTGCACACGTTCGCCGTCGAAGCGAGGTTCTTCGGTGTCTGCTTGCCGGTTGAAAGGCGCGAATTTCTCGCGCGCCAGGCGTTCGCAGGTGTCGAACACCGACGCGAAGGTTTCGGCCGAGTGGTCGGCGAAGCGTTCGCGCTGCGTGAGCGACGACACGTCGAGCCAGTCGTCGAGCAGGAATTCGAGGGTCTTGCGGTAGCTCATGCCTTCGTTCCGTTCTGTTCGCCCAGCCGGGCGATCGTGCCCTGCGCGATCGCGCAGAGTTTTTCTTCAGTGCCGTTCACGGCGAACACCTCGCACTGGCACACCGCCTGCGAACGGCCCACGTGCACCGCACGGGCGCGTGCGACCAGCCGGTCTCCGACGCCCGGCCTCACGTAGTTGATCTTGAATTCTGCGGTCACCACCGGCACGTGCAGCGCGGTGCCACCGGCAAAGGTGAGCGCGTTGTCGGCGAGGTAGCTCAGCACACCGCCATGAGCGAAACCGTTTTGTTGCTTGACCTGTGCGGTGATCGGAACCTGAAGTTCGCAGCGCCCGGCCTCCAGCATCGACAGCTCTGCGCCGAGCAGCATGCTGAAGGGCTGGCTGGCCAGAGCCTCGCGGCCCATCTCGAGAAACAGTTTCGGATCGATGCTCACCATGGCTCCCGGCCGCGCCGCTCAGCGCAGCAATGCGTCATGCTCTGTCACCACGAAGCGCGCGCCCGTTTCGTGCTGCACCGTGATCGGCAGCGTGACCCGCGCGGCCACGCGATAGCGCGGGTCGGCAGGCGCCATGCGCAGCAGCGCCTGCGCCACGGCTGCGTCGATCGCGCGATCGATGGGGCGCGCCAACCCTTCGGTCTTGGCGGCAGGCTCGCCGGTGAAGCGCCAGCCGATCTTGCCGGGGCGCTGCGTATCGGCCTCGATGGCCAGGCTCAGCGCCAGGCCTGCCGGCCATTCTTCTTGCGGGTAGCGCAGTTGTTCGAGCGACGCAGCGATCAGCGTGTAGGCCAGGCCGATGGAGTAGTCCCAGGGCTCGATGCGCTCGTCGCTCGCGCCCTTGCCCGCCAGCCAGGCACCGGCGTTCGCGTAACTCTGAGGCACACCGCGGCCCGCACCGAACAGCAAGGCGAGGCGGCGTGCCGCGGCGGCGTTGCCGCTCCGCGCGGCCTGGCCGTAGAACTGCGCAGCCCGCGCGTCGTTGCGCAGCACGCACTCGCCGGACTCGAGCATCTGGCCCACGGCCAGCAGGTCTTCGGGCCGGGGCTGGCCGGCGCCGCGGTTGACCTGCTCGAGCTTCGCCGCGCAGTGTGCCGGCGCTCCCCAAACAGGCTCGAGAAACCGCACCGGCGGGGGCACCTGCGCGCGCGACTCGGCAGCGATCGCGCCCACCAGCAGGGCAAGCGCCGACAAGTTGGCGAACCATCGCGGCATGACCCTGCCCTTGCGCCGTCACCTCACAGAACTTCGAACACGCCCGCGGCACCCATGCCACCGCCGATGCACATCGTGACCACGACCTTCTTCGCGCCGCGGCGCTTGCCTTCGATCAGCGCGTGGCCGGTCAAACGCTGGCCGCTCACGCCGTAAGGGTGACCGACCGCGATGGCGCCGCCGTTCACGTTGAGCTTGTCCATCGGAATGCCCAGCGTGTCGGCGCAGTACAGCACCTGCACGGCGAAGGCTTCGTTCAATTCCCAGAGGTCGATGTCGGCGACCGTCAGGCCGAGCTTCTTCAGCACCTTGGGCACGGCGAACACCGGGCCGATGCCCATCTCGTCGGGCTCGCAGCCGGCCACGGCGAAGCCGAGGAAGCGGCCGAGCGGCTTCAGGTTGCGCTTGGACGCGAGCGATTCGTTCATCAGCACGCAGGCGCCGCCGCCGTCGCTGAACTGGCTGGCGTTGCCGGCCGAGATCAGGCCGCCGGGCAGCGCGGAGCGCAGGTCTTTAATGCCGTCGTACGTGGTGCCGGCGCGGATGCCTTCGTCGTTCTTGATCGTGACTTCTTTCGAGCGCAGGCCGAGCTGCGCGTCGGCCACGCCGGCCATCACGGTGCAGGCCACGATCTCGTCGGCGAACTTGCCGGCTTCGAGCGCGGCCGCGGCTTTCTGCTGGCTGCCGGCGCCGTACTCGTCCATGCGCTGGCGCGAGATCTTGTAGCGCTTGGCGACCTGCTCGGCCGTCTGCAGCATGTTCCAGTAGATCTCGGGTTTGTGCTCCACGAGCCACGGGTCGGCGCCCATGTGGCGGTTGGCTTCGTTCTGCACGCACGAGATGCTCTCGACACCACCGGCCACGAGCACGTCGGACTCGCCGGCGATGATGCGCTGAGCGGCCATCGCGATGGTCTGCAAGCCGCTCGAGCAGAAGCGGTTCACGGTCATGCCGCTGGTGGTGATGGGCAGGCCGGCGCGCAACGCGATCTGGCGTGCGATGTTGCTGCCGGTGGCACCCTCGGGCGTGGCGCAGCCCATGATCACGTCGTCGACCTCGGCGGCTTCGATGCCGGCGCGCTCGACCGCGGCCTTCACGGCAAAGCCACCCAGCGTGGCGCCGTGTGTCATGTTGAAAGCGCCCTTCCAGCTCTTGGCGAGCGGTGTGCGGGCGGTGGAAACGATCACGGCGCTGGTCATGCTTTTTCTCCTGTCAGTCAAACGGTGGTGGCCGCCGCGCCCGAAACGGCGGTGGAAGCCTTGTAGATGCTGTTCTTCGGCTGCGCGAACACACGCCGCACCATCGGCTCGAACTCGCTCATCGGCAGCGTCTCGGCCTTCGCGTCGAAGGCCGGGTTGTCGTAGAGGTCGCAGAACTCGGCCGTGCGGTCGAAGTGCGCGTGGCCCTTGAACTGGTCACGCAGGTTGCGGTCGAGCCCGATGTGGTGGAAGAAGTAGTAGCCCTGGAAGATGCCGTGGTTCTGCACCATCCAGAGGTTCTCTTCGCTCACGAAGGGCTTGAGGATCGCCGCGGCGATGTCGAAGTGGTTGTAGGTGCCGAGCGTGTCGCCGATGTCGTGGAACAGCGCGCACACCACGTACTCTTCGTCGCGGCCGGCGCGCAGCGCGTTGGTGGCGGTCTGCAGCGAGTGGGTGTAGCGGTCGATCGGGAAACCGCCGTAGTCGCCTTCGAGCACTTTCAGGTGCGCCATCAGGCGGTCGGGCAGCCGGCTCGCGAACGGCATGAATTCACCGCCGATCTTCTGCCAGTCGGCCTGGGTACTGGCTTCCATGCGCGTAAAGGTGGCGCGGTCGTTCATGGCGAGACTCCTGCAATGGGTGGGGCGTGCAATGTCAAGAAGTGGCCTGCGAGACCAGCCGGTGATAGAAGCGGATCAGCTCGGCCAGGTTGGCGGTGGTGATGCGCTCGTTGGTGCCGTGAAAGCGTGGCAGGTCTTCGGCCTTGGCGCGCACCGGCGAGAACTTGTAGATGTGGTCGGCCACGATCTCGTAGTGCTGCGAATCGGTGCCGCCGATCATCAGCCCCGGTGCCACGATCGTGCCCGGGAACAGCTCGCGCACCGTGCGTTCGACCAGGCGGTACGAAGCACTGTCGGTGGGCGCCACTTTCGACGGCTCGGTCGCGCCCGACAGCATCTTCACTTCGACCTTGTCGTTCGCGACCGTCTGCTTCACGTGCGCCATCACGCTCTCGCGGCTGTCGCCCGGCAGCAGCCGAAAGTTCACGGTGGCCTCGGCGCGTCCGGGCAGCACGTTTTCCTTGTTGCCCGCGTTCACGATCGTCAGGGCGGTCGTGGTGTGCATCATGGCGTTGGTGCTGGCGCCGGCTTCGAGCTGCTTGCGCACGATGGGGCCGAACAGCCACAGGTTCGACAGCGCCACGCGAGAGAAGCCGCTCATCTCGGGCGCCACGGTCTCGAACATCTCGCGCGCCACACCCTGAATGCGGGCCGGGAACTGGTTGTCTTCGAGCCGGCTCAGCGCCGCGCTCATCACGGCGATGGCACTCGTGCCACGCGCCGGCGGCATCGAAGAATGCCCGGGCGTGGCCGGCACGCCGAGCGCCACCGACATGTAGCCCTTCTCTGCAATGCCGACGATCGCAGCCGGCGCCTTCAGGCCCGGCAGCACGCCTTCGGTGATGAGCAGGCCTTCGTCGATGACAAAGTCGAGCTTGACCTGGCGCTCGGCCAGCAGCTGGGCGGTGGCCTTGGCACCCCGCAGGCCACCCACTTCTTCGTCGGCGCCGAAGGCGAGGTAGACCGTGCGCTTGGGCTTGAAGCCGGAAGCGACCAGCATCTCGATGGCTTCCATCTGCGAGACGAGGTTGGCCTTGTCGTCCCAGGCGCCGCGGCCCCACACGAAGCCGTCGCGGATCGTGCCGGCGAAAGGCTCGGCCTGCCAGTCGGCTTCGGTGCCGGGCGCGACGGGCACCACGTCCTGGTGCGCCATCAGCAGGATCGGCTTGGCGGCCGGGTCGCTGCCGGGCCAGGTGTAGAGCAGGCTCAGGCCCGCCACCACTTCGCGCTTCAGGGTGGCGTGCAGCTTCGGATAACGCGCCTGCAGGTGGGCGTGAAGCGCCTCGAACTGGTCGGCATTGAGCGTGGCATCGGTGGCCGACGAAATCGTCTTGGCCCGCACCGCTGCCGCCAGCGACTCGCCGGCGGCTTTTTCGTCGACCGCGATCGGTGCGAGCGCCGGCACGTCGACCTGGCGCGAGCCCTGGCGCCAGGTGTTGATGGCCACGGCCAGCACCAGCACCCCGACCAGCGCGAACAACCCGATCAATGCACGCTTGAGCACAGCGGCGCTTCGTTCAGCTGAACGACTTGCCTTCGGCGGCCAGCTTGGCCAGCAGCGGCGCCGGCTGCCAGAAAGAAGCGTCGTCGAGCGGGTTGGCGGCGAAACGTTTCATGGCGCCGACCACGTTGAACAGGCCGACCGTGTCGGCGTAGTTCATCGGCCCGCCGCGGTGCAGCGGGAAGCCGTAGCCGGTGAGGTAGACCATGTCGATGTCAGAGGCGCGCATCGCGATGCCTTCTTCGACGATCTTGGCACCTTCGTTGACGAGCGCGAACACGAGGCGGTGAACGATCTCTTCGTCGCCGATCTTGCGCGGCGTGATGCCCAGGTCAGCACGGTGCTTCTCGATCATGTCGGTGACCACCTTGCTCGGGATCGCATCGCGCTTGCCCGGCACGTAGTCGTACCAGCCGGCGCCGGTCTTCTGGCCGAAGCGGCCCAGCTCGCACAGCAAGTCGGCGGTCTTGCTGTAACGCATGTTGGGTTTTTCGAGGTAACGGCGCTTGCGGATGAACCAGCCCACGTCGTTGCCGGCCAGGTCGCCCATGCGGAACGGGCCCATCGCCATGCCGAATTTTTCCATCGCCTTGTCGACCTGCGCCGGCGTGCAGCCTTCTTCGAGCAGGAAGCCAGCCTGGCGCGAGTACTGCTCGATCATGCGGTTGCCGATGAAGCCGTCGCACACGCCCGAGACCACGCAGGTCTTCTTGATCTTCTTGCCCAGGGCCATCACGGTGGCGAGCACGTCTTTGGCGGTGGCCTTGCCACGCACCACCTCGAGCAGCTTCATCACGTTGGCGGGGCTGAAGAAGTGCGTGCCGATCACGTCTTGCGGGCGCTTGGTGAAGGCTGCAATCTTGTCGACGTCGAGCGTGCTCGTGTTGCTGGCGAGAATGGCGCCGGGCTTCATGACCTCGTCGAGCGTCTTGAAGACCTTTTCTTTCACGGCCATGTCTTCGAACACCGCCTCGATCACCATGTCGGCGTCTTTCAGGTCGGCGTAGTTCAGCGTGGTGCTCAGCAGCGCCATGCGGGCGTCGAGCTTGTCTTGTTTGAGCTTGCCTTTCTTGACCTGGGCTTCGTAGTTCTTCTTGATGATGCCCACGCCCTTGTCGAGCGCTTCCTGCTTCATCTCGAGCATCACGACCGGCACGCCGGCGTTCAGGAAGTTCATCGCGATGCCGCCACCCATGGTGCCGGCGCCGATCACGGCGAGCTTCTTCACCTCACGCACGGGCGTGTCGGCCGGCACGTCGGGGATCTTGGTCGTGGCACGTTCGGCCATGAAGGCATGGCGCAGCGCCTTGCACTCCGGCGTGACCATCAGGCCGAGGAAGAGCTCGCGTTCAAGCTTCATGCCGTCGTCGAACTTCAGCTTGAGCGAACCGGCGACCGCTTCCACGCACTTCAGCGGCGCCGGGAAGTTCTTCGACATGCCGCCGACCATGTTCTTCACGAACTGCACGTAGGCATCGGCGCTCGGGTGGCTGACCTTCAGGTCGCGCACCAGCGGCAGCGGGCGCGCGTCGGCCACCTCGGCGGCGTAGGCCAGCGCACCGGCCATCAGGTCGCCTTCGATGATCTTCTGGAACAGCTTCTGGCCCGGCGCCATGGCCAGCATCTCGCTCTTCACCGGCTCGCCGCTGACGATCATGTTCATCGCGTTCTCGACGCCCAGCACACGCGGCAGGCGCTGCGTGCCGCCGGCCCCGGGGATCAGGCCGATCTTCACTTCGGGCAGCGCGACCAGCGTGCCGGGCGATGCCACGCGGTAATGGCAGCCGAGGGCCAGCTCCAGCCCACCACCCATCGCCACGCTGTGCACGGCGGCGACGATCGGCTTGGTGCTCGCTTCGAGCGCCAGGATCACGCTGATCAGGTTGGGCTCGGCCAGCGCTTTCGGCGAACCGAACTCGCGGATGTCGGCGCCGCCCGAAAACGCCTTGCCGGCGCCGGTGATCACGATCGCCTTCACGGCCGCATCGGCCAGCGCGCGCTCGAGGCCGGTCGTGATGCCGAGGCGCGTTTCGTGGCCCAGGCCGTTGACCGGCGGGTTGTTCATCGTGATGACGGCGACGTTGCCGCGAATCTCGTAGGTGGCGCTCATGCGTTTTCTCCGGAAAAGGTCTGCCGAATCACAAAAAAGAACGATCGTTCGATTCTAGGCTGCGACGAAAAAAGGGCGCTGTCCCGACCGCGACAACGCCCTGGGTGTCGGTGGTGCGTGGGCTCAGACTTCGAGCCACTCTTTCCGAATATAGGCGTCTGCGCGCAAGGCGGCAGGCGTGCCCTCGAAAACAATGCTGCCGTGGCCCATCACGTAACAACGCTCGGAAATCTGCAGCGCGATCGTGAGCTTCTGTTCCACCAGCAGCACCGACACGCCGCGCTCCTTCAGCGTCTTCAGGTATTCGGCGACGAGCTCCACGATCTTCGGTGCCAGGCCCTCGGTGGGCTCGTCGATCATGATCAGATCGGGGTCGCCCATCAGGGTGCGGCACAGCGTGAGCATCTGCTGTTCGCCGCCCGAGAGCACGCCGGCTTCGGTGTGCTCGCGCTCCTTGAGGCGCGGGAACATGCGGTACATGTCGTCGAACGACCAGCGCGGCTTCTTCTTGCCGCGCTTTTCACCGAGCTGCAGGTTCTGGTGCACCGTGAGCTTGGGGAAGATGTCGCGGTTCTCGGGCACGTAGCCGATGCCGCGGTGCGCGATGTCGAAGGTGTGCTGGCCAAGGATTTCCTGGTCGCGGAACTTGACCGAGCCTTCGCCCGTGACCAACCCCATGATCGACTTGACGGTGGTCGAACGGCCCGAGCCGTTGCGCCCGAGCAGCGCCACGATCTCGCCTTCGCCGACCTTCATGTCGACGCCGTGAAGGATGTGGCTCTTGCCGTAGTAGGCGTGCAACCCGCTGATTTGAAGCATCTTTCGACCCGGGCTCAGTGCCCGGCCTCCGCCGCCTGTTGATCGGCCAGCACCGAGCCGAGGTAAGCCTCTTGCACGCGCGCGTTGGCGCGCACCGCATCGGGCACGTCGAAGGCGATCACCTCGCCGTAGACGAGCACCGCGATCTTGTCGGCCAGGCCGAAGACCACACCCATGTCGTGCTCGACGGTGAGCAGCGTCTTGCCGACCGTGACTTCGCGGATCAGCTCGATGAAACGCGCGGTTTCGCTCTTGCTCATGCCGGCAGTGGGCTCGTCGAGCAGCACCACGTCGGCACCGCCGGCGATGGTCACGCCGATCTCGAGTGCGCGCTGTTCGGCGTAGGTGAGGTTCATCGCCAGCGTGTCGCGCTTGCGGCCGAGCTTGATCATTTCCATCAGCTGCTCGGCGCGTTCGTTGGCGTCGCGCAGGCCGGCCAGGAACTTCCAGAAGGCGTACTTGTAGCCCATGGACCAGAGCACCCCGCAGCGCAGGTTCTCGAACACCGACAGGCGCCCGAAGATGTTGGTGATCTGGAAGCTGCGCGCCAGGCCGCGGCGGCTGATCTCGTAGGGCGCCAGGCCGGCGATGTTTTCGCCGTTCAGCAAAATCTCGCCGCTGGTGGCGCCGAAGCGCCCGCTGATGAGGTTGAAGAGCGTCGACTTGCCGGCGCCGTTCGGCCCGATGATCGCAACGCGTTCACCGGGGGCCACGGCCAGGTTGGTGCCGCGGATGATCTCGGTCTTGCCGAAGGACTTGCGCAGGTCCTTCAGTTCGACTGCGTACTGGGCTGTGCTCATGCGGCCTCCCGAGCGCGGATCGCCGCTTCGATCTGGCCTTGCACTTCACCCCAGTGGCCGGCGAAGCGCCTGCGCACGAGCTCGAACAAGACGAAGCCGACCACGCTTAACACCAGTGCGCCGAGCCAGCTGGTGACCGACTTGGCGTCGAGGCTGACCCCCATGAAGCGCATCACCGGCCCCATCGCCTCGTTGAGTTGCAGGTGGTAGACCATCTCGATCATCGCGGCCACGCCGCAGAACGTGGCGAAGCCGGTCAGCGCCAGCAGCACGTACCAGCCGAGCAGGCCCTTCAACTTGCCGAACATGTAGACGCGCAGGTTCATCATGATCAGGCTGGCGATGCCGCCGGGCGCATACATCACCATCAGCAGGAACACGAGCCCGAGGTAGAGCAGCCAGGCCTTGGTGAATTCCGACAGCAGCACGAAGGCCACGATCATCAGCACCGCGCCGATGATCGGCCCGAAGAAGAAGGTCGCGCCGCCGAGAAAGGTGAACAGCAGGTAGGCGCCGGAGCGTGCCGCGCCCACGACTTCGGCGGTGGCGATCTCGAAGTTGAGTGCGTACATGCCACCCGCGATGCCGGCGAAGAAGCCGGCGATGATGAACGAGATGTAGCGCACCCGCTGCGTGTTGTAGCCGATGAACTCGACCCGCTCGGGGTTGTCGCGCACGGCGTTGAGCATGCGGCCGAGCGGCGTACGCGTGAAGGCGTACATCAGCGCGGTGCAGACGATGGTGTAGAGCGCGATCAGGTAGTACACCTGAATCTGCGGGCCGAAGGTGATGCCGGTCGTGCTCTTGCCGACCACGCGGTTCGCGGCCACGCCACCTTCGCCACCGAAGAACTCGGGGATCATCAGCGACATCGCGAACACCAGCTCGGCGATGCCGAGCGTGATCATCGCGAAGGTCGTGCCCGACTTCTTGGTCGTGACGAAGCCGAACAGCACTGCGAAGCCCAGGCCCGCCACGCCGCCGACCAGCGGGATCAGGCTCACCGGCACCGGGAAACTGCCCGCACCGGCCGCCTTGAGCGCGTGGATGGCCACGTACGAGCCCAGGCCCGAGTAGACCGCGTGGCCGAAGCTGAGCATGCCGCCCTGCCCCAGCAGCATGTTGAACGACAGGCAGGCCACGATGGCGATGCCGATCTGCGAAAGCATCGTGACCGCCAGGCCGCTGGTGAAGACCTTCGGCGCCGCCAGCAGCACGAGCGCAAAGACGCCCCAGATGACGAAGTCGCGTGGCCCGAGGGCGCCGAATTGTCTGGCTGATTTATTCATGTGTCAGCCCTCGCGCGTGCCCATCAGGCCCTTGGGCCTGAAGATCAGGATCAGCACCAGGAACAGGTACGGGAGGATCGGCGCCACCTGAGACAGCGTGAGCTTCAGGAAAGAGTTGTCGGCCGCAGCCGCCGAAAGCGTGAAGCCCACGCCCTTGAGCGCGCTGAGCACCGAATAGTCGAGTGCGACCGCGAAGGTCTGCAACACGCCGATCAGCAGCGAAGCGACGAAGGCCCCGGCCAGAGAACCCATGCCACCGACCACGACCACGACGAAGATCACCGAGCCCACGGTGGCGGCCATGGCCGGTTCGGTCACGAAGGTGCTGCCACCGATCACGCCTGCCAGACCGGCCAGGCCGGCGCCGGCGCCGAACACCAGCATGAACACACGCGGCACGTTGTGGCCGAGCGCCTCCACCATTTCAGGGTGCGTGAGCGCGCTCTGGATCACCAGACCGATGCGCGTGCGCGTGAGCATCAGCCACAGCGCCACCAGCATCACGAGCGCGATGAACATCATGAAACCACGCGTCGCCGGGAACGGCGAGCAGACGATGCGCACCGCGGCGTCGGCGCTCGAGCACATCGCAGAAGGTGCCGCGCCCCAGAGCAGGCGCATGCCGTCGACCGACGAGGTCACGAGCGTGAACAGCGGCCCGCGCAAGACCTCGGGCGGCTGGAACTCGACCGCGTTGCGGCCCCAGATCAGCTGCACCAGCTCGAGCACCACGTAAGACAGGCCGAAGGTGATCAGCAGCTCGGGCACATGGCCGAACTTGTGAACGCGGCGCAGGCAGTACTTCTCGAACGCTGCGCCGAGCGCGGCCACCACCAGCGGGGCGAGCACCAGCCCGGGCCAGAAACCGGTCAGCCGCGTGATCGAAAAGCCCACGTAGGCGCCGACCATGTAGAAGCTCGCATGGGCGAAGTTCAGCACCCCCATCATGCTGAAGATGAGCGTGAGGCCCGAACTCAGCATGAACAACAACAGCCCGTAGCTCAGGCCGTTGAGCATCGAAATCGTGAAGAACTCCATCGTGCGGGGCAGGTTCCGGGTCTGGTGACAAACAGGGCCCGCCGAGTCATCCCCGGCGGGCCCGATGCGCTTTCAGGAAGGGGCTGGGTCAGCCGCCGGCAGGCCGCGTCATCTGGCAGCTGGTCGGGGTGCTCGACACGTACGGGGCGTACTCGGCGACCGGCGCCAGCGTCATGCCGGTGTTTTCGGGCGAGTACGGATACTTCTTGTCAGCCTTCTGCCACACCGTCATGTAGAGCGTCTGCTGCAGTTGGTGGTCGCTCTTGCGCATCTCGATGTCGCCACCGAACGCGCTCTTCATCTTCAGGCCTTCGAGGGCGAAGGCCACCTTCACCGGGTCGGTCGACTTGGCCTTGAGCATGGCGGCACCCAGCGTCTCGTAGATGCGGATGATCGAACCGGTGTAGAAGTCGTCGTTGTTCTTGGCCTTGAATTCCTTGCCCCAGGCGTCCATCTGGCCACCCATGTTGTAGTGCACATAGGCCACCTGGAACACCTTGCCGGCGCCGTTGGCACCGAGCGCCGAAGGCGTGCCGGTCACGCCGGTGTAGTAGGTGAAGAACTTGCCCGTGTAGCCACCTTCATTGGCCGCCTTGACCAGCAGCGCCAGGTCGGAGCCCCAGTTGCCGGTGATCACGCTGTCGGCGCCCGAAGCCTTGATCTTGGCGATGTAGGGCGCGAAGTCACGCACCTGCGCGAGCGGGTGCAGGTCTTCGCCGACGATCTGGATGTCGGGGCGCTTGCGGGCCAGATATTCCTTGCCGTACTTCGCGACCTGCTGGCCGTGCGAGTAGTTCTGGTTCAACAGGTAGACCTTCTTGACGTCGGCCTGGTCTTTCATGAAGGTCGTCATCGCCTCCATCTTCATGGTGGTGTCCGCATCGAAGCGGAAATGCCAGAAGCTGCACTTGCTGTTGGTCAGATCGGGATCGACCGCCGCCTCGTTCATGAAGATGATTTCTTTGCCGGGGTTGCGCTCGTTGTGCTTGTTGATCGCGTCGACCAGCGCGAGCGCCACCGACGAGCCATTGCCCTGGATCACGTAGCGGATGCCCTGGTCGATCGCCGACTTCAGTGCGTTCAGGCTTTCGGTCGGGCTGAGCTTGTTGTCGACGGCGATCACGTCGAACTTCACGCCGGCCGGGTTCGAAGCGTTGAACTTCTCCTGGAAGAACTGCCAGCTCTTGTACTGGTTCGTGCCGACCGGGCCCATCAGGCCGGTGAGCGGGTCGATCCACATCATCTTGACAGTCTGACCTGCGAGCGGCTTGGCCTGCGCCAATGCGGAGCCGGCCGAGGCGACCAACGCGGCCCCCACGGTGAGGCTGAGAAGGCTGCGGGTCAGCAAGCTGGTCTTGAACTTCATGCGGTGTCTCCTGCGACAAAAAGTGAACGCCGCAACGGTAACGGATGCGCGATGCCGGGAGTTACAGGGACTACCCCGAAGGCTTGTCGCACCCGCGACAAGCCGGGAGCACACCGGCCTCCGACCCGGTTGCGCACAGGGGCATTGCGATGGCCAGACCCCACCCCGATCGGGCCGCGCAGCGATCGCTAAACTCGACCCGATGAGCATTGCCCTTCAAGCCGCCCCGATCCATACCGCCGGCGACGCTGTGGCGTGGCCCAACCGGTTCCTGGAACTCGGGCCAGCTTTCTTCACCGCCTTGCCCGCCGAACACCTTACCGAGCCGCACTGGGTGGCGCGCAGCGAGCACTGCGCCGAACAGCTCGGCCTGCCGGCCGACTGGTGGCAACGCGCCGACCTGAACGCGCTGCAGGTTCTGAGCGGCAACGGGCTCTGGCCCGGCATGCACCCGCTGGCCAGCGTCTACAGCGGGCACCAGTTTGGGGTGTGGGCCGGGCAGCTCGGCGACGGCCGCGCGCTCTGGCTCGGCGAGATGGCCACGCCCAACGGCCCGATGGAATGGCAGCTCAAGGGCGCGGGCCGTACGCCCTATTCGCGCATGGGCGACGGCCGCGCGGTGTTGCGCTCGTCGATCCGCGAGTTCCTTTGCTCCGAAGCGATGCACGGCCTGGGCATTCCGACCACACGCGCCTTGTGTGTCACCGGCTCGCCCTTGAAGGTGCGGCGCGAAGAGGTCGAGACCGCGGCGGTGCTGACCCGCGTGGCGCCGAGTTTCATCCGCTTCGGCCACTTCGAGCACTTCTCGCACCACGACCAGCACGGCAACCTGAAACGCCTGGTCGACTTCGTGATCGAGCACCACTGCCCGGGCTGCCTGGAGGCCGCACACCCGGTCGTGGCGCTGCTGGAACAGGTGACACGCCGCACGGCCGAGCTGATGGCCGGCTGGCAAGCGGTCGGCTTCTGCCACGGCGTGATGAACACCGACAACATGTCGATCCTCGGGCTCACGATCGACTACGGCCCGTTCGGCTTTCTCGACGCGTTCGACCCGGGCCACATCTGCAACCATTCCGACCACCAGGGCCGTTACGCCTGGGCGCGCCAGCCGAACGTCGGCTTCTGGAACCTGCACGCGCTGGCGCAGGCCTTGCTGCCGCTGATCGGTGATTCCGACCTGGCACTGGCGGCGCTCGAAACCTACAAGAGCGCGTATTCGCAGGCGATGCTGCAGCGCTGGTCGGCCAAGCTCGGCCTGCAGACCAGCGCGGCCGATGACCAGACGCTGGTCGACGACCTGCTCAAGCGCATGGCCGCCGACAAGGCCGACTTCACGATCACTTTTCGCCGCCTCGCTTCGTTCGACAGCACGCCCGGCGCGCCCAACACGGCGCTGCGTGACCTGTTCCTCGACCGCGAAGCCTTCGACGCCTGGGGCGCTCGCTACGCGGAACGTCTGCGCATCGAGGCAAGCAGCGATTCCGAGCGGGCCTTGCGGATGAACCGCATCAACCCCAAGTTCGTGCTGCGGAACCATCTGGCCGAAGTTGCGATCAAGAACGCCCAGGCGGGTGACTTCGCCGAGGTCCACCGCCTGCTGAAAGTTCTGCAGCGTCCTTTCGACGAATCTCCGGCCGGGGCGACCGAAAGCGACGCCGGCTTCCCGCCCGAATGGGCTCAGACGATCGAGGTGTCCTGTTCATCATGAGCGACTACAAAGTCAAGAAGACCGATGCCGAGTGGCGCGCCCAACTCGACCCGATGCAGTTCGAAGTGGCGCGCAAGGCCGCGACCGAGCGCCCCTTCACCGGCAAGTACTGGGACCACTGGAGCGACGGCAATTACAACTGCGTCGGCTGCGGCACGCCGCTGTTCAAGTCCGACACCAAGTTCGACGCCGGCTGCGGCTGGCCGAGCTATTTCGAGCCGATCAACAGCGAGGTCGTCGAACGTGTGGTCGACAAGACCCACGGCATGGTGCGTGTGGAAGTGCGCTGCAACAACTGCGGCTCGCACCTCGGCCACGTGTTCGAAGACGGCCCCGAGCCGACCGGCGAGCGCTTCTGCATCAATTCGGCCGCGATAGACTTCGCCCCGAAATGAGCTGCCGGGCGCCCCGGCGCCCGACCTGGCGAACCGCAAAACCAACATGAAGCTGCTGCTCGACTTCCTGCCCCTGCTGCTGTTTTTCGGCACCTTCAAGTACGCCGAAGGCCACAAGGACTGGGCCGCGACCTTCGCCACCGACCACTTCGGCGCGATCGTCTCCGGCGGCGTGGTCGGCCCCGACGAAGCGCCGGTGTTGCTGGCCACGCTGGTGGTGATCGTGGCCACGCTGGCGCAGATCGCGGTGATCTTCGCGCGTGGCAAGAAGCCCGACATGATGTTGTGGATCACCTTCGTGCTCGTGGTGGTGCTGGGCGGCGCGACCGTCTGGTTCCACAACGCGACCTTCATCAAGTGGAAGCCGAGCGTTCTGTACTGGGCGATGGGCCTGACCTTCTGGATCAGCCAGGCGTTCTTCCGCAAGAACCTGCTGCAGTCACTGATCGGCGACCAGCTCGAACTGCCCGCCGCGGTGTGGCAGCGGCTGAACTTCGCCTGGATCGGCTTCTTCGCTTTCATGGGCCTGCTCAACCTGTACGTGGCCTACAGTTTTTCGACCTCGACCTGGGCCACCTTCAAGGCCTTCGGCGCGACCGGCCTGATGCTGGTGTTCATGCTGGCCCAGGGCCTGTACCTGAGCCGACACATCAAGCCCGAACCCGAAGGCGCCACGGCGCCCGACCAGGCACCCTGAGGTGAGCACGATGAGCGTCTCTGCCGCACAGATCGAAGCCGAACTGAGCGCGGCGCTGCAGCCGGCTTCGCTCGACGTGCAAGACGACAGCCACCTGCACGCCGGCCACGCTGGCGCGCGTGAAGGCCGGCATTTCAGCGTGCGTGTCGTCAGCGCGCGCTTCAACGGTTTGTCACGTCTTGCCCGGCACCGCCTCGTATATGATTCGCTCGCATCGCTGATGCCACGCGGCATCCACGCACTCGCCATCGACGCCCGCGCGCCTGGCGACTCCTGAACTCTCCTCCCCACACCGCTCACACCATGAAGAAGACTCTTCTCGCCGTCGGCGCCGCCGTGCTGCTGTCTGCCACCTTCGCAGCCCAGGCACAGAACATCGCCATCGTCAACGGCAAGGCCGTGCCCAAGGCGCGCGCCGACGCGTTCATCAAGCAGATCCAGGCCCAGGCTGCGGCGCAGAACCAGCAGTTGCCGCCCGACCTCGACGTGCGGGTGCGCGACAAGCTCGTGATGGACGAAATCTTCACGCAAGAAGCCGAGCGGCGCGGCCTGGCCGGTTCGGCCGAGTACAAGCAGCAGATGGAACAGGCGCGCCAGGCCGTGCTGATGCAGGCGCTGATGGCCGACCAGGCGAAGAAGAACCAGATCACCGACGCCGAGATCAAGGCCGAGTACGACAAGTTCAAGGCGCAGTCGAGCGGCACCGAGTACCGCGCACGCCACATCCTGGTCGAGAAGGAAGAAGAAGCCACGGCGCTGATCAAGCAGATCAAGGCGGGTGGCAATTTCGAAGACCTGGCCAAGAAGAACTCGAAGGACACCGGCTCGGGCGCCAATGGAGGCGACCTCGACTTCGCGGCACCGGGCGGCTTTGTTCCCGAGTTCTCGCAGGCCATGGTCAAGCTCAAGAAGGGCGAGATGACACAAGAGCCGGTGAAGACGCAGTTCGGCTACCACATCATCAAGCTCGAAGACACGCGCGAAGCCACCTTCCCGCCGCTCGAAGAAGTGAAGGCGCAGATCAAGCAGCGCCTGGAACAGCAGAAGATGACCGCCTTCCGCGACGAGATTCGCGCCAAGGCCAAGACCGACTACAAGTTCAGTCAGTAGAGCCTGACGCTTCGAGAACCGAGCGCTTCGCTACTGCTACAAGGGCGCCGTTGGCGCCCTTGTTCTTTTGCTTCTACAAGAGCTGCTCTGTACCCAGGTCGACACGGCCGGCTTCGATCCGCAGTTGGCGGTCGCAGCGCGCCGCGATGCCGCGGTCATGGGTGACGAGCACGAGCGTGGTGCCGGCTTCGCGGTTCAGGTCGAACATCAGGCTCATCACGGTTTCGCCGGTCGCGAAGTCGAGGCTGCCAGTCGGCTCGTCGGCGAGCAGCACGGCGGGCTGCACGACGAAAGCGCGGGCCAGCGCCACACGCTGCTGCTCGCCGCCCGACAGCACCTTCGGGTAGTGGCGCAGGCGCTCGCCGAGGCCCACACGCTGCAACATCTCGGTGGCCATCGCGCGGGCGTCGTGGCGACCCTGCAGTTCGAGCGGCAGCATCACGTTTTCCAGCGCATTCAGGTTGCCGAGCAACTGGAAACTCTGGAACACGAACCCCACCTTCGCTGCACGCACGGCGGCGCGGGCGTCTTCGTCGATCGTGAACAGGTCGGTGCCGGCCAGCTTCACGGTGCCGGTGGTCGGCGTGTCGAGCCCGGCGATGATCGACAGCAGCGTGCTCTTGCCCGAGCCCGATGCGCCGACGATCGCGGCCGATTGCCGCGCCGCCAGGGTGAAATCGATCTCATGGAGAATGGTCAAGGTGCCGGTGGAGTCTTGCACTTGTTTGGTGACACGCTCGACCGCGATGATGGGTTCAGACATGGATGAAGTGGTGCTTTCTTCGAAGACCGCCGCGCGGCGCGAGGCCACGCGCAGGCAATGGCTGCTGCACTGTAGCGTGCTCGCCATGGCCGCGAGCCTGGCGCTGCCTCAGCCCTCACGGGCGCAGGCCAATGCAGCGGCAGCGCCTTCGACCGCAGGCAAGGTCGTGCTCGTCGTGGGCGACAGCCTGTCGGCCGAGTACGGCCTGGCGCGCGGCGCGGGCTGGGTCGCGCTGCTCGAAGCGCGCCTGGCGCAGAAGAAGATCGCGGCCCGCGTCGTCAACGCCAGCATCAGCGGCGACACCACGTCGGGCGGGCGCTCGCGCCTGCCGCAGTTGCTGAAGCAACACCGGCCCGCCGTGGTCGTGCTCGAACTTGGCGGCAACGACGCCTTGCGTGGCCTGCCCCTGGGCACCAGCCGCGACAACCTGGCGCTGATGGCACGCAGCGCCAAGGCGGCCGGGGCCAAGGTGCTGGTGCTGGGGATGCAGGTGCCGCCGAACTACGGGCGCCAGTACAGCGACGAGTTTTTTGCGCTGTTCGCGGCCGTCGCGAAGGCTGAAGGCACGGCGCTCGTGCCCTTCATGCTCAAAGGTGTGGCCGACGGGCCGCAGGCGACCGAGCTGTTCCAGGCCGACCGCATTCACCCGAAGGCCGAAGCCCACCCGTTGATCCTCGACAACGTGTGGCCGGCGCTGGAGCCGCTGCTGCGCTGAGGCCGTGCACCGCTGCCGTTGCGGCAGCGGCCTGGATCAGTCTTTCTTGTCGCCGCGGTCACGCGCGTCGTTGCGCCGCTCGTCACGGCGATCGTCGCGCACCGCTTCGGCACGCGCGCGCTGCGGCGGCTCGGGGCGGCGCGCGTCGGGCACCGCAGGTCGCTGCACTTCGGCCGCAGGCCGGGCAGGCGCCTCGACCGCCCTGGGCTGAACGGGCGCCGGCTCGGGGCGCTGTGGCGGCCGTGGTGCCGGTGGTTGTGCCTGTGGCTGCGGTTGCGGCTGCGGCTGCACTGCTTGACCGCCTGGTCGACGCCCCGGCGCGTCGGTGCCGGGCGCCTGATTGGCTGGCCGATCACCGGCATCGCGCTGCGGCGCGGGCCGATTCACGGGCGCCACCGGTGGTGGCGGGGCAACGGGCCGGGCCGGAGCCACGGCAGCAGGTGCCGGTGCCGGGGCAGCAGCGGGCGCAGGAATCGGCTCGCGCCCCGGGCCGCGCCGGTCGTCACCGGCACCCGACGGGCCTGGCCGGCGATCAGGGCCCGGTGCACCCGGGCGAGCACCGGCGTTGGCCGGCGGCGTGGCAGGCGTGCCCACGCTCGGCGCGGCGGGCGACACGGGCGACGGTGCCGCAGCACGGTTCGGCGGGCCCTCGGGGCGGCCTTCGTCGCGCTGGCCAGGCGGCCGGCGGTCGCTGCGGTCGCCACCACGGCCACCGTCTTGGGCTTGGCCCGGGCCACGGCCAGCATCGGCACCACGCGGCGGGAAGCTGTCACGCGCGGGGCGCGGGTTGCCGGCCACGCCGGGCGGCGGTGCGACCGGGCGGCGGTCGTTGGCCTGGGCACGCCCGGGCGCGACCGGCGCCGCGATCGGTGCCACGACCAGGGCCTCGCCGCGCCGCGGTTCACGACTCAGGTCACGCACCCACGGTGTGTTGCGCATCTGCGCGGCGGCGGGCGCGACCGGCTGTCGGGCGGTGAGCACGCTGCCCGGAACCACCGTCAGCGCATTCGGGAAGCGCCGGTTGCCGAAGTCACGCGGCGCACGCGGGTTGTTCACCACGGCGTTGATCGTGGTGATGTTGGTCACGTGCGTGATGTTGATGTTCTGCACGTAGCGCTGGCTGTAGCGGTACGAAGGCACATAGACCTCGCGCGGCGCGAGCGGGAACCAGCCGACCGCCGGCCCGCCGCCGATGTTGACCGACACGCTCACGTTCGGGCCGCCCACCCACGCCACGAGTGCCGGCGCATAGACCGGTCGCACCACGCGCGCGCCCGGCGCCCAGCCCCAGCGATCGCGGTGGTAGACCCAGCGGCCATAGTGGAAAGGCGCAAAGCCCCAGGGCGCGTCGTCGACCCAGGTCCAGCCCCAGGGGCGCACGTAGGCCCAGTGGCCGGTGCTGTAAGGCGCCCAGCCGACCGCCACGCCGCGCGGGTACCAGAGCGCGCCGTACTCGGTGTTCTGGTCCCAGTTGCCGTAGCGGTCGAGCTCTTCGACGCCGGTCATCTCGGCCGAGACATAACGCGGGGCCACCACGCGGTCGGCGGCGCGGTCACGCTCGCCGTTCCAGCCGGCAAAGTCGTCGTTGACGGGCGAGCTGAGGCTGTACTGGGCGGCGTTGCCGGAATCGAGCCAGAACTCGGCGCGCTGGCCGGCGGTGACGGTGAGCGCGCTGTTCGGCCCTTCGTACACGGCCTCACCGGTGTAGACCGTGAGGTGGCTCGCGGGCCGGTCGCGGTCGATGCGATAACGGCCAGCGCGTTGCAGCACGAAGCGGCCTTCTTCGGTCAGCACGTCGACCTCGCCGGCGTCGTTGAAGTTGCGAACACGGGCCGTCATGCTGCCGCCGTGCAGTTGCAGCGAGATGGTGTCGTCGTCGAGTTGCACCACCTCGAGCTCGGAAGCAGCGTCGAGGCGCAGGATCGTCGAGCCCACCTGCAGTTCGGCGCGCGCGCCGGGGTCGGTGGCCAAGCGGTCACCGCTGGTCAGCGGCCGGTTGCGATCAGCGGCGATCCATTCGGCGCTGTCGGGGCTGTAGAACCAGACCTGGCCGTTGAGGTCGGACAAGCGGGCCACACGGCCGGGCGGGTCGGCCTCAGGGCCGCTCTGGGCGCTGGCGCTGAACGTCGCCGCGAGGCCGGCCACGGCGATCAGCATCGACCCCAGGACGGCGAAGAACGGGCCGAAGAATCGTGGCGGTTTGAAGGTCATGGTGCTGTACTCCTGTGAGGCGCGGCGTGCGCTCTGCTTCTCGCAACGCCACCTTGCGGCAACATGCTGCCCTGCTTCAACGCCCCTGCCGATCATCCGGCCGACTCGGGCGGCGTAGGAGAAACGCCCGTTTACACAACAGCAACGTGCGGCTCAGTCGTCATCGCCGGCATCGAGCCCGGGGAAGAGCACGCTCGTGAAGCCGAAGCGGCTGAAGTCGCGGATGCGCATCGGGTAGAGCTTGCCGACCAGATGATCGCATTCGTGTTGCACCACGCGGGCGTGAAATCCCTCGGCTTCGCGCTCGATCGGGCGCCCTTGCGGGTCGAAGCCGCTGTAGCGGATGCGCGCGAAGCGTGGCACCACGCCGCGCAGCCCGGGCACCGAGAGGCAACCCTCCCAGCCCTCTTCTTCGGCGTCGCCCAGCGGCGTGATCACGGGGTTGATGAGCACCGTTTCGGGCACCGGCGGTGCGTCGGGGTAACGGGTGTTCTGCTTGAAGCCGAAGATCACCAGCGCCAGATCGACGCCGATCTGCGGCGCGGCCAGGCCGGCGCCGTTGACGGCATGCATGGTCTCGAACAGGTCATCGACCAAGGTATGCAACTCTGGCGTGTCGAACGCCCGCACCGGTTGCGCCACGCGCAGCAGGCGCGGGTCGCCCATCTTCAGGATCTCTCGAACGGTCATGGTCGGGCGCACAGTGGGTGGACGCCCCACTGTAGCGCCTGTGGTCAGCCCCAGTCCCCGGTGGCGGCCAGTTGCGGCGCGGGCTCGGGCGCCGACCAACGCAGCGGCAGCGCCTGCGGCCGCCACATTCCTTCGTCGACCCGAAAACGCAGCAGGCGCAAGGCGCCGGCAAAGCCTTCGAGCTCGGCGCCGCTCGTGATGACCTCGGCCATGCCAGTGAGCTGCAGCACGCCGCCCGACTCGTGGTCGACGAACAGCAACCCGGCAAGCGGGTTGGCGACGATGTTGCCGAGCGTGTTGAAAAAGAAGTTGCCGCGAAAGTCGGGCAGCGTCAGCTGCGTCGCGCCGTCGACCTCATCGACCCGAACGAAGCCGGGCTTGCCGCCGCGGTGCGACACGTCGGCGCCCTGGCCTGGCGCGGCGGTAGCGATGAACAAGGTGTCGGCCCGCACGATCAGCGCCGAAGCCTCGGCGGACAGCAGCGAGCCTTCGAGCCGCATTGCCGGCAGCTCGTCGGGCAGGCCGGCCCATTGCGGCGCACGGGCCTGGATGTACTGCGGGCAATTGCCGAAACTCTGGTCGACCTGCAGCTCGAAACCCCCTTCGTCGACCCGCACGACCGTCCCGTTCATGCGGTTGCGCCGGCGGGTCTGCGGCTCGATGCCGAGAAGCCCGAGCGCTGCCCCCACGTGCAGCTGCCCGCGCAGCGGATCGGCCGCAGACGGCAGCCCGTCCACCCGCAGGTGCTGCGCATCGGGCGTGTGAATGAAGCCCGGCAGCGCCGCGAGCATCGAAGCCCAGGGCCGCCCGCGTGCGTCGACGCTGCCGACCAGCAGCGTCGGCAGTTGCTCGAAGAACTCGCGGTGCTGCTCCGGCATGTGGTCGCGGATCACACGCGGGCCGATCTCCTGCATACGCTCGAACACGCCCGCGGCGCGTTGCAGCGCGAGCTCGCCCGCATGAAACGGTGTGGTGGTCATCGCAGCGCCCTCAGGCTGTCGCTTCCGGCACCGGGCTGCGCACCAGATCCACAAAACCCGGCAAGGCTTCGATGCGCGCGAGCCAGGCCCGCAGGCGCGGGTAAGGCGCGAGGCTGACACCGCCTTCGGGCGCGTGCGCGGTGTAGCTGTAGAGCGCCACGTCGGCAATAGTCGGGTGCGCGGCGGCCAGATGGTCCTGTGTCGAAAGGTGCTTTTCCATCACGACAAAAAGCCGCGCGGCGGCTTCGCGCTGCGCCTGGTCCACCGGCCGGCCGAACAGCACGCATACCCGCGCGGCCGCCGGCCCGTAAGCCAGCGGCCCGGCGGCGATGCTGAGCCAGCGCTGCACGTGCGCTGCGCCGACCGCGTCACGCGGCAGCCAGGTGCCGCTGGCGTCGTAAGTCAGGGCGAGGTAGGTCAGGATCGCGTTGCTGTCGGCAAGCACGAGATCACCGTCCTCGATCACCGGCAGTTGCCCGAACAGGTTCAGCGCAAGGAAGGCCGGGCTCTTGTGCTCGGCCTTCATGAAGTCGACCGGCACGCGCTCGAACGGCAGGCCGAGCAGCGACAGGAACAGTTCGACGCGGTGGGCGTGGCCCGACACCGGGTTCCAGTGGAGACGGATCGGGCGCGACGGAGAATGGGTGGGCGTGGGCGTGGGCATGGTGCAGCGGGCTTCGTTGACAAGGCCGCCAGCGTATCCGCCGCCAGTGCGCAGCGGAATCACCGCCACCGACACTTGAGTCTTGCAACCCGTGGAATGACAAGATGGACCATCTGGACTCGCTCAAGGTTTTTGTCGCCGTCGCAGAGGCGCAAGGCCTGGCGCCGGCAGCGCGCAAGCTCGGCCTCTCGGCGCCCGCGGTCACGCGTGCGATCAGCGCGCTCGAGCAGCGGCTGGGTGCGCAACTCCTGCAGCGCAGCACACGCAGCGTGCGGCTCACCGAGATCGGCGAGCGCTTTCTCGGCGATTGCCGGCGCATCCTGGCCGATCTCGACGAAGCCGAAGCCTCGGCCGGCGGCGCGCACGCAGCACCGAAAGGCGCACTCGCGATCACCGCTTCTTCGATGTTCGGGCGCTTGCACGTCGCCCCGATCGCGCTCGACTTCCTGGCGCTGCACCCCCAGGTCACGGTGCGTGGCATGTTCGTCGACCGGGTCGTCAACCTGATGGACGAGGGCTTCGACGTCGCGGTGCGCATCGCACGCCTGCCCGACTCGGGCATGACGGCGGTGCGCGTCGGTGCGATCCGTGTCGTCGTGGTCGCGTCGCCCGCCTATCTGGCCGAGCACGGCGTGCCGGCCCACCCCAGCGAACTGGAACGCCACGAAGCCTTCGGCTTCGCGCAGACCGGCCTGGCGCCGCCGACCTGGTCGTTCCGCGGCGTGAGCAGTGGCACGCAGCCCCGGATGCGCCTGGCCACCAATGCCAACGAAGTGGCGATCGACGCCGCCGTGCAGGGCCGCGGCCTCGCGCGAGCGATGCGCTACCAGGTGGACGCCGACGTGCGCGCCGGGCGCTTGCAGATCGTGCTCGAGGAGTTCGAGCCCGAGCCCATTCCAGTGCATCTCGTGCACGTGGCCGGGCGCATGGCGCCGGCCAAGCTGCGCGCGTTCATCGACTTCGCGGTCGAGCGCCTGCGCAGCGAGCCCGTGCTCAGGTCGTAGTTCAGCTCAGCGCGGCGATCACCTCGGCCGGCGCCTGCACGAGTTCGATCAACACCCCTTCGCCACCGACCGGGAACTCGTCGTTGCTCTTGGGGTGCACGAAGCAGATGTCGAAGCCGGCCGCGCCCTTGCGGATGCCGCCCGGGGCGAAGCGCACGCCGTTGGCCGACAACCACTCGACCGCTTTCGGCAGGTCGTCGATCCACAGGCCGATGTGGTTCAGCGGCGTGGTGTGCACCGCCGGTTTGCCATTGGGATCGATCGGTTCCATCAGGTCGACCTCGACCTTGAACGCGCCCTTGCCCATGGCGCAGATGTCTTCATCGACGTTCTCGCGCTCGCTGCGAAAGTTACCAGTGACCTCGAGCCCGAACTTCTCGACCCACAACGTGCGCAAGCGCTCCTTGCTCGGGCCGCCGATCGCCACCTGCTGGATGCCCAGCACCTTGAACGGGCGCGCACTTTCCAAAGCGCTCATGCGGCCTCCGAGCGTTCGAATTCCATGATGACCTGATCGACCGCCAGGCTCTCGCCCTTGCTCGCCATGACCCTGGCGACCACACCGTCGCGCAAGGCAACGAGGATGTTCTCCATCTTCATGGCCTCGATCACCGCGAGCTTCTCGCCGGCGCGGATGGCCTGGCCCGGCTGCACCGCCACATCGACCAGCAAGCCCGGCATCGGCGAGAGCAGGAACTTCGACAGATCGGGCGGCGCCTTGAAGGGCATCAGCGCGTTCAGTTCGGCGGCGCGCGGCGAGAGCACGCGCACCTCGACGGTGGAACCGTGGTGCGTGACGCGGTAGGCCAGCATCAGCCGTTCGATCTGCGCGCTGAAGGCCTTGCCGTTGACGGTGCCGTTCACGGCCACGTCGCGCAAGTCGCCCTCGAAACGGATCGCATACGTCTTGCCGCCGATCACCACGTCGAGTGCCTCGCCGTGCAGCGCCACCGTGGCCGGCGTGTGCTCGCGTGCGCCGGCGGCGTCGGTCTGCACGACGACGAACTCGCTGCCGATCTGCAGCTCATGCCCGCGCAACTGGCCGCTGATGCCGGCCGAGCGCGCCAGCACGCGGCGGTTCAGCGCCACCGCGAGCGCAAGCAGGAAGTTCGGCTCCTCGTGTTTCACCGAAGCGAGCGTGAAGCCCTTCGGGTACTGCTCGGCGATGAAGCCGGTGTTGAAGTCGCCCGCAACGAACTTCGGGTGCGCCAGCAACGCCGCCTGGAACGGGATGTTGCTCGAGATGCCGCGGATCACGAACGCGTTGAGTGCCTCGCGCATCTTTCGGATCGCGTCCAGCCGGTCGCTGCCGTGCACGATCAGCTTGCAGATCATCGAGTCGTAAAACATCGGGATCTCGCCGCCTTCGTACACGCCCGTGTCGACGCGCACGCCGCCTTCCGCGGGCACCGGCTTCGAGGCCTCCATCGTGGTCGCCGGCGGCTCGAAGGCGATCAGCCGACCGGTGCTCGGCAGGAAGCCACGCAGCGGGTCTTCCGCATTGATGCGGCACTCCATCGCCCAGCCGTTGCGCGGGATCTGGCTCTGCGTGAACGCGAGCTTCTCGCCGGCCGCGACAAGGATCATCTGCTCGACCAGGTCGAGCCCGGTGATGCACTCGGTGACCGGGTGCTCGACCTGCAGCCGCGTGTTCATCTCGAGGAAGTAGAAGCTCTGGTCCTTGCCGACGACGAACTCGACCGTGCCGGCCGACTGGTAGTTCACCGCCTTGGCCAGCGCCACGGCCTGCGCGCCCATCGCGGCGCGCGTCGCCTCGCTGATGAAGGGCGATGGCGCCTCCTCGATCACCTTCTGGTGGCGGCGCTGGATCGAGCATTCGCGCTCGTGCAGGTAGACGCAATTGCCGTGCGCGTCGCCCAGCACCTGGATCTCGATGTGGCGCGGCTCCTCGACGAACTTCTCGATGAAGACGCGGTCGTCGCCGAAGCTGTTGCGGGCCTCGTTGCGGCACGAGCCGAAGCCATCGAACGCTTCCTTGTCGTTGTACGCGACGCGCAAGCCCTTGCCGCCGCCGCCGGCCGAGGCCTTGATCATCACCGGGTAGCCGATGCCCTTGGCGATCTCGACCGCCTGCTCGGGCGTGTCGATCGCCGCGTTGTAGCCGGGGATGGTGTTGACCTTGGCCGCGCCGGCGAGCTTCTTCGACGCGATCTTGTCGCCCATCGCCGCGATCGACGCGTGCTTGGGGCCGATGAAGACGATGCCTTCTTCTTCCACACGCTTGGCGAACGCCTCGTTCTCGCTCAGGAATCCGTAGCCCGGGTGCACGGCCTGCGCGCCGGTCTGCTTGCACGCAGCGATGATCTTGTCCATCACGAGGTAAGACTCGCGGCTGGGCGGCGCGCCGATGCAGACGGCCTCGTCGGCCAGTTCCACGTGCAGCGCATCGCGGTCGGCGTCGGAATAGACAGCCACCGTCTTGATGCCCATCTTCTTCGCCGTCTTGATGACACGGCAGGCAATCTCGCCTCGATTCGCGATCAGGATCTTTGTGAACATCTTCAACCTTTCAACCAACGCAACCGGGCGCGCGAAGCGCGGCCCGCCATCAAGCTACCAACGCGGAGCCGGCTTTGCCGGGCCGCCGTTGGGCGCCCCTTGGGGGCAAGAGCGAAGCGACAGGGGGGCCTCATAACGGGATGTTGCCGTGCTTGCGCCACGGGTTGTCCATCTTCTTGTCGCGCAGCATCACCAGCGAGCGGCAGATGCGTTTGCGTGTCTCGTGCGGCTGGATCACATCGTCGATGTAGCCGCGTGCACTCGCCACGAACGGGTTCGCGAACTTGGCCTTGTATTCGGCCTCGCGCGCCGCCAGCTTGGCCGGGTCGCCCTTCTCTTCGCGGAAGATGATCTCGACAGCGCCTTTCGCGCCCATCACCGCGATCTCGGCGTTCGGCCAGGCAAAGTTCACGTCGCCGCGCAGGTGCTTGGAGCTCATCACGTCGTAGGCGCCGCCGTAGGCCTTGCGCGTGATCACGGTGATCTTGGGCACGGTGCACTCGGCGTACGCATAGAGCAGCTTCGCGCCGTGCTTGATGATGCCGCCGTACTCCTGGCTCGTGCCGGGCATGAAGCCAGGCACGTCGACGAATGTCAGCACGGGGATGTTGAAGGCATCGCAGAAGCGCACGAAACGCGCCGCCTTGATGCTGCTTTTGATGTCGAGGCAACCCGCCAGCACCAGCGGCTGGTTCGCGACGATGCCGACCGCCTGACCGTCCATGCGGGCGAAGCCGATGATGATGTTTTTCGCGTAGTCGGGCTGCAGCTCGAAGAAGTCGCCGTCGTCGACGGTCTTCGCGATCAGCTCCTTCATGTCGTACGGCTTGTTCGGGTTGTCGGGCACCAGCGTGTCGAGCGACAGGTCGGTTCGCTCGGCCGGGTCGCTGCTCGGCCGCACGGGGGCTTTCTCGCGGTTGTTCAGCGGCAGGTAGTTGAAGAAGCGGCGCAGCATCGCGAGCGCATCCACGTCGTTGTCGAAGGCCAGGTCGGCGACGCCGCTCTTGGTGGTGTGCGCCGAAGCGCCACCGAGGTCTTCGGCCGTCACTTCCTCGTGCGTCACCGTCTTCACCACCTCGGGGCCGGTGACGAACATGTAGGAGCTGTCGCGCACCATGAAGATGAAGTCGGTCATCGCCGGCGAGTACACCGCACCGCCGGCGCACGGGCCCATGATCATGCTGATCTGCGGCACCACGCCGCTGGCCATCACGTTGCGCTGGAACACCTCGGCATAACCGCCGAGCGAAGCCACGCCTTCCTGGATGCGGGCGCCGCCGGAATCGTTCAAGCCGATCACCGGCGCGCCGACCTTCATCGCCTGGTCCATCACCTTGCAGATCTTCTCGGCGTGCGCCTCGGAGAGCGCGCCGCCGAAGACGGTGAAGTCCTGGCTGAACACGAACACCAGGCGGCCGTTGATCATGCCGTAGCCGGTGACCACGCCGTCGCCCGGCGGCCGGTTGTCCTGCATGCCGAAGTCGTGGTTGCGGTGCTCGACGAACATGTCCCACTCTTCGAACGTGTCGGCGTCGAGCAGCAGCTCGATGCGCTCGCGCGCTGTGAGCTTGCCCTTGCCGTGCTGCGCGGCGATGCGCTTCTCGCCGCCGCCCAGGCGCGCCTTGGCGCGCTTGGCTTCGAGCTGCTGGATGATGTCGTGCATGGTCGGTCTACCTCGTTGGATTTTCGAAAAGGTTCAGCAAAGCGCGCGCGGCCGACGACGGCGCCACGCGCGCTTCGGTCACGTCTTGCATGGTGCGTGGCAGCGCGTCGCGCACGGCGGCGTGCTGGCGAAAGTCGGCATTCAGGCGGGCATGAACGATGTCCCACATCCAGGCCAGCGCCTGCTGCTGGCGGCGTGTGTCGAACTCGCCGGTGGCGCGCCGTTTGTGGTGGAACTCTTCGACCTGCTGCCAGAAGGCGTCGATGCCTTGCGCCTTCAGCGCGCTCAGCCGCATGACACGCGGCGACCAGTGCGTGTCGTCGCCATGGCCGCCGAAGAGGCGCAGCGAACTGCGGATGTGCGCCTCGGCGCGCGCTGCCGCGTCGGGGTCGATGTCGGCCTTGTTGATGACGACCAGGTCGGCCAGTTCCATCACGCCCTTCTTGATCGCCTGCAGGTCGTCGCCGGCGTTCGGCAACTGCAGCAGCACGAACATGTCGGTCATGCTGGCCACAGCCGTTTCGCTCTGGCCGACGCCGACGGTTTCGACGATCACCACGCTGTAACCCGCCGCTTCGCACACCAGCATCGCCTCACGCGTTTTTTCGGCCACGCCGCCGAGCGTGCCCGAGGCCGGGCTCGGCCTGATGTAGGCCGCCTCGTTGATCGACAGCATTTCCATGCGGGTCTTGTCACCCAGGATTGAGCCGCCCGACAAACTCGACGACGGGTCGATGGCGAGCACCGCGACGCGGTGGCCGGCCTCAATCAGCGCCTGGCCGAGCACTTCGATGAAGGTCGACTTGCCCACGCCGGGCACACCCGAGATGCCCAGGCGCATCGCCCGGCCGGTGTGCGGCAGCAAGGCGTTGAGCAAGGCGTCGGCGCGCGCGCGGTGGTCGGCGCGGGTCGACTCGAGCAGCGTGATGGCCTTGGCCAGCGCGCGCCGCTCGCCGCGCCGCACGCCGTCTGCCAGAACCTGATCGACGGGGGTCGAGGTCACGGCGAAATCAGGCCTTGGCGACGCTGGCCTTGATCTGTTCGAGCACGTCTTTTGCGCTCGCCGGGATGGGTGTGCCCGGCCCGTAGATGCCCTTCACGCCGGCGGCATACAGCATGTCGTAGTCCTGGCGCGGGATCACGCCGCCGACGAAGACGATGATGTCGTCGGCGCCTTGCGCCTTCAGCGATTCGATGATCGCCGGCACCAGCGTCTTGTGCCCGGCGGCGAGCGTGCTCACGCCGACCGCATGCACGTCGTTCTCGATCGCCTGGCGTGCACATTCTTCGGCCGTTTGAAACAGCGGCCCCATGTCGACGTCGAAGCCCAGGTCGGCGAACGCGGTGGCCACCACTTTGGCGCCACGGTCGTGGCCGTCTTGGCCCAGCTTGGCGATCATCACGCGCGGGCGGCGGCCCTGCGCTTCGGCAAACTCGTTGATCTCGACCTTGAGCTTGTCCCAACCCTCGGCGCTGTCATAGGCTGCTGCGTACACACCGGTCACCTTTTGTGTATCGGCGCGGTGGCGCCCCCAGACCTTCTCGAGCGCGTCGGAGACCTCGCCCACGGTGGCGCGCAAACGCACCGCCTTGATGCTCAGGTCGAGCAGGTTGCCTTCGCCGCTTTCGGCGCAGGCCGTCAGCGCGTCGAGCGCGGCCTGCGTCTTCACCGCGTCGCGCTCGGCGCGGAGCTTCTTCAGCCGCGCGATCTGGTTGTCGCGCACCATCACGTTGTCGATGTCGAGCGTCTCGATCGCCGCTTCGCTGGCAAGCTTGTACTTGTTGACGCCGACGATCACGTCCTTGCCCGAATCGATGCGCGCCTGCTTCTCGGCTGCGCTGGCTTCGATCTTCAGCTTGGCCCAGCCGCTGTCGACGGCCTTCACCATGCCGCCCATCGCGTCGACTTCTTCGATGATGGCCCAGGCCTTGTCGGCCATGTCCTGCGTGAGCTTCTCCATCATGTAGCTGCCGGCCCAGGGGTCGACCACGTTCGTGATGTGGGTCTCTTCCTGGATGATGAGCTGCGTGTTGCGCGCGATGCGCGCGCTGAACTCGGTGGGCAGCGCGATCGCTTCGTCGAGCGCGTTGGTGTGCAGGCTCTGCGTGCCGCCGAACACCGCCGCCATCGCCTCGATGGTGGTGCGCACGACGTTGTTGTACGGGTCTTGCTCGGTCAGGCTCCAGCCCGAGGTCTGGCAATGCGTGCGCAGCATCAGGCTCTTCGGGTTCTTCGGGGCGAACTCCTTCATGATCTTCCACCACAGCAGCCGCGCCGCGCGCATCTTGGCCACTTCGAGGTAGAAGTTCATGCCGATGGCCCAGAAGAAGCTCAGGCGGCCGGCGAAGTCGTCGACATCCAGCCCTTTGGCGAGCGCCGCCTTCACGTACTCGCGCCCGTCGGCCAGCGTGAACGCGAGTTCGAGCGCCTGGTTCGCGCCGGCCTCCTGCATGTGGTAACCCGAGATCGAGATCGAGTTGAACTTCGGCATGTTCTTCGCCGTGTACTCGATGATGTCGCCGATGGCGCGCATGCTCGGCTCGGGCGGGAAGATGTAGGTGTTGCGAACCATGAACTCCTTGAGGATGTCGTTCTGGATCGTCCCCGAGAGTTTGTCCTGCGACACGCCCTGCTCTTCGGCCGCCACCACGTAGCCCGCGAGCACCGGCAGCACCGCGCCGTTCATGGTCATGCTCACGCTCACCTTGTCGAGCGGGATGCCGCCGAACAGGATCTTCATGTCTTCGACGCTGTCGATCGCCACGCCGGCCTTGCCCACGTCGCCGGTCACGCGCGGGTGGTCGCTGTCGTAGCCGCGGTGCGTGGCCAGATCGAACGCCACGCTCACGCCCTGCGCGCCGGCAGCCAGCGCCTTGCGGTAGAAGTCGTTCGAGGCTTCGGCGGTGGAGAAGCCGGCGTACTGGCGGATCGTCCACGGCCGCACCGCGTACATCGTGGCCTGCGGGCCGCGCACGAAGGGCGCGAAGCCGGGCAAGGTGTCGGTGTAGTGCAGCCCCTGCAGGTCAGCCGCCGTGTAGAGCGGCTTGACCGCGATGCCTTCGGGCGTGACCCAGTTCAGCGCGTTCACATCGGCGCCGGGTGCCGATTTGGCCGCCGCCTTTTGCCAGGCGGCCAGCGATTCGGAATTGAGCAGAGAGTCGTTTGCCATGGTGCCCCTTTCGGGCCTGTGAGGATGCGCGCAGGAGCGGCACCGCGTCAATTGGTTCGAGTGCGCAGGGCTGGACGAGAGCAGCGGCCTCAGCTATAATGCAAAATTGAATTATATCTTCAGGTGGATTGTCAGGCCAGTGGCTTTCGCCGAGCTTGCATCGACACCCGAAAACTGCCAACCCAACCGATGGCCGCACCCAGAGCACAGACCGCAGCACCGG
Organism: Rhizobacter sp.; assembly: GCF_032229685.1. Taxonomy (GTDB): domain Bacteria; phylum Pseudomonadota; class Gammaproteobacteria; order Burkholderiales; family Burkholderiaceae_C; genus LMDS01. The sequence continues at coordinate 131,457 of NZ_JAVTWP010000031.1, read as the reverse complement.
CCGCACCGCGTGGCACGGCCGCTGCCGTGCGCCTGCCGCAGGGTGCGCTGTACGAACAGGTGGCCGAACAGTTGCGCTCGCGGATCATGTCGCACAGCCTGGCACCCGGCAGCTGGATCGACGAGCAGCTGCTCACGGCCGAATTCGGCATCAGCCGCACGCCGCTGCGCGAAGCGCTGAAAGTGCTGGCCTCGGAAGGCCTGGTCACGATGAAGCTGCGGCGCGGCGCGTATGTCACCGAGGTGTCTGAGCGTGACTTGGCCGAGGTCTACCACCTGCTCGCGCTGCTCGAAAGCGACGCGGCGGTCGTGGTGGCCTCCCTCGCCACCGAATCGCAGCTCGCCGAGCTCGAAGCTTTGCACCAGAAGCTCGAAGCGAGCGTGGCCGACCGCGACCGCTTCTTCGCTGCGAACGAACGTTTCCACCTGCGGCTGCTCGAGATCGCCGACAGCCGCTGGCGCATGCAGCTCGTGGCCGACCTGCGCAAGGTGATGAAGCTGAACCGCCACCACTCGCTCTTCAAGCAGGGCCGGCTCGAAGCCTCGCTGAAAGAACACCGCCAGATCATGGCGGCGCTGAAGGCCCGCAACGGCCCGCGGGTGCTGCAGCTGATGCAGCAGCATTTCGCGCGCGGCCGCGAGGCCGCTTCGCCGGGCTGAACAGCGTCGGGCGGCGCTGCCACAATCGTGGCCATGAACCGCCCTGCCCTCAGCCTGATCGCCGCCGTCGCCCGCAATGGCGCCATCGGCAAGAACAACCAGCTGCTCGTGCACCTGCCCGGCGACCTGCCACGCTTCAAGAAACTCACGCTCGGCCACCCGGTGATCATGGGGCGCAAAACCTGGGACTCGATCGGCCGGCCGCTGCCGCAGCGCCGCAACATCGTGATCACGCGCAACGCCGGGTGGCAAGCTGACGGCGCCGAAGTGGCGGCTTCATTGAACGATGCGCTCGCCCGCGTGGCCAGTGAGCCCAAGGCTTTCGTGATCGGCGGTGCGCAGATCTACGCGCTGGCCCTGCCGCTGGCCGATGAACTCGCGCTGACCGAGATCGATGCCGACTTCGAGGGCGACGCCTTTTTCCCCGAATGGAACCGCGCCGGCTTCCGGCAGGCTTCGCGCGAAGACCACAGCACGCCCGAAGGCCTGCGCTACAGCTACATCCACTACAACAAGATCTGAGGAGACCCCCATGTCATCCGGCGGCTTTCACGTGCACGGCCCGCACGACCACGAACTCGAACACGCAGCCCAGCACGAACCCGGTGGCACGGCCGGGCAGCTGGCGGTCGTGACCGCGGTGCTGGCCACGGTGGGCGCGATGTTCTCGTACATGGGTGGCGCCACCCAGGCCGACGCCGGCCTGCTGAAGAACGACGCGGCCATCCGCAAGACCGAAGCGTCGAACCAGTGGAACTACTACCAGGCCAAGAGCAGCAAGCAGAACCTGTCGGAACTGGCCGTCGAGCTCGCCCCCGAGGCACGCAAGACCTTCTACCTCGACGAGATCAAGCGCTACAAGACCGAGAAGGCCGAGATCAAGGCGGCCGCCGAGAAACTCGAAGCCGAGTCGGTCGCTTTCGACAAGCAGAGCAGCGAGAAGATGCACCAGCACCACCGCTGGGCCCAGGCCACCACCGCGTTGCAGATCGCCATCGCGATGGCCGCGATCGCGCTGCTGACCAAGAGCAAGGGCCTCGAAAAAGGCGTGCTCGGCGTGAGCGTGGTCGGCCTCGTGCTCGGCGTGCTGGCCTGGCTGCACATCTGAGCGCGGGCCTGTTCGAGCTACATCCCTCAAACTTCGGTTTCACCATCTTTCAGGAGCCCCGCATGGCCGACCTCTTCGACAACCCGATGGGCTTGATGGGCTTCGAGTTCGTCGAGTTCGCCGCCCCCGTGGCGGGCACGCTCGAGCCCGTGTTCGAGCAACTCGGCTTCAGCCTCGTGGCCAACCACCGCTCCAAAGACGTGGCGCTGTACCGCCAGGGCGAGATCAACTTCATCGTCAACCGCGAACCGCGCAGCCCCGCCGGCTACTTTGCTGCCGAACACGGCCCCTCGGCCTGCGGCCTGGCCTTCCGGGTGCGTGACTCGCACAAGGCCTACGAACTGGCCCTGTCGCGCGGCGCCCAGCCGGTCGAGATGAACACCGGCCCGATGGAGCTGCGCCTGCCCGCCATCAAGGGCATCGGCGGCGCGCCGCTCTACCTGATCGACCGCTTCGAAGAAGGCAAGTCGATCTACGACATCGACTTCGAGTTCATCGAAGGCGCCGATCGCCGCCCGGTGGGCCACGGCCTGACGCTGATCGACCACCTGACGCACAACGTCTACCGCGGGCGCATGGCCTACTGGGCCAGCTTCTACGAACGCCTGTTCAACTTCCGCGAGATCCGCTACTTCGACATCAAGGGCGAGTACACCGGTCTCACCTCGAAAGCGATGACGGCGCCCGACGGCAAGATCCGGATCCCGCTGAACGAAGAGTCATCGCGGGGCGCGGGGCAGATCGAGGAATACCTGATGGCCTTCAACGGCGAAGGCATCCAGCACATCGCGCTCTTCAGCGACGACCTGCTCAAGAGCGTGGACAGCCTGCGCGCGGCGGGGGTGCCGCTGATGAAGGCGCCACCGGCCACCTACTACCGCATGCTCGAAGAACGGCTCCCCGGGCATGGCGAGAACCCGGCTGAGCTGCAGGCACGCGGGATCCTGCTCGACGGCAGCACGGCGAACGGCAGCCAGCGCCTGCTGCTGCAGATCTTCTCGGGCACGATGCTCGGGCCGGTGTTCTTCGAGTTCATCCAGCGCAAGGGCGACGACGGCTTCGGCGAGGGCAACTTCAAGGCGCTGTTCGAGTCGCTGGAGCGAGACCAGATCGAGCGCGGCGTGCTCGACGTGCCGGCCTCGCAGTGAACGTGCCGGGCCTGCGCTCCGGTTGCGCCGCACTGCTGGCCTGCCTGCCGTTGCTGGCGGCAGCGCAGACCGCGGTCGTGAGCACGCCGCACATGCGGGCCGAGTTGCTCGCCCACGCGCCGCAGGGTGTCGGCCCCGGCAAGCCGCTGTGGCTCGGCCTCTCGCTGCAGCACGCGCCGCATTGGCACACCTACTGGAAGAACGCCGGCGACTCCGGTCTGCCCACCACGATGAGCTGGCAGCTGCCGAGCGGCGTGCAGGCCGGCGAGATCGCGTGGCCGACGCCGAAGCAGCTCAAGGTCGGCCCGTTGATGAACTACGGCTACGAAGACACCGTGCTGTTGCCGGTGCCCGTCACGTTGCCGGATGGCTTCTCTTCGCCGACGCTGAACGTGACGCTGCGCGCCGACTGGCTGGTGTGCCGTGAAGTGTGCATACCGGAATCGGGCGAATTCAGCCTCACCTTGCCGAGCGCTGCGGCCACCACGAGCCAGGAGGCGGCGTTCGCCGCAGCGCAGGCCCGGGTGCCACGGCCGGCGGGCGATGCGGTGGCGACCGGCCGCGTCGAAGGCCAGGCACTCGTGATCGAGGTGAACGGCCTGGCCGCCGGCGTGCAGGGCAAGACGCTGCAGTTCTTTCCGGAAACCGGTGGCGTGATCGAACCGGCTGCGCCGATCGAACAGGCCTGGAGCGGCAGCCGCTGGACGGCGCGGGTGCCCTTGTCGGCGCAGCGCAGCGAAAGCCCGTCGCAGATGCAGGCGGTGCTGGTCGCCGGGCCGGGTGCCGGCATTCAAGTCGGCATGGATGTTCAAGGCCCGTGGCCAGGTGAGGCGCCCGTCGCCGCCACGGGCCAGGGAAGCCCGGCACCGCTGCCCGCCGAAGACCCGACACCGCTGCTGGCCACGCTGGGCCTGGCCTTGCTTGGCGGTCTGCTGCTGAACCTGATGCCGTGTGTGTTTCCGGTGCTGTCGCTCAAGCTGTTGAGCTTCGCGCAGCCCGGCCAGCGTCGCCGCGACCGCGTGGGTGCGGGTCTGGCCTACACGGCCGGCGTGCTCGTGTCGTTCGTCGCATTGGCCGGCTTGCTGCTGGTCTTGCGGGCCGGCGGTGAACAGCTCGGCTGGGGTTTTCAACTGCAGTCGCCACCGTTCGTGGCGGCGCTCGCGCTGCTGTTCACGCTGATCGGTTTGAACCTGGCCGGCCTGTTCGAATTGCGCGGCGGTCTGCCCGGCAACCTGGCCGCCGTGCGTACACGGCACCCGCTGGCCGACCACGCCTTGACCGGCGCACTCGCGGTGGCGGTGGCGTCGCCCTGCACCGGCCCGTTCATGGGCGTCGCGCTCGGCAGCGCGTTGGCCATGCCAGCAGCGCAGGCGCTGATGGTGTTCGCCGCGCTCGGGCTCGGCATGGCCCTGCCTTATCTGGCGATCGCGCTGCTGCCCGGTGTCGCGCAACACCTGCCCCGGCCGGGCGCGTGGATGCAGCGCTTCAAGGTGGCCATGGCCTTCCCGATGTTCGCCACCGTGTTGTGGCTGGTGTGGGTTCTCGGGCAGCAGGTCGGCATCGACGGCGCCGTCGGCGTGCTCGCGGTGTTGCTCGCGACCGCGCTGGTGGGCTGGGTCGTCGGCATGGCGGGCATCGGCGGCCGTGCGCGCGGCGTCGGGGCGGTGCTGACCGCCGTGCTGTGGCTGGCCACCCTCGCCTGGGCCTGGCCGGCGCTGCGCGAAACCGCGCCAACCGCCTCTGCCGCGTCGGGTGCTGCACCGATCACGGCCTCTGCCTGGCAACCTTGGTCGGCCGATGTCGTGGCCCGCGCCCGCGCGCAGGGCCGGCCGGTCTTCGTCGACTTCACGGCCGCGTGGTGCGTGACCTGCCAGTACAACAAGCGCAGCGCGCTGGCCGACGCCGGGGTGCTGGCCGACTTCGGCGCGCGCAACGTGCTGCTGCTGCGCGCCGACTGGACAAGACGCGACCCGGCCATCACGCTGGAGCTGGCGCGCCTCGGGCGCAGCGGCGTGCCGGTGTACGCGCTGTATGGCCCTGGCGCCGACACGCCCACCCTGCTGCCGGAGATACTCGCTGCTGGCGTCCTGCGACGGGCTCTCGCCAGCCTGCCTTCAGGCGCGCCGCGTCCCGCCCTTCCCCCTGTCTGACCGAAGGAGAACGAACATGAACCGCATTTTCTCGAGCCTGGCGTTCGGCGCCGCGTTTCTCGGCAGCGGCCTGTGCATGGCAGCGGCCACGGTGGGCCAGCCGGCGCCCGCGTTCAGCGCCACCGACACGGCCGGCAAGACCGTGACGCTGGCCGACTTCAAGGGCAAGTACGTCGTGCTCGAATGGACCAACCCCGGCTGCCCCTTCGTGCAGAAGCACTACGACAGCGGCAACATGCCGGCCACGCAGAAAGAGGCCACCGCGAAAGGGGCGGTCTGGCTCTCGATCAACACCACCGCCAAAGACGCCGGCGACTATCTGCCCCCGGCCGAGCTGCAAGGCTGGGTGAAGTCGAAGAACGGCGCCCCCACCGCCACGCTGATGGACACCGACTCGAAGGTCGGTCGGGCCTACGGCGCGCGCACCACGCCGCACATGTACATCGTCGACCCGCAGGGCAAGCTGGTCTACGCCGGCGCGATCGACAGCAAGCCGACCGCGAACCCGGCCGACATCAAGACCGCCACCAACTACGTGACGCAGGCGCTCGGCGAAGCCATGGCCGGCAAGGCCGTGAGCCGCGCCACCACGCAGGCCTACGGTTGCTCGGTGAAGTATTCGAACGCGGGCTGAGCGCGCTGCCGCGGAAACAAGCGCGCCTGTCGGCGGAGCAGATGCACTGACTTCCGACGGATGCCCTGCCCTTGCGGACACATTCCGAAGACCCGCGCGCACTAGAGAATGAACAAGGCCGCGGCCACTGCCGTGGGCAGCAGCGCGCCGAGCAACAGCCCGCCGGCCCCGATCGATTCGTCTTCGAAACCCTGCTTGAGCAGGGCCACCCCGGCAGGGTTGGGCGCGTTGGCAATGACCGTCAGGCCACCGCCGGCCACTGCACCCGCCACCAGCATGTATTTGGCCGGGTCGGAAATGCCTTCGATCAGCGAGCCGAGGTAGGTCAGCGCGGCGTTGTCGGTGATCGCTGTCAGCCCGAGCGCGCCGAAGAACAGCGCCGTGGGTTCGAGGCTCGAAACGATCGGCTGCAGCCACCATTGCTGCAGGCCACCCAGCACGACGAGCCCCGCCAGGAAAAAGCCGACGAGGAGCGCCTCTTTCAGGATCAGCGGCGTCTGGTAACGCTCGTAAGCCTGCGCGAAGCCGAGAAACATCAGGAACACGCCCAGGAAGATGACCGGGTGGTGAGCGAAGGCGACCACGGCAGCGAGAAATGCCAGGTGGATGACGCTCACGATCTGCGGCACGGGCAAGGCCTTGGTTGCCGCGTCACCGGGCGCCGGATCACGCAATGCCTTGTTCAAAAGCAAGGTGATCGCGGTCGCATTGATCAGCACCGCCAGTGCGGCTTTCCAGCCGAAGTTCGCCGCCATGAAAGCGCTGTCCCAGTTCCAGGTGCTCGCCACCATCAAGACGGGCGGCGCCGCAAACGACGTCAACGTGCCGCCGATCGAGATGTTCACGAACAGCACACCCAGGGCGCCGTACTTCAGCCGCTCCGGAATGCCGGGCCGGAACACCAGCGGCGCCAGCATCAGCGCCGCCAGCGTCATGGCGGCCGGTTCGGTGATCAACGAGCCGATCAGCGGCACGAGGGCCAGGCAAAGCCAGGTTTCGGCGACCACGGTGCGCAGCGGGATCAGACGCGCGAGCAAAGCCACCAGTGCCTTGATGGCTTCGAGCACCGGCCGCGACCCGGCCACGACCATGATCACGAACACGAACAGCGGCTCGGTGTACTGGCGTGATTCCGCATAGTCGATCGCCTTGGCACCGCCATCGACGCTTGCCATGACCACGATCAGCACAGCGGCCCAGAAGCCGAAAACCACCTCGACCTCGCCGAGCAGATGGAACAGGCCCGCGTGCCGAGGCTTGTAGTGCGCCAGGCGCTCGAAGAATTTGGTCGAGAAGGTGTGCACCAGCGCGATGGCGAAGATGACGGCGGCGATGACTTCCATGGTCCGGGCTCCGGGTGATGACTGGCCCGGTGTAGTGCCGGCCCTTGACGTGTGTTGGGGCAAGTTTGACCGCTTCCGCAGCGGCGCTTGCTGAAACGGCTGCGAATGGCGCCTACTGAAGGCTCTTCAGGGCGCCAGCCCAGGGCGAAAACGAAACCTCGGCGGCAAGCTCGGGCGTGGCCACTCCGCGGATCGGGCTGGCCCAGAGCGCACACGCATGGGCCTGCGCTGCCGCGGCGTCGAGCCACGGGTCGAAGCCTTGAATGGCCTGGGCACACCGCCGCACCCAGTCATCACGAAGCGTCGCGGGCGTCGCCGCCTCCCCGGGAACGGCCTGCAACCGGCGCCGAAGCATCCCCGGGCTCATCCGGCCGTCGGTGACCCCGTGGCGGCGGCCGGCATGTGGATCTTCAGTTGCGGGAACGGAATCTCGATGCCTTGCGCGTCGAACGCCCGCTTCAACCTGCGCAGGTAGTCGCGGCGCACGGTCCACTGCTCCAGCGGCGCGACACGAAAGCGTGCGCGAATGATCACGGCCGAATCGGCCCACTTCTCGACACCGGCGATCTCGAGTCCGTCGAGAATGCGATCGGCGTGAACGGGGTCGTTCCGCATCTCGCGACCCACGTCGCGCATCACGTCCATCGCGCGGTCGAGGTCTTCGCCGTAACCCACGCCGATGTCGACCACTGCCTGGGCGTGGCCCCGACTCATGTTGATCACGGTCGAGATCGTGCCGTTGGGCACGAAGTGAACGTTGCCGTCGTAGTCGCGCAACTGCACGTAGCGCAAGGTCACCTCTTCCACGAGCCCCGCGTGGTCACCGAGCTTGACCACATCGCCCTGACGGATCTGGTTCTCGAGCAGCAGGAACAGTCCGTTGAAGTAGTCCTTGACCAGGCTCTGCGCGCCGAAGCCGACGGCCAACCCCACGACCCCGGCTGCTCCCAGGATGGGCGCGACCGAGACACCGAGTTCGGACAGCACCAGCATGCCCGCCACCAGCGTGATCACGACCGCTGCCGCATAGCGGAAGACGCGCCCCAGCGTTTCGGCGCGTTTCACCGCCTCGCGGTCTTCGAACCGGTTGGCGATCCGGATCCGCAGCGACCGGATGCTGCGCTGGGACATCAGGATCGCAAGCCAGGCGACGATCAGGATCACGACGATGCGAGCGCCCGCCGCGGCCAGCCCGCCGAAGCTCTGCCATGCACCAGCGAGGGAATGCAGCAGTTCGTCGCTCATCGAATGGCCTCCGTTGTCAGACCGCCTCGTCCCACCGGGCCGAGAGCCGCACCGCACCGTTGATGATTCCGACCATCGAATAGGTCTGCGGGAAATTGCCCCACAGTTCGCCGGTGGTCGGGCTCAGGTCTTCCGACAGCAGCCCCACATGGTTGCGACGCGCGAGCAAGGCCTCGAAGCATTCGCGCGCACGGTCCCTTTCGCCGATGCGTGCGAGCGCATCCACACGCCAGAACGAGCAGACATTGAATGCCGTCTCGGGCCGTCCGAAGTCGTCTTCGGCTTCGTAGCGGCGCATGTAGGGCCCGTCGCAGAGCGCGGCCTCCAGCGCCAGCACCGTGCTTCTGAAACGCGCGTCTTGCGGCGGCAGGAAACCGACTTCGGCCATCAGCAGCACGCTGGCGTCGAGATCGTGGCCGCCGAAGCTCTCGGCGTAGGACTGGCGCTTCTCGCTCCAGGCCTGCGCGAGGATCTTGGCGCGGATGGTCTCGGCCCGCTCGTTCCAGAACGCCACGCGTTGCGGGTCATTGCGCGTGCGCGCGATCTTCGCCAGGCGGTCGCAGGCGGCCCAGCTCATCAGCACCGAAGACGTGTGCACCCGGGCGCGCGTGCGCAGCTCCCACATGCCGGCATCGGGCTGGTCGTGCAGCAACCAGGCCTGTTCGCCGGCCAGTTCAAGCGCGGCAAAATCCGCCGCATCGCCACGACGGAAGAGGCGGTGGTCGTGAAAGGCCTGCGCCGCGCCGAGCACGATGTTGCCGTACACGTCGTGCTGAAAGTGCTCGTGTGCCTGGTTGCCCACGCGCACCGGGCCCATGCCTCGGTAGCCCGCCAGGCCGGGCACGATCGACTCGGGCAGGCTTCTTTCGAGGCCGATGCCATAGAGCGGCTGCACATGGCCGGCACCCGAACTTCTCAGCACGTCGTGCAGCCAGCGCAAGTAGTCTTCCATCGTGCCGACCTCGGACAGGCTGTTCAGCGCACGCACGACGAAGAAGGCATCGCGCAGCCAGCAAAAGCGGTAGTCCCAGTTGCGCGCACTGCCCGGCGCTTCCGGGATGCTGGTGGTCATGGCCGCGACGATCGCACCGGTCTCCTCGTACTGGCACAGCTTGAGCGTGATCGCCGCGCGGATCACCGCGTCTTGCCATTCGAGCGGGAGCGCGAGGCGGCGCGTCCAGTGCTGCCAGTACAAGGTGGTCTGCTCCTCGAAGTCGCGCGCCGTCTCTTCCACGCCGGCCGTGAGCGTCTCGTCCGGACCGAACAGCAGGCTCACCGGCGCGTAGAGCGAAAACCAGGTCGCATCAGCCACGTAGGTCGGCGGTGCATTCGTCGTGAGCCGGAACGTACCGGTCGGCAAGGTGTAGCGAAGATGGTTGCTGCCGCGTGTCATGGCCGGCTCGGCGCTGCCCCATTCGCCGCGCGGGCGCACGACAAATCGCACCCGGGGGTGGCCGACCAGCGGCCGCACGCGTCGCACCAGTTGCGCCGGCCGGAACACGCGGTCACGGTTCAGGAAACGCGGCGCGAAGTCGATGATTTCGATGCCCTGGCCGGCCGCGTCGTAGAGGCAGGTTCGCAGGACCGCTGTGCCGGGCAGATAGGCCTGCTCGGTTCGAACCATGCCTTCGAGCTCGACCGCCAGGCTGCCCGCCTGGGGCAAACCTTCGCCCGAGTCCAGCAGTGCATGGAACACCGGATCGCTGTCGAAGCGTGGCATGCAACACCACACGATCGCCGCCTCGCGATTCACCAGGGCGCCGATGGCGCAGTTGCCGATCAGGGCCAGATCGAGCGAGGCCGGGGCGCCGCGCGCAGGATCATTCCGGGAAGGTGGCATGCCTTGGTCTGCCGGCGCAAATCACCGGCGTGTTCAGTGGACGAAGGGGTATGTACATTTGTCCGAATATACATTGATACACTCGCCGCACTGTCAATGCCCCCATTCCCGCGCCCTTGAGAATCCTCAACCTTCAGCTCCGCTTCCTGATACCTCTGGGGGTGACACTTGTCGTGGCGGCCTACCTGGCCTTGCCGCTGATGGACCAGCTGACGCTGCGCTGGTTTGCGCGCGACCTCAACACCCGCGGTGTGCTGGTCACGAACGCGCTTTCCGACTCCATCAGCGAGTCGTTGGCCGAAGCCAGGGGTGCACGCCTCCAATCGGTCTTCGACCGCGCCGTGCAGGACGAACGTCTCGTCGCCATCGGTCTGTGCTCGCTCGATGGCAAGCTGCTGCGCCAGACCGCGAGCTACCCGAAGACCTTGACCTGCGCCAATGCGGCGACAGAAGCCGAGCGCCCGGAACCACGGCTCAACCTGCAGAGCGGCGCAGTGCACGTGGGCATGCACGACGTGGTGGCCGAGTCAGGACCGATCGCCAGGCTGGTGGTGCTCCACGACCTGAGCTTCATCGAACGCCGCAGCCTCGACACACGCCGCTACCTGGTCGTTTTCATCGCCGCGCTTGGCCTGACGATCGCGCTGATCACGGTGGTGGTGGCACAGCTCAGCTGGCGCGGCTGGGTTGCGGGCGTGCGCGGCATCCTTCGTGGTGAAGGCCTCGTGCGGCCGTTGTTGTCGACACCCGAACTGATGCCGTTCGCCGCCGACCTGCGGGCCCGCATGCGCGATCTCGAAGACGAGTACCGAAGAGCGCAGGGGCCGCAGGCCGAATGGACCCCGGACCGGCTGCGCGCCTTGCTGCACACCCAGCTGCGCGGCGACCAGGTGATCGTGGTCTCGAACCGCGAGCCTTACATCCATGAAAATTCTGGCTCCGGCGTCGTGGTCAAACGACCGGCGAGCGGGCTGGTCACGGCCGTGGAGCCGGTGATGCGCGCCTGCTCCGGCACCTGGATCGCCCACGGCAGCGGCAGCGCCGATCGGCAGGCGGTAGATCGCCACGACCGCGTTGGCGTGCCGCCGGGGCGCGACGACTACGTTCTGCGCCGGGTCTGGCTCACCGAACAGGAAGAGAAGGGCTACTACTACGGCTTCGCCAACGAAGGCATGTGGCCCTTGTGCCATGTGGCTCACGTGCGGCCGGTGTTCCGGGAGTCGGACTGGGAGGCCTACCGGGCCGTGAACCAGCGCTTCGCCGATGCGGTGGTGGCCGAGGCGCGCAGCGACGATCCGGTGGTGCTGGTGCAGGACTACCACTTCGCGCTGCTTCCCGCGATGATCCGGGCAAAGCTGCCGCGCGCAACGATCCTGACCTTCTGGCACATCCCCTGGCCGAACCCCGAGTCCTTCGGCATCTGCCCGTGGCGGCGCGAGATCCTCGAAGGCATGCTGGGCAGCACGATCCTCGGGTTTCACACCAACTTCCACTGCAAGAACTTCATCGAGACCGTCGACCGCTTTCTCGAAGCGCGCATCGAACACGAACACTCGACGATCCGGTTCCGTGACAAGGAGACGCTGGTCGAGAGTTACCCGATCTCGATCGAGTGGCCCGCCGACGACCTGCGCTCCGCCTGGCCGTCGGTCGAGGAATGCCGCAGCGCGGTCTTCGAGCGACTCGACTTGCGGGCCGACACCTGCCTGGCCGTCGGCGTGGACCGGTTCGACTACACCAAGGGCATCCTCGAGCGGCTGCACGCCGTCGAGCGCCTGCTGGAAAAACGGCCTGAGTGGGTGGGCCGTTTTGTCTTCGTGCAGGTCGCAGCGCCAACGCGCACGTCGCTCGACGAATACCGCTCGTTCCAGGAACGGATCGAGCGGCTGACGCTGCGCATCAACGAACGTTTCGGTGGGCCGAACTACCAGCCGGTGCACTTGCTCGCGCAGCACCACGAGCACGACGCGGTGAACGAGTTGTTCCGTGCGGCCGACATCTGCGTCGTGACCAGCCTGCACGATGGCATGAACCTGGTCTGCAAGGAGTTCGTCGCGACACGCGACGATGAAAGGGGCGTGCTGATCCTCAGCCGCTTCGCAGGGGCGGCGCGCGAACTGCCCGAAGCCCTGATCGTGAACCCCTACCATGTGGAAGAGACGGCCGATGCCCTGCACCGCGCCGCGACCATGCCGCTGGCGGAGCAGCGCGAACGCATGGCCAGCCTGCGCATGACGGTGCGTGAGTTCAACGTCTTTCGCTGGGCCGGCCGGATGCTCGCCGACGCCGGCCGGTGGCGGCTTCGCGAGCGCATCGAGGCGCGTGTGAAACGCCACCGATTCGAATGACATGAAACATCTGTTCTCCGCGGAAGGCACCGCTGCACTGGCCGCGAGCATCGCCACACGGCCCTTGCTGGCCTTCGACTTCGACGGCACGCTGGCACCGATCGTCACACGCCCTGACGACGCCCGCGTCCCCTTGGCAGTGGCCCGCCGGCTGCAACGAATCTCGACATTGCTGCCGGTGGCCATCGTGACCGGCCGGACCGTGGCCGACGTCCGTGATCGCCTGGACTTTTCGCCACGTTTCGTGATCGGGGGCCATGGTGCCGAGGATCCCGATTCCGACTCCGGCGCCATCGGCCCGATCTTCGACAGTTTGCGAGCCCGCCTCCAGGGCCGACGCGCGGAACTGCTGGCTGCGGGTGTCAGCGTCGAAGACAAGGGCCACTCGATGGCGCTGCACTATCGGCTTGCCCGTGACCTGGATCGGGCACTCGAAACGATCTCCCGCCTGCTCGAGGGGCTGGGCTCCGACCTGCGCGCCTACGGTGGCAAGCGTGTGGTCAACGTCGTCGCCGCGCAGGCGCCCGACAAGGCCGCGGCGGTTGCCAGCCTCGTCGAACGATGCGGCGTGGGCAGCGCCATCTTCGTCGGCGACGACATCAACGACGAGCCGGTCTTCGCGCGCGGCGAAGCGTCCTGGTTGACGGTGCGGATCGGCCGTGAAGACCCGGCCACCCGCGCGATGTTCTGCATCGACACGCCGCAAGAGGTCACCATCATGCTGGACCGGATGCTCGTGCTGCTCTCGCCACCCGTGGGCGCCCCCGGCGGTGATTCGCAACAGCCCGCCTGATGCAGACCATGGGCGAGCCCCTGGAGCGGGTGTCCGCTCGACGAGCCACGCCTACAGTTGGCCCAGCGGAATGTTGGCGCCGCGCTCGTCGGCATTCAGCGCCGTGATCAGCAAGGCCAGGTCGGCATCGAGCCGAGCCAGCGCCTTGTCATCGAGGCTGGCCAGCGCCTGCGGCAGCACGCCGGTCAGTGGCCCCGGCGCGCGGCGCAAGACCCGGGCACCCGCCGCGGTCAGCCTCAGCTGCACCGTGCGTCGGTCGATCCCGTCTTTCGTGGCCACGACCAGCTCGCGCTCGACGAGCGACTTCACGAGGTTGCTGGCGGTCGACTGGTGCACGTCCATGGCACGTGCCAGACCGTTGACACCGATGTCCGCGCTGGCCCGGATGATGCTCAAGGCCCAGAGTTGGGCCCCGCCGACACCGGCCTTTTTCTCGACCTGCTGAAAATGCGTCTTGACGGCATTGAACACCAGGCGGAATCGCCGCAGCACGCGCGCCGCAGGTTCGCCGATGTCGCTGCCCGTGGGTTTGGCTTGCGCAGTTGGCGCAAGGCCCGTTGTTGCTTTTCGCTTGACCATGAGGGTGATGATATGGGAGCACCAATGCTCGTAGCTTGCACCGAAGCCAGCCCGCCGGGTACCGCAGCGGCACCTCGCCAGAGATGAAAGCCGACCCACGCATCGCGGCTGCATTGCGCCGCGAGTTGTCGGACTGGCGCGTCTGGCTGGCGCGCGCCATCGTGATCACGTTCGCCGCGATCGCGGGCCTGACGGTCGTTGGATTCACCTGGATCACCGAGCGCGCCATTCACGCGTTCTTTGCGGTCCACGCGCTCTGGTGGTGGAGCCCGCTGCTCATCACGCCGATCTGCACCGTTGCCATCGTGTGGGTCACCCGCCGCTACTTTCCGGGCGCGGCCGGTTCCGGCATTCCGCAAGTCATGGCGGCACTCGAGCCGGCGGTCGAGCCGGAACAACGTGGCCTCTTCGTCTCGATGAAGCTCACCGTGGCGAAGATCATCCTCACGGCCTCGGGCCTGCTGGCCGGGCTGTCACTCGGACGTGAGGGCCCCTCCGTTCAGATCGCCGCCGGCATACTGCACTCCGCCCGACGCTGGCTGCCCAGGCGTTCGGCCGTCACGCCGCACGGGCTGTTGGTCGCCGGTGGCGCAGCCGGTATCGCCGCGGCCTTCAACACACCCCTGGCCGGCGTCATGTTCGCCATCGAGGAGCTGTCTCGCACACCCGAGCGGCGCAACAGCGGCCTGATCATTTCGGCGATCGTGCTGGCCGGTCTGGTCGCCGTGTCGATCTATGGGAATGCCACCTACTTCGGCGTGATCCGGGTTCCGGCGATCGACATTTCCCTGCTCGGGCCGGGCCTGTTCACCGCACTGGCCAGCGGCGTCGCCGGAGGCCTGTTCGCACGGCTGCTGATCGCATCGCTGGGCGGCCAATCGGCCGACGTGTTCAGCCGCTGGCGACGGTGCAAGCCGGTCTGGTTTGCCGGCGGATGTGGCCTGGCCGTGGCGGTGATCGGGGTCGTGACCCATGGTGCGACCTTCGGCAGCGGCTACGACCACACCCGTTCGATGCTGGAAGGCACCCAGGACACGCCGCTGATGTACCTGCTGTTCAAGTTCATCGCGACCTGGCTGACCACGTGGGCCGGGGTGCCGGCCGGTCTGTTCGCGCCGTCACTGGCCATCGGCGCAGCGTTGGGCAGCGATGTCGCCGTGGTCACGAGTTACCCGCACGCCGCCACGCTCATCGCGCTGGGCATGGCGGGATTCCTGGCCGCCGTGACGCAGGCGCCGCTCACCGCCTTCATCATCGTGATGGAAATGGTGGACGGCCACGCCATGGTGCTGAGCCTGATGGCTTGTGCGCTGATCGCGAGTGCCGTGTCGCGGGTGCTGAGCCACCCGCTGTACTCGACTCTGGCGCAGTTGCAGCTCGCCCGGCTGCCAACGGCCGCGCCCGCCGATCCCGAACCCGCGGCGGTTCGAGCGCACGAAGAAAAGGAGCCCCACGAAGGGGGCTCCAAACGAGAACACGATTGAATGCCGGCAACCCGCTTCCTGGTCAACCGGCCAGGGCATTCTACATTTGTTCAAATGCTCTTTGCATCTCGTCACCTGCACAGCTCAACGACGTGGCGACGAGTGGCAACACGGTTGCACACGCAAAGTATCTTTGTTCAAATGTTCATGCGGGAGCCGTTCGGCACCGACGCAGCAGGTCTTGAAGCAGTGAGATGGAGCGAGGATTGAAACGGGCACTTTCTGTCGTGGCGACGGTGGTGGCGCTGGGGCTCATCGCTCTGGCTGCGTGGCTGTGGTGGTCGGGAAAATCCTCGCCGCAAGAGACAGCCCCGCCCGTAGCCGCCGCTTCGGTGCCGGCCGCGAGTGCGGCTGCCTCTGCCACCGAACCCGCCATTCGCTATCCGGTGGAACTGCCCGCTGAACCCGCCACCAGCACGGCACCCGACGTCGACACTCTGCTCGCGGAGCTGTTCGGCAGCAAGGCCCTGAGATCGATGTTTCAGACGAAGGACTTTGCGCGCCGCTTTGTCGCCACCGTCGACAACCTTGGCCGGGCCGACGCGCCCGCCGGCCTGTGGCCGGTCAACCCCACGGGCGGACGCTTCACGGTCGAGAAGCGCGACGGTGCCGAGGTCATCAGCGCCGACAACGGCTTGCGCTACACGCCTTTCGTGCTGTTGATCGAAGGCCTGGACCTTCGCCAGGCGGTCAGCGTGTACGCCCGCCTGTACCCGATGTTCCAGCAGTCCTACCAGGACCTCGGCTACCCGGGTCGCTACTTCAACGACCGCTTGGTCGAGGTGATCGACCAATTGCTGGCCACACCCGATGCACCCGAGGCTCTAGCGGTCCAACTGCCCGTGATCAACGGTCCGGTGCAACCCGAACGCCCCTGGGTGCTGTATGAGTTCACCCAACCCGAACTGCAGGCTTTGACGGCCGGGCAGAAACTCCTGCTGCGCATGGGGCCGGTCAACGAGCGGCGCATGAAGGGCCGGCTGGAGCAGGCCCGCAAGCTTCTGACCGCCAGAGGTTCACCCCGCTAGCGCAGCCCGCACCGGTTTCGCCACGAACTGCCGGGTACGATGGTGCCGTGCGCAACGCATGGCACGAATACTTCGGGCCGGGCCTTCGCACGACACACTCACTTGGGGTTCACTTGAAACTCGCCACCTGGAACGTCAATTCACTCGCCGTGCGCCTCCCGCAGCTGATCGACTGGCTCGCATTGCACCAGCCCGATGTGCTGTGCCTGCAGGAAACCAAGCTCACCGACGACAAGTTTCCGCACGCCGCACTGGCTGCCACCGGCTACCAGCTGCAATGGTTCGGGCAGAAGACGTACAACGGTGTGGCCCTGCTCTCGCGCACGCCGGCCACCGAGGTGGTGAAAAACATTCCTGGCCTCGACGACCCGCAGGCGCGGGTGATTGCCGGCACGGTCGACGGCGTGCGCGTGATCGGCGCCTACATCCCGAACGGGCAAGACGTTGAGAGCGAGAAATTCGTCTACAAGCTGCGCTGGTTGACGGCACTGCGCGAATGGGTCGCCACCGAGATGGCAGCACACCCGAAGCTCGTGCTGATGGGCGACTACAACATCGCCCCCGAAGACCGCGACGTGCACGACCCGGTGTTGTGGGCCGGCCAGGTGCTGTGCACGCCGGAAGAACGCGCGCACTTCAAGGGGCTGGTCGCACTCGGCCTGCACGACTCGTTCCGCCTGTTCGAGCAGCCGCCGAAGAGCTGGAGCTGGTGGGACTACCGCAATCTCGCGTTCCGCAAGAACCAGGGCTTGCGCATCGACCACATCCTCGTCAGCGAAGCGCTGAAGGCCGGCGTCACCTCGTGCGTGATCGACAAGCCCACGCGCAAGAACGAACGGCCCAGCGACCACGCGCCGGTGTGGGTCGAACTGGCCGGCTGAACGCGCGGGCCGTCAGTCGTCCAGGCCGAGTTCCTGGATCTTGCGCGTGATGGTGTTGCGCCCGATGCCGAGCTTCTGCGCCGCCTCGATGCGGCGGCCGCGGGTGATCTCGAGCGCGGTGTGGATCAGCTGCGCTTCGAACTTGCGGGTGAGCGTGTCCCAAACCTCGGGTTGACCGGCCTGCAGCAGGCTGCGGGCGTCTTGCTCCAGGCCCGAGAGCCAGTGCATCGGCACAGCCGCCGCGGGCGCCGAGGCGCTGGCCACCGGCTCGGTGACGGGCAGCGGTGCGAGCGCAGCGGGTGCCGTGGCAGAGACCGTCTCCGCCAAGGTGGCAGGCGCTGCCGGCGCCGCCCCCGCCGCCGGCAGCGCCTGCAGTTCGGGCGGCAGGTCTTTGGCTTCGATCATCTGCGAAGGCGCCATCACCGTGAGCCAATGGCAGATGTTCTCGAGCTGGCGCACGTTGCCGGGGAAGTCGAATCGCGTGAGGCGCGCCAGCGCGGCGTCGGTGATGCGCTTGGCTTCGACACCGAGTTCCTTGGCGCTCTTCTGCAGGAAGAAGCGCGTGAGGGCGGGCACGTCTTCGTTGCGCTCGCGCAGGGCCGGCAATCGCAGGCGGATCACGTTCAGGCGGTGAAACAGGTCTTCGCGAAACGCGCCGAGGCGCACCCGGTCTTCCAGGTTCTGGTGGGTCGCCGCGATCACACGCACGTTGCTGCGCATCGGGTTGTGGCCACCGACGCGGTAGTACTGGCCGTCGGACAAGACCCGCAGCAAACGGGTCTGCAGGTCGAAGGGCATGTCGCCGATCTCGTCGAGGAACAGCGTGCCACCGTCGGCCTGCTCGAAGCGGCCGCGGCGCGTGGTCTGCGCGCCGGTGAAAGCACCGCGCTCATGACCGAAGAGCTCGGACTCGAGCAGATCTTTCGGAATGGCCGCGGTGTTGATCGCCACGAACGGACCGCTGGCGCGCGGGCTGTGCTTGTGCAGCGCGTTGGCCACGAGCTCCTTGCCCGAACCCGACTCGCCGGTGATCAGCACCGTCACGATGCTCTGGCTCAGCCGGCCGATGGCGCGGAAGACGTCTTGCATGGCCGGCGCCTGGCCGAGCATTTCGGGCATCTGCGCGGCCTTGTCGTCGCGCACTTCTTCGCGCAGGCTTTCTTCGACGGCACGGCGGATCAGCTCGACCGCTTTCGGCAGGTCGAAAGGCTTGGGCAGGTATTCGAAAGCGCCGCCCTGGAAAGCGCTGACGGCGCTGTCGAGATCGGAGTAGGCGGTCATGATGATGACCGGCAGTGCCGGGTGGCTTTCGCGCACCTTGCCGAGCAGGTCGATGCCCGAACCGCCGGGCATGCGGATGTCGGAAACGAGCACCTGCGGTTCGTCGTCTTCGAGCGCCTTCAGCACGTCGCGCGGGTTCGTGAAGCTGCGCACGGTGAATTCTTCGCGCGTGAGCGCCTTCTCCAGCACGAAGCGGATGGATTGGTCGTCGTCAACGATCCAGATGGGTTTCATGCAGTGCCCGCGGTTCGTTTGTCTGTGGCCCGCTCCGGCGCCAGGCGACCGCTCGTGGCAATCGTGAGGCTAGGGTAGCGGAATCACTATCTTGAAAATCGTCTTGCCCGGTTCACTCTCGCATTCGACCGTGCCCAGGTGTTGCTGCACGAACGTCTGCGCGAGTGTGAGTCCGAGGCCGGAGCCGCCATCCCGCCCCGACACCAGCGGGTAGAAGATGCGATCGCGTAGGGACTCGGGCACGCCCGGGCCGTTGTCCTGAATATGCAAGTCCAGTGCCAGACGGTAGCGCTGTTTGCCCAGCGTGACCTGGCGGGCGATCCGGGTGCGCAGCCGGATGCACGCGTCGCCGGCAGCGATGCGCTCGGCCAGCGCCTGCGCGGCGTTGTGCGCGATGTTGAGAACGGCCTGGATCAGCTGTTCGCGGTCACCCCTGAAGTCCGGGATCGAGGTGTCGTAGTCGCGCTCGACCTTCAGGCCGCGCGGGAATTCGGCCAGGATCAAGGCCCGCACGCGCTCGCACACCTCGTGGATGTTCACGTCGCTCACCACGTGCGGCTTGCGGTGCGGTGCGAGCAGGCGGTCGACCAGGCCCTGCAGCCGGTCGGCCTCGTTGATGATGACCTGGGTGTATTCGGTCAGCGCACGCGACTCGACTTCCATTTCGAGCAGCTGGGCTGCGCCGCGGATGCCACCGAGCGGGTTCTTGATCTCGTGCGCCAGGTTGCGGATCAGCTCCTTGGTCACCTGCGCCTGGTCGAGCGCCCGCTCCTCGCGGTCTTGCCGGGTCTGCTGTTCGATCTCGACCAGCTCGACCACCACGTGCGGCGACTGGTCCATCTGGTTCACGATCACGTGCACCGGCAGCGGCTCGCCGGGGCTGCCGGCGGGCCGGCGCAGCAGGGCTTCGAGGCGGCTGGTCGAGTACTCGTTGCGGCTCACGGCCAGCACCGTGTCGCGCAGCCGGGCCGGGTCGGCGAACCAGTCGAACACCGAACTGCGCTGCACGTTGCGGCGCGACAGGCCGAGCACGCTCTCGAACGACGCGTTGGCAAAGACACATTGACCTTCGGTGCCGACGACCGCGACCATGGTCGCCAGGTGGTCGAAGGCTGCGTAGGGCGATGCCGCCGGGGTCTCTGTGCCGACGTCGGGTGCCGGGTCGGGCTGGCGCCTCACGACGGCAGCTTGGCCAGCTCGCGCTTGATCGACGCGATGTCGTTTTCCTTGCGGGCCAGCGCGGCCTTCATGTCGCTCACGCGGTCGAGGTACTTCTGGTTGTTCTTCTCGTCGCCGCGGCGCTCGGGTTCGCCGTTGTTGTATTCGGTGCGCATGAAGGCCAGACGCTCTTCTTCGCGCTTGAGTTCGGCTTCGAGAATGCGGCGGGCGTCGTTGTCGCGCGCGCGCTGCTCGGCCGGGTCGATGCGCGTGGCGGCCGGGCCTGAAGCACCCGGTGCTGCGGCCGCAGTCCCGCGTGGCTTGGTGATCTGGATGATCGTGATCGGCGCGCCGTCGATGGTCTTGCAGCCCTTGTCCTTGGCCTCTTTCGCGGTCAGCGTGTTGTTGTAGTCGTTGCCCGGGCAGCGGTACATCGTGCCGGTCTGGGCGGCCACGGGTGCGAGCGCCGCGGCGCCGAGCAGCAGACCCAGCACCGACCCGCGACCCGCCCAATTCAGGAATCTCATGCGACTCTTCTCCACCCAGTTCAAACGCGGCGCCCAGGCACGCCGCCGACAGGCTCAGGCGGATTGTGTCGCACCTTGCGGGCGCACCGCACAGAGCACCCACAAAGTGAAAGGGACGGCCTGAGCCGTCCCTTGTCCGCTTTCCGGCCCGTCTTGCGACGGCGACCTTACAGCGTGTAGTACATGTCGAACTCGATCGGGTGCGTGGCCATGCGGAAACGCGTGACTTCCTGCATCTTCAGGTCGATGTAGGCATCGATGTAGGCGTCGGTGAACACGCCGCCCTTGGTCAGGAACGCGCGATCCTTGTCGAGGTAATCGAGCGCCTGGTCGAGGCTGTGGCACACCGTCGGGATCAGCTTGTCTTCTTCCGGCGGCAGGTGGTAGAGGTCTTTGCTCGCGGGCTCGCCCGGGTGGATCTTGTTTTCCACGCCGTCCAGGCCGGCCATCAGCATGGCCGAGAAGCCGAGGTACGGGTTCATCAGGGGATCGGGGAAACGCGCTTCGACGCGGCGGCCCTTCGGGTTGGCCACGAACGGGATGCGGATCGACGCCGAGCGGTTCTTCGCCGAGTAGGCCAGCTTCACCGGCGCTTCGTAGCCCGGCACCAGGCGCTTGTACGAGTTGGTGCCCGGGTTGGTGATGGCGTTCAGCGCGCGCGCGTGCTTGATGATGCCGCCGATGTAGTACAGCGCGAATTCCGACAGGCCGGCGTAGCCGTCACCGGCAAACAGGTTCTTGCCGTCTTTCCAGACCGACTGGTGCACGTGCATGCCCGAGCCGTTGTCGCCGACGATGGGCTTGGGCATGAAGGTCGCGGTCTTGCCGTAGCTGTGGGCCACGTTCTGGATCACGTACTTCTGCAGTTGCACCCAGTCGGCGCGCTGGATCAGCGTGCTGAACTTGGTGCCGATTTCCATCTGCGCCTGCGCCACTTCGTGGTGATGCACTTCGCAGGGAATGCCCAGCGATTCGAGCACCAGGCACATTTCGGAACGCATGTCCTGCATCGAGTCGACCGGCGGGGTCGGAAAGTAACCACCCTTCACGGCGGGGCGGTAGCCGGAGTTGCCGTGCTCGTAGACCTTCTTCGAGTTCCACGAGGCTTCTTCCGAGTCGATCTCGGCGAAGCAACCCGACATGTCGTTGCCCCATCGCACGCTGTCGAACACGAAGAATTCGGGCTCCGGGCCGAAGAAAGCGGTGTCGCCGTGGCCCGAGGCTTTCATGTAGGCCTCGGCGCGCTTGGCCAGCGAACGCGGGTCGCGCTCGTAGGGCTTGCCGTCACCGGGCTCGACCACGTCGCAGGTCAGGATCAGCGTGGGCTCTTCGAAGAACGGGTCGATGTTGGCCGTGTTCGCGTCGGGCATGAGCTGCATGTCGGACGCTTCGATGCCCTTCCAGCCGGCGATCGACGAGCCGTCGAAAGCATGGCCGGCGGTGAACTTGTCTTCGTCGAAGTGCGACACGGGCACGGTCACGTGCTGTTCCTTGCCGCGGGTATCGGTGAAACGGAAATCAACGAACTTGATTTCGTTTTCTTTCACCATCTTCATCACATCGGCAACGGTCTTGCTGGCCATCTGGAACTCCTGGTGGAACTTGCTTGTTTGAGGTGGGCTGGGAACGAGAGATCAGCATCGAACGGCCTGCATCGAGGCCCAAAAATGCGCACAGGAATGTAGCAGAAAGCATGCCTGAAGCGACCGTCTACAGGGGGCCTGCGCCCGTCTTGCCCCGGGCGCAGGACCAGCGTTCTGACACTTGATGACATCCCAGATTGGTGCCGATGAAAGCACCAAATGAGAGCACTCGCGCCGACGTCAGCGCACCAATTCAGGGCCTAGTTTGGCGCCGTGTGTTTCGAGCCCGGCCAGCAGGTGAGCGTAAGCAGCGTCGAGAAGCTGAGCCTGCCCTTTGACGCCGAGCTCGATGTGCCGGCCCCACTGCGGGTGGTCGACGCTGGGCAGGCTGAACACCTTCACGCCGGCGAAGCGCGCTTCGATGGCTTCCATCAGCGGCGTGAGCGTCGCTTCCATCGCGCCGAACACGATCACCGACTTCTCGCGCTGCGCGCCCTGGCCTTGCAGATGTGCATAACGCTGGTCGAGCACCCACTCGATCATCGGCCAGGCCATCACCGGAAAGCCGGGCACGAAGTGCACGCTGCCCACCGTGAAACCGGCGATCTTGTTGTACGGGTTCGGGATGATCTGCGCGCCCTCGGGGAACACGCCCATATTGAGGCGGTGCACGTTGTCGTGCCGGTCGGGCTCGAAGGGCACGCCCTGCTCGGCGGCGGTGTCGCGCATGCGCTCGAAGATCAGGTCACGTGCCTGCGGGTGCAAGGCCAGCGGCCGGCCGAGCGCAGCGGCCGCGCACTGGCGAGTGTGGTCGTCGGGTGTGGCGCCGATGCCGCCGCACGAGAACACCACGTCGCCGCTCTCGAAAGAAAATTTCAGGTCGGCGGTGATGCGCTGCGGGTCGTCGCCCACGTAACGAACCCAGCTGAGTGCCAGACCGCGCGCCGAGAGCAGTTCGATCACCTTGGGCAGGTGCTTGTCGGCGCGTTTGCCCGACAGGATCTCGTCGCCGATGATGATGAGGCCGAAGTTCATGTTCGCGACCGTTCTTCAGGGTGGGGTGATGGGCGGCAAAGCCGGCGGCACTGCGCGCGGCGTCACGTCTTCGATCAGCATCGCATCACCCGGCATGCCGCGTGATGGCGGCACGACCTGCACCACGTCACGCTCGGCCCGCAAGGCCTGCAAGGCCGAGAGCGCGTAGTGCGCGAACCAGAGCGCCGAGAACGCGAACACCAGCGTGTAGATCCACACCGCCAGCGGCACCAGCACGGGCGCGAACACCACCACGAGCGCACCCGAGGCCCACACGAGCGATGGCGCGGCGCCGAGGTAGCCGGTCAGCACCCCCATGCCGAGCAGGCTGGCGCGGTGCCGCTTCACGAGTTCGCGCCGCTCCTCGCGGCTGGCGTGGTCGGCGAGCACGTCGTAGGTCATCACGCGGTAGGTCAGCCAGCCCCAGATCAGCGGCGGCAGGATCAACACCAGCGGCGGCACAAACCACAACGGAATCGACACCAGCAGCGCGAGCAGCGCCACCAGCGTGGCCCACAGCCCACCGAACACGCTGCCCAGGAAAGAACCGCCCTTCTTGCGTTCCATCAGCGCGAAGCGGCGCTCGCCAACCAGGCTGAGCATCGAAGGCGTCATCAATGCAGCGACCATCAACAGAGACAACACCACGATCACGGGCGTGCTCGCGAACACCACGATCAGCGGTGCCAGCACCGATTTCAGGTTCGACAAACCCAAGCCTTCGAGCCAGCCGATGAAAGTGGCGACGAGTTGCCATGATTCGAGCGCCTCGCGCACACCCGAGACCGCCGGCTCCCAGAAGAAGTAGCCCACGCCGAAAGCCAAGCCGGCCATCAGCACCAGCGGCAACACCGAGAGCGCGATCACGCGCGGGTGCAGACAGTACGCCGCAGCACGCCAGAAAGAATCGAGCAGCAGTTTCAAGACAACACCCTTGTCGATGTGCGCTCAGTCATCGTCGCCGCCCCCGAGCACGCTGCCCAGCAAGCCGCCCACCGCCAGGCCGCCGAGTACTGAGCCTTCTTCACGCGAGCCACCGCGTTGCGGCGCGGCCGCGAACACGCGCGAGGCCAGGCGTGAGAACGGCAGGCTCTGCAGCCACACCGTGCCAGGGCCGGTGACCTTGGCGAAGAACAGGCCTTCGCCGCCGAACAATGCGGTCTTGACCTTGCCGACATACTGGATCTCGAAGTTCACGCTCGGCGTGAGCGCGACGATGCAGCCGGTGTCGACCATCAGCGTCTGCCCTGCACGCAGCTCGCGCTTGACCACGGTGCCGCCGGCGTGCACGAAGGCCAGGCCGTCACCTTCGAGCTTCTGCATGATGAAACCTTCGCCACCGAAGAAGCCGACCGAGAGTTTCTGCTGGAAGTGGATGCCGAGCGACACCCCGCGCGCGGCGCACAGAAAGGCGTCTTTCTGGCAGATGAGCGTGCCGCCCAGTTGGCGCAGGTCCATCGGCAGGATCTTGCCCGGGTAGGGCGCGGCGAATGCGATGCGCGCCTTGCCCTGGGTCTGGTTGGTGTAAACCGTGGTGAACAACGACTCGCCGGTCACGAGCCGCTTGCCCGCGCCGAGCAGCTTGCCGAACAAGCCACCACCGCCACCGCTTTGCGAACCGTCGCCGAAGACGGTGTCCATCTGGATGCCGGCGTCCATGAACATCATGCTGCCGGCTTCGCCGACCGCCGCTTCGCCGGGGTCGAGCTCGACCTCGACGAACTGCATCTCCGAGCCCTTGATCTCGTAGTCGACCACATCCATTGCCATGCCGGTTTCTCCGTGTGAGGTGTTTGCGGGTGTCACTGTGCCACGAGCCACGCCACGGGCTCGCGCTTGTGCGCGCGTGTGGCCGGGGCCGCGGCGCGCGCTCGCAGCTGGCCGCAGCCGCCGTCCACGTCCTGCCCGGCCGACTGGCGCAGCTTGGTGAGGACGCCGCGCTCGTGCAGCGCGCGGGCGATGGCCGCGGCACGCGCCGGCGGCGGGCGCGTGAAGGCCAGGCCGTCGACCGTGTTGTACGGGATCATGTTGAGGATCGCGAACTTGCCCGCGAGCAACCGCACGATGCCGTCGAGTTCGTCGTCTCCATCGTTGATGCCGGCGAGCAGCGTCCACTGGTACTGGATCGGGTAGCCGGTCGCGCGCGCGTACTGCTCGCCGAGTTGCACCAACTCGGCGGGGTCCATGCTCGGCGCGCGCGGCATCAGGCGGGCGCGCAGATCGGCATCTGTCGAGTGCAGCGACAGGGCCAGCGCCGGCTTCACCGCACCCTGCGGCAGGCGCTCGAACACGCGCCGGTCACCGACGGTCGAGAACACCAGGTTCTTGTGGCCGATGTTGCCAGCCGTGCCCAGCAGCTCGATCGCTTCCATCACGTTGTCGAGGTTGTGTGCCGGCTCGCCCATGCCCATGAACACGACCTTCGTCACCGGCCGCAGCGTGCGCGCGAGCGCCACCTGCGCCACGATCTCGGCGCTGCCGAGCTGGCGGACCAGGCCGCCCTGCCCGGTCATGCAGAACACGCAGCCGACCGCGCAACCCACCTGGGTCGACACGCACAAGCCCTGGCGCGGCAACAGCACGCTCTCGACGGTCTGGCCGTCGGCCAGCTCGACCAGCAGGCGGGCAGAGCCGTCTTCGGCGGGGTGTTCCGAGCGCAGACGCGCCAGGCCTTGCAGGTCGGCTTCGAGCGCCGGCAACGCGTGGCGGACGGCCAGCGGCAGAAAGTCTTCGGGCTTGCGCTTGCCACTGCCTTGCGGCAGCGCTTGCGACCACAAGCGCAGTACGCGGTATTCGTGGCCGGGCCCAGCACCCTGGGCGCGCAGGCGTTCTCTGATCTGTTCGATGCGCATGAAGCCGCAAGTGTAGGCAAGGCACGGGCCGCCGCCCGGGCACCCACATAGTTGACATTGCGGTCAACTATTGATAGATTGATTGCACATCAACGCAACCCCGAAAGGCAGGCACCGCGCATGAAAGACACCCCCAAGGACTGGCCGCGCATCTCGTCGAGCCTGTATTGCCAGAACGCAGCGAAGATGATCGACTGGCTCTGCGACGCCTTCGGTTTCGAGCTGCGCCTGAAGGTCGAAGGCGACGGCGGTGGCATCGTTCACAGCGAGCTGACCTATGGCGCCGGCGTGGTGATGGTCGGCGACGAACACTTCGGCTCCGGCGCGCGCTGGGGTGTCGACCGCAAGAGCCCGAAGTCGCTGGCCGGTGCGAACACGCAAGGCATGATGGTCTACGTCGATGACGTCGACGCCCATTGCGCCCGCGCCACGGCGGCGGGCGCGGTGGTCGTCGACCCGCCGAGCGTGCACGACTACGGCGAAGACTACTGGGCCGACCGCAGCTACGGTGCGCTCGACCCCGAAGGCCACCTGTGGTGGTTCACGCAGCGGCTGCGTGACCCCGGCGCCCAGTGAAGAACGAGCAGAACGTCGACGCCACGCTGGCGGCTTTGTCCGACCCGACACGCCGTGCCGTGATCGACCTGTTGCGTGTGCAGCCGCGGCGCGCCGGCGAACTCGCCGAAGCGCTGGCTATGAACGCAGCCGCCTTGAGCCGCCACCTGCGCGTGCTGCGCAAGAGCGGGCTGATCAAGGACGACGAGGTCGAGCACGACGCGCGGGTGCGCTTGTACCGCCTGCAACCCGACGCTTTCGTGTCGCTGCGCGACTGGCTGAACGACGTCGAAGCCTTCTGGGGCGACCAGTTGCAGTCGTTCAAGCGCCACGCTGAAAAGCGCAGCGTGCGGCCGAAGAAATGAGGGCCGCCACCCTGCCCGGCGACCAGGCGAGCGTGACGATCGGCCTGGCGCTCAGCCCGCAAGAAGCCTTCGAGGCGTTCACGCAAGACATCGGCGTGTGGTGGCGGCGCGGCCCGCGATTTCGCAATGCGCCTGGCGAACAGGGCGTCGTCTGCCTCGAACCCGGCGTGGGCGGCAGGGTCTTCGAGTCGTTCGACGGCCCGACCGGCGAGGTGGTGATCGAGATGGGCCGCACCGAGGTCTGGGACCCGCCGCACCGCCTGTTGTTCGCCTGGCGCTTCTCGAACTTTGCGCCGGGCGAGTCGACCGAAGTCGAGGTGCTGTTCGAACCGAGCGCCCATGGTTGCCGCGTGACCGTGATGCACCGCGGCTGGAGTCAGGTGCGCCCCGACCACCCGGCACGCCACGGCCTGCCGAGCGCGGAGTTCATCCGCATGATCGGCTTGTGGTGGGCCGACCTGCTGCGCCCACTGGTCGAGCGCTCGAAACGCTAGAGCGATTCAGCGCGCCAGGTTCAGCACCGTCCAGCCTGCAGTGCGAGCATGCGCCAGCAGGCGCGCGTCGGGGTCGACCGCCACCGGCTCGCCGACCGCGCCGAGCAAAGGCAGGTCGTTGCTCGAATCGCTGTAGAGCGTGGCCTGCGCCAGCAGCGTCGCCGGCAAGCCTCGTTCGGCCAGCCATTCTTGCAAGCGGGTCACCTTGCCTTCGCGCATGTTCAAGGTGCCGGTCGTTCGGCCAGTGCAAACACCCGCCTCGAGCGCCACTTCGGTGGCGATCAGATTCTCGAAACCGAGAGACCTGGCCGTCATGCCGGTGATGACCCGGTTGGTCGCCGTCGTCAGCACGAGCGTGTGGCCTTGTTGCCGGTGACTGTCGACCAGCGCATGCGCAGAAGCCGGTATGCGCGGCGCAATGACTTCGCGCAGGAACTGCTCGCACAGCGGCTGCCACTGCGCCGGCGAGCGCCCCGCGAGCGTGCCCACATAGAAGTCGCAGAACTCCTGCACCGACACGCTCGCGTCGGCATAGCGCCGCGCCATGTCGGCATTGCGCGCTTCGAACTCGGCGCGGTCGAGCAGCCCCTGCTGCATCAGGAACTCGCACCACAGCACATCGCTATCGCCGCTGAGCAGCGTGTGGTCGAGGTCGAACAGCGCGAGCTTCTGTGGCGTCATGCAGGTTGGCGCAGGTGCCAGGCGCGCGGGCGCGTGAACGCCTCGATGCCGTAAGTCGACAACGTGAGGCCCACGCCGGAATCACCGTGGCCCGACCACGGCAGGCGCGGGCTCACGCGGTCGCAGCAGTTCCAGTACACCGTGCCGGCGTTCACCTTCGAGAGGATCGCCTTGGCGCGTGCTTCGTCGCGCGTGAAAACGCCCGCCGTCAAACCGTAGCGCGTGTCGTTCATCAGCGCCAGCGCTTCGGCGTCGCTGCTCACCTTCTGGATGCCGATCACCGGGCCGAAGCTTTCTTCCTTCATCAGCGCCATCGTGTGGTTCACCTCGGTCAGCACGCTCGGCTGGAACCAGTTTCCGGCGCCAGGGATGCGCGCGCCGCCCACTCGCAGCGTGGCGCCGCGCGACACCGCGTCGGCCACCTGCGCTTCGAGCGTCTCGAGTTGCGGTGCTCGCGTGATCGCACCGATGTAGGTCTCTTCGCTCGCCGGGTCGCCGAGGCGAAAGCCCTTCACGGTGTCGACGAAGGCCGCGACGAAGGCGTCGTGAATGCGCTCGTGCACGTAGATGCGCTCGACCGAGCAGCAGCTCTGGCCGGTGTTGTACATGGCGCCGTCGGCGAGCGACTCGGCCGCGCCTTTCACGTCGGCGTCATCCGCCACGTAGGTCGGGTCCTTGCCGCCGAGTTCGAGTTGCAGCTTGATGAAACGCGGGCCGACCGCGGCCGCGATGCGCGCCCCGGTGGCGTGCGAGCCGGTGAAGTAGACACCGTCGACGTTCTGCGCCAGCAGCGCCGCGCCGACCTCGCCGCGCCCCACCAAAGTGATGAACACGTCCTTCGGCACACCGGCTTCGTGCAGCAGCCTGTCGATGTGCAACCCGGTGAGCGTGGAAAACTCCGAAGGTTTGTAGAGCACCGCGTTGCCGGTCAGCAAGGCCGGCACGAAGACGTTGCCGCCGACGAAGTACGGGTAGTTCCAGGCCGAGATGTTGGCCACCACGCCGAGCGGGTCGAGGCCGATCACCTCACGCGTGCCGCCTTCGTCGAAAACCTGCTGCGGTTCCAGCGTGGCCTCGACCTGCGCAATGAAGAAGTCGATGCGCGCCAGCAGCCCGTTGATCTCGTTGCGCGATTGGCGAATCGGTTTGCCGACTTCGGCCGTGAGCGTGGCGGCCAGCGTTTCGACCTGCGCGGCGAGCGCGTCGCGAAAGCGCTGCATCACCGAGATGCGCTGCGCCAGCGGCGTGGCGGCCCAGGCCGGTTGCGCGGCGCGCGCGGCTGCGGCACTGGCGGCCACGCTCTGCGGCGTGGCTTCGGTCACTTCGGTGATCAGGGCGCCGGTGGCGGGGTTGTGGATCTTCAGCATGGTGTGGATTCGAGGTGGTGCGGTCAGGCCACGCGGCAGGCGCGTGCGGTGTTCAGAAAGTCGGCGAGGATGGGCGCGCCGTCGAGTTGCGTCTGGTCGAGTGCGGCCAGCGCCAGGAACTCCGGGTGCCACTGCATGCCGAACACATAACTCGGCCCGCGCCAGCGGATCGCCTCGACAATGCCGTCGGGCACGCCGAGCGCTTCGACCACCAGATCGCGCCCGAGGTCTTTCACGGCCTGGTGGTGGATCGAATTGATCTTCGCCTGGTGCAGGCCCGGGTACATCTTGGCCAGGCGGGTGCCCTGCACCAGGTTCACGTCGTGCAGCGCACGTTCGTACAGATCGGTGTCGCGGTGCGTGACCGCCTGCGTCACCTGCGTCGGAATGTCCTGGAACAGCGTGCCGCCGAGCGCCACGTTGATCAGCTGGCAGCCGCGGCAGATGCCGAGCACCGGCTTGCCGGCGGCGACGAAGGCATTGAAAAGATCGATCTCGTAGCGGTCACGCACGCGGTCGCCGGCCCAGGCCGGGTCGAGCGGCGTTTCACCGTAACTCTCCGGCGCCATGTCGGCGCCCCCCTGCAGCACCAGGCCGTCGAGATGCTCCGCATAAGACGACAGGCTCATCTCGCTGCGCTGGATCAGCCCTTCGCTTTCGATCGCGGGGATCATCACCGCGAGCACGTCCTTACCGAGAATCCAGTGCGCGACCGACTGCTCCAGGTAGTGCAAGGTCTTCGTGTAGACACCACCGAGGTCGAGCACCGGCCCGACCGGGTGGTGGATGCGCGCGGAGATGCCGATGATCAGGGGCTTGGCCACGTCAGACCTCCCGCCGGGCCGCCCCAAGGGAGGGCTGGGCCCCCTTGGGGGGCTGAGAAGCGGCGTAGCCGCGGAGCTGGGGGCTCATCAGAAAGCCTCGGTGAAGAAGCGCTCGAAGTCGGCCGGCGCGCAGACCCGCGGGTTGGTCTGGTGGCACATGTCTTTCGCGGCGATCTCGACCAGGCGGCCGAAGTGCTCGCGCTTCACCCCCACCGCCGCCAGCGAAGGTGCAATGCCGATCTGTTGCTTCAGCTGCGCGAGCCAGGGCACGAAAGCGCCACCCGAGGCCACGCCGACCACGTGGGCGAGCTCGGCGAACTTGGCCGGCACCGCTTCGAGGTTGAAGTTCATCACCGGCTCGATCATCAGCGCGTTGGCCAGGCCGTGGTGCAGGTCGCACACCGTGCCGAGCGCGTGGGCGCACGAGTGCACCGCACCGAGGTCTTTCTGGAACGCGATCGCGCCCATCATCGAGCTCATCATCATGTCGGCGCGGGCCTGCACGTTGCCGGGTTCGCGCACGGCGTTGAGCAAGGCGCGCGCGCCGATGCGCACGCCTTCGAGCGCGATGCCGTCGCACAGCGGGTGGTAGGCCGGCGACAGGTAACTCTCGATGTTGTGGGTGAGCGCGTCCATGCCGGTGGCGGCGGTCACGGCGGGCGGCAGCGCGAGCGTGAGTTCGGGGTCGGCAAACACCACCTTCGCAAGGATCGAGGCCGAGAAGATCACCCGCTTCACATGCGTGTCTTCTTCGCTGATGACGCTGCTGCGCCCCACTTCGCTGCCGGTGCCCGAGGTGGTGGGCAAGGCGATGAAGTACGGCAGCGCGCCGATGGGGCGCACCTGCGGGTGGTCCCACACGTATTCCATCACGTCGCCGGGGTGGGTGGCCAGCAGGCCCACGACCTTGGCGACGTCGAGCGCGGCGCCGCCACCGACACCGACCACGCAGTCGGCGCCGTGCGCCTTGTAGGCCACCGCGCCGTTCATCACCTGGCTGCCGGTCGGGTTGCCGAACACGCCGCCGTAGACCGAGACCGCAAGACCAGCGGCCTCGAGATCGGCCTTCAGCGCAGCCATCAACGGCAGCGCGGCCAGGCCCTTGTCGGTGACGATCAAAGGCCGCTTCAGGCCTTGCTCGGCCAGATGCGGGCCGGCGAGCTTTCTGGCGCCCGCGCCGAAGTGGATCGTGGTCGGGAATGAAAACTTGGTGATGCTCATGCGGTTTGTCTCGAGGTCAAATGGATTCGTACGCGCTGCCTACTGCATGCGCACCCAGCGCAGCTCGATCGTGTCGGTGGGCCACTGCACGGCGCGCACCTTCTTGTTCATGGCCCAGGTCAGCGTGCGCCGGTACAACGGGATGAATGGCAACTCGTCACCGACGATGCGCAACGCCACGCCGACCATGGCACGGCGGCGCGTCAGGTCGGGCTCGATGCGCATGCCGTCGATCAGCGTGTCGAGCTTCGGGTTGCTGTAGCGGCCGGCGTTGAAGGTGCCCAGGCCGCTCTTGTCCCACGTGCGGAACAGCGCGTTCAGCGACGCCCAGGCGTCGGGGTTTGGCGTCCAGCCGAACTCCATGAAGCTCGCCGTCGCTGTGGTCAGTTTCGGAAAGAACTGGTTCGTGGGTGACGAACGCAGAGTCGTTTTGATGCCGGCCTGCGTGAGCATCGCCGACATCGCCTGGCACACGGCCTCGCGCCAGGGCACGTTCACGCAATCGAGCGTGATCGAGAACCCGTTGGGGTAACCCGCCTCGGCAAGCAAGGCCTTGGCTTTCGCCGGATCGAACGGCAGGCGCTTGTCGAGTTCGGCCGGCGAGCCGTCGACTTTGGGCGACAGGAAAGCGCCGGTCGGCGTGCCAAGGCCGCGCAGCACCTTCTGCACGATCAGCTCCATGTTGAGCGCGTGGTAGACCGCACGGCGCACGCGCACGTCCTTGAACGGGTTCTTGCCCTTCACATCACTGTCGAGCAGTTCGTCGCGCGATTGGTCGAAGGTGAGGTACTGCTGGCCGAGGTCGGTGGTCTGCAGCAGCGTGATCGCGGGCTCGCGTTTCAGGCGCTCCACGTCTTGCACCGGCGGGTCGAGCACCAGGTCGATCTCGCCCGAGACCAAGGCCGCCAGGCGCGTGGCGTCGGAGCGGATCGCCACCAGCGTGACCTCGTCGACATTGCCCGAGCGCTTGTCATTCCAGCCCCACCAGCGCGGGTTGCGCTTGAGCACGGTGCGCACGTCGGGCTCGAAACGTTCGAGCGCGAACGGGCCGGTGCCGTTGGCGTTGCGCACCGAATAGGTCTCTTGCTTGCCGTTGAAGTCCTGCGCGAGCTCGACCTTGTATTTGATGCACCAGGCCTTGTTCATCATCGCCAGGCCCTGCAGCTTTTCGGGCAGCACGGCGTCGGGCGCTTCGAGCACGATGTCGAAGGTCAGCGCATCGACCTTCACCGCGCTCTTCACGCCTTTCAGCTGGAACGATCGCTGCGAAGGCGGCGCCAGCGCGCGCTCGATCGAGAACACTGCGTCGTCGGCGCTGAAGGGCGCGCCGTCGTGGAAGGTGACCCCCGGCCGCAGCTTGAAGCGCCAGGTGGTCGGCGCCACCGCTTGCCACGACAGGGCCAACGACGGTTCGAGCCCGAACTTCTCGTCACGGTTGACGAGCGAGTCGTAGACCTGCCAGGCCACGCGCGAGTGGTACAGCAGCGCGAGCGCGTGCGGGTCCATGGTCTGCGGGTCGAAGGCGCTGGCGATGCGCAGCGTGTTGGCCGCATGGGCGTGGCCGACCAGACAGCCGGCCAAAAGCACGGCCTGCCAGAGCGCGCGTCGAAGTGGACGAAGCAGCGACATCATCAGATGATCTCGAAGTAACGCTTCAGTTCCCAGTCGGTCACGCCGTCGAGCCACTGGCGCCATTCCCATTCGCGGGTCGCGGCGAAGTGGTCGACGAAGTCGTCGCCGAACCAGTCACGCGCGATGTCGGAGTCCTTGAACGCACGCGTTGTCTCGATCAGGGTGCGCGGTGCGCGCGCGATGTTCTCGGCACCGCCGTTGGTGCCGGTGATCGGTGGCGTGGTGAGTTTCAAGCCCTTTTCCACGCCGTCGAGCCCGGCCGCGATCACGGCGGCCATCGCCAGGTACGGGTTCACGTCGGCACCGGGGCAGCGGGTCTCCAGCCTTGTCGCCTTCAGGCTGCCGGCGATCACGCGGAAGCTCGCGGTGCGGTTGTCCATGCCCCAGGTGGGTTTCACCGGCGCCCAGAAGCCGTCGACCAGGCGCTTGTAGCTGTTGATCGTGGGCCAGAACATCGGCGCCATCTGCATCAGGCAGGCCACCTGCCCGGCCAGGTAGCTCTCGAACAGCTTGCTCATCTTGCGCGGCGACTTCGCGTCGTAGAACAGGTTGGCCTTGCCGTCGGGCCCTTCCTTCAGGCTCTGGTGGATGTGCCCGCTGCAACCCGGGTACTGCTGGCTCCACTTGGCCATGAAGCTCGGCATCACGCCGAAGCGCGCACCGATCTCCTTGGCGCCGGTCTTGAACAGGATCGCGCGGTCGGCCTGCTCGAGCGCTTCGCCGAAAGAGATGGCCACTTCGTACACGCCCGGCCCGGTCTCGGTGTGCAGGCCTTCGATCGGCACGCCGAAGGCCGGCATCTCGTCCATCAGCGCCTTGAAGTACTCACGCTTGTGGTTCATGCGCAGCAGCGAATAACCGAACATGCCGGGCGTGACCGGCTCGGGCCCGACGCCCTTCTTCGCGGCCCAGCTCTGCGGCGTCTCGTTGAAGTTGAACCACTCGAACTCCATGCCGCACATGGCCGACAAACCCATCTTCTCGGCGCGCTTCAAGACCCGCTTGAGCGTCTGGCGCGGGCAGATCGTCGACGGCTTGCCGTCGGCACCGACGAAGTCGCCCAGGAAGAACGGCACGTTGTCGTCCCAGGGCACACGGCGGTAGGTGTTGAGGTCGAGCCGCGCCAGCGCGTCGGGAAAGCCGTGCTGCCAGCCGGTGAGCGTGGTGTTGTCGTAGCAGTTGTCGTTCGCGTCCCAGCCGAACACCACGTCGCAGAAACCGAAGCCGCCGGCGGGCGCCGGCTCGGCGGCGCCGAAGAACTTGTCCTTGTGCAGGTATTTGCCACGCAGGATGCCGTCGATGTCGCTGACCGCGACCTTGACCTTGCCGGTGCCGCTTTCGCGCACCGCTTTCAAGGCCGGATGTTCCTTCTGCTTCGTCGCCACGCTCGTCTCCTGTGAATTCTTCTGCTTCAGCGCGCTGTCGGGATGCCCATCTCGCGCAACACCTCGCCGACCGCGTTCACCGCCTGCTGCATCTCGGTGGAGCCGATCGCGCCGATGCAGCCGACACGGAAGGTTTCCACTTGCGTGAGCTTGCCCGGGTACAGGATGAACCCGCGCGCTTTGGCGGCGGCGTAGAAGCGTTTGAAATCGTAGTTCGGGTGCGCCGGCGCATGAAAGGTCACGATGATCGGCGCCTGCAGTTCGGGGCGCAAAAAGGGCTTGAGGCCGAGCGCCGTCATGCCGTCGATCAACACGCGGCAGTTCTTCGTGTAGCGCGCCAGCCGTGCCGGCTGGCCGCCCTCTTCCACGAACTGCCTGAGCGCTTCGGCCAGCGCCGCCACCACGTGGGTCGGTGGCGTGAAGCGCCACTGGCCGGTCTTTTCCATGTAGGCATGCTGGTCGAACAGGTCCATCGCCAGCGAATGCGAGTGGCCTTCGCAATGGGCGAGCACGGCCTTGCGAATGAACACGAAGCCCATGCCGGGCACGCCTTCGAGGCACTTGCCGCTGGCGGCGATGAGCGCATCGAAGCGCAGGCTGCGCGCGTCGATCGGCAGCGCCGCGAAAGAACTCATCGCGTCGACGATCAAGCCCTTGTCGTGGCGCGCGCACACGTCGCTCACCGCCTGCAGCGGGTTCGCGACACCCGTGCCGGTTTCGCAATGGATGAAGCCCACATGCGTGATGCTCGGGTCGGCGCGCAAGGCGGCTTCGAGCTCGTCGGGCGACACCGCTTCGTCTTCGTTGCGCGCCAGCACCGTGGTGCGTCGGCCCATCAGCGTGGCGAGCTTGCCCAGGCGTTTGCAGTAGGCGCCGTTGTCGAGCACCAGCACGTGGCCGTCGCGCGGCACCACCGTGGCCACGGCGGCTTCGACCGAAAAGGTGCCGCTGCCCTGCAGGGGCACGACGGTGTGGGTTTCTTCGCCGTGCACGATGGCGAGCAGCTGGCGCCGCAACTCGGCCACCATCTGGTTGAAATCGGCGTCCCACGAACCCCAGTCGCGCAGCATTGCGAGCTTGGTGCGCAGCGTGGTCGTGAGCGGGCCGGGGGTCAGCAGGATGGCGTCGCGGTCCATGTTTGTCTCCGGTTTCTTCTTGGGGTCAGGCCGGCAGCGGCGTCCAGCGAAACGCACGTTCGCCGAGGTTGAAGACGCCGACGCCGGCTTCGTCGCGTGGCAAGGTGAGCAGGATCTCGCCGTCGGGCGCGTAGGCCTTGCTCTCGCCGAGGTAGGTCGAGTCTGGCGTGTTCAGCGCCTGCGGCCAGTTGCTCTGCACCACGTACGCGTTGAGGCGCCGCGCCAGCACCGCGGTGCGTTTGAAATAGCCGAGATCGGCCGTGTCTTCCGGCGTCGGGTGGATCGTGCCCGGCGGGTTGCCGACCATCGAGGGCCAGAAGACCAGGTCGACCGGCTCGGCCTGCAACTGCGCGGCAATCGATTCGAGGTCGTCGATCTCGCGGCACATCACCGTGGTGCAAGCGCGGCCATCAAGTTGCATCACCGGGCGCTCAGTGCCTGGCGCGAAGAACGTCAATTCCGCCGGCGTCAGGCCGTTCTTGCTGACCGACGAGACGATCTCGCCGCTCGCATCGAGGTGGAGATAGCTGTTGAGGATCGTGCCGTCAGCGGCGAAGGTCGGCGCGCCCAGCGCGCAGGCGATGCCGTGGTCGCGGCAAGCGCCACGAACCCGCTGCAGCGCGGCGTCGACGGTCGCCGGCACCGCTTCGCCCCGAATGCCGCGATGAAAGCCGGTCAGCGCCAGTTCGGGAAACACCGCGATGCCCGCGTCCTGCTGCGCTGCCAGTGCGAGCGCCGCGACGATGTGGCCCACGTTGTCGGCCGTCGTCCAAGCCATCGGTTGCTGGACGATCGCCACGCGCAAGGGTGAAGCGCTCATCGGGTGCTGGTGTTGCGCCAGGCCTGGGTGCGCTTGTCGACCCACCAGCCGAGCGTGATGAACAGCAGCGTCACGACCGTGGAGCCCGCCGTGATGAGCATCGCGCAAGCAGCGGCCGCGCCCGCTTCGCCGGCTTCGTCGAGGTTCAGGATCGCGATCGCCGCCACCTTGGTGTCGGGCGAATACAGGAACACCACGGCCGAGATCGTCGTCATCGCGTTGATGAAGAAGTAGCGCGCGATGTCGAGCAGTGTCGGCGTGCAGATCGGCAACGTCACGCGCCAGAAGGTCTTGTAGAACGGCACCTTCAGCGACGCCGAGACCGACTCGAACTCGGTGTCGAGCGCCTTCAGGGCCGTTACCGCCGTCAGGTGGCCAGTGGTGTAGAAGTGGACGATGGTGCAGACGATCAGCAGTGGCAGCGTCTGGTACAGCCCGTTCAGCGGGTTGCCCGGCACGTTGAAGAAGAAGATGTAGCCGAGGCCCAGCACGAGGCCGGGCACCGCCATCGGCAGCATCGCGAGCAGGCGCACGATCGGGCGTGCCCAGTCGAGGCCGCGCGTCTTCTCGAGCATGTAGGCGCCGGTGAACACGAGCACGGTGCCGAAGAAGGCGGTGCCGGCGGCAAGCTTCAGGCTGTTGAGAAAAGCGTCGCCCACCTCGGCGTCGACCAGGCCCATCGTGTAGTGCTTCAGCGTGGGCGCCAGGTTGTAGGGCCAGAAGCTGGCAAACGAGGCGAACGCGGCCATGCCGATCATCAGCAGCATCAGCGCGCTGATCAACACCACGTAGGCCGTCATCAGCGCGTCGAACCCGCGCGACGGTGCGGGTCGGTAGGGCACGGCTCGGGCGCTCAGCATCGCTGTCTGCTTGCGCTGCACCAGCCAGTCGATCACGA
This sequence comes from Rhizobacter sp., assembly GCF_032229685.1. Lineage (GTDB taxonomy): Bacteria > Pseudomonadota > Gammaproteobacteria > Burkholderiales > Burkholderiaceae_C > LMDS01. Next base: position 94,169 of record NZ_JAVTWP010000031.1, on the reverse strand, counting down.
AGGTCAACACTGCCGGCGTGAGCAGCAGCAGGCCGACCACCGCGCCACGCTGAAAGTCTTGCTGGCCGATCACGAGCTTGAACACGTCGGTGGCCAGCATGTTGAAGTTGCCACCGATGACTTTCGGGATGCCGAAGTCGGTCATCACGAGCGTGAAGCTCACGAGCGCCGCCGAGATCAGGCCGTATTTGGCGCCGGGCAGCGTGATCGTGAAGAACTTGCGCTGCGTCGAGGTGCCGAGCGCGTTGGCCGCTTCGTACAAGCGCGCGTCGGCGAGCGAGAGCGCCGTGATCAGAATCATCAGCGCGTGCGGGAACACCGCAAAACACTCGGCGACCACGATGCCGGGCGCGCCGTAGATGTTCTCGAAACCGAGCGCCTGGATGAAGCCGCGCGCCAGCCCCTGGTTGCCGAACCAGTAGATCAGCGACAGCGCCGACAGCAGCGAAGGCGCCAGCAAGGGCACCAGCGCGATGGTGCGGAACAGCCCCTTGAACGGCATGCAACTGCGGCTCAGCGCGTAGGCGAAACCGAAAGCGAGCGGCAGCGTGATGAGCGTGACGAGGGCCGAGACCCACACGCTGTTCCACAAGGACTGCAACAGCGCCGGCGTGGCGAGGTAGCTCGTGAAGTTGCGCAGCCCGACGAAAGCACCGTCGGCGTTCTGGAGCGACTTGACGAGGATCGCCGCGAGCGGAAACGCCAGAAAGGCCAGCAGCGCGAGCACGATCAGCAGCAGCGCCGCGTGGGCGATGCGGTCGCTCCAGTGCGCGCGCTGGCGCAGGGCAGCGGCGGCGGGCAGCGGCAGCACGGCAGACATGACGCAACCGGTCAGAAGAAGCGCATGCGCTCTGGCAGCAGCCGCAGTGGCAAGCGGCTGCCGACTTCCAGCCCTTGTTCGGCCAGGAAGTTGAGCGACAGGTACACCGTGACCGGCAACGGCCCGATCTCGGCGGCGCGCACGCTCACGTGGCAATAGGAACCGAGGAACTCGATCTTGTCGATGTCGCCATGGAACACGTTCGAGTCACCCGGTGCGATCGGCCGTGCGAGCACGTCTTCGGGACGCAGATAGACCTTCACGTCACGCGCACTGTCGGTGTCGACCTCGCAGGCGAAGCGGCCATCGCCGATGTGCAGCCGCCGGCCGGGGTGCAACTGCCCCGAGAGCACGTTGATCTTGCCGACGAAGTCGGCCACGAAGGGCGTGGCCGGGTCGCGGTAGACCTGCATCGGCGTGCCGACCTGCTCGATCACGCCCTGGTTCATCACGACGATGCGGTCGGCGACCGACAGCGCTTCTTCCTGGTCGTGCGTGACCATGATGGTCGTGACGCCGAGCTTGCGCTGCAGCGAGCGGATCTCTTGCCGCAGGTGAACGCGCACGATCGCGTCGAGCGCCGAGAGCGGTTCGTCGAGCAACAGCAGGCCCGGCTTCGTTGCCAGCGCGCGTGCGAGCGCGATGCGCTGTTGCTGGCCGCCCGAGAGCTGCGCCGGGAACTTGGGCCCGCTGCCGGGCAGGCCGACGAGCTTGAGCAGTTCGTCGACACGCTGCTGGATCTGCGCACGCGGTTGCTTGCGGTTGACGAGCCCGTAGGCCACGTTCTCAGTCACGCTTAGGTTCGGGAACAGCGCGTAAGACTGGAACACGATGCCGTAGTCGCGCTCGGCAGGCGGCAGCACCGAGATGTCGCGCCCGGCCTGCTCGATGCGGCCGGCGGTCTGCGTCTCGAGCCCCGCGATGATGCGCAGCAGCGTCGTCTTGCCGCAGCCCGAGGGCCCCAGAAAGCAGACGAACTCGCCTTTCTCGATGGCGAGGTGGATGTCTTGCAGCGCCTGGAAAGAGCCGAAATTCTTGCGGATGCCTTCCAGGCGCAGGTACTCGGACATGAATGCGGGCGCGATTACTTCTTCGCTTCGCTCTTGGCGTCGTAGCGCTTGTTCCACTCGGCCAGCACGCGCTCGCGGTTCGCCGCAGTGGTGGCGAAGTCCATCTTCACGAGACGCTTTTCATAGTCTGCCGGCACGTTGGCGAGCGGTTCGGCCACACCGGGCACGGCGGTGATCGCGAAGTTCTTGCCGTACAGCTTCATCGCGTCCTTGCTCGAAGCCCAGTCGGCCAGCTTCTTGGCTGCGTCGAGCTTCTTGGTGCCGGCGTGGATGGCGAACGCTTCCAGGTCCCAGCCCAGGCCTTCTTTCGGGAACACCAGGTCGATCGGCGCGCCCTTGGCCTTGTTGCTGTTGCCGCGGTACTCGAACGAGATGCCCATCACGTACTCACCCGTGGCCGCCATGTTGCAGGGCTTGGAGCCCGAGTGCGTGTACTGCGCGATGTTCTCGTGCAGCGCGTCCATGAACTTCCAGCCGCCGCCCTTGCCGTTGTCGTCGCCCCAGAGCGTGAGCCATGCGCTCACGTCGAAGAAGCCGGTGCCCGACGAAGCCGGGTTCGGCATCACGATCTGGCCCTTGTAGATGGGCTTGGTCATGTCTTTCCAGGTTTCGGGCTTGGGCAGGCCTTTCTTCTGCGCTTCGACGGTGTTGAAGCAGACGGTCGCACCCCACACGTCCATGCCGAACCAGGCCGGCGGGTTCTTCTTGTCGCGGTACTGGCTCATGATCGCGTCGAGGTTGAGCGGCGCGTAGGGCAAGAGCATCTTGTTGTTGTCGAGCAGCGCCAGGCTGCTGGCGGCCACGCCCATCACCACGTCGGCCTGCGGGTTGCCCTTTTCGGCCAGCAGCTTGGCAGTGATCACGCCCGTGGAGTCGCGCACCCACTTGATCTCGATCGTCGGGTTGTCTTTCACGAAGCCCGCTTCGTAGGCCTTCAGCTGGTCGGTCTCGAGCGCGGTGTAGACGGTGAGCTGCGTCTTCTGCGCGAGCGCCGCGGTGGAGACGAACAAGGCCAGCACGGCCAGCAGAGGTTTGACTGGAACCCGATTCATGCACATCTCCTGTGAGGGTCGCCACGGCGGCGGGGAAGGATGACAAGCCGGCTGCAAGGCGCATGCCACATCGAGCCGCGGCAGGCATCACAACGAAGTGGCTTCAGTCTAGGGGCGGCTTGCAAATGTCGTCAACTGTTTCTTGAGAACTGTTGACAATCTCCAATGCCTGACATCTACTCGTCATCAATGAGCGTTACGGTTGCCCCCCACCCCACCATCACCTTGCTGCAGACCAGCTCGCTGACGAGCGTGGTGCAGGGCGAGCTCGAACGCATGATCCTTTCCGGCGAACTCGCACCCGGCGCCAAGCTCACCGAAGTGGCGCTGGCCGCCCGGCTCGGCGTGTCGCGCGGGCCGCTGCGCGAGGCCTTCCGCATGCTCGAAGAAGCCGGCCTCGTGCGCACCGAAAAGAACCGCGGCGTCTTCGTGCGCGACATCCCGATCGAAGAGGCGGTCGAGATCTTCGACCTGCGCGCCGCGATGGACGAGTTGGTCGGCCGGCGCCTGGCCGAGCACATCACCGCCCCGCAGTTGAAAGAGGTGCGTGCTCTGGTCGACCAGATGGAAGCGGCCGTGAAGGCCAAGGACACCTACCACTACCACCTGCTGAACCTGAAGTTTCACGACCGCCTGGTCGAGCTCGCCGGCAACAGCAAGCTGACCGCGATCTACCGCAAGCTGATCAAGGAACTGAGCCTGTTCCGGCGCCTGAACCTGGCCGACGGCTGGCTGATGCCGATCTCGGCCGGCGAGCACCGCGGCATCGTCAAGGCCATCGCCTCGGGCGACGCCGCCGCCGCCGGCAAGGCGATGTTCGATCACGTGATCGAGAGCAAGGAACGCACGATCAAGAACAACCTGCGCCAGCGGGCGCAAGCCGTGGCGGACGAGCCCGCCGCCAAACCCCGCGCACTCGAACGAGCCTGAGGGCCACCGCATGATCACCGTCAACCAGCGCAACTACCGCCTGCCCACCCACCCCACCGTCGTCGTCTGCGTCGACGGCTGCGAGCCCGACTACATCGCACAAGCCGTGGCGCACGGCCGCACACCCTGGCTCAAGCGCGTGCTGGCCGAAGGCACGGCGCTGGTCGGCGACTGCGTGATCCCGAGCTTCACGAACCCGAACAACCTGTCGATCGTGACCGGCGCACCACCTTCGGTGCACGGCATCTGCGGCAATTACCTCTTCGACGTGGCGAGCAACACCGAAGTGATGATGAACGACCCGAAGTGGCTGCGCGCGCCGACGCTGCTGGCCGCGCTGGCCGATTCGGGACGCTCGCTGGCGGTCGTCACGGCCAAAGACAAACTTCGCAAGCTGCTCGGCCACGGCATGAAGGGCATCTGTTTTTCAGCCGAGAAAGCCGACGAAGCGACCCAGGCCGAGAACGGCATCCACGGTGTCGTCGATCTGGTCGGCATGCCGGTGCCCTCGGTCTACAGCGCCGAACTCTCGGAGTTCGTGTTCGCCGCCGGCGTGAAGCTGATGGCCGGTGCACGCCGGCCCGACGTGATGTACCTCTCGACCACCGACTACGTGCAGCACAAGCACGCGCCCGGCACCGAAGGCGCCGACGCGTTCTACGCGATGATGGACAAGTACCTGGGCCAGCTCGACGCGATGGGCTGCGTGATCGCGCTCACCGCCGACCACGGCATGAACGCGAAGACGCGCATGGACGCGCAGCCCGACGTGATCTACCTGCAAGACGTGCTCGACGGCTGGCTCGGCGCAGGCCGCGCCCGCGTGATCCTGCCCATCACCGACCCCTACGTGGTGCACCACGGCGCGCTCGGCTCCTTCGCCACGGTCTACCTGCCGAGCGACGTGAACGTGGCCGAACTGGTGCAGCGCATCGCGGCGCTGCGTGGCATCGAGTCGGTGCGCGACCGCGCCGCGGCGGCGGCGCACTTCGAGCTGCCGGCCGACCGCATCGGCGATCTCGTGGTCGTATCGGAGCGCTCCACCGTGATCGGCACCGCGGCCTCGCGCCATGACCTGAGCGCGCTCGATGCGCCGCTGCGCTCGCACGGGGGTGTTTCGGAACAGCGTGTGCCGCTGATCCTGAACCGCCGCATCAACGGGCTCGACCCGCAGCGCCGCTGGCGCAACTTCGACGCCTTCGACCTCGCTCTGAACCACGCGCAATGAGCGATTCGGCTTTCAACCACGGCATGCAGAATCATGGAATGAGACTGGCCGGCGAAAAGGTCGGCGCAGATCGCGGTGGTGACCGCTGCATCGAAGTCTTCAACCCGTTCACGAAACAGTGCATCGGCAGCGTGCCCAAGGCCACGCTCGAAGAAGTGCGCCAGGCCTTCGCGATCGCCCACGCCTACAAACCGCGGCTCACGCGCTTCGAACGCGCCAACATCCTCAACAAGACTGCGGCACTGGTGCGCGAGCGCACACGCCAAGTCGCCAACCTGATCAGCGCCGAAGCCGGTCTGGGGATGAAAGACGCCACCTACGAAGTTGGCCGCGTGGCCGACGTGCTCGTCTTCGGCGCCAACGAATGCCTGAAAGACGACGGCCAGATCTTCTCTTGCGACCTCACGCCGCACGGCAAGAAGCGGCGCGTCTACACGCAGCGTGACCCCTTGCTCGGCGTGATCACCGCGATCACACCTTTCAACCACCCGATGAACCAGGTGGCGCACAAGGTCGTGCCCAGCATCGCCACCAACAACCGCATGGTGCTGAAGCCTTCCGAGAAAGTACCGCTCTCGGCCCTGCTGTTCGCCGACCTGCTCTACGAGGCCGGCCTGCCGCCCGAGATGCTGTCGGTCGTGACCGGTGACCCGCGAGAGATCGCCGACGAACTCATCACGAACGAACACGTCGGCCTCGTCACCTTCACCGGCGGCGTGGCGATCGGCAAGTACATCGCCTCGAAAGCCGGCTACCGGCGCATGGTGCTCGAACTCGGCGGCAACGACCCCATCATCGTGATGGACGATGCCGATCTCGACGAAGCTTCCACGCTCGCGGTGCAGGGCTCGTACAAGAATTCAGGGCAGCGCTGCACGGCGGTCAAGCGCCTGCTGGTGCACGAGGCGGTGGCCACACGTTTCACTGACATGGTGGTCGAGAAGACCCGTGCCTGGAGCTTCGGAGACCCGAGTGATGCGAAGCTGGAGATGGGCACGGTGATCGACGAAGCCGCGGCGCGCTCCTTCGAGGCGCGGGTCAACGAAGCGGTGGCGCAGGGCGCGCGCCTGCTGGTCGGGAACCAGCGCGACGGCGCCCTGTACTCGCCGACCGTGCTCGACCGTGTGACGCCCGACATGACCGTGGCGCGAGAAGAAACCTTCGGGCCGGTGTCGCCGATCATCCGTTTCGGCAACATCGAAGAAGCGATCCGCATCTCGAACGGCACCGCTTACGGCCTGTCGTCGGCCGTGTGCACCAACCGGCTCGACTACATCAGCCGTTTCGTCGCCGAACTGCAGGTGGGCACGGTCAACGTGCGCGAGGTGCCGGGTTACCGGCTCGAACTCACACCCTTCGGCGGCATCAAGGACTCGGGCCTGGGTTACAAGGAAGGCGTGCAAGAGGCGATGAAGAGTTTCACCAACATCAAGACCTACTCGCTGCCCTGGGCCTAGTTTTCTCCCGATGCTCCACTTACTGAATCTGCTCGCCGCCATTGCCCTGCTCGTGTGGGGCACGCACATCGTGCGCACCGGCGTGCTGCGGGTCTTCGGCGAAAGCCTGCGCGGCGTGCTCGCCAAGAGCTTCTCCAACCGCGCCACGGCCATGCTCGCCGGCATGGGCGTGACGACCATCGTGCAGTCGAGCACCGCCACCTGCCTGATCGTGGCCTCGTTCGTCGGCAAGGGGCTGGTCACCACCGGCGCCGCGCTCGCGGTGATTCTGGGCGCCGATGTCGGCACGGCCTTGATGGCCGTGGTGTTCTCGTTCGACCTGTCGTGGCTGTCGCCACTGCTGATCTTCGTCGGCGTGCTGTTGTTCATCTCGCGGCAAGACACCCTGGCCGGGCGCGTCGGCCGCGTGTTGATCGGCCTGGGCCTGATCACACTGGCCCTGCAGCTGATCGTGGGCGCCACCAAGCCGCTGACCGAATCGCCAGCGGTGCGCGCGCTGCTCGTCGCGCTGCCGAACGACGTGTTGCTCGACATCATCGTCGGCGCGGTCTTGACCGTGCTCTCGTATTCGAGCCTCGCGATCGTGCTGCTCACCGCCACGCTCGCGTCGTCGGGCCTGCTGCCGGTGCCGGTGGCGCTCGGCCTCGTGCTCGGTGCCAACCTGGGCAGCGGCCTGCTCGCGATGCTGGCCACCAGCGGTTCGTCGCCGCAGGTGCGGCGGCTGCCGCTCGGCAACCTGATCTTCAAGGCGATCGGTGCGCTCGGTGCGATCGCGCTGCTGCCCCAGGCGCATGTGATGCTGCAGCAGCTCGTGCCCGACGTCCACCAGCAGGTCGTGCTGTTCCACCTGGGTTTCAACCTCGTGCTGGCCGGGCTGTTCATCAGCTTCACCGGCCTGGTCGGGCGCAGCGTCGAGCGCTTCCTGAAGGAGCCGACCCTCGCGGCGAACATGGCCCGGCCGCGCCACCTCGACCCCCTGGCGCTGGCCACGCCGTCGCTCGCCATCAGCTGCGCCGCCCGCGAAGCGCTGCACCAGGCCGACGTGGTCGAAACCATGCTGCGGGGCATCCTGCCGGTGCTGCGCCACAACGACCTGGCGCTGGCCGACCAACTGCGCAAGATGGACGACACGGTCGACGAGCTCTATTCGGCGATCAAGTTCTACCTGACGCAGATCTCGCGCGAGTCGCTCAGCGAACGCGAGGGCCGGCGCTGGACCGACATCGTCTCGTTCACGATCAACATGGAGCAGATCGGCGACATCATCGAGCGCGTGCTGCAAGACGTGGAAGACAAGAAGATCCGCAAGAACCGCAGCTTTTCCGACGCCGGCATGGCCGAGATCGTGCACCTGCACGAGCGCCTCACCTCGAACCTGCGCCTGGGCATGAGCGTGTTCCTCGATGGCCACGTGCGCGACGCGAAGAAGCTGCTCGAAGAGAAGGCGCGCTTTCGCGACCTGGAGCACGAGTACGCCGCCTCGCACATCACGCGCCTGCAAGACAACACGGCGCAGAGCATCGAGACCAGCTCGCTGCACCTCGACCTCATCAGCGACCTGAAGCGCATCAACTCGCACATCTGCTCCATCGCCTACCCGATCCTGGAGTCGGCTGGCGCCTTGCGCAAGACACGCATCCGCAACTCGCAGCTCGCGCCCTTGTCGCCCGACGACCCGGTGAGCTGAACCACCACCGCACGCACCCCACCATGCTCAGCCTGCAAGACATCGCCCTGCTCTTCGCCCGCCATGGCGCCAGCCAGTACAGCGGCGAGCCGGTCACGCAACTGCAGCACGCGCTGCAGACGGCGCACCTGGCCGAAGCCTCGGGCGCCGACGACGCGCTCGTCACCGCCTGCCTGCTGCACGACCTGGGGCACCTGCTCAACGACCAGGGCGAAACGCCGTCTTTGCGTGGCATCGACGACACGCACCAGTACTTCGCCCTGCCCTTTCTGCGCGGCCTGTTCCCCGACGCGGTGCTCGACGCGATCAAGCTGCACGTCGACGCGAAGCGCTACCTGTGCCAGGCCAACCCCGATTACCACGATCGCCTGTCCGACGACTCGAAGCGCAGCCTGGCCTTGCAGGGCGGCGTGTTCAGTGCCGAGCAGGCCGCCACGTTCCTGAACCAGAGCGGCGCGCGCGACGCGGTGATGCTTCGCCAGTGGGACGACCTGGCCAAACAGGCCGATCTGGCCACGCCTTCATTGGCGCACTTTCTGGCGCGCGCCGAACGCTGCGCATTGCCGACACCAGCCGCGCAGGCTGCATGACGCTGACCTGGCCGGTCGTCTTGGCCGTGCTGTTCGGCGCGCTGCTGCACGCGTCGTGGAACGCATTGATCAAGTCGGGCCACGACAAGGCCGTCGACACCGCGCTGGTGCACTTTCTGGGCGCACTCGTCGCCTTGCCGATCATGTTGTGGGTCGGCCCACCGCCGGCCGGCGCATGGCCCTACATCGCCGCTTCGCTCGTCATCCACATCGGCTACTACATCGCACTCGTCGGCGCGTACCGGCACGGTGAACTCGGCCTGACGTACCCGATCATGCGCGGCTTCGCGCCGCTGCTCGTGGCGCTGTCGAGCAGCGCCTTAATCGGCGAGGCACCTTCACCCGGCGCCTGGCTCGGCATCGTCGGCATTGCCGTCGGCGTGGGCCTCGTCGGCCTCGCACACCCGGGCGAAGCGCTGCACCACCGCAAGGCGCTCGCCTTCGCGTTCGCCAACGCGGCGATCATCGCGCTCTACACCGTCGTCGACGGCCGCGGCGTGCGCGCGAGCGTCGTCGACGACAACGGCGCCCTCCGCTACGTGATGATGCTGTTCGTGCTCGACGGCATCGCCTACCCCGCCCTCGTGTGGCTGCGCCGCAGCCGGGTGCAGCGTGCCGAGATCGTCGCCTACGCCCGCCAGCGCTGGCCGGTCGCCGCGCTCGGTGGCAGCGCCTCGATCGGCTCTTACGCGATCGCACTGTGGGCGATGACGCGCGCGCCGATCGCTTCGGTGGCGGCGCTGCGCGAGACCTCGGTGTTGTTCGCGGCGCTGATCGGCACGGTGTTGCTGAAAGAGGCCTTCGGCCTGCAGCGCGCGCTGGGCACCCTCGTCATCGTCGGCGGCGTGATGGCCTTGCGCTTCGCCTGAACCGGGAGTTCGCTCATGGCCCTGCCCTCGCAAGCCCGCATCGTGATCGTCGGCGGCGGCATCGCCGGTTGTTCCACCGCCTACCACCTGAGCCTGATGGGCGAGCGCGACGTGTTGCTGCTCGAACAAGGCAAGCTCACCTGCGGCACCACCTGGCATGCGGCCGGGCTGGTCGGCCAGATGCGGCCGAACCGCAACATGACGCAGATGAGCAAGTACGGCATCGAGCTGTACTCGAAGCTCGAAGCCGAGACCGGCCTGGCCACCGGCTGGAAGCAGTGCGGCAGTGTCAACGTGGCGGCCACGCCCGAGCGCATGCAGGTGCTGCGCAAGCAGGCGTCGCTGGCACGCAGCTTCGGTGTCGAGGTCGAAGTGATCGACGCGCAGCGCGCCGGCGAGTTGTACCCGTTGCTGCGCACCGACGACCTGCACGGCGGCCTGTGGATCCCCGGCGACGGCAAGGCCAACCCGGCCGACCTGACGATGTCGCTCGCCAAGGGCGCGCGCAACCGCGGCGTGAAGATCATCGAAGACATCGAGGTCACCGGTGTGCTGACCGACAACGGCGCGGTGACCGGCGTGCGCACGACGCAGGGCGATGTGCGCTGCGAGGTACTGGTGAACTGTGCCGGGCAGTGGGCGCGCCAGTTCGGGCGCGTGGCGGGCGTGAACGTGCCGCTGTATTCGGCCGAGCACTTCTACATCGTGACCGACCGCATCGAAGGCGTGCACCCGATGCTGCCCGTGATGCGCGACCCCGACGGCTTCATCTACTACAAGGAAGAAGTGGGCGGCCTCGTGATGGGCGGCTTCGAGCCGCAGGCCAAGCCGTGGAAGATGGACCCGATCCCGAGCAGCTTCCAGTTCCAGCTGCTCGGCGAAGACTGGGACCAGTTCGAGGTGCTGATGCACAACGCGATCCACCGCACGCCGTGCCTGGAAACCGCGAAGGTCAAGATGCTGCTCAACGGCCCCGAGAGCTTCACGCCCGACGGCAACTTCATCCTCGGCGAGGCGCCGGAACTGCGCCACTACTTCGTCGCGGCCGGCTTCAACTCGGCCGGCATCGCCAACTCGGGCGGCGCGGGGCGGCTGATCGCCGAATGGATCGTCGGTGGCGAAGCGCCGAGCGACTTGTGGGACGTGGACATCCGCCGCTTCGGCCCCTTCATGGCGAACCGCAAGGCGCTGTCGCAACGCACCGGCGAAACGCTGGGCCTGCACTACGCGATGCGCTGGCCGCGGCAAGAACTCGTCACGGCGCGGCCGCTGCGCACTTCGCCGCTCTACGACCTGCTGGGCGCGAAAGGCGCGGTCTTCGGCAGCAAATACGGCTGGGAACGTGCGAACTACTTCAAGCCACCCGGCGTGCCCGACGCGGTTCACGGCCTCGGCCGACCGCCATGGCTGGACTGGGTGATCGAAGAACAGCGCGCCACGCGCGAAGCCGTGGCGATCTACGACCAGAGCTCGTTCTCGAAACTGCTGCTCCAGGGCCGCGACGCGCTCGCCGTGCTGCAACGACTGTGTGCGAACGAGATCGACATTCCTGTCGACAAGATGGTCTACACCGCGATGCTCAACGAGCGCGGTGGTTTCGAGAGCGACCTGACGGTGATCCGCGAAAAGCGCGACCGTTTCCTGATCGTCACCGGCTCGGCGCAGGCCACGCGCGACATGGACTGGATCGGCCGCCACATCGGTGCCACCGAACACGCCACGCTCACCGACGTGAGCCCGATGTTCAGCGTGCTCTCGGTGATGGGCCCGAAAGCACGCGAACTGCTCGCGCGCGTGAGCCCCGACGACCTGTCGCCCGAGTCGTTGAAGTTCTCGCACACGCGCGAGATCGACATCGGCCTCGCACGCGTGCGTGCTGCGCGCATGAGCTACGTGGGCGGGCCGGGCTTCGAGCTCTACGTGCCGGTCGAGATGGCACGGCACGTCTACCTGGCGCTGAACGAAGCCGGCGCCGACCTCGGGCTCAAAGACGCCGGCTACTACGCGCTCGACGCGCTGCGCATCGAAGCCGGGCGCCGCGCCTGGGGTGCCGAGCTCGGGCCTGATGAAACGCCCTTCGAAGCCGGGCTCACCTATGCGGTGAAGCTCGACAAGCCGACCCACTTCATCGGCCAGGCGGCGCTGTTGAAGATGCCGGGGCAGCCGCCGCGCAAGAAGCTCGTGACCGTGGTGCTCGAATCGCCTGCAGCCTACGCCTGGGGCGGAGAGGCCTTGCTCATCGACGGTGCGCCCGTGGGTGAGCTGTCATCGGTGGGCTGGAGCCCGAAGGCGAATGCGTGTGTGGCGCTGGCCTATGTGCGCGGCGAGGCGGCACAACGGCTGCGCGCCGGAACGGCTGTGGAGATCGACCTCTGGGGTGCGCCGGTCGCGGCGAAGGCCTGGGACCACTGGCCCCCGAAAAGCTGACAAGCCTGCGGGCGCCTCAGCGCAGCAGCGCGCGCCCCAGCATCAGCGACGCTTCGAGCGTGAATTCGCCGCGCGTAAGCTGCTCGCGAAGCGTTGCAGAGCCGATGCGCTCGAAGCGAAGCACTTCACCGTCCTGGTTCACCGGCACCATACCCGCCGGCACCGTCGCCTCGAACACATCGATGTGCTCGACCATGTAGCCGTGTGCATCGACCGGGCGGCGGATCGTGATGCGCCCGAGTGGCGCGACCGCCCGCAGTTCGGCGATGCGCAACCCGGCCTCTTCCCAGGTCTCGCGCTCCAGCGCCTGCAACACCGTTTCACCGCCCGCCACCAACCCGCCCATGGCCGTGTCCCACAGGCCCGGGTCGGTGGCCTTGTCGAGTGCGCGTTGTTGCACCCAGGTGCCACCTTCTTCGGCGTGTGCGATCAGGTGCACGGCGAAGCTCGTGATGCCGAGCGGCCGCACGGCCGCGCGTTCGATGTGGGCGCGGACCTGGCCGTCCGCATCGGTGACCGCGAGCAACTCGTTGCGCCAACGGCCGCCCAGACCCTTGCCGTTCATCCACAGCGCGATCTGCGCCAGCGCGGCATCGGCCTCGCCGGTCACGCACCAGCTTTCGGCCGAGCGGCGCAGCGGCAGGCCGGCCGCGACAAGCCGCACAGCCAATGCCGGCTCGATGCTGCCGATCTGTGCGCCCGAGGCATCGAGCCACAACGCATCCCGTGGCGACAGGGGCGGCGCATCGCCTCGCGCCTGCTGCTCCGCGAACCACAGGTCGAAGCGGGTGTCGTCCATCAGGCGGATGACGGCGAGAGCAGTGCGACCAGCCCGTCTTCGTCGAGCAGCGTGATGCCGAGCTCACGCGCCTTGTCGAGCTTGCTGCCCGCCTCGGCGCCCGCCACGACGTAGTGGGTCTTCTTCGACACCGAACCGCTGACCTTGCCCCCGGCCGCTTCGATCCGGTCTTTCGCGTCGTCGCGCGACAGCGTGGGCAACGTGCCGGTCAGCACGAAGGTCTTGCCGGCCAGCGGCTTGGGGGTGCTGTCGGCCGTGCCGTCGTTCTCGTCCCAGGCCACACCGGCCGCACGCAATTGCTCCACCACTTCGCGGTTGTGGGGCTGGTCGAAGAAGGTGCGGATGCTCTGCGCGACAACAGGCCCCACGTCGTTGACTTCGAGCAACTGCTCCAGGCTCGCGTTCATCACGCGGTCGATGCCGCCGAAGTGTTTGGCCAGGTCCTTCGCGGTCGTCTCGCCCACATGCCGTATGCCCAGGCCATAGACGAAGCGTGCAAGCGTCGTGCGCTTGCTGCCTTCCAGCCCCGCCAGAAGGTTCACCGCGCTCTTCTCGCCCATGCGATCGAGCTCGCTCAGCTTGGCCAGGCCCAGCGTGTAGAGCTCGGGCAACGTGCGGATCAGGCCGCTCTCGACGAGCTGGTCGACGAGCTTGTCGCCGAGCCCTTCGATGTCGAGCGCACGCCGCTGCGCGAAGTGCAGGATCGCCTGCTTGCGCTGTGCCGGGCAAAACAGCCCCCCCGAGCAGCGCCAGTCGACCTCGCCTTCTTCGCGCGCGATCGCGCTGGCGCAGATCGGGCACTGGCCGTTCAGGCGTTTGTACAGATCGAAAGGCTCGCCCACGGCCGCCGGGCGCCGTTCGAGCACGACACCCACCACTTCAGGGATCACGTCACCGGCACGCCGCACGATCACGGTGTCGCCGATGCGCACGTCCTTGCGGCGGGTCTCGTCTTCGTTGTGCAGCGTGGCGTTGCTGACCGTCGTGCCACCCACGAACACCGGCTCGAGCTTGGCCACCGGCGTGAGCTTGCCGGTGCGGCCGACCTGGATGTCGATGTCGCGCACGACCGTCATCTGCTCTTGCGCGGGGTACTTGTGCGCCACCGCCCAGCGCGGTTCGCGCGTGACGAAGCCCAGGCGCTGCTGCAACGCGCGCGCGTTGACCTTGTAGACCACGCCGTCGATGTCGAAGGGCAGCGCGTCGCGCTTCTCGCCCATCGCGCGGTGGAAGGCGACCAGCCCGTCGGCACCCTGCACCACCGCGCGGTCGGCGCACACCGGCAGGCCCATCGCCGCCAGCGCGTCGAGCAGGCCGCTGTGCGTGGCCGGAATGTCCCAGCCCTGCACGTCACCCAGGCCGTACGCAAAGAAGCTGAGCGGCCGCTTCTTCGCGATGGCCGGGTCGAGCTGGCGCACCGCACCGGCGGCTGCGTTGCGCGGGTTCACGAAGGTCTTCTCGTTCTTCGCGCCACCCGCGATCAGTTCACGCTGGCGCTCGTTCATCGCCTCGAAGTCGGCACGCCGCATGTAGACCTCGCCACGCACTTCGAGCACCGGCGCGTTCACCCCCGCCAGGCGCAGCGGGATCTGCGCGATGGTGCGGATGTTCTGCGTCACGTCTTCGCCCTTCTCGCCGTCGCCGCGTGTCGCTGCCTGGGCCAGCACGCCCGCTTCGTAGCGCAGGTTGATCGCGAGGCCGTCGAACTTGAGCTCGGCGGCGTACTCGACCGGCGGCGCGGCTTCGTCGAGTTCGAGCTCGCGACGCACGCGCGCGTCGAAGCTGGTGGCGCCGCTGCTCTCGGTGTCGGTCTCGGTGCGGATCGAGAGCATGGGCACCGTGTGCCGCACGGCCTTGAAGCCGTCGAGCACCTTGCCGATGACCCGCTGTGTCGGCGAGTCGGCGCTCAGCAGTTCCGGGTGGGCCGCCTCGATCGCCTGCAGTTCCTGGAACAGGCGGTCGTATTCGGCATCGGGCACGCTCGGCTCGTCGAGCACGTAGTAACGGTGGGCATGCTGCTGCAGCGTTTCACGCAGCGCGCGTGCGCGCTTTTCGAGGGTGGTGCTGTCGTCGGCCATGCGCGCATTTTCGCGCACTCGGCGTTTCAGCCGGTCGCTGTGGCCCGCAGCGTGCGCATCGCGGCCAGCGCGCTCACGTAGTCGAAGCTCCGAAGCGGCGCCTCGATGCGATCGACCTCATGGCCGAACTGCACGCGCATGCGCGGAGAAATTTCCCTGAAGAGCGTGACGGCTTCGTAGTCGCCGTGTTGCAGCAGGGCTTCGAGGCGCTCGAGCAGCGAGTCGCTGACCGGCTCGTCGCCCAGCGGCACCGGCTGGCCCGTGCGCTCCGACAGCTGTTCGTCGATCGCGGCGAGCAGCGCGGTCAGCTCCTGCGCCAGTGTCTGCCCCGCCGTGAGGATCTCGCCGCTGGAGCGCAGCTGCGCGATGGCGGACTCGAGCGCGTCGGCCAGCGCGGGCAGTCGCGTGGACCCGATCGCCGCGGCCGCGCCCTTGATCGAATGCGCCGCGTGGCGGGCGGCACCGGTGTCGCCGCGGGTGAGTTGTTGTTCGAGGGTCGGCAAGGCTTCGGCGTAATGCTGCGCGAACTGGTTCAGCACCCGCCAGAACAGGTCGGCGTTGCCACCGAGGCGCCGCGTCGCAAGTGCGACGTCCAGGCCGTCGATGTGAACCGGATCGACCTCGCGCTGCACTTGCGGCCGACCCGCCTGGCCGGGCCGCTCGTGAAGGTTCTGCGCCAGGTCCTCCGGCAACCAGCGCAGCAAGGCGGCGTAGAGCAGCGCCGGGTCGACAGGCTTGGCGACATGGTCGTTCATGCCGGCCGCCAGACATGCGTCTCGGTCTTCGCCGAAGGCGTTGGCCGTCATGGCCAGGATCGGCGTGGCCTCAAAACCGGGCAGCAGACGGATGCGGCGGGTGGCCTCGAGTCCGTCCATCGTGGGCATCTGCATGTCCATCAGGATCAGCTGGTAGGCGAAGCTGCCAGCCGCGGCGAGCGCCTCCCGGCCATCGCCGGCCACGTCGACCAGCAGGCCGACGGACTGAAGCAACTCGACCGCCACCTCCTGGTTCACCGGGTTGTCTTCGACCAGCAGCAGCCGCGTTCCGGTGAAGCGCCGGCGCAGCTCTGCTTCGGCGTCTCGCGGCAGCGCGGGTCGGTCGGGCACCGCCTCGCCCTTCGCGAACCGGGCGGTGAACCAGAACTCGCTGCCCACGCCGGGCTGGCTGCTCACGCCGACCTCGCCGCCCATCAGCGCGGCCAGGCGCTGCACGATCGCCAGGCCGAGGCCGGTGCCGCCGAACCGACGTGTCGTCGAGCTGTCGGCCTGCGAGAACGGCACGAAGAGCAAGGCGATCTGCTGCGCGTCGACGCCGACGCCCGAATCGCGCACGCTGAACCGCAGGCAGGCAGGGTCGTCTTCCGAACCGACCTGTTCGACCGACAGTGTCACGTGGCCGTGCTCGGTGAACTTGACGGCGTTGCTGAGCAGGTTCACCAGCGCCTGCGACAAACGCGTCGGGTCACCGCGCAGCAGGTCGGGCACGGCGCCGGCATGCACCCGCAGCTCCAGGCCCTTGGCGAAGGCCCGGTCGGCCACCATCGACTGGCTCGACGCCAGAACAGCCTGCAGCGAAAAATCGGTGTGCTCGAGCTCGAGCTTGCCGGCTTCGACCTTGGACAAGTCGAGGATGTCGTTGATCACCTGCAGCAGGTGTCGTGCAGCCTCGCCGATCTTGCCCAGGCGTTCGATCTCCACGGCCTCGCTGGCGTCGCGGCTGAGCAGGTGCGTCAGGCCGATGATGGCGTTCATCGGCGTGCGGATCTCGTGGCTCATGTTGGCCAGAAACGCACTCTTCGCGCGGTTGGCGGCGTCGGCCTTGTCGCGCGACAGCACCAGCTCACCGTTGGCCCGCTTGAGGTCGATCTCGGCCTGCTTCATGTCCGAGATGTCGAGCACGACGGCCAGAAACCCCCGAACCTCGCCGTCGATGGTGTCGGGCACGTAGTTCACCAGCATGTGCTCGGTGCGGCGGCCGGGCCGGCGCACTTCGCGCTGGAACTGCTGCGGCTCGCCACGGAGCGCGCCGTCGATCATCTCGCGGTTCTCGGCCACGTCGGCTTCGCCGAGCAGGTCGGCCATCGCCGCCCCGATCAACGCCTGCTCGTCACGCCCCTGCCACTCGCGATAGGCACGGTTCACGAAGCGACAGCGCAGCCCGCGGTCCCAGTAAGAGAGCATGCCGGTCTGGTTGTCGGTCACGGTATGGATGAAACGCTCGCTGTCGACCAGCGCACGGTTCAGTTCCTGGAGCTGCCGGGTGCGCTGGTCGACCAGTTCATGCAGCTCGGAGATGTCGCGGCAGACGCAGAAGATCAGGCGGTTCTCGCCCAGCACCGCGCCGTTGGCGCGCACGTCGACGTGGCGCGTGCTGCCGTCCTTGCGGCGGATCACCGACTCGAAGGCCGTGCTGCCCGCGCCGTTCTGCTCGAAGACCTTCAGGGCCGACTCCGTGCGCTCGCGCGTCCAGGTCGTGTCCCAGTCCCAGACATGCATGTCGAGCAGCTCCGCCAGTTCGTAGCCCGTCATCTCGACAAAACTGCGGTTGGCCTCCTGCACCTTGCCGTCGGCACGCAGCACCAGAATCCCGTCGCGCGAATCTTCGACCAGCACGCGGCGCCGCCAGAGCTCTTCTTCCTGCGCAATCTGGAAGCGCTTGCGCTCGGTGATGTCGTGGATCACGCCGAGCACGGCGCGCCGGCCCTGGTAGTCGATCCGGCTCGCTCGCAGCTCGACCCACACCCGCTCCTGGCCCCCGCGGCGCAGGAACTGCACTTCGTAGTGACCGGGGGGTTCGGGGCCTTCACCCACACGCTGGTTGAATCGATCGGTCCATATCGGCAGGAGCTCGGGCGCCACGACGTCGGCGAACGGCAGGCCCACGAACTGCGCTTCGGTGTGGCCCAGCAAGGCCGGCAACGCCGGATTCGCGAACACGAAGCGGTGGTCGAGCGCGACGAACACGCCATCGGCCATCGAGCCGAGCAGCGTGCGGTTGGTGGTCTCGCTGCGCTGCAGCGCCGCCGCAGCCAGCGTGCGCTCGGTGATGTTGCGCGAGATACCGAACATGCCGACGACCACGCCGTCGGCGTCGCGCAGCGGCCCTTTGGTCGCCAGGAACACGAGCTCGCCATCGCTCGTCGAGACGTGTTCTTCGAAGGTGCGCGTTTCGCCTTCGGCAATCACCCGCGCGTCGTTGGCCACGATCTGCTCTGCCTGGCCGGCGGGGAACAGTTCACGGTCGTCGCGCCCCACGATCTGGGCCTCGGTGTTGCCCATCAGGCGCGCGGCTTCGCGGTTGACGAGCAGGTAGCGGCCCTGCAGGTCCTTGGCGAAGATGGCATCGCTCGAGCTTTCTGAAATCGCATGGATCAGGGCCAGGCCGCGCAATCGGTCGTCCTGCGAATCACTCTTGCCACGCAGCAACTCGAGCGTCTGGCGCTGGTGCAGCAAGTACGCTCCGATGGCGGCGCCCAACAGCGCCAGCGCGCCGGCCGCGGCAATCCAGATCGAATCCAGCCACACTTCGGCCAACACTTCGTCGCGATCGATCTTGGCCACGAGGTACCAGTCGGATCCGGCCACGGGCCGCACCACACCGAGGACGGCGCGGCCGGTGAAGTCGGTGCCGGAAAAGGCCCGGCCCATCGGTACCTCGCCGAGCAACGCGCGGCCGGCCAGCAGATCGGGCGTGTCGATCGGTATCGGGTTCAAACCGCGGCTGCCGATCACCGTGTTGCCTTCGCGTCGGACGAGCAAGGTGCCGGCCGTCCGGCTGGGAACCGGCCAGCCGCTCAAGCGCATCAACAGGGTTCCATTGGCATCGAGGTGCAGCACCACGGCACCGTGCGCCGGCACGCCGGTGGCCACCAGCGGTGCGACCACATCCACCATCAGCCGATCCGTGCCCGACGTGCCAGAGCGCCGATAGAAGCCGGTGTGTTGCACCTCACCCGTTTGCAGGGCCTTCAGAGCGACGGCACGAAGCGCAGGGAAGTCGGTCGCTGCGCCGGAATCCTCAGACAGGACGACGTCGCCCCGCTCGTCGAGAATCGACACGGAGCGGTCGCCGAAGGCCTTGCGCATCTCGACCAGGCGCTCGAACAACTGATCGCGTGCCGCCGTGTCGTGCGACTCGTGCCAGCGCCGAAACAGGTTGGCCCACAGCACGCTGCTGCGCGAAAACCTCGCCTGAGCCAACCGATCGGCCAGCCACTCCCCGGCCTCCATGGCGCGCAGTTCGGCCACCGCTTCGAGTTGCGCGCTCTGGTGCGCGATCTCTTCCCGGTAGTCGTGGCGCAAGGCGAACGCCGTGAACGCCACGATCGTGCCCCCCACGGCCATCAGCGGCAGCCACCTGAATCTGCCTTGGGCTGCCGTCGCCGATCCCGGCCGCGTGGCGCCAGGCATCCCCCGCGCGGCCAGCCTGCGAACCAGCAGGTAGAGCATGCCCGCCGTGGCCACGACAAACGTCCAGCCTTTGACGGCGCTCAGCGGCACGAACCAGGCCGGGTCTCGCACCAGCATGCCGAGCATCCAGTCGCTGCCGAGAATCCACAGGCTGCCGAGCAGCAGGTAGGCGAGCGCAACGACCAGGGCCACCCGTCGCTGCGGGTCGGTGTTGCGGCGCTCGCCGTGGACCGTCGGCTTTTCCATGCGGGTCAGTCGCTTGGGGAGACCGCCTGGGAACCGGCCGTGCCGGCGAGAGCGCTCTCGCCTTCGGCGGCGTCGGGATGGAGGCGCGCGATGGCGCAGAACGTTTCGAAACTGCCGATGAAAAGATCCAGCAGGTCGGGGTCGAAGTGCTGGCCGCGCTCGGCGAGCATCATCGTTCGCACCTCGGAAAATGGCAGCGCCTGCTTGTACACGCGGCGCGAGATGAGTGCGTCGAAGACGTCGGCGATGGCCATCAAGCGCGCGGCGAGCGGGATCGCGTCGCCGGCCAGTCCGTCGGGGTAGCCGCTGCCGTTCCAGCGTTCGTGGTGGTGCAGCGCGATCTGCTTGGCGTAGGTGAGGAACTTGACCGGCTGGTGGGTGTCGGCCACCGCGCGGTCGATCGCGTCGGCTCCGAGCCGCGCGTGGGTCTTCATGACAGCCCACTCCGCCGCGTCGAGCTTGCCGGGCTTGAGCAGCACGTGGTCGGGGATGCCGACTTTTCCGATGTCGTGCAGCGGGGCCGACTTGGCGATCAGCGCAATGCCCGGCTCGTCGAGCTCGGTGGCGAAGCGCGGGTGGGTACAGGCCAGCCGCGCAAGCGCTTCCACGTACGCCTGGGTTCGCAGGATGTGGTTGCCGGTTTCGTTGTCGCGCGTTTCGGCGAGCCGCGCGAGCGCGCGGATCGTGACTTCCTGGATCACCAGGTTCTCCCGCATGCGCCGGCCGATCTCGAGCTCGAGCGAAGCGTTGTCGCGCTGCAGTCGATCGCGCGCCTGCTTCAATTCGAGGTGCGTGTGAACCCGCGCCAGCACGATCGCGGGCCGCAGCGGTTTGGTGATGTAGTCGACGGCGCCGAGCACCAGGCCGAGCTGCTCGTCTTCGGTCGCACCCATCGAGGTCGTGAAGATGACCGGGATGTCGCGCGTCTCCGGCGCGGCCCGCAATTGCTCGAGCACCTCGTAGCCGCTCATGCCGGGCATCATCACGTCGAGCAGGATCAGGTCGGGTGGCGGCTGCTGCGCGGCGAGCTGCAGGCCGCGGGCGCCCGAGTTCGCTGCGCGAACCTTGTAGCGGGCCCGGAGCAGTTCACCCAACACCGTGAGGTTCTCCGGGTTGTCATCGACGATGAGGATGGTGCGGTGTGGCAAGGGCTCTCCGACAAGCCCGGGGCGGGCTCTCGAGGAATATCGGTAGGGCTTGCCGGGAATTGAGCCCGCCGGTCTTGTCGACTGAGGCGGCCCTATTGTGATCGCAGTCGCCGGGCTTTCATTGATCTACGTCACGAACCGCCCTTGGCGGCCTGCCAGTCACCACCCAGCGCCTTGACAAGAAAGACCGACGTCAACAACCGCTGCCCGCGCAACTGGGCGGCCTGGCGTTCGCTCGCGAGCAGCGACTGCTGCGCCGTGATGACATCGAAATAGACCGATGCGCCCCCTTCGTAGCGCGCGGTCACCATGTCGAGCACACGGCTCGCGCTCGCCACGGAGCGGCTGGCCTGTTCGGCCGCGCGCTCGAGCGCGGCCAGGCCGGTGATCCCGTCTTCGGCCTCTTGCATCGCCACCAGCACCACACGCCGGTAGTTGGCCGTGGCCGCGGCGTGGCCGGCACGCGCGAACTCGACGTTGGCGTTCAGCCGCCCGTTGTCGAACAGCACCTGCGCTGCCGACACGCCCAGCGACCACAGCACGCTCGGCGCGTCGAACAAGGTGGCGAGCGTTCGGCTGTCGACGCCGAAATTCGGTGCGAGCAGCACGCTCGGGTAGTAGGCCGCGCTCGCCACGCCGATCTGCGCGTTCGCCGCCGCCATGGCGCGTTCGGCCGAGGCGATGTCGGGCCGGCGCTCGAGCACGTCGGACGGCACGCCGAGCGGCACCGCCGGCGGCGTGAGTTCGCGCACTTCGGGCGCGAGCGTGAAGCTCGGCGCGGGAATGCCGGCGAGCGTGGCGACCGCGTGTTCGTAGACGCCGCGCTGGCGCGCCAGCACCTCTACCTGCACCAGCGTCGTGTCGAGCAGCGCCTGCTGCTGGGCCACGTCGAGCCCCGTTGCGGCACCGAGTTCGTGGCGCGCCTTCACCAGTTCGAGCGAACGCCGCTGCAGCGCGATCGCTCGGCGCAACACGTCGAGCTCGGTGTCGAGCGCGCGCAGGTTGATGTAGTTCGTCGCCAGATCGGCGGTCAGCACCAGCCGCACGTTCTCGAAGTCGGCGGCCGCCTGTTCGGCCGAAGCGCGCGCGCCCTCGACCGATCGCTGCACCCTGCCCGCCAGGTCGACTTCGTAGTTGACCGACATCACGACGCTCAGCTCGTTCTGCACCGTCGAGAAGTTGGAACTGGCGTAGTTCGAGAGCGGCCGGTTCGCCGAGATCTTCTGCCGCGAAGCGCGCGCGCCCAGGCCGATCTGCGGCAACACGCTGGCCGACGTGGCCGCGAGCGTGGCACGCGCCTGCGTCAGGCGGGCGTTGGCCAGCACAAGCGTCGGGTTGTTGGCCAGCGCCTGCTGGGCCAAGGCGTCGAGCTGCGGGTCGCCGAAGCGCTGCCACCATGGGCCCTTGGGTGCGGCGTCGTCGGGCCGGCCTTCACGCCACGGCGCTTCGACCTTCCAGGCAGCCGGCATGTCGAGCACCGGCTTCTGGTAGTCGGGCCCGGCTGCGCAGCCAGCGAGCAGCGTGGCGCACAGGGCCAGCAGCGCGGGCTTGCACGTCACAGCGGCGCTTTCGGGGCCACGCCGCTCGCGCCCGGCGCGCCGGGCACCGCCGGTTCGGCAGGTGCCACCGCCACGGTCTGGCCGTCGGCGATCCAGTCGGGCGGGTTGAGCACGATGCGTTCGGCTTCGGTCAGGCCGTCGAGCACCTCGAACGCCTCACCATAGTTGCGCCCGACCGAGACACGGCGCAACGTGACGCGCCCTCGCGCATCGACCACCGCGACCATCGTGCCTTCGGCGCGGAACAGCAGCGTGTTGGTCGCCACCGTGAGCCCGCCGCCGGCCTGCAGCGGCAACGCGACCTGCACGTAGGCGCCGGGCAGCAGCTTGCCCTCGGCGTTGGGCAGGGCGATCTCGACCTGCATCGTGCGTGTGGCGGTGTCGATCGACGCCGACGTGCGCGCCACCTGGCCGCTGAACTTCTGGCCTCGCAGTTCGCTCTGCGTGACCACGACCGCTTGCCCCGGCTTGACAAGCTGCGCGTAGGCCTGCGGCACGCTCACGTAGACGCGCAGCGGGTCGGTCTGCGCCAGCAGGAAAAGCGGACGCGACGCCGCGCCGCCGGCGTCGATGAGGTCACCCACGTCGACATTGCGGCGCGTGATCACGCCGGCAAAAGGCGCGACGATGCGCTTGAAGCCTTCGAGCTGGCGCAAGCGCTGCACGTTGGCCTCGGCCGCGGCGACGTTCGACTGCGACTGCGCCAGCGCGCTGCGGCGTTCTTCGAGGTCTTGTTGCGAGACCACGTCTTTCTTGCGCAGGCCTTCCCAGCGCTCGACCGTGCTCTTCGCGAGCGCCAGGCCCGAGGCCGCCTGCTCGCGTGCCGCGATGGCCTGGGTGAGCTGCTGGTCGATCTCGGGCGTTTCGATCTCGGCCAGCACTTCGCCCTTTTCGACCCGGCTGCCGATGTCCTTGGTCCAGCGTTTCAGGTAGCCGCTGGCGCGTGCGGCGATCGGCGACTGCACGAAGCCCTGCAAGGTGCCGGGCAAGGCGAGGTTCTGCCCCGCGCCGCCACGGCGCGCCTGCGTGACGCGCACGTACTGCTTGGCGTTCTCGGCCGCACCGGCTTCGAGCACCCGTGCGTTGGCCATGCGGCTCAGCACCGTGCGGCCAGCGCCGAGCGCCAGCAGCACCAGCACGACCACCGCGGCGATCTTGGTGCGGCGCACGATCTGGCGCCGCTTGAGCAGCTCGACCTGCTCTTCGCCAGCTTCGGGCTCGATGGGGTGCAAACCCAGGGCCGAGTGTCGTTGCTCGGTCATGGTTCAGGTCTCCTGCGGGTGTTGAAGGTCGATCGGGGGCGAAACACGGGCGGCCTGGCGGCGCGCGAGGCGCTGGTGCACGGCAGCGAACACGACCGGCACGAAGAACAGCGTGGACACGGTCGCGAAGATCAGCCCGCCGATCACGGCGCGGCCCAGCGGTGCGTTCTGCTCGGCGCCTTCGCCGATGCCCAGCGCCATCGGGATCATGCCGATCACCATCGCCAGCGCCGTCATCAACACGGGGCGGATGCGCGTGGCGCCGGCTTCGAGCGCAGCGGCCAGGGGCGGCACGCCCTCTTCCTGGCGCTGGCGCGCGAACGAGACCAGCAGGATGCTGTTGGCCGTGGCCACGCCCATGGTCATGATGGCGCCGGTGAGGGCCGGCACGCTCAGCGTGGTGCCGGTGATGAAGAGCATCCACGCGATGCCGGCCAGCGCCGCGGGCAGCGCCGCGATGATCACGAGCGCGTCGATCCAAGACTGGAAGTTCACCACGATCAGCAGGTACACGAGCACGATCGCCATCGCTAGGCCAACCCCGAGGCCGATGAACGAGGCCTGCATCGTCTCGACCTGCCCGCGCATCACCACCTGGCTGCCGCGGGGCAGCTTGGGCCGCATCTGGTCGACGAGCTTCTCGACCTTGCCGGCCACGCTGGCCAGGTCGGTGCCCTGCACGCTCACGTACACGTCGACGGCAGGCTGGATGTTGTAGCGCGACGCCACCGCGACTTGCTGCGCCGGCGTCACCTCGACCAGGTTGCCGAGCAACTGCGTGCTGGCCGGGCCGGCGCCGGTGGCACCGCCGCCGCCGGCCGCGGCCACGGGCATGTTGAGCAAGGCGTCGAGCGAGTCGACGTTGTACTGCGGCGTCTGCACCGCGATGTTGTAGACCACACCGTTCTGCGGGTTGAGCCAGAAGGCCGGTGCCGTTTGCGAGCTGCCCGACAGCGAGATCAGCACGTTCTGCCCGACGTTCGACGCCGTGAGGCCGAGCTGCTGCAGCCGCGTGCGGTCCATCTGCATGTTGAGCACCGGTGCGTTCAGGCGCTGGTGAACGTGGGCGTCGACCGCCCCCGGCACCTGGCGGATCTGCTGCGTGAGCTCGGCCGCGAGGCGCGCGTTGGCCGCCACGTTGGCACCCGTGAACTGCACGTCGATGGCCGCCGGCAGGCCGAAGTTCAGGATCTGCGTGACGATGTCGGCGGGCTGAAAGAAGAACTCGATGCCCGGAAAACGCTTGGGCAACTCGGCGCGCAGCCGCGAGACGAACTCGTCGGTGGGGTCGTGGCCGTCACGCAGCGACATCAGGATCTCGCCGTCGAGCGTGCCGATGGTGCCGGCGTTGCTGTACGAGAGGTTGATGCCGCTGTTGGGCACGCCCAGGTTGTCGAGAATGGTCTCGAGCTGGTCTTTCGGGATGATCTCGCGGATCACCGCTTCGACCTGGTCAGCGAGGCGCGCCGTCTCTTCGATGCGGGTGCCGGTGGCGGCGCGGATATGCAGGCGGATCTGGCCAGCGTCCACGCTCGGAAAGAAGTCGCGCCCGAGCACCGGGTAGAGCAGGCACGAACCGAGGCAGAAACCCATGAACAGCAAGGCGAAGCCGCGCCGCTGCGCCAGCAGCGCCGACAGCGCGAGCGTGTAGGCGCGCCGCACCCGTTCGAAGCGGCGGTCGAAAGCGCGGTAGGTGCGCTGCAGCAGGCTCGGCCGCGCGCCCACCGGCTCGGGCTTCACGCGGCCCATCAAGAGCAGCACCAGCGTCGGCACGAGCGTGCGCGACAGCAGGTAAGACGCGAGCATCGCCAGCACCACCGCTTCGGCCAGCGGCACGAACAGGAAACGCGCCACGCCCGACAGGAAGAACATCGGCACGAACACGATGCAGATGCACAGCGTGGACACGAAGGCGGCCACGCCGATCTCGCCGGCGCCGATGTCGATCGCGTCTTCGATCGGCTTGCCCATGTGGATGTGGCGTTCGATGTTCTCGATCGTCACGATCGCCTGGTCGACCAGAATGCCAACCGACAGCGCCAGCCCACCGAGCGTCATCAGGTTCAAGGTTTCGCCGAGCATCTTGAGCCCGAGGATCGAGGCCAGGATCGACAGCGGGATCGTCAGCGCGATGATCAGCGTGCTGCGCCAGTTGCCGAGAAAGAGCAGCACCATCGCAGCGGTGAGCGCGGCGGCGATCAAGGCCTCGAGCACCACGCCTTTCACGGCCGCCTTCACGAACACCGACTGGTCGAACAGCGGCGTGACCTTCACGTCCTGCGGCAGCACCTGCGTCACGCGCGGCAGCAGCGCCTTCAGGTTGTCGACGATGTCGAGCGTGGAGGCACCGCCGTTCTTCAGCACCGAGAGCAGCACGCCGCGCGCGCCGTCCTGCCGGACGATGTTGGTCTGCGGCGAAAAACCGTCGCGCACCTGGGCCACGTCGCGCACGTAGGTGGTGGAGCCGCCCGCGCTGCGCACCGGCAGGTCGCCGAGCCCGGCGATCGCTTCGGGCGAGCCGTTCATGCGCACCGTGTATTCGGTGGCGCCGAACTTGGCCGTGCCCGAAGGCAGGATCAGGTTCTGCAGGTTGATGGCGTTGACCACATCGGCGGGCGCCAGCCCACGCGCCTGCAAGGCCGCGGTGTCGAGGTCGACCGAGATCAGGCGGTTCTTGCCGCCGTAAGGGAAAGGCACGGCCACGCCGGGAATCGTGATCAGCTGCGGGCGCAGCACGTTGATGGCGTTGTCGAACACGGCCTGCTCGGGCAACGTGGGGCTCGAGAGCGCCAGCTGCACCACCGGGATGCTCGAGGCCGAGTACTTGATGACGAGCGGCGGCGTGATGCCCGGCGGCAGCTGGCGCACCTGGGTCTGCATCGAGGCGACCACCTGGGCGATGGCGGTCTGGATGTTCGCCGTGGGCTGGAAGAAGACCTTGATGACCGTGATGCCGGCGAGCGACGTCGACTCGATGTGCTCGATGTCGCTCACCGTCGTGGTGAGGCCGCGTTCGCTCTGGCCGGCGATGCGCTGGCCCATCTCCTGGGCCGACAGCCCGTTGTAGTTCCAGATGATGCTGACGACCGGGATGTTGATTTCCGGGAAGATGTCGGTCGCCATGTTCAGCAGCGCGAACGGCGTCGACAACACGATCAACATCGCCATCACGATGAAGGTGTAGGGGCGGCGCAGCGCCAGCTTGACCATGGACATGAGAGCGGGGTCTCCCCGGAAGACCGCCGAATGATAGGCAGACTTCGCCGGCCCTGCCGGCACAGGGCAAGTCAGTTTCGCGTCAGCTGAACAAGCGCCGCGCGGCGGCCGAGCCGGCGGCGATGTCGCGCCCGGCGAGCTGTTCGTAGAGCTGGCCGAGCTCGCGCCCGATGCTCGCGAAGCCTTCGGGGCTGAGCGGCTGACCGTTGTCGTCGACGATGCCGGCGTCCATGCCGAGCGAGAGCGCCTGCGCGCTCGCCTGCCAGGCCACGAACGGCTCGGCCTTGGGGTCGGTCTGCGGCACGTCGAAGCTCAGCGTCACGTCTCGCACGGCGGCGCGGTTCGGGTCGTCGGCGAGTGCGGCTTGCGAGTCGAAGGTCAGCGTCAGCACCGGGGGCGCGCCTTCATCCGCCGAAGGCAACACGAGCCGGCCCGGCACCACGCCCGGCACGAAACCGTGGCGCCCGGCGTGCTGCTGGATGTAGCCCACGCTCCACGCGGCCGTGCGCGCGCTCAGGTGCACGGCGAGCTGCGCGTCGTGTTCGCTGGCAAACGTGTCGAGCTCGCGGGCGCTGGCCACGGCCTCGAGCATGTCGGGAAAGTCGGGCATGGCGTTCACGCCGTCGGCGAAGGCCTGCACCTTCTGCACGAACTCGGAATACTCGATCTCGTTCAACGCGCCGGTGCGGTTGGCGAGTTGCACGCCGGCCTGGAACTCGCTGTAGCGCTGGCCGCTGGCGGGCGTTTCCCACTCGCCCGTCTCGGCGTTCAGCCCTTCGATCAGGAACGGCTTGCCGCCGGCGCGGCGGGTCGGCGGTAGGTGCGCCACGACCATGTCGCCGCTGATCGGCGCTTCGACCGTGAGCGGCGCAATGGCGTCGATCAGCGCGTCGAGCCGGTTCACGAGGCGCTTGTTCTGGCGCCTTTCGAGCACGCGCGGCGCCGGCCGTTCGGCGTCGATGCCGTCGAGGCTGATGACCGGCTCGGCGGGCGGCTCACCGGGCACGTCGCCCATCACCGGCTCGCGAGGCTCGGGGCGCGGCTCCATCACCAGCGCGCGCTTCGGCCCGGCCTTGCGCGCCGCCCAGGCGCCGTGCGCGATCACGCCGGCCAGCACCACGCCGCCGAGAGATGCGAGCGCGATGGTCAGGGTGCTCATGTCGAGGTTTTGATCAAGCGGCTTCGGCCAGCGACACGGCCGCTTCCATGTCGACGGTGACGATGCGCGACACGCCTTGTTCCTGCATGGTCACGCCGATCAGCTGCTCGGCCATCTCCATCGCGATCTTGTTGTGGCTGATGAACAGGAACTGCGTGCCCTGCGCCATCTCTTTCACGAGCTTGGCGTAACGCTCAGTGTTGGCGTCGTCGAGCGGCGCGTCCACCTCGTCGAGCAGGCAGAACGGCGCCGGGTTGAGCTGGAAGATCGCGAACACGAGCGCGATCGCCGTCAGCGCCTTTTCGCCACCCGAGAGCAGGTGGATGCTGCTGTTCTTCTTGCCCGGCGGCTGCGCCATCACCTGCACGCCGGCGTCGAGAATTTCGTCGCCCGTCATCACGAGCTTCGCGTTGCCGCCGCCGAACAGGCTCGGGAACATGCGGCCGAAGTGCTCGTTGACCTGGTTGAAAGTGCTGGCCAGCAGGTCGCGCGTTTCCAGGTCGATCTTGTGGATCGCGTCTTCGAGCGTGGTCATCGCCTCGATCAGGTCGGCGTTCTGCGCGTCGAGGAAGGTCTTGCGCTCGCGTGCCGCCGTGAGCTCGTCGAGCGCCGCGAGGTTCACGGCGCCGAGCGCGTTGATCTCGCGGTTGATGCGGTCGATCTCGCTCTGCAGGCCGCTGAGCCTGACGCCGTTCGATTCGATGCCTGCCGCAAGCAGCTCGAAGTCGACCGCTGCGGCCACCAGTTGGTCGAGGTATTGCGCGCCGCCGAGCTGCGCGGCCTGCTCTTCGAGCTGCAGCTTCATGATGCGGTCGCGCAGCGGCTGCAGGCTTTGTTCGTGCTGCAGGCGCTGTTCGTCGGCACGGCGCAGGCGCAGCGTCAGGTCGTCGTATTCGCTGCGCTTGGCACCGAGCGCGGCTTCGCGTTCGAGCTTCAGTGCCAGCGCGGTTTGCAGGCCGGCCTGCGCGGCCACGTCGGTGAGGCGCTCGAGCTCTTCGGCGAGCTGCGCGCCGGTCTGTTCGTTGCCGGCGAGCTGCTGTGCCGCGGTCTCGATGCCGCGCTGCAATTCACCACGCCGCGCCGCCAGGGCGCGCGAAGAAAACTGCGCTTCCTGCGCCTGCCGTTCCAGCGCACGCAGCTGTTCGCGCGCGTCGGCCAGCTTGCGCTCGGCACCGATGACGGCTTCGTCGAGTTCGGCGTGGCGCTCCTGCGTGGTCGCGAGCTGCATGTCGAGTTCTTCGAAGCGCGCTTCGCCGGTGGCGTTGCGCTCGGCCAGCTCTTCGAGTTGCGCGTCGACCTCGGCCAGTTCTTCATCGAGCTGGCCGCGCCGCAGGCTGCTGGCTTCGGCGAGCTGCGACAGACGCAGCAGCTCGACCTGCAACTGGTGCGCCCGCGTCTGCGCTTCGCCGGCTTCACGGCGCACGCCGATCAGGCGCTGCGAGGCTTCGGTGTAGGCGGCTTCGGCACGCACCAGCGCGCTGCGCGACTCCT
Organism: Rhizobacter sp.; assembly: GCF_032229685.1. Lineage (GTDB taxonomy): Bacteria > Pseudomonadota > Gammaproteobacteria > Burkholderiales > Burkholderiaceae_C > LMDS01. The sequence goes on along the minus strand of NZ_JAVTWP010000031.1, from coordinate 64,672 downwards.
CAGCGATCAACACCTGGCCGCGCAACTGGCGCTCGAGGTTCTCGATCTCCTGCGCGCGCGCCAGCATGCCCGCCTGTTCGGAATCGGGCGCGTAGAAGGTCACCGCGAACTGGCTCACCGCGTGACCGTCGCGCGTCATGATCACTTCGCCGTGGGTGAGCTTGCTGCGCACGGCGAGCGCCTCGTCGATGTTCGCGGCGGTGTAGACACCTTCCAGCCAGTCGTTCAACAAGGCCTTCAGGCCGGCATCGCTCAGACGCAGCAGGTCGCTGAGCTTGGCCAGGGTCTGGTGCGTGTTCGAGATCGCGGCCTGCGGGGGCGTGTAGAACGCGAGCTTGGCCGGTGGCGCGTCGCTGGCGAAGGCGCGCACGGTCTCGAGGCGGCCGACTTCGAGCGCGCCCATGCGCTCGCGCAAGGCGGCTTCGAGCGCCGTCTCCCAGCCCGATTCGATGTGGATGCGGGTCCACAGGCCTTGCAGCGAATCGAGGCCGTGCTTGGCGAGCCAGGGTTTGAGCTTGCCTTCGGTCTGCACTTTTTCCTGCAGGGCGCGCAGCGCTTCAAGGCGCGCGCTCAGGTCGGCTTGTTTGCTGCCTTCGGCATTGACGCTGTCTTGTTTCACCCGGCGCTGTTCGTCGAGCGCGGGCACTTCTTCGTTGAGCGACTGCAAGCGCGCGTCGGCCACGGCCTGCGCTTCTTCGGCGCTGCCGAACTGGCGCTTGAGTTCCGCGAGACGGTCGAGATCGGGCGCGGCGAGCTGGCTCTTCTCAGTCGCCAACTTTTCGCGGCGCGCATTGAACTGGCGCCGCTGGTCTTCGACGTTGCGGCTTTCGGAAGCCAGCACCTGGATCTGCTGCTGCACCGCCGCCACCTGGGCCCGCTGCTGGTTGGCCACGTTCTGCGCCGCACGCACCGCGTCTTCGAAATTCGGCAGGTTGCCGGCCTGGTCTTCGGCCTGCGCGGCCAGCACTTCGCCCTGCTCGTCGGCGCCGGCGATCTGCTCGGCGATCTGCTCCAGTTCTTGCTCGGCTTCGGCGCGGCGTTCGGCCCACTGTTCGGTCTGCACTTTCAGCTCGACCAGGCGCTGCTCGACGCGCTGGCGGCCTTCGACGACGTAGCGGATGCGCTCTTCGAGCCGGCTCACCTCGAGCGCGGCCTCGGCGAGCGAGCCCTGCGACGCGTGCAGGTCGTCGCTCGCCTGATAGTGCGCCTGACGGATCGTCTCCAGCTCGGCCTCGCCATGGCGCAGCTCGGCAGTGCGGGCTTCGAGCGCGTTGGTCGCCTCGAGAACCGCCTTCTTGACACGTGCTTCTTCGCTCGCCGCGTCGCGGTGCTTCAGGAACCACAGCTGGTGCAGCTTCAACTCACCCTGCTGCTGCAGGCCGCGGTACTGGCTTGCCACCTCGGCCTGCTTTTCGAGCTTGTCGAGGTTGCTGTTGAGCTCGCGCAGGATGTCTTCGACGCGCGTGAGGTTCTCGCGTGTGTCTTTCAGCCGGTTGTCGGTCTCGCGGCGGCGTTCCTTGTACTTCGAGACGCCGGCTGCCTCTTCGAGGAACAGGCGCAGCTCCTCGGGCTTGCTTTCGATGATGCGGCTGATCGTGCCCTGGCCGATGATCGCGTAAGCGCGCGGCCCGAGGCCGGTACCGAGGAACACGTCCTGCACGTCGCGGCGGCGCACCGGCTGGTTGTTGATGTAGTAGCTGCTGGTGCCGTCACGCGTGAGCACGCGCTTGACGGCGATCTCGGCGAAGCGGTTCCACTGCCCGCCGGCACGGCCGTCTTCGTTGCTGAAGACGAGCTCGACGCTGGAGCGGCTCGCCGGCTTGCGCAGGCCGGAGCCGTTGAAGATCACGTCCTGCATCGACTCGCCGCGCAACTCGCTCGCCTTGCTCTCGCCGAGCACCCAGCGCACCGCGTCCATGATGTTCGACTTGCCGCAGCCGTTGGGCCCGACCACGCCGACCAGCTGGCCCGGCAGCTGGAAGTTGGTGGGTTCGGCAAAAGACTTGAAGCCGGACAGCTTGATCGAATTCAGGCGCATGAGCAGTGGGCAGGCCGATAACGCCTAAGTACTTGATTCGGTTGATAAAACAGCGCGGCAGAGGGCTCTGCGGGCGGCGCCGATGATACCATCCACCCTCGGCCGGAAGGCCCTGAACACCCACCCCAAGCGTCACCGAAAGCAACCCGAAATGGCCCGATCCGCCGCCCCCAAGCTGAAGCCAGAACAACAACGCGCCGTTCCCGTGAACCCGCCGACCGCGCCCAGCAAGGACTTGCACGTCTTCCCGAACCCGAGCCCGAAACGCGACTACGTGATCCAGTTCCAGATCCCCGAGTTCACCTGCAACTGCCCGCTGACCGGCCAGCCCGACTTCGCCCACTTCACGATCGACATGGTGGCCGACGAACTCTGCGTCGAGCTCAAGAGCCTGAAGATGTACTTCTGGAGCTACCGCAACGAAGGCGCGTTCCACGAGAAGGTGACGAACACCATCCTCGACGACATCGTGCGCGTGACCAAGCCGCGCTTCGTGCGCATCACCGCCAAGTGGTACGTGCGCGGCGGCATCTACACCAACGTGGTGGCAGAACACCGCAAGAAGGGCTGGAAGCCGCAGGCCGTGGTGGTGCTGCCGCAGCAGCCGGCCGCGACCGGGCTGCTCTGAGATGAACCCGCTGCTGGCGAAGCTCCACCCCTACCCCTTCGAGCGGCTGCGCGCGCTGACGAAAGACATCCGCCCGAACCCGGAATACGCGCCCATCAGCCTCGGCATCGGCGAACCCAAGCACCCGACGCCGGAGCTCATCAAGCAGTCGATCACCGACAACCTGGCCGGCCTGGCGAGCTACCCCGCCACCGCCGGGGAGCCTGCGCTGCGCAACGCCATCGCCGGCTGGGTGCAGCGCCGTTACGGCCTCGCCGTCGACCCGGCCACCCAGGTGCTGCCGGTCAGCGGTTCGCGCGAAGCCTTGTTCGCGCTCGCGCAAACGGTGATCGACCCGACGCGGCCGAACGCGACCGTGGTCTGCCCCAACCCGTTTTATCAAATCTACGAAGGCGCGGCCTTGCTCGCCGGTGCGCGCACGGCCTTCGTCAACAGCGACCCGGCCCGCAACTTCGCGGCCGACTGGGCCAGCGTGCCCGAGGCCACCTGGGCCGCCACGCAATTGCTCTACGTCTGCTCGCCCGGCAACCCCACCGGCGCCGTGATGCCGCTGGCCGAATGGCAGCGGCTGTTCGAGCTGAGCGAGCGGCACGGCTTCGTGATCGCTTCCGACGAGTGTTATTCCGAGATCTACTTCCGCGACGAGGCGCCGCTCGGTTCGCTCGAAGCGGCGTCGAGGCTGGGCCGCGACTTCCGCAACCTGATCGCGTTCACCAGCCTCTCGAAACGCTCGAACGTGCCTGGCATGCGCTCGGGTTTCGTGGCCGGCGACGCGGCCATCCTGAAACAGTTCCTGCTCTACCGCACCTACCACGGCAGTGCCATGAACCCGGTGGTGCAACAGGCCAGCATCGCAGCGTGGAACGACGAAGCGCACGTGGTCGCCAACCGCGACAAGTACCGCGCCAAGTTCGCGCAGGTCACGCCGGTGCTCGCGCAAGTGCTCGACGTGGCCTTGCCCGATGCCGGCTTCTACCTTTGGGCCGACGTGTCGAAGCACGGCATCGACGACATCGCTTTCGCCCAGGCGCTGCTCGCTCAATACAATGTGAGCGTGCTGCCGGGCAGCCTGCTGGCGCGCGAAGCGAACGGCGTGAACCCCGGCGCGGGCCGCATCCGCTTGGCGCTGGTCGCTGAAGTCGAGGAATGCCTCGAAGCCGCGCACCGCATCGTCTCTTTTGTCCAATCTCTCTGAGCCCCCGACCATGACCGCCACCAACGTTTCCGAGCTGCAAAGCATCATCGACCTCGCCTGGGAAAGCCGTGCGTCCATCAACGCCGCGAACAGCCCGCAGATCTTCGAGGCCGTCGAGACCGTGATCAAGGAGCTCAACGCCGGCCGGCTGCGCGTGGCCGAGCGCCAGGGCGTGGGCCAGTGGACGGTGAATCAGTGGGTCAAGAAAGCGGTGCTGCTGAGCTTTCGCCTGAACGACAACAAGCTGATGCGCGCTGGCGACCTGGGCTTCTACGACAAGGTGGCCACCAAGTTCGCGCACCTCGACGAAAGCGAACTGCGCGAAACCGGCGTGCGCATCGTTCCGCCGGCCGTGGCGCGGCGCGGCAGCTTCATCGCGAAGAACGCGATCCTGATGCCGAGCTTCGTGAACATCGGTGCCTATGTCGACGAAGGCACCATGGTCGACACCTGGGCCGCCGTGGGCTCGTGCGCGCAGATCGGCAAGAACGTGCACTTGTCGGGCGGCGTCGGCATCGGCGGTGTGCTCGAGCCGATGCAGGCCAACCCGACCATCATCGAAGACAACTGCTTCATCGGCGCGCGCTCCGAAGTGGTCGAAGGCGTGATCGTCGAAGAGAACTCAGTGCTGTCGATGGGCGTCTACATCGGCCAGAGCACCAAGATCTACGACCGCGCGACCGGCGAAGTGACCTACGGCCGCATCCCGGCCGGCTCGGTGGTCGTGAGCGGCAACCTGCCCAGCGCCGATGGCAAGTACAGCCTGTACTGCGCGGTGATCGTGAAACGGGTCGATGCACAAACCCGCGCCAAGACCAGCATCAACGACTTGTTGAGAAGCTGATCACGCCCGGCGTGTGGCCCGGGCGCGCCCGGGCAGCGCCGCAGCCTTCGAAGCGTGGAATGATCGACCTTCGGGCCAGCCTGGCCCGGGTCAACGGAAAGGGAACGGCATGAGTGGCGGAAACATGGAGCGCGTGCTGCGGCTGATGTCGGAGAAAGGGGCTTCCGACGTCTACCTGTCGTCGAGCTCGCCGATCCTGATCAAGATCAACGGCCAGCTGTTGCAGCTCAGCGACCAGCCGCTCACGAACACGCAGCCGCGCCAGCTGCTGGCCGAGCTGCTCACGCCGAGCCAGCTCGAAGAACTGGAAGACTCGCACGAGCTCAACGTGGCCGTCAGCATCGCCGGTGTCGGCAGCTTCCGGCTGAGCGCGTTCCGCCAGCGTGGTTCGATCGCGGCGGTGTTCCGCTGCATCCCGTTCCAGATCCCCACGCTCGAGAGCCTGAACGTGCCCGACGTGCTGAACTCGATGGTGCTCGAGAAGCGCGGCCTGATCCTGATGGTGGGCGCAACAGGCGCCGGCAAGAGCACGACGCTCGCCGCCATGCTGGAGCAGCGCAACCAGCAGCTCGCCGGCCACATCCTGACGATCGAAGACCCGATCGAGTTCTTGTTCAACAACAAGAAATCGGTGATCAACCAGCGCGAGGTCGGCCGCGACACGCAGTCGCTGCAGGTCGGCCTGAAGAACGCGCTGCGCCAGGCCCCTGATTGCATTCTGATCGGCGAAATCCGCGACCGCGAAACCATGACCTCGGCGATCTCGTATGCGCTGTCGGGCCACCTGGTGCTTTCGACGCTGCACGCCAACAACAGTTACCACGCGCTCGGCCGCATCTTGTCGTTCTACAGCCCCGAAGCGCGCCCTGCCCTGCTGGCCGACCTGGCAGCGGGCCTGCGCGCCGTGGTCTCACAACGCCTGATCCGCGCCGTGGCCGGTGGGCGTGTGCCGGCGGTCGAGGTGATGCTCAACACCAAGCTGGTGTCGGAGTTGATCGAAAAAGGCGACTTCTCGGGCGTGAAGGAAGCCATGGACAAGTCGATGGCCGAAGGGTCACAGACCTTCGAGCAAGACCTGGCCCGCCTGATCAACACCGGCATGATCACGCGCGACGAAGGCCTGGCCTTCGCCGACTCGCCCACCAACCTGATGTGGCGCCTGCAGAATGACCTGACGCCGGCGACCCGCATCACGGCCAAGAAAGAAGAGCAGGACGACACCGCCACCTTCACCGAGATCACGCTCGACGTGCGCCCGGACGAACCAACCACGATGTCGGGTGCCTTCCGCCGCCTCTGATCGCGCATGAGCCCGTCGTCTCGCACCCTGCAACTCACCGAAGCCCTGATCTCTCGGCGCTCGGTCACGCCCGATGACGGTGGCTGCCAGGCCTTGATCGAATCGCGCCTGAAGCCGTTGGGCTTCGAGTGCACCACGCTGATCTACGGGCCCGAAGGCGCGCAGGTCACCAACCTGTGGGCGGTGCGGCGCGGCTCGTCGCCTTCGGGCAAGTTGCTCGCCTTCGCCGGCCACACCGACGTGGTGCCCACCGGCCCGCTCGAACAATGGCGCAGCGACCCGTTCGTGCCCTCGCACCGCGACGGTCAGCTGTTCGGCCGCGGTGCCGCCGACATGAAGACCTCGATCGCGGCGATGGTGGTGGCAGCGGAAGAATTCGTCGCCGCGCACCCGGCGCACCGGGGCTCGGTCGCGTTCCTGCTCACGAGCGACGAAGAAGGCCCGTCGATCGACGGCACGGTCAAGGTCTGCGAATGGCTCGGCTCGCGGGGTGAGAAGCTCGACTTTTGCATCGTCGGCGAGCCGACCTCGGTCGATGCGCTCGGCGACATGATCAAGAACGGCCGGCGCGGCACGCTTTCGGGCAAGTTGAAGGTGAAAGGCGTGCAAGGCCACATCGCCTACCCGCACCTTGCGAAGAACCCGATCCACCTGTTCGCGCCGGCCATGACTGAGCTCGTCGCCACGCGCTGGGACGAGGGCAACGCGTACTTTCCGCCGACGAGCTGGCAGATGTCGAACATCCACGGCGGCACCGGCGCAAGCAATGTCATTCCGGGCGATCTGGTGGTCGACTTCAACTTCCGCTTTTCGACCGAGTCGACACCGCAGGCGCTGAAAGACCGCGTGCATGCCGTGCTCGATCGCCATGGCCTGGCCTACGAACTGGCCTGGACGCTCGGCGGCGAACCCTTTCTCACGCCGATCGGCGAGCTGAGCGACGCGCTCTCGCAGGCGATCAAGGCGCAGACCGGCGTCGAGACCGAACTCTCGACCACCGGCGGCACCTCCGACGGCCGCTTCATAGCGAAGATCTGCCCGCAGGTGATCGAATTCGGGCCGCTGAACGCCAGCATCCATAAAATCGACGAATGCGTGGCGGTGGCCAGCCTCGACCCCTTGAAGAACATCTACCGCGACACGCTGGAAAAGCTGCTCACATGACCCTGATCGACCTCATCACAGCGCAGAGCGCCCGCCTCAAACAGGCGGGCGTTTCGTTTGGCCACGGCACAACGAATGCTTTCGACGAATCGGCCTGGCTGGTGCTGTGGGCGCTCGGCCTGCCGCTCGATGCGCTCGAAGCCAAAGCGAAAGACGAACTCGCGCCCGAAGATCAGGCCAAGGCCGAAGCGCTGGTCACCCGGCGCATCGAAAACCGCCAGCCGGCCGCTTACCTCACGCGTGAAGCCTGGTTGCAGAACGTGCCGTTCTATGTCGACGAGCGCACGATCGTGCCGCGCTCCTTCATCGCCGAACTGCTGGCCGACGGCGAAGACACCGGCACGCTCGACGCGTGGCTCTCCGACCAGACGCACGCGGTGCTCGACCTGTGCACCGGCAACGGCAGCCTCGCCGTGATCGCGGCGATGGCCTACCCCGACGTGGTGGTCGACGCGGCCGACATCTCCGACGACGCGCTCGCGGTGGCGCGCATCAACGTCGACAAGCACGGCCTGGGAAAACGCATCACGCTGATGCAGTCCGACCTGCTTGCCAGCGTGCGCGGCCCGTACGACCTGATCCTGTGCAACCCGCCCTATGTGAACACGCACAGCATGAAAGAACTGCCGGCCGAATACCTGGCCGAACCGGCGCTCGCGCTGGCCGGCGGCGAAGACGGCATGGACCTGGTGCGCACGATCCTGCGCGAGGCGCCGGCGCGGATGTCGCCGAACGGCGTGCTCGTGCTCGAGATCGGCAACGAACGTGCGCATTTCGAACACGCTTTCCGCAAGCTCGAAGTGGCCTGGCTCGAAACCAGCGCCGGCGACGACCAGGTGCTGCTCGTCTCGCGCGAATCCTTGCTGAAACGCAAATACTGAAGCGGGCTGCCCGCTCCCCCTTTCCCGGTTCCCGATCTCCATGCTCGTACTGAATCAAGTCTCGCTGCGCCGCGGCGTCAAGCTCGTTCTCAACCAGGCCAGCGTCACGCTGCAGCCGGGCGAAAAGGTCGGCCTGGTCGGCCGCAACGGCGCGGGCAAGTCGTCGCTGTTTTCGCTGCTCACGAAACGCCTGCAGTCCGACGCCGGTGACGTGGGCATGCCGCCACGCTGGCGCATCGGTGAAGTGGCGCAAGACATGCCCGAGACCGAACAGGGCGCGACCGACTTCGTGCTCGAAGGCGACACGCGGCTGATGGAAGCGCAGGCGCAGTTGGCGCAGGCAGAGCTCGATGACGACGGCCACGCGATGGCCGAAGCCCACCACGCCATCAGCGACGCGGGTGGCTTCGAGGCCCGGCCGCGCGCGCAGGCCATGCTGCTCGGCCTGGGCTTCAAGCAGGCCGAACTCGACGGCCCGGTCAACAGCTTTTCGGGCGGCTGGCGCATGCGGCTGCAACTCGCGCGTGCGCTGATGTGCCCGGCCGACCTGATGCTGCTCGACGAGCCGACCAACCACCTCGACCTCGACGCGCTCGTGTGGCTCGAGGCCTGGCTCAAGCGCTTCGAGGGCACGATGATCGTGATCAGCCACGACCGCGAGTTTCTCGACGCGATCACCAACGTCACGCTGCACCTCGACGAGACCAAGCTCACCCGCTACACCGGCAACTACACCGCCTTCGAAGAGATGCGCGCCGAACGCCTGCTGCAGGCGCAGGCCAACTTCGAGAAGCAGCGCGAGCGCATGGCGCACCTGCAGAAGTTCATCGACCGCTTCAAGGCCAAGGCCAGCAAGGCCAAGCAGGCGCAAAGCCGCGTGAAGGCGCTGGCGCGCATGGAAAAGCTCGGGCCGGTACTGACGAGTGCCGACTTCCAGTTCGAGTTCCGCGAGCCGCTGAGCCTGCCGAACCCGATGCTCGCCTTCTCGCAGGTGGCCTGCGGTTACCACGCCGAAGACGGCAGCGAAACCCGCATCGTGCACGACATCAACCGCTCGGTGCTGGCGGGCCAGCGCATCGGCATCCTCGGCGCCAACGGCCAGGGCAAGTCGACCGTGGTGAAAACCATCGCCGGCGACCTGCCGCGCCTGGCCGGCGAGATCACCGAAGGCAAGGGCCTGACGATCGGCTACTTCGCGCAGCAGGAGCTCGACGTGCTCTCGCTCGACGACGGCCCGTTGATGCACATGATCCGCCTCGCACGTGACGTGGGGCCAGCGGCGCGCGAGCAGGAGCTGCGCGACTTTCTCGGCTCGTTCCGCTTCGTCGGCGACATGGTCTCGCAGGCCGTGGGCACGCTCTCGGGCGGCGAGAAAGCGCGCCTCGTGCTCGCCATGCTGGTGTGGCAGCGCCCCAACCTGCTGCTGATGGACGAGCCGACCAACCACCTCGACCTGACCACGCGCGAGGCACTCTCGATGGCCTTGAACGAGTTCGAAGGCACGGTCATGCTCGTCAGCCACGACCGCGCCTTGCTGCGTGAGGTCTGCGACGAGTTCTGGCTGGTGGCCGATGGCGCCATCAAGCCTTTCGACGGCGACCTCGACGACTACCAGCGCTGGCTGCTCGAACAGTCGCGCGAAGCCTCGCGCGAGCAAAGCAAGGGCGACAAGAAGCGCAAGAAGCAGGCGGCACAAGATGCAGCCGCCGCGCCGGCCGTGGCGGCCGCCCACACGCCGAAGCCCGCCGCCGACCGCAAGGCCACAGCGGCCGTGCGCCAGCAGCGCAGCGAAGAGCAGAAGCCGCTGCGCAAGGAACTCGGCAGCGTCGACAGCCGCCTCGCCACGCTGGCGCGCGACCGCGACGCCGCCGAGGCCGCCATGGCGGCCGCTGCAGCCACGCCCACCGATCGCGCCGAGCAGGGCCGGCGGCTCAAGCAGATCGGCGACGAGGTCGAGAAGCTCGAAGCACGCTGGCTCGAGCTGAGCACGCAGCTCGACAGTCTGGGCGCCCCGGCCGCGGGATAAGGCGCTCGCCGCTCGACTGCGGCGGCTTTCAGGCGCGGCGGGCTCGTGCCTGACTCGACCACACGCTCTGAACCCCTTCGTGCGGCAGGGTAATTAAATTGCACACAATTCAATTGCCAGCATTTCAATACAATGGCGCCATGCCCTCCAGAAGCCAACCGAGCAAGACAAGCACCGCCGCACCGGCGGAGTGGATGCAACGCCTCGACCACCAGCTGTGTTTTGCGCTGTACTCCAGCTCGCTCGTGATGACCAAGCTCTACAAGCCGGTGCTGTCGGCGCTCGGCCTCACCTACCCGCAATACCTCGTGCTGCTGGTGCTGTGGGAAACCGACGCCGTGAGCGTCAGTGACCTCGGCACGCGCCTGTTCCTCGACTCGGGCACGCTCACACCGCTGCTCAAGCGCATGGAAGCCGCGGGCTGGGTGACTCGCCTGCGCGCGGTCGACGACGAGCGCCGTGTGATCGTCTCGCTCACTGCGGCCGGGCGCGCCTTGCGCCGCAAGGCGCAGCACGTGCCGAACGAGGTGGCCTGCGCCGCGGGCTGCGAACTCGACGAACTCGCCAGCCTGACCGGCCGCCTGCAGGCGCTGCGCGCCAACGTCAGCCAGCACCTCGAAACCTGAACTCCGATTCCCCCACCACCCTTGAAAGAGGAAAACACCATGTCGCTCGAAAAAGTCCTGTACACCGCCCACGCCACTTCGACCGGCGGCCGCGAAGGCACGTCCAAGTCATCCGACGGCGTGCTCGACCTGAAGCTCACCACCCCGAAGGAACTGGGTGGCAACGGTGCCGTCGGCACCAACCCGGAACAGCTGTTCGCGGCCGGCTATTCGGCTTGTTTCATCGGCGCCATGAAGGTCGTCGCGGGCAAGATGAAGCTTGCGCTGCCGGCCGAGACCTCGATCACCGCCGATGTCGGCATCGGCCCGATCCCGGCCGGCTTCGGCATTCAGGTGGCGATGACGATCACCATTCCCGGCATGGAACGCGCCACCGCCGAGCAGCTGGTGCAAGCCGCCCACGGCGTGTGCCCGTACTCGAACGCCACGCGCGGCAACATCGACGTGACGCTCACCGTCGCGTAAGCGGCGGCACGGGCCCGGGCTTCACGCCGGGCCCGCTTCGAGCAGCGACAGGATCATCTCGACCCGCGCCTGCACCGGCGTGAGTGCGCCGGCGGAAGGGAGCCGCTGCCCGGCCGGCGCGATCACCGCGCCTTGCAGGCAGCGAGAACTGCGAACCACGCGCACTCCCGCGGCTTGCGCTGCCAGCAACGCACCTTCGAGTTCGTGGTGCAGCGTTCCATTGCCGGTGCAGGCCGCAACGATGCCCCGCACGCCGGCGTGGCGCAGCGCTTCCACCAGTGCGGGCCGCGCGCCCGCATGGCTCGTCACGATCTCGACCCACGGCCACCGCGCCGCATCGGCGGGCAGGCAACTCAGGCCGAGCGCCGGGCATGCGGGCCACGGCCGATGCTGCCGCAGCCTCCCTTCTTCGATCTGCGCGAGCGCGCCAGCGTCACCCGACCCGAACGCCGCCAGGCGATAGGTGTGCGTCTTGCGCAGGTCGAGCGCGGAGTGCACTTCGCCCGCCAGCACCGCGACCACGCCTGTTGCGCCTTCCGAGCGCGCCACGCTCACCGCGTCGAGCAGGTTCTGCGGCCCGTCGGCGAGCAGCGCCGTCGCCGGCCGCATCGCGGCGGTGAGCACGACTGGCTTGGTCGGTGCCAGCACCCGCTGCAGAAAGTAGGCGGTCTCTTCGAGCGTGTCGGTGCCGTGCGTGACGACGATGCCCGCCACCTCGGGCCGCGCCAGGTGCTGCGCCACCCGCAGGGCCAGCGCTCGCCAGACGACGAAGCCCATGTCCTTGCTGTCGATCTGGCTGACCTGCTCGGCTTCGAGCGCCTGGCCCGCGAGCGCAGGCACGGCCGCCAGCAACTGCGCCACGCCGATCTGCGCTGCGGTGTAGCCCACGTTGTCGGCAGCGTTGTTCGCCGTGCCGGCGATGGTGCCGCCGGTGCCCAGGATCACGACGGTTTGCGCGATTTTTTGCATTTTTCTCGAAGCTGGATGAAAATACAGGTACTGGATGAATCGCCAGCCGGCCGCGCCGCGGCCAACCGCTGGTCATCATGAAGGAATTCCGTGTACGAAAAGCCCAAACTCACCGACCGCCAGCAACAGATTCTCGACCTGGTGCAAAGCGCCATCGAGCGCACCGGCGCGCCGCCCACCCGCGCCGAGATCGCTGCCGAGCTGGGCTTCAAGTCGGCCAACGCAGCCGAAGAGCATTTGCAGGCCTTGGCGCGCAAGGGCGTGATCGAACTGGTGGGCGGCACCTCGCGCGGCATCCGGTTGCGCTCTGAAACCTTGCGTGCGCTCAACGAGTCGCGTGGCAAGCAGTTCACGTTGCCGCTGCCCAGCCTGTCGCAGCTCACGCTGCCGCTCGTGGGCCGCGTGGCGGCGGGCAGCCCGATCCTCGCGCAAGAGCACATCGACCAGAGCTACCTGGTCGAGGCCAGCATGTTCCCGCGCCGGCCTGACTACCTGCTGAAGGTGCGTGGCATGAGCATGCGCGATGCCGGCATCATGGACGGCGACCTGCTCGCCGTGCAAAAGGCCAAGGACGCGAAGAACGGCCAGATCGTCGTGGCCCGCCTCGGCGACGAAGTGACCGTGAAGCGTTTTCGCCGCACCCGCGGCACGGTCGAGCTGATCCCCGAGAACCCCGACTTCAAGACCATCGTCGTCGAAGGCGATGTCGACTTCGAGCTCGAAGGCCTGGCGGTCGGCCTGATCCGCAACAACATGATGATGTGAGCGCCATGGGGGCCACGATCAAGTCGCCCAAGGCCGCCAGCGCCGCCGAGTGCAAGGCACTTGAGCAGTTGCCCAACATCGGCCCCTCGCTCGCGGCCGACCTGCGGCTGATCGGCATCCAGCACCCGAAAGAACTGCGCGGCAAAGACGCGTTCGTGCTCTACCAGAAGCTGTGCGCCGCCACCGGCCAGCGCCACGACCCCTGCGTGCTCGACACCTTCATGGCCGCCACCGACTTCATGGGCGGCGCACCCGCCGCGCCCTGGTGGCACTACACGGCACAACGCAAGGCGCTGTTCGGGCAGGTCTGATGTGCTGGTGAACTGGCGCTGGTCCGTGCCTTTTTTCCGGCTTTCGGCTTTTTCCGGCCCGCGAACAATGACACTCATGCCCGCCGCGTCGGCGGGCGCGAGGATCGTCGATGTTCTCTTTGGCCCTGAAGCGCTTTCTGCACGCCGCGCCAGAACCCACCGTGTGGGTGCACAGCCGGGTCTGCCCGCCGAAGCGTCGCCACCCGCTGCGCACAGGCCAGTGGCGCGAGTGGCTGACTGGCATCCCCGACACACGCTTGCCGGCTGACGCTCCCACTGCGCGCTCACCGGCACGCGCCGACGCCCGGCTCACCAACGTTCGCGCCGAGTTCATCCAGGCCCTCGACGACATCCCCGGCCACGCCGCCGATGACGCCATCGCCCAGATCTACGCCGCCGGCTCGATGCACGACCTGTGGCACCTGCGGCTCGACGTGTTCAACCTGGTCTCGTGCCACCACGACCAGGCCGAAGCCGACCACCGCTTGTCGCAACTGAACCGGCACTTTCCGACCCGCTCGCCGCGCTCGGGCTTCGGGGCACTCGGCGGCCGCTGAGGCGGCCCGCCATCGCTAGCGCGCGCTGAACGCGAGCTTCAGCCCGAGGCCGACGAACAGGGCACCGGCCACGCGCTGCAGCCACACGCCGAAGCGGGCACTGCCGGAGCGGCCCGACAAGCCTTGGCGCACGCGGTGGGTCAGCAGCGCCACGGCGACGTTCACCGCCACACCACCGACCGTGAACGCCAGACCCAGCGCCAGGAACGACAGCGCCTGTTGCGGCGCGCCCGGTACGATGAACTGCGGCAGAAAGGCCAGGAAGAACAGCGCCACCTTGGGGTTCAGCGCGTTCGTCCACGCGCCTTGCCAGAACACACGCGACGCGTTCGGCGCCGGTGCAGCGCACGCCGATTCAGCGCCCACCGGGGCCGCGGCACGCCCCGCGGTCCGGAGCATGTTGATGCCAACCCACACCAGGTAAGCCGCACCGACCCACTTGACCAGCGTGAAGGCCGTGGCCGATGCCGCCAGCAGGGCCGACAGGCCCACGGCCGCGAGCGCCACGTGCAGGAGGCAACCGGCTCCGACCCCGAACGCCGCCAGCACGCCGGCACGCCGGCCGTGCACGGCGCTGCTGCCGGCCACGAACAGCATGTCGGGCCCGGGTGTCAGGTTGACGAGCAGCGCCGCCGTGAGGAACAGCGGCAGGTCGTGCACCGCCAGGTTCACTGCTGAAGTGCGCCCAAAAAGTCGCTCTTGCCGAGCTCGACGCCGTTGTGGCGCAACAGCGCGTAGGTGGTGGTCAGGTGGAAGTAGAAGTTCGGCAGCACGAAGTGCTTCAGGTAGACCTCGCCCTTCAGCGTGATCGGGCCGGCACGGCGCGGCACGGTCACGTCCTTGTCGTCGGTACCGTCGATCTTGGCTGCAGGCACCGACCGGATGTAGTCGAGCGTCTTGCTCACCCGCTCGCGCAGCTCGGCGAAGCTGGTTTCGTTGTCTTCGAACTTCGGTGCGTCAACGCCGCTGAGGCGGGCCACGGCCAGCTTGGCGCCGTCGCAGGCGATCTGGATCTGGCTCGTGAAGGGCAGCATGTCGGGCGCCAGGCGCGCGGCCAGGAACACGCTGGTCTCGAACTTCTTGGCCGCCGCATGGGCCTCGGCTTTGTCGAGCCACTGGCCCAGGTTGGTGAGCATGCGAACGAACACCGGCACGCTGGCCGAATGCATGGTGATGGACATGTTGTCTCTCGTCGTTGAAGGGGAACGGGGCATGCTACAGGCCTTCGCGCAGGCGTGCACAATCGGTGCCGAAGCACCAAAACAGCTGCGACCTTCGTGAACATCATCATCCTCGACGACTACCAGGACGCGGTGCGCAAACTCAAGTGCGCCAGCCTGCTGGAGCAGCTCAACGCCAAGGTCTTCACCAACACTGTCAAGGGCATCGGCCAGTTGTCGGTGCGGCTGCGCGACGTGGAAGTGCTGGTGCTGATCCGCGAGCGCACGCAGTTCCCGCGCGCCTTGCTCGAGAAACTGCCCAAGCTCAAGCTGATCTCGCAGACGGGCAAGGTCGGCGCCCACGTCGATGTGGAGGCCTGCACCCGCCTGGGCATCGCCGTGGCCGAAGGCGTGGGCTCGCCGGTGGCCGCCGCCGAGCTGACCTGGGCGCTGATCATGGCGGCGATGCGGCGGCTGCCGCAGTACATCGGCAACCTCAAGCACGGCGCCTGGCAGCAGTCGGGTCTGAAGGCCGGCTCGATGCCGCCGAACTTCGGGCTGGGCACGGTGCTGCGCGGCCGCACGCTGGGCATCTGGGGCTACGGCAAGATCGGCCAGCTGATCGCAGGCTACGGCAAGGCTTTCGGCATGAACGTGATCGTGTGGGGCAGCGAAGCCGCCCGCTCCCGCGCCGAGCACGACGGCCTGGGTGCCGCGGCGAGCTGCGAAGAGTTCTTCGAAGCCTGCGACGTGCTCACGCTGCACCTGCGCCTGCACGACAGCACCCGCGGCATCGTCAAGCTCGACGCGCTTTCGCGCATGAAGCCGACGGCGCTGCTCGTCAACACCTCGCGCGCCGAGTTGATCGAAGAAGGCGCGCTGGTCTCGGCGCTGAACCGCGGCCGCCCCGGCATGGCGGCGGTCGACGTGTTCGAGAGCGAACCCATCCTGCAAGGCCACCCGCTGCTGCGGCTTGAGAACGCGGTGTGCACGCCGCACATCGGCTACGTCGAACAAGACAGCTACGAGATGTACTTCAGCGCGGCCTTCGAGAACGTCGTGAACTTCATCGGTGGCAACCCGACGAACATCGTCAACCCCGAAGCGCTGCGCGTTTTGCGCTGATGAGCGGCGTGTCGCCTGCCATCGCCCCCGCGGCGCCCCGTCTGGTGCCGAGCGCGCGCTGGAGCCTGATGTTCGGCAACTTCGTGATCGGCTGCGGCGTGATGGTCGTGGCGGGCACGCTCAACGACCTGGCCCGTTCGCTGCAGGTCTCGGTGTCGCTCGCCGGGCAACTGATCGCCGTCGCCGCGGCCACGATGGCACTGGGTGCGCCGCTGATGGCCGGCTGGGTCGCCGGCTTCGACCGGCGCCGGCTGCTCACGCTCTCGCTGCTCTGGTTCGCCGCCGGCCACGCCCTGAGCGCCTGCATGCCCGACTACGCCACGCTGTGGCCGGTGCGTGCGATCACGATGCTGGCGGCCGCCGTGTTCACGCCGCAGGCCGCTGCCGCGATCGGCTTCCTGGCCGCACCGCAAGAGCGCGGCCGTGCCATCACCTTCATCTTCCTTGGCTGGTCGGTGGCGTCGGTGCTGGGCATGCCGCTGTCGGCCTGGGTCGGTGAAACCTTCGGCTGGCGCACCGCGTTCTTCGGCATCGCCGCGCTCGCCGCGCTGGCCGCGGCCTGGGTGTACACGGTGCTGCCCGACGGCGTTCGCCCTGCCGCACTGTCGCTGAAGGCCTGGAAAGACGTGTTCACGAGCCCGGCGCTGATGGCCATCGTGCTCGTCACCGCGCTCTCGGGCGCGGGGCAGTTCACGCTGTTTTCGTACTTCACGCCGTACTTCAAGCAGACGCTGGGCTCGAGCACCGAGCAGATCACGTTCCTGCTGATGTGGTTCGGCGCGTTTGCATTCGTCGGCAACGTGGTGCTCACGCGCGTGATCGACCGCGTGGGGCCGAACCGTGCGGTCGGGGTCTCGCTGGCGCTGATGGCGGTGTCGCTCCTGCTCTGGCCGCTGGGCACCAGCATCATCAGCGTCTCGTTGATCCTGGTGCCGTGGGCGCTGGGTTGCTTCTCGTCGAACTCGACGCAGCAAGCCCGCCTGGGCATGACCGCCCCCGCGCTGGCGCCGGCGCTGATGGCGCTCAACACCTCGGCCATCTACCTCGGGCAGGCGATGGGCGCGTCGAGCGGCGGCTGGCTGATCGCCCACTTCGGCTTCGCGCCCTTGAATTGGGTCGGCCTCGTGTGGCTGGCCGCGGCGATCTCGCTCAGCCTGTGGGCCGGCCGGCGCGCGACCCGGCTGACCGCATGAGCGACAGAATGGGCGCACCCGCCCAGAACCAGCCCGGCTCACTGCGCGAACTGTTCTTCGCGTTCAACCGCCTCGCCTTGCAAGGCTTCGGTGGCGTGCTGCCGGTGGCCCAGCGCGAACTGGTCGAACGCCTGCGCTGGCTCGACAAGGAGCAGTTCGTCGAGATGCTCGCGATCAGCCAGGTGCTGCCCGGGCCGAACGTCGTGAACCTGGCGCTGATGTTCGGCGACCGCTGTTTCGGCGTTCGTGGCGCGTTGGCTGCGCTCGGCGGCATGCTGCTCGCGCCGCTGGTGATCGTGCTCGCACTGACCGCGCTGTACGCCGAATTCGCGCAGTGGCCGATGGTGAGCGGTGCCTTGCGTGGCATGGGCGCGGTGGCCGCAGGCCTCGTGCTCTCGACCGGGCTGAAGCTGCTCGCCACCCTGAAGCGCAACGCGATGGGGCTGCCGCTCAGCCTGGGCTTCGCCGCACTCACCTTCGCCGCCACGGCCTGGCTGCGCTGGCCGCTCGTCTGGGTCATCGTTGGCCTCGGTTCGCTGGCCATGGCCGTGGCCTGGCACCGGTTGCGCGAATGAGCGCCGGCCTGAGCGCTGCCGACCTGTTCGGCCTGTTCACGCACTTTCTGGTGCTGAGCCTGCTGGCCGTGGGCGGCGCCATCACCACCGTGCCCGACATGCACCGCTACATCGTGGCCGAGCACCACTGGATCAGCGACGCGCAGTTCACCTCGTCGATCGCGATCGCGCAGGCCGCGCCGGGGCCGAACGTGCTGTTCGTGGCCGTGCTCGGCTGGAACGTGGCCGGGCCCATCGGCGCCTTCGCCACGATGGCCGGCATCCTGTTGCCGTCGACCGTGCTGTCGCTGTGGGCCACGCGCTGGGGCGCGCAGCGCCGCGAAACCCGCGGCGTTCGCTCGTTCACCACCGGCCTCACGCCGCTGACGCTCGGCCTGCTGCTCGCCACCGGCTGGGTGCTCGCCGAGCCTTACCTGCGCGACGCCAGCCACCGCTGGGGCGCGCTCGGGCTGATCGCCATCACGGTGTTCGTGATGCTGCGCACCAGGCTCAGCCCGATGTGGCTGGTGGCGCTGGGCGCGCTGGCCGGTGTGCTCGGCTGGGTGTAGCGACCGATCAGCCCAGCGCCTGGTCCACCACCGCCGGCAGCGCGGCGAGGTCACTGGCCACCGCGGCCGGCAGTTCGCTCCAGCGGTCGCTGCCCAGCGGCGCGCCCGACGCGACCAGCACGTCGGCGCCGCCGGCCACGCCGGCACGCACCATCACACTCAGCGGCACGTCGAGGGCCGAGGTGGCGCCGTCCATCACCACCAGGGTGCCACCCACCGACGACGCGAGCACGATCACCGGGCGCGAGCCGTCCATGCGGGCCAGCACCGACAGGCCGTGCTGGCGGGCCGCGTCCTCGATGCGCAACACGGTCTCGTTCACACCGAAGCGGCTGTGGCGCAGCACGCGCAGCAGGTTGCCGCGCTCGCTGTCGGGCAGGTCACGCATCGGCACCAGCGCGGCCATCACGACGGCAAGGCTGCCGGTCATCCACAGGCGGAACGGGCGCTGCAGCACCGGCACAGGCCGCGCCGGCGCGGGCCGGGCGGAAGCGGCGCTGCGAAAGCGCGGCGGCATCAGGAAATCTTTCATGCGCCAAGCCTAGAAGCGCACTGTGTCGCCGGCAAGACAGATCGGGTTAATTTTGGTGAAGAGATGCATCGGGCCGCCGCCCTGGTGCAAGCAGGGTCACTTCGTGCCGAAGATCTTGTCGCCCGCGTCGCCCAGCCCCGGAATGATGTAGCCCACGTCGTTGAGGTGGCTGTCGATGGCAGCGGTCCAGCAGCGCACGTCGGGGTGCGCGGCATCGAGCGCTTTCACGCCTTCGGGCGCGGCCACGAGCACGAGGGCGCGAATGTCCTTGCAGCCGCGCGCCTTGAGCAGGCTCACGGTCGCGATCATCGAACCGGCGGTCGCGAGCATCGGGTCGATGATGATGGCGGTGCGTTCGTCGAGCTTGCCCACGAACTTCTCGAAGTAGTTTTCGGGCTGCAGCGTTTCG
This sequence comes from Rhizobacter sp., assembly GCF_032229685.1. GTDB lineage: Bacteria > Pseudomonadota > Gammaproteobacteria > Burkholderiales > Burkholderiaceae_C > LMDS01. The sequence continues at coordinate 45,361 of NZ_JAVTWP010000031.1, read as the reverse complement.
TGGTTGCGGCTCAAGCCCACGACGCTGACCTTGGCACTCGGGATCATGTCGAGCACGCCATCGAGCATGCCCAGGCCGGCGCGCAGGATCGGCACCACCGTGACCTTCTTGCCGCTGATCTGCTCCACGTCGGCCGGGCCGCTCCAGCACTGCACGGTGGTCTTCTCGAGGGGGAAATCGGCGGTGGCTTCGTACGCCAGCAAGCGCGCCAGTTCGTTCGTCAGCTCGCGGAATTTTTTCGTCGAGATGTCGTCTTCGCGCAGCAGCCCGACCTTGTGTTTGACAAGCGGATGTTTGACGTCGATCACCGGCATGTGGGGCTCCCGTGGTTCAAGCTGCAGATTGGATTCGTTGGCGAACGGCCTCGTACAGGCACACGCCGCTCGCGACCGACACGTTCAGGCTCTCGACCGCGCCCGCCATCGGCAGGCGCACGAGTTCGTCGCAGGTCTTGCCGGTGAGCTGGCGCATGCCGCTGCCTTCGGCACCGAGCACGAGCGCCACCGGGCCGGTCAGGTCGAGGTCGTACAAGGACTGCTGCGCGTCGTCGGACGTGCCGATGACGCGGATGTCGCGTTCCTTCAATTCGTTCAGCGTGCGCGCCAGGTTCGTGACCATGAAATACGGCACCGTGTCGGCCGCACCGCTCGCCACCTTGGCGACGGTGGCGTTGATGCCGACCGCGTGGTCCTTGGGCGCGATCACCGCATGCGCACCGGCCCCGTCGGCCACACGCAGGCAGGCGCCCAGGTTGTGCGGGTCGGTGATGCCGTCGAGCACCAGCAGCAGCACCGGGCCTTGCACCGCGTCGAGCGTGTCGTCGAGCGAGTGGCTGATCGCCATGGCTTCCACGCGCGCCACCACGCCCTGGTGGCGGGGCGAGCCGCAAAGCTTTTGCAGGCGTTCGTCGTCGCTGTCGATCAGCTTGGCGCCGGCGTCGCGGGCACGCTCGACGAACTGGCGCATGCGCTGGTCGCGGCGGGTGGTTTCGACGTGGATCTCGATCACCGACTTCGGCGCCGACTTCAGGCGCACCGTCACCGCGTGGAACCCGAACAGGATTTGTTTGCTCATTGCGCCGATGTTACGGCGAAGTACCATGCGCTCATGGACACCCCGCTGCGCACCCAGTGCTGCATCGCCGGCGGCGGCCCGGCCGGGCTGCTGTTGGGTTACCTGCTGGCGCGGGCCGGCGTCGGGGTGGTCGTGCTGGAAAAACACGCCGACTTCCTGCGCGACTTTCGGGGCGACACGATCCACCCTTCCACGCTCACGGTGCTCGACGACCTGGGCCTGCTCGAGGCCTTTCTGGAACTGCCGCACCAGGAGGTGCGCGAACTCGTCGGCGATGTCTACGGCCAGAGCGTCACGCTGGCCGACTTTGCGCACATCGCCGCGCCACGGCCGTTCATGGTGCTGATCCCTCAGTGGGATTTTCTCGACTTCATCGCCGACCAGGCGCGCTTGCTGCCGAACTTTTCGCTGCGCATGGGGGCGAAGGCGACCGGCGTGATCGAAGAAGCCGCTGCCGTCGTCGGTGTGAACGTGCAGACAGCCGAAGGCGGCTTCACGGTGCATGCCGACCTGGTGGTGGCCGCCGACGGCCGCCACACCACGCTGCGTGGCAGCGGCGGCCTGGCCAGCGACGACCTCGGCGCGCCGATCGACGTGCTGTGGTTCCGCCTGGCGCGCGACCGTCTGCACGACCGTTCGCAGACCGGCGGGTACATCCGGCCCGGCGCGATGCTGGTCACGCTGAACCGCGATGAGTATTGGCAGTGCGCCTATGTCATTCCGAAAGGCACGCTGCCGGCGCTGCGGGCCGAAGGCATCGAAGCCTTCCGCGCACGCGTGGCCGCCGTCGCCCCGTTCCTCGGTGCGGCGCTGCCGGCCCTGGCAGGCTGGGACGACGTGAAACTGCTCAGCGTGCAGATCAGCCGCATGCCACGCTGGTACCGCAGCGGGCTGCTGTGCATCGGCGACGCGGCGCATGCCATGTCGCCGGTCGGCGGCGTGGGCATCAACCTCGCGATCCAGGACGCGGTGGCAGCATCCAACCTGCTGGCCGACGCACTGCGCGAGCGGCGCTTGACGGTCGACGACCTCGCCGCGGTGCAGAAACGCCGAGAGTGGCCCGCCCGTGTGACGCAGCAGGCGCAGATCGCCGTGCAGAACGAACTGCTGGCGCCCGTGCTCTCGGGCGCGCCGGCCCCGGCCACCCTGCCCTTGCCACTGCGCCTGCTGCAGCGCCTGCCGATGCTTCGCCGGCTGCCGGCGCGCCTGGTCGGCATCGGCGTGCGACCCGAGCGCGTGCACACGCTGCCCCGTCCGCCCGTGGGCTGAGCCCCGGGGCGCATGCGCCGTCGGGTACGATGCGCGCCGCCTTCATCCACGCGCCTTGCGGAGACCGCCACCATGCAAATGATCTGCCTCGATCTCGAAGGCGTGCTCGTGCCCGAGATCTGGATCGAGTTCTCCAAGCGCAGCGGCATTCCCGAACTCGCGCGCACCACGCGCGACGAGCCCGACTACGACAAGCTGATGAACTTTCGCATCGGCCTGCTCGCACAGCACAAGCTGAAGCTCGCCGACATCCAGAACGTGATTGCCGGCATGGGCCCGATGGAAGGCGCACGCGCTTTCCTCGACGACCTGCGCAGCCGCTACCAGGTGATCATCCTGTCGGACACGTTCTACGAATTCGCGCAGCCGCTGATGCAGCAACTGGCCTGGCCGACGCTGATGTGCCACAAGCTCGAAATCGACAACGCCGGTTTCGTGCGCCGCCATGTGCTGCGCCAGCCCGACCAGAAGCGCCATGCGGTCAACGCGCTGCGTGCGTTGAACTTCCAGGTGATCGCGGCGGGCGATTCGTACAACGACACCGGCATGCTCGGTGCCGCGCACGCGGGCTTCTTCATCCACCCGCCGGAAGCCATCACGAAGCAGTTTCCGCAGTTCCCGGTGACACGCAGTTATGCCGAACTGAAAGCGCAGATCGACGCTGCCGCGCTGCGCTTGCGCGCGGCAGCTTGAAGCCCTAGCGGCGGTGACCGCAGCGGTCGTCGACCAGGCAACGCGCGTAGTTCGGGTCTTTCTTCAGCAGATACATCACGCGCGCGGCCACGGCCGTGTCGGCGAAGTCGGTGAACAGGCCGTCGACACCGAGCTCGTAGAAGGCCAGGAACTCGTTGATGGGGTTCCCGGCGTAGTTCGAGGCCAGCTGCTTAGGCTCGTTGCGGAAGGTGTACGGGTGCACCAGCAGCCCGGCCTTGTGCGCATTGGCCAGCACCTGGGTCGGCGGCAGCAGCGTGCGGTCGGCGTTGTCGACCTTGCCGTCGCCGTTCACGTCGGCGCAGGCGCCGTTGACCAGCTTGCAGGCCGAGCTGATGAGGTAGAACTTCCACGGGCCGATGCCGTCGGCGTAGGTCTTCACCTCGGCCAGGCCGGTCGGCGTGAGCAGGTCGCTGAACAGGCCCGGGCGGCCGGAGACGACCCAGTCGTAAGGCTTGTCGTAGGGCTTGTTGAAGGCGAGGGAACCGTCAGGGTTCACGTCGTCGGCATCGACGAGCTGGATCAACGGCAGCTGCGTCTTCGTGCGCAGGTAGCGCAAGTTCGCGGTCTCGAACGACTGGATGAAGACCGGCGCGTGGCGGTGGTTCCAGCCGGCGCGCGTGAGCACGGCCAGCATGCGGTCTTCGAGCGGCAGGCCGATCGACTGGTGGTAGGTCGGGTGTTTGGTTTCAGGGTAGATGCCGATCGTGCGGCCCTTCTCGCGCGACTTGTCCTTCACGAAGTCAATGATCTCGGCGAAGGTCGGGATCTTGAACTTGCCGTTGAACGACTGGTCACGGTCGCCCGCGGGCTGGATGGCCCCGAGCGTCTTGATCTCGGCGAGGGTGAAGTCTTGCGCGAAGAATCCTTCGGTCAAAGCGCCGTCGAGCATCACGGTGCGCTTGCGGGCCGCGAACTGCGGCAGCGAAGACACGTTGGTGGTGGCGATCAGGTTGGGTTCGTGGCGGGCGATCAGGTGCCCGTCTTTCGTGGCCACGAGGTCAGGCTCGACGAAGTCGGCACCGAGCTCGATGCCGAGCGCATAGGCTTCGAGCGTGTGCTCGGGCAGGTAGCCGCTGCCGCCGCCGCGGTGGCCGATGACGAGCGGCGTCTTGAAGTCGGCGCGGCTGCCGCGCTCGTTGTCGTGGGCTTGGGCGGCGGGTGCCAGGGCCAGCGTCAGGCAAGCGCCCAGCAGGCTGGAACGGAAAAGCGATCGCATCGCTGCGCGTGGTGTCATGGTCTTGTCTCCTTGGGTGGGCCGCTGTCTTCGACTGAAGAACAGCTGGACGCTAGCGCTCGCGTGTGACAGCCGATTGACACCGGTGCCCGGTGTGCGGCTCCCCCGCTTGCTGCAGCGAGCTGATTCTGTGCTCAGCGCAGGGCGATCACAAGCATCAACAGCCCGATGAACACCGGCTGGTGCAGCATGTAGAAGCTCAGGCTCCAGCGGCCGAGCAAGGCGAGCGGCTGCAACACCGCAGGCAGCGCACCCGTGACCCAATGGCGGCGATGCGCGAGCACCCATTGCCCGGCGGCGAAGCCCCACCACACCACGCCGAGCCAGGGCAGGACCGGCACGAAGTCTTCGGTCAGCGGCTTGTGCGTGACCAGGCCGAGCCAGTTGGTCCAGCGTGAATCGAACCACGGGTGCTGCAGCAAGCGTGGCAGCGCGAGCGCGATCAGCCCCAGCGGCCACAACCAGCGCCCCGCACCGCCTGTGAGGCGCAGCACGATCAGCATCACGGCGATGCCGTGCAACACGCCGAAGCTGATGAAGCGGTTGCCGAACATCAGCCACGACCCGAAGCTCACCAGCAGCGCGCAGCCCGCCACCTGCACCCAACGGCGCCAGAAGCGCGGCCAGCCCTGGCCTTGTTCCATGGCGATGGCCTGGCCAAAGCCGGCGCAGAACAGGAACAGGCTGACGATGCAGGTGCGCTGGCCGGTCCAGAACGGGTCGGTCTGAAAACTCTGCGTGATGAACTTGTAGTGGTTCAGGTCGAAGCAGAAGTGAAAGATGGCCATCCACACGATGGCCACGGCACGCAGCGCGTCGAGGCGGTCGAAGCGCTGGTGGCGGGGCGCGGGGTCACGGGTCGGTGCAGTCACGCAGCGACGATAGCGCACGCCCGCCGCAGGCCGATGAACTCGAGTTCGGCGAAAACGAGCACCGCGATCACCTGCATGGCGATGAAAGCCTCGCCGAGCAGCGTGGGCGGTGGGGTGGCGTTGACGGCGAACAGCACGCACTCGAGCGCCCACAACACGTTCAGGACGATCGGCACCCAGACCGCGGCGCGTGGCACCGCCGGGCGGGTGGCGAGCCACAGCAGGTAGGCGGCGTACGGGAACATGGCGAGCCCGGCGGGCATCAACAGCGCCGACGGAATGTTCAGCACGCCCTGCAGGGCATTCGCACCGAGCGCCATCACGGCGCCCACGGCAGCGCTGACGAGCGCGTCGGCCACGAGCGCGCGGCGCAGAAAGACGGAGGGTTGGATCAGGTTCGACATGGCAGGCTCCTTGGTTTGCATTCACCGCGATCTGCGGCGTGGCGAGATGCTCCGCGCGGCCGGGCTGCGAAGCCATTACCCGGCACGTCATGGAATGCCGCGAGGCGCTGCGCTATCGTGCGGCGCATGAACCCTTCCGCCTCGCTCACCTTCGGAACCCAGCTGCGCGGCTGGCGCCAGCGGCGACGCCTGAGCCAGCTCGACCTGGCGGTCGATGCCGAGGTCTCGACGCGCCACCTGAGCTTCGTCGAAACCGGCCGCGCGATGCCGAGCCGCGAGATGGTGCTGCGCCTGGCCAACCGGCTCGAGGTGCCACTGCGCGAGCGCAACGTGTTGCTCACGGCCGCCGGCTTCGCGCCGATGTACGCAGAACACGGCCTCGACGACCCGGCCTTGCGCGCCGCGCGCGAAGCGGTCGATCAGATCCTGAAAGCACACGAGCCCTACCCGGCACTCGCGGTCGACCGGCACTGGAACCTGGTCTCGCACAACGCCGCGGCCGTGCCCTTCTTCTCCCTGGGCATCGCTGCGGAACTGCTCGTGCCACCGGTCAACGTGCTGCGAGTGAGCCTGCATCCGCAAGGCCTGGCGCCGTTCATCGTCAACCTCGCGCAGTGGCGCGAGCACCTGCTGGAACGGGTGCAGCACCAAGTCACGGTCAGTGCCGACGCGACGCTGGCCGCGCTGCTCGCCGAGCTGGCCGCCTACCCGGCCCCGCCGCGCGACGAAGCGCACGCACCGATCGCCGCCAACTCGATCGTGGTGCCGCTGTTGCTCGACACCCCGATGGGCCGGCTCTCGCTGATCAGCACGATGACGGTGTTCGGCACGCCGATGGAAGTGACACTCTCGGAGCTGGCGCTGGAGACCTTCTTTCCGGCCGACGAGCAGACCTCGCTCACGTTGCGCCGCATGGCCGAGGCGGCGAAGGCCGCGCCCTAGTCAGGCGTCGAGCGCCTTGCGCAGTGCGTCTTTCAGCTTCGTGTACTCGGCGGGCCGGCTCTTCTTCAAGGCCGCCAGATCGGCACGCAGGCCGTCAACGCGCGCCGCTGCAGCGTCGAGCTTGACCGCGTCGATCTCGGCTTTCATCTTCAGAAAGTCTTCGAAGCGTTTGTCTTTCGGCGCCGTGCGCGCGCGCTCCGCGATCAGCAGTTCGAGCGCTTCGGAGATGCGCCCGAGCTGGCGGCCGTAACTGTGGCGCTGCAGCACCTCGACCTCGGTCTGCGGCGCACTCGAATTGCCGCTGTTGAGCGTGAAGGTCGGCCCGAAGTTCCAGCCCGGGTTGATGGCCTGGCCCAGAGACTGCGGCACCGGCAGCGGCACCGAACGCATGGCCTCCGACCAGCTGCGCAGCCACTCGGCCGGGTCGGCGGGCGTCCACGGCCACGAAGCTGCAGACCTGTCGTTCGTGGCCATCTTGTTCTCCTTGCTCAGGCGACCCAGCGCCGCGCGTTGCCGAACATGCGCATCCACGGGCTGGCCGCGCTGCGATCGCCGGAAGTCCAGCTCATCTGCACGTTGCGGAACACCCGCTCGGCGTGCGGCATCAACACCGTGAAGCGGCCGTCGGCGGTGGTCACGGCCGTCAGGCCGTCGGGGCTGCCGTTCGGGTTGTACGGGTAGGCCTCGGTCGCGGCGCCGGTGTGGTCGACGAAGCGCATCGCGCGCTTCACCGCATTCGCATCGCCACGCTGCGAGAAGTCGGCAAAACCTTCGCCGTGCGCCACTGCCACGGGCAGGCGGCTGCCCGCCATGCCGCTGAAGAAGATCGACGGGCTGTCGAGCACTTCCACGAGGCTCAGGCGCGCTTCGAACTGCTCGCTCTTGTTGCGCGTGAACTTCGGCCAGGCCTGCGCGCCGGGAATGATCGGCGCGAGGGCCGCCATCATCTGGCAGCCGTTGCACACGCCCAGCGCGAAGGTGTCGTCGCGGTTGAAGAACTCCGCGAACTGCTCGGCCAGCACCAGGTTGAACATCACCGAGCGGGCCCAGCCTTCGCCTGCGCCCAGGGTGTCGCCGTAGCTGAAGCCGCCGCACGCGATGAAACCCTTGAACTGGTCGAGCCGCGCGCGGCCCGATTGCAGGTCGCTCATGTGCACGTCGAAGGTGTCGAAGCCGGCCTTCGCCATCGCGTAGCTCATCTCGAGGTGGCTGTTGACGCCCTGCTCTCGCAGGATCGCCAGCTTGGGCCGCGCGGCGTGGACGAACGGTGCAGCCACGTCGACAGTGGCGTCGAAGCTCAGCTGCACGTGCAGGCCCGGGTCGTCGGCGCGGCCGGCGGCCTCGTGCTCGGCGTCGGCGCAGGCCGGGTTGTCGCGCAGCTTCGCGATGCGCCAGCTGGTGTCGTCCCAGGCCTGGTGAAGCTCGCGCAAGGGTGCGCTGAACACGCTCTTCGCATCACGCCAGACCTCGACCGTGCCACGCTCGTTGGTCTTGCCGATGAAGTGGCTGTGCTTGCTGAGGCCGAAGTCGCGCAGCGTCTGCATCACCTCGTTGCGCACGGCGGTCGGCACCTGGATCACAGCGCCGAGTTCTTCGTTGAACAGCGCGCGCAGCGTCAGCTCCTGGCGGCGCGCGCTGACCTGCGTGGCCCAGTTCTTCGAGTCACCGTGCTCGGCACGGCTGTCGCTGATGCCGTCGCCTTCGGTGACGAGCATGTCGACGTTGAGGCTCAGGCCCAGGTGCCCGGCGAAAGCCATTTCGCAGGCCGCGGCCCACAGCCCGCCGTCGCTGCGGTCGTGGTACGCGAGCAGCCGGCCTTGCTCGCGCAGGTGGTTCACGGCGTCGACCAGCGCTTTCAGCTGCGCCGGCTCATCGAGGTCGGGCACAGTGCTGCCGAACTGGTTCAAGACCTGCGCGAGCATCGAACCGGCCATGCGGTTCTTGCCGTTGCCGAGGTCGATCAGGATCAGCGTGGTATCGCCCGGCTGCAGCTGCGGCGTGAGCGTGGCGCGCACATCGGCGAGTGTGGCGAACGCGGTGACGATCAGGCTGACGGGCGACGTGACCTGCTTCGACGCGCCGGCCTCAGACCAGCGCGTGCGCATCGACAGCGAATCCTTGCCGACCGGCACGCTGATGCCGAGTGCGGGGCACAGTTCCATGCCGACCGCGGCGACCGTGTCGTAGAGCGCCGCGTCTTCGCCCGGCTCGCCGCAGGCCGCCATCCAGTTGCAGCTGAGCTTCACGCGCGACAACTCGAAAGGCGCGGCCAACAGGTTGGTGATCGCCTCGCCGACGGCCATGCGGCCCGAGGCCGGCGCGTCGAGCGCGGCCAGCGGCGTGCGCTCGCCCAGGCTCATCGCTTCACCGCGAAAGCCGGAAAAGTCGCCGAGTGTGACGGCGCAATCGGCCACCGGCACCTGCCACGGGCCGACCATCTGGTCGCGGCTGTTCAGGCCACCGACCGTGCGGTCGCCGATCGTGATCAGGAAGCGCTTGCTCGCGACCGTCGGGTGGCGCAACACGTCGAACGCGACCTTCTCGAGCTGCACATCGGTCAAGTCGAGGTCGGCGTTCGCGCGCGCCACACGCTGCACGTCACGCTGCATCTTCGGCGGCTTGCCGAGCAGCACATCCATCGGCATCGCGATCGAGCGCTCGCCGCCGGGGCCGTCTTCGAGCACGAGTTCTTTCTCGGCCGTGGTGACACCGACCACCGCGAACGGGCAGCGCTCGCGCTCGCACATCGCGCGGAAGATCGGCAAGGCCTCGGGCGACACCGCCATCACGTAACGTTCCTGGCTCTCGTTGCACCAGACTTCCTTCGGTGCCAGGCCGCTCTCTTCGAGCGGCACGGCGCGCAGGTCGAAGCGTGCGCCCATGCCGGCGCCGTCGACCAGTTCGGGGAAGGCGTTCGAGATGCCCCCTGCGCCGACGTCGTGGATCGCGAGGATCGGGTTGCTGTCGCCCAGCGCCCAGCAGTGGTTGATGACCTCTTGCGCGCGGCGTTCGATCTCGGGGTTGCCACGCTGCACCGAGTCGAAGTCGAGCTCGGCCGCATTCGCGCCCGAAGCCATCGAGCTCGCGGCGCCACCTCCCATGCCGATGCGCATGCCGGGGCCGCCGAGCTGGACCAGCAAGGTGCCGGGCTTGAACTGGATCTTCTTCGTCTGCGACGCGGCGATCGAGCCCAGGCCGCCGGCGATCATGATGGGCTTGTGGTAACCGCGGCGAATCGCGTCACGGCCATCGCCCACGGTCTGCTCGTACACGCGGAAGTAGCCGCCGAGGTTGGGCCGGCCGAACTCGTTGTTGAAGGCCGCCCCGCCGAGCGGGCCGTCGATCATGATCTGCAGCGGGCTGGCGATGTGCTCGGGCTTGCCGTAGGGCGTTTGTTCCCAGGGCTCACTGGTACCGGGCAGATAGAGGTTCGAGACGCTGAAGCCGGTGATGCCGGCTTTCGGTTTGGAGCCGCGGCCGGTCGCGCCTTCATCGCGAATCTCGCCACCGGCGCCGGTCGACGCGCCGGGGAACGGCGAGATCGCCGTCGGGTGGTTGTGCGTTTCCACCTTCATCAACACGTGGACCGGTTCGGTGCGCGCCGCGTACACCGGCGCGTTGGTGTAACCCTGCGGCAACCAGCGTTCGATCGTGCCACCTTCCATCACCGAGGCGTTGTCGCTGTAGGCGACCACGGTGTGCTGCGGCGACAAAGCTTCGGTGTGCCGGATCATCTGGAACATCGAGCGCTCCTGCGGCACGCCGTCGATCACGAACTGCGCGTTGAAGATCTTGTGGCGGCAGTGTTCGCTGTTGGCCTGCGCGAACATCATCAGCTCGACGTCGGTCGGGTTGCGCTGGAGTGTGGTGAAGGCATCGACGAGGTAGTCGATCTCGTCGGGCGAAAGGGCCAGGCCGAAGTCGGTGTTCGCGCGCACCAGGGCGTCGCGGCCCGAGCCCAGCACGTCGACGTGTTCCATGGGCTTGCCGGGTTGTTCGTCGAACAGGTGGGCCGCGTGCTCGCGCGCCGGCAGCACGCTCTCGGTCATGCGGTCGTGCAGCAATGCGGCGGCCGCGGCGAGCTCATCGGCCGTCAGGGCCTTCGTGCCGCCGAGCAGGCCGCTCTTCACCGCCAGCCGGTATTCGGTGACACGCTCGACGCGCCGGATCGCCAGGCCGCAGTTGTGCGCGATGTCGCTCGCCTTCGAGGCCCACGGCGACACCGTGCCCAGGCGCGGCGCCACGACGATCAGCGTGCCGTCGGTGGCGCCTGAATACGGGTCGCCGTAGCGCAGCAGCGCGTCGAGCTTGTCGGTGTCGCCGCGGGTGAGTGGCGCATCGCTGCAGACCCAGTGCACGAAGCGCGCCGCCACGCCGGTGATGCGCGGGCTGACGGCCTGCAAACGCGGCAACAGCGCCTGCGCGCGAAAGCCGGACAGCGCATTGCCGCCCTCGAAGTGGGTCAGGTGCTTGGGGGTGGAAGTCACGCGGCGGGCTCGGGCGGTGGGGGCATGGCCGGGGCGCGCTTGGGGTCGCCCCGGGTGGAAACCCGCGATTTTACGGGCTGGGTGAGATAATGGCCGGCTATGACGATCACGATCAAAACCGCCGCAGACGTTGAAGCCATGCGCGTCGCCGGCCGCCTCGCCTCTGAAGTGCTGGACCTGCTCACGCCGCATGTGAAGCCCGGCGTCTCCACCGACGAGCTCGACCGCATCGCGCACGATCACATCGTGAAGGTGCAGCAGGGCATTCCGGCGCCGCTGAACTACGCACCGGCGGGTTACACGCCTTACCCGAAATCGATCTGCACCTCGATCAACCATCAGGTGTGCCACGGCATCCCGAACGACCGGCCGCTGAAGAACGGCGACATCGTCAACATCGACGTCACCGTCATCAAGGACGGCTGGCACGGCGACACCAGCCGCATGTTCGTGGTGGGCGAAGGCTCGATCGCGGCCAAGCGCCTGTGCCAGATCACGTATGAAGCCATGTGGAAAGGCATCGTCAAGGTCAAGCCCGGCGTGCGCCTGGGCGACATCGGCCACACGATCCAGACCTTCGCCGAGAACGCCGGCTTCTCGGTCGTGCGCGAGTTCTGCGGCCACGGCATCGGCCAGAAGTTCCATGAAGAGCCGCAGGTGCTGCACTACGGCCGCCCGGGCACGCTCGAAGAACTGGTGCCGGGAATGATGTTCACGATCGAGCCGATGATCAACGCCGGCCGCCGCGACATCCGCGAAATGGGCGATGGCTGGACCATCGTCACCAAAGACCGCTCGCTCTCGGCGCAATGGGAACACACGGTGCTCGTCACCGACACCGGCTACGAGGTGATGACACTCTCGGCCGGCAGCCCGCCGCCGCCGGCCTTCGTGCTGGCCGAGACCCGCACGCCGCAGACCGCCTGAAGCCGTCCCGCCATGGCCGCCGTTCTGTCAGCGCCGAAGCCGGCGCCGCCCAGCATGGGCGAGCTGCGGACGCTGTTCCGCGAGGGCAAGGCGAACCTGCTCGAACATTTTCGTGAATCGCGGCCCACGGCACCGGCGGCGCTTCGGCTGATCCGTGCGCTGAGCAAACACGTCGACCAGACGCTGCTGACGCTGTGGGAGCACGCGGCCATGCCCTCGGGCGCTGCGCTGCTGGCGGTCGGCGGTTATGGCCGCGGCGAGTTGTTCCCGCATTCCGACGTCGACGTGCTGGTGCTGTTGCCGCCCGCGCACGCTGGTGGCGGCGAGGCGCTGAAGACGTCGATCGAAGCCTTCATCACCGCCTGCTGGGACATCGGCCTGGAAATCGGCTCGAGCGTGCGCACGGTGGCCGAATGCGTGGCACTGGCCGAAAGCGACGTGACGGTGCAGACGGCGCTGCTCGAATCGCGCTACCTGTGCGGTTCGCGGCGGGTGTTCAACAGCTTCCGGCACGCCAACTCGCACGCGATGGACCCGAAGGCCTTCCTGCGCGCCAAGACGCTCGAGATGGTGCAACGCCACCGCAAGTTCGAAGACACGCCTTATTCGCTCGAACCCAACTGCAAGGAAAGCCCGGGCGGCCTGCGTGACCTGCAGGTGGTGATCTGGGTGGCGCGCGCTGCGGGCCTGGGCAAGAACTGGAGCGCGCTCGCCGCCAAAGGCCTGATCACCCCGTTCGAGGTGAAGCAGCTCAACCGCAACGAAGGTTTGCTCAAGCTGATTCGCGCGCGCCTGCACCTGATCGCCGGGCGGCGAGAAGACCGGCTCGTGTTCGACCTGCAGACCGCCGTGGCCGACAGCTTCGGTTACCAGTCGACGCGCGGCCAGCGCGCTTCCGAAGTGCTGATGCGGCGCTACTACTGGGCAGCCAAGGCGGTGACGCAGCTGAACCAGATCCTGATGCTCAACATCGAGGAGCGTGTCGAAGGCTCGCAGGACGCGCCCATGCGCCCCATCAACGACAAGTTTCTCGACCGCGGCGGCATGCTCGAAGTGGTGAGCGACGACCTGTACCAGCGCGACCCGCACGCCATTCTCGAGACCTTTCTCGTCTACCAGCAAAGCGTGGGGCCCAAGGGCCTGTCGGCCCGCACGCTGCGTGCGCTCTACAACGCGCGCGACCTGATGGACTCGGCGTTTCGCCACGACCCGGTGAACCGCGCGACCTTCATGAAGATCCTGCAGGAACCCGAGGGTCAGACCCACGCTTTCCGGCTGATGAACCAGACCAGCGTGCTGGGGCGTTACCTGTGGGTGTTCCGGCGCATCGTCGGGCAGATGCAGCACGACCTGTTCCACGTCTACACGGTCGACCAGCACATCATCATGGTGCTGCGCAACGTGCGGCGCTTCTTCATACCCGAGCACGCGCACGAGTACGCCTTCTGCTCGCAGCTGGCGTCGACCTTCGACAAACCCTGGGTGCTCTACGTGGCCGCGCTGTTCCACGACGTGGCCAAGGGGCGCGGTGGCGACCACTCCGAGCTCGGCGGCAAGGAAGCAAGGCGCTTCTGCCGCGACCACGGCATCGAGCGCGAAGACTCGAAGCTCATCGAGTTCCTGGTCGAAGCGCACCTGACCATGTCGCGCATCGCGCAAAAAGAAGACCTGTCGGAACCCGACGTGATCGAGGCTTTCGCCAAACGCGTGGGCAACGAGCGTTACCTGACGGCGCTGTACCTGCTCACGGTCGCCGACATCCGCGGCACCAGCCCGAAGGTCTGGAACGCGTGGAAGGGCAAGCTGCTCGAAGACCTGTACCGCTTCACACTGCGCGCGCTCGGGGGCGCGCGGCCGAACATGGACGCCGAGGTCGAAGCGCGCAAGCTCGAAGCCCGCCAGGCACTGAACCTGCTGCTCTTGCCCACGGGCACTGAGCAGGCGTTGTGGAACACGCTGGCGCTCAGCTACTTCGCGCGCCACGACGCGGGTGACATCGCCTGGCACACCCGCTCGCTGCACGCCTTCGTCGCCACCACTTCCCCCATCGTGCGCGCGCGCCTGTCGCCGCTGGGCGAGGGCCTGCAGGTGCTGGTCTACGCGCCCGACCAGGCCGACCTGTTCGCGCGCATCTGCGGTTACTTCGACAGCGCCGGCTTCAACATCCTCGACGCCAAGGTGCACACCACCGGCAGCGGTTATGCACTCGACACCTTCCAGGTCAATAGCCCGCAGTTCGAGCACAACTACCGCGACCTGATCTCGTATGTGGAAACCCAGCTCACGCTGGCGCTCTCTGCCGCGGGGCCTTTGCCCGAGCCGAGCCGTGGCCGCATCTCGCGGCGCGTGAAGTCGTTCCCGATCACGCCACGCGTCACGCTGCGGCCCGATGAGCGCGCGCAGCACTGGCTGCTGGGCGTGTCGGCGAGCGACCGCTCGGGCTTGCTGTTCTCGATTGCGCGCGTGCTCGCGCACCACCACATCAACCTGCAGCTGGCCAAGATCACGACGCTGGGCGAACGTGTCGAAGACACCTTCCTGATCGACGGGCCGGCCTTGCAGCAGAACAAGATGCAGTTGCAGATCGAGACCGAATTGCTCGACGCCGTGGCCTGACGCACGGCCTCCCCGATGCTGCAGAAGATCACCGCCGCCGAGGCACTCGCCCGGCTTGAGCAGTTCAATGCGGTGGTCGACGCGCGCTCTGAAAGCGAGTTCGCGTTCGACCATCTGCCCGGTGCAATGAACTGGCCGGTTCTGAACGATGCCGAGCGCATCGTCATCGGCACCGAGTACGCGCAGGTCTCGCCCTTTACCGCGAAGAAACGGGGCGCCGCGCTGGTGGCACGCAACATCGCCGCGCACATCGAACGCGAAGTGATGGGCCTGCCGAAAGACTGGAAGCCGCTCGTCTACTGCTGGCGCGGCGGCACGCGCAGCGGTTCGCTCGCCATCGTGCTCGACCAGATCGGCTTTCGTGTGCACGTGCTCGAAGGTGGCTACCGCGAATACCGGCGCGCCGTGATCGCAGCGCTGGACGAGCTGCCGGCAAAGTTCCAGTACCGCGTGGTCTGCGGCACCACCGGTTCGGGCAAGAGCCGGCTGTTGCAGGTGCTGCGCGCGCAGGGCGCGCAGGTGCTCGACCTCGAAGCGCTGGCCAACCACCGCGGTTCGGTGCTCGGGCTGGTGCCGGGCAGCGTGCAGCCGGGGCAGAAACAGTTCGAATCGCGGGTCTGGGACGCGATGCGCGGCTTCGACCCGGCGCGGCCTGTGTTCGTCGAGAGCGAGAGCAAGAAGGTCGGTGATCTGCGCGTGCCGCTCGCGCTGGTCGAGCGCATGCGCGAGGCGCCGTGCATTCGGCTCGAACTGCCCCTGGAGGCGCGGGTGGCGTTGTTGATCGAGGAGTACGACTTCTTCGTCAAGGACACGCCGGCGTTCTGCGGTCGGCTCGACGCCTTGCGCCCCACGCGCGGCCACGAACTGGTGAACGCCTGGCAGGAAGCGGCGCGCGCCGGGCGCACCCCCGAGGTTGTTCGCGATCTGCTCCTGAGCCACTATGACCCGACCTACCACCAATCGATGAAACGCAACTTCATCGGTGTCTCGGCGCAGCCGCTGATGCTCGCCTGGGACGGCAGCGACGCCAGCTTGCAGGCGGCCGCCGCTTCTGCCTTGAGCGCCGAGTAGAATTCGCACCGAACCCGTCATTGGGGAGTAGCCGCCCTGCGCCCAAGCGCAGGGGCTCGCGTCAACACACTTGGCCCTCACGGCCATGGCGCGAGCAGCATCCAGCCTGGCAAGACCTTTGACCGCGCAGACCTCGGACCGACCGGGAGGTCGGCGCGGTCATCCGTCTTCCCCCGGTCCTGGAGATTTCATTGGAAGCCTTTCTTATCTCGACCGGCGTCGTGGCGCTCGGCGAAATGGGCGACAAGACACAGTTGCTGGCGATGCTGCTGGCGATCAAGTTCCGCAAGCCCGCCCCGATCATTCTCGGCATCCTCGTCGCGACGCTGGCCAACCACGCGACCGCCGGCCTGCTCGGTGCCTGGGTGGCGCGAGCACTCGGCCCCGACGTGCTGCGCTGGGTGATCGGCATCTCGTTCATCGCGATGGCCGCGTGGATGCTGGTGCCCGACAAGATCGACGACGAAGCGGCGAAACCTTCGCGCTTCGGCGCTTTCGGCACCACGCTGATCGCGTTCTTTCTGGCCGAGATGGGCGACAAGACGCAGATCGCCACAGTCGCGCTGGCCGCGCGCTATGAAGACCTGGTGGCCGTCGTGGCCGGCACCACGCTCGGCATGATGATCGCCGACGTGCCGGCGGTGTTCGTCGGGGACAAGCTGGCCAGGAAAGTGCCGATGCGCCTGGTGCACGCCATCGCGGCGGGCATCTTCGGGCTGCTGGGGGTGTTGACGCTGTTGAACGTGGGCAAATTGTTCTAGGCGTGCCACCTCATCCCAGCCGTTTCGCTTGCAGGCGAAACGTCGTTCGCCAGGCGAAGAACAGTCCTCAGGACTGTCCTTCGTCCGGGCTCACCCCATATGCAGACCACCGTTGACCGAGAAGTCGGCGCCCGTAGCGAAGCCTGACTCATCTGACGCGACCCACGCCACCATCGACGCGATGTCGTCGGGCGTGCCCAGGCGCTTGACCGGGATGCCGGCGATGATCTTGTCGAGCACGTCTTGCCGGATCGCCTTGACCATGTCGGTCGCGATGTAGCCCGGGCTCACGGTGTTCACCGTCACGCCCTTGTTCGCCACTTCTTGCGCCAGCGCCATCGTGAAGCCGTGCATGCCGGCCTTGGCGGCCGAGTAGTTGGTCTGGCCGAACTGGCCTTTCTCGCCGTTCACCGAGCTGATGTTGATGATGCGGCCCCAGCCGCGGTCGACCATGTCGTCGATGACCTGCTTGGTCACGTTGAACAGGCTCGTGAGGTTGGTCTCGATCACGGCGTCCCAGTCGGCGCGGCTCATCTTGCGGAACATGCCGTCGCGGGTGATGCCGGCGTTGTTCACGAGCACGTCGATCGGGCCGTGTTCGGCCTTGACTTTCTGGAAGGCGGCGACGGTCGAGTCCCAGTCACCCACGTTGCCCACCGAGGCGAAGAACGTGAAACCCAGCGCCGCCTGCTCACCCAGCCACTTGGCGTGGTCACGGCTCGGGCCACAACCTGCAATCACGGTGAAGCCGTCCTTGTGCAGGCGCTGGCACATGGTCGTTCCGATGCCACCCATGCCGCCGGTGACGTACGCGATTTTTTTATTCACTTCTTTTCCCTGTTGATGCAAAAACGAACAGCCGCCCGAGCTCGACGCTGCAGGCGGCTGGCCCGCACGACGAGCGCGCAGGGCTTGGGGTGAACGGCTGAGGTTTCGCCGAAGCGCTCAGCGCTCGACCGTCAGTGCAACGCCCATGCCACCACCGATGCACAGCGAGGCGATGCCTTTCTTGGCGTTTCGGCGCTGCATTTCGTGCAGCAATGTCACCAAGATGCGGCAGCCAGATGCACCAATCGGGTGACCGATGGCGATGGCGCCACCGTTGACGTTGACCTTGCTGGTGTCCCAGCCCATTTCGTTGTTCACGGCGCAGGCCTGCGCCGCGAAGGCTTCGTTGATTTCCAGCAGGTCTAGGTCTTGTGCTTTCCAGCCGGCGCGTTGCAGCGCCTTCTGTGAAGCGGGCACCGGGCCCATGCCCATGATGCTCGGGTCGAGCGCCACGGTGGCGTAGCTGGCGATGCGTGCCAGCGGCGTGAGGCCCAGTTGCTGCGCTTTCTTCGCGGTCATCACCACCACGCCGGCGGCGCCGTCGTTCAGGCCCGAGGCGTTGCCGGCCGTCACGCTGCCCGCCTTGTCGAAGGCCGGGCGCAGCCCGGCCAGGCCTTCGGCGCTGGTCTTGCGGTTGATGAACTCGTCGCTGGCGAAGACGATCGGGTCGCCCTTCTTCTGCGCGATGCTGAAAGGAACGATCTCGTCCTTGAACTTGCCGGCCTCTTGCGCGGCCGCGGCCTTCTGCTGCGAGCCGAGCGCGAGCGCGTCTTGCTTCTCGCGCGAGATGTCGTACTTCTTGGCCACGTTCTCCGCGGTGATGCCCATGTGGTACTTGTTGTAGACGTCGAACAGGCCGTCGACGATCATGGTGTCGACCATCTTCCAGTCGCCCATGCGCGTGCCGTCGCGCGAACCCGGCAGCACGTGCGGCGACATGCTCATGCTTTCTTGCCCGCCGGCGATGATGATCTCGGAGTCACCGTCACGAATGGCCTGTGCCGCGAGCATCACGGCCTTCAGGCCCGAGCCGCACACGGCGTTGATCGTCAGCGCCGGCACGCCTTGTGGCAGGCCGCTCTTCACGACCGTCTGGCGGGCCGGGTTCTGGCCCGAACCGGCGGTCAGCACCTGGCCGAAGATCAGCTCGTTGATCTGGTCACCCGACAGGTTGGCGCGGCGCAGCAGGTCGGCCACGACGGCGGCGCCGAGTTCCGGTGCCGGGGTCTTGGCGAGCGTGCCGCCGAACTTGCCCACAGCGGTGCGGGCGGCGGCGACGATGACGATGTCGGTGGTCATGGGGTTCTCCAGTTTGTCGATGAGAAGAAGAATAGCGCGCTGACCGCGAAGCGGGCCGGCGCGGTGTCGATTTCAGGCCTTTTGTTTGACGTAACGGCCGGGCGCCGGCTCGATCGCCTTGTGGGCCTTGTTGCCAGGGGCCTTGGGCGCGGCGACCTGTTTGCCGGCGTGGGTCTTGAGCCAGCTCGACCAGTCGGTCCACCAGCTGCCCGGGTGTTCCTTGGCTTTGTCGATCCAGGCCTGGGCCTGCTCGGGCAGCGCGGCGGTGACGCCGATCCAGTGGCTGCGCTTGCCCTTGGCCGGCGGGTTGATCACACCGGCAATGTGGCCCGAGGCACCGAGCACGAAGCGGGTCTTGCCGCCGAGCACCTGCGTGTTGCGGTAGGCGCCTTCCCACGGAACGATGTGGTCCTCACGCGAGGCATACACGTACGCCGGTGCATCGATGCGACGCAAGTCGACCTTCTCGCCACACACCGTCATCTTGCCGGGCTTGACGAGGTTGTTCTCGAGGTAGGTGTTGCGCAGGTACCAGCAGTACATCGGGCCGGGCAGGTTGGTGCTGTCGCCGTTCCAGTAGAGCAGGTCGAACGGTGGCGGCGTTTCGCCCTTCAGGTAGTTGCCGACCACGTAGTTCCAGACCAGGTCGTTCGGCCGCAGGAAGCTGAAGGTGGTGGCCAGTTCCTGGCCCTTGAGCAGGCTCCCGCCACCCGGGCTTTGCGGGCCGAGCGTCATCTCGCGCATCTTCACCATGGCCTCGTCGATGAAGAGGTCGAGCACGCCGGTGTCGCGGAAGTCGAGGAAGGTGGTGAGCAGCGTCACGCTGGCGGCCGGCTTTTCACCGCGCGCCGCCAGCACCGAGAGCGCCGTCGAGAGAATGGTGCCGCCGACACAGAAGCCGAGCGTGTTGAGCTTGTCGCTGCCCGTGATCTCCTGCACCACCTTGATCGCGCGGATGGCCGCGTCTTCTATGTACTGGTCCCAGGTGTACTGCTTGATGCTCTCGTCGGCATTGCGCCAGCTCACCACGAAAACCCGGTGGCCCTGCTCCACCGTGTAGCGGATCAGCGAGTTCTCGGGCTGCAGGTCGAGGATGTAGTACTTGTTGATGCAGGGTGGCACGAAGAGCATCGGCCGCTCGAACACCTTGGCGGTGAGCGGCTTGTATTCGATCAGCTGGAACAGCTCGTTCTCGAACACGACGGAGCCTTCGCTCGTGGCCACGTTGCGGCCGACCTCGAAGACACTCTCGTCGGTCTGCGACACATGGCCCTGCTGCACGTCGTGCCACAGGTTCTTCATGCCCTGACTGATGCTCTCGCCGTGGGTCTCGAGCGCCTTGCGCTGTGCGTCGGGGTTGAGCGCCAGGAAGTTGTTCGGCGACGAG
Source organism: Rhizobacter sp. (assembly GCF_032229685.1). Lineage (GTDB taxonomy): Bacteria > Pseudomonadota > Gammaproteobacteria > Burkholderiales > Burkholderiaceae_C > LMDS01. The sequence continues at coordinate 25,476 of NZ_JAVTWP010000031.1, read as the reverse complement.
GCATCGAGCCATTGCTGCACCGAGAAACGGATGCGCTGCTTGGTCTTGGCGTCGCCTTCCAGGCTGTCGGCCATCTGCATCAGCGTGCGCGCGTTGAGCAGGTACATCTGGGCGATGTAGGCCGCCGCCGGGTTGGATCCCCAGGCAGGCGCGGCAAAGCGGCGGTCGGCGGCCGGCGTGGCCGACTGGCCGGGTTGCAGCGACTGGTTCCACAGTTCGGTGGCCTGCTTCAGGTAGCTGCTTTGCACCTCGGCCAAGACCGGCATCGGCAGGCTGAGGCCGGAGACGGTCTTCCAGACTTCGCCGAGCTGCGATCCGATGGCTTGCGCGCTGGCGGCCATGTCTGCGGGCGTGGAAAGTGCCGGGTCGGGTGCCGTTTTCATGTGTCTCCTTCCAGGGGTTTTTGGCATCGTTCGTCGCGATGCTCTTCGGTCGCTTGATGAACCGGTTTTACGTGAGCGTTGCGACTTTGTATATCCGGATTCTGTGCGGATATATGCCACATTATGACACGTCATCTCATATTAAGGCAACGAAACAACGCCTCAAAATCCCAGCAAACGAGGCAACGAACCATGTTTCTGGTCGCGATCGCTTGGATGTACGTGGTGTTGATGGTGGCGGTGGTCGAAGCGACCAGCGCGCAAGGCACGCTGCTCGGTGCCCTGTTCACGTTGCTGCTGTACGGCCTGCTGCCGCTCGGCATCGTGCTGTACCTGATGAGCAGCCCGGCGCGCAAGCGTCTGCGGCGGCAGCGTGAAGGCCTGGCAGTGGGTGAATCAGGTGCCGCCGCGCCGCTCGATCCAGATGGCAGCGGCCATGCGCCCGGTGACGCGGTCGCGCCGGAACGAAAAGAACCGTGACGCGTCTTCCACGGTGCACCACGCGCCGCCGCTGATCGACTCGATCCCGGCGGCGATCAGGCGCTCACGCGCCAGTTGCGGCAGGTTGGCGAGCCACTTGCCCGGCGTGTGGCGAACGAAGAGCACGGTGTCGCCGCCGGTCGTGGACGCGCCGAAGGCTTCGAGCACATCGGGCCCCACTTCGAACCGGCGCGGCCCGATGCAGGCACCGAGCCACACCTGCACCTCGGCAGGCGCGCAGTCGGCCAGCTCGCACACCGAGGCCAGCGTCGCCTCGAGCACACCGAGCGCCAGGCCGCGCCAGCCGGCGTGCGCTGCGCCCACCGCGCGTGCGTCGGGCGCTGCGAACAGCACCGGCAGGCAATCGGCCACCTGGGCGGTGCAGGCCACGCCGGGTTCGGTGGTCACGCTCGCATCGGCGGTGTGAACCGCCGCGCCGGGCGCCGCGTCGGGCTCGAACAGGCGCACGACCTGCGCGCCGTGCACCTGGTTCAGGAACACCGGCCGCGCGCCGATCGCGTCGTGCAGTACCGCCTTGTTCCGGCGCACGGCCGCCGGGTCGTCGCCCAATCCGTCGCGCAGGTTCAGGCTCTCGAAAGGCCCCTGGCTGACACCGCCATGGCGTGTGGTCATCAGCGCACCGATGCCCGGCGCATGCCAGCCCGGCCGCAGCCAGCCGGCATGCGGGCCTGTGCCGGTGCCGGGCTCAGCCGGCATCCGGGCAGGCCGAAGGCTGGGTCTTTGAGAACGCGTCGTGCCGCATGCACTCGCCGAACACGCGCATCACGGTCGGCACATGGTCGAGCCGGCATTCCATGCGCTGCGCGTTGTGGATCTGCGGCACGAGCACGCAGTCGGCCAGCGTGGGTGTGTCGCCGAAGCAGAACTTGCCGGTGCCGGCACCGTCCGCGAGCTGGCGTTCGACGACTTCGAGACCGGTTTCGACCCAATGCCGGTACCAGCGGTTCTTGTCGTCCTCGCTGACCTTCAGGTCGCGCACCAGGTAACGCAGCACACGCAGGTTGTTGATCGGGTGGATCTCGCAGGCGATGTCTTGCGACACCGCCCGGATGCGGGCGCGCTGCAAAGCGTCACCGGGCAGCAGTGAAGGCTGCGGGTGAGTTTCGTCGAGGTACTCGATGATCGCGATCGACTGTGTGAGCAGCTTGTCGCCGTCCTGCAAGACGGGCACCAGCCCGGCTGGCGAGATCTGCGCGAAGGCCGGGCCGAGCTGTTCGTTCTTCAGCAGGTGCACCGGCATGTAGTCGTAGTCGAGGCCCTTGAGCGCGAGCGCGATGCGCACGCGGTAGGAAGCCGACGAGCGGAAGTAGTTGTAGAGCTGCATGCCCGTCCCCCATTTCAGCCGGCAACGATCTGCAGTTGCAGCGTGCCCACGCCTTCGACGCTCGCGCTCAGCGTGTCGCCCACCACCACGGCCGCCACGCCTTCGGGCGTGCCGCTGAAGATGAGGTCGCCGGGCGCGAGCTCCCAGGCCTTCGACAGGTGCTCGATGATCTCGGCCACGCTCCAGATCAGCTTGCCGAGCACACTGGCCTGGCGCTGCGTGCCGTTCACGTCGAGCCTGATCTTCGTCTCGGCGCCGAGCGCACATTCTTCGGCGCGGCGAATGGGCCCGATCGGCGCCGACTCGTCGAAACCCTTGCCGATGCACCAGGGCCGGCCGAGCTTCTTGGCTTCGGCCTGCAGGTCGCGGCGTGTCATGTCCAGGCCCACGGCGTAACCCCACACGTGGTTCATCGCGTCGGCCGCGCTGATGTTGCGCCCGCCCTTGCCGATGGCCACGACCAGCTCGAGTTCGTGGTGCAGGCTCTGGCTCATCGTCGGGTAACGCATCTTGCCGACCGTGCCTTCGGCAACCGGCAACACCGCGTCGGCCGGCTTCATGAAGAAAAAAGGCGCTTCACGCCCGCTGTGGCCCATCTCGATCGCGTGTTCGACGTAGTTGCGGCCGACACAGTAGATGCGGTGCACCGGAAACAGCGCGGTCGCGGCGCCACCTTGAACCGGTACGGACGGGGTGGCAGGCGGCGTGAAGACAAAGCTCATGATCGGGGTTCCTGGAGGACTGTGGCGCGACGCGCGAATCGCCCGGAATGATGCCACGCGGTGCCGGGCCTTGTGCCTTGCGCGCAGCACCTGCACGCTACACTGCGCCGCATGTTCACCCCCCGCAGCATCAAGCATTGCAAGACCTGCGGCGGCACGGCCGTGTACAGCGTGCCGGCCGACGACAACCGCGAGCGCGCCACCTGCACGGTGTGCCACACCATCCACTACGAGAACCCGCTCAACGTGGTGGGCACGGTGCCGGTCTGGGGCGACCAGGTGCTGCTGTGCCGTCGCAACATCGAACCGCGCTACGGCCTGTGGACACTGCCGGCCGGCTTCATGGAGCTCGGCGAGTCGGTGGCCGAAGGCGCGATGCGAGAAACGGTCGAAGAGGCCGGCGCGCACATCGAATTGCAAGGCCTGTACACGATGTTGAACGTGATCCGCGTCGGCCAGGTCCACCTGTTCTACCGCGCACGGCTGCTCGACACCGACTTCGCCCCGGGCCCCGAAAGCATCGAGGCCCGGCTGTTCCGCGAAGACGAAGTGCCGTGGGACGAGATCGCCTTTCGCACCACCCGCGAAACCCTGAAGCGCTTTTTCGCCGACCACCGGCGGGGTCAATTCGACGTGTATGTGGCCGATATAGCGTGATGCCCACGAGCCGTCACCCGACCGCATGACCGAGATGTCCGCCCCGTCAGCCGCCGTGCCGGCGGCCACGCCGGCCCTCCCGCCGCAGCGCCTGCGCGAAGACCTGATCCACCCCGACCCGCTGCTCGACTGCCTGGTCGAGGTGTGCCGTCTGCACGGCCTGTCGGCGTCGCGCGCGTCGCTGTCGGCCGCGTTGCCGCTCGAAGGCGGGCGCCTCTCGCTCGACCTGGCCGAGCGCGCCGCGGCGCGCGGCGGCTTGTCGTCCAAGGTGCAGCGCCTGGCGCTCGAAAAGATCGACCCGGCAGCGCTGCCGGTGATCCTGATCCTGAAGGGTGACAACGCCTGCGTCCTCACCGGCTGGGAACCCGCCAGCGATGCCGGCGGCTCGCCGGCGACGGCCCGGGTGCTGCTGCCTGAAACCGCGCAAGGCTCGGTCACCCTCAGCCGCGACGAACTGGCGCAGCGTTTCACCGGTGTCGTGCTGTTCGTGCGGCCCCACTTCCGCTTCGACGCACGCACCGAAGGCCGCCCCGGGCCCGACGGCGCGGCGCCCTCCACGCTCAAGTCACGCCACTGGTTCTGGGGCGCGCTGCTGCAGCAGCGATTCGTCTACCGCGACGTGCTGTGGGCCGCGCTGCTGATCAACCTGTTCGCGCTCGCTTTCCCGATGTTCTCGATGAACGTCTACGACCGGGTCGTTCCCAACAATGCGATCGAGACCATGTGGGCGCTGTCCATCGGCGTCGCGCTTGTGCTGTGTGCCGACCTGTTCATGCGCCTGCTGCGCAGCCACTTCGTCGACGAGGCGAGCGCGCGGGTCGACGTGCAGATCTCGGCCAAGCTGATGGAAAAGGTGCTCGGCATGCGGCTCGAACACCGCCCCGAATCGGTCGGCTCGTTCGCCGCCAGCCTGCGCGGCTTCGAGCAGGTGCGCGACTTCATCGCGTCGAGCACCGTGACCGCCTTGATCGATCTGCCGTTCGCCCTGCTCTTCGTGGTCGTGATCGCCTGGATCTCGCCCTGGCTCGCGCTGCCGGTGATCGCGGCCGGGCTGATCATCCTGGTCCTCGGCTACGTGCTGCAGAACCGGCTGCACGAACTGTCGGAGACCACGTACAAGGCCGGCGCGCTGCGCAACGCCACGCTGATCGAGTGCCTGACCGGCATCGAGACCATCAAGTCGCAGGGCGCCGAAAGCGTGGTGCAGGCGAAATGGGAACGCGCCAACGTGTTCCTGGCGCGCACCAGCGTGAAGATGCGCGCGCTGTCGTCGAAGGCGATGTACGGCACCAACCTGCTGTCGCAGGCGGTCACCGTCGCGATCCTCGTGGTCGGCGTGTACCTCATCGGCCAGCGCGAGTTGACCATGGGTGCGCTGATCGCGGTCAGCATGCTCTCGGGCCGCGCGCTCGCGCCGGCCGGCCAGATCGTCGGCCTGCTGATGCAGTACCAGGGCGCGCGCACCGCGCTCGACAACCTGAACAAGGTGATGGACAAGCCGGTCGAGCGCCCGCTCGGCCAGACCTTCATCCAGCGCGCCCAACTGCGTGGCGACATCGAGTTCCGCAACGTCAAGTTCGCCTACCCCGGCCGGCAAGACTCGGCGCTCGATGGCCTGAGCTTCAAGATCACCGCCGGCGAACGTGTGGCGCTGATCGGCCGGGTGGGCTCGGGCAAGTCGACGATCCAGCGCCTGATGATGGGCCTGTACCAGCCGAGCGAAGGTGCCGTGCTGCTCGACGGCATCGACCTGCGCCAGCTTGACCCCGCCGACGTGCGCCGCAACCTCGGCTACGTGTCGCAGGACGTGACGCTCTTCTACGGCACGCTGCGCGAGAACATCGCCTTCGGCCTGCCCTATGCCGACGATTCCGCCGTGGTGGCCGCGGCCGACATCGCCGGCATGAGCGAGCTCGTGAACCGCCACCCGCGCGGCTTCGACATGCCGGTGGGTGAGCGTGGCGAATCGCTTTCGGGCGGGCAGCGCCAGAGCGTGGGCCTGGCACGCGCGCTGCTGCACAACGCACCGATCCTGCTGCTCGACGAGCCGACCAGCGCCATGGACTTCTCGACCGAAGCGCAGATCACCGCGCGTGTCGCGGCCTTCGCGCAGAACAAGACCGTGGTGCTGGTGACGCACCGCACCTCGATGCTGGCCATGGTCACGCGCGTGATCGTGATCGACGGCGGCCGCATCGTGGCCGACGGCCCGCGCGACCGCATCATGGAAGCACTCGCCAGCGGGCGTGTGGCGAAGGCGGCATGAACGACCTCATCGACCCCTCCACGCCCCCTGCGCCGCGGCCGCTGGTCGTTCGCGCGCTCGAGCGTGTGCGCCTCGCCGTCGAGCCGCTGACGAACCGGCTCTTCGGCCCGGGTGTGGCCGACGACGAAGCCAACCGTGCCGGCTTTCGCAGCTTCGAGCTGCAGGCCACCGAAGTGATGTCGCGGGCGCAGACGCAGCGCGCGCAGAAGATCGTGCGCGCCGCCGTCGTGGTCGTGGTGCTGATGATCGTGTGGGCCGCGCTGGCCCGAGTCGACGAGATCACCAAGGGCGACGCGCGGGTCATCTCTTCGCGGCAGCTGCAGCTGATCCAGTCGTTCGACGGCGGCGTGGTCTCCGAGATCCTCGTCAAGGAGGGCCAGGTCGTCGAAAAAGACCAGCTGCTGCTGAAGATCGACGAGACCCGCGCCACCTCGGGCGTGCGCGAGAGCGCGGCCCAGGGTTTTGCGCTGAAGGCGCGGCAGGCGCGCCTGCGCGCGCTCGCCGAAGGCTCGGCTTTTCTGCCACCGCCGCCGGGTGACAGCCCGGCCGAGGCGCGCATCGTCGAAGAAGAGCGGCGGCTGTACGAAACCCGGGTTTCCGAGCTGAACACGCAGCTCGCCATCAACCGCCAGCAGCTCGAACAGCGCCAGCAAGAGCTCGCCGAAATGCGCTCGCGCAAAAGTTCGGCCGAACGCAGCCTGGAACTGAGCCTGCAGGAACTGACCAAGACCAAGCCGCTGCTGGCCAGCGGCGCGGTGTCGGAAGTCGACATCCTGCGGCTGGAGCGCGAGGTCTCCAAGGGCCGTGGCGATGCGGAACAGGCCGGTGCGCAGATCAGCCGCGTGCAGGCGGCCATCGGCGAAGCGCAGCGCAAGATCCAGGAAACCGAACTGAGCTTCCGCAACGAGGCCCGCAAGGAGATGGCCGACGTGCTGGGCAAGATCAACGCCCTGAACCAGGGCGCCGTGGCGCTCACCGACAAGGTCGACAAGTCGCAGATCAAGAGCCCCGTGCGCGGCCGCGTGCAGCGCCTGCTGGCCAACACGGTGGGCGGCGTGGTGCAACCCGGCAAGGACATCGTCGAAATCGTGCCGCTCGACGACGTGCTGGTGCTCGAAGCCAAGGTGCAGCCGCGCGACATCGCCTTCATCCACCCCGGCCAGGCGGCGACCGTGAAGTTCACGGCCTACGACTTCTCGATCTACGGCGGCCTGGCGGCCGAAGTCGAGAACATCAGCCCCGACACCGTGCTCGACGAACGTGGCAACGCTTTCTATCTGGTGCGGGTGCGCACCACCCGCGCCAACTTCGGCGAGAAGATGCCGGTGATCCCCGGCATGACGGCCGAGGTCGACATCCTGACCGGCAACAAGACCGTCATGTCGTACCTGCTCAAGCCCATCCTCAAGGGCAAGGCCTACGCGCTGCGAGAGCGCTGACCGGGCTTCGGCGGCGTTCAGGCGCCGCCCGCGTGACAAACCTCACTGCGAACGCTGGCGCCCCGGCCTCAAGCGTCGCGCAGCCATGCCGAAAACCCGTTGGGCACACGAGCGCGGCAAAAGCCCGCCTTTCCTTATGTGCATAAAAACCGGTCTCTGCGGTGACTCTGTTCACGCTGGACTTACCCAATGACGCACATAAGGCAGGCACCCTCGGTTACGCTCCGACACAACCTACCTTTTCGAATATGCAGCAAGGTCATCTCATGCCCACGATCCAATCGACCACTGGCACCGTCACCGGTATTCGCGGCACCGCCCTGCGCCGCGGGGCCGACGGCAAGATGCACCCGCTGAAGGTCGGCGACCTGGTCACGACGGGCGATGTGATCCTGACCTCGCAAGACGGCATCGTGCAGATCGATTCGCCGCCCGACGCCACGCGCACCGCCAAGCCGGCGCAAGGCGACGAGATCGACCGTGTCATCACCGGCCTGAACGAAGGCGACAGCCAGGCCGCCACGGCCGCCGGCCTGAACGGCGGTGGCGACGGCAACCTGCAGGAAGGCCTGCGCGTCGAGCGCATCAGCGAAACGCTCACACCCGCGGGCTTCTTCCAGAACACCGTGACGCGCACACCCGTGGTGCTGCCCGACGGCGGCGGCCAGCAAGAAGAAGCGCCACAAACCACCACGCCAGGCCTGAGCGCCGGCTCGGGCTCGATCTCGGCGGTCGAAGAAGGAACGTCGGTCAACCTCGGCTTGCCCCTGCCCGGCGGCGCCGGTGCCGGCGCCAGCATCACGATCGACCGGTTGCCGGCGGTCGGCGAGATCCACAAGGCCGACGGCTCTGTCGTGACCGCCACCACCGTGCTCACCCCGGCAGACCTGCCCGGCCTGGTCTACGTGCCGCCGGCCGACTACGTGCCCGGCACGCCCGTCGGCGACTTCGGCTACACCGTGACCAGCGGCACTGCGACCGCGAGCGGCACTGTGACGGTCGGGCTCACGGCCGTGAACGACGCGCCCATCGCCACCGCCGGCACCGCAGCAGGCCTCGAAGACGGCAATGTTCCGGTGGCGCTCGCCGGCACCGACGTCGATGGCAGCATCACTGGCGTCACGGTCACGGGCTTGCCCGCGGGCAGCACGCTGTTGCTGGCCGACGGCGTCACCCGCGTCAGCGTGGGGCAGACGCTCACGCCTGCACAAGCCGCTGGCCTGTTGTTCAGGCCCGCGCCCGATTTCAATGGCAGCACCGGGATCACCTTCACGGTGACCGACAACCTCGGCAGTGTTTCTGCGCCCGCCACGGTGCAGGTCAACGTGGCGCCGGTCAACGACGCACCGGTGGCGAACGCCGACACCGCGGCCGCGCTCGAAGACACACCGGTCAGCGGCAACGTGCTCGCCAACGACACCGACATCGACGGCCCGGCGCTGTCGATCAGCCAGTTCAGCATCGGCGGCACGACCTATGCCGCCGGAAGCACGGCCACGCTGCCGGGCGTCGGCACCCTGGTGATGCTGGCCGACGGCAGCTACACCTTCACGCCGGCCCCGAACTTCAATGGCGCGGTGCCGAGCGTGAGCTACACCGCGACCGACGGCACAGCCACGTCCAGCGCCACGCTCACCTTGAGCGTGACGGCGCAGAACGACGCGCCGATCGCCGCCGACGACATCGCCTCGACAGCCATCAATGCGCCGGTGACCATCGCCGTTTTGGCCAACGACCGCGATGTGGACGGCGACGCGCTCAGCGTCAGCGGCGCCACGCTCGCCAACCCCGCGCAAGGCACGGTCAGCGTCAACCCGGACGGCACGCTCGCCTTCACGCCGGCTGCCAATTTCACCGGCCAGGTGCTGATCAGCTACACCGTGACCGACCCGTCGGGCGCGGCAAGCACCGCCAGCGTGACCGTCAACGTGGGCAGCAACACGCCGCCGAGCGGCACCGACGCCACGCTCACGCTGGCCGAAGACAGCAGCCTCACCGTGCAGACGGCAAACTTCGGTTTCACCGACGCCGACAGCGGCCAGACTTTCGCCAACGCACGCATCGACACGCTGCCCGCCGCCGGCAGCCTGCGCCTGGACGGCGTGGCGGTCGTTGCGGGCCAGGTCATCTCGGCCGCCGACATCGCCGCAGGCCGCCTGGTCTTCACCCCTGCGGCCAACGCCAACGGTGCCGGCTACGCCAGCTTCAGCTTCAGCGTGCAGGACAGCGCCGGTGCTTTCGACGCCACGCCCAACACGATCACGCTGAACGTGACGCCGCAGCCCGACGCGGCTGTCATCGGTGGCCAGACCAGCGGCGCGACCGTGGAAGACACGACGCTGGTGGCCAGTGGCACCCTCACCGTCACCGACCCGGATGCGGGTGAAGCGGCCTTCGTGGCGCAGACGGCGGTGGCCGGTGCGCATGGCTCGTTCAGCATCGATGCAGCCGGTGTGTGGACGTACACCCTGAACAACGCCGACCCGGCCGTTCAGGCGCTCGGTGACGGCCAGACGCTGCCGCCCGAGACCTTCACGGTGCGCAGCATCGACGGCACCGCCCAGGTGATCACGGTCAGCATCACGGGCACGAACGACGCCGCGGTGATCGGCACCGCCACGGTCAACCTGACCGAGACGGATGCGGTGCTCACCACTGGTGGCACGCTGACGATCAGCGATGTGGACAGCCCGGCGACTTTCGTTGCGCAGACGGGGACGGTCGGCACTTACGGCACGTTCACGATCAATGCTGCGGGCGTGTGGACGTACACGGCGAGTTCGGCGCACAACGAGTTCGCCGCAGGCACGACCTACAGCGAGACCTTCACCGTCGCTTCGGCCGACGGCACGACCAGCACGGTCACGGTCAACATCCTCGGCACGAACGACGCGGCCGTGCTCAGCACCGCCACCGTCAACCTGACCGAGACCAACGCCGTCCTCAGCACGAACGGTACGCTGACCATCTCGGATGTCGACAGCCCCGCCACGTTCGTGGCTCAAGCCGGCACGGTCGGCGCCTACGGCACGTTCACGATCAATGCCGCTGGCGCCTGGACCTACACGGCCAGCTCGGCGCACAACGAGTTCGCGGCAGGCACGACTTACAGCGAGACTTTCACGGTCGCTTCCGCCGACGGCACGACCAGCACGGTCACCGTGAACATCGTCGGCACGAACGACGCGGCTGTGCTGAGCAGCGCTACGGTCAACCTGACCGAGACGGATGCGGTGCTCACCACTGGTGGCACGCTGACGATCAGCGATGTGGACAGCCCGGCCACGTTCGTCGCGCAGGCAGGCACCGTCGGCACCTACGGCACGTTCACGATCAATGCCGCGGGCGCCTGGACCTACACGGCCAGCTCGGCACACAACGAGTTCGCCGCGGGCACGACTTACAGCGAAACCTTTACGGTCGCTTCCGCCGACGGCACGACCAGCACCGTCACCGTCAACATCGTCGGCACCGACGACGCGCCGGTCATCTCCACCGGCGCCGGCTCGGTGGTCGAAAACACCCAGCCTTCGGTGAGCGGCGCGCTCACCGCCACCGACGCCGACAACGCCACGCTGGCCTTCACCCCCGCGACGATCAACGGCGCCTATGGCTCGCTGGTGCTCGCCGCCGACGGCAGCTGGACGTACACGCTCGACGCACGCGCCGAGCAACTCGCGGGCGGGCAGACCGTGAGCGAGCCCATCACCGTCACTTTGAACGACGGCTCGACGACGACGGTCACCATCAGCGTCTCGGGCACCAACGACGCCGCCGTGATCAGCGGCACCTCGGTCGGCAGCGTCACCGAAGACGGCGGCCTCAGCGCTGCCGGCACGCTCACCGCCACCGATGTCGACAGCCCTGCGACCTTCGTCGCCGCGAGCAGCGCCGGCGTGTATGGCGACTTCGTCATCAACGCGGCCGGCACCTGGACTTACGTGCTGCGCAATGGCGACGCCAACGTGCAGGCACTCACGAGCGCCCAGCACCCGACCGAAACCTTCACGGTGACCACGGCCGACGGCACGAGCCAGACCGTGACCGTGACCGTCAACGGCACGAACGAAGCCCCGGTGGGCGTTGTCACGCCTGCCACCGGGCTGGAAGACGCTGCAGGCGTTCCGGTGACCTTCGCTGCCGGCGATGTCGACGGCAGCATCACGAGCTTCACCGTCACCGCGCTGCCCGCCAACGGCACGCTGCTGTTCGGCGGCGTGGCCGTGAGCGTGGGCAGCGTGATCCCGGCCAGCGCCGGCAGCGCGGCGTTGACCTTCGTTCCGAATGCCAACTGGAACGGCAGCACGACGCTCTCGTTCAGCGCCACCGACAACGAAGGCGCCACCTCGGCCACGGTCACGCAAGGCATCACGGTGCTGGCGCAGAACGACGCGCCGACGGCCGCGCCCGATGTGGCTTCGACTGCGATCAACACGCCGATCAACAACATCAACGTGCTCGGCAATGACGGCGACGTCGACGGTGACCCGTTGACCGTCACCGGCGCCAACGTGAGTGCCGCGCTCGGGGTCGTGAGCGTCAACGCCGACGGAACGCTCAACTTCACGCCGGCCACCAACGTGGCCGGTCCGGTGGTCATCAGCTACACGATCAGCGACGGACAGGGTGGCACCGCCACCGGCACGCTCACGGTCAACGTGGGCAGCAATACGCCGCCGACCGGCACCGACGCCACGCTCACACTCGCCGAAGACTCGAGCCGCGCCTTTGCTCCCGCCGACTTCGGGTTTGCCGACGCCGACCTGGGCCAGTCGCTCGGTGCCGTGCGCATCGACACCCTGCCCGGCGCCGGCACGCTCACGCTCGGTGGTGTGGCCGTGACGGCCGGCCAGATCGTCAGCGCAGCCGCCTTGGCCAACCTGGTCTTCACCCCTGCGGCCAACGCCAACGGTGCCGGCTACGCCAGCTTCAGCTTCAGCGTGCAGGACAGCGCCGGTGCTTTCGACGCCACGCCCAACACGATCACGCTGAACGTGACGCCGCAGCCCGACGCGGCTGTCATCGGTGGCCAGACCAGCGGCGCGACCGTGGAAGACACGACGCTGGTGGCCAGTGGCACCCTCACCGTCACCGACCCGGATGCGGGTGAAGCGGCCTTCGTGGCGCAGACGGCGGTGGCCGGTGCGCATGGCTCGTTCAGCATCGATGCAGCCGGTGTGTGGACGTACACCCTGAACAACGCCGACCCGGCCGTTCAGGCGCTCGGTGACGGCCAGACGCTGCCGCCCGAGACCTTCACGGTGCGCAGCATCGACGGCACCGCCCAGGTGATCACGGTCAGCATCACGGGCACGAACGACGCCGCGGTGATCGGCACCGCCACGGTCAACCTGACCGAGACGGATGCGGTGCTCACCACTGGTGGCACGCTGACGATCAGCGATGTGGACAGCCCGGCGACTTTCGTTGCGCAGACGGGGACGGTCGGCACTTACGGCACGTTCACGATCAATGCTGCGGGCGTGTGGACGTACACGGCGAGTTCGGCGCACAACGAGTTCGCGGCAGGCACGACCTACAGCGAGACCTTCACCGTCGCATCCGCCGACGGCACGACCAGCACGGTCACGGTCAACATCCTCGGCACCAACGATGCCGCCGTACTTGGCAGCGCCACCGTCAACCTGACCGAGACCAACGCCGTCCTCAGCACGAACGGCACGCTGACGATCAGTGATGTCGACAGCCCCGCCACGTTCGTCGCGCAGGCCGGTACGGTCGGCACCTACGGCACGTTCACGATCAATGCCGCTGGCGCCTGGACCTACACCGCAAGCTCTGCCCACAACGAGTTCGCCGCGGGCACGACGTACAGCGAGACTTTCACCGTGGCCGCCGCAGACGGCACGACGTCGACCGTCACAGTGAACATCCTCGGCACGAACGACGCGGCCGTGCTCAGCAGCGCCACCGTCAACCTGACCGAGACAAACGCTGTCCTCACGGCTGGTGGAACGTTGACGATCAGCGACGTCGACAGCCCCGCCACGTTCGTCGCGCAGGCAGGCACCGTCGGCACGTACGGCACGTTCGCCATAGACGCCGCCGGCGCCTGGACATACACCACGAGCTCGGCCCACAACGAGTTCGCCGCGGGCACGACTTACAGCGAGACCTTCACGGTCGCATCCGCCGACGGCACGACCTCGACGGTCACGGTCAACATCGCCGGCACGAACGACGCGGCCGTGCTGAGCTCGGCCACGGTCAACCTGACTGAAACCAACGCTGTTCTCAGCACCAACGGCACGCTGACGATCAGCGATGTCGACAGCCCGGCTACCTTCGTGGCTCAGGCCGGAACGGTCGGCGCTTACGGCACCTTCACGATCAACGCTGCTGGCGTGTGGACGTACACGGCGAGTTCGGCGCACAACGAGTTCGCGGCAGGCACGACCTACAGCGAGACCTTCACCGTCGCATCCGCCGACGGCACGACCAGCACGGTCACGGTCAACATCCTCGGCACCAACGATGCCGCCGTACTCAGCACGGCCACGGTCAACCTGACCGAGAGCAATGCGGTGCTGACCGCAGGCGGCACCCTCACCGTCACCGACGTGGACAGCCCCGCGAGCTTCGTTGCTCAGACCGGCACGGTCGGTCTGTACGGAACCTTCGCGATCGATGCCGCGGGCACCTGGACGTATACCGCCAGCTCGGCCCACAACGAATTCGCGGCCGGCACCACGTACTCGGAGACTTTCACCGTGGCCGCCGCAGACGGCACGACGTCGACCGTCACGGTCAACATCCTCGGCACCAACGACGCGGCCGTGCTCAGCACCGCCACGGTCAACCTGACCGAAACGAATGCCGTCCTCACGGCTGGTGGAACCTTGACGATCAGCGACGTGGACAGCGCGGCGACCTTCGTCGCCCAGACGGGAACGGTCGGCACTTACGGCACGTTCACGATCAACGCCGCGGGCGTGTGGACGTACACGGCCAGTTCGGCGCACAACGAGTTCGCGGCCGGCACAACCTACAGCGAGACCTTCACGGTCGCCTCGGCTGACGGGACGACTTCGACCGTCACAGTCAATATCCTCGGGACCAACGATGCCGCGGTGCTCAGCACGGCGACGGTCAACCTGACCGAGACGAATGCCGTCCTGACCACGAACGGCACGTTGACGATCTCCGACGTGGACAGCCCCGCCACGTTCGTGGCTCAAACCGGCACGGTCGGCACGTACGGCACCTTCACGATCAATGCTGCTGGCGCCTGGACCTACACCGCGAGTTCGGCACACAACGAATTCGCGGCGGGTACAACGTACTCTGAGACCTTCACGGTCGCCTCGGCCGACGGCACGACCAGCACCGTCACGATCAACATCCTCGGCACCAACGATGCCGCGCTGCTCAGCTCGGCCACGGTCAATCTGACCGAGACGAACGCCGTCCTGTCGACCAACGGCACGTTGACGGTCAGCGATGTCGACAGCCCTGCAACGTTCGTCGCGCAGACAGGCACCGTTGGCACCTACGGCACGTTCACGATCAATGCCACCGGCGCGTGGACCTACACCGCCAGCACAGCGCACAACGAGTTCGCTGCGGGAACAACCTACACCGACACGTTCACGGTCGCTTCTGCCGACGGCACGACGACCACTGTCACGGTCAACATCGCCGGCACGAACGACGCTGCGGTGTTGAGCTCGGCCACCGTGAACCTGACGGAAACCAATGCCGTCCTCAGCACGAATGGCACGCTGACCATCAGCGATGTCGACAGCCCGGCCACATTCGTGGCCCAGGCCGGCACGGCCGGCGCTTACGGCACCTTCACGATCAACGCTGCCGGCGCGTGGACCTACATCGCCAGCTCGGCCCACAACGAGTTCGCTGCGGGCACAACCTACTCCGAGACCTTCACCGTCGCTTCGGCCGATGGCACGACCAGCACGGTCACGGTCAACATCCTCGGCACCAACGACGCGGCCGTACTCAGCACGGCCACGGTCAACCTGACCGAGACGAACGCCGTCTTGGCCACGAACGGCACGCTGACGATCAGTGATGTCGACAGCCCCGCCACGTTCGTGGCTCAAGCCGGCACGGTCGGCGCCTACGGCACGTTCACCATCAACGCCGCTGGCGCCTGGACATACACCGCCAGCTCGGCACACAACGAATTCGCCGCAGGCACCACTTACACAGACACCTTCACGGTCGCTTCGGCCGACGGCACGACCTCGACGGTCACGGTCAACATCCTCGGCACCAATGACGCGGCCGTGTTGAGCTCGGCCACGGTCAACCTGACCGAGACGAACGCGGTCCTGTCCACCAACGGCACGCTGACGGTGACCGACGTCGACAGCCTGGCCGCGTTCGTAGCCCAGGCCGGAACGGTCGGCACCTACGGCACCTTCACGATCAACGCCGCGGGCGCCTGGACCTACATCGCCAGCTCGGCCCACAACGAGTTTGCGGCTGGCACGACCTACACCGACACGTTCATCGTGGCCTCGGCCGACGGCACGACCTCGACGGTCACGGTCAACATCCTCGGCACCAATGACGCGGCCGTGTTGAGCTCGGCCACGGTCAACCTGACCGAGACGAACGCGGTCCTGTCCACCAACGGCACGCTGACGGTGACCGACGTCGACAGCCCGGCCGCGTTCGTGGCCCAGGCCGGAACGGTCGGCACCTACGGCACTTTCACGATCAACGCCGCGGGCGCCTGGACCTACACGGCGAGTTCCGCGCACAACGAGTTCGTGGCAGGCACGACCTACACCGACACGTTCACGGTGGCCTCGGCAGACGGCACCACCACCACCGTCCGCGTGAACATCCTCGGCACCAACGATGCCGCCGTGCTGAGCACGGCCACCGTCAACCTGACCGAAACCAATGCGGTCCTGTCGACCAACGGCACGCTGAGCATCAGCGACGTGGACAGCCCGGCGACATTCGTGGCCCAGGCGGGCACGGCCGGCCTCTACGGCAGCTTCACGATCAACGCGGCGGGCGCCTGGACGTACACCACCAGCACGGCGCACAACGAGTTCGCCGCCGGCACGACCTACACCGACACGTTCACCGTCGCATCGGCCGACGGCACGACCAGCACGGTCACGGTCAACATCCTCGGGACCAACGATGCCGCGGTGCTGGGCTCGGCCACGGTCAACCTGACCGAGACGAACGCCGTTCTCACGGCGAACGGCACGCTGACCATCAGCGATGTCGACAGCCCGGCGACTTTCGTGGCCCAGACCGGAACGGTCGGCGCCTACGGCATCTTCACGATCAACGCTGCGGGCGCGTGGACCTACACCGCCAGCTCGGCGCACAACGAGTTCGCGGCAGGCACGACCTACAGCGAGACCTTCACCGTCACTTCGGCGGACGGCACGACCAGCACGGTCACGGTCAACATCGCCGGCACGAACGACGCTGCCGTGCTGAGCTCGGCCACGGTCAACCTGACTGAAACCAACGCTGTTCTCAGCACCAACGGCACGCTGACGATCAGCGATGTCGACAGCCCGGCTACCTTCGTGGCTCAGGCCGGAACGGTCGGCGCTTACGGCACCTTCACGATCAACGCTGCTGGCGCCTGGACCTACACCGCCAGCTCGGCGCACAACGAGTTCGCTGCGGGCACAACCTACTCCGAGACCTTCACCGTCGCTTCGGCCGACGGGACGACCAGCACGGTCACGGTCAACATCCTCGGCACCAACGACGCGGCCGTGCTCAGCACCGCCACCGTCAACCTGACCGAGACGAATGCCGTCCTCACGGCCGGCGGAACCTTGACGATCAGTGACGTCGACAGCCCGGCGACCTTCGTGGCTCAGACCGGAACGGTCGGCACGTATGGCACGTTCACGATCAACGCCGCAGGCGTGTGGACGTACACGGCCAGCTCGGCGCACAACGAGTTCGCGGCGGGCACGACCTACAGCGAGACCTTCACCGTCGCATCCGCCGACGGCACGACCTCGACGGTCACGGTCAACATCGCCGGCACGAACGACGCGGCCGTGTTGAGTTCGGCCACGGTGAACCTGACCGAAACCAATTCGGTCTTGTCCACGAACGGCACGCTGACGATCTCGGACGTCGACAGCCCCGCCACCTTCGTGGCGCAAGCCGGCACGGTCGGCACGTACGGCAGCTTCTCGATCAATGCCGCGGGCGGCTGGACCTACACCGCCAGCACGGCCCATAACGAGTTCGTGGCGGGTACGACATATACCGACACCTTCACCGTCGCTTCGGCAGACGGCACGACGACCACGGTGCGTGTCAACATCCTCGGCACCAACGACGCTGCCGTCCTGAGCACGGCCACGGTCAATCTGACCGAGACCAATGCGGTCCTGTCGACGAACGGCACGCTGACCATCTCGGACGTCGACAGCCCCGCCGCGTTCGTGGCGCAAGCCGGCACGGTCGGCACCTATGGCACGTTCACGATCAACGCCGCCGGCGCGTGGACCTACACCGCCAGCACCGCGCACAACGAGTTCGCTGCGGGCACGACCTACACCGACACGTTCACGGTCGCTTCTGCCGACGGCACGACGACCACTGTCACGGTCAACATCGCCG
This sequence comes from Rhizobacter sp., assembly GCF_032229685.1. Taxonomy (GTDB): domain Bacteria; phylum Pseudomonadota; class Gammaproteobacteria; order Burkholderiales; family Burkholderiaceae_C; genus LMDS01. The sequence continues at coordinate 7,582 of NZ_JAVTWP010000031.1, read as the reverse complement.
GCACGAACGACGCTGCGGTGTTGAGCTCGGCCACCGTGAACCTGACGGAAACCAATGCCGTCCTCAGCACGAATGGCACGCTGACCATCAGCGATGTCGACAGCCCGGCCACATTCGTGGCACAGGCGGGCACGGCCGGCCTCTACGGCAGCTTCTCGATCAACGCGGCAGGCGCCTGGACCTACACCGCCAGCACCGCGCACAACGAGTTCGTGGCAGGCACAACCTACACCGACACGTTCACGGTGGCGTCCGCAGACGGCACCACCACCACGGTGCGCGTGAACATCCTCGGCACGAACGACGCCGCCGTGCTCAGTTCAGCCACGGTCAACCTGACGGAAACCGATGCCGTCCTGTCGACCAACGGCACGCTGACGATCACCGATGTCGACAGCCCGGCCACGTTCGTGGCTCAGGCCGGCACCGTGGGCGCCTATGGCACTTTCACTGTCAATGCCGCAGGCGCCTGGACCTACGTCACCAGCACCGCCCACAACGAGTTCGTGGCAGGCACGACCTACACCGACACCTTCACGGTCGCGTCGGCCGACGGCACCACCACCACCGTGCGCGTCAACATCCTCGGCACGAACGAGAACCCCGTGGCCGGCAACGACACCGGCGCGGTGATCGCCGGCGCCACGCTGACGCAGACGGCCGCCAACGGCGTGATCCTGTCGGCTGGCAACGCAGCGGGGCGCGACACCGACGCCGACGGCGGCACGCTCACGGTCGTGCAGGCCGTGGCGGGCAACGGCACGCCGGCGACGGCTGTCACCGCCGGCGGCACCACCTTCGCCGGAACCTATGGCGACCTGCTGCTGCGCGCAGACGGCAGCTACACCTACACGGCCAACCGCGCTGATGCCGTCGCCACCGGCACGGGCGTCTCCGACGTCTTCACCTACCGCGTCTCCGATGGCCAGGGCGGCACGGCGAATGCCACGATCACGGTGGTGGTGGCAGGGCAAGCCGACACGCTGGTGGCCCCGACGCCGACCACGACCGCGCTGACCAACACGCTTGGCCTGGCCGGCGACTACTACGGCTACAACGACTCGAACCCGACCAACAGCAACATCAGCACCTACCGTCGCCACAGCGACGACGGCACGCTGGGCAACCTCGACCACGTCAGCGACTTCAACACGATCATCAACACGCGCAATGCCACGGCAGGCGGCAGCGGCAACATCCTCGGCACCTCGACGGCCGGCGCCACCAATGCTGCAGACGCGCACTTCCTGGCGCGCACGGTCGACTACGGCGCTTCGCCCGACGTGAGCGCTTCTCTGGGCACCAACGTCAACGTGGCGGCCGGCGGTTCGACCGCCGGGCTGACGAACACCAACAGCCAGCTCTACAAGTTCCTGAACCGCACCACCGGCAGCGACGCCGGCACGCTGACGGTGTCGACCGGCACCGCCGACAACGACAACCGTGGCTCAGGCCCGACCAGCGGCCTGGGCACCACCACCGACGCAGCGATCCGCCTGACGGGCCAGGCCTACCTCGACGGTGGTGTCTACGACATCCGCATCACCGCCGACGACGGGTTCCGCCTGAACCTGGGCGGCCACACAGTGGCGATCCTCGACGACATCCAGTCGCCGACGACACGTGTCTACACCGGCGTGCCAGTGGTCGGCGGCATGACGGCACTCGAGCTTCTCTACTGGGAACAGGGCGGCAACGCGCAGCTGCGCGTCGAGTTCAAGCTCAGCGGCACGGCCGACAGCACCTACAAGCTGCTCTCCAGCGATTCGTTGCCGCTCTTCTCCGACGCGAACGCACCCACGCTCACCGACACGCAGCACATCGTGGCGGGCAGCACCACCGGCACCTACCAGATCCAGACCGGCTCCACCATCGACGGCGGTGTCGGCAACGACAACATCACCGGCGCGGCCGGCAGCGACAAGCTCACCGGCGGCACCGGCAACGACACGCTCAACGGCGGCGCCGGTGACGACATCCTGATCGGCGGGGCCGGCAACGACATCCTGATCGGCGGCTCGGGGCACGATGTGTTCCGCTGGCAGCTGGCCGACCGCGGCACGGCCGGCACGCCGGCACGCGACGTCATCAACGACTTCGACAACGCGAGCTATTCCGGCGACGTGCTCGACCTGCGTGACCTCCTCGTCGGCGAGACGCATGCGGCGAACGTGGTCAGCCTGCCCGGCGCGATCGGCACCAACAACGCCATCACGATCACCGCCGACACGGGCAACCTCGGCAACTACCTGCACTTCTCGCTGGTGGGTGGCAACACGGTGGTCGAGGTCAGCTCCACCGGCGGGTTCTCGGGCGGTTATGCGGCAGGCGCAGTCGACCAGGTGATCACGCTCAACGGGGTGAACCTGATCGGCAGTTTCACCTCCGACAACCAGGTGCTGAACGACCTGCTCCAGCGCGGCAAGCTGGTGACCGACGGCTCCTGATCGCGGCGCGCTTCAAGCGGCCGCGTGGCTTCACGCGGCAGGCCGGTACAGCGTCGAGGTGACCCAGGGCCCGGTCATGCCGTCGACGCCGCAGGCCCACAAGGCCTGCGCGTCGGCCGCATCGCCCACGCCTTCGGCATACACCTCGAGCGAGAGGCTGTGCAGCATCGTCACCAGGCCGCGCACGAAGCCGGCACGGCCAGCGTCGAGTGCCACGCCGTGGGCCACGGCGGCGTCGAGCTTCACGTAGTCGAGCCCGGCCTCGAACAGGCGCTCGACGCGGCTGATGCGCTCGCCCGCGTGTTCCAGCCCGAGCCGCGCCCCGGTCGGGCGCAGTTGCCGGCCGAGTTCGCGCACCAGGTCGAACTGGTCGACAGCGGCTTCTTCACTCACTTCGAGCCACACACCGCGCGCGGCGCGCGGCTGCGCCAGCAGGCTGGCGCGCAGGCGTGAGGCAAAACCGCTGTCGCCCAGCGAGGCCGGCGACAGGTTCACGCAACGGGGTTGCCCGTCGCTGGCGATCGCCTTCAGCGCCAGCATCAGCGCGTGTTCGTCGACCGCGCTGGTCAGCCGGCTGCGCACGGCCAGCGGCAGCCAGTGCGCCGCGACTTCGTAAGCCCCTTGCGGATCAAGTTGCAGGCGCAACGGGCATTCGAGGTGGATCAGGCCCTGGTTCGGGTTCACCACCGGGTAGCTGCCGAGCTGCACCCGGCCGTCGGCCAGCGCTTCGCTGACCCGCTCGCGCCAGCGCCGCTCGCCCAGGCCGGCCCAGGCGCTGCCGCCCTCGCCCGCCGACTCGACCGAGAACGCGCCGTTGCTCTCGGCCCGCGCCAGCGCCAGGTCGGCAGCTCCCATCAGCTCGCCGAGTTCGGCGCCGTGCCGCATCTCGACCGCGCCGGCCGCCACGGCCACGTGCGCCGTGAGCGCGGGCAATGCGGCGCGCAGCAGTTCGATCACGGCCTGCGCGGTTTCACGGGCCACGCCGCCGGCCGGCAGGCCGAGCGCGAAGTCGGAGCCGTTGAGCCGGCCGACGAACGAACCGTCGACACGCTGCGTGTAGGTCTGCAGGGTCTGCGCGATGGCGCCGATCAGCGCGTCGGTGCTCTCGCGGCCCAGCGTGCGGTTGACCTCGGTCAGGTTCAGCACCCGCAGCAGCACCAGGCCGCCCGCGGCGTGGCCGTCTTCGCGCTGCAGCGCGGCGCGCAACTGCGCCATGAAGTGCATGCGGTTCGACAGGCCCGTCAAGGAATCACAGCTGGCCTGGCGGCGCAGGCTCTCGACTTGCGACGCCTGGCCCTCGAACACGACCCGAAGCCGGGCCACCATCGAGTTCATCGCGCGGGTCAGGCGCTTGAGCTCGGGCACATTGGGTTCGGTCACGGTGAGGTACTCGCCACGCTCGAGCGAGGTGGCTTGCGCCACGGTGTCGTCCAGCGGCCGGCGGATGCGCCCGACCGCGAGCGAAGCCAGCAAGCCGGCGAGCAAGCCCACCACCGCCAGCGCGCCGGCCGAGCCGAGGCTGCTGGCCCACAACTCGTCGACCGCATAAGACGACTGGCTCACCACTTCGAGCGCACCCAGTGCGCGCCAGCCGTCGGACACCTGGGCCACGCCCGGCTCGGAATCGATCGGAACGAGGGCCGCGAACCAGGCCGGCGCCTTCAACGGGGCCGCCGCCGCTTCGCGCTGGAGCAGCGGTTTGCCGTCGACGCCGGTGAGGCGGATGCGGCGGTAGAAGCCGGTGTCGAACTGCGCGGCGAGTGCCAGCTCCATCAGTTCGAGCTGGCCCTTCTGCTGCGACAGCACGAGTGCCAGCGCCACGGCGTTGTCGCTGTTCTTCAGCCGCAGCTGGGTCTGCAGCGTGTCGCGCGCCGTGCTCACGTTCACGCTCACGCTGGCGGCGAAGGCCAGCAACAGCGTGGCCAGCAGCAACAACCAGATTTGACGTATCAGCGACATGCTTGCCTCTCTGTGTTCTTCATTGGAACCCTTCGGCACGGGCCTTTGCAAGGACTTCGCGCCAACGCGACAACCGTGCCACCGGGTCGCCTGCGCTCTGCGCACCCACCCCCTGCCAGAGGCCCTCGCTGTTGAAACTGAACACGGGCTCCAGGTCGGGCCGGCGCGATGCAGGACGGATCTCGCCGATCAGGTTGTCGAGAATCAGCGGCTCGGCGCCGGGTTGCGGGTAGTAGGCGAGCACCATGTGGGCTTGTACCGCACCGCCCGGCCCGCCGATGAGCGCGCGCACGTACACGAGCCGCAGTTTGGCCTGCGGCACGCCGGCCGCCAGCAGGCTGAAGTACTTGGCGATCACGTAGTCCTCGCAATCGCCACGGCCCTTGCCCAGCGTTTCGAGCGGGCTGGCCCAGTAGTCGGCTTGACCCCAGGCTTCGATGTCGGACGTGAACACGACACGGCGATTGAAAAAGTCGTTGAAAGCGGCCAGCCGCTGCGGTTCGTCCTGGCCCACCGACGCGGCGAGCAAGGGCTGCAGCGCCCGCACGCCGCTGGTGGCAAGCAGCCCTTGCGCCTGGGCGGCACGCAGCATCGTCTCGGCATCCCACGCGCGTGGTGAGAGTGCCGTGAGGGCGAGCACGGCCCCTAACAGCGCCACCGAACCGCCGCGCCACCACGCCGTGGCGAGCGCACGCGCGACGACCCGGCGTGCCCGCCCTGGAGCATCACGCGCGAACGAACAGGCAGTGGGGAACGTGATGGTCACAGGCCGGCAGAGGGAACAACCCAACCCATCGTCTTCGACAAGCCAGCAGCCGACTTGAATGGTGGTGCATTGCATCGCTCACGGCCTGCTCGCAGGTGAGCGTGAACTTGCTCACATTTCGAAACACACCCCGTCAAAAGGCATGTGCTTCGATGTTGTCAATCCGATACCGGATCGGGTGATGACGTGAAATACTCCCCCGCCGCCCCTCGGTGAAGGGGGGCGTTGCGAGACATCCGACAAACTAGACTCCGCGGCGAAATCGATGCCCCGCTTCAGACCCGTGGCCTCACCCATTTCCCCCGAAAAGTACCGCTGGATATTCAGGACTCTCATGGATTCGAAAAGCTTTGCCCGTTGCGCGCTCGTGTTGCTGATGGCAGCCGGTGGCGCCATCGCCCAGACCGCCGACCCGCTCAAGACCACGATCGAACAGGCCATCAACACCAACCCCGAAGTCTCTGCGCGCTTCAACGCCTACCGCGCCGCCGTCGACGCAGTCGACGCCGCCCGCGGCGCCTACCTGCCGCGTGTCGACCTGAACGCGAGTGCCGGCCAGGAACGTGACCGCATCAATGGCACCTCGCGCACGCTGAGCCGCCGCCAGGGTGGCGTGAGCCTCACGCAGCTGTTGTGGGACGGCATGGGCACGCAGAACGACGTTGCCCGCGCCGGCCACGAACAGCTCGCGCGTTACTTCGAGCTGGTCGACGTGACCGAGCAGACCGCCATCGAAGCCGCCAAGGCGCACTACGACGTGCAGCGCTACCGGCGCATGGTCACGCTCGCCGAAGACAACTACGTGCAGCACCGCTACGCCTTTCTGCAGATCCAGTCGCGCTTCAAGGCCGGCGTGGGCCGTGGTGTCGACCTCGAACAGGCGGGCGCACGCGTGGCACTGGCCGAATCGAACCTGACCACCGAGGTGGCCAACCTGCACGACGTGAACGCGCGTTACCAGCGCCTGGTGGGCACCCCGCCGGCGAAAGAACTCGGTGGCATCGCGATGCTGCGCGACGGCGTGCCGGCCACCGCCACCGAAGCCATGAACACCGCCGTGCGCCAGAGCGCGGCGGTCAGTGCCAGCATCGAAGGCCTGCGTGGTGCACGCTCGGTGGCCGACGCACGGCGCTCGGTCTACCAGCCCACGGTGCAGGCGCGTGTGCGAGCAGACGCCGGCCGCAACGTCGACGGCCTGCAAGACCAGACCCGCAACAGCACCGCCGAGATCGTGCTGAACTGGAACCTCTACAACGGCGGGGCAGACCAAGCGCGCATTCGCCAGCAAGCCAACATCGTGAGCCAGGCCACCGACCTGCGCGACAAGACCTGCCGCGACGTGCGCCAGACCGCGGCCATCGCCTACAACGACACCAAGAAGCTGACCGAGCAGCTCGCCTACCTCGACCGCAACACGCTGGCAATCCAGAAGGCGCGTGACGCCTACCGCCAGCAGTTCGACATCGGCCAGCGCAGCCTGCTCGACTTGCTCAACGCCGAGAACGAGCTGTACACCGCCCGTCGTTCCTATGCGAATGCCGAATACGACCTTGGCCTGTCGTACGCGCGCACGCATGCCGCGATGAACCAGCTCGGCACGCAGCTCGGCGTGAGCCGCTCGCTGACTTCGGCGAACGAAGCCGCCGGCTGGGCCCAGGGCGATGACGCCCCGTCACGCTGCCCGGTGGTGATGGCCGATGTGGTGGCGACCGACCGCGCCGAACTCGACGCCCGCGCACAGCGCCTCGCTGCCACGGCGCCCGTCGTGGCGCCTGCACCCGCGCCAGCCGCCTCGTCGCCGGTCCGCAAACCCTGACCGAAGCACCACCGAAGCCCCGCGCCAGTTGACCGGCGAAGAGCCGGTCGAATTGGCGCAGATATGGTGTCGCGTCAGCGATGCAATATCACTTCTTGACCGGCGGCAAGTCGGTGCAAGCCCCTTCGAAAGCCTCGGCCGCCAGGCCGATGCTTTCGCCCAGCGTCGGGTGCGGGTGGATCGTCTTGCCGATGTCGACCGCGTCGGCACCCATCTCGATCGCGAGGGCCACCTCGCCGATCATGTCGCCGGCATGCGTGCCGACGATGCCGCCACCCACGATCGCGTGCGTCGCTTCGTCGAACAACAGCTTCGTGAAGCCTTCGTCGCGGCCGTTGGCGATGGCGCGGCCTGACGCATTCCACGGGAACAGCCCTTTCTTCACCTTCATGCCCTTGGCCTTGGCCTCGTCTTCGGTGACGCCGACCCACGCCACTTCGGGGTCGGTGTAGGCCACGCTCGGGATCACGCGCGCGTCGAACGCGGCCTTGCTGTCGCCCGCCGCCACTTCGGCCGCGACGTGGGCTTCATGCACCGCTTTGTGCGCCAGCATCGGCTGGCCGACGATGTCGCCGATGGCGAAGATGTGCGGCA